>NZ_JBVISL010000029.1:0-1205 GCF_055575555.1 Streptomyces sp. NPDC034085 | reverse complement strand
CTTCAGAACTAACACAGTGGACGCGAGCAACTGAGGACAAGCCCTCGGCCTATTAGTACCAGTCAGCTCCACCCGTTACCGGGCTTCCACATCTGGCCTATCAACCCAGTCGTCTACTGGGAGCCTTACCCTCTCAAGGAGGTGGGAATACTCATCTTGAAGCAGGCTTCCCGCTTAGATGCTTTCAGCGGTTATCCCTCCCGAACGTAGCCAACCAGCCATGCCCTTGGCAGGACAACTGGCACACCAGAGGTTCGTCCGTCCCGGTCCTCTCGTACTAGGGACAGCCCTTCTCAATATTCCTACGCGCACAGCGGATAGGGACCGAACTGTCTCACGACGTTCTAAACCCAGCTCGCGTACCGCTTTAATGGGCGAACAGCCCAACCCTTGGGACCGACTCCAGCCCCAGGATGCGACGAGCCGACATCGAGGTGCCAAACCATCCCGTCGATATGGACTCTTGGGGAAGATCAGCCTGTTATCCCCGGGGTACCTTTTATCCGTTGAGCGACGGCGCTTCCACAAGCCACCGCCGGATCACTAGTCCCGACTTTCGTCCCTGCTCGACCCGTCGGTCTCACAGTCAAGCTCCCTTGTGCACTTACACTCAACACCTGATTGCCAACCAGGCTGAGGGAACCTTTGGGCGCCTCCGTTACCCTTTGGGAGGCAACCGCCCCAGTTAAACTACCCATCAGACACTGTCCCTGATCCGGATCACGGACCGAGGTTAGACATCCAGCACGACCAGAGTGGTATTTCAACGGCGACTCCACCATGACTGGCGTCACGGCTTCAAAGTCTCCCACCTATCCTACACAAGCCGAACCGAACACCAATATCAAACTGTAGTAAAGGTCCCGGGGTCTTTCCGTCCTGCTGCGCGAAACGAGCATCTTTACTCGTAGTGCAATTTCACCGGGCCTATGGTTGAGACAGTCGAGAAGTCGTTACGCCATTCGTGCAGGTCGGAACTTACCCGACAAGGAATTTCGCTACCTTAGGATGGTTATAGTTACCACCGCCGTTTACTGGCGCTTAAGTTCTCAGCTTCGCAACCCCGAAAGGTCACTAACCGGTCCCCTTAACGTTCCAGCACCGGGCAGGCGTCAGTCCGTATACATCGCCTTACGGCTTCGCACGGACCTGTGTTTTTAGTAAACAGTCGCTTCTCGCTGGTCTCTGCGGCCACCCCCAGCTCA
>NZ_JBVISL010000027.1:0-1946 GCF_055575555.1 Streptomyces sp. NPDC034085 | reverse complement strand
CCTGACCGGCATCTACGACCTGACGCTCCTGAACAAGGTCCTCAAGGCCGCCGGCAAGCCCGAGGTCTCCGACGCCGGCCTCGGCGCCAAGTAAGAAGAAGCCGAAGCTCTCGGCCTCGGCGGTGTGGCGGGTGGCGTTCCTCGCGCCGTACGGGGAACCGCAGTTCCCCGTACGGCGGACGAAACGCGAAAGGCCGCTCTCTCACGGATGAGAGAGCGGCCTCCGACCTGCGTTACCGCATGGTCGGGACGACAGGATGTGAACCTGCGACCGGTGGCGGCCAGTACCAGCGTGGCGGTGTCGTTGCCGCTGAGCCCGAAGCCAGGTCAGACCTCGCCTGATCTGGCTTTCGTCGTTTCACGCGGGCACCGTGATTCCAGCGACGATGAGGTCCTGGTCGATGAGCCACCGCCCGCTCCACAGGTTGCCGGGGAACGCAGGGTCGGTCTTCAGGAGGCGGGCGGAGAACGTCCCGTCGTAGTCGATCGTGATCTCGGCGTGCCCGAAGTCCAGCACTCGGCGGGCAATGGGGAACCAGGCCTTGTAGACGCACTCCTTCATGCAGAACAGCAGCCGGTCCCAATGGACCTCGGGCTCCAGGCGGGACAGCTCGGCCGTTCGGCGCCGCTCCGCCGGGAGCGCTATGAGGTCGAGCATGCCCTTGGGGAGGGGGAGATGGGGTTCGGCGTCGATGCCGACCGTGAGGATGTCGGATGACCGGGTCACGGCCGCCGCCCGGTATCCCTTGCAGTGGGTCATGCTCCCGATGACCCCCTCGGGCCATACGGGAGCCCCACGCTCACCGGTGAGGATCGGAACGGGTGCGATGCCGAGGTCCGCGAGTGCCTCCCGGGCGCACCGGCGCACGGTGGCAAACTCCTGCCTCCGCTTCTCGACGGCGTTGCTCACGATCTCCGACTCGGCGCCCAGGAGGGGTGTGCGGGCCGTATCGCCGAAGGCCTCGGCCGAGGCGACCCCGGGGGCCGGCACGAGCTTCTCGATCATGGTGCACCTGCACTGACACGGATCACTGCGGCGGGTTGCCGTGCTTGCGGGACGGCAGGTCGGCGTGCTTGGTGCGGAGCATGGCCAGGGCGGCGACGAGGACCCCGCGGGTTTCGGCGGGGTCGATGACGTCGTCGATCAGGCCGCGCTCGGCCGCGTAGTAGGGGTGCATGAGCTCGGCCTTGTACTCCTTGACCATGCGCGCACGCATGTCCTCGGGGTCCTCGGCCTCCGCGATCTGCCGGCGGAAGACGACGTTGGCGGCGCCTTCGGCGCCCATGACGGCGATCTCGTTGGTGGGCCAGGCGTAGGTCAGGTCGGCGCCGATGGACTGGGAGTCCATGACGATGTAGGCGCCGCCGTAGGCCTTGCGCAGGACCAGCGAGATCCGCGGGACGGTCGCGTTGCAGTACGCGTAGAGCAGCTTGGCGCCGTGGCGGATGATGCCGCCGTGTTCCTGGTCGACACCGGGGAGGAATCCGGGGACGTCCAGCAGGGTGACGAGCGGGATGTTGAAGGCATCGCACATCTGGACGAACCGGGCGGCCTTCTCGCTGGCCTCGATGTCCAGCACGCCTGCGAGGGCCTGGGGCTGGTTGGCGACGATGCCGACGACCTGGCCGCCCAGGCGGGCGAGGGCGCAGATGATGTTGCGCGCCCAGCGCTCGTGGATCTCCAGGACCTCCCCGTCGTCCACGAGTTCCTCGATGACCCGAGCCATGTCGTAGGGCCGGCTGCCGTCGGCCGGGACCAGGTCGAGCAGGACGTCCGAGCGGCGGTCGGCCGGGTCCCCGCAGGTCACCGCGGGCGGATTCTCACGGTTGTTCTGCGGCAGCAGCGACAGCAGGTACCGGACCTCGGAGATGCAGGTCTCCTCGTCGTCGTACGCGAAGTGCGCGACGCCGGAGGTCTCGGCGTGCACGTCCGCGCCGCCGAGGCC
>NZ_JBVISL010000026.1:0-4345 GCF_055575555.1 Streptomyces sp. NPDC034085 | reverse complement strand
TCTCGGGCTTTCCTCCGGGCTTTCGTTCTGTGTTCTTGCGTTTCCGACTCTATCAGACTCTTTCGTGTCCGATTTCCTCGGTGCTTTCCAGGTCCCGCGCTTTCGCGCTTTCCCTTTCCGGCGATTCCGACTCTATCAGAAGATTTCCACCGGATTTCCCGGCTTCGTCTTCCTGAATGGAGAGTCGATGTGCCCCACGGAATGCAATTCCTTCGGGGGCGAGAGAGATTTTAAACCATCACGGCCGAACTTGTCCAGTTCGGGCAACCGTTTGAATCTACCTCCCCACAGCCGCCGTGTCAACGGGTCTGCGGGCCGACGAGGAGACTAGCAGCTGAGCGGGGCCGCACGCACATCAGGCCGCCGTGGGCAGGGTGGCGGTGCGGTCCGCCTCCTCCACGTCGCCCACCTCGCCGGCGCGGGAGGCCCGGCCGCCCAGGACGTAGACGTAGACGAGGAAGGCGGCCTCCGCGGCGACGCCGATGGTGATGCGGGCCCAGGTGGGCAGGCCCGACGGGGTCACGAAGCCCTCGATCAGGCCGGACACGAAGAGGACGACCGCCAGGCCGATGGCCATGCCGAGGGCGGCGCGGCCCTGCTCGGCGAGGGCCGTGCGGCGGGTGCGCGGGCCCGGGTCGATGACCGTCCAGCCGAGGCGCAGGCCCGTACCGGCGGCGACGAACACGGCCGTCAGTTCCAGGAGGCCGTGCGGGAGGATCAGGCCGAGGAAGACGTCGAGGCGGCCGGCGGAGGTCATCAGGCCGATGCCGACGCCCAGGTTCGCCATGTTCAGGAAGAGGATCCACAGGACCGGAAGGCCCAGGAAGGCGCCGAGGACCAGGCAGACGGCGGCGGCCTGGGCGTTGTTCGTCCAGACCTGCGCGGCGAAGGACGCCGCCGGATGGCTCGAGTAGTACGTCTCGTACTGGCCGCCGGGCTTCGTGAGGTCCTTCAGGTGCTCGGGGGCCGCGATCGCGCTCTGGACCTCGGGGTGCGTGGCTATCCACCAGCCGATGAGCACGCCGAGCGCCGTGGACAGCAGCGCCGTGGGTATCCACCAGCGGCGGCTGCGGTAGACGGCGGCCGGGAAGCCCTCGGTGAAGAAGCGGGCGGCGTCGCGCCAGCCGGCGCGGCGGGTTCCGGTGACGGTGGAGCGGGCGCGGGCGACGAGCTGGGTGAGGCGGCCCGTGAGCATCGGGTCGGGGGCGCTCGACTGGATCAGGGACAGGTGCGTGGAGGTGCGCTGGTAGAGGGCGACGAGTTCGTCGGCCTCCTCGCCGGTGAGCCGCCGGCCGCGTCCGAGGAGCTGCTCCAGGCGGGCCCACTCCGTCTGGTGGGCCGCCACGAAGACGTCGAGATCCATCCGGTTACCGCTCCCCTGCCCCTGGCCACCCGATACGGCTTACTTCTCCTGCGGTCAGCTTGGCAGACTGGGCTGCACAGGGGCGGGTCAGGTCGGCGAAAGGTGCACGCGGTGAGCGGTCTGGTGACGGGGGACGCGGTCGTCCTGGGCCTGCGGCCGGCGCGGCTGCCGAGCCGGGCGCTCGCGATCCTGCTCGACCTGGCCGTGTACGTCACCGGGTACGTGGTGGTGTCCGTCGCTCTGCTGTACGCGACCTCCGGTCTGGACGATGCCGCGCAGGCGGCCGTGGCGGTGGCGGGCTTCCTGCTGGTGCTGGTCGGGGTCCCGATCGCGGTGGAGACGCTGAGCCACGGGCGTTCGCTGGGGAAGCTGGCGTGCGGGCTGCGGGTGGTGCGGGAGGACGGCGGGCCGATCCGGTTCCGGCACGCTCTGGTGCGCGGCGCCCTCGGGGTCGTGGAGCTGCTGGTCACCTTCGGGGCGGTCGCCTGCATCGCCTCGCTGATGTCGGAGCGGGGCCGGCGGCTCGGGGACGTGTTCGCGGGGACGCTGGTGGTCCGGGAGCGGGTGCCGGGGGCGCGGGTGATGCCGGTGCCGGCGCCGCCGCCGTGGCTGGCCGGGCAGTTCGCCGCGCTGGACCTGTCGGCGGTGCCGGACGGGCTGTGGCTGGCGATACGGCAGTACCTGACGCGGATGAACCAGCTGGACCCGCACACGGGTGCCGCGATGGCGGCGCGGCTCGCGGACGATGTGGTGGCCCGGACGGGGACGCCGCCGCCGGCCGGGGTGCCGGCGGCCGCGTTCCTGATGGGGGTGGTGCACGAGCGGCAGTCCCGGGATGCCGCCAGGGCCTTCACCGCGGGCCCGGCACCGGCCGCGCCCGCCCCGGCTCCCGCGCCGCTGCCGATGCCGATGCCGATGCCCGGGCCGGTGGCTGCCCCCGCGCCCGCCCCGGCTCCCGCGGCGCCCGCCCCGCCGCCGGCGCCCGGGACCGGTTTCGCCCCGCCCGCCTAGGGGGTGTCAGGCGTCCAGGCGGACGGGCATCAGCAGGGAGAACGTCTCCTCGTCCGCCGGCCGGCGGACCGCCACGGGGGCGTCGGGTGCGCCGAACTCCAGGACCAGCTGGTCCCCGCCCCCCGCCGTCAGGGCGTCGAGCAGGAAGTCCCGGTTGACGGCGATGCGGCCCTCGCCTTCGTCGCCGTCGTCGCACACGGAGACGGTGCCGTCCGCCGTCACCCGGAGCACGCTGATCTCGCAGGGCGCGCCGTCCTCCTCGCGCACGTCGGTACGGACGGGCCCGGACTCCAGCTCCCGGCGCAGTGCCGCGACGCCGACTGGGACACGGCGTCCCGCGGGCAGCCGCACGAGGCGGCGGTAGTCGGGGAAGTCGTGGTCGAGGCAGCGGCCCGCCGTCTGGCGGTCACCGGACTCCAGGACCACCTGGCCGCCGTCCAGGGTGAGCGTCGCCCGCCCGTCCCCGTCCAGCAGCGCTCGCATCGCGTCGACGAGCGGGGACGGTACGACGGCGGACGCCCGGGGGCCGTCGTACCCCTCGGCGGCGGCCCTGGCCACGGCCAGCCGGTAGCGGTCGGTGGCCGCGAGGCGCAGCGTGCCGTCCTCGACGTCGAACAGGACACCGCCGAGCGCCGGCAGCTCCGGGGCAGTCCCGGCCGCGAAGCGGACGGCGTCCAGGGCCGCGGCGAGTGTGGGCGCGGAGACGGTCAGCCGGGCGGTGGCGGTACGGGGTGCGCTCATGGGGTTCTCCCTGTGTTCGAGGTGCGCTCGGACCGCGGAGAACTCGGCGCGTGCCTCGGCGAGCCCGGCCTCCAGGCGGCGCAGGTGCGCCTGGAGCAGCTGCCGTACGAGGCCCGCGTCCGCACCGGACCAGCCGGCGAGGACCAGCCGGACGTCCGCCAGCGGCATGCCCGCCCGGCGCAGCCGGACCAGCAGCCGGGCCTCCTCCAGCTGCCCGGGGCCGTACCAGCGGTAGCCGGTCGCCGGGTCGACCCGGGCCGGTACGAGTACGCCGGCGCGGTCGTAGAACCGCAGGGCGCTCACGCCCAGTCCGCTGTCGCGGGCCATCTCGCCGATGCTGCGCATCGCGTCGTTCTCCACACCCGGCACTCTGGGCCCTCCACCAGGTCGAGGGTCAACGGCCTTCGGGCTCGTCGTCCGCGGAGTCGTCCGTGAAGGCCGACGGCGGGGTCTCCAGGTGTTCGAGTTCGATGCCGGGGGCGGAGAGGACCACGTCCCCCGCGATGTGCACGGTGTGGACCTCGCCCGTGTCCAGTGCGGTGACCTGGTACTCGTCCACGACGAGCGGGCCGCTGTCGGTGGGGTGTTCGGCGCGGGAGCGCAGGGCCCAGGCCTGGTCGACCGTGCGGGGCGCGAGGACCGGGTCGGTCAGGGCGAGGAGCCGGACGCGGGTCGCGGGGGCGCCGGGGGCCAGGCGCAGCAGGCGGGCGGTGGCGACGAGGAAGGCCGGGGAGCTGCCGGTGAAGCCGGGGGCGGCGACGTTGCCCTCGGTGGCCTCGGCTCCGGTGGGGTCGGTGCGGACCCAGGTGACGCCGTCGATGGCCGCGCCGCGGACCTGCCAGCTCGCGGCGTTGGCCTCCAGGCGGATGGGGCGGCCGAGGGCGTCGATGGCCAGGTCCAGCGAGCCGCGGTGCTGCCCGTCCGGGGTGGTCAGCTGGGCGACGTAGCGCCAGCCGGAGGGGCCGGGGGCGCAGTGGAAGTGTTCCTCGCCGAGGGGGGTGTGGTCGTGCGGGTCGTGGAGCGAGTAGCGGCCGCGGGGCATGGCTGTGGTCCTCGGGTACGGGGCAGGCCCCCGGCGCGGGTGCCGGGGGCCTGCCTGGAGTGCTGCGGATCCGTGGGGACCGGCGGCGGTGGATCAGTAGCGGTAGTGGTCGGGCTTGTACGGGCCTTCGACCTGGACGCCGATGTACGCGGCCTGCTCGGGGCGCAGGGTGGTGAGCTTGACGCCGA
>NZ_JBVISL010000025.1:0-4790 GCF_055575555.1 Streptomyces sp. NPDC034085 | reverse complement strand
GCGAACTCTTCGCCCACGGCACCCCCGTCGACTGGCCCGCCCTCTTCACCGGGACCGGAGCACGCACCGTCGACCTCCCCACCTACCCCTTCCAGAACCAGCACTACTGGCTCAACGCACCGCGCGCGGCGCGCGCTGCGGACCTCGGGCTCGAACCCGCCGGGCACCCGCTGCTCGGCACGGCCACCGTGCTGCCGGACTCCGCGGGCGTCCTGCTCACCGGCCGCCTCTCGCTCCGCACCCACCCCTGGCTCGCCGACCACGCCGTCCTCGGCACGGTCCTCGTGCCCGGCACCGCCCTGGTCGAACTGGCCCTCAAGGCGGGCGAACTCGTCGGCGCCGGCGCTCTGGAGGAGCTGACGCTGGCGGCCCCGCTGGTGATCCCGCAGCAGGGCGGCGTCGACGTCCACGTGTCCGTCGGGTCGGCCGATGACAGCGGCCGCCGTACGGTCACCGTGCACTCCCGCACGGAGGGCGACCACGCCGACGAGCCGTGGACCCGGCACGCGACCGGCTTCCTCGGCGACGCCACCGCCGAGGCCGAACACGACGGCGCCGGCCTGACCGGGGCCTGGCCGCCGGCCGACGCCGAGCCCGTCGACCTGGAAGCGCTGTACGAGTCCTTCGCCGAGGCGGGGTACGCGTACGGCCCCGCGTTCCGCGGACTGGCCGCGGCCTGGCGGCGCGGCGACGAGGTCTTCACCGAGTCCGTGCTGCCGCAGGACCAGCGCACCGACACGGCCGGCTTCGGACTGCACCCCGCCCTGTTCGACGCGGCCCTGCACGGCACGTTCCTCCAGGGTGGCGGTGAGCGCAGGCTGCCCTTCACCTGGGCCGGGGCGCGCTGGTACGCGACCGGCGCCACGGAACTGCGGACCCGGCTCACCCCGACCGGAGCGGACGGCGGCATCAAGGTCACGGCCTTCGACACCGCCGGCAAGCCGGTGGCCTCGGTGGACTCCCTGGTCCTGCGCCCGGTCCCGGCCGGGGAGCTCGGCGGTGCCCCCGTCGACCCCCTGTACCGGGTGGAGTGGGTGCCGGTGACCGGGACGAAGCCCGCCAAGGCCGTCGTCCTCGGTTCCGACCACGAGGACCTGGCCGCGCTGCGGGCCGCCGTCGCGGCCGGTGCGCCGCTGCCCGAGGCGGTGCTCTGCCCGGTCGGCGGTACGGGAACGCCCGGCGCCGAGGTGTCGGCGGACGAGGTACGGGCCGCGAGCCTGCGGGGCCTGGCCCTCGTCCAGGAGTGGCTCGCCGACGAGGCACTGACCGGATCCCGGCTCGTGCTGGTCACCACGCGGGCCGTGGCCGTCGACATCGACGAGGACGTACGCGATCTCGCCCACGCCCCGCTCTGGGGTCTGGTGCGGTCGGCGCTGGTGGAGCACCCGGGCCGGTTCGGCCTGGCGGACGTGGACCGTCCCGAGGACCTGGAGCTGGTGGCCGCCGCGCTCGGCGGCGACGAGCCGCAGCTCGCGGTCCGCGACGGAGCCGTACGGGTGCCCCGGCTCGCCCGGGCCACGGCCCCGTCCGCACCGGACGCGGCGCCCGGCTTCGGTGGCGGCACGGTCCTGGTGACCGGCGGAACGGGCACGCTGGGCGCGCTCGTCGCCCGTCACCTCGTCACCGCGCACGGTGTCGAGCGGCTGCTGCTGACCAGCCGTCGCGGCCCGGCCGCAGAGGGCGCCGCCCAGCTGGTGGCGGAGCTCTCGGGTCTGGGTGCCGAGGTGCGGGTGGCGGCGTGTGACGTCGCCGACCGTGACGCGGTGCGGGGCCTGCTGGAGTCCGTACCGGCCGCGCACCCCCTCACGGCCGTGGTGCACACGGCGGGCGTCATCGACGACGGCGTCGTCGGTTCCCTCACCGAAGAGCAGCTGGAGAGCGTCTTCCGGGCGAAGGCCGATTCGGCCCTGCACCTGCACGAGCTCACCCGCGACCTCGGTCTGGCGGACTTCGTCCTCTTCTCCGGCGCTGCGGGCGTGTTCGGCAGCGCGGGCCAGGCCCACTACGCGGCCGCCAACGTCTTCCTGGACGCGCTGGCCCAGCGCCGCCGGGCGCAGGGCCGGCCGGCCACCGCGATGGCCTGGGGCCTGTGGGCCGAACGCAGCGGCATGACCGGTCAGCTCGACCGCACCGCCCTGCACCGGCTCTCGCGGGCCGGCTTCGCCCCCATGCCCTCGGAGCAGGGCCTGGCCCTCTTCGACGCGGCACGGGCGGCGGACACGGCCACCCTGGTGACGCTGAAGCTGGACAAGAAGGCACTGCGCGCCCAGGCGGACTCCGGGACCCTCCCCGCCTTCCTGAGCGCCGTCGTCCCGGCGGCCCCGGCCCCGGTCCGCACGGCCGCGACCCGGACCGCCGCCACGGCGGGCCCGGACGGCGGCCCGGCCTCGCTCGCCGAGCGCCTGTCCGTACTGCCGGAGCAGGAGCAGACCGCCGAGCTGGTCGCCCTGGTGAGCGGCGAGGTCGCCGACGTCCTCGGACACGCCTCGGCGGCGGCGGTCGACCCCGCACAGGCCTTCAAGGACCTCGGGTTCGACTCGTTGAGCTCGGTGGAACTGCGCAACCGCCTCAACCAGGCCACCGGCCTGCGGCTCGCACCCACCCTGGTCTTCGACCACCCGTCCCCGGAGGCGGTCGCCCGGCAGCTCCGCGAGGAACTGCTGCGCGCCCACCGGCCCTCGGCCGACCGGGTACTCGGCGATCTGGCCCGGCTCGACGGCCTGCTCGGCTCGGCCGAGGCGGGGGATCCGGAGCGCGAGCGCATCGTGCGCCGGCTGGAGGAGCTGGTGGCGCGGTTCGGCGACGGCCGTACCACGCCGCCCGCCGGAGACCAGGCCGCCGCAGCGTCGAGGGACGCGCTCGAAGACATCAGCGACGACGAGCTCTTCGACTTCATCGACAACGAACTGTGAGCCCCGCACCCGCCCGGAACCCGGGCACCGATCCGATTCCGTCCCGACCCCGATCCCGATCCCGACTGCGACCCGACTTCCGGCGCACGAACCACAACGCGAGGCGAACCCAGTGAGCACGGTGAACAACGAGGAGAAGCTCCGCTCGTACCTCAAGCGGGTCTCCGCCGACCTGAAGGAGGCCCGGGAGCGCCTCCAGGAGATCGAGAACGGCCCTGCCGAACCCATCGCGATCGTGGGCATGAGCTGCCGTTACCCCGGCGGGGTCGAGAGCCCCGAGGACCTGTGGCGGCTCGTCGAGTCGGGCTCGGACGGCGTGTCCGGCTTCCCGGACGACCGCGGCTGGGACCTGGAGGACCTGTTCCACCCGGACCCGGAGCACCGCGGCACCTCGTACGCCCGCGAGGGCGGATTCCTGCACGGTGCCGGACGGTTCGACCCCGTCCTGTTCGGGATCTCGCCGCGCGAGGCGCTGGCGATGGACCCGCAGCAGCGGCTGCTGCTCGAAACCTCCTGGGAGGCGTTCGAACGCGCGGGCATCGACCCGCAGTCGGTGCGCGGCTCGCGCACCGGCGTGTTCACCGGGTTCATGTACCACGAGTACCTCAGCCGGCTGCCCGTCCTGCCGGAGGAGATCGAGGGCTTCCGGGGCACGGCCGACGTCGGCAGCGTCGCCTCGGGCCGGGTCAGTTACGTCTTCGGCCTCGAGGGCCCGGCGATGACCGTGGACACCGCCTGCTCGTCGTCCCTGGTCACCGTGCACCTCGCCGCCCAGGCGCTGCGCCGCGGGGAGTGCTCCCTCGCCCTGGCGGGCGGTGTCGCGATCATGCACACGCCGAGCATCTTCGTGGACTTCAGCCGCCAGCGCGGGCTCGCGGCGGACGGCCGCTGCAAGTCGTTCTCGGACGACGCGGACGGAACCAGCTGGGGTGAGGGCGTGGGCGTCCTCGTCCTGGAGAAGCTGTCGGACGCCCTGGCCAACGGGCGTCGGGTGCTCGGCGTCATCCGTGGCTCCGCCGTCAACCAGGACGGTGCGAGCAACGGCCTGACCGCGCCCAACGGCCCCTCGCAGCAGCGGGTCATCCGGGCCGCCCTGGCCGACGCCGGTCTGGAGACGGCGGACGTGGACGTGGTCGAGGCGCACGGCACGGGCACCCGGCTCGGCGACCCCATCGAGGCGCAGGCCGTCCTGGCCACCTACGGTCAGGGCCGTGCGGAGGGCCGGCCGCTGTACCTGGGCTCGCTGAAGTCCAACATCGGCCACACCCAGGCCGCCGCCGGTGTCGGCGGCATCATCAAGATGGTCCAGGCCATGCAGCACGGCGTACTGCCTCGGACCCTGCACGTCAGCGAGCCCTCCTCGCGGGTGGACTGGTCGGCGGGTGCGGTGGAGCTGTTGACCGAGGCGCGTGAGTGGCCCGAGACCGGACGGCCGCGCCGCGCCGGCGTCTCCTCGTTCGGCGTGAGCGGCACCAACGCCCACGTCGTCCTGGAGCAGGCGCCGACGGGCGGACAGCCCGCCCCGGCCGAGGACGCCGTCACCCCCGCCCTGCTCCCCTTCGTCCTGTCGGCGGCCTCCGAGGAGGCGCTGCGGGACCAGGCCGCGCGGCTCGCCGAGCACTGGGACCGCGAACCGGCCACGGCGGCCGCCGACCTCGCGTACGCGCTCGCCACCACCCGCGCCTCGCTGGACCACCGCGCCGTGGTCGTGGCGGCGGACCGGGAGGAGGCGCTGAGCGCGTTCCGCTCGATGGACGGGAACGTCACCGGGGTCGCGACGCGTGGCCGGCTGGCGTTCCTGTTCACCGGTCAGGGCTCGCAGCGGGTGGGTATGGGCGCGGAGCTGCGTGAGGCCTTCCCGGTCTTCGCAGCCGCTTT
>NZ_JBVISL010000024.1:0-5488 GCF_055575555.1 Streptomyces sp. NPDC034085 | reverse complement strand
GGGACCCTGTGGGAGAGTAGGACGCCGCCGAACAATCATTGTGGGAAAGCCCCGCACCTTCTGGTGCGGGGCTTTTCTGCGTTTACGGGGTCTTTCCCTGGAGGATCACGAGGAGGACGGTGTGGAAGACCAACCGGCAGCGGGAGACCTCACCCGGCGGCTTGATGAGCTGGTGGCCGGCCTCATGGACCCGGACTGCGACCTCGACGACCTTGCCGAGATCGAAGAAGAGCTCATGGCCGCTCGGCGGCGGGAGCTGATTCCGTACGTGGAACGGCATCTCGCGGCAGCCGTGGAAGCGGGCAACTGGTACGCCCGTCATGTGCTCGCCCGGCTCCTGGCCGAGACGGCCGGCCACACGGCCCTCGCCGCCCTGTTGCGGGCCTACTCCCGCGATCTGGGTGACGACCAGGACTCGCTCTCGACCACGCTCCACGTACTCGCGCAGGAGCACCCGGCCGCGGCGCGCGAAATGCTCCTACCGTGCGCCGTGAGCAACGATGAGGACCTCCGCAGGGCGGCGATCTGGCTGCTCGGCTTCGTCCCCGACCCCTCCGACCTCAAGCTGCTGGCCCACGCTGCGCAGGCCTCGGACGAAGGAATCCGCAGCGCGGTCGTGGGCACGCTCGGCAGTCATGGGACAGAGCCGGCGGCCATCGACCTGTTGGTGCAGCTGCTGGATGATCCCTCGCCGCAGGTGCGGATCTCCGCCCTCAGCTCCCTCGGCTTCCTTCAGCCACCCAGCACCCTTCGGAAGATCTGCTCGCTCGCGAACGACGACAGTCCCCGTGTCCGTTCCTGGGTCGCGATCGCCTTGGGCAACTTCTCTTCCCTTGAGCTCGCGGAGCTCGAGGTCTCGGCCGTTCTCGACCAGCTGGCCGCAGACGCCGACCCGTACGTTCGCGACGAGGCCGCCGCGGCCCGTCGGCGCAAGCCCTCCAGTAGCCCGCCAGTAGAGTCGGTCCGGGGAGAAGCTGATCTGGGGGGATCATGACGGCAGCGGGTGCACCGCCCATCGTCTTCGTACACGGGACGCGGTTCAGCGCGGGGCAGTGGAGTCCACAGCTCGCCGCACTCCGGGAGGACTTCCGGGTAGCCGCTGTCGACCTGCCGGGCCACGGCGCCCGCTCCGCCCAACCCTGGAGCCTGGACGCGGCGACGGAGATCATCGCCGCCGCGGTGGACGCGCTCGACTGCGGACCGGCTCTCGTCGTCGGGCACTCACTCGGCGGATACGCCTCGCTGGAGTTCGCGCGGCGCAGCCCCGAGCGCCTGCGGGGGCTGGTCCTCGCCGGAGCCAGCGCCTCGACGCGTGGCCCGTGGGCCACGCCGTATCGGTGGGTCGCCGGGCTCGTCCCCCGCATACCGGCGGCCCGACTGGCCCGGTGGAACGACCGCTTGCTGCGCCGGCTCTATCCGCCCGAGGTGGTGGACGCGACCATCCTCGCCGGCTACGCGTTCCACACCCTGCCGGCCGCATGGGGCGAGGTGCTGGGCCGCTTCGACGCGGGTGCGATGCGTCATGTTGTGGCTCCCGTGCTCATCTTGAACGGCGAGAAGGACACCGTCTTCCGGTCCGGCGAGTCGGACTTCGCCCGTGCGCATCCGCACGCCCGCGTCGAGTTGATCCCACGAGCAGGACACCTCGCGAACTTCGACGATCCCAGTGCCTTCACCGATGCCGTCCGCCGGTTCGCCCTCCAGCTCCCTCCGCGCGGCTGAGCGCACCCGAGCCGGTTCACCAGGAACCCCCGAGATCACGCCCCGGCCCCACCGCGGCCGGAGCACGTACCCTCGCGGGATGCACTCTGATCCGCGCTTCGAGAACCCGCCCGTGCTCCCGCATCTGCCGCACGAGCTGGTGGTCGAGACGCTGGAGCGGGTGCTTCACGACCGCTCGCAGGAGAGTGAGGCGGCGCGCGTCCTGGTGGGAACCGCGTTGAACGACGACGACCGGGAGTTCGTCGAGCGCTGCTGCATGCAGATCGGAACGCGAGCGGTGTCGGGCAGCCCCTTGCTCGGCCTGGCCGGCCTCTGCCTTGGACACACCGCCCGGCGCTTCGGCCATCTCAGTGATGAGGCGCTTGCGCTCGTGGAGTCGCTGGCGGCGCGAGCCGAGGCGGACCCGTCGGATGTGGACGGGCGGGCTCTCGACGGTTTCGACGACGCCCGGAGCTTTCTTCACCTGTGGGATAGCGAAGCGCCGTGAACTGCGGGGAAAAGGGAGTTCAGGATGCACATCCTGGAAGATCCGTCCGAGCTCTCGGAACGGGCGCAGGACTTCCTGCGTCGCACAGCCCGGCGTGAGCGGCCCTCTCGGTTCGGCCTGCCGATAGAACTGTGGCGAGTGCGCGACCGCTCGGGGAAGTACGTCCCCGCTCCCATGGAGCTCATCATCCGGTGCGAGGGGTTCCTCCAGAAGTTCGGTGGTCTGCGCTACGAGGTACGCCACAGCTGGGACGTGGACGGGGAGCGGAACGAGACGGCCCGTGGATGGGAGTACGCCCACTACGGTCTGCAGACAGCGGCCTGGCAAGACCCCCGGGGTGCCTGGTACTTCGAGTGGATCGGCGAGCACGTGTCGAAGCCGTGCCGGGACTTGATCCATACCGACGGCAGTGTGGGCACCGACGTCGACGGCAGCAGCCCCTACCTTCCCGTCGCCCCGTCGATCCCGCATCTCATCGAATCCCATGCCCTCACCGACACCGTCGCGACGTGGAAGCCCTGGCCCATGGACAGTCTTGCCGTCCCGGCCATCGAGCTCCTCGACGGCCTGGCGGAGGTGCCTGAGGCCTCATGGGGTTCCTTGCGGTGGCGACTTTCGGACACCGTTGCCGTCAAGGACTACGACAGCTGGGACCACGAGAACCCCCGTCGCCGGACGCTCGTCTGGTCCCGCGGAGCTGCTGGGCACCGTCATGTGCGGGCGGTCCTCGACGGATGGCAGCTCCACGACCGGAGTGACGCTGGGTCCCTCGGCGGCACGGCCTCTTAGACGACGTCTCAGTTGGTGAGGCGGCTGTGACAGATGAGGGTCGCGGCTATGCCGACGAAGCCAAGGAAGTGTTCGGCCTTGCGTTCGTAGCGGCGGTGGAGCCGGAGGCACCCAGCAAGCCAGGACACAGTCCGCTCGACTACTCACCGGTGGCGGCCGAGCCGTTGCTGGGAGCTGCCGCCATGTGCAGCCGGACGTGGCGACGAAAACGATCGCGGCCAAGACTCCACGGTCGTCAGCCCTGCGCCGTCCGCCGCCTTGTGGCCGCACCGGCGCTTCGGGCATCACGCGAAGGAAGAGCCCCACAAACTGTCTGGCACCAGCTGCCGCACCATCTCCACGCCGAGACAGCGAGGATCCCGAGCAACCGTCGACAGGAGGGGTGCTCGATGCTGGCACGAGCCATTCCCGGCGTCTTCGAGGGGCATGACCGCCATGACCGACTATTTGCAGGCCGTCTTCGCCATGCTTGGCCCAGCGGAGAACCGTTACAACGATCCTGCTGCCTGGCTGCACCTGGAGCAGGAGATCGACAGAAGGCTTCCCGCCGACTACAAGGCGATCGTCGATGCGTACGCCCCCGTCCAGCTCAACGGGCACCTCTACCGTTCGTCCCACCCTGCTGTGCATGGCGGAACTGCTGGAGTACCTCCCCACTGGACCTGACGAGCGGACTCGCGAGGCGTACGGCCCGGCCCGAGACGCGTGAGTTCCAAGCCAAACGAGACGACGTTTTAGAGGAGCCGGCCCGGATCCGTGGATCCTCAGGGGACGAGGACGACCTTGCCGAGGTTGTGGCGCTGTTCGATCAGGGCGTGGGCGCGGGCGGCCTCGGTGAGGGGGAGCTCCGCGTGGACGGCGGTGCGCAGGGTGCCCGCCTCGCGCAGCTGCCAGAGCTCGCGGAGCCAGCGGGCGTACAGGTCGGGCCGGCCGAAGGCGATGGCCCGCATCTGGAAGCCGATGAGCGAGGCGCCCCGGGCCAGGAGCTCGTACGCCTCGACCGTGCCGCCGCCGGAGCTGAAGGCCACCAGCCGGCCGCCCGTGGCCAGCGCGCGTACGGCGGGGCCGAGGAGGTCGCCGCCGACGCCGTCGAGGATCACGTCGTACGGCCCTGCCCAGTCGGCGTCGTCGTACTGGATGACCTCGTCGGCGCCCAGGCCGCGGACGAAGTCCCCCTTGGCGGCGCTGCTGACGGCCGCGACCACGCGGCCCGCCCCGCCGGCCTTGGCGTACTGGAGGGCAAGGGTGCCCACCCCGCCGGCCGCCGCCGTGACGAGGACCGACTCGCCGGGCCGCACGCACCCGGCTTCGTAGGCACCCCGGGCGACGAGGCCGCTGCGCACCAGCGCGACCGCCTCCACGGCGCTCACGCCGTCCGAGACCCCGGACGCCATGCCGGCCTCGAGGACCGCGTACTCGGCATAGGCGTCGGCGAAGCAGAGCCCGGTGACGCGGTCTCCCACGGCGAAGCCGGTGACGTCGGCACCGGTGGCGACGACGACCCCCGCGACCTCCCCGCCGAAGGAGACGGGCCCGCTGCCCTCACGGACCTTGCGGACGGTGGGAAGGGTGACGCCGATGGCCTCGGCCCGGACCAGGAGCTGTCCGGGACCGGCCTGGGGGCGGTCGGCTTCCTCGGCGCGCAGGACGTGGGGCCCACCGTTGACCTCATGGCGGATGCGCAGCACAGAACCTCCGGGGGTTGCGTTCGTTGGGAGCCCCAACGATAAGCGGAGAATCGTGGGGATGCCCAACGAATTTGGATAGGGTGGGCGCATGACCGCCGCCCTCCGCCACATCCAGTCCCTGCCCAGCTGGCTCGTCGGGCGGGTCGCGGCACGCGGCCGGGGTCTGGTCGCGGAGGCGATCGCCGCCGAGGGCCTGAAACTCATGCACCACGCGGTGCTGGCGGCGACGGCGGAGTACGGCCCCGTGGCGCAGGCCGAGCTGGGGCGCCGGCTTGCCGTGGACCCGAAGGACATGGTCGGCATCCTCAACCACCTCCAGGAGGCCGGCCTGATCCTGCGCGCCCCGGATCCCGCCGACCGGCGCAAGAACGCCGTCACCGTCACGACCGAGGGGGAGGCCGTCCTCGAGCGCTGCGCGGCCCTGGCGGAAGCGGCCAACGCCGAGCTGCTGGCTCCCCTGGCCCCCGAGCAGCGGGACACGCTGCTGGCCCTGCTGGCCCGCCTGCACGAGGCCCCGGCCTCGTTTTGACACCCCACGGGCAGGGTTGTAGAGTTAAACGGTTGCCTCGAACTGGACAAGTTCGGCAGCCACCACTCCACAGGGAATCTTCCGCGTGGGGTGCATTCGACTCTCCATTCGGAAACGTTGAAGCCGGGAAATCCGGTGGAAAACTTCTGATAGAGTCGGAACCGCCGGAAAGGAAAAACGCGAAAGCGCGGGACCTGGAAAGCACCGAGGAAATCGGACACGAAAGAGTCTGATAGAGTCGGAAACGCAAGAACACAGAACGAAAGCCCGGAG
>NZ_JBVISL010000023.1:0-7284 GCF_055575555.1 Streptomyces sp. NPDC034085 | reverse complement strand
GGGAGCTGCTTGGACTTCACGCCCAGCGTTTCGGTGATCTCCCGGACCGTGGTCTCGTTTCCGGCGATGACCACGGAGGTCGCACCGTTGACCGCGGCGATCCCGGCCCCGGCCTCACGCCCGGCAAGCAGGGGAATGACCTGCTCCTCGGAAGCCTGGACAGCGACCATGGCTCCGCCGGCCGGCAGGGCCTGCATCAGGCGGCCACGGGCGGAGACCAGCGTGCAGGCGTCTTCCAGGGACAGCACACCGGCGACGTGCGCGGCGGCGATCTCACCGATGGAGTGCCCCGCCACAACATCCGGGCGCACCCCCCACGATTCCAGCAGCCGGAACAGGGCCACTTCCAGAGTGAACAGGGCGGGCTGGGTGCTGCCGGTCTCGTCCAGACCCTCACCGGTGGAGATGACGTCTGCGAGCGACGGGTCGAGGTGCGAGAGGACCTCGTCGAAAGCGGCTGCGAAGACCGGGAAGGCCTCACGCAGCTCCGCGCCCATACCCACCCGCTGCGAGCCCTGACCGGTGAACAGGAACGCCAGCCGGCCCTCCGACACCGAAGCGCCACCACGACGCCCCGCCACCAGCTCCTCCAACGAAGCCACCAGCTCGGAGCGGTCGGAGCCCACCGCGACCGCGCGGTGTTCGAGCGCCGCCCGGGTCGTGGCAGCGGAGTGGGCGATGTCCAGGGTCTCGTGCTCGGGACGCCGGACCAGTTCGGCGAGCAGCCGCTCGGCCTGGGCGCGCAGTGCCGTCGGGTTCTTCGCGGACAGGACCAGCGGGAGGACGGGCAGCCCGGGCCGGTCCTCGGCCGCGGCCGGCTCCGGGTTCGCCGGGGCCTGTTCCAGGACGAGGTGGGCGTTGGTGCCGCTCACGCCGAAGGCGGAGACACCGGCCCTGCGCGGCCGCCCGGCCTCGGGCCACTCACGCGCTTCGGTCAGCAGCTCCACCGCACCCGCCGACCAGTCGACGTGCGGCGAAGGCCGGTCCGCGTGCAGGGTCTTGGGCAGCACGCCGTGCCGCATCGCCAGGACCATCTTGATGATGCCGCCGACACCGGCGGCGGCCTGGGCATGGCCGATGTTGGACTTCAGCGAGCCCAGGTACAGCGGCCGGCCCTCCGCACGGCCCTGGCCGTAGGTGGCGAGCAGGGCCTGCGCCTCGATGGGGTCGCCGAGCCGGGTGCCCGTTCCGTGCGCCTCGACGGCGTCCACGTCCGCCGTCTCCAGACCGGCGTCGGCCAGGGCGGTGCGGATGACCCGCTGCTGGGAGGGGCCGTTGGGGGCGGTCAGGCCGTTGCTGGCACCGTCCTGGTTGACGGCCGTACCGCGGATCACGGCGAGCACGTCGTGCCCGTTCGCCCGCGCGTCCGACAGCCGCTCCAGCACGAGCATGCCCGCGCCCTCGCCCCAGCTCGTACCGTCCGCGTCGGCGGAGAAGGCCTTGGAACGGCCGTCCGGCGCCAGCCCCTGCTGCCGGCTGAACTCGACGAACAGACCGGGGGTGGCCATCACCATGGCGCCGCCCGCGAGGGCGAGGCCGCATTCGCCGCTGCGCAGCGCCTGCACCGCCAGGTGCACGGCGACCAGCGACGACGAGCAGGCGGTGTCCACCGTCATCGCCGGGCCTTCGAGGCCGAGCGTGTACGAGATGCGGCCGGAGGCCACGCTGGAGGACTTGCCGGTGAGGAGGTAGCCCTCGACCTCCTCCGGGGCCTCGTGCAGCAGCGCACCGTAATCCTGGTGGATCACGCCGGTGAACACGCCCGTGTCGGACGAGCGCAGGCTGTCCGGGGCGATCCCGGCCCGCTCCAGGGCCTCCCAGGAGGTCTGGAGCAGCAGCCGCTGCTGCGGGTCCATCGCGAGCGCCTCGCGCGGCGAGATGCCGAAGAAGGCCGCGTCGAACTCGCCCGCCCCGTACAGGAATCCGCCTTCGCGGGCGTACGAGGTACCGCGGTGCTCCGGGTCCGGGTGGTAGAGGGCGCCGGTGTCCCAGCCGCGGTTCTCGGGGAGCTGCGCGATGACGTCGCGGCCGTCGCCGAGGATGTCCCAGAGTCCCTCGGGGGTGTCCGCGCCACCGGGGTAGCGGCAGCTCATGCCGACGATGACGATCGGGTCCTCGTCGGTGTCGCGGACGGCGCCGCGGCGGGCGACTGCCGTCGCCGGTGCTGCCGGCTGCTCCTCCCCGACGAGCAGGGTGAGCAGGTGTGCGGCGACCGCGGCCGGCGTGGGGTGGTCGAAGACCAGGGTGGTGGGCAGGGGCAGGCCGGTGACCGTCGCCAGCCGGTTGCGCAGCTCGACGGAGGTGAGCGAGTCGAAGCCGGAGGCCTTGAACGCCTGGTGGGCGGAGAGGTCGTCACCGGAGGCACGGCCGAGCACGACGGCCGCCTGGGCCCGTACGAGCTCCAGCAGGACGTTCTGCCGTTCGGCTTCGGTCAGCTCGCTCAGGGTGCCGAGGAGGGCGCTGCCGGCCGTGGACGTGGCCGTCGCGGCACCCGCGAGGGCCGCGCGGGCCTCGGGCAGCTCGCCGAGGAGCGGGCTGGGCCGGCTGGCGGTGAAGCGCGGGGCGAACCGCTCCCAGTCGATGTCCGCGACGACGAGGGCCGGCTCCGGCTGGGCCGCCGCGTACCAGAGCGCGGATACCGCCTGGTCGGGGTCCATGGCGGGGATGCCGCGCTGGAGCATGTGGGCCTCGACGGCGTCGCCGACCATGCCGCCACCGCCCCAGATGCCCCAGCCGATGGCGACGGCGGGCAGGCCCTGGGCGCGGCGCAGATGGGCGAGGGCGTCGAGCGAGGCGTTGGCGGCGGCGTAGGCGGCCTGGCCGCCGTTGCCGAGGGTGCCCATGACGGACGAGAAGAGGACGAACGCGTCGAGCTCCAGGCCGAGTTCCCGGGTGATCTCGTGCAGGTGCCGGGCGGCGTCGGCCTTCGGCCGCAGGACCCGGTCCAGCTGTTCGGGCGTGAGGGCCTCGATGACGGCGTCGTCGAGGACGCCGGCGGCGTGGACCACGGCGGTCAGCGGCTGGTCCCCGGGCAGGGAGCCGAGCAGTTCGCGCAGGGCGTGCGGGTCGGCCGCGTCGCAGGCGGCGACGGTGACCCAGGCGCCGAGGGCGGTCAGCTCGTCGGCGAGTTCGCGGGCTCCGGGGGCGTCGGCTCCGCGCCTGCTGGTCAGCAGCAGGTGGTCGGCGCCCGCGGTGGCCAGGCTCCGGGAGATGCGGGCGCCCAGTGCACCCGTTCCGCCGGTGACCAGGACGGTGCCGCGGGGCTGCCAGCCCTCGCCGGCGGCCGCGGAGCGGGGGGCGCGGACCAGGCGGCGGGCCAGGATGCCCTGGGCGCGGACGGCGAGCTGGTCCTCGTACTCGCCGCCGGCTCGGGCACCGTCGCCGGAGCGCGCCAGGATGCCGCAGAGGCGGCGCAGGGCGTGCGCGTCGGGCTCGGCGGGCAGGTCGATCAGGCCGCCGAAGCGGTCGGGGTGTTCGAGTGCGGCGACGAGGCCGAAGCCCCAGGTGCGTGCCTGACCGGGGTCGCACGCGGTGTCGGTGTCGTGCGCGACGACGGCCTGGCGCGTGACGCACCACAGCGGGGCGGAGACGCCGGTGTCGCCGAGGGCCTGGACGAGCGCAAGGGTGGCGGCCGGTCCGGTGTCGTCGAGGGCGAGCAGGGACAGGACGCCGGCCGGGCTGAGGCCCTCGGTCGCGGCCCGCAGGGCCGCGGCGGCCCCGTCCCGGTCGTCACCCGGCTCCAGCGGTACGACCCGCGCCCCGCGCTCCGCGAGCTCCCGGGCCGCCGCGGCGGCCCAGGGGTCGTCGGCACGGCCGGACGGGACCGCGAGCAGCCAGTCCCCGGACAGCCGGGGGTTGGGCGTGTCGCCGAGGGTGCGCCAGGTGATGCGGTAGCGGCGGCCGTCGGCCTCGTCCGTCGCACGGCCCTGCCGGCGCCATTCGGCCAGGAGGGAGAGCGCGGGGGCGAGCGCGTCGGTGTCGGAGGCGCCGAGCTCGCCGGCGAGCCAGCTGGTGTCCTGGCCCTCGACCGCTTCCCAGAAGCGGTCCTCCCGGGCGTCGCCGGCCCGCAGACCGGTGCGGGCGGCGGCGGGTTCGAGCCAGTAGCGGTCGCGCTGGAAGGCGTAGGTGGGCAGGGCGGCGCGGGCGGCCGGAGCGGGCCGCCAGTCGACGGGGACGCCGCGGACCTGGGCCTCGGCGAGCGAGCAGAGGAAGCGGTCGAGTCCGCCCTCGTTGCGGCGCAGCGAGGACAGGACGGCGACGTCCGCGGCGCCGGCGGCCTCCACGGTCTCCTGGACGCCGATGGCGAGCACCGGGTGCGGGCTCATCTCCACGAAGGCGTCGAAGCCGTGGTCGAGGAGGGCGCGGGTGGTGCGCTCGAACTGCACGGTGGCGCGGAGGTTGCGGTACCAGTAGGCGGCGTCGAGTTCCTCGCCCGCGAGGGGTTCGCAGGTCACCGTGGAGTAGAACGGGGTGTGGGCGGGCTGGGGGCGGACGGGGGCGAGGAGTTCGGCGAGGCGTTCTTCGATGGCTTCGACGTGGGCGGAGTGGGAGGCGTAGTCGACGGGGATGCGGCGGGCGCGGATGTCTTCGGCTTCGCAGGCGGTGAGGAGTTCGTCGAGCTGGGTGGCGGCGCCGGAGACGACGGTGGAGCGGGGGCCGTTGACGGTGGCTACGAACAGGTCGTCCCAGGCGGCGATGCGGTGTTCGACTTCGGCGACGGGCAGGGGGACGGAGACCATGCCGCCGTGTCCGGCGATGTCCAGGAGGGCGCGGCTGCGGAGGGCGACGATGAGTGCGCCGTCCTTGAGGGTGAGGGCGCCGGCCACGCAGGCCGCTGCGATCTCGCCCTGGGAGTGGCCGACGACGGCGGCGGGTTCCACACCGTGGGAGCGCCAGAGCGCGGCGAGGGAGACCATCACGGCCCACAGGACGGGCTGGACGACGTCGACGCGGTCGAAGCCCGGAGCGCCTTCGGTACCCCGCAGGACATCGGTCAGGGACCAGTCCACGAACGGCGTCAGTGCTTCCTCGCAGGCCTCGATCGCCTCACGGAACGCCGGTGCGCAGTCCAGCAGGCCCACGGCCATGCCGACCCACTGGGAGCCCTGCCCCGGGAACACGAACACCGGCTGCCGGCCGCCCGTGGCGGTGCCGGTGACCAGGCCCTCGGCGGCCGCGCCGTCGGCGAGGGCACTGAGGCCGGCCAGGAAGCCCGCGTGGTCGCCCGCGACGACGACGGCCCGCTCCTTGAGCGCGGCGCGGGTGGTGGCCAGGGAGAACGCGACGGCGGCCAGGTCGGTGCCGGGGTCGGCGGCGACCAGGTCACGCAGCCGGGCCGCCTGGGCGCGCAGCCCGCCGGACGTGGCGGCGGAGACCGGCCACGGGAACACGGCGGGGGTCACCGCCGAGGAGGCGGGCTCGGACACCGTCTCGGGCATGTGCTCGATGATGGCGTGGGCGTTGGTGCCGCCGACGCCGAAGGAGGAGACGGCGGCGCGGCGCGGCCGCCCGGTCTCGGGCCACTCGCGGGCCTCGGTGAGCAGCTCGACGGCTCCCGCCGACCAGTCGACGTGCGAGGAGGGCTCGCTCACGTGCAGGGTCCGGGGCAGCACACCGTGCCGCATGGACAGCACCATCTTGATGATGCCCGCCACGCCGGCGGCGGCCTGCGTGTGACCGATGTTGGACTTCAGCGAACCAAGGTACAGCGGCTGGCCCTCGGGACGGCCCTGCCCGTAGGTGGCGAGGAGCGCCTGCGCCTCGATCGGGTCGCCGAGCCGGGTGCCCGTACCGTGCGCCTCGACGGCGTCCACGTCGGCGCCGGTCAGCTCCGCGTCCGCGAGCGCGGCCCGGATCACCCGCTGCTGGGACGGACCGTTCGGCGCGGTCAGGCCGTTGCTGGCACCGTCCTGGTTGACGGCCGTACCGCGGATCACGGCGAGCACGTCGTGCCCGTTCGCCCGGGCGTCCGACAGCCGCTCCAGGACGAGCATGCCCGCGCCCTCACCCCAGCCGGTGCCGTCCGCGTCCTCCGAGAAGGCCTTGCAGCGGCCGTCGGCGGAGAGCCCGCGCTGCTGGCTGAACTCCACGAACATTCCGGGACGCGACATGACCATGGCGCCGCCGGCCAGGGCGAGCGTGCTCTCGCCCGAGCGCAGCGAGCGGCAGGCGAGGTGCAGGGCCACCAGCGAGGACGAGCAGGCGGTGTCCACGGTCACGGCCGGGCCTTCGAGACCGAAGGTGTAGGCGATCCGCCCCGAGGCGACTGCCGGGGTGGTGCCGGTCAGCACGTACCCCTCGGCGCCCTCGGCGGCCTCGTCCAGCCGGGGGCCGTAGTCCTGCGCGGTGAGGCCGACGAACACGCCGGTACGGGTGCCGCCGAGGGTGTCCGGCGCGATGCCCGCCCGCTCCAGCGCCTCCCAGGAGGTCTCCAGGAGCAGCCGCTGCTGCGGGTCCATCGCGGCGGCTTCGCGCGGCGAGATGCCGAAGGGGTCCGGGTCGAACTGGGCCACGTCGTAGAGGAACCCGCCGTGGCGGGTGTACGTACGGCCGGGCACCCCCGGCTCCGCGTCGTACAGGGCCTCGATGTCCCA
Organism: Streptomyces sp. NPDC034085; assembly: GCF_055575555.1. Taxonomy (NCBI): domain Bacteria; kingdom Bacillati; phylum Actinomycetota; class Actinomycetes; order Kitasatosporales; family Streptomycetaceae; genus Streptomyces; species Streptomyces sp. NPDC034085. The sequence continues at coordinate 691 of NZ_JBVISL010000023.1, read as the reverse complement.
GCCCCGGTCCGCGGGGAACTCGGAGACCGCGTCGCCGCCCGCGGCGAGCAGCTCCCACAGGTCCTCGGGCGTACGGACTCCGCCGGGCAGGCGGCAGCCCATGGCCACGATGGCGATCGGCTCCTCGTCCCGAGGGGTCCGGATCACGGCCGCCTCGTCCTCGGCGGCGGTGTCCGCACCGTCCAGTGCGGTACGGAGGTGTGCGGCCACGGCGGCGGGGGTGGGGTGGTCGAACAGCAGGGTCGCGGACAGCCGCAGACCGGTGGCGGCGCCGAGCCGGTCGCACAGCTCGACGGAGGTCAGCGAGTCGAAGCCGAGCTCCTTGAAGCTGCGGGACGGGTCGACCTCGTGCGGACCGGCGTACTCCAGGACGGCGGCCGACTCGGTGCGTACGAGCTCGACCAGCGACTGGTGCTGCGCGGGCGCGGCCGGCGCGGCCGGTACGGCCTCGGCGACCCGGGGCTCCGGGATCCGGGGCCCGTCGACCGGCTGGGGCGCGGCCGTGGTGCCGACCCAGTACGGGCGGCGCTGGAAGGGGTAGGTGGGGAGGTCGACGGTGCGTGCTCCGGTCCCGGTGAAGAGGGCGGGCCAGTCGACGGGGGTGCCGTGGGCGAAGAGTTCGCCGAGGGCCGTGATCGTGGTGCGTGCTTCGGAGCGGTTCTTGCGCAGGGCGGGCACCAGGAGTGCGGTG
>NZ_JBVISL010000022.1:0-12091 GCF_055575555.1 Streptomyces sp. NPDC034085 | reverse complement strand
GACTGGGAACGCTGGGGCAGCGTCCCCATCGGCTTCGACGCCGGCCTCCTCCACGCCTACAGCCTGCGTGTCCCCGCCGTCTCGGCCCGCGTACGACAGGAGTTCGCCGACGTCCTCGAAACACCCGCCGGACGGGTGGGGGAACTCGCCGCGCTCTGCGAACTGCTCCAGTCAATCGCCCGCGGCGAATACGCCGACATCGCGGAGGCCCTCATGGACCGAGCCGAAGCCCTCACCGGCCGACGGCCACCCGTCCCACCCCAGCGCTGACAGGTAGGCGTGAACGCCCACCCCGAGTGGTTGGGCCGTGTGGGCGGAGGCGGCGTCCTCCGCTCCACGGCCACTTCACCACGAGCAATCCTGGCGCGCGCTCGGACGCGGTGGTGTCGGCGCGCACCGCACTCTGCGGCTTCGACCCGCAGTGTGCCGCCCGAGCCTCAGCTTGCCGTTTAACGTCTGAATGCGGGGCCGACATGTCAGGGGCTCGCGTTACCTTGCTCGGCTTGAGCCCTGTGGACGTCGTCGAGGTGCCTTGCTTGCCGCCTTACAAGCAACTCGTCGATAGGTTCGAGAACTCGATCCCATGCGGGCTCAGCGTTCCGTGACTGGTTGGGAGTCCGGGCATAGCCCTGAGCTGCGGTGATCGCCTTGTCGTAGAGGTCGTGATCCGTTGGGAGGGCGGTCGCACGCTCACGTCGCAACCACGCGATCAGCCGCGGCATGTCACGGGACCAGCTCGGGTTCGCCAAGGAGCGCACGCGCAGATATCCCAGTCGATCCCACCATCGGCGGCTGTGCCACTTGCGGGAGTCTGCGGGCGGCAAACCGGGGGGTAGGTCCTTCACTAAACCCATGTTGCCTGGTGGCGGCACTTGTGACTACGGGGTTGCCGTTCAAGCAGTTCGTGCTGACCGCAGCCGCAGCCGCAGCCGCGGCCCTCCGGCACCTGTGGCAGCCCTACGTGGGGGCGTCGGTGCTCCCCAAGAAAGGGCGCTGGCTCCGCGGCCTGCTCGTTCTGCTGCTCGTCACCTGCCTTACCAGCGGGTTCCGGGCCGTGCCGGACTCCCCTGGGAGCGCCCTCCTGCGCGCCTTGGGGGCGGGTATGGCGGTATGGCTCCTCTGGTCCAAGAAGCCCACGGGACGCTGACGCCGGCCGGTGACAGTAGACCGGGTGGGCCGTTAGGCAGGGCAACTGCGACAACGAGGTCAACGACCATGCCCACCAGCACCCTGCTCCGCGCCGACGGGACAGAGGAGACCTACACCTACTTCGACGGCGTCATCCGGGCGGTACACGCAGACGGAACCCGTTGCCCCCGAACTGGCAAGGGCCGCCACACCCAGCGTCCGCCCGACCCGCGCTGTCCCGGACGCACCCAGTACGTGGTGACCTGCCGCGTCTGCAAGTGGGAGAGCAAGTGTCCTTCGTACGCCAAGCTGCGGGCGGAATCGAAAGAGCATGCCCGGGAGTGTGACGACCGCCAGCCGTACATGATGACCGCCCAGGAGTTCGTGAGCCTGCCACCAGCCGAGCAGGCCGCCCACCGCGCGTGGAACGAGATGCGCAACGCGCTGCCGCCCGAACTGCAACCGCCTGCGCTCACCGTCGCACAGCACCGAGAACGCACCCAGGCCGCACGCCTGGCGCCGCCGCTTAATGCCCCGGTGCTGCCGGCCGATACGTCGCCGCTGCCCATGGCGCCAGGCATGTTGAATCAACCGGAACAGGTTCCGGACACGACCGAAGCAGCAGCCCGCTCAGCGGCTGTTGAGGCAGCGCGGGCCGCCGGGCGGGTCTACGTGGGCATCAGCCGCACCGATCGCGGCTGGTGCGTATACGCGCAGCCCGACACCGATCCCGCATTCCGACCCCATCTCGCCGTCACAAGGATCCTCGGGCAGGCCGTTGCGCGGCTGGTACGCGAAGGCGACGCCCTGGGGGGAGGAAGCACCAGCGCTGTGACGGCCGTGACCGGGGTACCCGACGAGTACCGGGCACGGATCTACGCCCTGGCCTTCCAGAACGCTCATGCTGGCGACCTCGATCGACTCCTGAGGCTCTGGACGGTTTGGCGCTGACCGGCATCTGTCCCCACCGGATTCCGCAGCGGTGACCTGCTGGCAGGCCGGCATCCGTCACACGTCGCCGCCCAGTCGGCCGTCCCATCCCCGGCCGGCCTGACGTGGAACGGAGACTGCATCCTCCGGCTGACGGCCAGGTTGCGGTCTGCAGGATCAGAGGGCGGGGTCATAGGTGATGCGGGCGTTGGGGCAGGACGCCGCGTACCGCAGCAGTGCTTCGCGCTCGGCTTGGTCGACGGCGAGGCCCCAGCGGTGCTTGGTGGCGACCCATTCGCCGAGGTAGCGGCAGTGGACCTGGGTCATGGGCATCCAGGTGGCCGGGTCCTGGTCGGACTTCTGCCGGTTCGAGCGAGCGGAGACGCCGACGAGGGTGACATCGGAGCCGAGGTCGTTGGCGTAGCGGCAGCGCCGTTCGGTGGTCCAGCCGTAGCCGCCGGAGTCGTGGACCTCGGCGAGCGGGATGAGGTGGTCGATGTCGACACCGGACGGTCCCTGAACCAAGACGTCGTCGTAGTAGGAGTGCCACACCCCGCCGGTCAGGGAGCAGCCGGAGCCGATCGTCGGGGCCTCGATGGCTTCGGCGATGAGGACGTCGTTTCGGGCGGTGCAGCCGTTCTTGTCGTCGTCCTTCCAGTGCGGGTACAGCTCCCGCTTGTAGCCGTCGCGGATCTCGTCAGTACCTGTTCCTGAGCCATGCATGACAGAGAGGGCGTCGAGTGCGGGTCTGGCTGGGTATGGTCGGCATTTAGGTTCTGGTGATGGGTGAGGGGGCGGTGTGATCGGGCTTGGTGTGTTACTGGGGGCGGCGGTGTTGATGGTGGTGACCGTGCTGCGTCGAGGGAAGCGGCGGCGCACGGAGAATGTGGATGGCCTGCTCATTGAGCAGGCTCGAACGGCGCAGGCAAGAGCTGACCGGAGTTCTTACAGATCGGATGAGGCCTTGCTCGCCTCGATGCTGAGGGATAAGTACAAGCCCTAGCTGGGGGATCCCTCCCTGTACCAGAGGAAGATCTCGGGGTCGCCGTGCCAGTCGGTGCGCCCGATGTTGAGCACCTTCTCCTGAGCCACGCGTGACAGCGGTGATGACCGGTGGCTGGGGTTTCCAACGAGGGGTGTCGCTCCTTCTGGTGAAACGAAGGGGATGCGACTCCGCTTGGACCTACCGTAGTCAGAGTGGAGAAGCGGGGCGAGGCCGGGTGCGGTTGGTGGCGGTGAACGAGTCAGTCCCGGGTGTGTTCGCGAGGGGCTGGCTGACCGGCTCGGCGGGACTGTCGGCGGGTAATGCGCCTGGTCATCAGCGTGATCGCGGCCCAGGTGATCAGTGATTCAGAGTGCTGGATGAGCCGCTCGTAGTCGCGGGCGTGTCTGCGGGCGTGCATGACCCAGGCCAGCGATCTCTCGACCACCCAGCGGCGGGGCAGGACAACGAACCCGACCGCGTTCTTGGGTCGGCTCACCGTCTTCACCGTCAGGTCGAGGTACCTCTTGGCCCAGGTCACGAGCTGGCCGGCGTAGGCGGAGTCGGCCCATACGATGGTGATCTCGGGGTGCATGAGCCGCAGCCGGAACAGGACTTCCTTGGCCGCGTCGCGGTCGGTCATGTCGGCCGGGGTGACCATGACGAACAGCGGCAGGCCCTTGGTGTCCACGACCAGGTGCCGCTTGCGGCCGTTGATTTTCTTGGCGGCGTCGTAGCCTCGCGAGTCGCGGCCGACGGTCTCGGCGGCCTTGACCGACTGGGAGTCGATGACGGTGGCGACCGCTCCGGGCGATCGGCCCATGTCGCGGCGGATCCGTTTGCGGAGCTGGTCGCGGATCTGTCCGATCACGCCGGCGGCGGCCCAGCGGGCCATGAAGTTGTAGCAGGTCCGCCAGGGCGGGAAGTCCTTCGGCAGAGCCCGCCACTTGCATCCGGTGTCCACGACATAGCGGATCGCGTCCACGATCTCCCGCCGCGGATGCTTCTCCGGACGGCCGCCTCGCGGCAGTTCGCAGGCTGGGACGGGCAGCAGCGGTTCGATCAACGCCCACTCGTCGTCGAAGGTGTCGGAGGGGTAGCAGCGGCGCCGTGCCATCTGTCCCCTTCCTTGCTGGGCCGCCTCGACGCGGCCGGGGCCGCTCCGGCCAGTCGGCCGCAGTACGCCGCTGCGGCCGACGCCGCGCGCGAGCTGGCCGACCGGCTGACACCAGCCGGGCCCGGACATCCCTGGGAAGGCGTGCGGTTCACGACCTCCTTGGGGTCGCGGACGCCGCTCGACGTCGTGCTGGTCGAACCGGAGCTGGTCGCCGAGATCATGGTGGACACGGCGCTGGAGCGCGGGGCGTGGCGGCACCCGGTGCGCTTCGCCCGGCTCCGGATGGACGTCGCCCTCGCGGACGTCCCGCCCTTCGGCGCGGGCGCCGAGCCCGCCAGCGGGTGACCGGCCGTGCTCACCACCCCCGACGCCGTCAGGGGCCGGCGAGGATGTCGTGGGTGCCAATGCGGCGCCAGATGACGTGCTGTACGCCGGGGCGGAGCGCAGGCCCGTATTGCCAGGTGGCGCGTCCTGCGGGTCCAGCGCCCATGGAGCAGGTGAGCTCGTAGATGCCCGATGCGCGCTGGACGCGCTTGACGCGGAGGCCGGCGCGGAAGTGCCCGCCGGTGCGCAGGTCCTCGACGAAGGCCGCCACGGTCTGGCGGAAGCGGCGGCGGCGCTGTTCGGGGGTGAGGCGGTGAAGGTCGGAGGCGAAGCGGGGCAGGGTCTCGTACGTGGGCACGGCGAACTCCTCCAGGACGCACGAAGCCCCCGGCCGGCGGGGCGCGGTGGTGGCTAGGGCCTGTCCGACGGATCATGTTGAGCAGGGCTCGGTTAGGTTGGCTGCATGTCTTCTGCACTTGTTGTTGGTTACGACCCGCAAGCGATACCTGGCGTGGACGGAGAGGCTCTTCGTGCGGCGCTCGACGCGGAGCTCGCCCGGTTCGGTGAGCACGGCATCGACGCGGCCATGACGCTCGTCGTGTTCGACGAATCGGCCGAGTCCAACCTCGTCGCATCGTTGACCAAGCAGCCGTGGGATGTCGTGGTCGTCGGCGCCGGGATCCGCAAGACCGAGCCGCTGCTTCCGCTCTTCGAACAGATCGTGAACCTGGTGCGGCGCCATGCGCCCCAGGCCGCGATTGCGTTCAACACCAGCGGCGGGGACAGCGTCGAGGCGGCACAGCGATGGCTCTGAACCCCGGCTGTCCGATCACCTCTTGAGCCACAGTCGGATCGCGGCAGCGGTAATGGTGCCCTGGAAGACGTAGGCGCGCTTATCGAACCTCGTGGCCACGGCCCGGAAGTTTTTCAGGGCGTTGATCGTCCGCTCCACTTCGTTCCTGCGCCTGTAGACCATCTTGTCGAAGCCGGCGGGCCGCCCGCCTTGGCAGCCGCGGCGCTTGCGGTTGGCCCGCTGGTTGTTCGGCTCGGGGATGGTGTGCTTGATCTGCCGTCTGCGCAGGTAGCGGCGGTTGCGGCGCGAGGAGTACGCCTTGTCACCGCCGAGATGGTCCGGCCGGGTGCGGGGACGCCCGCCGCCGAGGCGGCCGACGCGGATACGTTCCATGACTGGGATGAGCTGCGCGCCCTACCGGCCCTGAGTGATCAGCAGGTGCCAAGGGGTGGCGCCCGCCTTCCCCAGCCAGGTGGATCTTGCCGGGATCGACCAGCGGCTCATCGGCTGGCAGTCGACCCGCCGCCAGCAGATCGAGGACGCGCTGCCAGTCCTCACGGCCGAGTACGAGGAGCGGCAGGGGCATGCGCCGGGGAGCGGGCCGCCTACGCGCTGGCCTGCCAGGCCGACCAGACCCGCTCACCCAAGCGCACGGAGCTGCTGTCGCTGACCGAGCTGCGCGAGCGGTGGTGGGCCTCAGCCATCGCCGCGTTCGGCGCCTGCACCGTCTACCGGCTCGCCGAGCCGGCCCGGACGGCGGCCGCGGCGGTGTGGGCGCGCATGCGCCCGGTCATCGACAGAGCGCTGGCGGCCGTCAACGTTGCCGCCGCGGTGTACGTGATGCGCGGCGCCTTCAAGCACCACCACCTCCTCGCCGAAGCCCGCCGTCACCTCTCCTACGTCCTGCGCGGCCGACCTCACCGGTCCGGCCTGGACGAGGAGATAGTCCAGGCGGCCATCGACAGCTACACCCGCCCGGCCAGCCGGCGGATGATGACCGCCGACCTGCGCGCCCTGTACCCGCACGACACCGAAGACCAGGCCGTGCTGCGCGCGCTGACCCGGAAGCGGTCCGCCACCCCGTACGAGCGGGCCCGTCTCGCCGCGGGGCGCTGACCGTCCGCGTCCACGCACTACGCCGCGCGGACCGCCTGAACTCCCGGCCCCGGCCGCGCACCGTCACCGTGCCGACCACTCCGAGCCCTCGCCCGAGCTTGCGCCCGGGGCGGAGGGCCGGCCGGGACCTGGAGCCGATGACGGACGTCACCGCGGTGGAGCTGACCAGCCGGACGCTGGAGACCGCCGCCGCCGAGATGGCCGCCTGGCTCCAGGCCGGGATCCGGGAGCGAGCCGCCGCCCGCCGCCCTGCACCACAGCCCGCACCGGCGACGTCCCCGCCGCGCTCCCAGCAGCCTGTCCAGCCCGCGCCGGGCCGGACACCACCCACCGGAGGAATCGCATGACCACCACGCCGCCCGCGGACCCGAGGATCGCAGCCGTCGCCGCCCGGCTGAAGGAGGCCGCGCAGAAGCGCGCCGAGGCGTACGCGCCGTCGACGGACTGGCAGCCGATCTGGAAGCGGCCCCGGAAGCCGAAGCCCATGAAGGCGAAGAAGGCGGAGCTGGCCAAGCAGCGTAAGCGGCTCAAGGCGGCCGGGGTCCGCCGGTTCTACGGGGCCCAGTCGCGCCGGCCCCGGCAGAACCGCATCGGCAGCGCCGCAGCCCGCCGCGACGCCCGCGCCCTGTCCCGGATGCGGCACTCGAACGCCTGGCTGTGGTGATGAGGCCCGGCCATGGTCCATCGAGTGGAACGCCCGAAGTTCGGCAGCTCGCATCGCGTGGGCGCACCTTCTGTGGCTGAGGCCCAAGATCGCACCCGTAGTAGGAACGTGGAGCGTCACATGAGAGCCCTGGGCCGCCATCGAACAGATCTTTTCGCGGGGATGTCACACTCGGGACCGCTCGATGCTTTAAGACCCAGACGCAGCGCACAGCGCACTGCACGGTCAAGGGGTGGTCGTGGATCCGACATTGATGACAGTGATCGTTGCGGGGGTGACCTCGCTGCTCGGGCTCTTCGCGAGGCTGGTGTACAGGGCGGCTCGGGATAGGGCTGAGGTGCGCCGCGTTGAGCTTGCCCAGCGGGGCCTTTCGGAGCGGGTGAGGTCACTCCCATCCGGCAGCACGCTGACGGAGAAGACGTCCGGGCACTCCGTCGAGATTCTGATTGGTGCTGCAGACAGCGCCGGGGCGGGGCGCTAGTGACCGAGGTGCCAGCTTTGCCCATGGTGACAGTGGCAAGGGCTACACGGTCACGTATCTACCAGGACCGGCAACAGGGGCAGGAGGAGCTGGAGGCCTTCTACCGAGCCGAGATGCCGAGGATGACGGTCTTCCTGCTCAACCTGGGAGCGAGCGTCTACGAGGCGGCGGACGCCGGGCACGAGGCCTTCCTGACCTTGCTTCCGGATCGGTGGAGAGAGATCGAGCACCCCAGCGCGTGGCTCCGGACGGTTGCCTATCGGAAGTACTTGCGGCAGGCCACCAACCGTACCCAGCCGTTGGACCCTATTCCGGAGCGTCCAGGCGGTACATGCCCCGTGGACCTGGTGCTGCTCACTGAGCAGCAGGCGGCAGTCCGGGATGCTCTTGGACAACTGTCGCCGGCCGAGCGCGAGGCGATGGCGTGGAAACTCGATGGGTTCACGCATCAGGAGGCTGCTCAGGCTCTCGGGAAGGACCCTGCAGCTGTACGGCAGTCCTACCTACGGGCACGGAAGAGGTTGGCCAGCAGTCTGAAACTGAAGGGGGAGGCGAAGTCCGGTGAGTGACGAGTACGAAGACTTCGACGCCGAGACCGAGGACCGGCTCGATGAGCTCCTTGGCGATTACCAGACCAGTCTCCTGTCGTCTGTCGGTTCAGCTCTGGATACGACCGCCGGCTTCCGCCAGGCCACTGCACCGAAGCCTGTCCCCTGGACGGACGCACGCCGTGCGGTGCACAGCCAACACATCCTGGCGGTCCGTCCGTTGCATGAGGATTCACGCTTTGTGTGGGCGATGGTCCCGAGCGAGGCCTTGCTCGCAGCTCTGGATGCTCTCCAGCACGAGAAGCTTCAGCTGGAGACGTTCGCGGACGACATTGCGACGTATCCCGTGGCGTGCCCAGCGCCGCCCGCAACACGCGTGCCACCCGAAATGGCTGTCCGAATGGCCGTCGCAGAGCTGCGAAGGATCAGCGAGCTCCTAGGTGCCGGGCGGGTCACTAAGCAGTCGGTGTCTTCGGAGTTCGACGGCGCGGAGAAAGCTCTCGGAGATCAGGTCCACGGCTGGTGCGAGGCTCTGGGGGGCATCCCCCCCGCGGAGCGCAGTCGCATGCAGCTTGAAATGTGGCTGTCGGCGAGCTTCATGACCAGGCTCGACGGTCTGCTGCTTCTCCGAGAGAAGATCATCAAGCTCTTTGAGGACGTACCCCAAGGTGCTTTCCAGCTCAGCTGACCCGCTGGCCCGCCCCGTGTTCATGTCGCGTGAGCACGGGGCACATAGCCATCTTGGTTGCTCCACCCCCCACGAGGAGGCTCCGCTCTCCGTCACGGTCTCCTTGCCGAGGACCGAGCCGAACCGTGTCGTGCGCAGAATTGATGTCAGCGGTGCGCAGAGGCTGGTCGTCCTGAACGCTGCAGGACACCTGTTGTGACAGGCGGGCGCGGTGGTGTCCACCGCGTTGCGAACCGAGTGACGGTGGCTCCGCTCTCGGGCGCATCACGATGTCCCGCACCACACCAGGTGCGCACCATCCGCACTCTCGCCCGCACCCGGTACGCCGCACCTGCACTCTTGCCCAGCACGGGCCACCCCCTTGTCCAGGTTCGGCTGCCCCCTTGACCGGGGTCGGCTCCACCCCTTGCCCAGGTTGTCCACCGGCACGTTTCACCTTGACACAGCAGGTTGCGGCCGCCGATCAGGGCCTGGTCAAGGGGGTGTGTGATAGGGCCTCGCCAACGCGGAGGCGCACCACCGTGGCGGTCATGCAGTCCCTGATCGCGGTGGAGATCGTGCTGCGCGACCGCATCCCGGGCGCGGGCAAGAAGCAGCTGCACCAGCTCATCAAGCAGGGCGCCGACACCGGCATCCTGACCGCCCGCCAGGCGGAGTACCTCGACGACGGGCGGAAGATCCGCAACGGCATGGCGCACGGCAAGACCACGCACGCGGCGATGCCGCCGGCCATGGCGGTGCCGATGGTGACGACCTCGTCACTGTCCTCTGACACTGACGTTGGACCGTTTGCCACCGAAGTTGGACCGCTGGCCTGGCGGCTTCCGTTGCCGAAACCTGAGGCAGTAGGCACCAGAGCCTTGCTCGTCGTTCTCGAGTCGAACGTGCTGCCAGCATGTATGTCGGCATGGCTGTGAGCGTCAAGGTCGCAGATGCTTGAGGGTGAACTCGGGCAGGGCGTAGGGGCCGGCCTGGGGCGCGGCCGGGTCTTCCGGGGAGTCCGCCGCAGGAATGCCCGCGGCATGGTGTTCGGCGTTGTCGACGGGGGTGTAGGCGAGTTCCGCCGGGTCGGGCAGGGCCCAGAAGCGGCGGCTGTTGGCGGAGACGGCGTACGCGGTGGTGAAGCGGATGGAGGAGGGTGCGACCAGGGCGGCCCGCAGGTAGCCGACGGCGTCGCGCGGGCTCAGCCAGGTTGCCAGGTGTCGGGGCTCGGTAGGCAGATGCTCGAAGCTGCCGATGCGCAGGCAGACGACGGACAGGCCGAACTTGTCGGCATACAGCTGTCCGAGCGCTTCGACGGCGGCTTTGCTCACTCCGTAGAGGCCGTCGGGGCGTACCGGCTCCTGGGGGCTGGTGAGGTGCGCGGCAGGGTAGAAGCCGGTGACGCGATTGCTGCTGGCCAGCACCACCCGTTCGATTCCTATGCGCCGCGCACCCTCCAGGACATGGTGCGTGCCCAGCACATTGGTTTCGAGCAGATCGGGGAGGGGCGCCTCGTCGGGCACGCCGCCCAGGTGGAGCACCCGGTCGGCTCCCGTCAGGGCCGACTCCACAGCGGCGGCGTCCCGCAGGTCCACAGTGTGCACGTCCTCGTTCTCAGCCTCTGGGCGGAGCGGCACGCGGTCGAGCAGGATCAACCGCTCCGCCGCGCCCCGCAGCGCCTCCCGCGCCATGGAACCGATGGTGCCCGCCGCTCCCGTTACTGCCACCGTTCCCAGAGTCACTGTGTCTCCCCTCATTTCGACAACCCGGGCATCTTCGCTCCCGTTGATCCACTCAGCAAGGCGGGTGGGGAACCCGCGAAACTCCACTTACCTTTTGCGTGAGACACGGGGACCTCCGGGAGCGCCGCCGACGATCCAACTTCGATGGCAGACGGTCCAGGTTCAGCGTCAGAGGACAGCCATTGAGCTGGACGGCCTGAGCCCCGCGTTCTATCTCCTGCGTGCCCTGGTAACCAGAAACGCCACTCCGACGATGACGATCACACCGATGGCGATGATCCAGAAGGCCGGGGAGCCCTGCCCCGCTCCTTTGGCCAAGAGCTGCATGTTCGACATGTCGTTTCCCGTCCCATCCCCGGTATCTGACTACGCCCCGTCATTCAGGTGCCCGGTCAACGCGTACCCCGTGAACCCGTCCAGCTTCGATGGCAGGCGGTCCAAGTTCACTGGCAGAGGACACCGATGGTCCCAGCAGCCACCGCCCGCAGGTCAAAACAGCAAAAACCCCGGCAACGGTCTCGGCCTGCGCCCGGCGGACGCGAAGAGGAGGCCGGTGCCTGTACCGGTCCCAGGCGCGTGCTCTCGGGCCTCCGGGGGAACGGCTCCCCACAGGTTAGTGCTGCTCGGCGTAGCTGAACCGGCGCGCTCCCAGTGCTGGCCAGGGCCCGGCGGCATCCGGTCCGGGGGCGGGCAGGCTGGCCAACGGTGTCCTGCCGAGCGTGATGCGGTGAGGCCCGACAGCCACGCGTGGCCGGAAGAAGCGACTGCGTGTCCTGAGGGAGTACATCAGCACTTCGTCGTGCTCGTTGCTCCAGGTGACCAGGAAGCCGAGTGTGCCCAGCGGCCATGTCCGCACGGTCAGCTCCGCGTCCTGGGGGACGGCTTCGTCCCGCTCGTCTGCGCCGTACTTGTGGACCGTCTGCTTGTGCTCCCAGGCGGGTTCGCCGAACAGGTCCTTGACGTAGTCGTGGCACACGTATGGAGCCATCCGCCGGTAGGCCCTGATGAGCTGCCGACGCTTTCCCAGGCTCGACCGCCACCACCCCCGCACCAGACCGAAGAGGGTGTAGAGCGCTGTCAGAACGGCGGCCAGCGTCCAGACGTTCAGCTTGGTGTCGATCGTGGGCAGGAAGGTCACTGTGGCATCCTGCCGCACGGTCACACCGCCTGGCCGGGGAAGCAGACTTCTGCCGGTCAGGTCGCTTGGGTCAGGTCGATGTGCAGCACCGTCTCGTCGTCCCGGTAGGTCTCCTCTTTGGTGCAGCCGAGACTGCTCTCCAGCAGGGAGACGACCCGTTCCCGGTCGTCGGCATCACCGTGCAGGACGACACGCGCGGTGCCCGTCGTGGGCAGCAGGGAACTTGCAGCGCTGCCGTTGCGGGGCTGCCGTGCGTCGATGATGAAGTAGCCGGCCCCAGGTGCGGTCTCACTGCTGGACAGCACCTCCATGAAGGCCGACGTGACGATGCTCTTGACCTCGGTGTAGGCGGCATCTGTCCTAGCCGTGCTGATGGAGGGCGCGGACTGGCCGGTGATGGCCCGCCAGCTCGTCGGTCTTCAGCAGGCCGGTGTCGACCTCGGTACGTTTCTGCCGCA
>NZ_JBVISL010000021.1:0-19252 GCF_055575555.1 Streptomyces sp. NPDC034085 | reverse complement strand
CACCGCACTCCTGGTGCCCGCCCTGCGCAAGAACCGCTCCGAAGCACGCACCACGATCACGGCCCTCGGCGAACTCTTCGCCCACGGCACCCCCGCCGACTGGCCCGCCCTCTTCACCGGGACCGGAGCACGCACCGTCGACCTCCCCACCTACCCCTTCCAGCACGAACACCTCTGGCTCACCGTCCCCACGGACGGTGCGGCCCACGGTGACGCCGGCGCCTTCGGTCTCGCCGAGGCGGGACATCCGCTGCTCGGTGCGCTCGTCGAGCAGCCCGACTCCGGCACCCTCACCCTCACCGGCCGCCTCTCGCTCCGCACCCACCCCTGGCTCGCCGACCACGCCGTCCTCGGCACGGTCCTGCTGCCCGGCACCGCCCTGGTCGAACTGGCCCTCAAGGCGGGCGAACTCGTCGGCAGCCCGCTGCTCGACGAACTCACCCTCCAGGCCCCCCTGGTGGTCCCCGAGCGGGACGGTGTCCATCTGCACGTGTCCGTCGGCGAACCCGACGCCGCCGGCAACCGTGCGATCGGTGTCCACTCCCGGGCGGACGCGGAGGACGTGTGGGTGCGGCATGCGAGCGGTGTCGTGTCCTCGGGCGCGGTGGAGGCCGGTTTCGACCTGACGGAGTGGCCGCCGCCCGGTGCCGAGCCGGTCGCGGCGCAGGACCTGTACGAGCGGATGGCGGTGGCGGGTCTGGAGTACGGGCCCGCGTTCCAGGGTGTGCGCGGCGTCTGGCGGCTGGGCGAGGAGGTCTTCGCCGAGGTGGGTCTCGCGGACGCCGAGGCCGCCGAGGTGGCCCGGTACGGACTGCACCCCGCGCTCCTGGACGCCGCCCTCCACGGGACGTTCCTGGGACGGTCGAGCGGCCAGGGCGAGCGGCGGCTGCCGTTCTCCTGGAGCGGCGTGCGCCTGTACGCCACCGGCGCGACCGAGCTGCGGGTCCGGCTGGTCCCGGCCGGGCAGGACACCCTCGGGGTGCACGTCGCCGACCCGAACGGCAAGCCGGTCGCCTCGGTCGACGCGCTGGCCCTGCGCCCGGTGTCGGCCGGGCAGCTCGGCGCCTCCGCCCTGCCCGACGGGCTGTTCCGCGTACGGTGGGCCGGTCTGTCGCTGCCCGAGCCCGGCGCCGGTGTTCCGGCCGGTGGCCGTGGCCCGGTGGTGGTCGGTTCCGGCCTCGGCCACAGCGACCACCCCGACCTCGCCGCACTCGCCGGCGCCGCCGCCGGGATCCCGGACCTGGTCGTCGTACCGTTCCTGGAGACCGCGGGCGCCGAGGCGGACACCGTGCGTGCGACGGTACGGCGTGGTCTCGCGCTGCTCCAGGAGTGGCTCGGCGACAACCGCTTCGCCGACGCACGGCTGGTGGTCCTCACCCGGGCGGGCGGGGACCCGGCCGCCGCCGCGCTCCAGGGCATGGTGCGCTCCGCGCAGGCCGAGAACCCCGGCCGTATCGTCCTGGCCGCCGCCGAGGACCTCGCCGGCTGCCTGGCCCTCGTTCCGAGGGCTGCCGCGACGGACGAGCCCGAGCTGCTCCTGCACGCCGACGGCAGCGTCTCGGCCCGCCGCCTCGCCCGGATGGACGGGGTGCAGGACGCGGACGACGTCGACTTCGGGTCGGGGACGGTGCTGGTGACGGGCGGTACCGGGTTGCTGGGTGCTCTGATGGCCCGGCACCTCGTCACCACCCACGGTGTCCGGCGACTGCTGCTGACCAGTCGCCGCGGTCCCGCCGCCGAAGGCGCCGACCAGCTCGTGGCCGAGCTCTCCGCGCTCGGCGCCGAGGTACGGGTCGCGGCATGCGACGTCGCCGACCACGGCGCGGTCCGGGGCCTGCTGGACTCCGTACCGGCCGAGCACCCCCTGACCGCGGTCATCCACACCGCCGGTGTCCTCGATGACGGCGTCCTCACCTCACTGACGCCGGAACGGGTCGAAGGAGTGCTGCGTCCCAAGGTCGATGCCGCCTGGAACCTCCATGAGGCGACCCGCACCCTCGACCTGTCCGCGTTCGTCCTGTTCTCCTCGGCCGCCGGAGTCTTCGGCAGCGCCGGGCAGGCGAGCTACGCCGCTGCCAACGCCTATCTCGACGCCCTGGCCGGCCACCGCCGTGCCCTCGGCCTGCCCGGGCTCTCCCTGGCCTGGGGCCTGTGGGCCGGAGACGGCAATGCCGCCGGCATGGGCGGCACCCTGACCGAAGCCGACCGGCGCCGGATCACCCGGACGGGATTCACGCCGATCGACCCCGAGCAGGGCCTCGCCCTGTTCGACAGCGCGCTGTCCCAGGGCGTCGCGGAACTCGTTCCGGCGCCGCTCGACCTCAAGGCCCTCCAGGACGGCGGCCGGGAACTCCCGGCGCTGCTACGCGGACTCGTCCGCACTCCCGTGCGCCGCACGGCCACGGGCGTGTCCACGACGGCGGCCACGCCCGCCGACGCGGTGCCGCTCGCGGACCGGCTGCGCGGTCTGCCGGAGGACGACCGGCTTCCCCTCGTACAGAACCTCGTCCGTACCCATGTCGCCGCGATCCTCGGCTTCGCCGGCGTCCACGCGGTGCCCCTGGGCCGGTCCTTCACCAACCTGGGCTTCGACTCGCTCAGCACGTTCGAACTGCGCAACGCACTGGGCGGGGCCACCGGCCTGAAGCTGCCGGCGACGCTCGTCTTCGACTACCCCGAGGTCGACACGCTGGCCCAGTACCTACTGGGCCTGCTGCTGCCCGCGGCGGAGCCCGGCGCCGTCCTCCTCGACCAGCTGGACGCCCTGACGGGCACGATCGAGGCCCTCGGCCCGGACGACGACCCGCTGCGCGAGGCCGCCGAGTCCCGGCTGCGCTCGCTGCTCGCCACGCTCGCCCCGACCACCGTTCCTCCGGGCGCCTTCAGCGGCGACCAGCAGATCGAGACGGCGACCGCGGACGAGCTCCTCGACCTCATCGACGCGGAATTCGGCACCTCCTGATCCGCCGCGACGGACAACCGACCTCGAAAGGACTACCGCCCGTGGCGGACGAAACCCGACTCGTCGAATACCTCAAGCGAGTCACCTCTGAACTGCGCCAGGCCAACCAGCGCATCGAAGACATGCAGGACGAGGCCCACGAACCGATCGCGATCGTGGGCATGAGCTGCCGCTACCCCGGAGGGGTCGAAACCCCCGAGGACCTGTGGCGGCTCGTCGAGACCGGCGCCGACGGCGTCACCGGCTTCCCGGAGAACCGGGGCTGGGACCTCGACCGGCTGTTCCACGAGGACCCCGACCACCGGGGCACCTCGTACAGCCGTGAAGGCGGCTTCCTGCACGACGCGGGCGAGTTCGACCCCACGCTGTTCGGGATCTCGCCGCGCGAGGCGCTGGCGATGGACCCGCAGCAGCGGCTGCTGCTCCAGACCTCCTGGGAGGCGTTCGAACGCGCGGGCATCGACCCGCAGTCGGTACGGGGCTCGCGCACCGGCGTGTTCGCCGGCCTCATGTACCACGACTACGCGTCCAAGATCGGCACTCCGCCGGAGGACCTGGAGGGCTACCTCGGCAGCGGCACGGCCGGAAGCATCGCCTCCGGCCGGGTGGCGTACGTCCTGGGCCTCGAAGGCCCCGCCGTCACCGTGGACACCGCCTGCTCCTCGTCGCTGGTGACCCTGCACCTGGCCGTGCAGGCGCTGCGCCGCGGGGAGTGCTCCCTCGCCCTCGCGGGCGGCGTCACCGTCATGTCCACCCCCGGCACCTTCGTGGACTTCAGCCGCCAGCGCGGGCTGGCCGTGGACGGCCGCTGCAAGTCCTTCTCGGACGACGCGGACGGCACCGGCTGGGGAGAGGGCGTCGGCATGCTCCTCGTGGAGAAGCTGTCCGACGCACGCCGCAACGGGCACCGGGTGCTCGGCCTGGTGCGCGGCTCCGCCGTCAACCAGGACGGCGCGAGCAACGGCCTGACCGCGCCCAACGGGCCCTCCCAGCAGCGGGTCATCCAGCAGGCCCTGACGGACGCCCGGCTCCAGGTCCAGGACGTGGACACCGTCGAGGCGCACGGCACGGGCACGCGGCTCGGCGACCCCATCGAGGCGCAGGCGCTGCTCGCCACCTACGGACGGCGCCGCCGGCCGGACGGCAGCCCCCTCTACCTGGGCTCGCTGAAGTCCAACATCGGCCACACCCAGGCCGCCGCCGGCGTCGCCGGCGTCATCAAGATGGTCCAGGCCATGCAGCACGGCGTGCTGCCCCGGACCCTGCACGTCAGCGAGCCCTCCTCGCACGTCGACTGGTCGGCGGGAGCCGTCGAGCTGCTGACCGAGGCCCGCGACTGGCCCGAGACCGGACGGCCGCGCCGCGCCGCCGTCTCCTCCTTCGGCATCAGCGGCACCAACGCCCACGTCATCCTGGAACAGGCCCCGCAGGAGGAGCCCGCGCAGGAAGCGGTTCCGGGCGAGGAGCCGCAGCCGTCCACCGAGCGGGCCGGCGCCGTCCGCCTGCCCGTCCTGCCGTTCCTGCTGTCCGCCGCCTCCGACGAGGCCCTGCGCGGCCAGGCCGGGCGGCTCGCCGCCCGGCTGCGCGAGCACCCCGGCACCGACCTCGTGGACCTGGCCGGCTCGCTCGCCACCACCCGGGCCGCCCTCGACCGGCGGGCCGTGCTCGTCGCACGCGACCACGCCGAACTGCTCGCCGGCCTGGACTCCCTGGCCCGCGGCGAACGCGCCGACGGCGTGCTCACCGGAGCCCCGGCCGAAGGACCGCTGGCCTTCCTCTTCACCTTCCAGGGCAGCCAGCGCCTCGGCATGGGCCGCGAACTCCACGAGGCCTTCCCGGTGTACGCCGAGGCCTTCGACGAGGCGTGCGCCGCGCTCGACCCGCACCTCGACCGCCCGCTCAAGTCGATCGTGTTCGCCCCCGAGGGCTCCCCGGAGGCCGCCCTCCTCAACCGCACCGGCTGGTCCGCGCCCGCGATCTTCGCCCTCGAAGTCGCCCTGTACCGGCTCCTGGAGCACTGGGGCCTGCGCCCCGACGCGGTCTCCGGCGGCTCGCTCGGCGACTACGCCGCCCTGCACGTCGCCGGCGTGCTGCCGCTCCGGGAGACCGCACACCTCCTGGTCACCCGCAGCCGCCTGATCGAGGAACTCCCCGAGGGCGGCGCGATGATCGCGCTGGAGGCCTCGGAGGACGAGGTGCGCGCCTGCCTCGACGAGCTCGGCATCACCGGCCGCCTCTCCGTCGCCCTGGTCAACGGGCCGCGCGCCGTGGTCGTCTCCGGCGAGGAGGAGGCCGTGCTGGCCACCGCCGGGTACTGGCGCGAGCGGGGCCGCAGGACCCACCGGGTGGAGGTCAGCCACGCCTTCCACTCGGCCCACATGGATCCGGTGCTCGACGCGTTCGGGGCGTTCGCGCAGCGCCTCGACTTCCGGGCGCCCACCGTCCCCATGGTCGACGGGCTCACCGGCCGTTTCTTCGACGAGGGCCGGATCCCGGGGGCCGACTACTGGGTCCGTCACATCCGCGAGGGTGCCCGCTTCTTCGACAGCGTGCGCACCCTGGAGACCCAGGGCACCGCGACGTACCTTGAGGTCGGCCCCATCGACATGCAGGCCCAGATGGGCCAGGACTGCCTCGTCGACACCGACCCCGACGCCCTCGTGCCCGCCCTGCGCCGGGGCACGCCCGAGCTGGAGTCCCTGGTCACCGCGCTCGCCCGGCTGCACACCCGGGGCGTCGCCGTCGACTGGGCGCTCTTCTTCGCCGAGCTCGGCGCCGCGTCCCGCGTCGACCTCCCGACGTACGCCTTCGAGCGGCGGCAGTTCTGGCTCGCCTCCGGCCACGCCGCGGGCGACGCGTCCGCGTTCGGTCTCGGCGAGGCCGGGCACCCGCTCCTCGGCGCCTGCGTGACCCTGGCCGACGCCGACGGGCAGCTCTTCACGGGCAGCCTGTCGCTGCGCACCCACCCCTGGCTGGCCGACCACGCCGTGTTCGGCACGGTCCTGGTCCCGGGCGCGGCCCTGGTCGAGCTGGTGCTGCACGCCGGTGAACGCGCGGGCTGCCCCGCCCTGGACGACCTCACCCTGGAGGCGCCGCTGGTGCTGCCCGTCACCGGTGGCGTCCAGCTCCAGCTCACGGTGGGCGCCGCGGCCGAGGACGGCCGCCGCGACGTGACCCTGCACTCCCGGGCGGACGCGGAGGACGTGTGGTTGCGGCATGCGAGCGGTGTCGTGTCCTCGGGCCCGGTGGAGGCCGGTTTCGACCTGACGGAGTGGCCGCCGCCCGGTGCCGAGCCGGTCGCGGCGCAGGACCTGTACGAGCGGATGGCGGTGGCGGGTCTGGAGTACGGGCCCGCGTTCCAGGGTGTGCGCGGCGTCTGGCGGCTGGGCGAGGAGGTCTTCGCCGAGGTGGGTCTCGCGGACGCCGAGGCCGCCGAGGTGGCCCGGTACGGACTGCATCCCGCGCTCCTGGACGCCGCCCTTCACGCCCTCTGGTTCAGCGGTGACCGCGACGGCTCCGACGGGGCGGGTGGCGCCCGGCTGCCGTTCGCCTGGACCGGTGTCTCGCTCCGCGCCTCCGGGGCCACGGCCCTGCGGGTGCGGATCTCCCCGGTGCCCGGCTCGGACGCCGTGTCCTTCGCCCTCGCCGACACCACCGGCACGCCGGTGGCCTCGGTCGACGCGCTGGCCCTGCGCCCGGTGTCCGCCGGCCGGCTGGCGGGTGCCGCGCACCGCGACGCGCTCTTCCACGTGGAATGGGCGCCGGTCGACGTCGCCCCCGCAGCGGACGTCCGCACCGCCGTGCTCGGCTCCGCCGACACGGCCGCGGCCACCGCCACCGCCCTCGGCACCACCGCCGCCGCGGACCTCGACGCCCTGGCCGCGGCCGGGCCGGTGCCGGACCTGGTGGTCGTGCCGTTCCTCGACGGGGCCGGCGCGGACGCGGAGACGACCCGCTCCGTCGTACGCCGCACGCTGGCGCTGCTCCAGGAGTGGGTGGCCGACGAACGGTACGCGGACGCGCGCCTGGTCTTCCTGACCCGGGGCGCCGCCGACGTTCCCGCCCTCGCCGCGCTCCAGGGCATGGTGCGCGCCGCCCAGTCCGAGAACCCCGGCCGGTTCGGCCTGGTGGACGTGGACGACGTGCAGGCCCTGGACTTGGTGGCTGCGCTGCTGGGCGGCGACGAGCCGCAGCTCGCGGTGGCCGACGGCGTCGTCCGGGCGCCGAGGCTGGCCCGAGTCCCGGCTCCGTCCGGCGAGACCCCGGACTTCGGGTCGGGGACGGTGCTGGTGACGGGCGGTACCGGGTTGCTGGGTGCTCTGATGGCCCGGCACCTCGTCACCACCCACGGTGTCCGGCGACTGCTGCTGACCAGTCGCCGCGGTCCCGCCGCCGAAGGCGCCGACCAGCTCGTGGCCGAGCTCTCCGCGCTCGGCGCCGAGGTACGGGTCGCGGCATGCGACGTCGCCGACCACGACGCGGTCCGGGATCTGCTGGACTCCGTACCGGCCGAGCACCCCCTGACCGCGGTCATCCACACCGCCGGTGTCCTCGATGACGGCGTCCTCACCTCACTGACGCCGGAACGGGTCGAAGGAGTGCTGCGTCCCAAGGTCGACGCCGCCTGGAACCTCCACGAGGCGACCCGCACCCTCGACCTGTCCGCGTTCGTCCTGTTCTCGTCGGCCGCCGGAGTCTTCGGCAGCGCCGGCCAGGCGAGCTACGCCGCCGCCAACGCCTATCTCGACGCCCTGGCCGCCCACCGCCGCACCCTCGGCCTGCCCGGGCTCTCCCTGGCCTGGGGCCTGTGGGCCGGAGACGGCAACGCCACCGGTATGGGCGGCACCCTCACCGAAGCCGACCGGCGCCGGATCACCCGGACCGGTTTCACTCCGATCGACCCCGAGCAGGGCCTCGCCCTGTTCGACAGCGCGCTGTCGCAGCAGCCGGTGACGCTCGTTCCGGTGCCGCTCGACCTCAAGGCCTTCCAGGGCGACGGCCGGGAGCTCCCGGCGCTGCTGCGCGGACTCGTCCGTACCCCCGCCCGCCGCGGCCCCGTACGCGCGGCGGCCGCCGCCGGAGCCGGCGCGACCGGCCGCACGGGCCTTCGGGAACGGCTGCTGACCCTGCCGTCCGAGGACCGGATCCCCGCCGTCCTCGACCTCGTCCGCACGCACGTGGCCACCGTCCTCGGCCACGGCGACCCCGGATCGCTCGACTCCGGACGGGCCTTCCGCGACCTCGGCTTCGACTCCCTCAGCGCCACCGAGCTGCGCAACACGCTCAACACCGTCACGGGGCTGCGGCTGCCCTCGACCCTGGTCTTCGACCACCCCAGCCCGGGCGCACTCGCCGCGTACCTCCTCGGCGAACTCCTCGGCGACAGCGCCGGTGCGGAGGCGTCCGCGCCCGTCGCGGCACGCTCCACGGCCGCCGACGAGGACGAGGACCCGATCGTCATCGTGGGCATGAGCTGCCGCTACCCCGGCGGCGTCGAGACCCCCGAGGACCTGTGGCGTCTCGTCGAGACCGGCGGGGACGGCATCACCGGGTTCCCGGAGGACCGGGGCTGGGACATCGAGAACCTCTACCACCCGGACCCGGAGCACCGGGGCACCTCGTACGCCCGCGAGGGCGGCTTCCTGCCCTCCGCCGCCGAGTTCGACCCCGCCTTCTTCGGCATCTCGCCGCGCGAGGCCCTGGTCATGGACCCGCAGCAGCGGCTCCTGCTCCAGACCTCCTGGGAGGCCCTCGAACGCGCGGGCATCGACCCGCTGTCCGTGCGCGGCTCGCGCACCGGTGTGTTCGTCGGCCTGATGTACCGGGACTACCTCAGCAGGCTGCCCTCGATCCCCGAGGAGCTGGAGGGCTTCCGGGGTACCGGTGCCTCCGGCAGCGTGGCTTCCGGCCGCATCTCGTACACCTTCGGTCTCGAAGGTCCCGCGATGACGGTGGACACCGCCTGCTCCTCGTCACTGGTCACCCTGCACCTGGCCGTGCAGGCACTGCGCCGCGGCGAGTGCACCCTCGCCCTCGCGGGCGGCGTCACCGTCATGGCCTCCCCGACCGCCCTGATCGACTTCAGCCGCCAGCGCGGACTCGCGCCCGACGGCCGCTGCAAGTCCTTCTCGGACGACGCGGACGGCACCGGCTGGGGCGAGGGCGTCGGCATGCTCCTCGTGGAGAAGCTCTCCGACGCACGCCGCAACGGACACCGGGTGCTCGCCGTGATCCGCGGTACGGCCGTCAACCAGGACGGTGCCAGCAACGGCCTGACCGCACCCAACGGCCCCTCGCAGCAGCGGGTCATCCGTGCCGCGCTCGCCGACGCGCGGATGACCACGGGCGACGTGGACGTGGTCGAGGCGCACGGTACGGGCACGCGGCTCGGCGACCCCATCGAGGCGCAGGCCGTCCTGGCCACCTACGGTCAGGGCCGTCCGGAGGGCCGGCCGCTCTACCTGGGCTCGCTGAAGTCCAACATCGGCCACACGCAGGCCGCCGCCGGTGTCGGCGGCATCATCAAGATGGTGCAGGCCATGCAGCACGGCGTACTGCCCCGGACCCTGCACGTGAGCGAGCCTTCCTCGCACATCGACTGGTCGGCGGGAGCCGTCGAGCTGCTGACCGAGGCGCGTGAGTGGCCCGAGACCGGACGGCCGCGCCGCGCCGCCGTCTCCTCCTTCGGCATCAGCGGCACCAACGCCCACGTCATCCTGGAACAGGCCCCGCAGGAAACCGCGGACGACCGTCCGGAGCGCGCCCCGGACGACACCCTCGTCCCCTGGACCCTCACGGCCAAGTCCCCGGCCGCCCTGCGCGGCCAGGCCGAACGGCTCCTCGCGTACCTGGGCGAGCACCCGGGCGCCGACGTCCGGGACATCGCGTACTCGCTGGTGGCCACCCGCTCCTCCTTCGAGCACCGGGCCGTGCTCCTCGGCCGGCGGGAGGAGGACTTCCGCACCGGCCTCGCCGCCCTCGCGGCGGGCGAACCGGCCGTCGCGCCGACCCAGCTCCAGAACGCGGACGGCGGCCGCCTGGCGTTCCTGTTCACGGGGCAGGGCAGCCAGCGCGTGGGAATGGGCCGGGAGCTGTACGACGGATTCCCGGTGTTCGCGTCGGCCTTCGACGCGGTCTGCGGTGTCGTGGACCCGCTGTTGGGGCGTGCTCTGAAGCCGCTGGTCTTCGGAGAGGACGAATCCGAGGACGGAGTACTGGACCGTACGGAGTTCACCCAGCCCGCGGTGTTCGCGGTCGAGGTGGCACTGTTCCGGCTGCTGGAGTCGTGGGGGGTGCGGCCGGACGTGGTGGCCGGGCACTCCATCGGTGAGATCGCCGCCGCGCACGTGGCCGGGGTGTTCTCGCTGGAGCACGCCGCACGGCTGGTCGCGGCGCGCGGCCGGCTGATGCAGGCGCTGCCGGAAGGCGGCGTGATGGTGGCGGTGGCCGCCTCGGAGGAGGACGTGCTGCCGCTGCTGGAAGGCCGGGCGGACCTGGTGGGGCTGGGTGCGGTCAACGGCCCGGAGTCCGTGGTGCTGTCCGGCGCGGGCACGGTCGTCGACGAGATCGTCGCCGTGCTGGCCGAACGGGGCGTCAAGACCCGCCGTCTCACGGTGAGCCACGCCTTCCACTCGCCGCTGATGGACCCGATGCTGGAGGAGTTCCGGCAGGTCGTCGAGGGCCTGGAGTTCGGCCGTCCGACCCTTGCGGTCGTGTCGACGGTGACGGGCGGCCCCGTCGAGGCGGACGAGTTCGCCTCCGTCGGCTACTGGACGCGGCACGTGCGTCAGCCGGTCCGCTTCGCCGACGCGGTAGGTGCCCTGCGGGCGCAGGGCGTCTCCCGGTTCGTCGAGGTCGGCCCCGACGCCACCCTCACCGCCATGGCCAAGGCGAGCGTGGGCGACGACGTCTTCCTCGTACCGGCCCTGCGGCGCAACCGGCCCGAGACGCAGACCCTGACCGACGCCGTCACCGGCCTGCTCACCAAGGGCATCCCCCTGGACGAGGAGTCCGGGGCACGCCGGGTCGACCTGCCCACGTACGCCTTCCAGAACCGGCGCTACTGGCTGGACGTGCCCCGTCCGGTCACGGCGGAGTCCGGCGGGCCCGCCGCCCTCCCGGAGCTTTCCGGGCTGCCGGAGGAGGAGTCGGAGCAGAGGCCGACCGCCGATCCGACAGTGCTGTACGGCCTCTCGACGGCCGCACTGGAGCGCGAGCTGACGGACGTCGTGCGCACCACCGCGGCCCGGGTCTTCGGCCACGACTCGGCCGACGAGGTCGATCTCGCCGCGAGCTTCAAGGACCTCGGGATCGACTCGCTGACCGCCATCGAACTGCGCAACCGGCTCGTCGAGGCCACCGGCCTGGGGCTCCCGCCGACGCTGATGTTCGACTGCCCCACCCCGCTGGACCTGATCGCCAGGCTCCGGGAAGAGGTGGCACAAGAAGCCGCGGCGGCCGAGCCCGCGGCGCCGGTCTCGCTCCGCACGGAGCTCGACCGGCTGGAGAAGCTCCTCACCTCCAACGCGCCCGAAGACGCGGAGGAACGGGAAGAGGTCGGCGAGCGCCTGCGGGCGCTGCTGACGGCCTGGAACGACAAGGCCGCCACCGGGCCCGAGGACGCGTCCGCCGCCGACCTGTCCGCGGCCTCGGCCGAAGAACTCTTCGAACTGCTCGACGTGGAACTGGAGATGCCGTGACTGCCGCGACCAATGACGAGAAACTGCTCGACTACCTGAAGCGGGCCACCACCGAGCTGCGGGACACCAAGCGGCGGCTGCGCGAGGTCGAGGACCGCGGCCGTGAGCCCATCGCCGTCGTCGGCA
Organism: Streptomyces sp. NPDC034085; assembly: GCF_055575555.1. Taxonomy (NCBI): domain Bacteria; kingdom Bacillati; phylum Actinomycetota; class Actinomycetes; order Kitasatosporales; family Streptomycetaceae; genus Streptomyces; species Streptomyces sp. NPDC034085. Next base: position 7,465 of record NZ_JBVISL010000021.1, on the reverse strand, counting down.
TGAGCTGCCGGCTGCCCGGCGGGGTGACCTCTCCCGACGAGCTGTGGCAGCTCGTCATGGACGAGCGGGACGCCATCGGCGACTTCCCGGTGAACCGCGGCTGGCAGCTGGAGGACGGCGAATCGGCCACCCACCAGGGCGGCTTCCTCTACGACGCCCCCGAGTTCGACGCCGACTTCTTCGGGATCTCGCCGCGCGAAGCCCTCGCGATGGACTCCCAGCAGCGGCTGCTCCTGGAGACCTCCTGGGAGGCGTTCGAGCACGCCGGCATCGACCCGACCTCGGTACGGGGGACCGCCGTCGGCGTGTTCACGGGCGTCAACCAGCACGGGTACGCCTCCGATGTCACCGAACTCCCGGAAGGCGTGGGGGGATACCTCTCCACCGGCGTCTCCGGCAGCGTCGCCTCCGGGCGCGTGGCGTACTTCATGGGCCTGGAGGGCCCGGCCGTCACCCTGGACACCGCCTGCTCCTCCTCGCTGGTCGCCGTCCACCTCGCCGTACAGGCGCTGCGCCGGGGCGAGTGCTCCATGGCGCTCGCCGGAGGCGTGACGATCATGTCGACGCCCGGTGCGTTCGTGGAGTTCAGCAAGCAGGGCGCGCTCTCCGGTGACGGCCGTTCCAAGTCCTTCGCCGCGGCCGCCGACGGCACCGGCTGGGGCGAGGGCGTCACCACCCTCCTGGTCGAGAAGCTCTCCGACGCCCGGCGCAACGGCCACCAGGTGCTCGCCGTGATCCGCGGCACGGCCGTCAACCAGGACGGCGCCACCAACGGCCTGACCGCCCCCAGCGGCAAGGCCCAGCAACGGGTCATCCGTGCCGCGCTGGCCGACGCCCGCATGGAGACGGCCGACGTGGACGCCGTCGAGGCGCACGGTACGGGCACCCGGCTCGGCGACCCGATCGAGGCGCAGGCGCTCCTCGCCACCTACGGGCAGGGCCGTCCCGAGGGCCGGCCGCTGTACCTGGGCTCTCTGAAGTCCAACATCGGCCACACCATGGCCGCCGCGGGAGCCGGCGGCATCATCAAGATGGTCCAGGCGATGCGGCAGGGCACCCTCCCCAAGTCGCTCCACATCGACGCCCCCTCCCCGCACATCGACTGGTCTGCGGGCTCCGTGGAACTGCTGACCGAGGCCCGGGAGTGGCCCGAGCTCGGGCGCCCGCGCCGCGCAGGCGTCTCCTCCTTCGGCATGAGCGGCACCAACGCCCACGTCGTCCTGGAGCAGGCGCCCGCCGCCGACGACGCCCCGGCCGCCGCCGCCGCCGACGGCCCGGCTCCGGAGACGCCGGACACCCCGGTCCCGTGGACCCTGTCCGCCCGCAGCGAGGCCGCCCTGCGTGCCTCGGCCGAACGGCTCCTCGCCCACCTGGAGCGGTTCCCCGGCCAGCGCCCCGCCGACATCGGCCACTCCCTGGCCGTCGGGCGTGCCCACCTGGAGCACCGGGCCGTGCTGATCGCCGCCGACCGGGAGGACTTCATCCTCCGGCTCAAGGAGCTCGCCCTCGGCGAGACCTCGCCCGGGGCCGTCCGGGGCGTCGCCGCCGGTGCCCCTGCCAAGCCGGTGTTCGTGTTCCCGGGGCAGGGCTCCCAGTGGGTCGGCATGGCCGTGGGCCTGCTCGACTCCGCACCGGCGTTCCGTGAGGCGATCGAGGCCTGCGAGGAAGCACTGACGCCGTTCGTGGACTGGTCCCTGACCGATGTCCTGCGCGGCACCGAAGGCGCTCCGGGCTTCGACCGCGTCGACGTCGTCCAGCCCGTCCTGTGGGCCGTGATGGTCTCCCTCGCCGCGCTCTGGCGCTCCCACGGCGTGGAACCCGCCGCCGTCGTCGGCCACTCCCAGGGCGAGATCGCAGCCGCCTGCGTGGCCGGCGCCCTCACCCTCAAGGACGGCGCACTCATCGTCGCCCTCCGCAGCCGCGCCCTCCTCGACATCGCCGGACACGGCGGCATGGTCTCGATCCCCCTGCCCGTCGCCGAAGTCGAACACCGCATCGCCGCCTGGGACGACCTGTTCATAGCCACCGTCAACGGCCCCCGCTCCACCGTCGTCTCCGGCGCCGCCACCCAGCTCGACGAACTCCTCACCGCCTGCGAAGCCGAAGACATCCGCGCCCGCCGCATCCCCGTCGACTACGCCTCCCACTCCGCCCACGTCGAAGCCATCGAAGAACGCCTCGCCGAACTCCTCGCCCCCGTCCGCCCCCAACCCGCCCACACCCCGTTCCGTACGTCCGTCGACGGGGAGACCGAGGACACCGCCGTCTTCGACGCCGCCTACTGGTACCGGAACCTGCGCCGCACCGTGCGGTTCGAGGAGGCCGTCCGGGGGCTGCTCGCCGACGGACACCGGCTGTTCGTGGAGGTGAGCCCGCACCCGGTGCTCGCCACCGGCCTCCAGGAGACCTTCGAGGCCGCCGCCGTCGGCGGACGCGCGCCGGCCGTCGTTGAGTCGCTCCGCCGCGACCAGGGCGGAACCGAGCGCTTCCTCACCTCCCTCGCCCAGCTGTACGTACGCGGCGGTGCGGTCGACTGGGCGCAGGCCACCGCGGCCCACCGCCCGTGCCGGGTGCCGCTGCCGACGTACGCCTTCCAGCGCAGCCACTTCTGGCTGGAGGGCGGCGGCAGCGGTGACGTCACCGCCGCGGGCCTGACGGCCGTGGGCCACCCGCTGGCACCGGCCGCCACCGCGGTGCCCGGCACCGGGCAGCTGCTGTTCACGGGCCGGCTGTCCCTGCGCAGCCACCCCTGGCTGGCCGACCGCACGGTGCACGGAGCGCACGCGCTGCCCGAGCCGGCCCTGGCCGACCTCGCCCTGAGCGCCGGTGCGCGGGCGGGCTGCCCGCGGCTGTCCGTCCTGGAGACGACCGCCCCGCTCCTGCTGCCCGGACAGGGCGCCCTCCAGCTGCGCCTGGTCCTGGAGCCGGAGGCCGACGGCGTCCGGGGCTTCTCCCTCTACGCGCGCGCCCAGGACGCGCCGGACACCGAGGAGTGGACCCTGCACGCCCGCGGGGAACTCTCCGCCGGCGAGCCCGTGGCCCCGGCCGTCACCGGCCTGGAGACCTGGCCCCCGCAGAACGCGCGGGAGCTGCCCGTCGACGAGCTGTACGGCGCCCTCCGCGACCGGGGTCTGGCCCACGGCGCCGCGTTCGGGCTCGTCACCGAGGCGTGGGAGGCGGACGGCGACTACTTCGTCGAGACCGTCCTGCCGCAGGGGCAGTCCGAGGCCGGTTTCACCGTGCACCCGGCGCTGCTCGACGCCGCCCTGCACCCGCTGTTCGCCGACACCGCACCGGACTCGACGGGGGGCCGGACCCTGCGCGCCGACCGCTGGGCCGACGCGGCGGTGCACGCCACGGAACCCGCCGTGCTGCGGACCCGGATCACCCGCACCGGCGCGGACACGGTCGCGCTGACCGCCGTGGACGCGGCGGGCGGCCCGGTCCTCACCGTCGGCGCCCTGCGCCTCGCGGACGCGGCACCCGAGGCGTACCCGGCCGGGCTCCCGGACGGCGAGCCCGTCGCCGCGCCCGTACTCCCGCCCACCGGGCCGCGGCGCGCGGCCGCCACCGCGCCGGCCGTCGCCGGCGGGCTGCGCGCCCGGATCGCGGCGCTGTCACCGCAGGACGCGGAGAGCGAGCTGTGCCGGTTCATCCAGGGCACCGTCGCCTCCGCACTCGGGCACACCTCGGCCGACGCAGTCGACCCGGACCGGTCGTTCATCGAGCTGGGCATCGAGTCGATCACCGCCACCCAGCTGCGTGCCCGGCTCGGCGAGGAGACCGGACTCCAGCTCCCCGTCACCCTGGTGTTCGACCACCCCACGGCCGTCCTGCTGGCCCGCCACCTCGTCGAGGCGATCGCCGCGGACCCGGCGGGCGGCGCGACGGGCGGGACCGCCGGCACGCTCACCACGCTGTTCCGGCACGGCTGCGAGCAGGGCAGGGCCTCCGAGGCCGTGCAGATGCTGGTGGCCGCCGCCCGGCTCGCGCCCTCCTTCGAGCGGCGCGAGGACGCGGCCCGGCTGCCCGGCCCGGTGCGCTTCGCGCGGGGCGACCAGGGACCGGCGGTCTTCTGCTTCCCCTCGCTCGGCGCCATCTCGGGTCCGCACGAGTACCTGAAGTTCGCCTCCGCCTTCCAGGGCGTACGCGACGTGACGGTCCTGCCGCACCCCGGGTTCCTCGACGGCGAACCGCTCCCGGCCGACCGTGACGTGCTCGCCGCCGCCCACGCCGAGGCCGTCCTGGAGGAGGCCGGCGGCCGGCCCGTCGTGCTGCTCGGCCGCTCGTCCGGCGGCTGGATCGCGCACCGGGTGGCCCAGCGCCTGGAGGAACTCGGCAGTCCCGCCGCCGGTGTGGTCCTGCTCGACACCTACTCCCGTACCGCCGACCACTACAGCCTTCCGCTGATGACCTCCCAGATGGTCACCGCCGCCGACCTGTTCGTACCGCTGGACGATCTGCGGCTCACCGCGATGGGCTCGTACATCGGCATCCACGCCGACTGGCGGCCCACGGCACACCACACCCCCACGCTGCTGCTCCGCGCGGCGGACCCCGTACCCGGCGTCCCGGCCGACGAGTCGGCGCCGGAGGGCGGCCGCCCGGGCTGGGAGTTCGCCACCGAGCGGGCCGAAGTACCCGGCGACCACTTCACGATGCTCGACGAGCACGCCCGCACCACCGCCGACTCGGTCGAAGCCTGGCTGCGCGGACTCACCGTCTGACCCCTCTGTCCCACCCTCCCCCCAGAAGAAAGAGAACTGTTCCTTATGCAAGCGGCAACGGCCCAGCGCGAGCTGTGGCTGCGGCAGTACCACCCAGGCCCCGACGACGGGCCGGTGCTCGTCTGCTTCCCCCACGCCGGCGGATCGGCCACCGCCTTCCGCCCGCTGTCCGCGGCCCTGTCCGCCCACACGGCGGTCCGGTGCGTCCAGTACCCGGGCCGGCAGGACCGGTACACCGAGGCACCGGCCACCCGGCTCGGCGCACTCGCCGACGCCGTCTCCGCGGTGCTCGCCGCGGAGACCGGGCGGCCCCTGGTGCTCTACGGACACAGCATGGGCGCCCTCGTGGCGTACGAGACCGCTCTGCGTCTGCAGGAGCGCCACCCCGGCGCCGCCCCGGTCGGACTCGTGGTCTCGGGGGCCCAGGCCCCCGGGGTCCCCCGTACCGACTGCGTACACCGGCGCGACGACGACGGCGTCATCGAGGAGATCCGCAAGCTCAACGGCACGGCACCCGAGCTGCTCGCCGACCCCGACGTGCGGGCCATGATCCTGCCCGCCGTGCGCGGCGACTACGAGGCGCTGGAGAGCTACCGCTTCCGTCCGGAAGCGCCTCGGCTGGACTGCCCGGTCAGCGTGCTGATCGGCACCGAGGACACGCAGACCACCCAGGACGGTGCGCTGCGCTGGCAGGAGATCACCGCGGCGGGCTTCGGTCTGCGCAGCTTCCCCGGCGGCCACTTCTTCACCGAGTCGCACCGCCCGCAGGTGGCCGCGGCCCTCACCGACGACATCCGTTCGTTCACGTCCGAAACCGAAATACGGAGCTTCCGTTGACATCCCGCCCCCGCCCGTCGTTCGGGCTGACCGTCCTCGCCGTCTCACTGCCCATGTTCATGGTGGCGCTGGACAACCTGGTCGTCACCAACGCCCTCGCCTCCATCCGCCGGGACCTCGGCTCCACGGTGGAGAACCTCCAGTGGGTCACCAACGCCTACGTCCTCGGATTCGCGGGCTTCCTGCTGACCGCCGCCGGACTCGGCGACCGCTACGGCCGGCGCAAGGTGTTCGCCATCGGCATCACCGCGTTCACCCTCGCCTCGCTGGGCTGCGGTCTGTCCGACTCCACCGAGGCCCTGATCCTCTTCCGCACGCTGCAGGGCATCACCGCCGCGGCCGTACTGCCGCTCTCGCTGACCATCCTGACGGTCTCGGTCCCGCCGGAGAAGCGCGGCGTCGCCATCGGCCTGTGGAGCGCCATCAGCAGCCTGGCCGTCGCGCTCGCCCCGCTCGTCGGCGGCGGCATCACCACCGGCCTCGACTGGCACTGGATCTTCCTGATCAACATCCCGGTCGGCCTGATCGCCATTCCGCTGGTGCTGAAGGTGCTCGACGAGAGCCGCGGCGCGCCCGCCAAGCTCGACATCCCGGGCCTGGTCCTGGCCGGCGCGGGTGTGCTGAGCCTCATCTGGGCCATCGTCAAGGGCGGCGAGGAGGGCTGGACCTCGTCCACCGTCGTGGCCGCCTTCGCGGCCGCCGCCGTACTGCTCGTCGCGTTCCTGCTGTGGGAGCGCAAGGCCTCCTCGCCGATGCTGCCGCTGAGCATCTACAAGATCAAGGCGTTCTCCCTCGCCAACGTCGTCTCGCTCGCGGTGTTCTTCGGCCTCTTCGGTCCGATCTTCCTGATCGCTCAGTACCTCCAGGTGGCCCGCGGCCACTCCGCGTTCGAGGCCGGCCTGTGGACCCTGCCGTGGGCGATCATGCCGATGCTCGTCGCCCCCTTCGCGGGCAAGTTCGCCCCCCGGGTGGGCAGTGGGCTGTTGATGGCGGCCGGTCTGTTCATCTCCGGCATCGGCCTGGCCTGGTTCGCCGCGGTGGCCGGAGTCGACGCCGCCGACTGGGAGTACGTCGGTCCGTTCATCCTGGCCGGTGCCGGCATGGGCCTCGTCTTCGCGCCCACCGCGATGGTCGTCATGAGCTCGGTCCCCCCGCAGATGGCGGGCAAGGCGTCGGGCGCCAACACGACGGTGCGTGAGCTCGGCGGCGCCCTCGGCATCGCCGTGAGCACCAGCATCTTCTCGACCTCCGGTGCCTACGACACCCCGCAGAGCTTCACCGACGGCATGACCCCCGGCCTGTGGGTCGGGGCCGCCGTCCTCGTCGTGGGCGCGCTGATCGCCCTGGCCATCCCGCGTCCGCGGCAGGCGGGTGCGGCGCAGCCGCAGCCGCAGCCGCCGGTGAAGCAGGACGCCGCCGCCGTGGCGGAGTGACGGAAGGTCACCGCAGCGCGGTGAACGGAACCCGTTGAGCGGGAGGGGCCGGTGGCCCGTGACGCGCCGTGGCGCACGGGCCGCCGGTGCCCCTCCCCTCCGTCCGGGTTCCGGCACGACCAAGGCAAAACGTTCAAGAACGGGTGGGACATGTACGGGGATGAAGACCGCGCCGGTGTGGGAGTCACCGCCGGCTCACGCGGCCGAGTGGCCGAGCTGCACGCCCTGCGCGAGCAGGCGCGGCGCGGTCCGAGCGAGAAGGCTACCGAGGCGCAGCACGCCAAGGGCAAGCTGACCGCACGCGAGCGCATCGCGCTCCTGCTCGACGAAGGTTCCTTCCGGGAGGTCGAGCAGCTGCGCCGGCACCGGGCGACCGGTTTCGGGCTGGAGGCGAAGAAGCCCTACACGGACGGTGTGATCACCGGGTGGGGAACGGTCGAGGGCCGGACGGTCTTCGTCTACGCGCAC
>NZ_JBVISL010000020.1:0-27491 GCF_055575555.1 Streptomyces sp. NPDC034085 | reverse complement strand
GTACTGCAGGGGGGACCCTGTGGGAGAGTAGGACGCCGCCGAACAATCATTGTGGGAAAGCCCCGCACCTTCTGGTGCGGGGCTTTTCTGCGTTTACGGGGTCTTTATCCTGGAGCGCCGAAGCGGGCCACGTAATGCCAGACGCGCTTGAGCGCCTGTTCGTCGTAGCGGCCCGTCCGGGCGGCTTCGCCCAGGATGCGGGGCGTCAGGACGCCGGCCACGGCGATGGACGAACCGAGGTCGACGAAGTCCTGGCCGCGGTACTCGGGGTGCCGGCGGAGCTCGGTGACGGTGAGGCGGAAGCCCGGGTGCCATTCCGTCCGGCAGGGGAGCTTCGCAGCGGCGGTCTCCACCTCCGTGTTGCGGTAGCGCGGTGAGGATCGGGCGGGCGTCGGTGACGCGGTCCGGGTGGAAGTTGAGCGTGACCGTGAGACCCGGGTCCAGGGGCGGGCCGGAGGACAGGGCGGTGACGTGGGCGAGCGCCTGGGAATGCGGGTGCATGGGGGCAGTGTGCATCAGGGGCGTGGCTAGGATCCCGGGTTATGGATCATCAGCATGTGGTGCGGGCGGTGCGGGCCGAGGAGTGGCAGCGGGTCAAGGCGTTGAGGTTGGACGCCCTGAGGGATCCGGTGGCGCCGGTGGCCTTCCTGGAGACGCTGGGGCAGGCGGAGGAGCGGCCGGACGCGCTCTGGCAGGAGCGGGCCCGGGGGGCCTCGCACGGGCGGGCCGCGCGGCAGTTCATCGCGGAGGGGCCCGACGGGGAGTGGGGCGGCTCCGTGACCGTGCTGGTCGAGGAGGAGGGGACCACCGACTTCTTCGACGTGCCCGTGGAGAAGGCGCAGGCGCACGTGGTGGGTGTGTTCGTGCGGCCAGGGCTGCGGGGTACGGGGCTGGCCGAGGCGCTGTTCGCGGCCGCCCTGGAGTGGGCCTGGGCGTTGGAGGGGCCGGCGCTGGAACGCGTACGGCTCTTCGTGCACGAGGAGAACCCGCGGGCGGCCGCCTTCTACCGGCGGATCGGGTTCGTGCCGAGCGGGCGGGTGGTGAAGGCGGAGTCGGGGGCCGAGGAGCACGAGTACGTGCTCGGGCGCGCCTAGCCGTCGAAGCGGGCGTGGGGCCAGCGGGTGCGGGCCTGTTCGCGGCTGCGGCACAGGGCCAGGAGGGGGAGGGTCTCGTCCTGGAGGAGGTCCGGGAGCTGGGGGACGGGGGCGACGGCCGCCACGTCCTCCAGGACCAGGGTCATTGGTGGGTCGAGCCGGCCGTGGGATGACCGTGCGGCCATGCGGCGGCCGTGCTCGACCACGTCCGAGGCGAGTGCGGTGAGCAGGGGCATCGCACCCGGGTGCGTACGGGGGTCCTCCAGGGATTCGCCCAGTACGTAGAGGGTTCCCCCTTCGGCGGTGAACGATGCCAGGGTGAGGGAATCCGTACGGTTCGGGTTGCAGGCCTCGCGGATGTGGATCGAGGTCAGGCAGGACAGGGCGCGGGCCGCGAGCTGCTGGGCCTGGTCGCGGCGTTCGGGGTGGGCCGTGAGGGCGCTCTCGAGTTCGCCGGCCGCTCCGGGGGCCGCCTTCGGGTGGGTGCGCAGGGTACGGACGGGGTCCTGGGCGCCGTTGCCCTGGGCCCAGCGGGCCAGCTGCTTGAAGGGGAGGCCGTCGAGGGCGGCGGCCTGGAGCCAGCTGCGGAGCAGGGTCTCGGCGGTGTCGGCGAGGGCGCTGTCCAGGCGGGCCTGGGGGCGTACGGGGGCCAGCAGGGCGATCGCCCGGGCGGCGGCGGTGTCGCGGTCGGCGCAGCCGTCGGCGGGGTGCCAGTGCATGCGGGCCGGGGTGTCGCACAGGTGGGAGGGGTCGTAGAGGAGGACCGGGCCGAGTTTCGCCCGGGCGTCCTTGGTTTCCGCCCACAGTGCGGGGGACGAGGTGACGACCAGGGCGGCGCCCTCGGCGGCCACGAGGGCGTGGGCGGCGAGGCGGTGGCGTTCGGCCGGGCTGCCGTAGGCGAGGCGGGGGGCGGGGGCGGGGGCGGTGCGGGCCGGGGCGTAGCCGAAGCCGTAGCGGTAGGCGTCGTCGGCCGGGGCCGGGGCGTCGCCGGCTGAGGTGTAGCGGGCCGGGGTCGGTTTGCGGGGCGGGGCGCCCGGTGCGGAGGCGGCGGAGACGGGGGCGTGCGCGGCGGAGAGGGTCGGCGCGGGGGCTGATGCCGGGGCGTGGGCCGGGCCGGGGGGCGTCGTGCGGCTCTGGGCGGCCGCTGCCGTCGGCCCGGGTGGTGCGAGGCCGGTGGCGGGGGGCGGCGGGGCCTGCGGCGTGGTCGGGGCGGGGACCCGGCCGGGATCCGGGGCGGGTGCCGGCTCCGGTGCCAGCACCGGAGCTGCGGCCTCGCGCCTGGCGCGGGTGCGGCGGGCCTTCGTACGGGCGACGACGCCCATCGTGAAGATCGTCAGCACCAGCACGACCAGGAGCTGGCTGATGAACAGTCCCCAGAACAGGCCCCATCCCGGGAGGGCGCTCGGGGCGGTGTCGGGCCAGGCCGCGGGGAGGTCGTGGGGTTGCGTTATCAGGGCGCGGACGGCCCCCGGGGTGCGGGTGAAGGTGACGGTGGCCGGCCAGGCGCCCTTCGCGAAGAGGGCCGCGAGGCCGGTGGCCGACCAGACCAGGACGGCGAGGCCGAGGAGGAAGGCCAGGAGGCCGACGAGTACCCCGTCGGGGATGCCGCCGCCGCGCGCGGGGGGCTCCGTACGTCTCGCGTCGGGCATGGTCAGGCCACCGTGGTCGCTGATCCGGGGCCGGAGCCCCGCTGGCGTTCGATGTACAGGGCTCGTTCCTCCGCTTCGAGTTCGGCGGCCAGCAGCTCTTCGGGGAGCTGCTGCGGGGTGGAGGACTCCGTCATCGCGCGGTCGGTGTAGACGAGGGGGCGTTCGGTTTCGGTGATCAGGTGTTTGACGACCTGGACGTTGCCGTTGACGTCCCAGACGGCGATGCCGGGGGTGAGGGTCGGGATGATCTCCACGGCCCAGCGGGGGAGGCCGAGGACGCGGCCGGTGGCGCGGGCCTCGTCGGCCTTCTGGGCGTAGATGGTTCTGGTGGAGGCCATTTTGAGGATGGCGGCGGCCTCGCGTGCGGCGGCGCCGTCGACGACGTCGGAGAGGTGGTGGACGACGGCGACGAAGGACAGGCCGAGGCGGCGGCCGAACTTCAGGAGGCGCTGGAAGAGCTGGGCGACGAAGGGGCTGTTGATGATGTGCCAGGCCTCTTCGACGAGGAAGATGCGCTTCTTGCGGTCGGGCCGGATCCAGGTGTGCTCCAGCCACACGCCGACGATCGCCATGAGGATGGGCATGGCGATGGAGTTGCGGTCGATGTGGGAGAGGTCGAAGACGATCAGCGGGGCGTCGAGGTCGATGCCGACGGTGGTGGGGCCGTCGAACATGCCGCGGAGGTCGCCGTCGACCAGGCGGTCGAGGACGAGGGCGACGTCGAGGCCCCAGGCCCGGACGTCGTCTATGTCGACGTTCATGGCCTGGGCGGATTCGGCTTCGGGGTGGCGCAGCTGTTCGACGATGTCGGTGAGGACGGGCTGGCGGTCCTGGATGGCGTCGACGACGTAGGCGTGGGCGACCTTGAGGGCGAAGCCGGAGCGTTCGTCGAGGCCGTGGCCCATGGCGACTTCGATGATGGTGCGGAGCAGCGCGAGCTGTCCGGTCGTGGTGATCGCCGGGTCGAGGGGGTTGAGGCGGATCCCGTCGTCGTTGGCGGCGATGGGGTCCAGGCGGATGGGGGTTATTCCCAGCTGCTGGGCGATGAGGTTCCATTCGCCGACGCCGTCCTCGCCCTGGGCGTCGAGGACGACGACCTGGCGGTCGCGGAAGCGGAGCTGGCGCAGGACGTACGTCTTCTCCAGGGCGGACTTGCCGTTGCCGGATTCGCCGAGGACGAGCCAGTGGGGGGCGGGGAGCTGCTGGCCGTAGAGCTGGAAGGGGTCGTAGATGTAGCCCTTGCCGCTGTAGACCTCGCGGCCGATGATCACGCCGGAGTCGCCGAGGCCGGGGGCGGCGGTGGGGAGGTAGACGGCCTGGGCCTGGCCGGTGGAGGTGCGGACGGGCAGGCGGGTGGTCTCGACCTTGCCGAAGAGGAAGCTGGTGAAGGCGTCCGTCAGCGCGGACATGGGATCTCGCATGGGCGGCACTTCCCTCCAGCTAGCGTCGGATGCCGGTGGCGAACGGCAAGGTGTTGACGAAGGCGCGGTGGTGCTCGCGGTCGCACCATTCCAGCTTCAGGTAGGACTTGCCGGCGGAGGCGCGGATGGTGCGCTTGTCGCGGGCGAGGGCTTCGGGTGAACGTGAGGACACCGTGATGTACCCGACGAGGTTGACTCCGGCAGCGCCGCTGGCGAGATCTTCACCCCTCTGGTCGAGGCGGCCGTGGGCGGCGATGTCGCGGGGGTCGACGGTGCGGTTCATCTTGGCGGCGCGGGAGGCGTCGGCCTCGTCGTTGGTCTTCTCGGTGAGCATGCGCTCGATGGCGATCTCGGTGGGTTCGAGGTCCATGGTGACGGCGACGGTGCGGATGACGTCCGGGGTGTGGACGAGGAGGGGGGCGAGGAAGTTGACGCCGACCGGGGTCATCGGCCATTCCTTCACCCAGGCGGTGGCGTGGCACCAGGGGGCGCGGGTGGAGGATTCGCGGGTCTTGGCCTGGAGGTAGGTGGGCTCCACGGCGTCGAGCTCTGCGGGCCAGGCGTTGCGCTTGGTCATGGCCTGGATGTGGTCGATGGGGTGGTCCGGATCGTACATGGAGTGCACGAGGGAGGACAGGCGTCCCTGGCCGAGGGGCTGGCGGACGCGGATGTCGGCTTCGGCGAGGCGGGCGCAGATGTCGGTGAGCTCGCGGGCCATGACGATGGCGAGGCCGGCGTCGCGGTCGAGTTTGCGTCCCTTGTGGTTGCCGGCGCGGGCGATGGTGTTGGCTTCGGCGGCGAGCTCGCGGGTGTAGTGCATGCAGGCGACGAGGTAGGCGCGGTGCTGCTCCGAGGAGGTGGAGACCATCGACTGGAGCTGGTCGTAGGAGTCGCGCAGCCAGGCCGGGGCGCGGGTGTCCCCGCGCTGGGCGACGTCCTTGGCGTGGGCGTCGGGGTCGGCGGGGAGGGTGCGGGCGAGCATCTGGAGGCGGGTGACGAAGCCGTCGCCGTTGGCGACGTGCTTGAGGAGGGTGCCGAAGCGGTCGACGAGGGCTTCCTGGTCCTCGCTGTCGCGCAGGCCGACGCCGGGGCCTTCGATCTCGATGGCGGCGGTGACGGTTCTGCGGTCGGCGTGGAGCAGGACGGCGATCTCGTCGGGGCCGAAGGGGGCGGCGAGCCAGTTGATGCGGCCGATGCCGGGGGGCGGGCCGACTTCGACCTCGCGGCCGTCGGCGGCGCGGGTGCCGGCTTCCATGGCGCTGGAGCGGTACGTCGTGCCGCGGCGCAGGGTGCGCTTGTAGCTGCGGCTGATCTCGAACCACCGGTAGAAGGTGCGGCCCTTGTAGGGGACGTACACGGCGGCGAGGGCGAGCAGCGGGAAGCCGGCGAGGCTGACGATGCGCAGGGTGAGGTCGGGGACGAGCAGTCCGCTCATCATGCCGAAGAACGCGCCGACGATGATCAGCGCGATTTCGCCGGTTTCGCGGTTCTTGCCGACGATCGCGTTCGGCCGGGCCCGGCCGATGAGATACGTGCGGCGGGGCGCGACCGGGTGGAGCTGGTGGGACTGGGTCGTCAACGCCCGTCACCTCCTGTGTTCCTCGTACTCGAGCCAGTGCGGGGCGCGGGGGCGGCGGAGGGGACGGTTCCGCCGGTGGACCCGCTGCCGGAGCGGCGGCTGCTGTGGGCGGCCATGCCTCCGGAGATCTGGTTGGCGTCGCCGCCGCCGGGGTTGCCGCCGCCGGCGCGGTGGGCGCCGCCGCGGCTGCTGTGGGTCTTGATGCCCTGGGAGACGAGGGAGGCCGGGGAGCTGATGACGGCGGCGGCCTGGGCGCCGTCGGTGGCCTTGGAGCGGTTGGTGCGGGCGGAGGCGATCTCGTCGCCGAAGCCGGGGACGAAGCGGTAGATCATCGCGGAGGCGAAGATCGCCAGGAGGATGATGGCGAGGCCGGAGACGACGGCGGAGAAGGCGTCGGGGCCCTTGTCGCCGGCGAGGGCTCCGGCGAGGCCGAGGACGATGACGATGACCGGTTTCACGAGGATGACGGCGATCATGATGCCGGCCCAGCGGCGGACGTGGCCCCACATGTTGCGGTCGACGAGTCCGGCGTAGACGACGGTGCCGAGGAGGGCGCCGACGTAGAGCAGGGCGGCGCGGATGACGAGCTCGAGCCAGAGCACGCCGGCGGCCAGGACGGTGACGAGGGCGACGACGATCAGCATGATCGGGCCGCCGCCGATGTCCTGGCCCTTCTTGAGGGCTTCGGAGAAGGAGCCGAAGAAGACGTCGGTCTGGCTGCCGGTGGCGGCGGAGATGACCTCGGTGACGCCGTCGGTGGCGGAGACGACGGTGTAGAGGACGAGCGGGGTGAAGGCGGAGGCCAGGACGGTCAGCCAGAGGAAGCCGATGGCCTCGGAGAGGGCGGTGGTGAGGGGGACGCCGCGGATGGCGCGCTTGGCGACGGCCAGCAGCCACAGGACGAGGGTCAGGATGGTGGAGGCGGCGAAGACGACGGCGTACTGCTGGAGGAACGCCGGGTTGGTGAAGTCGACGTTGGCGGTGGACTTGACCGCTTCGCTGAGCTTGCCGACGATCCAGGCGGCGGCGTCGGCGCAGCCCTTGGCGAGGGAGGCGAGGGGGTTGAGGGCGTCGGGCGGGCTGGTGGGCGAGAGGCCGGTGCCGGGTCCGGTGCCGGGGGTGTTGCCGGCCTGGCGTTCGCAGTCCTCCTTGAGGGGGCCGATGACCCCTTCGCAGCGGGAGGGGGCGGGCGTGCCGGACGGGGAGGCGGAGGGCGAGCCGGAGGGGGGCGGTGTGGGGCTGGGTGCGGCGTAGGCCCGGGCGGACAGCAGGACGAGGGCCGTCTGTACGGCGGCCAGGGCCGCGGCGGTGCGGGCGCCTGGGGTGCGGGCGCCTGCGGTGCGGGCGCCTGCGGCGCGCGGGTGGCGGGTGGTGCCCGTACGGCGGTCGGGGCGGCGACTACCGGGCATAGGTGAACCCTCCGAACTCCTGGACGGCCTTGCTGATGTCGTCGGACGTGGAGGCGGCGACGTCGCCGGGTACCGGGGCGGGGCCGTCCTGCTGGCTATCGGAGGTGACCTTCCAGTCGTCGCCGGCCCAGGCCAGGTCGAACGTCCAGGTCTTCCAGGTGGTGCGGACCGGGGTGGTGGACTTGGCGCCCGACATCCCGACCAGGCCCGTGTACCAGACGGCGACCTTCGCGGCGGTCGGGCCGTAGCTCTCGACGCGGGTGCCGACGGGCACGGCGCGGGTGACGAAGGTGCTGCCCTGCGGGGCGTTGCCGTTCGCGTCGAGGCCCAGGGTGGCGAGGAAGGCGGGGGAGTACGCCGCGTCCTGCGCGCCCTTGCGCTGCGCCGCCGCCTCGGGGGTGTAGATGCCGTCCACCAGGGCGTGCCGGGCGTCCTTCTTCAGCATCCCGTCGGAGCCGAGTGCCACCGCGAAGTTGGCGGCCGCCGACTGGGCGCCCTGTTCGTCGTGGGCGAAGCCCTTCGGGATGCCGGCGGACTTGCCGGTGACCGGGGCGGTGCCGGTGGGGGCGGTGGCGTCCGCGGCCGGGGGTTTGTCGGAGGCGGCGGGCGGCGTGGAGTCCTGGGACCGGTTCGCGAACGCGATGGCGGCGACGAGCAGGACCACCACTCCGACCACGGTGATCAGGCCGCGGGAGGCGCGGGGGGTGCGGCGGGGCGTGCCGTACGGGTCGGAGGGCAGGTCCGGGAGCCGGGTGCGGGTCTGGCCCGTGCCGCCGACCTCGGCGTGGCCGCTGCCGCCGCCGTACTGGTCGTCGTTGCTCATTGCGTGTCCGCCCCCTCCGCGTCGTACGACGGTAGCGCTCGTTCCCGCTCAGGCGCGGTGTGGTGATTCGTCATCAGGGTGCGGCCGGGCGCGGCGGTCCGGCTAGACGGCCATCCCGTAGACGATCGTGAAGAGGGTGCCGAGGGAGCCGATGATGAAGACTCCGGTGAGGCCGGCGACGATGAGGCCCTTGCCCTGTTCCGCGCTGAATGTGTCGCGCAGGGCGGTCGCGCCGATGCGCTGCTTGGCGGCGCCCCAGATGGCGATGCCGAGGCAGAGGAGGATCGCGACGGCCATGACCACTTCGATCATGACCTTCGCTTCGTTGCCGAGACTGCCGAACGGCCCCCAGTTCGGGGCGATTCCGCCGATGATGGTGGTGATGTCGCCCTTTTCGGCTGCCAGGATCATGTAACTCACCGCCCCTGTATGGGTAGTTCCGGTAGCCCGTGCCCAACGGCAGGGGTCACGCACTATCTTCGCTGATGAAACCGGCGCCGTCGTCGACTTGGCCGCTTCCTTTACCCGTTCTCCCGGCCCGCGCTCCGTATGCGCGCCCTGACCTGGTCACTCTGTGTATCACGGGGGGTGACCCCGGGCAATGATTGTCGGCACGGCGTGCGCGGGGCCGTGTGAGGGGCGGCCGTTCGGGCTAATCGGGGGAGGCCGGGGCGGCGGGGGAGCGTACGGAGGCGTGAGGGGCGCATGGGTGCGGGGCGGGCGCCGGGGCGGGTCGCCGTGCGCGTGGGGGTTACGCGGTCCAGTGCGCGGGGCGGGCGAGGTGGGCCGGGATGCGGGTGGCGGTGTTGCCGCGGGCGGCGGCCAGCTGGGGCTGGGTCAGGAAGAGGGTGTCGCGCAGGTCGGCGCCGCCGAGGTCGGTGTCGCGGAAGTCCGCGCCGATCAGGTCGGCTCCGCGCAGGTCGGCGCCGCTGAGGTCGGCGGCGATCAGGTAGGCGCCGCGGAGGTTGGCTCCGCGCAGGTCGGCCCCGGAGAGGCGGGCGCCCATCAGGTCGGCGCCGCGGTGGTTCTTCCTGCGGCCGGGGGCTTTGGCGCGGACGAGCTCGCTGGTCTTCAGGAGCAGGGCGTTGATCTCCTGGCGGAGCGGGGCGACGTCGAGGCCGGTGAGGGTCTTCGCGTCGGCGCGGGTCAGGGCCTCGGTCCGGACGAGGGCCGTGCGCAGGGCGGGGTGGAGGGGGGCGGCCGCGGGGCGGGTGAGCGCCTCGGCGGTGTAGAAGAGCAGCTCGTGCAGCTGCCGCATGACCGGGAAGGCCTCGAACATCGCCTCGCGGGTCCCGGGGTGGGTGCGCCAGTCGCGGCCCTCGAAGGTGACCTGGGAGATCTGCTGGCCGGCGCCGAAGCAGTCGAAGACGGTGCAGCCGGGGAACCCCTGGTCGCGCAGCCGGGTGTGGATGCCGCAGCGGAAGTCCTGCCGGAGGTTCTTGCAGGGGGTTCCGGCTGCCTTGTTCACGGCGAAGTCGTTCGACTTGGCGAAGGGCAGGGCGACGCAGCAGAGCGCGAAGCAGTTCGCGCAGTCGGCCTGGAGGACGGGGAGCGGGGTGGGCGTGGAGCTGGACACCACCTCATTGTGACGGGTGCGGGGAGGGCCGTCGCATCCGGAGGGCGCTGCACCGGACGCCGTCGACGAGCCGGGCGCAGGCCAGGGGACGGGCGTCCGGGTCGGTGGTGGGGCGGAAGGGGCGCGGGGGGAGGGGTATGCCTCAAGTGTCCTGCGGGCAGGGCCTCTTGATCACGGGTCGGTCGTTGGTGAGGATCTGGGCATGACAGAAGTGATCGCAGTTGCCGTCATCACCCTCCTCGCCGTGATCAGTCCGGGCGCCGACTTCGCCATGGTGGTGAGGAACAGCTGTCTGTACGGGCGGCCCACGGGGCTGTTCGCGGCCGCGGGGGTCGCTGCCGGGGTGCTGGTGCACGTCTCGTACACGATGCTCGGGGTCGGTCTGCTGATCGCCTCGTCGACCGCCCTGTTCACGGTGATCAAGCTGGCGGGTGCGGCGTACCTGGTGTGGATCGGGATCCGCACCTTCCGGGCGCGGACGGAGCTGACCGTGGACCTGGGGGCCGGGCCGGGGCTGACGCGGGCGGGGGCGCTGCGCAGCGGGTTCCTGACCAATGTGCTGAATCCGAAGACAACCCTGTTCGTGGTGTCGACGTTCACGCAGGTGGTCAGCCCGGAGACCTCGGCGTGGCAGCAGGCGGGGTACGGGCTGTTCATGGCGGGGGCGCACCTGCTGTGGTTCGGGGCGGTGGCGCTGTTCTTCTCCCACGCGCGGCTGAGGGCGCGGATGCTGAAGGCGCAGAAGGCGCTGAACCGGGCGATCGGCTCGGTGCTGGTGGGGCTGGGGGTGGGGCTGGGCTTCGCCCGCTGAGGCGGGCGGCGGGGGTGGTGTGCGGGGTTACCTGTCGGTAGCGTGCGGCGGCATGGATGCTGAAGACGGGTTCTACGAGCGGCTCGGCGAGGGCCGCTTCCTGGCGACCGAAGCGACGCGCGGGCCGTGGGACCCGGACGCCCAGCACGCCGGACCGCCGGCCGCTCTGCTGGGGCGGGCCGTCGAGGAGCGGCCGGGGGCGCGGGACGACATGCGGGTCGCCCGGATCACGTACGAGATCCTGCGTCCGGTGCCGATCGGGGAGCTGGAGGTGACCACCTCGGTGCTGCGGGCCGGGCGCGGCACGGAGCTGGTCGAGGCGGCCCTCGCCCCGGCGGGCGGGGCGACCCCGGTGATGCTGGCGCGGGCGCTGCGGATCCGGGTGGCCGCGGAGCCGGTGCCGGCGGTGGTCCCGGGGGCGGTGGTGGCGCCGCCGGGGGAGGTGGGGGTGACGCCGTTCTTCCCCGTGCCGTGGGAGACGGGCTACCACTCCTCGGTCGAGGCCCGGTTCACGGAGGGGGCCTTCACCGAGCCGGGGCCGGGCACCTGCTGGATGCGGATGCGGGTGCCACTCGTGGCGGGGGAGGAGATCCGTCCGCTGGACCGGGTGCTGGTGGCCGCCGACTCGGGCAACGGGATCAGCGCGGTGATGGACTTCGGCCGGTTCGTGTTCGTCAACGGCGACCTCACGGTCCACCTGCACCGCCACCCGGTGGGCGAGTGGGTCTGCGTGGAGTCCCGTACGAGCGTGGACGCCGGCGGCATCGGCCTCGCCGACGCCCGCCTGCACGACGAGAAGGGGCCGATCGGGCGCGGGGCGCAGAGCCTGTTCGTGGCGCCGCGGTGAGCCGAACCCCCTTGCCGGCCAGGGAAGTCGGTGTGGCACCCTCGTGCGGATGGAGCCCCTGAGAGAGACGGACCCCGCGCAGATCGGGGCGCATACGCTGCTGGCCCGGCTGGGGGCCGGGGGCATGGGGCAGGTGTACCTGGGGCGGTCGCCCGGCGGCCGGCTGGTGGCCGTCAAGGTGATCAGGGAAGAGATCACCGGGCATCCGGAGGCCCTCGCGCGGTTCCGCCGGGAGGCGGAGACGGTCCGCGCGGTGCGCTCCGCGTACACCGCGAACCTGATCGACGCGTCGCTGGCGGCCCCGCCGTTCTGGCTGGCCACCGAGTACGTGGCCGGGCCGACGCTCGCCCACGCGGTCGCCCGGTTCGGGGCGCTGCCCGCCGCCTCCTGCCGCAGGTTGTTCGCCGCGCTGGCGGAGGGCCTGGCGAGCGTGCACGCGTACGGGGTCACGCACCGGGACCTCAAGCCGCAGAACGTGATCCTGGGCGCCCAGGGGCCGCAGCTCATCGACTTCGGCATCGCCAAGGGCGTGGCCGAGACGGCCCTGACGCAGGCCGGCACCGCCCCGGGCACCCCCGGCTACACGGCCCCCGAGGTGCTGCTGCGGGGCGAGGTGGCGGACGCGGCGGACGTCTTCGCCCTGGGCGCGACGCTCGCGTACGCGGCCACGGGCCGGGCCCCGTACGGCACCGGAGAGCCGACGGCGGTCAACTTCCGGGCGGTGCACGGCGAGATCGACGTCGCGGGCGTGGAAGCGGAACTCGCCGCGCTGATCAGGGCCTGCGTGGTGGCGGAGCCGGGCGCGCGGCCGCCCCTCGCCGAGATCATCCGCCGCTGTGCGGTGGACGCGGCGCTGGTGGACGACCCGGTGTACGCGGCGCTCACGGCGGCGGGCGGCGGGGCGGCGCAGGTGCCGGGGCTGCCGTCGACCATCGGTCCGGGGCTCGGCGCGGCTCCGGCGGGCTACGTGCCGACGTACGTACCGGCGGCGCAGGCCGAGCAGGCGCCGGCCGCCGCCGGTGCCCGGAGCGTCCCGCGCTGGGCGCTGGCGGCCGTCGCCGGCCTGGCGGCGGGGGCCCTGGCCACGGGCGGGTACCTGCTGGTCGCGAAGGACGGGGGCGGGGAGGGCGGTGGAGGGCAGCGGGCCGCCGCCCGGCCGAGCGGGCAGAACACCCCGGACGGCGGCGGGCCGTCCGCCTCCGCCCCGTCCGGCCCGGCGCAGGCGTCGGGCCCGTCCGCGTCCGCCCAGGGCGGCGGCAAGGGGGCGGGGGCCGTCCCCGACCACATCGAGCCGAACAAGGTGTCGAGGGACCTGTGGAGCAGTAAGACGGGCGGCTGCAACCTGCCCGCCGAGGAGCGGGCGGAGTTCCTGACGGCCTCCGCCGTCGACGCCGACGACCCGAACGCGCCGTCGGTCACGGGCAAGGTCAAGATCCGTGTCCATCTGAAGCCCTACAACACGGAAACGGCCCCCTACGCCCTCTCCGTCGGCGTCAAACCTCCGCACGAGATCGACGAGAGCACCCAGCGGCCCTACGAGTTCGTCCGCGACTACAACCACGGCATCGGCTACACCAGCAAGCCCGTCGACCTCAAGGACCCGGCCGCCGGCTACCTGCTGGAGCTCACCTACCCGGACGACTTCGCCACACAGCTCGTGGCCGACGGGGGACCGCCGAGGAAGTACCCGGGCATCCCGCTCGCCAACGATCCGGGTGACTGGACCGTGCTGGTCTACCGGGTCAGGGGGGTCAGGGAGTACAGCAGTGTCTACTGCACCGGCTTTCCGGTGAAATAGTGGCCGGGCGGTGCGGTGAATACCCTGTCAGGTGACCCGGCATGAGGCAGTGTTGACGGGTGCGCAAGTTCTGGATGGCAAGCGGGATCGGCATCGGCGTGTGCCTGACCTTCGTCGCGCTGCTCGTCGCCGGCACGTATTCGGCGGCGGCGGGCCTCGCGAGCGGTGCCCGGCAGGGTGCGGTCGGGCTGGTCAAGGGTGCCGTGCCCGCGCTCTACCAGCCGCTGGTGGAGAAGTGGGGCAACCTGTGCCCCGCGCTCAATCCGGCGCTGCTCGCGGCACAGTTGTACACCGAGAGCAACTGGAAGCCGGACGCGCTGAGCCATGCGGACGCGCGGGGCATCGCCCAGTTCATCCCGGAGACGTGGGCCACGTACGGGGTCGACGGCGACGGCGACGGCGACCGGGACATCTGGGATCCCAAGGACGCCATCCCCTCGGCGGCCACGTACGACTGCCAACTCGCCAAGGACGTCGCGGGAGTGCCGGGCGACCGGTCCGACAACATGCTCGCCGCCTACAACGCCGGCCCCTACCGCGTCATCAAGGCCGGTGGCGTGCCCGCGATCAGCGAGACCCAGGGGTACGTGAAGGCGATCCGTTCCCTGGAGAAGAGCTTCGCCCGCCCCGTGGGCAGGGTCGCGCCCTCGCAGCAGGCCGCCGGGGCGGTGTACTTCGCGCAGAAGACGCTCGGGACCCCCTATCTGTGGGGCGGGAACGGGACGGCCGACCAGGGCGGGCGCTTCGACTGTTCCGGGCTGACCAAGGCGGCCTACGAGAGCGTCGGGATCGAGCTGCCGCGCGTGGCGAACGACCAGTACAACGCCGGGTCGCACCCCGCGCGCGGGGAGCTGCTCCCCGGGGACCTGGTCTTCTTCTCCGACGATCTGACGAACTCCCGGGCGATCCGCCACGTCGGGATCTACGTGGGCGGCGGTTACATGATCAACGCCCCCTACACCGGTGCCGTGATCCGTTTTGACAAGGTCGACACCCCCGACTACTTCGGGGCCACCCGCGTGACCAAGGATGGGGCCGAAGCCCTTCCGGAGCGGGCCGGGGCAACTCCCCAGCCGTAGCCACTCTCTGTGAAGCCAAGGCCCTGAGCTGCGACGACGAGTCACTCTTCGATAACGTTGGAGTGATCATTCGGTGGAGAGTGGAACGTCCCCGGCAGAACGGGCGTTCCATGGACACGGGGGGTTGCTCGGCGGGGAGTTGAAGGGGCGCACACCGCCGTGCGTCCGCAGGGGACCTAGGCAGCAAGGGGCCGCGTCGCATGGCTGGACTCACAACCGGTGGGCCGAATGTGGATGTCAGCCTGCTGTACGGGATCAACGCCCTCTCCCGGCACGCCCCCGGCTGGTTCGACCGGGCCGTGGCCTTCGCCGGCTCGTACGGACTTCCGCTGGCCATGGTCCTGCTCGTGCTGTGGTGCTGGCGCGGGGCGCGCCGGCAGGACGAGGCGGCGGCCGTCGAGTCGTTCGCCGCGCTCGTGTGGGCCCCCCTCGCCGCCGCCGTCGCCCTCCTCGTGAACGTGCCGCTGCGGGAACTGGTGGCCCGGCCCCGGCCGTTCCTCCAGCACGACGGCATCGAGGTGCTCGGCGGCGCGGGCGCGCCTGGCGCCGGGTTCTCCTTCGTCAGCGACCACGCCACCCTCGGGATGGCCCTCGGCATCGGGGTGTTCCTCGTCAACCGCCGGCTCGGCCTCGTCGGGATCGCCCTGGCGCTCGCCGAGGGGCTGTGCCGCGTGTACCTCGGGGTGCACTACCCGACCGACGTCGTCGGCGGGTTCGCGCTCGGTACCGCCGTCGTCCTGCTGCTCGCCCCGCTCGCCATGGCGGCGCTGGCCCCGGTGGTCAGGGCGGTCGCGCGGTCGCCGCGCTTCGGACGGCTCGTACGGGCCCGGGAGCGGATGGTGGCCCGCCCCGTCGAGCTGGCGCAGCGCCCGGCCGAGAGCGACCTCGCGGCGTAGTCCCGCCGGCCGGGGTCAGCCGGCGTACGCGTTCCAGAGCGCGAGCAGGGCCGCCACCAGCAGGCACAGTCCCGCCGCGCCGAAGCACAGCCGCACCGCCGCCGGCCGCGGCCGCGGGCTCACGGGCCGCCGCTCTCGCCGCCGTCGCCGGCGCGGCCGGGCTGCTCGGTCTCCGCCCCCGTCCCGTCGCGCCGGTAGCGGGAGCGCAGCCACAGCCCGGTGGCCACGGCCGCCGCGGTGGTGACCGCGATGGCCAGCGCGACGTCGGCCGGCCCGTCCGCCGAGCCCACGGGTCGGGCCCGGGCCGCCGCGGCCGGGGCGAGCGCGATCAGCAGGGCCCACAGGAGGGCGGCGACACGGGGTGCGGTACCTGGCATGGAACCAGGGCAACCGGTCGGGGGGCGCCCGGCCAGCCGGGGCGTCCGAACGGACGAAGCGGAGTGCGGGGGCGCGGGGGCGCCGCGGCTACCCCGCGGTGTGCCGGGTGGCGTCCCTGCGGGCCAGGTCGCGGGAGCGGCGGGCGGGCCCCGTCCAGCCGCAGCTGCAGACGGCGAGGCAGAAGGAGCCGCGTTCCGCGGTGCCCGTGGAGTGGCCGACGGGTGGCTGTGCGGGCTCCGCGGGATCCCGCGGCAGGGGCACAGAGGCGAACGGGGCGACCGCGGTCGCCCTGGTGCGGGAATCCACCCCTCCACGGTACCGGGGACCGGCCCGCTCCGGTACGGCCCCCGGAACACGGCGGCCCGTTACGGGAAACCCCGGACCTCGTTAAACGGAGCGGGTGGGGGCCTCGGGCAAACAGCTGTCACGCGTTGGGGGTTGGCAGGCGATGGTGGTGCACCAGCACAGGCGACGGAGCAGGCGTGCGGGTGAGGCGGTGCTCGCGGTCTGTGCGGCGGTGGCCGTCGCCGCGCTCAGCGCGTGCGGAGCGGCCAGCGGCACGGGAACCGGACCGGGCGGCGGCCCAGACGGCGGCTCCCGCGGCGGCTCCGGCGACGACCGGCCCCCCGGCGACCCGGCCGCCGCGGTGCGCGGCGCCGCCGACGCGCTGACCGCGGCCGGGAGCGCGCGGACCCGTACGGCGATGGAGATGGCGACCGGCGGGACCCGGGTGACGATCCGGGGCGAGGGCGGGGTCGACTTCCGCAAGCGGATGGGCCAGCTGCTGGTGATGCTGCCCGCCGACGTGAAGGGACAGCCCGAGCACCGGCCCATCACCGAGCTGCTCGTCCCGGGCGCGCTCTACATGAAGAACCGGGGCGCCGGCGTCCCCGACGACAAGTGGGTCCGGCTCGACACGGCCGCCCTCTCCGACGGGAACCTCGTCACCGGCGGCGCCACCGATCCGGTGGCCGCGGCCGAGCTGCTGCGGGGCGCGCAGGAGGTGACGTACGTGGGCGAGACCGAGGTGGCCGGCACCAGGGTGCGGCACTACCGGGGGACGGCGGACATCGCGCGGGCCGCGAAGAGCGCCTCACCGGGCGTCAAGGGGGCCCTGGAGGCCGCGGCGAAAGGGTTCAGCAAGGACAGCGTGCCGTTCGACGCCTACCTGGACGAGGAGGGCCGGCTGCGGAAGGTCCAGCACCGGTTCACGTACGTCAAGAATGGCGTGATCGATGTCTCCTCGACCACGCTGCTGTACGGCTTCGGGACCCCGGTGACCGTCGTATTGCCCGCAAGCGGGGACATTTTCGCCGGCAAGATCGCCGAATAGCCGGCCGGGCGGGGGGAAGCGGTGCGTCCGGGCCATGGCCCCGCTATCCGGAAATGGTCCATCCGTGTCATGCGCGGCGCGCGGCGCGATCCCTACGCTGGGAAGCCGAGCGCCGACGGGCGAGGACGGCAGAGAGAGGTGACACGCGTGACTCCCGCAGGCGGCATGACGGTGCAGGACCACGTGGCGCTCGCCGAGATCGAACTGTGCGGTGAGCTGATCATCGCGGCCTCGGCCGCGGCCGAGGAGCGGCTGAGCCAGGACCGGATCGACGAGGTGCTGATGGGCATCTGCCTCTAGCCCCTGAAGCCCCCCGGCTAGCCCCTGAACCCCTGAAGCCCCCCGGCGGTCGCCCGTCGGGCCGTTGCCGGGAGCCCCGGCCCCCGGGCCCCGGCGGTCAGCTGCGCAGCAGGCGGGCGATGGCCTTCGTGGCCTCCTCCACCTTCGCGTCGATCTCGGTGCCGCCCTTGACGGCCGCGTCCGCGACGCAGTGGCGCAGGTGCTCCTCCAGCAGCTGGAGGGCGAAGGACTGGAGGGCCTTGGTGCTGGCCGAGACCTGCGTGAGTATGTCGATGCAGTACACGTCCTCGTCGACGAGCCGCTGGAGGCCGCGGATCTGGCCCTCGATCCTGCGCAGTCGCTTGAGGTGCTCGTCCTTCTGGTGGTGGTAGCCGTGGACGGCTCCGGAGCCCTCCGCCTCGATGGTCGTCATCGGTCCTCCCGTGGTCCGGAAAGAGGGGTTATACCCCTCATGGGTATAGGGTACTTCGCCCACGCCGAGGGGACAGGGGTCCGTGCCGCCCACTCTGCCTGATGGGACACTGGGGAACCGCCGGTTAGCCGTGGCCGGGGGATACGCCTAGCATCAGCCTGACCGAATCCAATGCACCCCGAGGACCTCACGTGCGATTTCGTCTGACCCCCAGGGAGACGAGCTTCTACGACATGTTCGCCGCATCCGCGGACAACATCGTCACGGGCTCCAAGCTCCTCATGGAACTGCTCGGAGCGGACCCCTCCGCCCGGGCCGAGATCGCGGAGCGGATGCGGGCGGCGGAGCACGCGGGGGACGATGCCACCCACGCGATCTTCCACCAGCTGAACTCCTCCTTCATCACGCCGTTCGACCGGGAGGACATCTACAGCCTCGCGTCCTCGCTCGACGACATCATGGACTTCATGGAGGAGGCGGTCGATCTCGTCGTCCTCTACAACGTGGAGGAGCTGCCCAAGGGCGTCGAGCAGCAGATCGAGGTGCTGGCGCGGGCGGCCGAGCTGACCGCCGAGGCCATGCCGCACCTGCGGACGATGGACAACCTGACCGAGTACTGGATCGAGGTCAACCGCCTCGAGAACCAGGCCGACCAGATCCACCGCAAGCTGCTCGCCCAGCTCTTCAACGGCAAGTACGACGCCATCGAGGTGCTGAAGCTCAAGCAGATCGTCGATGTGCTCGAAGAGGCCGCCGACGCGTTCGAGCACGTCGCGAACACGGTGGAGACCATCGCGGTCAAGGAGTCCTGAACCTCGTGGACACCTTTGCGCTGGTCGCGACCATTGGTGTCGCGCTCGGCTTCACGTATACGAACGGCTTCCACGACTCCGCGAACGCCATCGCGACCTCCGTCTCCACGCGGGCCCTGACCCCGCGCGCGGCGCTGGCCATGGCCGCCGTGATGAACCTGGCGGGTGCCTTCCTCGGCAGCGGGGTGGCCAAGACGGTCAGCAAGGGCCTGATCGAGACCCCGCACGGCAACAAGGGCATGTGGATCCTGTTCGCCGCCCTGATCGGCGCGATCGTCTGGAACCTGATCACCTGGTACTTCGGGCTGCCCTCGTCCTCCTCGCACGCCCTCTTCGGCGGCATGGTGGGCGCGGCGCTGGCCGGCGGGACCGAGGTCATCTGGTCCGGGGTCGTCGAGAAGGTCGTCATCCCGATGTTCGTCTCACCGGTCGTCGGCCTCGTCGTCGGTTATCTGGTCATGGTCGCCATCCTGTGGATGTTCCGCCGGGCCAACCCGCACAAGGCCAAGCGCGGCTTCCGGATCGCGCAGACGGTGTCGGCGGCCGGCATGGCGCTGGGCCACGGCCTGCAGGACGCGCAGAAGACGATGGGCATCGTGGTGATGGCCCTGGTCATCGCCGACGTGCAGGACGCGGGCGACGCGATCCCGGTCTGGGTCAAGATCGTCTGTGCCGTGATGCTGTCGCTGGGCACGTACGCGGGCGGCTGGCGCATCATGCGCACCCTCGGCCGCAAGATCATCGAGCTGGACCCGCCGCAGGGCTTCGCCGCCGAGACCACCGGTGCGTCGATCATGTTCGGCTCGGCGTTCCTCTTCCACGCGCCGATCTCCACCACCCACGTGATCACCTCGGCGATCATGGGTGTGGGCGCGACGAAGCGGGTCAACGCGGTCCGCTGGGGCGTCGCCAAGAACATCATCCTGGGCTGGTTCATCACCATGCCGGCGGCGGCCATGGTGGCCGCGGTCAGCTTCTGGATCGTGAACCTGGCGTTCGTCTGAGCAGCGGTACGAAAGCGGGCCGGCTCCCCCCACCCAGGGGGAGCCGGCCCTTTTCTTTCGCCCTGCGGCGGCACCGCCATGCAGCACCGCAGGACGTCCAAGCGGGTTCCGGCGTCTAGCCGAAGCGGCCCGAGATGTAGTCCTCGGTCGCCTGGACGGACGGGTTGGAGAAGATCCGGTCCGTGTCGTCGATCTCGACCAGCTTGCCCGGCTGGCCGACGGCGGCGAGGTTGAAGAAGGCGGTGCGGTCGGAGACGCGGGCCGCCTGCTGCATGTTGTGCGTCACGATGACGATCGTGAAGCGCTCCTTCAGCTCCCCGATCAGGTCCTCGATGGCGAGGGTGGAGATCGGGTCGAGGGCGGAGCACGGCTCGTCCATCAGCAGGACCTGCGGCTCGACCGCGATGGCGCGGGCGATGCACAGGCGCTGCTGCTGGCCGCCGGAGAGGCCG
The DNA here is from genome assembly GCF_055575555.1 of Streptomyces sp. NPDC034085. Taxonomy (NCBI): domain Bacteria; kingdom Bacillati; phylum Actinomycetota; class Actinomycetes; order Kitasatosporales; family Streptomycetaceae; genus Streptomyces; species Streptomyces sp. NPDC034085. The sequence continues at coordinate 7,818 of NZ_JBVISL010000020.1, read as the reverse complement.
GAGCCGGGCTTGCCCAGGCGGTCCTTGACCTCGTTCCAGAGGTTGGCGCCCTTGAGGGACCGCTCGACCGTGTCGGCCAGCTCGGACTTCTTGTAGCTGCCGTTCAGGCGCAGGCCCGCCGCCACGTTGTCGAAGATCGACATGGTGGGGAAGGGGTTGGGGCGCTGGAAGACCATGCCGACCGTGCGGCGGACCGCGACCGGGTCCACGCCGGGCCCGTACAGGTTCTCGTCGTCCAGCAGCACCTTGCCCTCGACCCGGCCGCCGGGGGTGACCTCGTGCATGCGGTTCAGGGTGCGCAGGAAGGTGGACTTGCCGCAGCCGGACGGGCCGATGAAGGCCGTCACGGAGCGGGGTTCCACGGTCATCGAGATGTCGTCGATGGCCTTGTGGCTGCCGTAGAAGGCGGACAGTCCGCTGACGTCGATTCGCTTCGCCATGAGGGTCACTTCTCTTTCATACAAGTCTCACGCGGCGGAGCCGCAAGTCGATGCTCTAGCGACCGGTCTTCGGGGCCTTCCAGCGGGCGATGCCGCGGGCCACCAGATTGAGGATCATGACGAAGGCGATCAGGACGAGCGCCGCGGCCCATGCCCGGTCGTAGGAGGCTTCACTGCCGACCTTGTACTGCTCCCAGATGTAGAGGGGGAGCGAGGACTGGGCGCCTTCGAAGGGGTTGCCGTTGATGAGCTGGGAGCCGAAGACCAGCAGCATGATCGGGGCGGTCTCACCGGCGATGCGTGCCACTGCCAGCATGACACCGGTGGAGATGCCGCCGATGGCGGTGGGGAGCACGACCTTGAGGATCACGCGCCACTTCGGCACGCCGAGGGCCAGGGCGGCCTCGCGCAGCTCGTTCGGTACGAGCTTCAGCATCTCCTCGGTGGAGCGCACCACGACCGGCATCATCAGGATCGACAGGGCCATGGCGCCGGCGAAGCCGGAGGGGCCGAAGCCGAGCATCAGGTTCCAGGTCGTCAGGATGAACAGGCCCGCGACGATGGAGGGGATGCCGGTCATGACGTCGACGAAGAAGGTGACGGCCCGGGCGAGCCGGCCCTTGCCGTACTCGACCAGGTAGACGGCGGTCAGCAGGCCGACGGGCGCGGCGATCAGGGTGGCGAGGCCGACCTGCTCCAGGGTGCCGAGGAGGGCGTGGTAGACGCCGCCGCCCTGCTCGAAGCTGGTCACGCCGTTCATGGAGTGGCCCAGGAAGTCGCCGTCGAGGACCGTCATGCCCCGGCTGACGGTGGTCCACATCAGCGAGAGCAGCGGGACGACCGCGAGGACGAAGCAGACCCAGACGACGGACGTCGCGACGCGGTCCTTGGCCTGGCGGCGGTTCTCGACGACCGCGCTGGAGGCGTAGGTGATCACGACGAACAGCAGGGCGGCGATCAGGCCCCACTGGACCTTGCTGTGCAGGTCGAAGACGAGTCCGACGGCGCTGCCGAGCACGGCGGAGACGACGGCGGTGCCGGCGGGGGCCCAGCGGGGCAGGCCGCCGCGGGTCAGTCCGGCGGGGGCGGAGGACGTGCGGGCCCGGGTGGGGCGCTGGTCCTGGAGTGCGTGGCTCATCAGGCGTTCGCCCCCGAGAAGTCCTTGCGACGGGCGATGATCAGGCGCGCGGCGCCGTTGACCAGCAGGGTGAGGAGGAAGAGGACCAGGCCGGAGGCGATCAGCGCGTCACGGCCGAACTCGTTGGCCTCGTCGAACTTCGCGGCGATGTTCTGCGCGAAGGTGCCGCCGCCCGGGTTCAGGACGTGCAGCGAGATCAGGAAGCTGGGGGAGAGGACGGTGGCCACGGCCATGGTCTCGCCGAGCGCGCGGCCGAGGCCGAGCATCGAGGCGGAGATGACGCCGGAGCGGCCGAAGGGCAGCACCGACATCCGGATGACTTCCCAGCGGGTCGCGCCGAGGGCCAGGGCGGCCTCCTCGTTCATGCGCGGGACCTGGAGGAAGACCTCGCGGCTGACGCTGGTCACGATCGGCAGGATCATGATCGCGAGCAGGATGCCGACGGTGAAGAGCGAGCGGGCGACGCCGACCTGGGTCTTGTCGAAGACGTAGGTCCAGCCGAGGTACTCGTCGAGCCAGAGGTTCAGCCCGTTCAGCTGCGGCACCAGGAAGAGGGCGCCCCAGATGCCGTAGACGATCGACGGCACGGCGGCCAGCAGGTCGACCACGTAGGCGAGGGGCGCGGCCAGCCTGCGTGGCGCGTAGTGCGAGATGAACAGGGCGATGCCGACGGCGACCGGGACCGCGATGGCCATCGCGATGACCGAGCTGACGACGGTGCCGAAGAGAAGGACGGCGATGCCGAAGACGGGCGGGTTGGCCGAGGCGTTCCAGTCGAAGGTGGTGAGGAAGTTGCCCTCGTTCTTCGACAGGGCGATGCCGGCCCGGTAGGTGAGGAAGGCGGCGATCGACGCCATGATCACCAGCAGCAGGATGCCGGAGCCCTTGGAGAGCGCGGCGAAGATCCTGTCACCGGCGCGGCCGGTGGACGCGCTGCCCGGGGAGACGGGCGGAGCCGTGTCTGTGTGGCTGGGTGTGGTGGAAGCCATGGTCTTTCCGGTCTGTGTGGGGGGCGGGCCCCCTGGCGGCGGTGCACCGGATTCCCCCGGGTGGGGGGAGGGTCCCGGGCGCCGGGCCGATCGGCGGAGGATCGGCCCGGGCCGGGAGGGCGGGACTAGGCGAGCGACTTGATGGCGTCGCGGACCTTGGTGTTGATCTCGGCCGGGATCGGCGCGTAGCCGTTCTCGGTGAGGACCTTCTGGCCCGCGTCCGAGGCGGTGTACTCGAGGAAGGACTTCACGGTGCCGAGGGTCTCGGCCTTGTTGCCCTTGTCGCAGACGACCTCGTACGTGACGAGGACGATCGGGTACGCGCCCTCGGCCTTGGTGGTGTAGTCGAGCTTCAGGGCCAGGTCGGAGCCGGTGCCGGCGACCTTCGCGGCGGCGATGGCCTTGGAGGCGTTCTCCGGGGTGGCCTTGACCGGGGTGCCGGCGCCGGTGTTGACGTCGACGGTCTTGATGCTCTGCGAGGCGGCGTACGACAGCTCGAAGTAGCCGATCGCGCCGTCGACGGCCTTGACCTGGGAGGCGACGCCGGCGGAGCCGGAAGCGGCCTGGCCGCCGGGGGCCGGCCACTTCTTCGAGGCCTCGAAGGACCAGGCGTCGGGGGCGGCGGCCTTGAGGTACTTGCCCAGGTTCTCGGTGGTGCCCGAGTCCTCGGAGCGGTGGAAGGCCTGGATGGCGGTGGAGGGGAGCGTGACGCCGGGGTTCAGCTTCTTGATCGCCTCGTCGTCCCACTTCTTGATCTTGTCGTTGAAGATGTTGGCGATCGTGGCGGCGTCGAGGTTCAGCTTGTCCACGCCGGAGACGTTGAAGCCGAGGGCGATCGGGCCGCCCACCATCGGCAGGTTGATGCCCTGGCCGCCGGTGCAGACCTTCTTCGACTCCTCGACCTGCTCGGGCTTCAGCGCGGAGTCCGAGCCGGCGAAGCCGACGGTGCCCTGGTTGAAGGCGACGATGCCCTCACCGGAGGAGGACGACTTGTAGTTCACCTCGACGCCGGAGCAGGCGGCCATGTAGTTCTTCACCCACAGGTCGACGGCGTTCTTCTGCGCGGAGGAGCCGGAGGCGAGGAGCTTGCCCTTGGCCCCGTCGCACTTGACGTCGCCCGGGGCGGCGGCCGAGGCCTTCGGGGTGCCGTCGGCACCGGTCTTCGTGTTGTCGTCCGAGCCGCACGCCGTGAGGACCAGGGCGCCGGACACGACGAGAGCCCCGAGGGCGGAGGCACGAAGCCGGTTCTTGCGCTGAAGCTTCACTTTCGGGTGTTCCTTCCGAGGGGCCGCCGGCCGCTTTCTGTATCGGGGCGGCGTGCGAAGAGGACTACGGGGCTTGTGTGGTGCGGCGCCGTGATTTCCCGATCGGCTCGCACCGTGCAGTACCGAAATTAGGCAGAACAGGTGAAGCGGTCGACCGCGCGTGGTGAACGGAGGGTGAACCGTGGCGGACGGCCCGGTGTGGACGGGGCGGTTCGTACCCGGGCGCAATCGGGCGTTATCCGCCCGTTATGCCGCCGTTACCGTTGCGGGGCCGGTGCCCTGGCCGGTCAGGTGGTACCCGGCGGGTGGCCGGATTTCGGCGGTGCCCCGCCGGACCCCTTCCCCCGGGGCGGCGCCCGTATCCCCCCGCTGGGGGCTCCGCCCCCGGCCCCTCGTGCCTCCCCCGCCGGCGGGGCCGGAATCCGCCGCGCGGATCCGGCCCGCGCAGCGGCGGGCCCGCCCCTACGGGCGCCGGGCGGCCTCGGCCGTGACGCGGACCGGCCCGCCCGCGGCCGGAGGAAGCGGCGCGGCCGCCGCGGTGGCGGCCGGCTGCCAGAGGTGGTGGAACGAGACGCGGGCCGCCTCCACCGCGTGGCGCTGGTCGGCGTGCAGGACGCCGAGCGCGTACGCCGTCGCCGGGGCGATGCGCGGGGTGCGGGCGGCCGTCGCCGAGGCCGCGGCGGCCTCGGAGGCGTCCCGGTGGCGGTCCAGGGCCTCGCCCGCCGCCGCGAGCCGGGCCACGTCCCCGCCCAGGGCCTCCCGGGCGTAGCGGTGCACCCGCAGCAGGCGGCGCACCTCGTGCCAGGCACCGTCCTCGTGGGCGGCGTACGGGGTGCCCTGCGCGGCGGGAAGGGCGGAGACGGCCCCCGAGAGGCGGGCCCCGGTGAGCTCCGCCAGCGGCTCCAGCACCTCCGCGGCCGGGCCGCGGGCGGCCACCGGGTCCAGCGGAACCTCCGAGGCCAGCACCGCGACCGCGTCGGCCACCGCGTGGAAACGGGCCGAGCCCAGCGCCTGGAGGGTGGCGGAGTGCGCCCGGGTGCGCGCCAGCGTGAGCTGCCGCTCCAGCAGGGCCCCCGCCCGGGCCGACCCCACCGTGAGGGCGCCGGAGCCCGGACCGCTCCGCGGTGAGGGGACCTCGGGGGAGGCGGACAGCCGCTGGAGGGCGTCCATCAGCCGGGACAGCCGGGCGGCGTAGGCGTGCTCGTCGGCCAGGGTGGAGGACAGCCAGACCAGCTCCGTGCGCAGCGGGTCCGCCCAGCCCGGCTCGGTGACCGCCCGGAACGTGCTCAGCGAGCCGGCGATCCGGCGGGCCGCGCCCCGCAGCCCGTACGCCGCCTCGCCGGCGTCCGCGGGGCCGGCGCCGCCCGCTGTGCCCGCGTCGTGCAGGCGCAGCGCGCGCAGGAAAGCGGTGGCCTGGGAGCGCAGGTACACGCCGAGCACGTCACCCGCGGTCAGGTCGTCATGGTTTCGCTGGGCCACGCCGGCGCCTCCGGGCGTCTATGAGCATCTCCTGTACGTGCCGCAGCGGCTGGCCCTCGGCGTCGGTGCTGTGCCGGGTCCATTCGCCGTCCGGGCCCAGGTGCCAGGAGGAGGTGGCGTCGGACATGCCGGTCTCCAGCATCCTGTCCAGTGCCGCGCGGTGGGCCGGGTCGGTGACCCTGACCAGTGCCTCGATGCGGCGGTCGAGGTTGCGGTGCATCATGTCGGCGCTGCCGATCCACACCTCGGGTTCGCCACCGTTGCCGAAGGCGAAGACCCGGGAGTGCTCCAGGAAGCGGCCGAGGACGGAGCGGACCCGGATGTTGTCCGACAGCCCGGGGACGCCGGGGCGTACGGCGCAGATGCCGCGGACCCAGATGTCGATGGGGACGCCCGCCTGGGAGGCCCGGTAGAGGGAGTCGATGAGGACCTCGTCGACGATCGAGTTCATCTTCAGCCGGACGGACGCCGGGCGGCCGGCCCGGTGGTGGTCGGCCTCCTTGTCGATGCGCGAGATCAGCCCGTCGCGCAGGGACTTCGGGGCGGTCAGCAGCCGGCGGTAGGTCTCGCGCCGGGAGTAGCCGGACAGCCGGTTGAAGAGGTCGGAGAGGTCCGCGCCGACCTGCGGGTCGGCGGTGAGCAGGCCGAGGTCCTCGTACAGGCGGGCCGTCTTGGGGTGGTAATTGCCGGTGCCGACGTGGCTGTAGCGGCGCAGGGTATCGCCCTCCTGGCGGACGACGAGGGAGAGCTTGCAGTGGGTCTTGAGGCCGACCAGGCCGTAGACGACGTGGCAGCCGGACTCCTCCAGCTTCCGCGCCCACTTGATGTTGGCCTGCTCGTCGAAGCGGGCCTTGATCTCGACGAGTACGAGGACCTGCTTGCCGGACTCGGCGGCGTCGATCAGGGCGTCGACTATGGGGGAGTCGCCGGAGGTGCGGTACAGGGTCTGCTTGATCGCGAGGACGTCCGGGTCGGCGGCGGCCTGCTCCAGGAAGGCCTGCACGGAGGTGGAGAAGGAGTCGTACGGGTGGTGCAGGAGCACGTCGCGCTCGCGCAGCGCGGCGAAGATGTCGGGCGCGGACGCGGACTCCACCTCGGCGAGGTCGCGGTGGGTCCCGGCGACGAACTTCGGGTACTTCAGCTCCGGCCGGTCCAGGGAGGAGATCCCGAAGAGGGCGGTCAGGTCGAGGGGGCCGGGCAGCGGGTACACCTCGGCGGCGGTGACGTTCAGCTCCTGGACGAGCAGGTCCAGGACGCCGGGGTCGATGGACTCCTCGACCTCCAGGCGCACGGGCGGGCCGAAGCGGCGCCGCATGAGCTCCTTCTCCAGGGCCTGGAGGAGGTTCTCGGCGTCGTCCTCCTCGACCTCGAGGTCCTCGTTGCGGGTCACGCGGAACATGTGGTGCGCGAGCACCTCCATGCCGGGGAACAGCTCCTCCAGGTGCGCGGCGATCACGTCCTCCAGCGGGACGTAGCGCTGCGGGGAGGCCTCCAGGAAGCGCGAGAGCAGGGGCGGGACCTTGACCCGGGCGAAGTGGCGGTGGCCGCTGACGGGGTTGCGCACGACGACGGCCAGGTTGAGGGAGAGGCCGGAGATGTACGGGAACGGGTGCGCGGGGTCCACGGCCAGCGGGGTGAGCACCGGGAAGATCTGGTTGCGGAACAGGGTGAAGAGGCGGGCCTGCTCCTTCTCGGTGAGGTCGGGCCACCGGATGAGGTGGATGCCCTCCTCGGCGAGCTGCGGGGCGATGTCCTGCTGGTAGCAGGCGGCGTGCCGGGCCATGAGCTCCCGCGAGCGGGTCCAGATCAGGTCCAGCACCTCACGGGGCTGGAGGCCCGAGGCCGAACGGGTGGCGACGCCGGTGGCGATGCGGCGCTTGAGGCCGGCGACGCGGACCATGAAGAACTCGTCCAGGTTGCTCGCGAAGATCGCCAGGAAGTTCGCGCGCTCCAGGAGCGGGGTGGCGGGGTCCTCGGCGAGTTCGAGCACCCGCTCGTTGAAGGCCAGCCAGCTGCGCTCCCGGTCGAGGAAGCGGTTCGCGGGCAGCTCTCCGCTCTCGTCCTTGTCCTCGTAGGCGTCCAGGTCCGCGTCGAGGTCGGGATCGAGGTCGACGTGACCGACCACGCGGGCGGCGTGGGGGCGGTGCGCGGCTATGGAGCCGAGGCGGGGCTTCGCGGGGCCGCTTTGGCTCTCGGCGGCGGGAGCGGGGGCGTGAGACGGGTGCTGGGCGGGGACCTCGGCGGGGCCTGCGCTGGGCTGGTGGCTCATGACTCCATTCTTCCGCGCACGCGGCAGGACAGGCGCGTCGGAAGTGTCTGCCGTCAGACGGAGTCGGGGCTGCATGCCGGGAGACTCGCAAGCGTGTCTGAATGCCCGGTTAATGGCGTATGGCTTCCTAGGGGGCGTCCGCAAAGTCCCGCCTGCCCTGCGACGCCTGGCACCGCACCTCGCCGCGTTGTCGGGCCCGCCCGAGTACGTCCAGTACGCGGGCGGCCCTCCGCCTTGC
>NZ_JBVISL010000019.1:0-56600 GCF_055575555.1 Streptomyces sp. NPDC034085 | reverse complement strand
GACTGGGAACGCTGGGGCAGCGTCCCCATCGGCTTCGACGCCGGCCTCCTCCACGCCTACAGCCTGCGTGTCCCCGCCGTCTCGGCCCGCGTACGGCAGGAGTTCGCCGACGTCCTCGGAACACCCGCCGGACGGGTGGGGGAACTCGCCGCGCTCTGCGAACTGCTCCAGTCCATCGCCCGCGGCGAATACGCCGACATCGCGGAGGCCTTCATGGATCGTGCGGAGGCCCTCACCGGCCGTCGGCCACCCGTCCCACCCCAGAGCTGACAGCTCGTCACCTGCTTCGCCAGCAGGCTTCGGGGCCGTGCCGGACTCTCCGGTCGGTGTCCTCCTGCGCGCCGCCGGGCTGGCATGACGGGGTGGCTGCTCTGGTCGAGGAAGCCGCGAACGGCCGTACGCCGACACCCGCTGGTGCCAGCAGGTGCCCCGCGGTCAGGCAGGTTAACTGCGCCACGTCGCCGGTCCCCCGCCCGCCCGACACCATGGAGCCCAGACCGGTTGGCTTGGCCGTGGGCTGAGGCGGCATCCTCTGCCCACGGCCAGGCTGCGGTCAGGGTCAGGAGGCGGGTTCGTAGGTGATGCGGGCGTTGGGGCAGGATGCCGCGTGCTGCAGGAGAGCTTCCCGCTCTGCCGGGTCGATGGCGAGGCCCCAGCGGTGCTTGGTGGCGACCCATTCGCCGAGGTATCGGCAGTGGACCTGGGCCATGGGCATCCAGGTGGCCGGGTCCTGGTCGGATTTCTGCCGGTTGGAACGGGCGGAGACGCCGGCGAGGGTGACGTCGGAGCCGAGGTCGTTGGCGTAGCGCCGGTGGCGTTCGGTGGTCCAGCCCGTAGCCGCCGCTGTCGTGGACTTCGGCGAGCGGGATGAGGTGGTCGATGTCGACGCCGGACGGTCCCTGGACGAAGACGTCGTCGTAGTAGGAGTGCCAGACGCGGCCGTCCAGGGTGCAGCCGTCGACCAGGTCGTCGCGGGACATGTGCGAGCGGCCCGGAACATGCGCGGCGGCAGCCTTCTTGTAGAGGTCGGCCTTCCACAGACCACTCAGGTCCTCCTTGGGCGCCGAGCGGATCCGCTTCTTCGCCGGCAGCTTCTTCGACCCATCCCTTCGAGACCCGGACCCGGCCGCGGTGGCCCGGCGGGAAGTGCTGGCCTTGCTGCCGGTGGCCTTGGGGCTGCCGGCGCGCTCGATGCTGGCGCGGACGAGGTCCACGTCAGGCTATCCGCGTGACTGTCCCGTCTGGTTCTCCGCGAACCCCGCTGGGCAGTGTCCCAGACGGATGCGCAGCTCCAGCTCGGCGGCCCGCTCCCCGGTCATCTGGCTGGCGCGGAAGGTGCGCCGCTGGTTGAAGAGCCACCGCCCGAGGGGGGCGCACCCTCGGTGTGGTCGAAGGGCGCCTTCAGGGGCCAGGTGCAGCCTGCGCCGATATTGCTCGACATGTGTCACCTGGGATTGTCGTGGTCGAAGATCGGGTGATGGCAGCCGCCTCGTTTGCAATTCCCCTGAGCGTCAACGAACAAGTCGGGACACGGGCAGGAAAGACACGGCCTGGTGGCGTTAGAGTCGGGCTCCCAACCGTTCCTCATTAGCCGCGCGCGAGCGGTTTCCCGGATGCTGCGCACTTGCTCACCAAATTTGCGGAAGTCGGCCTCGTTTTGTTCGAAAGCATCCTTCTGGGCATCTGGCACATCGTTCCGAGACATATCATCCTCCCAGGGTAGAGGTGAATACGCTGAGGGTCTCCCCACATCCACCATGACCCGGCAGCCCTGCCTGCACGCCAAGCGTCAGGTGGAGAGCCCCGCGTCCCCCCGATACGTCACCATGCGGCCACGAAGGCCTCATCTGCCTAGTATACGAGTTGCGCAGGGTTGGATGCCGGTATTGCATGGAAGTGCAGAGGTGCACACCGGACCGACTGATCGGCCCGTCGGAAAGCCGCCCGCGTGCGTAGACGATGCCCCTGGGCGGGTGGCGCCGGCAGGAGGGTCCGCCACGCAGAGCGTCCGTACGCAGATTCAGCGAACCTTGGAAATATCATGGCCAAGAAAATAATTGACGTGACCCTGGCAAGTTTCACCAATACTGGAACACGTTCTGTGGCTCCGTACGGCTTCATAGCGGCCCAATCGACACGCGCTGGCAATGACGAGGAAATATTTGAATCCGAGACGCTTTATGACGTAAAGAAGGGAAAGCCTATCCACCCCAGTGGAGCGCTCAACCTTAAGGCTGGAAATAGCCTCACGTATAATTCTACGCAGCGCCTCTCTATTTCCCATTTCGGCGCAGGGGGCATCGGGAATCAAATGCTAGTGATCCTTGGCAGTCTCATGCAGACCATTGTGGTCAAAGGTGACATCAATGAAACCCTCTATGTTCCGGGCCGGAAAAAGATATCCTTTGATGAAATTGCAGGTTCCATTAACATTTCAGTTCCGTACAGGTGTCAATTCGAAGATCAAGTGTGCCTTTTCGAGGCTAACTACACTGTGAGTGTTGTCTCTTCCTCTGGGTAGAAGGCCTGAAATAGTGGCAGTTCTCACTGAGCCCCCACCTCGGCCTCCCCGGCCCCACCTCCACCCCACCGCCCGGCGTTGAAAAACCTGCGGCGCATCCGCTCAGTCAAGGTCAAGCCCGGCGAAAAACTGACCATCGTGGTCGGCGCCGGCGGCCAACCGTCGCGCCCGCGACGCCCGTAGACCCGTCGATGGTGGAGGCGGTGGAGCGGCAGGCCGGGTGATGCAGGAGCTGCGGCTGCGGGCGTCCCCGAGCCGGAGCCGGTGGCCGGCTCCGTGCAGCCGTTATGCGGGTACAGCTCCCGCTTGTAGCCATCGCCGATCTCGTCCGCGACCTGCAGGGCGGTGATCCCTTCCATGAGGGTGACCTCGTCGGCCTGGGCGGGGGAGGCTGGCGCGAGGACGGCGAAGGCGACGACGGCGGCCATCACCCCCTGCGTAAATTCTTGATCATGAGCCTGGTGATAGCGGGTCACGGCCGCGGGGCTGAGCGGGGTTGGGGGTGCCTCACTCCGCTGGGGGAGCGGGTCCACCGCAGAAACGCGCCTGCGTCCTCAGCTGCTTCTTCGGGTTCGAGGTAGCCGCCCTCCTCCGGACTCCGGTGGACGCACGCGTACACCAGCACCTGCACCTCCGCCTCGCCCGGGGTGCGGCGCAGTCGGCACGGGCCGCTGGAGAGGAACAGTTCGGAGATCCGCTGCGCTGCTTCGACGGCGGCCGGCTCATGGCCCCGGATCTCGATCGTGATCACGTTCTCGTCGTTCATCCTCTCGGCAACCTGCCTGCCCGGGCGGCGGTTTCGCCCGCGCGCCAGGTGCACCCCAACGAGTGCTCCAGATCCGGGCCCCCGGCGCGTGAGCAAGAGTCCAAAGGCGCAGCGCACCGGCATCGACCACAGCGGTCCACCGCGCACCGGCGCGAGGGCTCGCCGTAGAGGACCCGAGAACCCCCGAGCCGTGCGCCCCTTGGAGGGTGGCGTTCTCCCCGGATCCGGACCGGCGGCCGGGTGGGTGCGGCACGCTGGAACCGGCCGGAGCCGGGGTCTGGCCAGCACGCTGTACGACGGGGAAGAGGGTGGGGTGCCGTGGATCAGACGCTGAGGGACCTGGGGGCCGCGCACGAGGGTGCGGTTGGGGTGCTGCTGGAGGACGGCAGTGAGCCGGGGCCGGTGTACTTCGACGTGGGCAGCGGCGGCCACATGCCGTCGTCGACGGAGTGGCACGCGTACGACGGCCGGTTCGGCCGCCCGAGGGCCGCGCTCCTGCGCGGTGCCTGTGCGTGCGGGTGGCGCGGGGCGGCCGAGTACCCGCTCGATTGGACCGTCCTCGACGACCAGCGGCCCCTGTACGAGGCGGACGTCGATCTGACCGGGCCGATCGCGGACTATCAGGCTCACCTCACCGTGGTGCGAGACGCCTCCGTACCGCTGCCCATCCCCTGACTGCGTTGCTGACCACCCTTCAGGAGGAGCTCGAGACTGCCGCAGTGAAGGAGCCGCTGGTGGCGCTGAAGGCTCTCGCGGACCTCAGGTACCTGATCGCCGAAGTGGGCGCGGACGCGGCGCTGGGGGTGCAGGTGAGCAGGATCCCGATGGAGACGGTCGCGACCGCACTCGGCACGAGCGAGGCCGCCGCCCGCCGGTACGTGAACGGATACCGCCACCCCGCGTAGTGCAAGGCAGCGCCCGGCCGCCTGAAGGGGCAAGGCCGCCGGCGGCGTGCCGGTGGCCGAGCGGCCGGTCCCGGCCAACGAGCCCTACTCGGTCTCCCGCAGAGGCATCATCCGTGCGCGACGTACTCGTGCCCTGGGCCAGCCCCGGCCACGTCCGTCTCCGGCAATGCATAGCCGCCCGCCTCGGAGCAGCTCGCCGGCCGGCATCCCCGTTCACCGCCACACGGTGGCCGTACCACCGGTTTCGCCGGCGCGTCAGGTGCACTCCTTCGAGTGCTCGGGTGTGGACGGCGGCGGGTGTGCGGCGGGTCTGCGGCGTTCGGGTGATGTGGCGGTCTGGCATTACGGTGGCCGGGTCCCGTCTGCGGTTGGTGTGGTTGAATTCGCTGCGGTGGGCCCGGCGGGGTCCCAGTCCCTGTGCGCGACCCGACATCGAGCACACCGTGGGAAAGCCAACTCGGCTGGCACCGCAACATGCTCCGTACGTTCTCGTGGTTCTCTGCCGCGCGCGCTGTGTCGGGATAGCTCCGCGCTGTAAGGGGCTCCGAGTCATGAAGGCCACCGTCGTTGAACGCCGTGCCGAGCTGCTGCGCCTGTACACCGGGCTGCCCTGGAAAACCGCTCTCGCGCGGGTCGAGGCCGCCGCCCCCGGCTCCCTGCTCATCCCGGAGCCCGATGCCAGCCAGCTGATGCTGGAAGCACGGGTGATGGCCGCTCTGGCCTGGAGAAAAATCAACAGAGTCCACCCGTGGGGCATCATCTACGTCGACCCGCGCCCCGACCGCCTGACGATCAACTTCGAGCCCGACGTGGACGAGCGCCGCGAAGGCGAGGACACCCAGGCCCTGGACCTGGCCAAGGCGCTGCTGCCGCGCGCCGATGAGTACGGCGAGATCACGGGAGTGCCCGGGGCCCGCCCTCACATCGAGAACGGGACGGTGGTGCTGCGCCTGCTGGGCACGACTGCCTCCATCACCCTGCTGGGCCTGGACCCCGATGAATGGCGGCGGGCGGTCGAGAGCCAGGACCAGATGATGATCACCTGGGGGATGACGCCGTGCCACCAGGGGCGCACCGACCGCTTGCACCCGGCCGAGCGCCCCTACCTGCGGCCGGGCCACGGGGGCGCCGCGGCGTCGGCCTGGCTGACCAGCGGTCTGCTGCGTCGGACCGGCCTGGTCCGTTCGCTGGGGATCCCGCTGGCTGTGACCGGCTGGCTCAACAGCCGCGCACGCGGCGGCGGTGAGCGCTGGATCATCGATCCCACCTTTGCTGAAGGCCACGGCGCCGTCGGCCACCGGCGGCTGGCGGCGCTCCTGTCAGCACCGGAGTGGGGCTTGCCCGTCACCGTCGTGGACGAGGACTGCACCTGCCACCTGCCGCCCGGATACAGCGACCAGTGCACCACCACCGCCGCCTCCGTACGGGCGGACCGGCCGGGGGCGCTGGAAGTACGCACGATCCACCGCCGCGGGGACCGCCTGGGGCGGATCCGACAGGACCGGCCGACGGTCTATGCCGCCCAGGAGGAACTCACCCACTGCGTGCCCGCCTGGGTGAACCGCTGGCTCGAGTCCGACGGGTCGCCGACCGCAGGGGTACCGGGCGCCGCCGTCACCGGCCGTCGCTGAGACCGCCTACCTGGCCTGGTGAACAGGCCGGGAGGGCAGTCAACTACGACGGCCGCACCGCCGCAGACTCGTCGCCCAGGCCGGGCCCCGGCAGCTGTGGGACGAGATCGCCGCCGCTTACCGGCGGTGGGAGGCGTTCGGGCGGCCGTGCGTGGACAAGTACGGCCTCACCGTGACATCAGGCGGGATGGCGGGGTGGGTGGACTTGCCTGCGACGAGGGTGGCCGCCGCCCGCTGATCCTGGACCCCGCCGGACGCTTCCCCACAGACTGCGGAGCAGCTGTCGCGCTGCCGGTTGCCGACGAAGGATGGGAGCACTCGATCGAGCGGGTCGTCCCGGCTGCGAGAACACGCGGGTTCGGCGTCGATCTGTTTCTCGCTGCCGGGCGTCCAATGCCTCGGTTTACGTGTCCAGCTCCGCGGACAGCAGGTCGACCAGTTGCCGTCGCTCGTCAGGGGTCATCTGCTTGAGCAGGGCACGAGCCACGCGGTCCGGCTTGTGCACCGGCACGCTGACCATCTTGTCGCGTTGCTTTGCCTCGATCATCGCCGCGTTGGTGGACAGCTCCCCTGCCGTGACACGGTCGAGGAGATCCGGCCGGTTATCACGCAGCCACCGCATACCTCTCGCTGCGCTGCTACCAGGGGCGCGCGGTTCGATCCCTCCGACCTCGTTGACGTCATCCACGATGTCTGTACAACGCCCCTGCGCAGAGTTGCCTTGTAGTGCCTGGTCGAGTAGGTCCAAGACGTCTACACGGTCGCCGACGACACGCCGGATCAAGCTGAGGCTGCTACCAATGCCATGGGTTGGTGGAGTGGTGACGAAGTCTTCGAAACCGTCATGCTCCACATGCTCGCCGCGGGGGGTAATGAACGATCGCCACGATCCCTCGGTAAGTACACGGGCCAACAAATCAGGGACCGCAGTGAGCCCGCTCTCCGTGGACCGCAGAGCCCCGGCAAGGGTTTCCACCAACATCGCGTTGGCCCGAGGGTTGGGTGTGCCGGCGGTCTCGCTGGTCATCGCCGTGCGTCTTTCAGCCACCGGTCGAGGTACACGAGTCGTTGCTTGAGACTCGGCACGGTAGCGACCTTGATGGATGCCTCCCCGCACTCACGGTTGAGATCAGCGTGGATGTGCCCGTGGGGCCGACGCGTGATCTTGGATAGTTGCCCCACCTTCCGCTGCACGAGGTTGCGAATCTCGGCCTTCTCCTCAACGAGCGGACGGGTCTCCGCTGGTTCCTCGGTCTTCTGCTCAGGGAACGCTCCGGCAAGGCGCAGGGCACGGGCGAAGGCCGACGCCTCCACGCTCATCGGGATGCCAGCCTCGCGCATGACCTGACGGGCTCGTTGCAGCTCGGCGTCGGCGAATGCGTTGCCGCTGGCAATAGTGAATGGGTGCACGGCCACCGACGAGCCGATGACCTCAACCGAAGAGGGTTTCCGCGTTGTACCTTCCCCTCCGTCCTCGCCCTGGTCGCGCTGGATGCGCTGCTCCTCGTCCGCCAACACGGCGTCGACGGTCTTCTCGATGTCGGCCGCCATCCGCAGGATCGGTGTGATCGAGGGCACGAAGACCCTCGCGCAGGTCTCGTCCTCCGGACCTCGCTTGCGGACACAGCGCCCGACCACCTGCCTGAAGAACATCTCGGTGCGCACATTGGAGGCGTACACGACGACCCCGAGTCGGGGGATGTCGACGCCCTCGGAGACCATCTGCACGGCCACGATCCACCGGGAGGTTCCTTCGGCGTACCGGTCGATGACCTTCGATGCTGCCGGGTCGTCGGAGATGGCTACGGACACGGGCTCTCCGGTCCCCTGGCGCAGGATTTCGGCGTACGCCTGCGCGGCGGCCTGGTCCCGGGCTACGACTAGGCCACCCATGTCTGGGACGTCTTCCCGCATCAAGGTCAGCTCATCGTTGGCCCGCTGCAGTACGGAGGGGATCCAGTTCCCGGCGGGATCGAGGGCGGCCTTCAGGGCTGCGGCGTGTGTGTTGCTGTCGGTCTCGGACAGTCGTTGTGCGTTGAGTTTCTCGTCCGATGCGAACCTCCATCGAGCTTCGCCGTCCATCGCCGGGAACGCGACGGGTCGGACGACCTCCCTGTCTTGGAGGGCTGCCCCGTAGTCGTAGTTGATGTCGGGTACGGCCCGCCTGGTCACGTCGTACTGGACGAACGGAATGGGCCTCTGGTCAGTGCGGAACGGCGTCCCGGAGAGGAGGAGGCGGCGCTGAGCGCCGGCGAAGGCGGTCTCCAGGGCGGTGCCCCAGGAGAGCGTCTCCGCGTCGCCGGCGTGGTGTACCTCATCCAGGATCACGAGCGTGGGGAACGTCTTGTTGCAGGCGATGCGTTCCCAGGTCAGGGGGCTGGCGGCCACGGACTGGTAGGTGGTGACGACGCCGTCGTAGTCGCGAGCTGACACCCCGTCCCGGTTCGCGAAGTCCGCGTCGAGCTGGATTCCGCCCTTGGCTGCGGCCTTGGCCCACTGCTTACGCAAGTGGCTCGTGGGGGCGACGACGACCAGGCGACGAGCTTCGCCCAATTCCACGAGCGACTGGTATGCCAGGAGCCCGAACGTGGTCTTGCCCGCTCCCGGGGTTGCGACCGCCAGGAAGTCCTTCCTGCTCGCGACGAACGCCCGCATTCCGTCTTCCTGCCATCGCCTGAGCTTCACGTGTCGGTTCCCCTTAGCTAGGTTGCACGGCGGACAGAGCGCCTGCCCGTTCATGACATCGGTGGCGCCCCCTGCGGACCAAGGCTCTTGGTGGTCGGCGTGCCAGCCGGGCTCGAGTTCCACCCCGCAGCCGGCGCACACACCTGCTCCGGTCAGGAAGAGGGCAACGCGCTCGGAGCTGTTGAAGCGGCGGCGTTCACGAGTCATAGCTGAGGTTCACCGCACAGCTTCACGCCCAGCAACCGGAATGGTGATGCTTAACCAGAATTGGTTATTCCGTCCAGAACGTCACCCGTTGAGGCGCTGGTTCGTCTACGTCGTACGGCTGCCGGGCACCCACAACATGGTGGGCGCCCGGCAGCCTCGTCAGGCAGTGGTGCGCACGGCCTCGGAGTAGGTGTTGAAGAAGGTCCCCGTAAGCTTGTGCTGAGCCAGCTGGACGGAGACGGCTTGCTCGTCCTTCCAGCTACCAGGGTTGGCGGCGAGCGCGTTGGCGAACTTGGTGACCGCTTCCCGAAGCAGCTCGAACTTGGCCGGGGTGACCACCCGCATGCCCGGCGGTGGAGTGCCCTGGACATCGCAGGTACGGCTGGAGTGCAGCATGACGGGCAGTGCCTTCACGTCCGGATTGATCTTGTTGAGCCAGCGGACGCTGCCTCCGAGCTGAGCACCGGGGAGTGGGGGCGGATGCTCCGGCGCACACTCTGGGGCTGCACGGCGGCTGTTGTGCTGAATCGATGGATTCTGATCGGACTGCGTTCGTGTCTAGCTCATCTGTTTCAGTATCAGCTTCGTTACCATATCCACTGGAGCACCTCTCACACGGGGGTGGCGGAACACCTTCAGACACTCACAATTGCAGGCACCTGGCGGACCCCGCGCTGAGTCGTCGTGACCGCGCGGGCGTGGGAGACGGCGAAGGAAAGTAGTTGCCGCGCATGCTTCGTCGCCCGCAGGCATGTTGTCGGGTGGCCGTTGCGGCGCGGGGGCGTTGAGCGGGTGTGCCGTGGCCGTTGCCGTACCGCCAGGCGGTGTCCTTGCGTGTCTGTCCGGGCCCAGGGCGCTGGGGGCCCTGGGTATGCGTCGGCCCGCGGTGCCCGCCTCGTTATGTTCGGGTCTGGAGTTTTTGTGTACTCACCCCCTGATGCCGCCGCCTCGTTCCAGCCGGCCCCCGCGCGCCGCTGGCATCCCCTGCTGGCGGTCCCTGCCTGATCGCCTTGACGCTCACCGTTCCGCCGCTGGGTGTCGCGCTCGCGTTCGCGGCCCGCTGGGACAAGGCCGGCCAGGCCGTGACGGTGGTCCTGGCCTCGATCTGGTTCGCGGTCCTGGTCGTCGCCGATGCCAGCCCGAAGAACACGCAGGATGACGCGAGGATGCACCCGCAGCCGGCCGCCACGGTCACCGTCACCGCACCAGCCCCAGCACCCCCGGCTTCCGCCCCTGCGCCGCCGGCCACCGCGGCGCCCGCATCCCCGACCCCGGCGGCTACCCCTTCGCCACGGTCTGCCCCGTCCGTTGCCGCTCCGGCCCAGCAACAAGCACCTGAGCCGCCGAGCCAACCGCGGCCCCCTGCGGTAGACGACAGCAAGACCGGCACCTCCGGAGACACACAGCCGGGCGGGGCGTCATCCGATGACAGCTCGAGCGCTGGGGACGGCGGTGGCAGCGTCTCCTACCGAAACTGCAGCGCCGTGAGGGCGGCGGGGGCGGCTCCGATCCGCCGCGGGGACCCGGTCTACGGCTCCCACGTAGACCGCGACGGCGACGGCGTCGCCTGCGAGTGACCAGGCTCCTCACCCGACACGACACGCCTGCGGTCGGCTCTGCGCGGTCGGCTGAACCGTCCCGGCCGCCCGGGCGCCGCCCGTCAGACAGCCGAGCACCGGGCCGAGGCCACGGTGGCCGTGCGGTGGCGCTCGGGCACGGCGTCCAGGTTCATACCCGGAAGCGGGCGGCGCCGTCGGACGGTCTGGTCCTCGATGGCGAGCTCGTCATCCGGGGTACCGCAGCCGACCGGTTGTCCTTCGAAGCCCTCCGGTGCCGGGCCACCGCCCTCGCGCGCTGGGCTGAACGTCGGCACCGCGGCGCCTACCGCCTGGTCAGCACCCGCCAAGCACACCCCTTCGACACCGTCTTCGGTCAGCCCACCGCCTTGCGCGCAGCGAGCTGACCCTCCAGCAGCGCGACCGGCGTACGTGCACGCCCGGACCACCGAGGCGGTCATCGGAGCGGTCACCGGCACCCTTATCCGTCTGCAGCTCCTGGTCCTCGGCCGCCACGACGAGCACGGCGAGCACCCCACCCTGGCCGATCCGGGCACCCCTGGGAGGGGTGCGGTTCGCGTCTGCGTGGGGGTCCCGCGAGGTCCGGGACGTGATTCTGGTGCGCCCCGAGGCGGTGGTGGAGATCAGCTGCGACCGCGCGCTCGACCGGGGAGGCGTCTACCGGCACCCGGTCCGGTTCAAGCGGCTGTGCCTGGACCAGACGGCGGACGATGTCCCCGCTTTCGGGCAGGGCGGGGCCGCGGCCACCAGCTGAGGGCGGCGCGCGGACGCCCGGGGCGCGGCCTTGCGGGCCCCGGCCGCCCCGCTGCGGCCGGACGCGTACGGGCTGCCGGGGGGAGGGGCACGAGCACGGCGGGCGCGCGGACGTAGCGGCTGAGCGTGCCGAGGGGGCTGTGCCGGGTTCGCCCGGGACGGCGCCAGCCGTATGACGAATGCGGCTGTGCGCGGCTGTGCCGTCGGTTGTCCCCGGTTGGGGGTCTGCCCTGTCCGGGCGCTTTGCGGCGCTCGGACAGGGCAGGCCTGTCGGGGGTCAGGGCAGGGCGATGGCTCGGGGTGGGTTGGCCGGTCCCGACTGCCAGATGTCGCCCGTGTTCGGGTCGATGGTGTCGCCGGCGGTGGTGGTGAGGAGCCGGGCGAGGAGGAGTCCGGTGGAGAGCTTGCTGAGGGCTGCGGCGGTGCGCTTGAGGCGGTGGTGTTGGTCGGCGGGCAGGGCGAGGGCGACGCAGGTGGCGTCGTGGCCGGGCAGGGTGAGGGAGAACGCCGCGCAGAGGTTGTGTTTCGAGTACTCCAGGAGGTCGAACTGGAGTGCTTGGGGGCCGTGGTTGTCGAGGTTCTCGAAGAGGGCCCGCGGGTTGGTGATCGTCCGTCCGGTGTAGGGGAGGGGCTCGTAGCGGGCGAGGTGTTCCATGCGGGCCTCGAAGTCGAGGTCGGCCAGGAGCGCCTTGCCGACCGCGCTCGCGTGCGCGCTGTCGGTGAACGCCGCCCCGACCCTGACCGGGGGCGCGCTGGGGCCGTGGGAGGACTGGAGGATCTCGACTTCCCCGCCGGTGTAGGTGCTGAGGTAGACGGCGGCGCCGAGGCGGTCGCGGAGCCCGTCGAGGGTCTGCTGCATGAGCAGATCGTGCTGTTCGGGGCGGGAGGCCATTTCCATGACCGGCCCCGGCAGATGCGCTCCGGAGATCGTCTCGACCAGGTACTGGGCACGCAACCAGTGCAGCAGCCACGCCGTGGAGGTCACGGACATGCCGGTGCGCCGCGCGAGGTCGCGGGTGCTGATCCCGCCGGACTGCTGAATGTGGCGGAGCAGGTGGTGGGCCTTGACCGCCGCGGCCTGCTGCCGGGGGGTCTGCGTGGGCAGGATCCGGGAGGCCATATCGGTCAGCACCGCCGGCCGCAGGGCATGTGCCGAAAACCACCCCTTACGGCTGCCACCGGAGTCGCTGGCGTCGCCGGAATCTGGCTGAGCCGGGTTTGCGGCCCCGGCGGCTGCGGCGGCTGCGGCGGCCAGGTGGGGGGCTGGGTCGGGCAGGGGCTGGACCAGGGCTCCGCCCGGTGTCTGGTCGAGGGACCGCAGATGCCGGTACCGCGGCCGGGATGGAGCCCCGGGCGCCCTGTCGTCGGCGGTCGGCCGGTGAGGGGCGGGGAAGGCGGGCGGCGGCACCAGAACCAGGTGTGGGGCCCCCGTCTCGGGCGCGGCGATCTGCCCCGCCGCCGCGGCAGCGGCCGCGGGGGCCTGGGCGGGGTCGGGGAGGAGGACTTCGGCGCGGACGCCGAGATGTTCGCGGACTTCCTCGAAGAACCGCGGGTCTTCCACGGGCGGGAGCGGTTCGAGGGGGGAGGGGCGGCGGTGGGCGGTTGCGGCCAGGAGGCGGCGCGCGTCGGAGTGTCCGTGGCGGGCTGCTTCGGCGACGAGGAACCGTACGTCCTCGCGTCGGTCGCCGTCGGCCCGGCCGGCCAGGGCCGCGAGGCGGAACATGGCGCCGGGGTGTCCGGCTTCGGCCGCGGTGCCCAGCCACCGCTCGGCGCGCAGCAGTTCGCCGCGTACCAGTGCCTTCGTCCCGAGCCGGTACAGCGAGTTCGCGTGCGCCCGCTCTTCCGGGCTCAGCCCGTAGGTGTCGGTCAGGGGCCCGAAGTAGCCCTTGGGGCGGTCCCAGAAATCATGTGGCCCGGCGAGCTGGGCCAGCAGGTGGGCGAGCTCGGCCGGCACCACCGGATCCGGGCGGCCCGCCCCGCCGCGGTGGTCGTTCGTGCTCACATCCGTCACCTGTCCTTCCTTCCGCAGCTGTTCTTTCGATGCCCATCCCGAATATGCCCAGTGAGCTTGCGCCGTAGATGCGCGATCGCCTTCGAACGCAGTTTGTGCAGCTGCGGGGCCGCTATGCCGAGCGCGGCCGCGATCTCCACATCGGACAGGCCCTTGCTCTGCAAGTCCACGACCTGGCGCTGCTTCCCCTCCGGCATCCGCTCGATCTCCCGCCGCAGCAGCTCCCGCTGGCGCCGCCGGCCCTCATCCACCACCTCCTGGTCCTCGCCGTCGGGCAGCGACTCCAGCGTCTGCGCATCCATCACCACCGTCCGCTTGCCGCCGCGCTGTTCCCGGCGGCACTCGTCGACGGCCAGGTTCCGGGCGGCGGTGCGCAGGTACGCCATCACGTTCGTATCCGCCGGCAGCTCACCCTCCGCCACCTTCACGCCCACCCGCAGGAGCGCTTCCGCCACCACGTCCTGACACGTCGCCAACGACAACGACCGAAAGGAACGCCGCAGCACGTACGGACCGAACTTCATGAACGCCGGAGCCGCCTCCAGCAACCGCTGCGCCACATCGGGCTCCGGCACGGGCCCCTCCGCACCATGACCGGGCTGCTGTTCCGTGTCCGGGTCCGGCGCGAACTCCTCTTCCGCCCCACCGCCTACCACGGGCCCCGCTCCCCGCCGGCCGCTGAACCGGAGCCGGTGACGGAACCGATGCCCGAGGGGGCGTCGGCGGCGCCCGCGATCTCGAACCGCACCACGGTCTGCGCATCCACGGCCAACTCCACCCGCACCACCACAACCTCCTCCGCTGCACCACCGCACTGCTTCGGCACCACGGGCTCGGCGATCGCTTCACCGGGGGTGTCCGGTCGGCCGGCCGTACCACGCCGGCACAGGCTCACCACAGCGACCAGAGCGTGCACCGCGCTCACGGCGGTCGGGACGTACCCGATCCACTCCAAGGACGGCATGTTCAGTGGTTCTCCATCTACTTGGCGGGACGCGGTCGGCGTGATCGCGTCCTCGCCCCGCAGACGAACACCACTGAGCACTTCTCCCCCCGCAGCCTCCCGATTCACCCAAGTGAGTGAACGAAGAGCCCGCCCCGCGCTCCGGCGCACGCCAGGGTCGCCGCCGAACCACATCACCGGGCAGATGCCCCTGCTAGGGCTCACCGGCGGGGAATGGCCCGGGGCCAGGCCGTGCCCTGACCCCGGGTGCAGTGCCGTTTCGCCGGTGAAACGACGGCCCTCGGGGGAGTGAAATGCTGCTCCGCGCTCTGTTGCTGTTGTCGTGGTGGCCGGTAGAACCGCCGCATGATGATCTTGATGCGGGCCGTGTCAGCGGTCGCTGCTCTCGCCCTGTCCTTCCCCGTAACGACCGCGCTCGCCGCCGAGCGCCCGGCCGTCGTGCCGCAGGTGCTGCCGATGGGGGTCGCGGTCTCCGCGCTCCCCCTCGGGGTCGAGGACCGGACCGGCTACCAGCGCACTTCCTTCCGGCACTGGAACGATGGTGACCAGCTGGCTGATGGTTGCAACCTCCCAGACCTTGCGGCCGTCCTGCTCGGGAGGGACTTCGATGAGGTCGGGGACCTCGATCGGGTCGTGCTCGTCGCGACCTCGCCGACGACCTCCTCCACGATGTCCTCGACGGTCGCGACCCCGGCGGTGCCGCCGTACACGTCGCTGATCCGCCGGCAGCGCGGGACGCGACGGCCGGCCCAGAGACGCACAGGCGGGCGCGCACGTCGCCGCCGGCCGAGATCTGACCGAGGCCCCTGCCGTGTGCGGCAGGGGCCTCGGGGTGTTCCGAGGGGGCTGCGGCTGCCTCAGGACAGGGACACCCGTAGTTGGCGAAGGACTCGGTGGAACCCGGCGACGGGCAGGCTCGAGGCCGAGCAGGCGGAGGCACACCCGCGCCGGAACACCTACCTCATGCAGCCCCGGGCCGTGCAGCCGACGAACAGCTTGAACGCGGCCGGAGAGACTACGATCACTGGGCCGCCCTCCACCTTCGTGTCTTGCACGGCCACGCCCTCCAGCCCGATGGGCACGAGCGGTGCGACCTCCACGCACTGACTTTGATCGTTACCCGAGTATGACGACTTGAAGAAGTGCAGGGCCGCGAGCTGGGAGGGGCTGAGCTTCATGCTTTGAGCCTTTCGAGATGGGTTTCCAGAAGATCCCGGGACTGATCCACGGGAAGAGCGGCTGACGCGGTGAAGTCGAACCCGGCGGCCTGTAGTTCGACCTCGCGCGGGTCCTCGGTGTGCTTCCCGCCCGTCGCCGAGTCCACCGATGCGACCGGCGCCCACGGGTGCGCGAACTCCAGCAGCGTCAGCCCGCCGTTCGACCCGTAGGCCGGGTGCGTCGAGAGCGGCACAACCTGGATTGTGATGCCCGGCCGGCTCCCGAGGTCCAGCAGGTGACGCACCTGGTCGGACATCACCGTCCCGTCGTCTCCGAGATGCGCATGGAGCGCTGCCTCGTGCACCAAGGCGTGAAGTTCCACGCCCTTGCCCGCGCGGGATAGCACCTCCTGGCGGCCCAGCCGGACTGCGACCAGGGTCTCGGCCCGCTCCGCGAGCTGTTCTTGAGACCTGCCGATCAGTTCCCGCGCGTAGCCGGGGGTCTGGAGCAGACCGGGAACGACCACCGGGTGCATCAGCCGCAGCAGCACGGCGTCGCCCTCAAGCTCGATGAAGTCCACGAAGGACTGCGACAGATGCCGGGCGTGGGGCGCCGTCCAGCTCGATCCGGGCGGAGTCTCCGCCGCAGCGGCCACCGCCCGCACCGCCACCGGGTCTGTGATCTTGTATGCGGCTGCCAGCCGAAGGACGTCGGCTTCTCCCATGTGGTACTTGGCCTTCTCCAGCCTGGACAGGCGAGTGAAGTCGATCGCCGCGCCCTCTGAGGCCTGCCGGAGCGTCAGCCCTGCGGCTTCCCTCCACGCCGTGACCATCGCCGCCGCCCGCCGCGCCTTCACCGAAAGCGCAGGTGCCTTCCTCCGCGAGGCGCGAGGTTGCGCCTCTGTTGCGCGTGTCTGCGTCATGCGGCGCAGCATCCCACAGCCAGGAGCGCCCCAACAGCCCAGGCATATGCCAAGTTTCGGCGAGTCGGTGCTCCTTGTTGCGCGATGGGCGCCGAAAGGAGCAGGCTACCGCTCACACGGTAAATGCTCACGAAAAGCCCCCGTGCAGCTACACAAAGTCATGCCCGCAACCGGCCTGAAAGCCGAAACCATGACCCTTCACGCGCGACCCACCACCGATGCCACCGGGCTCCCCGCCTACACGGAGACCCTCCCCGCCTTGCCGGAATCCGTCGGCAGAGCCCGCCGCCTGGTCCGACTCGCCGTCACCGCCTGGAGTTTGGAGGGGCTGGCTGACGACGTCGGCCTGATCGCTTCCGAACTCGCCACCAACGCCGTCCAGCACGCGAACGTGGCCAGCTTCCGCATCACCGTCGTCCGGCTGGAAGCCCGCTGCGTCCGGGTCGCCGTCATCGACACCAACAAGACATTCGTCCCCGAGCCCCCGGCCATGGAATACGACGCCGAGTATGGCCGCGGCCTCCGCCTCGTAACCGCTCTGGCCGACGCCCACGGCCAGGAGCCCCTCAACTGGGGCAAGCGCGTGTGGGCCGACCTTCGATGGAGCCTTCCCCGGCCGTAGTCACCGCGCGCAAGTCCGCATGCGACGGCGCAGCCGTCGCATGTCCTGAAGCCTCGCGGCAGAGCCGCTGCGCGCCCCTTCCCTATCCGACCCCATGATGCCTGGAAGTCGCCCGTGCCCTCCTTCAGCCCGCCCCCGCCCGAGTTCCTCCCCGGGATCGCGGTGCAGACCATCGTGACGACCTACGGGACACCGATCGTCACGCTGTACCACCCGCACGCCCAAGCGCGAAACACCAGCGTGGAGAAGGCGATGACCGCCATCGGCACCCTGCTCGGGCTCCGCTACGGCCGCCACTTCCGACGCAGCAACGAGTACGTCTACGACATCGGCGGGAACTGGTACCTGGACTACAGGCACCCTCGTGACGTCCTCCACTTCCCCGTGAGGAACGTCCTGTGGCCCTGCGCCGCCCACGGCGGTGGGGGCGCACTGGTCGCGGTCAGCCTGGAACCCGATCCGAGGGCTCCGCAGGAGCGAGTCCTGACCGGATCCCTCGCCCTGCGCCGAGCGGCCCCGCGTGAGTGGAGCAGGGAGAAGCACAGGCGCTGACCCCCTCGACACCCGAATGCCACCAGCACTCGAACACCACCCCAGACAACCCTAGAGAGAAGGAGACCCTCGTGTTCATCGACATCCCGAGCGAGCTCGAAGCCGCTCTGATCGACCTCACCCTGCCGACGTGGAAGCTGGACGGGCCGGCCCTGGCGAAGTCCACCATGGAGGACTACCGGACCGAGATGACCGCGGCCCCGCGGTTCGAGGAGACCACCGCGATCCTGCGCCACGCCCTGACCGGCGAGGCCGGCGGATACGCCGTGCTGCGTCTGGGCAACCTGGCCAACGCGCTGGGGACGGCTGACGACGACCGGTTCCTGCGACTGGCGACGGCCTTCGCGGCCGAGGTGGCCATCCCCTTCTCGCCCTTCCCGCGGTGGCCCTTGTGGAAGGACATCGGCGTCAAGACCGACAAGGATCCCGGCAAGTCCAGCGGCATCGGCTACAACGCCTTCCACATGGACCTGGTGAACGCGACCCTGCCCCCGGACTACACCACGCTGCTGTGCGTTCGCCCCGACCCGCTCGGCGGCGGCCCCAGCATCCTCTCCGACGCCCACGCGGCGGTGGCCCGGCTGTCGGACGACCACCGTGCCCTCCTGGCCGAGTCGGCCTACCACTACGGGACCTTCTTCGACCTGCACGGCGTGGGCGAGGAGCACAAGCCGTTCCCGATCCTGGACGGCAGCCCAGGGGAGGGCTTCGTCCGGTTCACCGCCAAAATGCTGGAGCGGTCCCAGCTCAGCCAGGCACACGCCGACGCCGCCCGGGCGCTGGCCGAGGAGCTCGTGCGGGCGCAGGTCTCCTTCATGCTCCAGCCCGGTGACTACCTCATCGTGAACCAGCGCCGCTTCTTGCACGGCCGGGAGGCACTCCAGAGCGGCCAGGAGAACATCGCGGTCGCGGACCGCCGACTGCTCCTCCAGCTGTTCCTCCGCACGCCGTCCGGAGCCGACTCGGCCGCATAGCCGGCCGCCAGGCTAAATGCGGGAGTTGCGCACCGACTGCCACACAGCGCCGGCCAGTGCCCGCGTCGCCCTCGGGACCGACAGATGCTCGTGGTCGCGGTACAGCGACCAGTTGTACTGGACGAGCGAGAGCTTGTTGGAGGACAGGGATCCCGCCTGGTGGGCCCTGTACACCGCGAGCGGCTCGGCCAGACCGCGGGCGTCGGCGCCGTCCCGCATGATCGACAGCCAGAGGGCGTAGTCCTGGCGCTTGCGCATCTCCGGCATCAGCCTCGTGCCCAGGACATTGCGGTCGTACATGGCGGTGAGAGCTCCGATGTGGTCTCGGACGAGCATCGCGCGGTAGTCCACGTGCTCCCGGGCACGGACCACGCGCCCGTTGGGGACCCAGTCGGTGCTCTCGCCGTCGTAGTCGGCGTCCATCTTGAAGTACGAGGTGAAGGTCAGCGGCGCGGTGGCCTGAGCGGCGAAGGCGAGCTGCTTCTCGGTCTTCTCCGGAAGCCACATGTCGTCGCTGTCGAGGAAGGCGATGTAGTCCCCGCGCGCCCGCTCCATCGCACGGTTGCGGGCCCGGCCTGCGCCGCCCTGTTCGGGCGCCCGCTCCGGCAGGACGCGCTCGTCGTGGCGGGCGAACTCCGTGAGCAGGTCCATGGAGCCGTCGGAGGACTGGTCGTCGGTGACCAGCAGCTCCAGGTCGCTGTGGGTTTGGGTGAGCACCGATCGGACGGCCGCACCGAGGGTCGCCGCCGAGTTGTACACGGGCATCACGACAGACACCAGGGGCACAGCGCTTCTCCTTGCCAGACCAGGAACGACCCCCCATTCAAGCACCGCAACCGAGTAGGAGCTGCCATGCAGATCGTTGTCGCAGGTCAAGGCTACGTAGGACTCCCCCTGGCCGTGCGCGCCGCGGAGGTCGGTCACCGCGTCGTCGGCTACGACGTCGACCTGGACCGCGTCCGGCGGCTCACCGCTGGCGACTCGTATGTCCACGACGTACCCTCCTCGCGGCTCCGCGTCGTGCTGGACAGCGGAGCCTATTCGGCGACCGTCGACGAGGCCGCGCTGGCGGGCTTCGACATCGCGGTGATTACGGTGCCGACCCCGCTGCGCGAGAGCGTGCCCGACCTGAGCTACATCAAGTCCTGCGCCCGGACCCTTGGCGAGCATCTCCGCCGCGGCGCGACCGTCGTCCTGGAGTCCACGACCTACCCCGGCACCACCGAGGAGCTGCTGCTCCCGGTCCTGGAGGAGGCGTCGGGCCTCAAGGCTGGGGCCGACTTCCACGCTGGCTTCAGCCCCGAGCGGATCGCCCCGGGCAACAAGAGGTGGTCGTTCGAGACGACGCCAAAGGTGGTATCCGGCATCGACGCCGAATCGCTCGGTGTGATCAAGGGCTTCTACGACAGCATCTTCGAGACCACGGTGCCGGTGTCCGGGCCCAAGGTCGCCGAGCTGGCCAAGCTGATCGAGAACACCTTCCGGCTCATCAACATCTCCATGATCAACGAGCTGGCCACCCTGACCGACCGTCTCGGCGTGAACATCTGGGAGGCGATCGACGCCGCCGCG
This sequence comes from Streptomyces sp. NPDC034085, assembly GCF_055575555.1. Taxonomy (NCBI): domain Bacteria; kingdom Bacillati; phylum Actinomycetota; class Actinomycetes; order Kitasatosporales; family Streptomycetaceae; genus Streptomyces; species Streptomyces sp. NPDC034085. The sequence continues at coordinate 36,780 of NZ_JBVISL010000019.1, read as the reverse complement.
ACCAAGCCCTTCGGCTTCACACGGTTCACCCCGGGGCCGGGCGTCGGCGGACACTGCCTGCCGGTCGACCCGCTGTTTCTGTCCTGGAAGATCCGGGAGGAGCTCGGCGTCCCCTTCCGGTTCGTGGAACTCGCCGACGCCGTGAACCGCCACATGCCCGACTACGTCGTTCGCCGTGTCGCGCAAGCGCTCGACCAGCGAGGCAAGACCGTCAATGGCTCCCGGATCCTGCTGCTCGGCCTGACCTACAAGATCAACGCCACCGACCTCCGCGAGTCGCCCTCGACCCGTGTCGCCGAACTCCTGATCAACCTCGGTGCCCAGGTCCTCGGCGCCGATCCCAACGTCCCGGCCGCCGACCACACCAGGCTCAACGTGCCCCTTGTCAACGCGAGCGAGGAGGAGATCACGGCCGCCGACGCCGTGGTGCTCCTGATGGACCACGCCACCTTCGACCTTCCGATGATCGGCGAGCGCGCGCCTTACGTCCTGGACTGCCGCAACCGCCTGTCCGGACCGCACGTAGAAACCCTTTAGCTCCTCGAACTCCGCCAGCCCCCTGTCGACGCTCCCCAGGAGTTCTCGTGCGCGATGAATGGGAACACGCCCACACGGACTACACCGTGCCCGCGCAGCGCCGCATGCCCGCCTCGCTGGCCGAATCCGAAACCGACTGGCGCCACCACCTGGAAACCTCCACCCCCAACGGCTGGCTGATCCGCCACTCCGCCATGACCGAAGCACTCCTCAGCGGAAAGCCGCTCTACCTGCTGCACACCACCAAGGACATCGACGCCATCCGCATCAGCCGACAGCTGCACGTCTCCACCGGATGCCTGGTCGGAGCCCTGTACTGCTCACCCCTCACCAGCCAGGGTCAGGGACTGCGCCCCCACAACCTCGGCGCCTACCTGATGGAGACCAAGCCCTCCACCAGACCCCTGGTCTTCGAAGTCACCCCCGACGCCTCGATCCAGCCCAAAGGCGTCGACTACCTGCACCTGGGCGGGATCCACCTGCGCACCTACCTGCGCTACCAGAGCTTCCTCACCCCGGCCGAGAACGAACAACTCGACCGCGCCGTCCTGGCCGGCCTGCGCACCGCAGCCGCCTTCCTCGACACCGCCCTGCGCAACGCCACCGGCCACACCACCACTGCGGCGCCCGCCTTCATCGACATGCTGTCCGACGCCGTGACCCACGTGCCGTTCCTCGGCTACCTGTACTTCGAGGTCCTGTCCGAGTACCTCATGCTCCACTCTGCGGCACCGGAGACCAAGACCTATGCCCAGGTGGGAGAGCTGAACAACCGGCTTTACAAGCGACTCGCCTTCGCCGCCGTGGATGGCATGGAACGGCTCTTCGACCTGGCCCGCTTCAACCCGCGCCACCACCGGCTCGTCCAGCTCATCGAAGGCATCGAACCAGCCCTCGGCCCCGGAGTCGCCGAGTACGTCCGGCGAAGGCTCTCCCACCTGTTGGCCCGGACCGCGCTGCACCCGTCCCAGGACGCGGCATCAGTCACCTTCCGGGGAGCCGATCTCCGCACGATCCAGAAAGTCGCGCCCGGGCTGATTGGCCAGATGGTCTTCCGCGAGCTCCGCTACATGCCCCGCTACCGGCACCTGTACCACTGCTTCGAGAAGTCCAAAGCCCTTGAGGCGTGGGACTACTGGAACAGCGAAGGAATCCCCACCCCCTTCAACGGGATCCTCCCCAAGGGAGAGATCGGCATCAACCCGGTCTACCCCCGCTCGTCAGTCAGGGTGTGGGCGGCGGAGCAGGACGAGAAGGGCTACCTGCATCCGACCCAGGAGGTCGAAGCCGACTTCACACCGCACCTCGCTTCCTGGTGGGCGCCGCCCCGTCAGCGCAATGGAGTCGCCCCATGACCACCAAGGCCCTGAACCTCCTCACCGGCATCAACCGCGCCTCTGCGCCGTCGTCCGGAAGCATGATTCTCGTCCACGACCTCTACGGCGCGATGCCGGAACTACACACGACCTTCCTCGGCAGGGCCCCGGTCGACCAGCCATGGGCGGCATCCTTTGACCGCCTCATCCCCCTCTCGACCCCGAAGCGCCCACAGGGCCCCAACTTCGACCGCTACCTCGACGAGCTGACGTGCGAAGTGGATGGCCTCATCCAGAACATCAAGCCAGACGCCATCCACGCTCAGTACGTCGGATTCGCCCTGAGCCTGGCCTTCGCCCGGGCAGCTGGCGCCATTCCGATCATTTCCATCGCCCACGGCCCCGACGTGATGGCGGCCGAGCGCAGCCCACGGGAACACGACACACTGATGGAAGTCGCCGCCGCGAGCGCCGTGATCGTCGCCCCGACCTCCGCCCTCGCCGACCGCATCGACCGCCTCACAGGACACCGGTTCACCGACCGGCTCACCATCCTCCCCTGGGGCATCCCCCTGAGCGATGCCCGGGTACGCGATCAACCGCCTACCGGCACCGGATCTCTGTCTCTGGTACACGCGGGGCGTCTGGACGAGAACAAGTCCACGATCACCGCCATCGAAGCCCTCGCGCTCACCAACCAGCCCCACCGCTTGACCGTGATCGGGCAAGGACCCCTTCGAGAGCACCTGGGGCAACGGGTCACCGAACTCAGGCTTTGGGAACGTGTCCGCTTCGAGCCGTTTCTGCCCCGCCAAGAACTCTGGCGCCGCCTGCCGGACTTCGACGCCTTCATCTTCACAACCAACGGCCTGGAGGCGTTCGGACTCGTCCTCATCGAAGCTCAAGCCCACGGGCTTCCGATCATCTACTCCGGCATCCCCGGCGTGAGGCACACCGTCGGGGACGCGGGCGTTCCCTACGTCCCTGGCGACCCCCGCTCACTGGCCGCGAACCTGGACGAGATGGGCCAGGACCGCCGCTGGCGCACCGCCCTGGCCAAGCAGGCGCTCCACAACGCGCGCCAATACGACATCGCTACCACCGGCCGCCAGCTTCGCGAGCTCACGCTCCACATGACATGGGACCGGCCGCCTCGTCAGTAGAGAGGCCGACGGGCGGCCAGCGCCGGAAAAGCTCCGGCCGATCAACCGGCCGACCTCCCCCGGACCCTGGCAACAGCGTTGTACCAGGCCATCCTCTTTCAAGCCGGCAGTCACCCGTCCGGAGCCAGACAGTTCATCACGGCCCACGCGCAGGCTCGGGAGTGGGAGGCTGCGCGGATGGACGCTTCGTGAACCGGCGGTGGTACGGGTCGGAGCCGAACGAGCCGGACCCCCGCCCGAAGCTCGGCCACGACTACGTCAAGCTGGTGGGCGGCCCGCTCGACGGGACGCTCCTCGACGTCAGAGGATGGGATCCGCAGGAGAGCGCGGACAGCGCCACGCTGATGTCCGACCACGGCCAGTTCGGGCCGACGCAACGCCCCGAGTACGAGCCGGCCGAAGCCGACGGCAGCGGTCGGCCGGGCCGGTTCGTCTGGTGGGGCGACATCCATAGCCGCGGGGCGGCTGGCAGGGGGCGGTGGCGGGTCGGGTCCTCATCAACGCCGACCACCCGAGCGACGGCCACCTCCGGCAAGGCGTAGACCAGCCGAAGGACCGTACTCTGGCTGACGCCGACGCCAAGCACGCACGCCAGCACCGGCCCGGCCCGCCAGCCCGGGCCGCCGATGGAGCGGCGTCCGACGGGCCGCAGCGAGCGCATCAGGGCCCCTGGTCCGACGGGCCGAGCCCCGTCAGTGCGTCTCCCGCGTCACGGTGAGATCAAGTGAACCACCCGCCAGCCGCGTCACCAACCTCACTGGGCAATACAGCTAAGGGTTGTCCCGTAAATGATCTCCGAGTCGCCTCGGGCCTGCTCTGTGATCGTGTGGCCCGCTCACCTATCCGGCGAGGGTGAGGTTGTGCATCCGGGCAATGCCGAGCATGGCGTGGTGGACGCCCTCGCCTTTCAGACGGCAGTCGCGGAGGATCTTCCATGTCTTCATCCGCGCGAAGACATGCTCGATGCGGGCCCGGACCTGCTTGTGGGACTTGTTGTGCTCCGCTTTCCACTTCGGGAGTTCCGCCTGGCCGCGCTCGCGGCGGTGCGGGATGACGAGGCCGGTGCCCGGATAGCCGCCGTCGGCGATCGTGAGGGTCTTGCCGACGGCTGCCTTGGCACCGGACTCCTCCCACGCCTTGCAGTCGTTGCGGTTCCCGGCGAGCGGCCGACCGACTACGACGACCAGACGGGTATCGGCGTCGATGACGACCTGGTGGTTGGTGGAGTACCTGTAGTTCTTCGACTGCGCGGCGATGGTGTGGTCGCGGGCCGGCACGAGGGTGCCGTCCACGTCAGCGCGGTGTCCTTGGCGAGCCGCTTGCGGGGCTGGAGCGCGAGCATCGGCCCGAGGTGGTCGATGATCCGGTCCGCCGCCGACTTCGACACCCCGAACAGCGGGGCGAGCTGCCGCATCGTCAAGTTCGTACGCCGGTACGCCGCGACCAGCAGTGCCCGGTCCTCCAGCGGAAGACTCCATGGCCGGCCCTTGCGGACCGCATCCGCACCCTCCCGCCGCAGCACCGTCACCAGCTTCCCGAAGGCACGCGGGCTCAGCCCTGTGAAGGGGGCATCCAGGAGGGCTCCGACGCCGTGATCACACCAGCCACACCAAGATCATCCCAGTTGCCGAGGCTGACCCATGTCCTCGATCCTGTGTGTGCGGCAAGCAGGAGGGCACATGGGGCTGGTTCTTTTCCCGGGCGACGGAGACAACAGCAGTCCGGATGCGTCCTGGTCCTACAGCGGCTTTGCCGCGTTCCGGCGGCGCCTGGCCGAGGCCGAGGGGTTCGTCCTCTCAGAGATGCGGGGATTCGGCGGCGAGCGCCCGTGGAGCGAGCTGTCCACCGCTCTGGAGCCACTCCTCGATCATTCAGATGCCGGCGGTGACGACCTCTCGCCCGCCGAGTGCGCGTCGATTCTGGTCCGGCTGGAGGAGATCACCGACCAGTGGGCACGGGAGGAAGGCGACCAGCCCCTCCAGCAGCACATCGAGGACGCCCGCCAGCTGGCGGGCGTCCTGCAGCTCTGCATCGAGAAGGACGTCCCGCTGGCCTTCCTCTGAAGCCCACCAACACGGAACCCACTTACGGGACAGCCCTTAGGCGGCCGCGTCCGGGTGGCGTCGCGGCCGCAGGATAGAGCCCTTCAGTAAGCGAGGCGGTCCTCCCGGGCGCCTTGGCCCATGTTGGCGGCGCGTTGGGGAACGGCACCAGCGGTGGCTGGTGCCGGCCGAGCCCGCCTTCCCCGTTAGATGCGTGACGAAGAGCTGGAGAGGACTTCGTTGATGGTGTTCTCGGTGGTGTCGTCGAGGGTGATGTCGTAGGTGCGGGCCATTTGCTGGATGCGTGCGACGGCCTTCCGTACGGCGGTGTGGTCGCCGGCAGTCGACTCGATGCGCAGGAGGTCTCGGTGGAGGACTTCGGAGGTTTCCTCGATCTCGAGGGCTCGCTGGATGGTGCGGCGGGCGGCGTCGAGGTCGGGGGTGTCGCCGTCGGTGTGCCAGCGGGCGAGGGTGTGGGCGGTGTCGGTGATCCGCGCCAGCATTTCCTGGATGACGGGGTCTGCCCAGGGCAGGGTCCGGCCTTCGAAGGGGCGGCCGCGGACCAGCGCCATGGCCGTTTCCAGGTCGGCGGTGCCGGCCCCGGGGCCGGCGGCCAGTCCTCGGGTGGCCAGGATTTTGAACTCGGCCCAGTCCGAGGTGACCGAGGGGTGGAGGACGTACCCGGCGCCGTTTTTGGGGCGCGGAAGCAGCGGGAGGCCGTCGCTGGTGAGGCCGAGGACGTTGCGCAGTTCGGACAGCCGGGAGTGCAGGGTGCGGGTGGACCAGGGGTTGACGGGGTCCATGGCCTGGCACAGGTACTCGGTGCCGCGTCCGGGGCGCAGGTGGAGGAGGGCTGCGAGGGCGGCGGTGCGGGGGCCGTGGGCGGTGGCGGCGGTGCCGGTGATGCGCAGGGGGCCGAGCATGTCGATGCGGACAGGTGCTTGCTCGTCGGTGGCCTGGGCGGGCACGGTGGCGGCGGTTTGGGTGGGTACTTGCGCCTTGTTGGTGGCGGCCTGGCCGGTCTCGTTGGGCTCTGCCGTGTCCGTCGCCGTTTCTGGCCCGTCTGCTGCTGGCTGCATGGCTTCGGGGGTGCCTTGGTCGCCGGCGGGTTGGGGAGCGGTGGCTGGGGAGGCGGCGGTGAGTGCGGGGAAGGGGTTGCCGGGGTCCTGGGCATCGGCGGTGGTGGACCGTAGGGTCAGAGGCTGGCCGCTGGCGGCTGCCTGGTCGTGGCTCTCGGCGAGTTCCCATGCGCCGGAAGCTGGTACTGGGTCCTGGGTGGAGATCTGCAGGGCGTGGACGTATTGCCGGTACTGCTCGTCGGTGATGCGTTGCAGGGTGACGGGCAGGCCGAGCGGGGCGAGGAGGGCTTCCTGCCCTGTCGTGACGTCGAGGATCTCGGCGTGGGGGAAGACGCGCCGGGCCGCTTCACTCGCAGGCAGGACGACGGCGGTCTTCAGGTTCCGGGCGGCAGCGAGAGCATCGGCCAGCTGGGCCAGGTGTTCCCCGTCGTGGTCGCCGGCGCCGATCATCAGCCATGGCAGGACCTGCTCGCCGCTCTGGTGGGCTTCGAGGAGGAGTTCGCCGAGGTCGGCGGCGACGGCCGGCAGGTGGGGCATGGTGCGGATCCGGCCCTGCGGCAGGAGCTTGGCCAGGCGGCTGCCGAGGCCGGCGGTGAGGATCTCGCTGTAGTCGGTCCACCCGGACGTTCCCAGTTCCAGGGCCAGAGCGCGTGCGACTTCGAGGACCTCCTCCGGGGTGCCGTCCAGGAGGAGGATGTCGCAGGTGGTCAGGTCGGCCAGCAGGAGCCCGTCCTGGTAGGCGCCGAGGGTGACCAGGCCCGGATAGGGGGCCTCGACGTCTTTCAGGGCTTCGGGATCCGGGAGGACGGCTGCGGGGTCCAGGGTCCAGGTACGGCTGTCGGGCCCTGCGGTGAACGGGGCTACGGGGTCGGCTGGCTCGTCCAGGAGCATCCGGACCTCCTTGCCCGCCAGGAGCACGCCGCGCAGGGTGGGCAGCACGCGTTCGTCGGTGGCGGCCTGGTGGGCGAGGGCGCGCAGGATGCGGTCGAGGACTTCGACGCCGGCGGGCTCGCCGACCGCTGTCAGGAGCTGTTCGAGGGTGTTGGGGTCGTTGTCCTGGGCGATGGTCTGACCCGCGCGGCGCTGGCGCTGTTGCAGAATCCGGCGCACGCCCAGAGCGCCGGCCAGGGACGCGGCCAGCAGCGTCCCGAGTCCCGCTACCACCGCCCAGTTCACGCCGGCCGTGGCGCTCTGCGCACGCGGGGCGTTCGGGGATGGGGTCTGGGCGGGGGAGGAGCTCGGGGCCGGCGAGGCGGCCGCAGGTGTCCGCGTCGGGAGCTGGGCCGATGGCGCGGCGGCCGGTGCGGAAGACGAAGCGGCGGGTGGCGCCGTCTGCGGGGGCGCCGTCGCCGCCGGGGCGGTGGCCGCTGGCGTGGCCGGTCCGGGCTCGGGGGTGTGCGGGGACGGGGCGGGGGTCCCGGTTCCTGCGGTGTGGGGGAGGGCGAGCTGTTGTCCGGGATAGATCAGATCGGGGTTGTTGAAGGTGTCGCCGCCGGGAAGAGGCTGGCCCTGATTCAGGTCGAAGATCTCCTCATGGCGGTCGGGGTCGCCCAGCTGGTCAGCCGCAATGGAGGAGAGGCTGTCCCCGTCGCGAACCGTGTACCGGACCTGGCCGGCGCCGTGCGGCGCGCTCCCCTCTCCTGCTGCGCCGGCGCCCGTTGCCGGGGCGGAGGGGATGGTGGCGCCGGCGGGCAGGGCGAGCACCCATCCCGGCTGGATGGGCCGCTCGGCGTCGAAGACCGTGCCGTCTGCCATGGTGCGGCCGTCGTTGAGGACGGCGATGTCCGTCCACCGCTCCCCGCTGCCGAGCGTCTGCTGGGCGATGGACCACAGGCTTTCCGCGGGCCGCAGATCGCGGACCGTGTACGTCACGGCCGTGCTCGACGAGCCGGCCGCTGCGCTGTGCGGTGCGGTCTCGGCGCCGCCGGGTGTGGGGGAGGCGGTGACGCCCGTGGGGGTGGCGGCGGGCGCGGCGGTGGTGGGGGCGGCGAGGGCGGTTCCGGTGGGCAGGGCCAGCAGGACGGCGCCGACCAGGGCGGCGGCGGCCCGCTGCCCGACCAGGCCCCGGATCTGCGGGGCGGTGCGGCCGCGGAGCTGGGCGGGGATCTCCAGGAGGACCGCGCCGGTGAAGCACACCCACCCCACCCACCCGGCGACGGCCAGGCCGAGCAGGAACACCTGCCCGGAGTCCTCCGTGGACAGCAGGTGCCAGAGCGCGGCCACACCGGGGGGTCCGACCAGGGTGGTGGCCCACCACAGCAGGACGGGCAGTCCGGCCAGCAGCAGGGCCAGAACGGCCAGGGACAGCACGCCGCGCAGCAGTGCGGCAGCCGTCTGGGCGCCGCTCCGGCGTGATGGCGGGGTGCGGTCGGGGGTGGGCTTCGGCATCGCCGGTCCTTCTCGCTGAAGTGTGGGGCTATTGGGGCTGGGTGACGCCGTGCAGCAGGCGCGCGCTGGCGTGGCCGGTGACGTCCATGGATCCGATGCCGGCGATGGACAGGAACACCGTGGGATAGGTGCCGTGGACGGTGACGGTGAGCTGGGTTCCGTCGGCGGACAGGCTCGCGCTGCCCTCGGTGCCGGTGCGGGCGAGGTAGGCCTGGGCGGCGGCCTGGGCGGCGGCCGGGTCGACCCGGATTCCTGTGCCGGTGATGGCCGCGGCGGGGTCGATGGCCTGACCGGCCGCGCGGGCGGCTTCCATGGCGACGGCGTCCGCGCGTTCGGTCGCGCGGAGTTTCCCGCCGCCGTCGATGGCCAGGCCGATGATGGCCAGCAGTGCCACGGTGGTGATCGCGGTGTAGACGGCGATCCCGCCCCGGTCCTCGCGCAGACGGCCGGCCGCCCGCCGGAGAGGGGTGTACATGCCTCAGCCCTCCCGGGAGCGGTAGGCGTCCACGACGGAGGTGAACGTGCTGGTCAGGGTCTTGGATCCGGGGACACCGGGGAGCAGCAGGTCGGCCATGGCGACGGTGCAGGTGATGGTCACGGTGACGGTGCCGACCTGCCCGATCGGTACGGCCAGTCCGGAAACGTCCACGCTGGTGCTCGAGGAGGCGCAATGGAGGCCCTGGTCGTCAAGGGAGCGGGCGGCCGCGGCGGCCGCTTCGGACTGGGCCGCGCCGTAGGTGCGGGAGATGGAGGCGGCGCGGGCCGCGTCTTCGGCGGCCGCGTCGATCTTCGCACCGGAGGTGACGATCCGCCCGCCCGCGATGGCCAGGCACAGCAGCATGATCAGCAGGGGGGTCACGATGGCGGCCGCGATGGTCTCGCTGCCCCGGTCCTGGCGGGCCAGGGCCAGCAACCGTCTCGCCTGTGCGGTGAGGGTCATGGGGTGGTCCACCGTTCACGGGGCGCCCCGGCCGTCTGGGAGACGCTCAGACCCGAGAGGCCCGGGATCAGGGAGGGCGCCGTGCCGGTCACGGTCACCCGGACCTCGGTTGTGCTGCTGCCGGAGGTGCTGACGGCGCTGGAGGCGAGGCTGTCGCCGGCGATCCGTCCCAGGGCTTCGCGGGCCCGGGCGGCGCCCGCGCCTTCGGGGGCCTGGTAGACGCGGGCGGCGGCGACGCCTTCACGGGCGGCGGTCAGGGCGATGCTGCGGGCGTGGAACCACATCGCGGCCTGGACGACCGCGACCGTGATCAGGATGACGAACGGGAACACGATCGCCATCTGGATCGACGCCTCACCCCGGTCCCCGGCCTCGCCCCGCAGCCGGCCCCAGCGGCACGCGCCGGCGCTGCCGGGAACGCGCCCTGACCTCTTCGGCCGGTCCCCGGCCCAGCGTCCTGCCACCACTCCCCCTCTCTGTGTTTCGCGTCGCTGTCGGGCTGTCAGATGCCGGACAGCTTGCCGTTGTACTTGGTGACCACGACGCCGATGGTCCCGGCGATGACGAGGGCGCCGGCGACGGCGGCGACCCAGATGATGATCGTGGTGATGGAGATGTCGCCCCGGTCCTTGGAGCTGTGCTCCTTGATGTCCTGCCAGTGGGAGCGCAGGGCGACGGACAGGCGGACGGCGAGCTTGGTCATGACGTTTCTCCCTCGTGGGCGGTCAGGTGGTGAGCATGCGGATGATGGCGGGGAACGCGATCAGGAGCATGACCAGGACGGCCAGCAGGGCGCCGGGGGCGGTCATCTTCTCGCTGTTCGCGTTGGCGTCGGCCGCCTGGGCGGCCAGGAGCTCGGTGCGCAGGTTCTTCGCGCGCGAGCGGAGGGTGGCGTAGACGGAGGCGCCGTCGTCGGCGGACTGCCGCATGATCGCGGCGAGGTCGTCCATCACGGGCAGGTCGAGCTCGGCGGTCAGGCGGGCCAGCGACTCCCAGTGCGCCACCTTGTCCACCCGGGACTGGGCCAGCGCTGCCTGGATCCGCTGGAACGCCCACCCGCGGCCGACCTGCGCGGCCTGTTCCATGGCCTGCTCGGCGGAGACGTTGCCGGCCCGGCGCAGTGCCACCAGGTCGAGGTAGGCGGCCATGGCGTGGGCGAACTCCGCCCGTGCCCGCTTGGCCTTGTCGCGCAGCGCGAGATCGGGTGCCAACCACAGCACTACGGCCGCCAGGAGGCCGACGATCGCGGGCAGGTACAGCGGCAGCCCGAGCAGCAGGAGCGGGATGGTGGACAGGGGCGGCAGGAGCAGGCCGCCGCCGGCGAGTGCCACCTTGGTCAGGACGAACTTGGCCGGGGTGCTGCCGGTCAGGGCCAGGTCCTTGTACGGGATCCGTACGCCCGGCACGTCGGCCAGGCGCTCGAGCAGCCAACGCCCCCACCGCTCGTCGCGGTCCAGTGCCTGGTGGTCGGCCGCGGCGGACAGGGGTGCGGGCTGGTTGAGGCGTCGCAGCGCCGGCCCGAGGGCCGGGGCGGGCCGCAGGACTTCACGGATCAGCAGAGCGCCGCCGGCGCCGATGGCCGCTCCGGACAGGATCGCCGCGACCGGCATCATGCCCGCACCTCCACAGCCGACTCGGATACCTCTTCGCCGTCTTCAACGGCGGCCGCGGGGGTGACGGCGCTGCGGGGGTCGGCGATCAGGAAGCGGGGGACAGGCTTGATGTCGGCGATCTGCCGCATCATCGCCAGGACCCCGACGAAGGCGGCCATGAGCACGGCCAGGACCAGCTGGCCCAGCATCGTCCCGTACGGGGCGGTGTAGGAGGGCACCAGGAACCCGGCGCCGATGACGCCGAGGGTGATGATGGTCATCCACCGCATCGTGGTGCGGGGCTTGGCGCGGTCGGCCTCGATGCCGCGGCGCCGGGCGACCTCCTCGTGGACGGACTCGGCGAGGTCGTCCAGCGCCTGCGCGAGCCCGGGCCCCCGGTCGGCCGCCGACAGCACCAACGCCGCCACGACCTTGTCGGCCGTCACATCAGCCAGGGCGTCGCCGAAGGCGCGCAGCGCGTCGGTGGGCCGCCATCCGACCTGGAGGCGGTCCACGAGATCGGCGACCTCACCGGCGATGTCCTCAGGACACCCGCGCCGGGAGATCTGCAACGCCTCGTCCAGGCCCCGACCCAGCCGGAGCGTGTTGGCCAGGCGCTGGGTCCAGTCCCCGAGCGCCTCGAGCTTCCCGATACGGGCGGTGGCCGACTTCGTCGGCGCCAGCAGCCACGGCACCCCGATCACCGCGAGGAACACCATGGCCCCGGCCACGAACACCCCCGTGACCAGCCACAGCAGCACCCCGGCCAGCGCCCCGCCCACAAGCCGCGTACGGCGGGCCATCCGTTCGTCCCGGTTGGCCAGGTGCCGCCCGGCCCGCAGCCGCGCGGCGAGCCCCGGCCCCTTCGGGGTGCTGGTACCGACGATGCCCGCCACCAGGCCGACCAGTCCGCCCGCCAGGGCGAGGCCCGCGAGCACCCACCACAACAGCGTCACAGCGCCTCCTCCCTCACCAGCAGCGGCAGCGCTGCGCCCCATGCTCCGGCCTGCTCGTTCAGCAGCGAGGCGTCGAAGCCGGCACGACGCAGGTCGTTGATGCACCGCGGCAGCGTCAAGGGCACGGCGCGGTGCTCACCCCATTCCGGGCGTGGCCCGAAGATCTGGTTGGTCTCCGGGCGGCCGCCTTCGCCGATCCCGGTGACCTCCAGGACGTGGGAGACGAACCGGTGCCGGTGCCCGCCGATTTTCGTCTCGTCCACGGAGGAGACGAACACGATGAAGTGCAGCCCGTTCGCGGCCTGCCGGTAGGCCAGCGACTCCGACATGTTCGCCTGCGCCAGCAGGTACAGCTCGGCGATCCGGTCGAACACCACGGACGGGTGGATGGCGTGCAGGGTGCACAGGTTGCCGCCCGCGCCGTTGGTCATCGCCTGGAGCATGGCCACGATCTCCGGGCCGCGGACCTCGCCGACCACGATCCGCGTCAACGTCATACGCAGTGCCCGGTACATCAGGTCCATCAGCGTGATCTCGCCAGCCGCGTTGCCGGCGACCATTTCGCCGTTGGACTCGCGGGCCTCCATCGGCACCACCTGCCGGTGGTGCCCGTTCTCGTGGGCGAACAGCTCGTACTCGGTCTCCAGCGTGGCGAACCGCTCGTCCGGGTCGATCTCCCGCAGGAGCGCCCGCAGCAGGGTCGTCTTGCCGGCGGCCTGACCGCCCACGATCATGACGTTCTTCTCCGCGCGCACGCACGCCCGCAAGAACGCCTCCAGCGTGGTGTCGAGCATCCCGCGGTTCACGAGCTCGGGCAGGTCGGCGTGGCGCATGCTGTGCCGGCGGATCGTCACATACGTGCCCGGGGTGACGTCGATGACCGCCTGCAGCCGTGACCCGTCGGCCAGCCGCAGCGCCAGGAACGGGTCCGCCGTCGACAGGCTCCGCTCGGCCTGGCCGGTGGTGCGCCGGGCCAGGTCCCGCAGGAGTTCGCGCAGCTCCTCGTCGGAGTCCGCGACCGGTGCCACCTGAACGCGGCGGCCGTCGGTGAAGTCCAGCCACACGTCTTCGTATCCGTTGATGAAGATGTTCTCCACCAGTGTGTTGTCCAGGTGCTGCTGCAGGCGCCCGGCCCGGAACTGCAGGTCGAACACGGCCTGTGCGATGGCCGCGTCCTCGCCCGGGCTGGTGGCCGTCCCGCGCTTGACGGCTTCGGCGTCCGACCACACCGCGACCTGCTCATTGATCAGGTGGCGGCCCTGCTGCTCCTGCGCGGCCTGGCTCAGACCGGGCCGGGCACGCAGCAGCTCGGTCAGCCGCTCCCCGACCTGCTTCTTGATCAGCCGCACCGCCGCGTAATCCACCACGACAGCCGCCGGGAGCGCCGGCTGAGGCAGCTGCGGCGCACCGGTGCCGGGCCCCGCTGAGGGAGCCGGAAGCCACGGATTGACCGGCACGCCCTGCTGCCCGCCCGGCGCGCCAGCGCCGGAGCCGCCGCGTACGGCGCCCAGCCGGCTCTCCAGGGAACCAGCCACACGGGGGTCGTTGTGAAGAGGGTTAGCGCGCACCCGTCACCACCGCATTCGCCGTGCCAGGGGGAGGGGCCAGGCGCGAGCGGCGGATCGCCACCAGCTCCTGCACCCGTACCGCCGCCGTCCGCACCCCACGCATCAACTCCCCGGACTCGAACCTGCGCGGCTGATCCGCACCGTCCGACAGCACGGCAGCCTCCTTCGGCCGCCACGGCAGCACCGCGGTGACCGTCACCCCCAGGTGCTTGCGCACCTCCTCCTTCGAGAACGGCCCCTCGTCCACCAGCAGCAGCCCGAGCTCCGTGCGCCCGCCCAACGACGCACGCAGCGCCTCGATCCGCACCTGGGCACCCTGCAGCCCGCGCAGCGTATTGCGGGCGACCAGCAGGACAGCGTCCGCCTTCTGCGCCAGCACACCCGAAGGCCCCACCGCACCCCGCCGGCCCAGGTCCACGATCACGTCATGCCCGTGCTCCTCGATCCCCGCGAACAGCACCGACAGCGGCCGCCAGGCCGGCTCCATCGCCGAGGCGTGCGCAGGATCGTAGAGACCAGGCAGCACCAGCCGGTCACGCGTCCCGGCATCGGTGACGTCCACCAGCTGCCGCCAGAACGCATCCACCAGCTGCCCATGACCCTGCCGGGCCGCCACCGCCAGATTCCGCATCCCCCGCGAGTTGTCCAACGTGCCCTGCAGCGCACCAGGCAGAACAGCCCCGCCGTCCGGATCCGCCTCGGCCAGCACCACCCGATGCCCCTCCGGCATCGGCCACGTCATCAGCAGGCCCAGAGCGGCCGTGGTCACCCCCGGCGCTCCCAGCCCGCCCGCCAGCGCCACCACCGCCATCAGGAACCCTCCTGCGCGGCCACAATCAGCGCCACCGCACCCGTCGCCACCCGCGACGCCAGCACCGGCCCATCCGCAGCCGGCACCGCCACGTCCACCACCACCACACCCGTCGCCGGCGCCGCCACCCCCACCGCGACCACCGTCGCCGCAAGCGTCTTCGGAGCAGGCGCCGCCTCACCAGGCTTGCCGGCCCCCGCCACAGCGTCCGCCTGGGCCGGATCCGGCGTCGAGACGATCAGCACCTTCTGCCCAGGCGACAGCCGCGACGCCGGAAGCTGCGACGGCTTCAACGCCACACCCACCAGCTGCTCACCGCCCTTCACCAGCGACACGGCCGTGACCTGCCCCGGTGACAGCAGCGATCCGGCCTTCAGGGCCACAGCGGCACGCTGGCCAACCAGGCCCGCCTTCTTCGTCGCCGGCACCGCCTTGACCACCGGGTCCAGAGCCAACGACGCCGGCGCCAGGTCGGCTGCAGAGAGCGCCTGTCCCACCGGCACATCCCGGGCCACCACCAGCACACTCGAGCGCTGACCCGACGCGGTGAACAGCAGCGCCCCCGACAGGCCACCGGCCGCGATCAACGCGACGGACAGCGCGATCAGCCCAGGACGGCGCCGTCGCTGGCGCACGACTCGAGGCGCCGGCGTCGGCTTGTCAGCGGGCCCACCCGGCCCGGGGACGGCGGCACGGCCATTCGCGGCCGCGGTGGTCGTACTCACGTGCTGTGCCTCCAGCAGAGGAGAAGGAAGAAGGAAAATTCGCGGGAAGCGCCTGTTACTGGCCGACTACCTGGACTTCGCCGACAGCGATGTCCACGGAGCTCGAACGCACCTCGGTCAGCTGGCCGCTCTGGCCGCCCCCGGTCCAGTCGATGGCCCACGTGGACGTCGCGGTCACGTGGTACTTCCCGAGCGTCCGGTAGCTGTGACCGCAGTCGGGCGACGGGTTCTTGCCGAACTCGGCCCGGTAGGGGGTGCCCGGGGTGGTGCAGGTGACCGTCGTGCCGTCACCCATCGCCCATACGATCTTGGCGACCCTGGCCGTGGCGGTGACCGTGACGGCGCCGGCGGAAGCGGACGCGACGTTGGGGCCGTAGGTCTCGGGGCCCGTCGCCGTCCACATATAGACAGGCATACCGACCACACCGACGCCCCCCGGCTTGGGGACGATGCCGATGGCCGGCGGGCGAAGGAGCATCGAGTCGACCGCGCGCTGCGCGAGGACAGCAGGGTCCACGGCCACAGCGGGCGGGTTCTGTGCCCAGAAGGCCCGGCCCGCTCCCGCGAGATTGTCGCCGTCCGCGATGCCGTTTCCGAGCCCGCACGGGTCCAGGTAGACCGCCCCGTCGCCGGGCGAGTGCCCCTGCCACAGAGCGCTGCCCGCCGGCGGAGGAGGATCCAGCGGCCGAAACGAGCAGTCCTGACCCAAGCCGTCGATGTTGCTCCCGGAACCCGTTGAGGACCCACCTGTTTGCTGCTTGGCGGGCGGCTTGACGGAGCCGGGGCTGTTCGCTCCGACACAGAAGTGCTTCAGGTCGGCGCAGCCCCCCACGCTGACTGGATCGTCCGCGTAAGCCGTCGGAGCGGTGGCCGCGAGGAGAACGAGGACCCCTACCGAGCGCGCGCCGTGTCTCAGCATGCCTGTCCTTCCGGCTTCTCCTCCAAGACCATCCATCCACTGGGCCACTTCTCGGCAGTCACGGTGGTGATGTAGCGCTGGAGCCGGGTGGTGGGCAGATCGGCCGGCTTGCCCGAGTCCTTGTTCACTGGCTTCCACTGAGAGACGTCCATGCAGTCAGTGATGACGGCGGTTTTCAGCTTCGTGTCCGGTTTGAAGGTGACTGTGGTGTTCGAGTGCTTCGGCTGTCCGACGACGATGTAGCCGCTCGTACGGAGACTGGCGAGTTCCTGCTCCGTCTGTACGAGTGCGTTGCCGGTGGTGACCTTGCTCAGGTCTGTGCCCTGCGGGTCGGACTTGGCGTAAGCGCTGGTCAGAACGTCCCAGTAGTGGGTGTAGGCCGCCTGGACCTCGGCCTTGTCGGCCGCTTCAGGGTCGGCGGGTGCGCTCGGCGAGGCGGTGGCTGTGGTGGCGCTGGGGGAGACGGTCGGGACGGTGGCGGCGTTCTTGTCGTTCTTGCTTCCGCTGGTGCATCCGGCCGTGAGGGCCGCGACGGTCGCAGCGGCGGCTGCCGCCGCGAGCAGTCGACGGTTTCCGGTGTGGTGCTGTCGTGCGATTGCCACGGAAGTCTCCCCGGGTCACCTTGTCTGGCGGGTTGCCGCGCAACCCATCTAAATCGCTGGTGCAACGTGTTGCGTACGACTGTGGTCGTGCTATCCGGCACCCTACGACTTCAACGCCGCAGCTCCTATGGGGTTCTTGGGGCTCAGGTGACCGGACGTCACTTTTGGCCATGAATGCTAGTCCCCCGTCTGTCTGTGGGGTCTTGACGTGCGGTTTCCGGGTGGCGCTGTGCGCAGAGCCGGACGCTGGTGGGATTTCGGCAAGCCGTGGCCTGAATTCCTCCCGATGGCTTGTTCTTTGCTGCTGATAATGCTCCTTGCCGCTGCTCACCGGTTTTCTCACCGATGGAGGCTGGCCTGGGTCACGATCAGGCTGGCAACTCACCAGCACCCCGATATGGAACAGCTCGGGAGGTCTCGGAGGCTCGGCCGCCGGGGTCTCCGCCGTTTTCGTGCACCGGTCAGAACGGGGGCAGTCCTCGCCGTCGAAGTTGGCCCAGGCTGAGTGGCCTGCTTTCTTACCGGGGGCGGCGGTGGGTGGTCGCGGCGGCTCGAGTCCTTCGTTGTGCCAGACGAAGCGGTAGTCGGCGTAGCTCTCGATGAGACCGGCCTCGATCTGGAACTCGCGGTCCGTGACTTGCCGCATCAGGCCCACGTGTTGGGCCTGGGCCTGGCGGTAGTCGGCGAGGTCGGCGGCTGACAGCCCGGTGGGCCTGGTCCCTGTCCCGGTCACAGCTGGGTCCAGCCGCGCGGCTCGCTGCTCCCCGCCAGGGGCGTCCACACCTTCGCCTGGGGGCCGTGGGCCTCGATGTCTTCGAGGACGGCGGCGCCGAGGGGGACGTGAGCGCTGAGGCGGGTGACGAGATCGTGGTCGGCGGTCATACGCCGCAGGTCCGCGATCCGGTTGGCCAGGGTGGTGCGGGACGCTCCGGTGAGGATGAACAGGACCCTGGGGAAGCGGGGGTAGGAGCGCTGCCAGGCGAGCACGGCGCCCTGGTCGGCGACGGTGCCGCGCCGACCCAGGGGCTGGGGGGTGTAGTCGTGGAAGCGGGCGTAGGTGATGAGCTTGCGGGCCAGGCGCTCGCTGCTCATGGTGGTGCGGTCGATCTCGACGAAGGCCCGGTACTGCAGGCGTCGCGGGCTGGTGGCGGTGTAGTGGAATACGGCGTCGGCGATGAGCCGGTCTTCGCCTGTGGTGTCGGGGAGGCGGTGGGTGATCTCAGGGACCCAGTCCAGCGGCTGGTATTCGTCGCCGCGGGCCCGGGCGTCGGTGAGGAAGGCGAGGTGGGCGCGGACTCCGGTGAGGATGTGGGCGGCGCGCAGGGAGGCGGCCGCGGAGGACTGGATCGGGGTGGCGGTGCGGCCGCGGAGTTCGGGCCAGTCCCCGACGGTCTGGTGGCCGGCGGGGGTGAGGAAGTGGGCCTGGAGGCGGCCGGGGAGCACGGTGTGGGTGATCAGTCCCTGCTCACGCAGCGGCGCCAGGACGTTGTGGATCTTGCGGGGCGGGGTGTTGGGGGTGAGCATCTGGTGGAGCTGGGTGCTGGTCAGCAGCCGGTGCTGGGCGATCAGGGCCAGGGCCTGGTGGGCGTGGGTGTCCGCGGTGGCGGGCTGGAAGACGGCCGTGGTCATGCGTACTGCTCTCCTGCGTCGTCGGTTTCGGTGGGTGCGGTGCGGGTGGTGAGGAAGGAGCGAACGGCTTCCTCCTGGGCCAGTGCCATCGCGCTTCGCTCGGCCAGGGGCAGGGCGGCGGTGTTGGCGTGCGCGGTCTTGCGCAGGGCGGCGACCTGGCCAGGCCGCGCGAGGTCGCCGAGTACCTCGGCCAGTTCGGGGCCCCGGATCGGCAGGGGGCCGACCCGCTTGCCCGCGATGGTGAAGGAGGCGTAGTGCCTGAACCGCTCCAGGTCGGTGACGTCGCGGGGGGTGACGGTGCCCGGCCACTGGTCGGTGATCTGTGCGATGGCCTCCAGCGATCCGGCCGTGGTGGACAGGCAAGAGGCGTTCTGCAAAAGGGCGGAGCGGGTGGCCGGGTTGAGGCGGTGCATGAGTTGGGTCATCCCGTACAGGCGGCAACCGAACTTCCTCAACTGCTCGGTGATCTCCGCCAGCACGGTGGAAGACCCGTCCAGGGAGATCAGTTCGTCCAGGTAGAAGCGGAACGCCCGCCGCTTGGCCTCGGGCAGATCGCGGCGGGACAGGCCGGCGCGCAGGAAGTCGTGGACGATCAAGGAGATGAGCAGCCGGTCGGTGGGTCCGGTGCCCGGCGGGCAGACCCACAACACCTGGCCCTCGTCCATGGCGGAGCGGATGTCGTACCCGCTGACGGGGCATCCGAGGAACGCGCGGGTGACGGGGGAGGCTGCGAGGCGCTCCAGCGGGTTCAGCACGGTCAGCAGCGCGTCCCGGGGGATGTCGGGGAAAGTGGCCTGCCACCACTTGCGCGCCTCCGCATCCAAGCCGGCGATGGCGAGGTGACGGAACGTGAGGTCGGTCAGCAACGCCCGGACCTGGAAGATCGTCGCCTGCTGATCGGGCACCTGCGCAAGAACAGCCTGCGAGTTGACGGCCACCAGGACCTCGACGGCCTTGGTCAGGATGGTGAGCGCACGCGGCGCGGTCACATCTCCCCAGCCCAGGGCTCCCGCGAACGCCTCCACGACCGAGGCGGTCACTTCGTGCGCCGGCTGCCCGGGCGTCATGTCCAGCAGGTTCCAGCAGCTGAGCATTTCCTCGTCCTCGCGGACGGTGAGGTCGAACAGTGCGACCCGGTCGATGATGTCCTCGTGGGCGAGGTAGCGGGCGACGTCGGCGAAGGAGTCGCCGTGCGGGTCCACGAACGCCAGCCCGCGTCCGTTGTGGGCGCTGGCGACAGCGTGGACCTGGGCGCGCATGGTCTTGCCCCAGCCGGCCTTGCCCGACTGGACCTCGAAGAGGGTGTCGTCCTCGTGGGTGGCCAGCAGCCGTTCCCGGCCGTCGGCTCCCCGGTGCCAGCCCTGGGGCAGCAGATTCTCCCCTAAGGCGTAGGTGGGCATCTCGGTCTTCAGCAGCGGCAGACGGGCCGTGATGGTCGGCGGCTTCAAGAGCCCCGCCAGTTCGTCGATGTGCGCCCACCCGCCGCGGGCCGGGCGCATGACAGCCGTGGCCCACTGCTCATCGAACCGGCGCCGCCACGGCCGGCGGTCGGGGCCGAAACGCAGGGGACCGGCGGACCAGCCGAGCGTGGACAGGCGGGATGGGCCCGCGTAGACGTCCATGGCCGCCCCGATGCGGGCCAGCCTTGCTTCCGCACGTCCGGCCGCATCCGAGGCGCAGCGCACCAGGATCTGCACCCGCACCAGCCCCGGGGTGTGCGTGAGCTTCCCCAGCACCGCCTCCCGCTCGACGCGGCGGGGCTGGGGGGACATGACCATCTGCCCGCGTGGGCTGCCACGCCACTGGGAAGGGTCCAGCAGCTTGCCCATGGTGACCGGCAGGCTGTCGGCCGCCTCGCGGGTCAGCCAGCGGGCCTCGCGCTGGGCTTCGCGGCGGGCCTGGTCGCGGGCGCGCTGCATGGCTTGCATCCGCCGCACGGCCAGGTGCCAGCGTGGCGCGGGGGAAAGGTCCACGCAGACCTCGGCGACGTCGCCGAGTTCCGCGTTCAGGTCGGCGACCGCGTCGATCAGAGGCTGGAGCGGGTCGGGGTCGAGGGGCACTTCACGCAGGCGTGAGCCGGGCTCCCCGTGCAGGGTCAAGACCGCTCGTACGACGTGGACGCGGTGCTTGTCGGCTACCGGGGCCGTCTGCTTCACTTCGACCCGCGGCCCATACGGGGTCTGCTTCAGCAAGGGCTGCGCGGTCGCCGGGGCCTCGATGCGGTAGACCAGGGGCCGCTTTCCGTCGGCGCGCAGTCGCACCCTCACCGAGCGCGCCCGGCGCGGCGTCCACCACGGACCCGAGCCGGCCGCCCGCACCAGTTGCATGCCCTGCCGCCAGATCTGCTCGGCATCCGGCTCGAACGCCAGCGTCGGCTCCAGCTGGAGGTAGGTGCGCCGCGACAGGGCCTCGGCGCTCAGGCGCCGTTGCAGGTGCTCCCATCCGATCAGAGCGGCAGCCGTGAGCAAGGCCAGCCACCAGGAGTTCGCCAGGGTCCAGCGGGCGAGCGCCGCCAGCCCGTCCCACAGCGCGGCGCCCATGGGCAGGACCGCCATGGCGGTCAGGGGCGGTTCCATGATCCTTGTCCGTTCTGCGTGTAGTGGAGGGTCGCGGTGCGACCGTCGAGGAAGGTCCCGGCCGGGTCCGCCCCGGCCCATACCAGCCGCACTACCGCCCGCGGCTGCTGTCCGGCCGTGGCGGGTGTGGTGTCGCGGCGGGCGGCGGCGGCCTGGACCCGCACCTGGGTGTAGCCGGCGGTCTCCGCCGTCCATGCCGTACGGCTCAGCTCCAGCAACCGCCGCTCGTCGTCCGGCGGGAGATCGGGCCGGCTGGCCTGGTCCAGGGCCTGCTGGATGATCGGGTCCGCCGCCGGCCCGGACCCCGGCGGCGGGAGCTCCCGCGCCACAGCGCTGCCATCGCCGGCACCGGGCCCGGCCGACTGCCGGGTGGGGCCCGGTACCGCCGCAGCGGCGGAAGGCGCCGAGCCGGCGGAGGCCTGCGGTGACGGGGGAGCGACGGATCCGGCGGCCGACGGCGCAGCCGGCCCCGGCAGCAGGGCGGAACCCATCACCCTGGGCACCGCGGCATCCGTGCCGGGCCGGATGCCGTGTGCTCCCGTCCACAGCAGCACCAGCCCGGCGGCGGCCAAGACGGCCGCGACGGCGATCAGACGGCCGCCTGTCCACGCGTGTCCGGTCATAGGAGCCGGGCCCCTCCCGCGTAGTCGGGCATCGCGGTGACGGGGTCGATCCGTACCTGCGTTCCGGGCCGCGGCGCGTTGATCATCTTCCCGTCGCCGAGATAGATCCCGACGTGATGGATGGTCGAATCCGAGGTGGGGCTGTAGCCGTAGAAGATCAAATCCCCTGGGCGCAACGCCCCGTATCCGGCGGACGCGGGGATGCGACGTCCCACCCCGGCCTGGGTAGCCGCAGTGCGCGGCAGCATGATCCCGGCCCTCGCGTAGGCGTACTGGGTCAGCCCCGAGCAGTCGAAACCGGTCACAGCGCCGCCGTCCTGGCCGCCCGGCGAACAGCAGATCCCCGTGCTCGGCCCGCCGGGCCCGCCGCCGCCCCAGGAGTAGGGGACACCCTGCTGGGCCAGCGCGGCCTGGATGACTGCGCCGATGTTGCCCGAGGGTACGGCGGGAGCGGTGCCTAGGGAGTCGTAGCGATCGATGCCCGACATGACGTCGTCCACGTACGCCCAGGACAGGTTGTAGGTGTGGATCGCGGCGCGCAGCTGCTCGCGGTCGGTGAGGTTGCGGCCGTTGCCGCACAGGTAGACGGCGGCCGCGGCGGCGGCGTCGTCCGCGTTGTGCGGGCTGATGGTCCCGTCCTTGTTGCCGTCCTTGCCGTACGCGAGGAACGTCTCGGGCAGGAACTGGAAGGGCCCCACCGCCCGGTCGTACGCGCTGTCGTCGTCCCACCGGCCGCCGTCGCTGTCGTGGATGGGGGTGGTGTTCCCGCCGGCTCCGGAGCCGTCCAGGCGCGGGCCGGTGATGATGGGGTCGATGTCTCCGCTCGCTCCGACGAGGTGGCCGGCGGCGTGGTCGGATTCGACGCGGGCGATACCGGCGAGGACCTGCCACCGCATCCCCTTGCATCCGGGCACATGAGCGGTGACTTGGGCTGCGCCGGTGAGGTAGGCGGCCATCATCCGCTCCGGGATGCCAGCCGCGGCCGCGCTCACCGCTCCGCTCACCGGGCCGGTGCGGTGGCGGGCGGCGGCGGCCGACAGCAGCACCGGCCCGGCGCAGCAGGCAGCCGCCACCACCAGCAGCACCGTCAGACACCCCAGCTTCACCCACCGCTTCACCAGTCATCACCGCCCTCGCGGCGGCGCCGCTCGGCGACCCGGTCGGCGAAGATCGCCCGCAGCCGCGCCGCGTTCGCCGCCTCCGCGTCCGCCGTGCTCCCGGGCCCCGGCACAGGCCGTGCCCCGGAGGACCGACCGGACCGGTGGCCGCTTCCCGGCTCTGCGGCGGCATTCTGGGAAGAGCCGGCAGGTCCGGGTACGGCACGGCTGGTGGAGCGCGGCGCGGGGGTGCACCCGGCTTCGGCCCGCGGGGCCGAGACGCTGATACGAGGTGCGGGCTCGCGGTCGCGCGAGGCCAGCGGGGCGGTGGCGATCGCCGCGGCCACGGCGGTGTCCCGTACGGCGCCCACGGGGTCGTGGACCTGCCAGGCGGTGCCGATGACCTGTCCGGCGTGGTCGACGCGGTCGCGCAGCGCCCGGCCGCCGTCCGCCCACCGGCTGCCGTCCTCGCGGACGTGGTGCGCGGCGACCCGCAGCTGGGTGCGGGCATCGTCGGTGAACTCGGAGGCCGCAGCACGGGCACGGTCCAGGTTGCGGGGCAGCCCCAAGGACGCCCCGTAGGCCAGGCGCGCGGTACGGGAGGCGATCCGGTAGCCCCGAAGCCGTGATGCGCCGGCGTGCATGCGCGATCCGAGCAGGGGCCTGTCGGTGGCGGGATCGTGGAGGACCTCCCCGGTCCACTGGTCCACCACCATCTCGCCCCGAGCCTCCTGCTGGCCGGGGCCCGAACCTGTTGCGGCGCCGCGCAGCCGAGCGGCCGCAGGGTGGTGCGCCGGCCGGGGCCCGATCAGCGCGGCGTGAGCCCCGCGCAGGGCGACGGCGATCGGTGCCAGGCCGCGCCGTCCTTCGGCCATCGCGTCGCCGAGGAGACGGCCGGGCGACATCGGCATGCCTGCGCCGTCGCTCAGGGAGGCGAGACTGCCCAGGGAGCGCAGGCGCGCGCCGAACGCGCCGTGCGCGGCCGAGGGCCCCCACCGGCCCGGGCCGCCGGCGGCGGGGCCGTTCATGGCGAGGGCGGCGCCGAGCTCGGAGCTGTCACCGCGCAGGTGGCTGCCGCCGACCTTCCTGTACCGCATACGGGTGGACATGCGCTGCCCGAAGGAGGCCGTCGCGGCCAGCACCCGCCGGTGCATGATCAAGAACGCCACGGCGATCGCGTCGACCAGCAGCAGGCGCTCCACCATCAGGTCGGCTCCGCTGCCGGCCAAGACCGCGTCCACCGCGATCCCGAACAGGGGCAGGCACATCGCGGCCATGAAGGAGACCATGGCGGAGGCGATGAACACCCCCAGCCACCGCCACAGCAGCATGCGGGAGGGGCCGGGCAGCATCGACCACACCCAGGCGATGGGCCCGCCCGCGGCGGCCGCCGCATCGGCGCCCTGCGCGCCGAGCATCACCACCGCCATCGAGACGATCATGAGCGTGACGACGATCACCGCGATCAGCAGGGCCACCACCGACCAGACCCGGTCCCAGGTCGGCTTCTGCGCGTACTCGGCCGCCTCCTTGCCCACCGGCCCCGCCTTCTCCAGGCTCTCGACCAGCTCGGAGAACGCCGACTGCTTGTCTGTGGCCGGACCGTTGCCGTTTTCGCAGTAATTCCTGGCCGGACCATCCAGAAGCTCACACGGGTTCTTCTTGGCGGCCTGGCGCTCGCAGTCCTCCTTCAAGGGGCCGATGACACCGTCGCACCTTCCCGTGGCCGCACCATCCGCCGCAGGCCTCGCTTCAGGAGCGTTCTTCTTCACCCACTGGAGATGAGCGCGGTACGCGGAAGCCTGGCCGGACTTCTTCGGGTCCAGAACCTGCCCGTACTGGAGCAGCATGTAGGGCTTGACCACCAGGGCGTCGCTCAGCGCGCGCTGGATCGGATCGACCACCGTCTTCGCCTCGGCCTTCTCGCTGACGCAGGCCTCATGGGCGGGTCCCACCGCACTGTCGCAGGGGCGGCCGCCGCGCGCGGGCGTGCCGAAGTAGGAGGCGGTGGTAATGGACGCCACCTCGATGGCAGCCTGGTGGGTCTGGTCCAGAGGCCCCTCCCTGCCCAGCAGGTAGTCCGGGCGGACGAAAACGCTGGCGGCGAGGGCCGCGATCACCAGGGTCAGCGCGATCTCCCCCAGCCCTGTGCCGGCCTTCCCCCGCACGAACAGGACCAGCCCGAACACGAACGCCCAGGCCAGCAGCAGACCTTCGAGGCCGAGCGGGGCGACGACGTGACGCTCATAGGCGTCGGCGATCTGCTGTGCGGGCCCGGTCAGCAGAGTGATCAACGGGAACCGGAACACGAACGAGATCAGCCAGCAGCACAGCCCGACCAGCAGCCGCACCAGGGTGAACAGGCCGCTGAGGACCATCCGCTGGGTCTGCCCGACCACGTCGAGATTCAGCTGCCCGGTCTCGACCAGCTCGACCGCGGGGATCTTGCCCCCGGGCTTGGCCACCGCAGCCTCCAGCTGGTAGCTGCTGAGCGGCACCCCCTCACCCGTCATCACGTCCAACGGACCGAGCAACCCTGACCCGGCGGAAGTTCCGTCGGCGGCGGCCGCCACCGACGTATTCGTCACCACGAACACGACCGTGAGCAGCACGACGAAGCCGGCCGCGCGCAGCGTGCCCCGGTCTATGTGCAGATGAAGGTGGTTGGTCACAGCCGCCGTCCGGCGAGAGTCACCAAACCGACAGCGGCGCCGATGGCGGCCGTGGAGAACAGCAGCAGGACGGTACGCCCCTCCAGCCCGCCCGGCCAGACCGCGGCCCGCGCGACCGGGCCCGGTGTACCGGCCACGCTGCACGCGCCCGCCACAGGCGACGCGAAGGCGTGAGCATGGGGCGGAGCCCACACTGCGACGACGCACACCAGCAGGAGCACAGCCACCGCGCCTTCGAGCAACAGCCGAACACCACTCGTACGGTTCATGAGGTCCCCCCCGAGGCCGCGGGCTGTGCCGCACGACCGGGTGTCGTGAAGATCGATTCCTTGATGCGGGGCACGGGCGGGACGACGACCTTGACGCGGCCGACCTGCATGCGCGGGTCGCGCAGCAGCATCTCGCCCTCCCGGCCGGCCTGACCGACCGGGGAAAGGCCCGTGGTGACCAGCCGGATGAGGTCCTCGTCCTCGCCGTCCAACCCCAGGAAGCGCAATCCCTTGACCGCCCGGGCTCGGTCGGCGGTGCGGGCCAGGAACCGGTAGGCGACCAGACCGGCGTCCTTGCCCAGCTCCTCTTCGTCAGGGGCACCGAGGAAGACACCGGCGCCGTGCTTGCGGCCGTCGTGGAGGATCTCGTGGACCAGCGCGGACCCCTCTGCGGAGGAGGTCAGCCAGTACACCTCGTCCAGCGAGACCAGGCAGAACCGGGACGGGTCGGTGAACGCCGCCTGCCGGGCGACGGCCGCGATCAAATACAACACCGCCCGCCCGATCAACGCCTCCAGCGGCTGCTGGCGCAGCACATCGACATCGGCGAACGCCTCCCTCGGCGGCAGGGTCAGGCCGGTCGTGGTCACCACGACCATGTCGGCACCGAGATCCCCGTCGAGCGTGACCGGCGGCAGACTGGGGTCGAACACCATCGCAGCCAGAGGGTTGGTGCGTACGATCCGCAGCAGGTCGGCCATGGTGGCGGCCGCATCCCTTCGGCCCGAGCCGGCGCCCGAGGCCGCGAGCGCAGTGAGGACGTCGAGCACCTTGCCCATCGACGGCTCCGGACCGCCACTGACCTCGTCAACCGCATGGTGGAGCACGGCCCCGGCGGCCGTCATCGCCCCCACCCCCAACTGCAAGGTCAGGTAGGACAGGGCGTAGTGGGCGCCGACAGGACCGCCGAACACCCGCAGCGGGTCGATGGAGATCTGTGCCTTCGCGGCGTCGATGATCTGGCAGCGGTCCCCCATCGCCGTCCGCGCGAAGCCGGCCCACTCGCGCATCGGGGTCCGGTCGATGACGATCGCCCGCCCGCCCCGGTCCACGACTGCATCGGTGATGAGCTTCTGCAGCACGCTCTTGCCCGCACCAAGGTCGCCGATCACCGCGCTGGAAGCCGAAGCGTTGACCTGCGGGGCATTCGCCGGGTTCAGCAGCACCGGGCGGATCGTGCCGCAGTCAAGGTCGTAACCCACCATCATCCCGGTTGGGTCGCCCACGCGCGACAGCGTCAAAGCCCCCGAAGCAGCCCAGTCCTCCGACAACTGGTGCTGCGTGAACTGCGAAAGCTTCGGCGCCCGCACCGTCCCCGGCAGACCCAGAGCGAACAACTCCTCCTGCATCCCATACGGACGCTCGACCCGGTAGTCGCCCCCCGACAGGGCCGCCGACAGCTCCCACGCCCGCGCATCACACACCTGCGCATCCGGACCCCACACGCTGAGCACCGTCACTGACTGGACCTCGACCTCCACCGACGTCCTGGCCATCCGCGCGTCCTGCTCCGCCAGATCCCCAGCAGCATCCGGCAACGAGTGCGGCATCCCAGTCGGCTGCGCACCGTACTGGTCAGCCTGGTCCAGCAGCTCACGCTTCTTGCGCTGAACCTGCGCCCGCGCCTTCTTCGCCGGCACCACCCGCAGATCGACCGTGACATCGACCGGGAAGGGCAGAGCCTCCAGCTGTGCCAGAACGTCGGCGGCCCGCACCGACACCGCCGGCGGGATCTCCGCCAGCACCAGGTGCGCCTGGTATCCGGTTCCCGCCTCGGACTCCACCTGAAGCCACCGGCGACCCAGCGGCGACGACGACGCCGACCGCCACCACGGGCTCCTCGGCTTGGCCTCCTTGGCGCCAGCGCCCGTCTCCTGGCCGCCCTCGGCCAGACGGACCATCCCCAGATCCGCATACGACGGCGACTGCAGACGACCCTCCCGGACGTGACTGCCGTACAGCCGGCTGTGCTCGGCATCCGACAGCAGCGGTTCCTCCACCAGGCCGCGGTGCAGGGCGTGCTGAAGCATCCACACGACCTCGGCCGCCGACGCGGGCCTGAGCCCCAGCCCCCCGCCCAGGGAGGTCTGGATCCGCTCCGCCTCCAACACGGCCGCCTTCACGTCCGCCTCGGCCACCGGCATGGGCGGCAGGTCCAGCGCGGCCGACAGCTCCGCATACATGGCGGTGAGGGAAGCGCTCGCAGATCCGCCCTTGCCCGCCAAGGGCACGGCCAGCCACAGCGTCCGCTCGTGCATCTCCTGACCGGTCAGCAGATCGACCGTTGCCGCACAGGTCTCCGCCCACGCCGGCAGGCGCTGCCAGTCGACACCGGCCACCATCCGCTCAGCGACCTCGCCGGGATCAATACGCGCCGCCAGGACGAACAGGCGCGGCTCCATCCCGGGCATCGACCGCACCAGCGAAGTGATCCGCCCCAACAGGTCCTGATGCACCCGGGCGGGCAGGTAGCCGCCCGGCAGCGCGGCCACCCGCCACACCGCCCACACCCGGCCCGACACCGACCACAGCAGATGCCCCGCGATATGCCGGAAAGGCGTCCTCATCACGCCGCCCTCCCCGCACCGTCGGCGAGCAGCCGCGCAAGACCCGAACCGGCAGCCGCCCGCCCGCTGGCAGGCGCCTCCACCACGGCCACCGTCCCGGCATTCGCCGGAGCGGTCACGAGGACGGGAGTGATGACGAACCGAGCACGCAGGCAGGACGGCTTCCGGTCACGGGCGACCCGCCCACCGATCCGCCCGGCCGGATGCTTCAACAGCAGCGAGCCCACCCCGAGCACAGCCGTAAACGGGTTCTGCCCGGCGATCTGCGCCCCCCGCACCGCCCACACCGCACCCAGCCACAGGGCAATCGGCACCGGCCCCGCCCACGACCACCAGTCGAACGTCTTGATCAAGACGAACGCCCCACCGCCCAGCACCACCAGCTGCGCCGGGGTGTAGGGCCCGAACGGCAGCGTCCAGTCACCGAGCTTGCCCAGCACCCACGGATGCCGGCGCGCACTGGTGTAGGCACGCGCGACCCGCGGCCGCTCGACCCCGCTCACAGGACCCCTCCGCTGCCGCCTGCGGCAGGGTTGGGGGTGACCACGATGGTGACAGCGCCTGTGCCCTTGGCCGGGTTGTTGATCTCGTCCTTCACCGCGCCGGACAGCGACTCCCGCGCTTCGTACAGGCCCAGCGCGAGCACCATCGCGATCAGCGCTCCGATCCCGGCCTTCAGCGAGACGCGGCGGGCCACGGTCACGACGACCACCACCGTCAGCACGACCTTCAGGCCCTTGTCGCTCCACCCGCCCACCGTTTCGAGCAGGGAGTCACCCAACTCGTCGAGCTTGCCCGCGAGGATGAACTGCTGCTTCATCGCGCACCCCCCGAGACCGGCGCGGCCACCGAACCGGACGGGGCGGCCGGGGCCGCCGCACCAGCGGCCCCGCCCTCCAGGGAGCTGACCTCCCACCGCCCGGCCCGCGTGGTCAGCTCAAGCTGATAGACAAGCGGCCACCGTGTTCCGCCCCGGTCCTCACCGGCGACCCGCACCCGCACCCGCGCTCGGGTCCCGTCGGCCGGAACCTCCTTCCCACCCGCGCGCTCGGTGTCGGCTACGACGTCCTCGACGTCCACCCGCACATAGCCGGCAGCCGCCGGAGCCGACAGACGCGTCCCGGGCGAGAGGTATCGCTCCAGCCCCGCGCCCTGCCCGCCCGCAAGGTAGGTCCGCAGGAACTCACCGAGCGACGCCGACAGGGCTGCCCCGGAGGGGACGGAGTGGGAGAACGGGCCGGCCGCGGTCTCCGGCGCGATCTCCGGGGCAGACACCTCCGCCGGCGAAGCGGAGACACTCAGCGCCCCGCCGTCCCGACCCCCGGTACCGGACACCGCGAAGTACCGCACAACCGGCCCGGTACTTGCCGCAGGCTCCGGCGCCGGACTCGAAGCCGCCGGGGCAAGGGGGACGGCGTTGGTGAGGGCGGCGACAACCACCGTCCAGCCATCGGGGGAGGACGCGGTCCGCACTGGCACCACCCGCAGTGCACCAGGCATCGCCTCGCCACGAACGCGCTTGGGGAGCTGCACGGAGGGCGCCATCGACCGCAGGGCCGCAGCCACGGGGCTGTCGGGCTCTGCCGCATCGGAGCGCAGCCACAGCTCCACGAACAGCGCGGCCGTACCGCCAGGGTCGGCCGGCAGCCTGGATGCGCTGTCGGCGTGCGGAACCGGCGCGGCCTGAGCAACGGGGCCTCGCGGCATCACGAGGGCGACAGCCAGGGCCAGCGGCCCAGCGGCCAGCGCCGCCCAGGCCCCGATCCGGGCAAGACGCGGACCGCTCGAGACGCTCCCGCTGACCGGAACGGTCTCCGGACGGGAACGGCGCAACGGCTGCGCGGTTGCGGCCTGCGGCGCTCGCCGTAGGCGGCGCGAGGGCCGGGGTACAGGGCTCATGAAAATGCCTTCCGTGGAGGTGCTCGTTCTTGCACCCCACGAAACGGCGGTCTTCTCACCCACTGGCTCACCACTGCCAGCCCCCCGGCGTCACGGGAAGGAAACAGTGCTGCCGGTGAGTCACCGGTGACCTCGCGCCATCCAGTGAAACTCCCCACCGCAGGTCAGAGCCCTGCCGACAGGACTCACCGGTGACGAACCCGGGCCCCGGTGACCTCACCAACCACCTCACCGCTCCCCCCACCGCGGGCGATCCGGCGCGCGTGCGGCCGAAGCGGGTAACGGTGCCGTCTGGGCTTGGTGCCGACCTTGCGGTGCGCGGGCCGGGTGTAGGAGTTGCCGGTGGCAAGGACACGTCCGACGTCGTAGCGGGTCCCGGGCCGCTGCTCTTCGATCCGAGGGGACGTCCGGGCCCGGGCCGCGTGGGTTTCGGTGCACCGGCCGGCGTGCCGGTCTTCGCGCGCAGGTTCCTGAGCCCCCGGCGGACTCGGGTGGGGGTAAGCCTGTTCGGTTCCGCCGGTCATTCCCACGGCCGGCGGAGATCCCGCGAGCGGCCGGGCGGGACGCAGTTGAGCGTGCGCGGCCAGAACGAGCCAGGTCAGCGGTCGGCCCCGGCGGAGTCACGAAGCCTGGGTCGGGTCCAGCCGAGCGATCGAGAGTTGCATCGAGGAGGGGCTGCCGGTGGTCGGGTCGGTGACGGCGGAGCTGCTACTGCTGGCGGTCAGACCGCCACGGCCCGCGACGGCACCACGGCGGCCCATGTGCTCGTGCACGTGGAGCGAGGTCCGGCGGAGCCGCTCTACGACGGCCTCCCCCTGGGCGAGCTGGTCGTCGGCGTCGGCCTCCACCAGCCTGGCGAACTCGGACAGTGCGACGGCGAGCTGGGCGCCGGCTTCGGCCAGCGTCTCGCGCTCGAGCCCGATCGCTGCGGGCAGCAGGACATCCAGGGCGTGCTGGGCGAGGCCGTGTGGTGGCGGGCCGCCACGGGGCCACCCCGGCACGGGCCGCTGCCGCGCTCGGCCTGACCGAGGCGGCCGTCCGCCGCGAGCCGCCCGCCTGGGCCGCTGGAGCCCTTACCAGGGGTGAGTGCCTGTTGCTCCGGCAGAGTCGCCATCGACACGGTGCTCGGCCCCCGCGACGCTGCTGCCCTGTCCACGGGGTTCGCCAGCCCCTGCAGGCCTTGCGCGGCTGAGGGGAAAGCAGCGGGGGAGGTAGGAGGGGGACATTGAGGGGGAGGCAAGAGGGGGAAACTGCCCGGGATACCGACCTGATCCCGTACCTTGCATTTGGACTGGTCAGGCGCCCATTTCGGAGGTGGTGACCGGCCAGACTTTATTTGTAGGGGAGGGAAGTGATTGGCTTCTGTAGGGCGCCTGACGGATAGGCGGGACCGGAAGCGAGCGGCGTTGTTTCAACCCGCTGCGGGAGAGCCGTGAGCTGTGACCAACTGCTCGTTCATCGCCTGCCGGCCGCCCGTGGGCGGTCAGGCTGGGAGGCGTCGGCGGTGCCGAGCCGGGGGTGGGTGCCGACGTCGTTCCGGGCGGCGTCTGTGCTCGGTGCGCCCACGTTGCTGGCCCGGCCGACCGGGCTTCGGGAGGAGCAGCTCGGCAGTGCGGGGTGCTGATGTCGTGGTGCGCGGCGAGCGAGCTTGGGCGAAACCAATGTGGCCGACGCCCACTTCCGCTGAAAGCGGGTGGCAAGGGCGCCGGCCGACCGAAGAACACACCACGAGAGAACCCGCGTGCATCATCAAGCCGAGCATAGCGCCCGGGCCGGGTGCCGGCACGCACCACGGCGCTCCTTGGATGCGGTAGCATTTTTCTGCTTGTGTGGGGGTCTCGTTGGATCCTCACGGCATGGTGCGCGCCGACGCGCCTCACCCTCTGGAGGTCGGGACCCGTGATCCGCGCTGGACGAACCGCCGTGGGCCGGCGGGAGCTTGCTGACGCCTTGGGGATGACATGGCCGACGTTCCGCCGGCTCAAACCGCACGACGCCGAAGGCTTCCCTGAACCGGTCAGTTCGGAGGGGGCGCTGGTGCTGCTGTGGGACCTGGAACAGGTCAACGCCCACCGAGACGGCAAACCGCAGCCGACCCTTCCGACCGAAGAGGACGACGCGGACCTGCTCGACCGCCGGGAGGCTGCCGTCGTGCTGGCCGTGAAGCCGCGCAGCATCGACAGCTACAAGACCGACCCGCGCCTCGCCGACCACGTTGTTGTGGTGGGCGGGGTCGAGCACTGGCCCCGCGGCGTGCTGCGTGCCTACGGAGCCGCCCGAGGCGCCATGACTGCGCCCAGCGGCCGGCCGACCGGATCCGGCGACATGGTCCCCCGGGATCTACTCCCCGGACGCATCGCTGAACTCCTCGACGCCGACCCCGCGGTGACTGCCGCCCACGCCGTCGACGTCCTCGGCATCTCCACCTCCACCGCGCAGAAGCACCTCCAGCACGAGCGGGCGGCGCGCATCGCCGCACAGATGCACACCGAGCCAGGTCTCCGTGCCGAAGAGGCCGCAGACCGCCTCGGCTACCCCCCGGCACTCCGCCGCATCGCCGTGAAGGCAGCCCAGCAGCTCCACGACAAGCACTGAAACCCCAAAGACCCCGGAGGGGGCCCGGCCGCCCGGCCGGGCCCCCTCCGGGCTTTCTCGGCCCGGTGGGGGCGGGCGTTGCGGGTCCGGTGCCGGTGGGGTGGACGGCTCCGCTGCGCTGCGCCGTCCACCCCACACCGTGTGCGTGGTGGGGAAGGCCCCGCGGAAGGCGTGCCGGACTCCGCTTCGCTGCGTCCGGAGCGAGCGCTGCGCGCTCTCACGCCCCCCGCGGGGCCTTCCCCACCACGCACACGGTGGCCGCGTGCCGCACTCCGCTTCGCTCCGTCACTCCGCTTCGCTGCGTAGAGCGCCCGGCCGGCTCCGCTTCGCTCCACCAGCCGTGCACTCCTTGGCGGCACGCGCTGCGGGGTGTGGTGGGGGACGGGGAATGCGGGGGTACGCGCTCCGCGCGCACCATACCCCCGCATTCCCCGTCCCCCACCACACCCCTTGCCCTCCGCGCTCCGCGCTACGGGGCTAGCCGGCACCGCACCCGCAATGCCCGCCCCCACCGGGCCAAAACACCCTCTGACCTGCCGATACATCACTCTTTCGAGTCGGCCGCGAGGGGCTGATTCCACCCCGGGTGAGCCTCGATTGCGGTAGAGTTCTCTTGTCGGTGAGAGAAGTGGCAAGCCCACCGGCCGAAGAACCCACCTCCTATCCAAGGGAGAACCATGTCCACTACCAAGGCCGTTGAGTTCGGGCTGGTGATCCAGCCCGACGGTTGGTTCGAACTCGCCGACTGGACCTCCAACACGACTCCGGCCGCCGCCCTTGGCTGCGACCTGACCCACCCCATCCCCCTCAACCGCGAGATCACGCTGTGGGTGGACGAAGAGGCCCTGATGAACGGCAGGCCGGTCAACGCTCCGGCCACCCCGGTCCTGCGGTCGCTTGGCGCTGCACGGTTCCACTACTTCGGCCCGGTCCTGTTCACCGGCCCCACCGACCACGAATCGGCATGCGGAACCCACGGCCTGAGCGAGGACCAGGCCCTTGTGCTCATCGAGCAGCACCTCACCCGGGCCGCCATCAAGGTCCCCCAGCAGCGCACCCGCTGAGACCCAGAACGGCCAGCAGGGGGAACTGCCCCAGCCCACCGTCTCGCCTGTGGGGCCGGAAGTGGCACCGGCCCCACAGGCCGACCGAAGAACCGCAGGACAACCATGAAAGGGCACGCTCATGACCGAGTTCCAGACCTCCCACCATGCACGCACACTCGCCCGCCGCAGCATGATTCTCGTGCGGGCTCTCGCCCGGACCGCCGGTGAGGGACTCCACCACCTCACCGTCATTGCGCTCTCGCCTCGCGGCGCCGCCGAGGCGGAGTGCCTCATCACCGGCCCTGTGCCGAACGAGGACGACCCGACCGACCCGCTCGCCTACGTGGCCTACCTGCTGGCCACAACCACGATGGGCGCCAAGGCCATGTTGGTGGCGCGCACCCTGCACCCGCAGGGCGACGTCACGTTCATGTCGTGGGCGGTGAGCGACCTTGTCGCGCGGCCCGCCACGGCCGAAGAGAGCATCGTCGCGTACTGCATCGGCCACGACCGCGACATCACGGACCCCCTGCCGGGCGTGACGTTCGTGGACGCCCCTGCACTCGACTGACCCGCCCGGGCGCGGGTACCCCGCAGACCTGATCACGCACCGCCAGCGGCGGGGGAGTGGCACCCCCGCCGCATCCGTAGAACACCCAAGAAGGAGAAACCTCCCATGGCACACGAGATCGAGCAGTTCAGTGACGGCACGGCCGCGTTCGTGAGTGCACGTGAAAGCGCTTGGCACCGGCTGGGCACGGTCACCGCCGACGCGCTGACCGCCGAGGACGCCATGCGCCTGGCCGCCCTCGACAACTGGGACGTCCGCCTGATCGGCCTGCACGCGACCGAACTGACCGCCGACGGCGCGACCGTGCTCGATGTGCCGAACCACCGGGCGACCGTGCGCACCCACCCCAAGACCGGACGCCCCGAGACCCTCGGAGTGGTCGGCCCCGACTACACCCCGGTGCAGAACGAGGAGCACGCCGAGTTCCTCAACTTCCTTGCCGACGAGTCCGGAGCACACTTCGAGACGGCCGGATCCCTCAGGAACGGTCGACAGGTGTTCCTGACCATGAAGCTGCCCCAGACCATGACCGTCGGCAGCAACGACAGCGTTGACCTGTACATCGCTGCTTTCAACTCCCACGACGGCAGCAGCGCGTTCCGGATCGTCGTCACGCCGGTGCGCGTCGTGTGCGCCAACACGCTGCGCGCCGGGCTGCGCAGTGCGAAGAGCAGCTACACCGTCCGCCACACCTCCGGAGCACGCGGCCGAATCGCCCAGGCCCGCCAGGCCCTGGGGCTCACGTTCAAGTACGCCGAGGAGTTCGAGAAGGCCGCCCAGCGCATGCTGGAGGCGGAGATGACCACGCCCATGCTCCGGGCGGTCGTCGAGGAGCTCTGGCCGGCCGCCAACGGGGACAGCGCCCGGAAGAAGACCAACCAGGCCAACCGCTGGAACACCATCCGGAACCTGTTCGAGCAGGCCGACACGCAGGCGGGCATCCGGGGAACCGCGTGGGCGGGCTACAACGCGATCACCGAGTACGCCAACCACGTTGCTCCGGCGCGCGGCGCCAGCCCCGACCTGAAGAGCGCCGCCCGCGCCGAGCGCGTCATCACGGGCACCGCCGATGACGTGATGGAACGCGCGTTCCGCCTGATCACCGTCTGATGCACACTTCCCTTTCGGCCCGCCTACGCGCCGAAATCGACGCCCAGCCCAAGCCGCAGCCCGGCGCCTTGGAGCAGCTGCTGGCGAAGCACTACGGAGCCGACTGGCACCCCGGCTGCACCTTCGCCGACATCGACGAGTCTCTCTATGCCGCCCGCTGCGGCGCCGACGACGAGGACGAGGACGAGACCCCGGCGCCCCGCCAGGGCATCGCCCCGGTCTGCCGGGCGCAGCGCCGGGCCGCCTGGAACCTGGCGCAGAACCGCTCCCTGAGCTGATCGCTACAGACACGTCCGCGTCAGCTCGACGGAACTTCTCCCGGGGCGGGAGAACCCCTCCCGCCCCGGCCACCCCTAAGGCAGGAACACCATGAGCACCCACAGCGCAGCCCAGCTGATCGGCGGACGCTCCCACCAGTGCGACGCCACGGCGACCTACACCCACCAGGAGCGCCGCGCATACGCCTTGCTCGACGGCATCGGCAGCACGGAAGAGGTCCAGACGTGGACGCGCACGGCCGCGCGCCGACTGGCCCGCGCTGCCGCCCGTTTCGGGGCACTGGAGGGCCTGCGGCAGATCCACTCGGCCCGGGCCGCCGAGCTGGCCCCGGAAGGCTGGTACGCGCAGTACATGCCCACGGCTGTCGCTGTCGTGGCCGTCGCCGAGCCCGGCAAGCCGCTTGAGGTGGCCTGGTGCGGTGACGCCCGCGCCTACCTCCTCCCGGAGACCGGCAGCCAGCTGGAACGGCTTACCACCGATCACAACATGCGACAGGTCCTGATCGACATGGAGTTGGAGCCCGGGCCGTACGCCCGCAACCGGGTGACGTCCTACCTCGGCGACACCAGCCCCAACCCACGGCTCGGATCGGTTCTCGCCCCCAATAACGGCAGGCTCGTACTCGCCAGCGATGGCGCGTACGAGCCTCTCGAAGACGCACAACTCCCCATCACCGACTACCTGATGGGACGTCCCCACAGGGCCGCCCGGGCCCTGGCAGCGGCCGCCATCGCACACGACGACGGCCGCGCCGACAACGCCACGGTGCTGATCGCAGATCTCGCCGCGAGGTAGCGGGCCCCGAGTCGGTAGCCCAGCGGACCATGACCTCAAATCCAGAGTCAATCCGAGATAGATTTTGAAGCACCCCTCGGCGCGGGGTGGGCGGGCCGGTCCACCCGACCGCCCCGCGCCCCTCCCGCTGTTGCCAGCCGCCCGCGAAGCGGGCTGGTCCTGGAGGCGAAGCCGGAAGGACTTGGGTGGGGAAGCGAAGCGGACCCACCCAACAGGCCGTAGGCCCAGACCCCGTGAAACGGGGTCACCCCCGGCCGCGTAGCGGCCCGTTCAGGGCGAAGCCCCGAACCCGTCCGGAGCGAAGCGGAGGACCCCGGCCGAAGGCCGGCCCTGGCTCGGCTTCGCCGAGCCCCGCCGAGCGCAGCGAGGCGGTTCTCTCCTACGCGCGCAGCGCGTAGGTACCCGCTCCGCGGG
>NZ_JBVISL010000018.1:0-70390 GCF_055575555.1 Streptomyces sp. NPDC034085 | reverse complement strand
TTCTCAAGGAACGGACGCTTCCTTTGTACTCACCCTCTCGGGCTTTCCTCCGGGCTTTCGTTCTGTGTTGTTCTTGCGTTTCCGACTCTATCAGAGTCTTTCTCGCTTGCTTTCCAGGTCCTGCGCTTTCGCGCTTTTCCTTTCCGGCGGTTCCGACTCTATCAGATCCTTTCGGACCTGACTCCCAGTCAGCGGGATTCGCGTTCCGGGCCGTTGGGCCCTTCCGGCGAGTGAGACAGTAGCGGATTCCCTGCCCCCGATGCCAATCGGGGGCTGCGTCCTGGAACGCGGATTCCTCATTCGCAAATACGCATGAAAACGAGACGACACAGTGCGTCGTTCGTTCGAATGTGTAGTGCGGGATGGCTGTCCGGGGACCGACCGGGGTCGGCGCTCACGTCGGACAACTCGAAGAACCTTACGGATCGGGCACACCTGTGTCAACCCCCGGCTGACCGGAGGACGTCCAGTCGGCAAACTTCCCGCGCACCGCGTCCTGCGGGGGCTACGCTGCTTCGCATGACCACGCACGCGCTCACGCTCAGCCTTCGTTGGTGGCCCGCCTGACGGCGGCCGACCACCACGCGAGCACGCATGCGCTCACGGCCGCCGCTACGGCGGCCGTTTCTGTTTCTCCCCCTCTCCGGGAGTGGCTCGGTCGCCCGACGCGGTGGCCGCGGCACCACACCATCCCCACCACAGGACACGAGGGAGAGCAGGACATGACGAGGATCTTCAGCGGGATCACCCCGTCCGGGCATCTGACGCTGGGCAACTACCTGGGGGCCATCCGGCAGTGGGTCGCGGCCGAGCAGGCGCCCGGGGACGCGCTGTTCTGCGTCGTCGATCTGCACGCGCTGACCGTGGAGCACGATCCGGCACGGCTGCGGCGGCTCAGCCGGCAGGCCGCGTCGCTGTACCTGGCCGCCGGGCTGGATCCGCAGCGGTGCACGCTCTTCGTGCAGAGCCACGTCGGCGAGCACACGCGGCTGGCCTACCTGCTGGAGTGCACCGCCACCGACGGGGAGATGCGGCGGATGATCCAGTACCGGGAGAAGGCGGCGAAGGCGGAGGCGTCCGGGCAGGGCGTACGGCTGTCGCTGCTGACGTATCCCGCGCTGATGGCCGCCGACATCCTCGCCTACCGGACGGACGAGGTGCCGGTGGGTGAGGACCAGCGCCAGCACGTGGAGCTGACCCGGGACCTGGCGGAGCGGTTCAACCAGCGGTACGGGCACACCTTCACCGTGCCCAGGGCGGCGGTTCCGGCGGTGGCCGCGCGGGTCATGAACCTTCAGGACCCCACCAGGAAGATGGGGAAGTCGGAGGAGGGCGGCACCGGCATCGTCTACCTGCTCGACGAGCCGGCGGTGGTGACCAAGAAGGTGATGCGGGCCGTGACCGACAGCGGGGACGGCGGGGTGGTCTACGACCGGGCCGCGCGGCCGGGCGTGGCGAACCTGCTGGACATCCTGGCGGCCTGTACGGGCGGCGACCCGGAGAAGCTCGCCGCGGGGTACTCCCAGTACGGGCCGTTGAAGCGGGACGTCGCCGAGGCGGTGGTGGAGCTGCTGCGGCCGCTGCGGGAGCGGCACGCGGTGCTGGCGGCCGATCCGGGCGAGGTGGAGCGGGTGCTGCGCGAGGGCGCCGGGCGGGCCCGGGCCATGGCGCGGCCGGTGGTGGACCGGGCGTACGAGGCCATGGGGCTGCTGGCGCCGTGAAGGGGTGGCGGAGGGGCCCCGGGGTGCGGGGCCCCTCCCGCCGGGTCAGCTGTTGCCGGTGGCGAGTTCGCGGCTGCGGTCGCGGGCGGCTTCGAGGGCGGCGATCAGGGCGGCCCGTACGCCGTGCTTCTCCAGCTCGACGATGGCGTTGATGGTCGTGCCGGCCGGGGAGGTGACGGCCTCGCGGAGCTTGACGGGGTGCTCGCCGCTGTCGCGGAGCATCACGGCGGCGCCGATGGCGGCCTGGACGATGAGGTCGTGGGCCTGGGCGCGGGGCAGGCCGAGCAGGATGCCGGCGTCGGTCATGGCTTCGACGAGGAAGTAGAAGTAGGCGGGTCCGGAGCCGGAGAGGGCGGTGGCCGCGTCCTGCTGGGACTCGGGGACGCGCAGGGTCTTGCCGACGCCGCCGAAGATCTCCTCGGTGTGTTCGAGGTGGGCGGCGGTGGCGTGGCTGCCGGCGGAGATGACGGACATGGCCTCGTCGACGAGGGCGGGGGTGTTCGTCATGACGCGGACGACGGGGGTGCCGGGCGCGAGCCGTTCCTCGAAGAAGGCGGTGGGGACGCCGGCGGCGCCGCTGATGACGAGGCGGTCGGCGGGGACGTGCGGGGCGAGCTCTTCGAGGAGCTTGCCCATGTCCTGCGGCTTGACGGTGAGGATGAGGGTGTCGGCGCGCTTGGCGGCTTCGGCGTTGCTGACGGCCTCGACGCCGTAGCGGGTGCGGAGCTCCTCGGCGCGCTCGGGGCGGCGGGCGGTGACGAGCAGTTTGGCGGCCGGCCAGCCGCCGCGGATCATCCCGCTGAGCAGGGCCTCGCCGATCTTGCCGGTACCGAGGACTGCGACTGTCTGGGTCATGCCCGATTCACCTCGCCGAACGAACCATCAGGACGTACGCCCTCATCCTTGCACCCGTGCGCGTCGTGGCGAGGGGGTGTCCGCTCCGTGGTCAGGGCGTCCGGCGGCGGAGGGTGGCGGCGCCGAGGACGAGGACGAGCAGGGCGCAGCCGGCGACGACGACGGCGTCGCGGACGAAGTCGGCGGTCATGTCGGTGTGGGTGAGGACCTGGGTCATGCCGTCGACGGCGTAGGACATGGGCAGGACGTCCGAGAGGCCTTCGAGTACGGGCTGCATGGTGTCGCGCGGGGCGAAGAGCCCGCACAGGAGCAGCTGCGGGAAGATCACGGCCGGCATGAACTGGACGGCCTGGAACTCGGACGCGGCGAAGGCGGAGACGAAGAGGCCGAGGGCGGTGCCGAGGAGGGCGTCGAGGAGGGCGACGAGCAGGAGCAGCCAGGGGGAGCCGGTGACGTCGAGGCCGAGGAGCCAGAGGGCGAGGCCGGTGGCGAGGAGGGACTGGATGACGGCGACGGCGCCGAAGGCGAGGGCGTAGCCGGCGATGAGGTCGCCTTTGCCCAGCGGCATGGCGAGGAGGCGTTCCAGGGTTCCGGAGGTGCGTTCGCGCAGGGTGGCGATCGAGGTCACGAGGAACATCGTGATGAGGGGGAAGATCCCGAGGAGGGACGCGCCGATGCTGTCGAAGGTGCGGGGGCTGCCGTCGAAGACGTAGCGCAGCAGGGTGAGCATCAGTACGGGGACCAGCAGCATCAGTGCGATGGAGCGCGGGTCGTGGGCGAGCTGGCGCAGGACGCGGGCAGCGGTGGCGAGGGTGCGGGGGCCGTTCATCGCCGGGTCTCCTCGGTGAGTGCGTCGGCTTCGTCGACCAGGCGCAGGAAGCCTTCTTCGACGGTGGCGGAGCGGGTGCGGGTGCGCAGGGCTTCGGGGGTGTCGTGGGCGAGGATGCGGCCCTCGCGCATGAGGAGCAGGTCGTGGCAGCGCTCGGCCTCGTCCATGACGTGGGAGGAGACGAGGATCGTGGCGCCGCGGGCGCGGGTGATGTCGTGGAAGAGGTTCCACAGGTCGCGGCGCAGGACGGGGTCGAGGCCGACGGTGGGTTCGTCGAGGACGAGCAGCTCGGGGGTGCCGAGGAGGGCGACGGCGAGGGACACGCGGCTGCGCTGGCCTCCGGAGAGGCGGCCGGCGAGGGCGGTGGCGTGGGTGGTGAGGTCGACGTCGGCGATGGCCCGTTCGACGGCGGCGCGGCGGCGGTCGGTGGCGGGCCGGCCGGGGTCGAGGACGGCGGCGAAGTAGTCGAGGTTCTGCCGGACGGTGAGGTCGTCGTAGACGGAGGGTGCCTGGGTGACGTAGCCGATGCGGGAGCGGAGCCGGGGGTGGCCGGCGGGGTGGCCGAGGACGTCGAGGGTGCCGGTGACGTGGGCCTGGGTGCCGACGACGGCGCGCATGAGGGTGGACTTGCCGCAGCCGGAGGGACCGAGGAGGCCGGTGATGCGGCCGCGGGGGACGGTGAAGGTGAGGGTGTCGAGGACGGTGCGGGGGTGGCGGCCCGTGCCGCGGCGGACGGTGAGGGCGTCGGCGTGGACGGCGGGAGGGGGCGGCGCCGCCTCCCGCAGGTTATTCATCATGTGATGAATAATGCTCCTGGTGGTGCCGGGCGTCAATCGACGGGCCTTCGGAAAAAAGGGGACTGGAGCCGGGCGGGGCTACTTCCTGCGCTTGGAGCGGCGGGCCGCCGGGTTCCCCGTACGGGCGCTGCGGCGGCGGGCGAACTCGGCCACGGCGCGCTCGTACTCGGCGCGGCGGAGCTTCTCGCCCGGGGCCTCGCTCAGGCTGCGCAGGAAGTACGCGACGAGGGAGCCGATGAAACCGATCGTCTTCAGGCCCTTGAGGGCGGCCTCGTCGGAGGAGGGACGCGGCCGGCGGCCGAAGGACTCCCAGGTCTTGGCGAAGGCGATGGAGCTGGCGATCGCGAAGAGCACCACGACGGAGATGCTGAGGAAGGGGCCGACGTCGCCGATCTCCAGGCCCTCGTAGGCGAGGCGCAGCAGATAGGCGCCGAGGACGGCGGCGGCGAGCGAGCCGGCGGCGACACCGGCGCGGCG
Source organism: Streptomyces sp. NPDC034085 (assembly GCF_055575555.1). Lineage (NCBI taxonomy): Bacteria > Bacillati > Actinomycetota > Actinomycetes > Kitasatosporales > Streptomycetaceae > Streptomyces > Streptomyces sp. NPDC034085. The sequence continues at coordinate 65,711 of NZ_JBVISL010000018.1, read as the reverse complement.
CAGCGCGTAGCCGTTGTCGTGGTCCACCCAGGTGGTGCCGAAGAACCGGATCGGCTCGGGCTGCGGTCCGGGGACCGGCTCCGCCGGGGCCTGGCTCTGGTCTCGCTGCTCGTTGTCGCTCACACCGGCGATTATCCCCCGGCGGGCCGGACCCGCCGGGGGCGTCTCGCGTGGCGGAACGGCGGGCGGGCCCGCGGCCGGGCCCGGCCGCGGTGCGGGGCGGCGTGGCCGTCGCCCGACGACCCGCCGATCACGCCGTCAGCCGCAGCGGCCGGCCACGTAGCCGTCGGCGCCCGTGTGGACGTAGGCGTCGGAGACGAAGCGGCCGTTGCCGACGCAGTCCCACAGGTCCGTCGTGCCGTACGGACCCGAGACGGTGGTGCCGGGGCACTGGCAGCGGATCGTGACGGATCCGCCGACGGGCACGGCGTCGATGATCGGGTAGTTGGTGCCCGGGCCGCTGCGGATGTTGACCCGGTAGCCGGGCGCGGTCGGGTACGACTGGAAACCCCCGTCGGCGGCCGCGAGGCTCTGCACCGGGCTGGAATCGTTCTCAACGGACATGTGGAATCTCCCCCTTGGGTGCTGCTCTTGCGCAACGCGCGCAGGGTAGCAAGCCCTTGGATGTTCGCACGGGCCATCGACTAGGCTCCGGCGGGGGTGGTGAGCGGTGCAGTCGCTGCGCGCGGACAACGCCGGGTTTCCGCAATACGCCGGGCAGTACCGGCTCGAATCCGTGCTCGGCTCCGGCGGCATGGGCGTCGTCCACCTGGCCACCTCCAGCTCCGGGCTCAGGCTGGCCGTCAAGGTCGTGCACCCCCAGCACGCGGTGGACCCGGAGTTCCGGGCGCGGTTCCGGCAGGAGGTCGCGGCCGCGCGAAGGGTGAGCGGCGCCTTCACCGCGCCCGTCGTCGACGCCGATCCGGATGCCGAGCGGCCCTGGATGGCCACCCTGTTCATCGACGCCCCGACGCTGTCCGAGCGGGTACGGGAACGCGTGCTCGACGCCGTCGAGCTGACCCGGCTCGCGGCCGGGCTGGCGGAGGCCCTGCGGGACATCCACCGGGCCGGGGTGGTGCACCGGGACCTGAAGCCGAGCAACGTGCTGATGGCCCCGGACGGGGTGCGGGTCATCGACTTCGGCATCTCGCGCCCGGCCGACAGCGACCTGCGCACCGAGACGGGCAAGCTGATCGGGACGCCGCCGTTCATGGCGCCGGAGCAGTTCCAGCGGCCGAGGGACGTGGGGACGGCCGCGGACGTCTTCGCGCTCGGCGCGGTGCTGGTGCACGCGGCGACCGGGCGCGGGCCCTTCGACTCCGACAGCCATTACCTCGTGGCGTACCAGGTCGTGCACGCCGAACCCGACCTGACGGGGCTGCCGGCCCGGCTCGTGCCGATCGTGGAGCGCTGCCTGGCGAAGGATCCGGCGGAGCGGCCGACCGCCGAGGCGCTGATCGGGGAGATGCGGGCCGTCGCGTACCCGACCGCCGAGGACACCCAGGCGTTCATACCGCGGCCGCGCGGGCCCGTGGCCCAGGAGCAGGTCACCCACCGGCGGGACCGGATCGCGGCGGACCGGCCGCCCCCGGCCCGCCGGCGCAGGCCGGTGCTGCCGGCGGCCGGGCTCGCGGTGCTGCTCACGGCAGCGGCGGTCGGCGGCTACCTGTGGTGGGCGCCCGGCGCCGGGACGCCGGAGCAGCCGGCCGCCCACGCCTCGGGGGCACCGGCGAAGGGCTTCTCGCCGTGGTCGGCCTCGACGGGCGCACCCCAGGTGTCCTGCTCGGCCGGGTCCGGCGGGCTGTACTGCTCGGGCCGGGGCCTGGCCGCGACCCGGCTCGACCCCGCGGACGGCTCGACGGTGTGGACGGTCCGCGCGAACCCCCCGAGCCAGGGCGTGACGACCGGCAGCGCCCCCCTTCACTCGGGTGGGCTGGTGCTGGCGGTGGCACCCGGCAGCGCGCTGCTGCGGGCCCTGGATCCCGCCACGGGTGCCGAGCGCTGGCAGCGGAAACTGCCCGGCGGCACGCGCGTGGTGACCGCCGGCCCGTACGCGCTCACCGTGACCGCGAACGGGATGGTCACCGCCCTCGACGGGGCGAGCGGCACCCAGCGCTGGACGCAGAAGATCGGTGACGCCGGGTCCGTGTGGTGGGGCGGCCCCGGGGCGTCGGGCGCGCCCGTGCTCTACGTGGCGACCGCGGCCCTCGACGGCGGGTCGACGCAGCTCGAGGAAGTCGACCCGGCGACGGGCGGCGTGCGGTGGCGGACGCGGACCACGGGGAAGCTACGGCCCGTCGGCGTGGCGCACGGTGCGGTGCATCTGCTGGACACCGGCGCGGACGCCAGGACCGGCGCCGTCGTGCGGGTGGACGTGGCGAGCCGGACGATCCGCCGGGTCCAGCTGCCCGCTCCCCTGTTCGACGCGGAGGCGGCCGTGGGCCCGGACGGAACGGTCTACGCCTTCGGCGGTGGGGGCGCGCTCGTGGCGGTGGGCGCGGAGAGGGAGCTCTGGCGGCTGGAAACCGGGGCGGCCAGCGGCTCCGCGCCCGAGCAGTCGGACGGGCAGGTCTACCTGATGACCGGGGACGGCCGGCTGCTGGCCGTCGACGCGGCAGCCGGACGGCTGGTGGGACAGACCAAGCCGCGCATGGCCGCGCAGGGCACGTTCAGCGCCGCCCTCCCCGCCCCGGTCACCACGGAAGGCCACGTCTACGGCTCCGCGCCCGACGGAACGGTGTTCGCCGTGGACGCCCGGAACGCGGCCGGGTGGTGAGTCGGGGGCGGGGCGGCCGACGGACGGAGTCCGGCGCAGCGGCCCGAAGCCCGCGAGGCGCCCCCGGCGCCGAGCGGCGCGAGGGGCGCGTCGAAAAGGGGACGCCCGGAACGCGGCCGGGTGGTGAGCCGGTGGCCGGGCGGCCGACGGACGGAGTCCGCGACGCGCCCGCCGCGCCGAGCGGGCCCGTATGGGCGTCAGCCGAGCTTCGAGACGTCGCGCACCGCGCCCTTGTCGGCGCTCGTGGCCATCGCCGCGTAGGCGCGCAGGGCCGCCGAGACCGTGCGCTCGCGGTCCTTCGGGGCGTAGACGCCGCCCAGCGCCGCGTGGCGCGCCGCCAGCTCCTCCTCGGAGACCAGCAGTTCGATCCCCCGGTTCGGGATGTCGATGCGGATCCGGTCACCGTCCTGCACGACCGCGATGTTGCCGCCCGAGGCCGCCTCCGGGGAGGCGTGGCCGATGGAGAGGCCCGAGGTGCCGCCGGAGAACCGGCCGTCCGTCACCAGGGCGCAGACCTTGCCGAGGCCGCGGCCCTTGAGGAAGGAGGTCGGGTAGAGCATCTCCTGCATGCCGGGGCCGCCGCGCGGGCCCTCGTAGCGGATGACGACGACGTCGCCCGGCTTGATCTCCTTGCGCAGGATCTTGTCGACGGCCTCGTCCTGCGACTCGCAGACGACCGCCGGGCCCTCGAAGGTCCAGATCGACTCGTCGACGCCGGCGGTCTTGACCACGCAGCCGTCGACGGCGATGTTGCCGCGCAGGACGGCGAGGCCGCCGTCCTTGGAGTACGCGTGCTGCACCGAGCGGATGCAGCCGCCCTCGGCATCGAGGTCGAGGGTCTCCCAGCGCTCGGACTGGGAGAAGGCGGTGGCGGAGCGCTTGCAGCCGGGGGCCGCGTGCCACAGCTCCATGGCCACGTCGCTGGCCGTGCCGGAGCGGGCGTCCCACTTCGCCAGCCAGTCCTCCAGGTTCTCCGAGTGGACCGTGGTGACGTCCTTGTTCAGGAGGCCGCCGCGGTGCAGCTCGCCGAGGATGGCGGGGATGCCGCCGGCCCGGTGGATGTCCTCCATGTAGTACGTGCCGCCGGGGGCGACGTTCGGCGCGACCTTGGCCAGGCACGGGACGCGGCGCGAGACGGCGTCGATGTCAGTGAGGTCGTAGTCCAGGCCCGCTTCCTGCGCCGCGGCCAGCAGGTGCAGGATCGTGTTCGTGGAGCCGCCCATGGCGATGTCGAGGGCCATGGCGTTCTCGAAGGCCTCGCGGGTGGCGATGTTGCGCGGCAGGACGGACTCGTCGCCGCCCTCGTAGTAGCGCTTGGTGATCTCCACGACCGTGCGGCCGGCGTCCTCGTACAGGGCGCGGCGGGCGGTGTGCGTGGCGAGGACGGAGCCGTTGCCGGGGAGGGCCAGGCCGATGGCCTCGGCGAGGCAGTTCATCGAGTTGGCGGTGAACATGCCGGAACAGGAGCCGCACGTCGGGCAGGCGTTCTCCTCGATCCGCAGCACGTCCTCGTCGGAGACGTTCTCGTTGGAGGCGTCGACCATGGCGTCGATCAGGTCGAGCTTGCGGACGGTGCCGTCCACCAGCGTCGCCTGCCCAGCCTCCATCGGGCCGCCGGAGACGAAGACCACCGGGATGTTGAGGCGCATGGCGGCCATCAGCATGCCGGGGGTGATCTTGTCGCAGTTGGAGATGCAGATCAGGGCGTCGGCGCAGTGCGCCTCGACCATGTACTCCACGCTGTCGGCGATCAGGTCGCGCGACGGCAGGGAGTACAGCATGCCGGCGTGGCCCATGGCGATGCCGTCGTCGACCGCGATCGTGTTGAACTCGCGCGGGATCGCACCGGCGGCGCGGATGGCGTCGGAGACGATCCGGCCGACGGGGGCGAGGTGGGTGTGGCCGGGGACGAACTCGGTGAAGGAGTTGGCCACCGCGATGATCGGCTTGCCGATGTCCTCGCTCGCTACGCCCGACGCGCGCATCAGCGCACGAGCGCCTGCCATGTTGCGGCCGTGGGTGACGGTGCGGGACCTCAGCTCGGGCATGCGGTTCACTCCCCATGAGTGCGGCTGTACGGTCAGCCGCGACTGTGGATATGGCTCGGTTACGAGGCTACGCCCACCGCCCGCGATCCGGACATCTGGTCCGCATGCCGGGATGCGGAGGTCACTCCTCGGTCAGGTAGCGCTGGAGGGTGGGCGCCACCATGGCCACGATGTCCTCCGGGTCCGCCGACGCGAGGGGCTCGACCTGGACGACGTACCGCAGGACGGCGATCCCGACCATGTGCGAGGCGGCCAGCTCGGCCCGGAACGTCGGGTCCGGGACGTCGAGGTCGGCGGCGATCCGCTCCAGCACCCGGCGCAGCACCAGCGTGCGCAGTACCTTCGCGGCGGCCTCGTGCGTGAGCGCCGACCGGATCACGGCCAGCAGCGGGACCCGGGTCGCCGGGTTCTCCCACACGCCCAGGAAATAGCGGACCAGCCGCTCCCCGATGCCCTCCGGGCCCCCGCCGAGAAGGGCCGGAACCACCAGCGCGGGCTCCATGCTCACCTCGACGGCGGCGGCGAAGAGGTCGTCCTTGCTGCCGAAGTAGTGGTGCACCAGGGCCGGGTCCACCCCCGCCACCTTGGCGACGCCGCGCACGGACGTCTTGTCGTAGCCGCGCTCGGCGAACACCTCGCGGGCGGCGAGGCGGATGCGCTCCTGCGTGCCCGGGCCGTCGTCGGCCTCGTCCTGGCGGGGCCGGCCGGGGCCGCGCCGCCGCTTCGCGGGCTCGCTCACCGGCGCCCGGCCGGCTTCGCGAGGTGCGTGCGCGTGAAGGCCAGCGCCTCGGCGAGGTCCGCCTCCCGCTCGGCGGAGGACATGGCCCGGCGCGTGTTGACCTCGATCACCACGTGCCCGTCGAAGGAGCTGCGGGCCAGCCCGGCCAGCAGCTCGGCGCAGGGCTGCGTACCGCGTCCGGGGACCAGGTGCTCGTCCTTCGCCGAACCGTTGCCGTCGGCGAGGTGGACGTGCGCCAGCCGGTCCCCCATCCGGTCGACCATCGCGGTGGCGTCGGCGCGCGCGGTGGCGGTGTGCGACAGGTCGACGGTGAAGTGCCGGTAGTCGTCCTTCGACACGTCCCACTCGGGCGCGTACGCGAGCATCTCGCGGTCCCGGTAGCGCCAGGGGTACATGTTCTCGACGGCGAAGCGGACGTCGGTCTCGTCGGCCATGCGCCAGATCCCGGAGACGAAGTCCCGCGCGTACTGCCGCTGCCAGCGGAACGGCGGGTGCACGACGACGGTGGACGCCCCGAGCCGCTCGGCCGCCGCCCGGGCCCGCTGGAGCTTGGTCCACGGATCGGTGGACCACACCCGCTGGGTGATGAGCAGGCAGGGCGCGTGCACGGCGAGGACCGGCACCCCGTGGTGGTCCGACAGCCGGCGCAGGGCGTCGACGTCCTGGCTGACCGGGTCCGTCCAGACCATGACCTCCACGCCGTCGTAGCCGAGGCGGGCGGCGATCTCGAAGGCGGTCGCCGTGGTCTCCGGGTAGACGGAGGCGGTGGACAGGGCGACCTTCGGGGTCCGGCTGCTCGGGATACGGAGTGGATCTGCCACGGGGACAGATTACGGGGCCCCTCCCCGGCGGGGCGTACCCGGCGGCACTCTCGTCATACTTTCCGGATGGAAACCGAAGCGGTCGCCCGGGCCCGGCGATGGCTGGCCGACCGCGGGGTCGTCGAGACCCCCGGGGGCTGGACCGACCCGGACGGGCCCGGCGGTCCCCGTACCGCCAACGAGATCGCCCACGCCTACGCCTGCGAGGTCTTCGTCGACGAGGACCTCGACGAGGCGGCGGCGGTACGGATGGCCTTCGGCCTGCTCGACCTGCTCGGCGAGTACTGGGTGACCTGCGAGATCGGCATGGCGCACGACGGCCCGTACGGCCCGCTGCCCGCGGGCCCCCTCTGGGAGGGCTACCGCACCCGCCTGGAGGCGGAACAGGACCCGGAACCCGTCCGCTACTCGCTGTGGGTCGACTGGTTCGAGGACCGCACCACCAGTGCCACGGCCTTCGCGGAGGTCCTGGGCAACGACATCGCGGCCATCGTGGCCGCCCCCACACCGCCCGCGCTGCGCCGGGCGTCCCGCGTCCTGGCCGACTCGGGCCCGGTCCCGTGGGAGGCCAAGCACCCCGGGTACGAGACGGCCGCCCGCCTTCCGGCCCTGCACGCCCCCCTCTTCAAGGCCCTCCTCGCGGGCTACCACGACCTCTACGGCGACCTGGACCCTCCGCAGGCCCTCACCCTCCTCGACCGCCTGCGCCTCCCCCCGGCCTCGGAACACCTCCCCCGGCTCCGCGCGGTCCTCACGGCGGGCCACCGCAACCACCGCCACAACCCGCAGGCGTGGGACGCGGCCGGCGGGAAGCCCCCGGACCAGCCCTGACGCGGTCCCCCCGCACCCCGCCCTACGGCAGGTGGTCCAGCCGACGCAGGATGACGCCCTCGCGCAGGGCCCAGGGGCAGATCTCCAGGTCGTCCACCCCGAAGAGGTCCATCGCCGCCTCCGCCACCAGCGCGCCCGCCAGCAGCTGGGCGGCGCGGCCCTCCGAGACGCCCGGGAGGGCGGCGCGCTGGGACGTGGTCATCGCCGTCAGGCGGGGAACCCACTCCTCCAGGGACTTGCGGGTCAGGTCCCGTTGCACGTACAGCCCGTCGGCCTCGCGGGCGGCGCCCGCTATGCGGGCCAGCTGCTTGAAGGTCTTCGACGTCGCCACCACGTGGTCCGGCGCCCCGAAGCGGCTGAACTCGCCGACCGTCCGCGCGATCTGCGCCCGCACGTGCCGCCGCAGGGCCTTCACGTCCGCCGGGTCCGCCGGGTCGCCCGGGAGCCAGGCCGAGGTGAGGCGGCCCGCGCCCAGGGGGAGGGAGACGGCCGCGTCCGGGTCCTCGTCCATGCCGAACGCCACTTCCAGCGAGCCCCCGCCGATGTCGAGGACCAGCAGCTTGCCGGCTGACCAGCCGAACCACCGCCGGACCGCCAGGAAGGTCAGCCGCGCCTCGTCCTCACCACTGAGCACCGGCAGCTCGATACCGGTCTCGGCCTTGACGCGGGCGAGGACCTCGTCGGCGTTCGGGGCCTCTCGTACGGCGCTGGTCGCGAACGGCAGTACGTCCTCGCAGCCCTTGTCCTCGGCGGCCTGCACCGCGCCGGCGATCACGGAGACCAGGCGCTCGACCCCCTCGGGGCTGACCGCGCCGCGCTCGTCGAGCAGCTCCGCCAGCCGCAGCTGGACCTTGTGCGAGTGCGCGGGCTGGGGGCGCGCGCCGGGGTGCGCGTCCACCACCAGCAGGTGGATCGTGTTCGAACCCACATCGAGGACACCGAGTCTCATACGGGAAACGCTACTGGGCGGCACGCGGAGCGGTGGCGGAAGGGGCGCTTACGCTTGGCTTGTGCCACATACGAAGAAGGCCGGCAAGAACGCCCACCCGATCAAGGGCGGGGCGAAGAACAAGGTGTCGGACGAGAAGGGCCTCGACTTCCCCAGGGCCTGGGTGGAGTTCCCCGATCCCGCCGACGAGGAGCAGGTCTTCCGCTGTGACCTGACCTGGCTCACCTCCCGATGGACGTGCATCTTCGGCAGCGGCTGCCAGGGCATCCAGGCGGGGCGCGCGGCCGACGGCTGCTGCACCCTGGGCGCGCACTTCTCCGACGAGGACGACGAGAAGCGGGTCGCCGAGCACGTCGCCCGGCTCACGCCCGAGCTGTGGCAGTTCCACGACGTCGGCAGCGAGTCCGGCTGGACGCAGTTCGACGACGACGGGGAGAAGCAGACCCGCCGCTGGGACGGCGCCTGCATCTTCCTGAACCGGCCCGGCTTCCCGGCCGGCGCGGGCTGCTCCCTGCACATCCTGGCGCTCCGGAGCGGCCAGGAGCCGCTGGAGACCAAGCCGGACGTGTGCTGGCAGCTGCCCATCCGGCGGACGTACGACTGGATCGACCGGCCGGACGACACCCGCGTCCTTCAGGTGTCGATCGGCGAGTACGACCGGCGCGGCTGGGGCCCGGGCGGCCACGACCTGCACTGGTGGTGCACGTCGGCGACCTCGGCGCACGGCGCCGGTCAGCCGGTGTACGTGTCGTACCGGGCGGAGCTGACGGAGCTGATGGGCGCGGAGGCGTACGCGGAACTGGTGAAGCTGTGCGAGGCGCGGCTGGCCTCGCTGCTTCCGATGGCGCCGCACCCCGCCGACCCGGCGTAGCCGGGACGTGCCGTCGGGGGCCGAGGCGGGCGCCGCCTCAGGCCCCCGACGGCGAGCCGGGGGAAACCGTTCCTCCTGGGGCCGGCTCCGGGCTCGCGGTGTCCGTCGGGGCCGGGGTGGGCGCCGGGGTCGGGGTCGGGTCGGGATCCGGGGCGGGCGGCGTCGGGGTGGGCGTCGGGTCGGGATGCGGGGTCGGGGTCGGCGTCGGCGTCGGTTCGGGGGCGGGCGGGGTCGGATCGGGGGCGGGCGCCGGGCGGCCGCGGCCCTGGAGGGAGACCACCGCCCCGCCGGGGTCCACGCCGACCCGGGCCGTCCAGGCGCCGACCGGCTGGGCCGCGGTGTCGACGGTGATCCGCAGGGTGACCGATTCTTCGGGGGCCAGCGTCCCCGCCGTCTGGCTCGCGCGCAGCCACGGGGCGTCCGACCAGAGCCGCCAGTCGACCGGGCTCCCGCCGGAGGCGCTGAGGGTGAGCAGGGTGGTGCCGCCGCGGGTGGTGGCGGCGACGGTGAGGCGGCCGGGCGCGCCCGGGCCGCCGGCGTCGGGGCTGGCCGGGGCGCCGGCACTGATGACCTCGACGGAGACGTCGGGGGCTTCGCTGCCGGAGGCGAAGCCGGGCTCGCCGGTGGTGTGGGCGGTGTTGCCGGTGTTCTCGTACGCGGTGAGGGGGCGGCCCCCGGCGGGGGGCGGGATCTCCGATTCGCTGGCGGAGATGCGGGTGCCGTCGCCCCCGACGGGCTCACCGGTGGCGGGGGCGCCCCGGTACGCGGCCCACAGGGCGAGTACGGGCGCGGCGACGACGGTGGCGACGACGGTGGTGGTCACCGCCCGGGCCCGGAGCCGGTCGCGGCGGGCGGCGCGGTCCTTGGGGTCCATCGGGAAGCCGGTCCGGTGGAAGCGCGGGCCGGGGCGGCCGCCGCGGCGCCGGCCGGAGCGCAGCATGGCGGCGTGGACGGCGGGGCGCGGCGCGGGGACGAGCGGGAGGGCGGCGTCGATGCCGCCGGTGCCGGGCCACGGCGCCCCGGCGCCGACGCGTTCGGCGACCCGGCGGCAGCGCGGGCAGTCGTCGACGTGCCGTACGAGCTCGGCGCGCAGGGTGGTGGACAGCAGGACCTGGCCGTCGCCGTCGTCGCCGGTGATGCGGGAGACGGCCGGGCAGTCGGCGGTCTCGACCACCGCGAGGGCGGCGCGGGTGCGCTCCACCTCGCAGGCCGCGCCGGAGAGCAGCTCCCGGGCGGTGGTGGGGGCGGTGCCGATGACGGCGGCGAGTTCCGTGACGCCGAGGCGGTGGCGGACGGCGAGTTCGAGGGCTTCGCGCTGCTCGGGGGTGGTTCCGGCGGCCTCGGGCCAGGCGAGCCGGGCGAGCTCGGTGCGGCGGTAGGCGCTCACGTCGAGCGGGCGGTGCGCCCGGGGCGCACGCGCGGTGTCGGCGTGCTCCGGTGTGCGCCGGGTGGAATGCGCCCCCTGCCGCGTGCGCCGCTGCTCGGCCAGCCGGCGCAGGCAGGCCCAGCGGGCGAGGGCGTACAGCCAGGCCCGGCGGCGGCCCTCGTCGGGGCACCGGCCGGGGTGCCGTTCGGCGACGGCGAGGACGTCTCCGAGGACGTCGGTGGCGGCGTCGTGGTCGCACAGCACCGACAGGCAGTACGTGAAGAGCCCGTCGAGATAGGGCTCGTGCCGGAGGGGCGGGGGCTCGGCCGTGCCGGGGGCACCGGTCGCCCCACGCGCCTCTGCCGCCCCTACCGCATCGGTGGCACCACCGGCAACAGTCGTATCCTCCGCACCACCCGTATCGGCCGCCGGACCCGCCCAACCCGCTCGGGACGTGCGCCCGTGCGCCGGGTGTGCGCCGGTGCGCGATACGGGGTCTCCCTGGTCGCTGCTGTTCACCTGGCGAACCGTAGGCGGCGCGCCGGTAACGCCCCGGAAGCCTTCCGGGGTTTTAGCCCTTACGGGTGAACAGATCGCCCGTCGGCTGACAGCGCGCCTGACGCGGGAGCACGCCGACCGCGCAACCACCGCCCCGGGGCGGGATCCACCGCCGCCGGGCCCGGATCCACCGCGGCCGGAGCCGCAGCCGGAGCCGCCCGCCCTCCGGACCGGTCGGGCGTTGTCGGTGGCGGCGGCTACGGTGGGCCGCATGGCTGCCCGTACATCTCGCTCATCCGCCAAGGACCGGCCGTCCTACCGCTGCTCCGAGTGCGGCTGGGCCACCGCGAAATGGCTCGGCCGGTGCCCCGAGTGCCAGGCGTGGGGGACCGTCGAGGAGATCGGCACGCCCGCCGTGCGGACCACCGCGGCCGGGCGCGTCTCGGCCGCGGCACTGCCCATCGCCCAGGTCGACGGCAGGACCGCGACCGCCCGCAGCACCGGGGTGGACGAGCTGGACCGCGTCCTGGGCGGCGGCCTGGTGCCCGGCGCGGTGGTGCTGCTGGCGGGCGAGCCGGGCGTCGGCAAGTCGACGCTGCTGCTGGACGTCGCGGCGAAGGCGGCCAGTGGGGACCACCGCACCCTGTACGTCACCGGCGAGGAGTCCGCGAGCCAGGTGCGGCTGCGGGCCGACCGGATCAACGCTCTCGACGACCACCTCTACCTCGCCGCCGAGACCGACCTGTCCGCCGTGCTGGGCCACCTGGACGCGGTGCGGCCGTCGCTGCTGGTCCTGGACTCCGTGCAGACCATCGCCTCCCCCGAGATCGACGGCGCGCCCGGCGGCATGGCGCAGGTGCGGGAGGTCGCCGGGGCGCTGATCCGCGCGTCGAAGGAGCGGGGCATGGCCACCCTCCTCGTCGGCCACGTCACCAAGGACGGGGCCATCGCCGGCCCCCGCCTGCTGGAGCACCTGGTGGACGTGGTGCTCAGCTTCGAGGGCGACCGGCACGCGCGGCTGCGCCTGGTGCGCGGCGTGAAGAACCGTTACGGGGCCACGGACGAGGTCGGCTGCTTCGAGCTGCACGACGAGGGCATCACCGGGCTCGCCGACCCCAGCGGCCTGTTCCTCACCCGGCGGGCCGAGGCGGTGCCGGGCACCTGCCTGACCGTGACCCTGGAGGGCAAGCGCCCGCTGGTCGCCGAGGTGCAGGCGCTGACCGTCGACTCCCAGATCCCCTCCCCGCGCCGCACCACCTCGGGCCTGGAGACCTCGCGCGTCTCCATGATGCTGGCGGTGCTGGAGCAGCGCGGCCGGATCACCGCGCTGGGCAAGCGGGACATCTACAGCGCGACCGTGGGCGGGGTGAAGCTGACCGAGCCGGCCGCGGACCTGGCGATCGCGCTGGCCCTGGCCTCGGCGGCCAGTGACGTGCCCCTGCCGAAGAACCTGGTCGCCATCGGGGAGGTCGGCCTGGCCGGCGAGGTGCGGCGGGTGACCGGCGTGCAGCGGCGCCTGGCCGAGGCCCACCGGCTCGGCTTCACGCACGCGCTGGTCCCGGCGGACCCGGGCAAGGTGCCGGCGGGGATGAAGGTGACCGAGGTCGCGGACATGGGGGACGCGCTGCGAGTCCTGCCGCGCGGGCGTTCCCGTACGCCGGCCAGGGAGCGGGCGGCGGCGGAATAGCGGCGCGGCGGCGGCGCCCCGGGCGGCGGACCGGCAGCGGAATCCTGGACTCCGCAGAGGGGTCGAAGGGCAGGTCAGCGGCCCGGCGGGGGTGGCCGCAGGGCCGGGCCGGGGGCCTGGGCGCAGCGCCCGTACGGGGCCTCGCGGCGGCGGTAGGGGTTAAGCCCCGGCGGGCGCACAGCCCGCGCCGGTAGACTTTCTGCTGGTCCGCCCGGCCGTACGCGGCGGCGCAACCCGCGACCGGAGGAGTGCAGTGGCAGCCAAGGACGGGGCAGCAGCACCCGGGAAGTCCGGCGCGAGCTCCAAGCACGAGGCGCTGATGCGCGCCTCGCTGAGCGCGGTCGCGCCCGGTCAGCCGCTGCGCGACGGGCTGGAGCGGATCGTCCGCGGCAACACGGGCGGCCTGATCGTCCTCGGCATGGACAAGGCCGTCGAGGCGATGTGCACCGGCGGCTTCGTGCTGGACGTGGAGTTCACCGCGACCCGGCTGCGCGAGCTGTGCAAGCTCGACGGGGCGCTCATCCTGGACAAGGACATCACCAAGATCCTGCGGGCCGGCGTGCAGCTGGTGCCCGACGCGTCGATCCCGACGGAGGAGACGGGCACCCGTCACCGCACGGCGGACCGCGTCTCCAAGCAGTGCGGATTCCCGGTGGTGTCGGTGTCGCAGTCGATGCGGCTGATCGCCCTGTACGTCGACGGCGAGCGGCGGGTCCTGGAGGAGTCCGGGGCGATCCTGTCCCGGGCGAACCAGGCGCTGGCCACGCTGGAGCGGTACAAGCTGCGCCTGGACGAGGTCGCGGGCACGCTGTCGGCGCTGGAGATCGAGGACCTGGTCACCGTCCGCGACGTCACCGCCGTCGCGCAGCGGCTGGAAATGGTCCGCCGGATCGCGACCGAGATCGCCGAGTACGTGGTCGAACTGGGCACGGACGGGCGACTGCTGTCGCTCCAGCTGGACGAGCTGACGGTGGGCATCGAGCAGGAGCGGGAGCTGGTGATCCGGGACTACGTTCCGGAACCGACGGCGAAGCGTTCCCGCACGGTGGAGGAGGCGCTGCCGGCGCTGGACGCGCTGACGCATCCGGAACTGCTGGAGCTGGCGATCGTGGCGCGGGCGCTGGGGTACACGGGCTCGCCGGAGACCCTGGACTCCGCGGTGTCGCCCCGCGGGTACCGGCTGCTGGCGAAGGTGCCGAGGCTGCCGGGGGCGATCATCGAGCGGCTGGTGGAGCACTTCGGCGGTCTTCAGAAGCTGCTGGCCGCCAGCGTGGACGACCTCCAGACGGTGGACGGCGTCGGCGAGGCGCGGGCGCGCAGCGTGCGCGAGGGGCTCTCGCGGCTGGCGGAATCCTCGATCCTCGAGCGGTACGTGTAGCCGGCGCGGTGGTGCGGTGCCGCTGCGCGGGCTTGCCCCTCCCCGCCCTTCCACCGTTCCCAGGGGCGCTGCCCCTGACCCCGATACCGTGCGCTCCGCGCCCGGTGCGCTCAAACGCCGCGCGGGCTGGAGTTTGAGGCGCGGGGTCCGGGGCGGAGCCCCGGGGAACGGGCGAAGGGTGGGTAGGGGAACCGGCACCGCGCAGCGGGCCGAAGCCCGGGAAGCGCGCCGGCGCTGAGCGGTGCGAGGACCGCGTCGAAAAGGTCAGTCCTGCTTCAGGACGAACGAGGTGCGGGCCACCGGGAGGCCCGGGGACTTGACCTCGACCACGTAGGTGTCCGGGGCCGGGTTGCCCTGCGGGGGGTTCTGGCACTGGTCCGCGGCGCTCGGCTTGCGGTCCCATTCCACCGACTGCTTCGTCTCGCCCTGCGCCGGCAGCCGGTAGAAGGCGTTGGCCGGGCCCGCCGGGCAGTCGGCGGAGGACCAGACGGCCTTGGCGCCCGTCGTCTGGAAGATGGTCACGACCGCCTGCTTCGGCCCGAGGCCGAACTTGCAGGTGCTGCCGGAGGTGTTGCGGACGGTCAGTTCGAGGCGGGGCTTCTCGTTCGTCTCGTACTCGTTCTTCACGCTCTTGACCTCCCACTGCACCACGCCCGCCGGGCACGTCGGCAGCGGTGAGTCCGCCGGGACCTGGGCGGGGGAGGAGCCGGACGAGCCGGCCGAACCGGAAGCGGCGCCGTCCGTACCGGAGTTGGTGCCCGCGCTGCCCGGCTCGCCGTTCTTGCCCGGGCCCGAGGAGCCCGGACCGGAGCCCGAGTCGCCGCGCCCGCCGGGGGCCTGACTGATCGCCGGGCCCGTACCGGAGGGGCCCGGCGTGATGGTCTTCGGCGGCCGGGCGCCGTCACCGCCGCCCTTGCCGTTCGTACTCGTCTTCCCACCGCCGGAACTGACGACCCATACGGCGAGCAGCGCGACGAGCGCGGCGACGGACGCCAGCACGGCCCTCCGCCGCCAGTAAATGGAGGAGGGGAGCGGCCCGACCGGATTGCGCAGAGATCCCACGCACCGAACCTTACGAGAACTCATGCCGCGTTCCGTGCCCCACATGCCGCTTGTCCGGCAGGTTTTGCCGATGATCATCCTGCGGGAGGACCCGGCAGCGCCGAATACCGGCCAGGGGTCCGGTGAGGCCGGAGCGGGCCGCCCAGTACGGTCAGTCACCATGGACAGCTCCGACCTCTATCGCGACATCACCGACTTCGCCCACGCCACGCCCCCTTGGGTGCAGTCGGCCGTCGAGGTCTGGACCGAATACGGCCTCCTGCTCTTCGGTCCGCTCTACATAGCCGTGTGGTGGCGGGCGCGCGGGCGGGGCGGCGACCCGCGGGCGCTCGCGCTGGCTGTCCTCGCGCCGCTGGTCACCGCGCTCGTGTACGTCGCGTCCGAGGTGGTGAAGTCGACCGTCGACGAGGAGCGGCCCTGCCGGGCGGTGGCCGGGGCGGCCGTCTCCCTGATCCCGTGCCCGCCGTACGGGGACTGGTCCTTCCCCAGCAACCACTCCGCCATCGCGGGCGCGGCCGCCGTCGCGCTGGCGCTGGCGGTGCCCCGCCTCGCGTGGCTGACCGTGCCGATGGGGCTGCTGATGGCCTTCTCCCGGGTCTTCGTCGGGGTGCACTACCCGCACGACGTCGGCATGGGGCTGCTGCTGGGCGCTTCGCTGGCCGTGCTCGCCGTGGCGGCGCTGACCGGTCCGATGATCGGCATCACCACCGCCGTCCAGGGGAGCGGGAACCGCGCGGCCGTCTGGTTCACCGGTCCGGGCCCCGCGCGCCGGCCCTGAAACGTGCCAGGATGCCGTCTGTCATGACTGCATCCCCATCACACACCTCCGCATCACCCGCCTCCGCGCTGCACACCCCCGTCATCGCGTGGTTCGACGAGCACGCCCGCGACCTTCCCTGGCGCCGCCCCGAGGCCGGCCCCTGGGGGGTGATGGTCAGCGAGTTCATGCTGCAGCAGACCCCCGTCAGCCGGGTGCTGCCGGTGTACGAGCAGTGGCTCGCCCGGTGGCCCCGGCCCGCCGATCTGGCCGCCGAGGCGCCGGGTGAGGCCGTACGGGCCTGGGGGCGCCTCGGCTACCCCCGCCGGGCCCTGCGCCTGCACGGCGCGGCCGCGGCGATAACGGAACGGCACGGCGGCGACGTACCGCGGGACCACGCGCAGCTGCTCGCGCTGCCCGGGATCGGCGAGTACACGGCCGCCGCGGTGGCCTCCTTCGCGTACGGGCAGCGGCACGCGGTGCTGGACACGAACGTCCGCCGGGTCTTCGCGCGCGCCGCGACCGGGGTCGAGTACCCGCCGAACGCCACCACCGCCGCCGAGCGGCGTCTGGCGCGGGAGCTGCTGCCCGAGGACGAGGGGACGGCGGCCCGCTGGGCGGCGGCCTCCATGGAGCTCGGCGCGCTGGTGTGCACCGCCAAGAGCCCGGACTGCGCCCGCTGCCCGGTGGCGGCGCTGTGCGCCTGGCGGCTCGCGGGGAAGCCCGCGCACGACGGGCCGCCGCGGCGCGGGCAGACGTACGCCGGGACCGACCGGCAGGTGCGCGGCAAGCTGCTGGCGGTGCTCCGGGAGGCGGTGGGGCCCGTGCCGCAGGCGGTGCTCGACACGGTCTGGGACGAGCCGGTGCAGCGGGCCCGGGCGCTGGACGGGCTGGTGTCCGACGGGCTGGTGGAGCCCCTCGCGCACGGCACGTACCGGCTGCCGCAGGGGCGCGCGCAGAGCTGACGGCCGCGCCCGGCACCCGGGCCGGCAGCAGGGCCGGGACCAGGGCCGACGGCAGCGCCGCCGGCCTCTGCCCGGCGTCCCGCCCGGCGCCCCGCCCGGCCTCGCGCGACGGATCGCGCAGCGCTCCGGCAGGCCCTCGGGATTCACTCGAAGTTGACTCGAAGATTCCGTTTGAGTCCGGGAAACCGCAGCTCACCGGCACTGTTACACAACCTACGGGTGTCCGTGCGCCCACCGCAGGCTGACCCGCACAGTGCCGTGACAACCCCTCCGTACCTTCGGATCCGGAAGACAGCGGAGACGGGGACGCAGTGGAGGCGGTCTGCATGGCGCACGGAGAGGTACTCGAGTTCGAGGAGTACGTACGCACCCGGCAGGACGCCCTGCTGCGAAGCGCCCGGCGCCTGGTCCCCGACCCGACCGACGCCCAGGACCTGCTCCAGACCGCCCTCGTGCGCACCTACGGCCGCTGGGAGGGCATCGCCGACAAGTCCCTGGCCGACGCCTACCTGCGCCGGGTCATGATCAACACCCGTACCGAGTGGTGGCGCGCCCGCAAGCTCGACGAGGTCCCCACCGAGCAGCTCCCGGACGCCCGCGTCGAGGACGGCTCGGACCAGCGCGCCGACCGCGCCCTGCTCATGGACATCCTCAAGGTGCTCGCGCCCAAGCAGCGCAGCGTCGTGGTGCTGCGACACTGGGAGCAGATGAGCACCGAGGAGACGGCCGCGGCGCTCGGTATGTCGGCGGGAACCGTGAAGAGCACACTGCACCGCGCCCTGGCCAGGCTCCGCCAGGAGCTGGAGAGCCGGGACCTGGACATGCGTGCCCTGGAACGCGGTGACCACACCACGCGCTACGAGGGGCGGGAGCGGTGCGCGGCCTGAACGGCCAGAATCCGGGCGGCAGAGGCTCGGTGGTGCTCATGTCGGCGGGGACGGTCGTCCTCGTCGGCACAGTGCTGTTCGCGGCCGGATGCTCCACCGGCGGCACCGGACTGCGCGACGGCGGCCCCGCGCGCACCGACCCGGTGGCGCGCAGCAACCAGCCCACGGGCGCCGCATCCAAGCCTCCGGCCCCGGGCCACTCCCCCGCCGCGTCCACCGCCGGCCCGGTCAAGCGGGTCGACCCGGTGGCCCTGCTGAAGGCCGACCCCAAGGTCAGCGCCGAGATCAAGCGGGACCTCAAGCCCTGCACGGGCAAGGAGTACCCGATCGACGTGAGCTACGGGAAGATCACCGGCGGCACCCTGACCGACGTCGTCGTCAACGTCCTGTCCTGCGCCGACGCCCTGGGGCGCGGGTCGTACGTGTACCGGTCGGACGGCGGGGCGTACGAGAATGTGTTCGCGGACGAGCAGAAGCCGGTCTACGCGGAGATCGACCGGGGCGACCTGGTGGTCAGCAAGCCCGTGTACGGGCAGGACGCGGCGCCCTCCGAACCCTCGGGCGAGGACGTCATCACGTACCGCTGGAACGGCGAGCGGTTCACCGAGCAGGACCGGGTCCACTCCGAGTACAGCAACGTGTACAACCCCGGGATGCAGCCGGCCCCGGCCGTCTCGCCGAAGAGCTGACCGAACAGAACGACGACCGAGCGGAAGAACCGGAGTGAGGCTGGGCATGGCCGAGACCCACGTGCTGTTCGTGGAGGACGACGACGTCATCCGCGAGGCCACGACCCTGGCGCTGGAGCGCGACGGGTTCGTGGTCACCGCCATGCCCGACGGCCTGTCCGGCCTGGAGTCCTTCCGGGCCGACCGGCCGGACATCGCACTGCTCGACGTGATGGTGCCCGGCATGGACGGCGTGAGCCTGTGCCGCCGCATCCGCGACGAGTCCACCGTCCCCGTGATCATGCTGTCGGCGCGCGCCGACTCCATCGACGTGGTCCTGGGCCTGGAGGCGGGCGCGGACGACTACGTCACCAAGCCCTTCGACGGCTCGGTCCTCGTCGCCCGCATCCGCGCCGTGCTGCGCCGCTTCGGCCACGCCGGCGGCCCGCAGAACGGCGCGCGCGGGGCGTCCGACGCGGACGGCTCCGACGCGCGCGGGGTGCTGTCCTTCGGCGACCTCGAAGTCGACACCGAGGGCATGGAGGTCCGCAAGGCCGGCGCCCCCGTCGCCCTGACCCCCACCGAGATGCGGCTGCTGCTGGAGTTCTCCTCCGCCCCCGGCACCGTCCTGTCCCGCGACCGGCTCCTGGAGCGCGTCTGGGACTACGACTGGGGCGGCGACACCCGCGTCGTGGACGTCCACGTACAGCGGCTGCGCACCAAGATCGGGCAGGACCGGATCGAGACGGTCCGCGGCTTCGGATACAAGCTCAAGGCATGAGTAGAACCACATGAGGCGCGTCACCCTCCGCACGGGGATCCGCTGGAAGATCACGCTCGCCATCGCCGCCGTCGGCGCGCTCACCGCGCTCGCGCTGAGCCTGGTGGTGCACAGCGCTGCCCGCGTGTCGATGCTGGAGAGCGCCCGCGACCAGGAGCTGGAGCGGGTCCAGTACATCTCCCGTACCCCCGACGCCGGGCGCAAGCCGATCTGGGGCGCCAAGGTCAACGACCCCGAGCTGCCCGGCGAGCTGCGCGACAAGGCCCGCTCGGGGCGGCGCGGCACCTACATCCACGAGTCCCCGAAGCGGGTCCCCGAGGTGTGGGCGGCCGTGCCGCTCGGCAACGGGCAGGTGCTGTCCATGCACCACCCCTTCCGCGAGAGCGCGAACATGGTGCGGGACCTGGACCGGGCCCTGGTCGTCGGCTCCCTGGCCGTGGTGATCGGCGGGTCGGCGCTGGGCGTGCTCATCGGCGGGCAGATCTCGCGCCGGCTGCGGCAGGCCGCGGCCGCCGCGCAGCGGGTGGCGCACGGGGATCCGGAGGTACGCGTACGGGACGCCGTGGGCGGTGTCGTACGGGACGAGACGGACGACCTCGCGCGGGCCGTGGACGCCATGGCGGACGCCCTCCAGCAGCGGCTGGAGGCCGAGCGGCGGGTGACGGCGGACATCGCGCACGAGCTGCGGACCCCGGTGACGGGCCTGCTGACGGCGGCGGAACTGCTGCCCCCGGGCCGGCCGACCGAGCTCGTGCGCGACCGCGCCCAGGCGATGCGCGTCCTGGTGGAGGACGTACTGGAGGTGGCCCGGCTGGACAGCGCGTCCGAGCGGGCCGAGCTGCAGGACGTGGCGCTCGGCGAGTTCGTGAGCCGGCGGGTGTCGTCGCTGATGCCGGAGGCCTCGGTACGGGTCGTCGCGGACGAGATCGTCAGCACCGACCCGCGCCGGCTGGAGCGGATCCTCGGGAACCTGCTGGCCAACGCCTCGCGGTACGGGCGGGCGCCGATCCAGGTCGACGTCGAGGGCCGGGTCGTGCGCGTCCGGGACCACGGGCCGGGCTTCCCCGAGGCGCTGCTGCGCGAGGGCCCGAGCCGCTTCCGGACCGGCTCGACGGACCGGGCGGGGGTCGGCCACGGGCTCGGGCTGACCATCGCGGAGGGCCAGGCGCGGGTCCTGGGGGCCCGGCTGACGTTCCGCAACGTCGCGGCGCCGGGCGGCGCGGAGGCCGAGGGCGCGGCGGCGGGGGCGGTGGCGGTGCTGTGGCTGCCGGAGCACGCGCCGACGGCGACGGGGAGCTTCCCGATCGTCCAGCTGCCGGGCTGACCCCGGTTCCTCACGGGGGCGGAGCGGCCGGCGGACGCCGGGGGCCGGGGGCGGGGCTCTTTCCGGTACGCGGCGATGTTCTAGCATCCGTGCCATGACTGACGGTACGGATCGCCCGAACAGCCCCCAGCCCGGCCCCGCCTCCGGCGGGTACGGCTATCCCCAGCCTGGGCAGTCGAACCCCTACCAGCCGGCGCCGGGGCCGCAGCCGGCGCAGCAGCCGGGGCAGGGCTTCGGGCCGCCGCCGGCGGACGAAACGTTCCCGCCGCCGGTACCCGACGCCTTCGGCTCCGCCTCCACCCCGGACTGGCAGGCGATGGCCGACGCCACCGAGGCCAGCCGGCGCAAGCGCAAGCGGCTGACCATCGGCATCGCGGCGCTCGCGGTGGTCCTGGTGGCGGGTGGCGCGAGCTGGTTCGTACTGGGCGGGCCGGACGGGAAGAACGACCCGCCGCCGGCGGCCTCCTCGGGTTCGCCCAGCGGGTCGGGCAACCCGTCCCAGTCCCCGGACAAGACCCCCGAGGACGACTCCCCCACCGTGCCGGGCGAGCCGAACCTGCTGCGCGACCGCAGCGGGAAGATGGGCATAGCCCTCGGCCCCGGCGCCTCACTGGGCGAGCTGGCCAAGCGGACCGAGGTCCGCTTCAAGGGCACGGCGGACTCCTACGCCCAGGGCGCGGAGGCGGCCGTGGACGTCACGAAGAGCTTCACCGTCTCCACCCGCGCGTACAACGTGGCCGAGACCGGCTCGCGGATGGCGGTGAGCCAGGGCGACGGGGTCTCTTACTCGTTCGAGCTGGGCTTCGAGGTCGTCAACGGCAAGAAGGCCTGGGTGTTCCGGGTGCAGACCGGCGACAAGGGCCAGGCGGCGACCGCGCAGCAGGTGGTCGTGGACACCGTGGACACCACGCGGCAGTGGGCGCTGCTGACGGGGACCTACGACGCGGAGAAGAAGACCATCGCGCTGTGGGTGGACGACAAGCAGGCCGGCCAGGCGCAGGTCTCGGGCATCTGGGCCGGACCCGGACCGCTCCAGCTGGGCCGGGCCCGTCACCACGGGATCTGGAGCGCGGCGTGGGACGGCCCGCTCGACCACATCCGGATCTTCGACCAGGCGCTGGGCCAGGAGCAGATCACGGGCCTGAAGAACAACAAGACCGGCAAGACGAAGCCGACCCACTCCTGGCTCATCTGAGCCCGGAGCGGGTCGGTTCCCCCGGGCCGGCCCGTGGCGGGCCGCCCGTGGCGGGTCAGACGGTGACGCCGGCCTTGCGCAGGAAGGCCACCGGGTTGACGGCCGAGCCGTAGTTCGGGGTGGTGCGGATCTCGAAGTGCAGGTGGGGGCCGCTGGAGTTCCCGGTGTTGCCGGAGAGGGCGATCCGCTGGGCGGCGGAGACCTTCTGGCCGATCTTCACCTGGATCCTCGACAGGTGCGCGTACTGGGAGTACGTGTTGTTCGCGTGCCGGATCACGATGGCGTTGCCGTACGCGGGGCCGTCGCCGCCGCCGTTCGGGCCGGCCTTGACGACGGTGCCGGCGGCCGCGGCCTTGACCGGGGTGCCGGTGGGAACGGCGAAGTCCTGGCCGGAGTGCTTGTGCGCCCACATGCTGCCGCCCTTGCCGAAGGTGGCGGAGAGCGTGTAGCCGTCGACGGGCTTGGCCCACAGCGACGTCTTCGCGGCGGCCTTGGCAGCGGCCTTGGCAGCGGCGGTCTTCGCGGCGGCCGCCTTGGCGGCGGCGGCCTTGGCCTGCGCCTCGGCCTGCGCCTGGACGGCGGCCACCTCGGAGGAGGCGGACAGGGTGCTGGGGGCCTCGTCGGCGAAGGCGGCGGTCGTTCCGGCCCCGAGGGCCAGCACCACGCCGAGACCGGCGGCGGCGAGGGCGGTACGGGTGCGGCGGGGGCTGACGCGCTTCGCGGACATGTGGGGACCTCCGGGGCCGGGGACAAGGCGTGTTCGGGCAAGAAAGATCCCGGCGCTGCGGTCCGAACCGCCACTGCCGGGCTTGCCCCACCTTGGTAACCGCTGACCCCGCCCTTCCCCAAACGTCCCTTTTACTACCCGGACTCGTAACCGGCCGGTGGATCTCCAAGGGCTTGACGGCGTCCGTACTGGGCCTAGGCAGGGACAAACCGGGGCAACGGAACCTACGAGAGGTCCTAGTAGGTCCGATTTGCCCTGTGCGGCTTGTCACCGGCTCCGGGCCCCGGAACCCCCCGGCGCCGACCCCCGAGGGCACACAAAGGGGCGGCCCCGGGACCACACAGGTCCCGGGGCCGCCCCTTGGTACCGCTACCGCGAGCGGCCGGCGCTCACGCGCCCTTCGACAGGTCCGGGCCGGAGCCCGTGGCCTCGATCGGGGGGAGGTCCGGCAGGGCCGACTTCTCCTCGCCGCGGAAGGTGAACTTGGCGTCCTCGCCCTCACCCTCCACACCGACGACCACGATGTGACCGGGGCGCAGCTCGCCGAAGAGGATCTTCTCCGACAGCAGGTCCTCGATCTCACGCTGGATGGTCCGGCGCAGCGGGCGCGCACCCATGATCGGGTCGTAGCCGCGCTTGGCCAGGAGCATCTTCGCGTCACCGCTGAGCTCGATGCCCATGTCGCGGTCCTTGAGGCGCTCGTCCACCTTGGCGATCATCAGGTCGACGATCTGGATGATGTCTTCCTGGCTGAGCTGGTGGAAGACGACCGTGTCGTCGACCCGGTTCAGGAACTCGGGCCGGAAGTGCTGCTTGAGCTCTTCGTTGACCTTCGCCTTCATCCGGTCGTAACCGGTCTTGACGTCACCCTGGGCGGCGAAGCCCAGGTTGAAGCCCTTGGAGATGTCCCGCGTACCCAGGTTGGTCGTCATGATGATGACCGTGTTCTTGAAGTCCACGACCCGGCCCTGGGAGTCGGTCAGGCGACCGTCCTCCAGGATCTGGAGAAGGGAATTGAAGATATCCGGGTGCGCCTTCTCGACCTCGTCGAAGAGGACGACGGAGAACGGCTTGCGGCGGACCTTCTCGGTCAGCTGGCCGCCCTCTTCGTAGCCCACGTAGCCGGGAGGCGAACCGAAGAGGCGGGAAACCGTGTGCTTCTCGCTGAACTCCGACATGTCGAGGGAGATCAGCGCGTCCTCGTCACCGAAGAGGAATTCGGCGAGCGTCTTGGACAGCTCGGTCTTACCGACACCGGACGGGCCGGCGAAGATGAACGAGCCGCCGGGGCGCTTCGGGTCCTTCAGACCCGCACGGGTACGGCGGATGGCCTGGGAGAGCGCCTTGATGGCGTCCTTCTGGCCGATGACGCGCTTGTGGAGCTCGTCCTCCATGCGCAGGAGGCGGGAGGACTCCTCCTCCGTGAGCTTGAAGACGGGAATGCCGGTCGCGGTCGCGAGGACCTCGGCGATGAGCTCGCCGTCGACCTCGGCGACGACGTCCATGTCGCCGGCCTTCCATTCCTTCTCGCGCTTGGACTTCGCGGCGAGCAGCTGCTTCTCCGAATCACGGAGCGAAGCCGCCTTCTCGAAGTCCTGGGAGTCGATGGCCGACTCCTTGTCGCGGCGCACGGCCGCGATCTTCTCGTCGAACTCGCGGAGGTCCGGCGGCGCGGTCATCCGGCGGATGCGCATCCGGGAGCCCGCCTCGTCGATCAGGTCGATCGCCTTGTCGGGCAGGAAGCGGTCCGAGATGTACCGGTCTGCCAGCGTCGCCGCCTGGACGAGGGCCTCGTCCGTGATGGAGACGCGGTGGTGGGCCTCGTAGCGGTCGCGCAGGCCCTTGAGGATCTCGATCGTGTGGGGGAGGGAAGGCTCCGCCACCTGGATCGGCTGGAAGCGGCGCTCGAGGGCCGCGTCCTTCTCGAGGTGCTTGCGGTACTCGTCCAGCGTCGTGGCACCGATGGTCTGGAGCTCGCCACGGGCCAGCATGGGCTTGAGGATGCTGGCGGCGTCGATCGCGCCCTCGGCGGCACCCGCACCCACGAGGGTGTGGAGCTCGTCGATGAACAGGATGATGTCGCCGCGGGTGCGGATCTCCTTGAGGACCTTCTTCAGGCGCTCCTCGAAGTCACCGCGGTAGCGGGAGCCGGCGACCAGGGCACCCAGGTCGAGCGTGTAGAGGTGCTTGTCCTTGAGGGTCTCGGGAACCTCGCCCTTGACGATCGCCTGGGCCAGGCCCTCGACGACGGCGGTCTTGCCGACGCCGGGCTCGCCGATGAGGACCGGGTTGTTCTTGGTCCGGCGGGACAGGACCTGCATGACCCGCTCGATCTCCTTCTCGCGCCCGATGACCGGGTCGAGCTTGGATTCGCGGGCCGCCTGGGTGAGGTTGCGGCCGAACTGGTCGAGGACCAGCGAGGTCGAGGGGGTGCCCTCGGCCGGGCCGCCTGCGGTGGCCGACTCCTTGCCGCCCCCGGTGTAGCCGGAGAGCAGCTGGATGACCTGCTGCCGGACCCTGTTCAGATCGGCGCCCAGCTTGACGAGGACCTGGGCGGCGACGCCCTCGCCCTCGCGGATCAGGCCGAGCAGGATGTGCTCGGTGCCGATGTAGTTGTGGCCGAGCTGGAGGGCCTCGCGGAGCGAAAGCTCCAGGACCTTCTTCGCCCGCGGCGTGAAGGGGATGTGGCCGGACGGGGCCTGCTGGCCCTGACCGATGATCTCCTCAACCTGCTGGCGAACAGCCTCGAGCGAAATCCCGAGGCTCTCCAGGGCCTTAGCGGCGACACCCTCACCCTCGTGGATCAAGCCCAGGAGGATGTGCTCGGTGCCGATGTAGTTGTGGTTGAGCATCCGGGCTTCTTCCTGAGCCAGGACGACAACCCGCCGCGCGCGGTCGGTGAACCTCTCGAACATCGTTTATCGCTCCTCAGAGCGGTCGGGCAGTTCGGGGTCGGTCCCCGCCCTGTCCTTCCGCATGCTAGTCCCGCGGGACGGGACAGCTCATTCCAACTGCCGACATCCGTCCACGGCTCACCCCCACGTCGGTGAGGAAAACCGGCTGTAAGAGCCGACTACTGCTCCAACTCGATGGTGCGAGACGATGTTCCCGCAGGCCAGGCAGATACCCGTCACAGGTGTACGCCGATGGCGAACGGAACACGCTCAAATCAGCGTGTCGCCCCGATCCACTAGGAATGTCTTACCCGTAAGGACTGACACTCCATGCCCCTGGGCAGGGGTCCCTCCGCTACGGGCGAACACGCCGGTGTCCCGAATGTGGGACTCCGCTCGGCGGATGTTTACGCTCCGCATTGCCGCGGGCGCGCCGCGTAACCCCGCGGCGGCCGTCGGAGTTGCTCCGGTCATGTCCCTCAGCACCGTGAGCGTCCCCTCGCCCCGCGTCCCCTCCGAGGACGGCACCCGTACCTGGTACGAGCGTGTGCTCGGCTGGGCCTGCGCGGGCGGGCCGCCGCCGCAGCTCGTCACCGGGGTCCGGTTCGACGTACTGGAGCTGCCCCGCGACGCCGGGGCCGCGCTGTTGCGCCGTCCCGGTTTCGCCGCCACCGGCCCGGTGGCCGTGATGGGGCGCCGGATGCGCTTCCTGGTGGCCCCGGGGAGCGCCGAGGAGCTGGACGGGCTGCTCGACTGGCTGGAGTGGGGCGGGGTCGCGCTGGATCTGGCCGCCGTGGGAGCGGGGGGCAGGATCACCGCCCCCGTGCCGCCGGGGCGGACGCCGGGAGGGGGCCCTCAGGGGGCCGCCGTGTGGCTGCGGCCCCCGGAGCCGGGGTGTGAAGCGGCGCTGCCCGCCCTGCCCGGTCCGGGGCAGGGCGCCGGGGCCGGGCCCGGGCTCTGTGCGGAGCCGGCCGGGCCCGATCTCGTACGCCTGGTGGCCGCGGCGGCGACGGAATGCCACCGCGCCCGCCTGGGGCGGCGTACGCCTCAGCCCTTGGCGTTCTCGTAGGCCTCGCGGATCTCGGCCGGAACGCGGCCGCGGTCGTTGACGCTGAGACCCTGGGCCTTGGCCCACGCGCGGATCTCGGCGGTGTCCGGGCTGCCCGGCGAAGCGGCGGCGCGGCCCTTGGCCCGGCCGGCCGAGGCGCGCCCGCCGGTGCGGCGGCCGGCCTTCACGAAGTCCTCGAGCGCACCGCGGAGCTTTTCAGCGTTGGCGGTGGTGAGGTCGATCTCGTAGGTCTTGCCGTCAAGAGCGAACGTCACGGTCTCGTCCGCCGTGCCACCGTCGAGGTCGTCGACAAGAAGGACCTGAACCTTCTGTGCCACCGGATTTCCTTTCATCGAAAATGCAGTACGCGGAAAGGAAACCGCTTTTGCCTGGAAAACACAAACCCCCGTCGAGAGGTTCAGGGCCGCAACGAGGCGGGAAACGTGCGCGATTCGGACATAGGCCACAGGCGGGCCGGGGCCCGGAAAAGGCTGCCGTGATCGATCAGAGGTGCAGTAGCATCCGGCTGTTGCCCAAGGTGTTCGGCTTCACTCGTTCGAGACCGAGGAACTCGGCGACTCCCTCGTCATAGGAACGCAGGAGCTCCATGTAGACATCGGTCTCCACCGGGGTCTCGCCGATCTCGACGAAGCCGTGCTTGGCGAAGAAGTCCACTTCGAAGGTCAGGCAGAATACCCGGCTGACGCCGAGCCGGCGGGCGGTCTCCAACAACTTGGCGAGCACCTGATGCCCCACACCGGCGCCCTTCAAGTCGCGGTCGACGGCGAGCGTGCGCACTTCGGCGAGGTCTTCCCACATGACGTGGAGAGCCCCGCACCCCACCACCTGCCCGTCGGAACCGCGTTCCGCGACCCAGAACTCCTGGATGTCCTCGTAAAGGACCACGGGGGCTTTGTCGAGGAGGATCCGCTGCTGCACGTACTGGTCGAGCAGGCGGCGCAGCGCCGGAACATCACCGGTGCGCGCGCGGCGGATCGTCACTGTTTTCGCGTCGTCTGAGGTGGAAAACTCTCCCATACCCGGACGCTATCGCCCCGGGTCGGCATCGTGCGCGCCGGAGTCCCCTTCGGGCGGCGCCGCGGGCCCGGCCCCGCCGGCCTCGGGTTCGTCGTGCTGGACGATGCGTACGGCGGCGCGGAGTGCCTCGCGCTGTTCGGAGGACATCATGCCGAAGAAAGCGACGAGGGCGGCCGCCGGGTTGTCGCTGGTCGACCAGGCTTCGTTCATCAGTGCGGCCGAGTAGGCGGCGCGGGTGGAGACCGCCGTATATCGATAGGCGCGGCCTTCGGCTTCCCGGCGGACCCAGCCCTTCTGATGGAGATTGTCCATAACGGTCATGACCGTGGTGTACGCGATGGACCGTTCCTGCTGGAGGTCTTCCAGGACTTCCCGAACGGTGACCGGGCGGTTCCACTGCCACACCCGCGTCATGACTGCGTCTTCGAGTTCTCCCAAGGGGCGAGGCACAGCAGCACGATAGTGCGGATTGCGGCGAATTGCCCGACTATTCGCCGCAACGCGCGGCGGAAAACGCCGGTGGGGTTACTCCCGGCCTACGTCACTTCTGCGACGGCCGGCCGGCCTCGGCACGGGCGATCGCGGCGTCGACGGCCGCGTCTTCCTTGGCCTTGTTGGCGCCGCCCTGGGACTTCACGATCGTCACGACGAGAGCGATGAAGAACGCGGCCATCACGAAGGGGGGCACGAGCGCGGAGACGTAGTCCATGCCCCCCAGCGTAGCTATACCGCCGCGCGCCCGGCCGCCGGGGGCGGGCTGGGCTTGCGGCGCGGCGGGAAGACCTCGCCCGGGGTGGGCACCGGGCGGGCCGGCGGCTCCTTCGGGGGCCCGGGCGCCGGCGGCGGGGGCTTCTGCTCCTTGCCGCCGGCCAGGGCCAGCAACCGGGTGCGGGGGGCGGGGGCGGCCGCGAGCCTGCGGCGCACGGAGCGTTCGGCGACGGCCCGGGCCCGCTCCAGCACGGCGCCCGCGACCGGGTTGGCCCGCAGGGCGCGCAGGGCGGCGAGGTCGTCGGGCTGGGGCTCGTACCCGGCGGCCAGGGCGTCCTGGAGCAGCTCCAGGTAGCCCGACAGGCTCCCGGGCAGGGCGCCGCGGTAGCGGGCCAGGTCCTCCAGCAGGAAGGTTCTGAGCCGGCCGGCCTCCTGGACCGCGTCGTCCACCGACGCCGCGAGGCGCAGGCAGTCCCGCACCTCGGATGCCGTCAGGGGGGCCGTGGAGGAGGACTGGAGGGCGTGGGCGAGGGAGCGCCTGAGCACGTGCAGCTCGGCGGCGCTGAACGCCATGCCGCCGCGGGATCCGTAGGGCGTGGGCATGGGCCGAAGATACGCGCTAATCGGACAAAATCCCCCGAGGGTGCGGGATTGCGGCGCGGCGGACGTCCGCGCCGCCCCGTCCGGGTGGATCAGCGGGTCTCTTTGACGCTCTGCACGAATGCGGCCCAGGCGGCGTGGGTGGTGGCCATCACGAAGTGCGCCGGGTCGGCCCGGTCGGCCACGCGCACCAGCGTGCCGGGCGCCTCGGCGACGTACACGCAGGCGTCCCCGTCGCCGCAGTAGGAGGACTTGCGCCAGTCGGGGCGAGCGTTCGCGGTCATGGTGTCTCCTCCGCAGTGGACGAGGTCGCGGTGCTTCTCGAGCGTGACGCTATCTCCACGAGAGGCACGGTCCGGCCGGTTCCGGCAAAAAACCCAGCCGCCGGAAAGTACGGGCGCCCACAATACGCGCCCCCGGTCACTCCACCGGGAAGGCGTACGCGATCTCGTAGCGGGAATCGGGGACGACCAGGTCGGCCGTCTCCACCGGGCGGCCGTCCGTGTCGAGGTACGTGCGCTCGATCTCGGTGATCAGCGCCCCGAGGCTGATCCCCAGCAGGTTGGCCTGGTTCTGGTCGGCCCGGGACGGGCGCGGCACCTCCACCACGGAGGCGACCGTGATGCCGATGGACCGCATCCGCGCCACCACCCCGGCGCCGCGCAGCTCGCCCACCTCCGGCAGCACGATCGGGGTGCCGGAGGTGATGGCGAGGGGCTCCCAGGACTCGGAGAGCTCGGCGGGGCTGCCGTCGGCCATGAACTCGTAGCGGGTCATCACGCAGGGGGAGCCCGGTTCGATGGCCAGGCGGGCGGCGATCCGCTCGGGCGCGGGGACCTGCGGCAGGGTCCTGGAGTCCCAGGACGCGGTGATGCCGTGCGCGGCGGCCTCGGTGCGGAAGGTGTTGCCGGAGCCGGGGACGCGGCGGCGGGTGCGGAGCATCCGCATGCGCCGGCGCGGGGTGCGCACGTAGGTGCCGGAGCCGGCGCGGCCTTCGAGGAACCCCTCGATGATCAGCTGTTCCATGGCCCGCTGGGTGACGCCCTGCCCGACGGAGTACTCCTCCGCGAAGCGGGCGCGGGAGGGGAGCCGGTCGCCGATGGACCACTCACCCGCCTCGATGCGGGTCCGGAGCGATTCGACCACCTGCAAGTACGGGGATTTACGGGGCATTTGGGCCGTCCTGTGCCGTCTCGGCTGTGCCGCTGCGGGAGGGTGTGCGTCCGACGCCGACAAGCTAACCGATCAGGTTCAAGCTGAGGACTCCGCATGACGGAGCGCTACCCTCCGGTAGGGCCCCGCGGTGCGGGCGCCCTACCGGGACACCGGGTCAGTCGAAGTTCGGCGCGTTGCGCTCGTACACCAGCCGCAGCCCGATCAGCGTCAGCCACGGCTCGTGGTCGTCGATCGCCGAGGCCTCGCCCAGGACGATCGGCGCCAGCCCGCCCGTGGCGATCACCCGGACGTCGTCCGGGTCACCGCCCGGACCCGCCAGCTCCTTGGCCATCCGGTTGACGATCCCGTCGACCTGGCCGGCGAACCCGTACACCACGCCCGACTGCATCGCCTCGACCGTGGACTTGCCGATCACGTTGCGCGGCCGGGCCAGCTCGATCTTCCGCAGCTGCGCCCCGCGCACGCCGAGCGCCTCCATCGAGATCTCGATGCCCGGGGAGATCACCCCGCCCACGTACTCACCGCGCGCCGAGACCGCGTCGAAGGTGGTCGCCGTACCGAAGTCCACGACGATCGCCGGGCCCCCGTACAGCTCGACGGCGGCGACCGCGTTGATGATGCGGTCCGCGCCCACCTCCTTCGGGTTGTCCATCAGGATCGGCACGCCCGTCTTGATCCCCGGCTCGACCAGCACCGCCGGCACGTCGCCGTAGTAGCGGCGGGTGACCTCGCGCAGCTCGTGCAGGACCGACGGCACCGTCGCGCAGATCGCGATGCCGTGGATCCCGTCGCCCAGCTCGCTGCCGAGCATCGGGTGCATCCCCATCAGGCCCTGCATCAGCACCGCCAGCTCGTCGGCCGTGCGCCGCGGGTCGGTCGAGACCCGCCAGTGCTCGACGATCTCGTCACCGTCGAACAGGCCCAGGACCGTGTGCGTGTTGCCGACGTCGATGGTGAGCAGCACGGGTTACACCGCCTCGCGCAGGTCGAGGCCGATGTCCAGGACCGGCGAGGAGTGCGTCAGCGCGCCCACCGCCAGGTAGTCGACGCCCGTCTCGGCGTAGGCGCGGGCCGTCTCCAGGGTGAGCCGGCCCGAGGACTCCAGCGCGGCGCGGCCCGCGACGATGGTGACGGCCTCCTCCGTCTCCGGGACGGTGAAGTTGTCCAGCAGGATCAGGTCGGCGCCCGCGTCCACCACCTCGCGGACCTGGTGCATCGTGTCGACCTCGACCTCCACCGGCACGTCCGGGAAGGCCTCGCGGACGGCCTTGAAGGCCTGGGCGACGCCGCCCGCCGCGACCACGTGGTTGTCCTTGACCAGCGCCGCGTCCGACAGCGACATGCGGTGGTTGACGCCGCCGCCGCAGCGGACCGCGTACTTCTCCAGCGAACGCAGGCCCGGGGTGGTCTTGCGGGTGTCGCGGACCTTGGCCTTCGTGCCCTCCAGGACGTCGGCCCAGCGGCGGGTGGCCGTCGCGATGCCCGACAGGCGGCACAGGATGTTCAGGGCGCTGCGCTCGGCGGTCAGCAGGTCGCGGGTACGGGCGCGCACGGACAGCAGCAGCGCGCCGGCCTCGACCCTGTCGCCGTCCTCCGCGTGCCGCTCGACCTCGAAGGCCTCCGTGCAGACCACGGAGAACACGGCCTCCGCGATCCGCAGCCCGGCCACGACCCCCGCCTCGCGGGCCACGAAGTCGGCGACGGCCTTGGCCTCTTCGGGGACGGTCGCGACGGTGGTGACGTCGACCCCGCCGTCCAGGTCCTCGGACAGCGCCATGTGCGCGATGTCCTCGACCTCGATCGGGTCCAGGCCGGCGTCCTCCAGCAGCTGGGCGAGCGCCGGGTCGAGGCCGCTCTCCTCGCCGTCGCCGCAGCCGCAGTCGTCGCCGCAGCCGCCTTCGTTCTGCTCGATCAGGGGGAGTTCGGGGGTGCTCACGGTCACTTCTCCAGGCTGAGGGGGTGGTTGACGGACGGGAAGTCCGCGGAGTCGGTGGGGGTCACGACCAGCGCCCGCCGCTCGGTGCGCGAGAGCCGCACCACCAGGTGGCGGCGCCAGGCGGCGTCGTCCCGGTCGGGGTGGTCCTCGCGCCAGTGGCAGCCGCGGGTCTCGGCGCGCCGCTGGGCGGCGGCCACCAGGACGCGGGCCACGCACAGCAGGTTGGTCGCCTCCCAGGTCTCCACGCCCGGGACGGCGGTCTTGCCCTGGCTCTCCAGTTCGCCCAGGGCCGTCGTGTAGAGGGTCTCCAGCGCTTCCGCGGCCGCGGCCAGCGAGCCGGCCGAACGCAGCACGCCCGCGCCGTCCGTCATGATGCGCTGGACCTCGTACCGGGCCTCGGCCGGCTGGAGCGGGCCGGTGGCGGGCACCGGTATGCCCGGGCCGCTGCCCACGGGCGGGTGCGCGGTGATGTCCTCGGCGATCCGCTCGGCGAAGACCAGGCCCTCCAGCAGGGAGTTGGAGGCCAGCCGGTTCGCGCCGTGCACACCGGTGCAGGCCACTTCGCCGCACGCGTACAGGCCGGGGACGGTGGTGCGGCCGTGCAGGTCGGTCCGTACGCCGCCCGAGGCGTAGTGCGCGGCCGGCGCCACCGGGATCGGCTCGGTCACCGGGTCGATGCCGTGGGCCCGGCAGGCGGCGAGGATCGTCGGGAAGCGCTGCTCCCACATCCGCGCACCGAAGTGCCGGGCGTCCAGGTACATGTGCTGGGCGCCCTGCTCCTGCATGCGGCGCATGATGCCCTTGGCGACGATGTCGCGCGGAGCGAGCTCCGCCAGCTCGTGCTGCCCGACCATGAAGCGGACGCCGTCCGCGTCGACCAGGTGCGCGCCCTCGCCGCGCACCGCCTCCGACACCAGCGGCTGCTGGCCCTCGGCGTCCGGGCCGAGGAAGAGGACGGTGGGGTGGAACTGCACGAACTCCAGGTCCGACACCTCCGCGCCGGCGCGCAGCGCGAGGGCCACCCCGTCGCCCGTGGAGACGGCCGGGTTGGTGGTGGCGGAGAAGACCTGCCCCATGCCGCCGGTCGCTAGGATCACGGCGGGCGCGTGGACGGCGCCGACGCCGTCGTGCTGCCCCTCGCCCATGACGTGCAGGGTGACCCCGGCCGTACGGCCTTCGGCGTCCTGGAGCAGGTCCAGTACGAGCGCGTTCTCGACGGTACGGATGCCCGCGGCGTGCACGGCCTCGACCAGGGCCCGGGAGATCTCCGCGCCGGTGGCGTCGCCGCCCGCGTGCGCGATCCGGCGGCGGTGGTGGCCGCCCTCGCGGGTCAGCTCTATCTCGCCGGTCTCGGCGGACGTGTCGAAGACCGCGCCCGTCCCGATCAGCCGGCGCACGGCGTCGGGGCCCTCGGTGACCAGGAGCCGTACGGCCGCCTCGTCGCACAGGCCCGCGCCCGCGACCAGGGTGTCGTCCAGGTGCTGCTCGGGGGTGTCGCCCTCGCCGAGGGCGGCCGCGATGCCGCCCTGCGCCCAGCGGGTGGAGCCGTCGTCGAGCCGCGCCTTGGTGACCACGACCGTACGGCGGCCCGCGGCGGCGCACCGCAGCGCGGCGGTCAGGCCCGCGACGCCGGAGCCGACGACCACGACGTCCGCGTCGAGGGCCCAGCCGGGGGCGGGGGCGTGCAGCCGTATGCCGGTTCCGGAGGTGCCTGGGTTGCCTGTGGTGCTCACGCGTGTGCTCCGAACTCCAATGGGATGTTGTCGATCAGCCGGGTCGTGCCGACCTTCGCGGCGACGGCCAGCACGGCCTGCCCGGTGAAGTCGGGACCGACGTCGGTGAAGTCCTGCGGGTCCACCAGGGCCAGGTAGTCCAGGGCCAGCGGCGGCTCGTGGCGGCCCGCCTCCTCCAGGACGTGCCGCGCGGCGGCCCGTACCGCGTCGGGCAGTCCGCCGTTCGCCGCCGAGACGGCGTGGGCGTCGGCGGAGGCCCGGATCTCCCCGAGCCGGGCCAGGGCGGTGGCGCGCTCGTCGCTGGCGGGGGCGGCCTCGGCGCGGGCGCGCAGCGCGGCCTGCGCCGCGAGCCGGTCGCGGCCGGCGAACAGGGCGCGGGACAGGGCCAGGGCGGTACGGCGCTCGGCCGGGCCGAGGTAGCGGTTGCGGGAGGACAGGGCGAGCCCGTCGTCCTCGCGGACCGTGGGGACGCCGAGCACCTCCACGGGGAAGTTCAGGTCGGTCACCATCCGCCGGATCAGCGCCAGTTGCTGGGCGTCCTTCTGGCCGAACAGGGCCAGGTCGGGACGGGTGAGGTGGAGCAGTTTGGCGACGACGGTCAGCATGCCGTCGAAGTGGCCCGGCCGGGTGGCGCCCTCGAGCCGCTCGCCCATGGGCCCGGCGGAGATCCGCACCTGGGGGTCGCCGCCGGGGTACACCTCGTCGACGGCGGGCGCGAACACGGCGTCGGCGCCCGCCCCTTCGCAGACCAGCAGGTCGGCGTCGAGGGTGCGGGGGTAGCGGTCGAGGTCTTCGCCCGCACCGAACTGGAGGGGGTTGACGAAGACGGTGACCACGACCTGGCCGTCCGGGCCCACCTCCTCGCGCGCGGTGCGGACGAGCGTGGCGTGCCCCTCGTGCAGGGCGCCCATCGTCATCACCACGGCGCGGCGGCCGGCGGCGGCGCGCGGCAGCTTGTGGAGCTCTTCGGCGGTGTTCAGCAGCTGGAGCGGGCCGGTCATCGCTCGGCGTCCTTCGGGTCGGCGGGGTCCGCGAGCACACCGAGCAGGTCCTCGGCCAGTTCGGGCTTGAGCAGGCCGTGCGCGAGCGCGCGGTCCGCGGTCGTACGGGCCATCGCGAGGTACCCGGCGACGGTGGCCGGGGCGTGCTTGCGCAGCTCGGACACGTGCGCGGCGACGGTGCCGGCGTCGCCGCGGGCGACGGGGCCGGTCAGCGCGGCGTCACCGGAGCGCAGGGCGTTGTCCAGGGCGGCGCCCAGCAGCGGGCCGAGCATCCGGTCGGGGTGCTCGACGCCGGCGGTGCGCAGCAGCTCCATGGCCTGGGCGACCAGGGTGACCAGGTGGTTCGCGCCCAGGGCGAGGGCCGCGTGGTAGAGCGGACGGCTCTCCTCCGCGATCCACTCGGGCTCCCCGCCCATCTCGATGACCAGGGCCTCCGCGGCGAGCCGCAGCTCCTCGGGCGCGGTCACGCCGAAGGAGCACCCGGCCAGGCGCTGCACGTCGACCTCGGTCCCGGTGAAGGTCATCGCGGGGTGCAGGGCCAGCGGGAGCGCGCCCGCACGGCGGGCGGGGTCGAGCACGGCGGCCCCGTAACGCCCGGAGGTGTGCACGAGGAGCTGGCCGGGACGGACCGCGCCGGTCTCGGCGAGGCCCTCGACCAGGCCCGGCAGGGCGTCGTCGGGGACGGTGAGCAGCACCAGATCGGCCCGCTCCAGCACCTGCGCGGGGGCCACCAGCGGCACGTCGGGCAGCATCCGCTCGGCCCGCCGCCGGGAGGCGTCGGAGACCCCGGAGACGGCGACGGGGTGGTGGCCGGCCTGCTGGAGGGCGCGGGCCAGCGCGGGGCCGACACGGCCGGCGCCGACGACTCCGACGGTGAGCCGGGCGGGACGCGGTTCCTGGGATGAGTTCACGCGGGGAGGGCCTTCCGTTCCAGTCCGCGGGGGGTACCGGACGATACGTCGCCATGCTAGGCCCTTTCGGAGCACGGGCGCCGGTCAGGCCCGCCGGGGGCGGTGCCGGCGGGGGCTTCGCCGGAGCCGGGGCCGGGCGGGGCGGACGGGCCGTCGGCGATGATCGGGGGCATGACTGATGACGCGGAGCGGACGCAGCGGCTCGCGGCGGCCTGGAAGGGGGCCCGCCGGACCCTGTCGGGCGGCGCCCGGGAAGCGACGGTCGGGGAGCTGCTGGCGGCGCTGTCCCGGGCCCCGTACGACATGGACGCCCCTGCGGACCTCTACGGCGACGGGGTCGTCGCCGAGCTGGAGCGGCGGGTGGCGCAGCTGCTCGGCACCGGGAGCACCCCGAGCCCTTCGGCACCCTGATGCTGGAGCTGCCGCTGCGCGACGCCGGCTACCTGCTGCCGACGTGGGAGGAGCTGGAGGGGCTGGTGGACGCCGCCCGGGAGCGGGACGCGGTGGTCCACTTCGACGGGGCCCGCCTGTGGGAGTCCACCCTCCACTTCGGCCGGCCGCTGCCGGAGATCGCGGAGCTCGCGGACTCGGTGTACGTCTCCCTGTACAAGTCGCTGGGCGGGCTGAGCGGAGCCTGCCTGGCGGGGGCCCGGGACTTCGTGGAGGAGACCCGGGTGTGGCGCCACCGGTACGGGGGCCAGGTCTTCCGCCAGTTCCCCCAGGCCCTGTCGGCCCTGGCCGGGCTGGAGCGGGAGCTGCCGCGGCTGCCGGCGTACGTGGAGCAGGCCAGGGTCGTCGCCGCGGCACTGCGGGAGGGCTTCGCGGCGGCGGGGGTGCCGTGGTCCCGGGTCCACCCGGAGGTGCCGCACACCCACCAGTTCCGGGTGTGGCTGCCGTACGAGGCGGACCGCCTCACGGAGGCGGGCGCCCGCCTGGCGGAGGAAACGGGCACCCTCCTGTTCCGCCGGTGGTCGGCGGAGGGCCCGCCGGGCCTGGCGGTGACGGAGCTGACGGTCACGGAGCCGGGCCTGACGTGGACGGCGGCGGAGGTCCGCGAGGCGGTGGCGGGCTTCCTGGCGCGGGTGTAGGGCGGGGGTGGGGGAGCGGGGTTTCGGTGGGGCGGTGTCAGGGCTGGTTCGGGGGTTTCCCGTCAGTCCCATCGTCGTTCCGTGTCGTGCCGGCCTGTCAAGGGCGCTCGCTGCGCTCGCGTCACTGCGTGATCGCCTTCGGCGACCCTTGACAGCCCGTCCCGCCCCGGAAAGCCGAAAGACTGCCGGGAAGCCCCCGAAAGAACGGTCACAGGGGCACGAATGACAGGGGCGGCCCCGTCGGGGATGAGACGAGGGGCCGGGCGTCGCCTTGCCGGGCATCCGGGCCCCAACACGGCGATCGGCACCGGGGCCCGCACCAGATCGCTACGTGGTTCTCTTGGTTCGGCGTCCGTCGGCCGCTACCTGCACCGGACGTTGATCAGGGGCACGTTCGGACGTCTGCCGGTCCGGGATGGGCTTCTGATCAACGTCTGGTGCGGGTAGCGGCCCCAGACGGTCGTCAGTCGCCGAACCAAGAGGAGCGCGTAGCGATCTGGCGCGTCTGGGGGCTTCCCGCGCTGCCCTGGTCGCTGTTCGGTTGGGGGTTGTGGCCCCCAACCCCTCGCCTCGTCCCTGAGAGGCCCGCTCCTCGGACGTGTCCCTGGTGACCGTTCTTTCGGGGGGTTCCCGGCAGTCTTTCGGCTTTCCGGGGCGGGCTGGTCTGTCAAGGGTGGAGCGAAGCGACATCGCGAAGCGACGCGACGAAGGAGCGCCCTTGACAGGCCGGCACGTCACGGAACGACGATGGGACTGACGGGAAACCCCCGAACCGGCTGTGAGACGGCTCCGCCAGAACCCGGCCTCCCAGGTCCCGCCCCGCCCACTCCCCCCCTCAGCACGCCCGCGTCCCGTGGAAGAGGCGGGTCAGGGTGTGGCGCCAGGGGTGGGTGGCCGGGCGGCCGGCCAGGACGGCGGTGAACTGGGCTTCGGTGCGGATGGCGCGCAGGGCTGCGACGTCGTGGCGGCCCGGGGGCGGGGGCATGGGGGCGCCCTGCTGGGCCGCGCGGTAGGTGTCCACGAGGTACTGCTCGATCGCTGTCATGCATCCACCCTCACCCCGTTGGGCGCAGGGCGCTCGTCGATTGACGCTCCGCGTCAATCGACGCCCCCCACCTGCGGGAATGCCCCGGCGCCGCCCGGACGACCCCCATACGGACGCGTGGGCCCCCGTACTCCCGCCGCGCCCCGCCGCCCCCGCCCGCACCCCGCCGCGCAGCCGGGGAGCCCCCCTGCGGGCGGGCCGTGCGCGCGGCGGGTCGGCAAGGAGAATGGGGCGATGAGCGTCACCATCGACATCGCCGGACTTCCCGCGGACCGGATCGGGTTCGCGCCGTCCCCGCTCGCCGAGCTCTGCATGGCCCTGCACACCCTCTCGCAGCCGGCCCACCATCCGGGGCTGCAGAGCTGGACGACGTCCACCACAGCCTCGCTCGACCCCTGTCTGGCGGACCGGCTCCTCGAGGCCGAGTTCATGTGGCGCAGTTCCTTCTCCGACATCTTCATGGCCTTCGCCGGTGTCCCCGGCGGCACCGGCCGTCCCGGCGCGACGCTGGCCGAGGAGCTGGACGTACTCGACCGGATGGACGACGAGCGGTTCGTGATGGCCGCGCTGGAGCACTGCTGGCTGGCGCTCTACAACGAGGGCGGCGGGCCGCACCCGCTCAAGGACGAGGCGGCGCGGGCGAAGGCGCTGGAGACGGCGGCCGCGCGCGGGCCCCGCCAGCTGGAGTTCTCGGCGCGGCTGCTGGACGATCCCGCCGGCGTGCGGGTGTGGATGCGGCGGCTGCTGGAGGACTGCGACGAGGCCTTCTTCGCGGAGACCTGGCGGCGCGTGGAGCCCCGGCAGACGGCGGACGCCCGGCACAAGACGGAGGTGCTGCGCCGCAAGGGGCTGCCGGCGGCGCTGCGGGAGGTCTCGGCGGCGCTGAGCGTGGACGAGGGCCTGACCACCATCACCGCCGACAAGATGGTCAACGGCCGGACCACCGCGACCGATCCGCTGATCGGGGCGGGGCTGCTCTTCGTACCGACGAACTTCGGCTGGCCGCACCTGCTGGTGCTGCACGCCCCTGGCTGGCGGCCGGTGGTGCACTACCCCCTCGACTCGCCCGAGCTGGCCTCCGGGCCGGGCTCGGTGGAGCTGCTCCAGCGCCGGATGGAGGCTCTGGCGCACCCCATGCGGATGATGCTGTGCCGGAGCCTGGCGCGGGCCCCCTACACGACCAGCGAGCTGGCCCGCGTATACGGGATATCCGCGCCGGAGGTGTCCCGCCACCTGGCCGTGCTGAAGAAGGCCGGTCTGACGCACACGCGGCGTCAGGGGCGTTATGTACAGCATCAGTTGGATCTCCCCGTGGTGGCGCGGATAGGTTCCGATTTCATCGAGGGGATCCTGCGCTGATGCGGCCCGGCGCCGGCCGACGGGCTCCGGACGGTGGCCGGATCCCGACCCCTCCCACGGACACCGATATCCGGATTTCACAAACCGGAAGCAGTGAAAGGTCTGGCGAGGGCCGCCCCTTGGTGTCTAACGTGCGTCCACCACTCCCCCACAGGCGCTTCCTGCTGTGAAAGGACCTTCATGCCCTCTCGCCGTATAGCCACCGCGACCGCCGCCCTCGCGGCCGTGGCCCTCGTCTCCCCGCTGCTCCTCGCCGGGCCCGCCGGGGCGACGAGCCCGCAGAGCGACGCCGCCCGGGGCGACGCGCTGGCCAGGAAGCTGGTCAAGGACGCGACGGGCAAGGGCGCCAACAACCACCTGAAGGTCTTCCAGTCGATCGCCGACTACAACAACGGCACCCGCGTGGCCGGTTCGAAGGGCCACGCCCAGTCGGCCCAGTACGTGGAGGCCGTGCTCAAGGGCGCCGGGTACCAGGTGTCGCGCCACGAGTTCGACTTCGTGTACGTCGAGACGATCTCCGAGAAGCTGAAGGTCAACGGCGCGAACGGCCGTGACGTGCCGCTCAAGCTGATGACCTACACGGCCAGCGGCCCCGAGGGCGGCATCACCGCTCCCGTCGCCGTCGTCCCGGTCGACGCCGACGGCACCACCGGCTGCGAGGCCACGGACTTCGCGTCCGGCACCTTCACCGGCAAGATCGCGCTGATCAAGCGCGGCGGCTGCACCTTCGCGGCGAAGCAGGCGAACGCGGCGGCGGCGGGCGCGGTCGGCGCGGTCATCTACAACAACACCGCGGGCGCCCTCAACGGCACCCTCGGCGACGCGAACGCCGGCAAGGTCCCCACCGGCGGGATCAGCCAGGAGGACGGCGAGAAGCTTGCCGCCGAGGCGGCCGCCGGGCCGGTTTCGCTCACCCTGGACGTCCGCGAGCTGCGGGAGAACCGCAAGACGTTCAACGTCGTCGCGGAGACCAAGGGCGGCGACGCGGACAACACCGTCTTCCTCGGCGCGCACCTGGACTCGGTCGCGGCCGGTCCGGGCATCAACGACAACGGCTCCGGCTCGGCGGGCATCCTCCAGGTCGCGCAGCGCCTGGCGAGCAGCCAGTCGAAGATCAAGAACAAGGTCAAGTTCGCCTGGTGGTCGGCGGAGGAGTTCGGCCTGCTCGGCTCCGAGGCGTACGTGGCCTCGCTGACGCCCGAGCAGAAGAAGCAGATCAAGCTCTACCTCAACTTCGACATGATCGCCTCGCCGAACGCCGCGTACTTCGTCTACGACGGCGACGACTCCGACAAGGTCGGCTCGGGCCCCGGCCCGGAGGGCTCGGCGCAGCTGGAGAAGGGCATCACCGACTTCCTCGACGCGCAGAACATCCCGCACGAGGGCAGTGACTTCACCGGCCGCTCGGACTACGGCCCGTTCATCGAGGCGGGCATCCCCTCGGGCGGTACGGACACCGGCGCCGAGGGCATCAAGACCCCCGAGCAGGCGGCGAAGTTCGGCGGTCAGGCGGGCGTCGCCTACGACGTGAACTACCACGGCAAGGGTGACACCATCGCCAACATCGACCAGAAGGCGCTCGACATCAACGTGGACGTCATCGCGAACGCGGTGGGCCACTACGCCTTCGACCTGGCCCCGCTGTCCCAGCCGGTCGCCACGCAGCCGAGCACCGGCTCGGGCAACGGCGGCGGTCTGCGCCCGGGCCACGACCACGACGTCGAGCAGTAGGAACCGGCGCGGCACCGAGGGGCCGGCATCCCGCACGGGGTGCCGGCCCCTCGGCTATGTCCCCGCCCAGCCCCTGGTGACGTACGAGACCGCCCGGGCGGCCGATTCGCGCCGGCGCGGGTCGGCCCGTACGGAGCGGGACAGTTCCAGGTGCAGGAAGCGCGTGCCGTGCGCGGCGGCGAGCCTGCCCTGTTCGTTGGTGCGCCCCGACAGCCTGCATGCGGCGGCCCAGGCGCGGCACGGCTCGACGCCCCGGTCCTCCAGCCGCGCCGCGAGCCGCCGGGCGTCGTCGGCCGCGGCGCTGCCGGCGCCGGTGGAGACGACGGCGCCGGTGCCGGGGACGGAGGAGTCGGCGAAGCCGTGCAGCTGGACGCCGGGCAGGCCGCGGCGGGTCAGCTCGGCGACCACGGCGTGGAAGACGGAGTCGGCGCGGTGCGCCACGTCGGCCGGGTCCCGGGAGCCTGTGCCCTCGTCGTCCTCACCGCCCTCCGAACCGCCCCGGGATCCGCCCTCCGAGCCGCCCCCGGAGCCGCCCGCCTCGCGGTGGGCCCCCGCCAGGACCATGACCCCGCCCGGCGCCCCGCGCAGCACCGAGACCCCGAGCCGCTCGGTGTCCCGGTCGGCCACGGGGTGCGGGACCTGCACCGACCAGCGCGGGGGCGTGCCGAGCTCGGCGTACACCCGGCCCCACCCCCGCTCGGCGACGCCGCCTGACGCCTCGGCGACCTCCGCGTAGCGGCGTCCGCCGGGCCGGTCCGTGAAGGTGTCGAGGCGGTAGCCGACCTCGCCCAGCCGGGTCCGCGCGCGGTCGGTGTTCCCGTCGAACAGGGCGGAAACCCCCTCGGTCAGGACGGCCCGCTCCGCCGGAGTGGGTGGCCGATAACGGCGCTCCGCCTCGAAACCGGCGGTGAAGCCGGTGACCCGTCGAAGGAGATCCGTGTCCTTGGCCACAGGCGCAGCCGAGGGTGCCGTGGCCTTTTGCCCCGAATCACCCGACCGAAAAGCCGCATAAACGAACACTCCCATGATCACTACGCAAACAGCAGCAATGATCATCAAGGGTCTCGCCCGTTTCACCGTCATCACTTGGCTGAAAATAGCCGGATGAAAATGCCCCCCGTCCGGCCGGTCCCCTCCCGGACCGCCGCCCTGGCCCTCCCGCTGAGCCTCGCGCTCGCCGGATGCGGCCTCCTCGGCGCACCGGACGAGGCCCCGGCCGCCGGTGCGGGACGCTCCTTCTCGGTCGCCGCGGCGGGCGACATCCTCATCCACCCCCAGCTCACCGACCAGGCCGCCCGCGACGCGAAGGCCGCCGGCCACACGGGGTACGACTTCGACCGGATCATGGCCGGGATCAAGCCGGTCATCAGCAAGGCAGACCTCGGCATCTGCCACATGGAGCCGGTCCTCGGCCAGCCGAACGGCCCCTTCCAGACCTACCCCGACTTCCTCGTGCCGCCGCAGATCGCCAAGACGATCAAGAACGTCGGCTACGACACCTGCTCCACGGCCTCCAACCACACCCTCGACCACGGACCCGAGGGCGTCTACCGCACCCTCGACACCCTGGACCGCGAAGGCCTCCGGCACACCGGCTCCGCCCGCAACCGGGCCGAGGCCGACAAGCCGCTGATCCTCGACGTCAAGGGCGTCAAGGTCGCCCAGATCTCCTTCGCCTTCGGCTTCAACGGGCGCGAGGTCCCCCGGGACAAGCCCTGGCTGGCCAACCTGACCAGCTTCAAGGC
Organism: Streptomyces sp. NPDC034085; assembly: GCF_055575555.1. Lineage (NCBI taxonomy): Bacteria > Bacillati > Actinomycetota > Actinomycetes > Kitasatosporales > Streptomycetaceae > Streptomyces > Streptomyces sp. NPDC034085. The sequence continues at coordinate 23,368 of NZ_JBVISL010000018.1, read as the reverse complement.
CATAGCCGCCGCCGAGAAGAAGGCCCGCGCCGCCGGCGCCGAGGTGGTCGTCCTCTCCGTCCACTGGGGCCGCGAACACCAGCCCAACCCCAGCAACCCGCAACTCGAACTGGCCCGCAGGATCGCCGAGGAGACCGGGATCAACCTGGTCATCGGCCACCACGCCCACGTCGTCCAGCCGATGGAGAAGGTCGGCGGCACCTGGGTCGCGTACGGGCTCGGCAACCAGCTCGCCCGGCACGACGTGCCCAGCGGCCTGACCGAAGAGGGCGCCATCGGCTGGTTCGACTTCACCGAGAAGAACGGCACGTGGGACGTCCGGGCCCGCTTCGTGCCCACCTTCACCGACATCCCGCCCGACCCCGAGAGCACCCCCGGCGCCGACCTGCCCGGCACGACGAACGCCGCGCCCGTCCGCGACCACCGGCTCGTCGACATCGCCGCCGTCCTCTCCGACGGCACGAAGCTGCTGCCGGAACAGCGGGCCCGCTACCGCCTGGCCTTCGAACGCACCCAGGGCACCCTGCTCAACCGCGGCGCCGCCGGGGACGGTCTGCGGCCGCTGCGGACGCTGCCCGACTGACCCCGCGCAGGACCGCCCGTACGTACGCACACCCGACCTCCCCCGCCAGGAAGGACCCCGCTGTGGCCGCTCCGCGCCCCACGCGACGGCGCAAGGCCCGCCGCAGGGCCGACATGTCCCTGCTCGGTGGCATCAGACCGCCGATCACCGTCCTGTCGGTCCTGCTGCTCGCCCTGGCGGGATTCACCGCGTTCAGCCTCGGCACCCTCCGCGAGGACCGCCTCCCCCAGGCCGTGCTCACCTCCCAGCAGCACTTCGCCGAGGACGGCGCCATCGCGCTGCGCGCCTCCCTGGACGAGAGCGTCACCGACCTGAACCGGGCGGCGTCGCTGTTCTCCACCGGCGCCACCGTCGCCCCCGACGCCGTGCTCGACCGGATCGGCAGCGTCTACCAGAAGTGGCGCGGCACCGCCGTCGTGGAGATCGCCTCCGGCCGGCTCCTCGCCGCACGGGGCGAGAACCTCCCGCTGACCGCCGTCGACCGCGGCGGGCTCTCCCGCGAGGGCGGCCTGGCCCCCCGCATGGTCACCCTGGCCAACGGCGAGACCCGGCTGCTGACCCTCTCCCTCCTGGACTGGAAGGACCAGCCGCAGCAGCTCCTCGTCGCCTCCAGCAGCCTGCGCTTCCCCGGCATCAGCCTCGGCAACTTCCGCAGCATCGCCGTCGTCGGCGCCGACGGCACCGTCCTGAGCACCGACGGCATCCCCGAGCCGGAGATGGTCCTCACCGACCTCCAGCGCGCCGACGTCAAACGCGACACCAAGCAGCTGGCCTCCTTCTCCAGGACCGCCGCCCGCAAGGCCCGCGCCCACCCCCTGACCGTGAAGGAGCCCGGCTCCGGCGGCTTCCCCGGCGTCAGCGGCAGCCTGACCGGGGGCCAGTGGGGCGGCGAACGCGCCGCGGCCGGCTACGCCCGCCTCGCCGGGCCCGAACCGGGCGTCGGCACCCACGCCACCAGCCTGGAACTGACCGTCGTCGCCATGGTCAGCGTCGCCCAGAACCCCGCCCGCACCTCCGACGCCTTCGCCGGACTCGTCCTGGCCGCCGCCCTGCTGCTGGTCGGCGCCCTCGTCGTCGCCCTGCTGGTGGCGACCGTGCAGCGCCCGCTGATCAGCCTGTTCCTGGAGAGCCGGCGGCTGACGCGCGGCGACCTCACCCGCCCCGTCACCGTCCCCCGGGGCGCCGAGGCCGCCCGGATCGCCGCCGCGCTGGAACGCCTGCGCGGCCGGCTCATGGACGGGCGGCCCGCGGACCGCGCCACCGCCGCCCCGCCCGCCCGCGCGCGGAGGCGCCGCACCGGGGCCCGTACGCTCCTCGCGGTGTGCGCCGTGCTGCTCCTGGCCTGGTGCGCGCCCCTGGGCCTGCTCGTCAACCGGGCCGGGGACGACGTCGTCGTACCGCAGCAGCTGGTCAACGACCAGCGCGAACGCACCGACACCCTCAACGACCGGATCCGGCGCGCCCTCAACGAGGGCCATGCCGACCTGCTGTCCGTGGCCTCCCTGATGGACAAGGACACCAGCCCGCAGCACATGACCACCGTCCTGGAACGCACCGCCCAGGAGCACCTGCGCTACGGCTCCCTCTACGTCCTCGACCCCGCCGGCAAGGCCCTCGCCCAGGCGGGCGGCCACCCCCGGGCGCCCTTCGGCAAGGGCCCCCGCAAGGAGCCCGTCACCCTCTACGACGGCGACAAGGAGCCGGTGATCGTCGCCACCGCCGAGATCCCCGGCCGGGAAGGCGCTGCCGTCGTCGGCGAGTTCCGCATCGACTTCCTCAACTCCCTCCTCAGGCGGCCGGGCCTCGGCGAGATCCGGGTCGTCGACGCGAAGCACCGGGTCATCGGCTCCAACAGCGGCTACCGCGCCTTCGAGAAGCTCGACGACGAACGGCTCGACGCCCTGGTCACCGGCTCCGCCCTCAAGGTCGGCATGTCCCCCCGGCCCGGCAGCATCCTGTACCGCAGCGGCGGCGACCACGTCATCGCGGCCGCCGCCCCCTTCGTCGGCGGCGGCGCGGCCAAGCCGCTGGACTGGACCGTGGTCAGCTGGCAGTCCGCCAAGGGCCTCGCCATCCACGAATACAGCCTGCAGAACCGCACCGTCCTCGCCGGCCTGCTCGGCCTCGCCGTCGGCGCCGCCTGCCTGGGCTGGCTCCAGGTCGTCGTGGTGGCGCCGCTGCGCGAACTCGCCCGGCGCGCCGAGGCCCTCGCCGACGGCGACCGGCGCACGGTGCTCTACCCCCGACACCACGACGAGGTCGGCGCCGTCACGCGCAGCCTGGAGATCATCCGCCAGCAGCTCCAGCTCCAGCAGCACCAGCGCAAGCAGGCCGGCGGAGCGCCTTCCGACCCGGCCGGAAGGAACTGATCCGCCGTGCTCTTCCTCTACTGCGTCCTGCTCGTCAGCTGCCTGGTCATGCTCGTCGCCGGCATCGTCGAACAGCGCCGCCACTTCGCCAGCCTGGACCGGATACCGACCCGGGTGCTGGTCAACGGCATCCGCGGCAAGAGCTCCATCACCCGGCTGTGCGCGGGCGCCCTGCGCGGCGGCGGCCTGACCACGGTCGCCAAGACCACCGGCACCGCGGCCCGGTTCATCCACCCGGACGCCACCGAGGAGCCGGTGTACCGCAAGTTCGGCATCGCCAACGTGGTCGAGCAGATCGGCATCGTGCGGCGCGCCGCCGCCTACCGGCCGGACGCGCTGGTCATGGAGTGCATGGCGGTCATGCCGGCGCTCCAGGAGATCAACCAGTCCAAGCTGATCCAGTCGACCATCGGCGTGCTGTGCAACGTCCGCGAGGACCACGTCGCGGAGATGGGCCCCACCCTGGACGACATCGCCCGCTCCCTGTCGCGCTCGATGCCGCACGGCGGGATCTGCGTGACCGCCGAGAAGGAGCGCTTCCACGTGCTCCAGGAGGAGGCGGACGCCCGGGACTGCACGCTCGTCTACGCCGACCCGGACACGGTCTCGGACGAGGAGCTGCGCGGGTTCAGCTGGTTCACCTTCAAGGAGAACGTCGCGATCGCGCTCACCGTCGCCGGGCTGCTGGGCGTCGACCGGGCCACCGCCCTCCAGGGCATGTACGACGCCCCGCCGGACCCGGGCGTGCTGTCGGTCGAGCGGTACGAGGCCCCGGGCGGGAAGCGGCTGCGGTTCGCCAACGTCTTCGCGGCGAACGACCCCGAGTCCACGCTGATGAACATCAACCAGCTGCTGGACCTGGGCGCCATCGAGCGCCCCCTGAACGTGGTGATCAACTGCCGCCCCGACCGGGTCGAGCGCAACGCCCAGATGGGGTCGATCGTCCCCGACCTGCGGCCGGAGCAGGTGTTCGTGATCGGGCACCCCGCGAAGAGCGCCGTCGACGCGATCCCGGCCGAGTGGCGCGACCGTGCCGTCGACCTGGGCGGCGACCAGCGCGACGGCGCACAGTTCGTGCGGGAGTTGCTGGGGCACCTGGGCGAGAGCTCCTCGCTGGTGGCCATCGGCAACATCCACGGGCAGGGCGAGGTCCTGCTGGAGCACCTCGCGGAGCTGCCGGCGGACGAGAGCGAGCCCGCCGGGGCCCGGCCGCAGGAGCCGGACGGGACGGGCGGGTCGGACGGGCACACCGGGCCCGTCCGGCGGGAGGAGCCGGCGCCGGTCTTCACGCGCCCGGTCGACCCGTACGCGGACGACCCGTACGGGCAGGACCCGTACGGCCCGCACGGCTTCGGGCCCGCCCCGCGCGAGCCGCAGCCGTACGGGCAGCAGCCGTACACGGCGGCCGGGCAGCACGGGCCGTACGCCCAGGACCCGTACGCCCAGGACCCGTACGCCCGTGCCCCCTGGCCCGGGGAGCCGTACGGCCGGGCCGTTCCGCCCGCGGACCCGTACGGGATCGCCGCCGCCACTCCCGTACCGGCCTGGCCGCAGGCCTCGGCACAGCCGCCGCAGCCGTACCCGCACCACCCTGGAGAACCCCGTTGATCCCCGCCGTCCTCACCCCCGAGATCGCCGCGATCGGCATCGCGCTGGGCCTGCTGTTCTCCCTGCTCTGCTACCTCACGACGAACCTCTCACCCGGCGGCATGATCACCCCGGGCTGGCTCGCGCTCACCCTGATCGAGGACCTCCAGCGGGCCGCGCTCGTGGTCGGCATCACGGTGCTGACGTACGTCCTGGCCCTGCTCACGCAGAAGTTCGTCATCCTCTACGGCAAGCGCCTCTTCGCCGCCGTCGTCCTCATCGGCGTCCTGCTCCAGGCCACCGTCGTGATCGTGCTCCAGCTGGAGTTCCCGCTGCTGTACGCCAACCAGACCCTCGGCTTCATCGTGCCCGGCCTGATCGCCTACCAGCTGGTCCGCCAGCCCAAGGGCGCCACCCTGCTGGCCACCGGCAGCGCCACGCTCATGACGTACGTCGTCCTGACCGCCGGAATCCTCCTCGGCGTCATGCCCTCCGCCTAGCCGCACCGCACCGCATCCGCCCCACCTGCACCGGAGCCACCCGTATGACCGCCACGCCGAAGAGCCGCAGCCGCACCCGCCCCGCGCTGCACACGGCCACCGTGCTCGCGCTGCTGGCCGGCAGCGCGTACCTCACCTACGCGCTGCGCGCCGAGGAGCAGGCCAAGGCGCCCGCCGTACAGGTCGTCCAGGACGCGGCCGTCGCGGCGGGCGTCCCGTCGGGCGCGGCGGGCGCCCGCAAGTGGGAGCGCGTCCGCAGCCCCGACCGGTCGGTGCTGCGCGACGGCACCGGCCAGGTGCTGGCCACCTTCACCGACGGCGCCCGCACGGCCACCCTCACCGGCCCGAGCCGCACCTTCACCGAACCCGCGAACACCACGTCCCGGGTCGTCACCGAGAACTGGGTCCGCCTGATGCCCGAGCAGTGGAAGGCGGGCGCGGAGAACCAGCAGTGGTTCAAGGACTGGTTCACGAAGTACTTCGGGAGCCAGGAGGACGACGTCTTCGCGATGGCCTTCCAGTACGGCGACCAGGCCCCGGTGAAGAAGGACGCGCAGGGCACCGCCTACGCGGGCGACGCCTCCTTCGGCCCGCTCAACCCCAACGGCTCCGCCGGCAACGACCTGCGCCTGGAGCAGTCGGACTTCTACGACTACCTCGGCAAGCCGTACGCCTTCCGCAACGGCGTCACCAAGCAGCCGCAGGCCCCGCGCTACCGCTCGATGGACTGCTCCGGCTTCGTGCGGACCGTCTTCGGCTACCGCGCCCGCTACCCCCTGATGCCCGACGACACCCCGGGCGCAGCCGGCCTGCCGCGCACCGCGAACGGCATGGCCCGCTCCAGGCTGGGCACGGACGTGATCCCGCTCAAGGGGGTCGGCGCGGCCGACCGCCCCACCTCCATCGACGTGATCCAGCCCGGTGACCTGCTGTTCTTCAAGCTCGACGCCCGCACCAAGGACCGCCTCGACCACACGGGCATCTACCTGGGCACCGACACCGACGGCCACAAGATCTTCATCTCCAGCCGGGAGGAGGCCAACGGGCCGACGATCGGCGACAAGGGCGGCACCTCGCGCCTCGACGGCAACGGCTACTACGCGACGACCCTGCGCAGCGCGAAGAGGCTCTAGACCGGCCTAGGCCGGCCAGGGGCCGATGCCGACCGGCTGGACCAGCCAGCCGAAGTCGCCCAGGCCTCCGCGCGCGGTGAGTTCCGCCGCCTCGCCCGCCGCCGCCAGGGCGCGTACGTAGCCCGCCGGGTCGGTGGAGGCCAGGGCCAGCGGGGGCCGGGCGCCCGAGACGCCGAGGGCGGTCAGCGCGGCGCGCTGGGTGAGCAGGCCGGCGCCCGGTCCCGCGCAGGCGTCCAGCGCGACGTGCGCGGTGACGTCGCAGCTGCCGTCCGGCACCGGGGCGACCTCGCGGCCGTCGCGGAAGCCGGTGAGCGTGCCGTACGGGGGCCGGGCCGCGCGGGTGTGGGCGTAGTCCACGGCGACCGCCAGGCCCCGCTCGACGGTGGCGACGGCCGCCGCCCAGGCCTCGTCGCGGGCCCGGCCGATCTCCGCCCGGCCGCCCTCCGGTCCCGTCGCGCCGGGCCACCACCGCTCCAGCCAGGCCCGGTCGGGCTCGTCGAGGGGGCCGCCGGGGGTCTGCGTACCGTCGGGGGCGACCAGCACGTAGCGGCCGTCCTCGGCGATCTCCAGCGGTACGTTGTCCAGCCATTCGTTCGCGAACAGCAGCCCCGTGATCCCCTCGGGCGGCGCGTTCACCCACCGGATGCGGGGGTCCAGCCCCTCGGGCCGGGCCGCGCGCTCCACCGCGTACGGGTCCACGCGCGCGGCCGTCCGCGGCGGCAGGGCGGCGAGGACGCCGGCCAGCAGTTCGCCCCGCCCGGCCCCCATGTCGACCAGGCCGAGCCGCTCCGGCCGCCCGAGGGCGCCGTCCACCCACTCCAGCAGCCGCGCCACGGCCGCGGCGTACAGGGGCGAGGCGTGCACGGAGGTCCGGAAGTGCCCGGCGGGCCCCGGCCCGCCCGGACGGACGTAGAAGCCGCCGGGCCCGTACAGCGCGGCCTCCATCGCGGCCCGCCACCGGACGGGGCCGCCGACGGGCCCCCTGACCTCACCCTGCGCGCTCATCCCCCACAGACTAAGCCGACCCTCCACCTTGCGGAGTACTCCCCCGTCGCAGGGATCGCACCTGTGGTTGACTCCAGCACCTATCCGCTTTCCCTACGCTTTGTTACGTGCAGCGCCTCTACGACTTCATCCGCAGACACCCGACGGGCGTCGACAGCTTCTGGGCTGTCCTCTTCTTCGGGGTCTCGATGATGAACGTCGTCGGCGCCGAGGGGCAGAGCACCGCGCTGCGGCTGGCCACCGTCCCCGTGGTGGCCGCGCTGGCCGCCGCCGTGGCCCTGCGCCGCAGGTGGACCGTGCCGGTGTTCTGGCTGACGGCGGCCGCGGGCGTCTGCCAGCTGGCCATCGGCCAGGAGATGCAGTTCTGCGACGTCGCGATGCTGGTCGTCCTCTTCACGGTGGCGGCGGCCGACGTCCCCCGCTGGGTCTCGCGCGCCGCCCTCGTCTCCGGACTGCTGGCCTCCCCGCTGTACTTCCTGCGCTTCGGCGTCGACAAGAGCGCCGGCACGGTCCAGGAAGTCCTCTTCGCCCTGTTCATGATGGTCCCCTTCGCTCTCGCCTGGGTGATGGGCGACTCGCTGCGCACCCGCCGCGCCTACTACGCCCAGCTCGTGGAGCGCAACCAGCGGCTGGAGAAGGAGCGGGAGGCGCAGGCCAAGGTGGCGGTGGCCGCCGAGCGGGCCCGCATCGCCCGCGAGCTGCACGACGTCGTCGCGCACAACGTCTCGGTGATGGTGGTCCAGGCCGACGGGGCCGCGTACGTCATGGACGTGGCGCCCGAGCAGGCCAAGGAGGCCCTCCAGACCATCTCGGGGACCGGCCGCCAGGCGCTCGCCGAGATGCGCCGGCTGCTGGGCGTCCTGCGGACGGGAGAGCCGCAGGAGTCCGAGGACTACGTGCCGCAGCCCGACGTGGAGCAGATCGAGGTGCTGGTGGAGCAGGTGCGGGCGGCCGGGCTGACGGTGGACTTCGCGGTGGAGGGCGCCCCGCGCAGGCTGCCCAGCGGGGTGGAGCTGACGGCGTACCGGATCGTGCAGGAGGCGCTGACGAACACCCGCAAGCACGGGGGCCCCGATGCGCGGGCGAGCGTACGGCTGGTCTACTTCGACGACGGCCTGGGCCTGCTGGTCGAGGACGACGGGCGGGGCGCGGCGCACGAACTGTACGAGGACGGCGGCGCGGACGGCGCCGGACACGGTCTGATCGGCATGCGGGAACGCATCGGTATGGTCGGGGGAACCCTGGACGCGGGACCGCGTCCCGGCGGGGGTTTCCGCATCAGTGCCCTGCTCCCGCTCAAGAAGAGTGAGAGGTAATCCACGGATGTCCATCCGAGTGATGCTCGTCGACGACCAGGTGCTGCTGCGCACCGGCTTCCGCATGGTGCTCGCCGCCCAGCCGGACATGGAGGTCGTCGCGGAGGCGGGCAACGGCCTGGAGGCGCTGGAGGTGCTGCGGGCCACGGCGGTGGACGTGGTGCTGATGGACGTGCGCATGCCCAAGCTCGACGGGGTGGAGGCCACCCGGCGCATCTGTGAGCCGCAGGAGCACCCGAAGGTGATCATCCTGACCACCTTCGACCTGGACGAGTACGCGTTCTCGGGCCTGAAGGCGGGGGCGAGCGGCTTCATGCTGAAGGACGTCCCGCCGGCCGAGCTGCTGGCCGCGATCCGGTCGGTGCACAGCGGGGACGCGGTGGTGGCCCCCTCGACGACGCGGCGGCTGCTGGACCGGTTCGCGCCGATGCTGCCGACCACGACGGCGGAGCCGGAGCACAAGGAGATCGAGCGGCTGACGGACCGCGAGCGCGAGGTCATGCTGCTGGTGGCCCAGGGGCTGTCGAACGGGGAGATCGCGGCCCGGCTGGTGCTGTCGGAGGCGACGGTCAAGACGCACGTGGGCCGCATCCTGACGAAGCTGGGCCTGCGCGACCGGGTGCAGGTGGTGGTCCTGGCGTACGAGACGGGCCTGGTCCGCGCCGGCGGCGGCGCGGGATAACCCCACGGGCCCTCCGCGCGGGTGTCCGCGGTCATCCCGCCTGCCCCGCACGAGCCCACGTCCGGCCCGCCGCCGCCCGGCCTACGCCGGAGGCGGCACCGCCGTGCGCAGGTGGCTCAGCAGCGTGGACAGGGCCTCCCACGCCGCCGGGTCGGCGCCGTCGCCCAGCGGGTAGTGCAGCCCGGGCCTGCGCTGCGGCCCCACCTGGACGGGCGTCACCGCCAGCGGAGGCCTGCGCGCCCGGGTCAGCGTCGCCTCGGCCACGCCCGCCCCGCCCAGGGTGAACGACACCGGCACGGCGGGCGCGGACACCCGCGGGACCAGGCTCAGGTCGCGCCGCCCCGGCCCGACGGAGACCAGCATGCTGACCAGGCCGTGCCCGGCCGCCAGCACCTCCGCCAGCTCCGCGAGCGCGGCCGAGGGCACCTCCTCCGAGGGCCCGTACCCCAGCGACAGGGTGACGTCCTCCTCGACCCCGGCCGCCGTGCGGGTCACGCGTACGGTCGCCAGCGCGGGCCGCTCCGGCGATCCGACGGCGGTGACCAGCGTGGGCTCGGGCGCCCGGCCCCGGGCGAGGTCGGTGAGCTGGCGCGGCGACCACGGCAGGTTCACGGGCTCGGCGGTGCCCCAGCCCGCGGGCGGCCCCCCGGTCAGGGTGCGCCAGGCGGCCTCCAGCGAGCGGCCGACCAGCAGTTCCTCCTCGGCGGGGTGCTCCGTACGGAACTGCACGGTCAGCCGGCGCTCCCCCGGCGTCCCCGCCCGCCCGAAAGCGGCCGCGAGCCGCGGCCGGCCCGCCTCGTCGCGGGCCGGGGCGAAGGTGCCGTCCTGCCAGCTCAGCACCGCCCCGGACAGGCCGTCGTAGTACCCGCACTCGGGGTCCTGGACCACCCACCGGTTCGGCGCCCCGGCCAGCGCGGTCCGCAGCGGCAGGCTCAGCCGGCAGTGGTCCGGGGTGACGATGTGCAGGGCCGCGCCGAACTCCGCCGTGGTGCGCAGGACGTCCGACAGCCAGGCCGTCAGCCCCAGCACCGGCCGGTCCGCGAGCACCACCGCGGTCGACTCGGTGACCACGTCCACGGTCGGCAGCGCTCCGACGGGCGCGGGCGCCGCAGAGGCCTCGGACGTCACCGGCACCACCCCGACGTGCCCCGCGCCCTCGGGCCAGACCGTCCCGCCGAGCACCTCCGCGAGGCGGCCGGCGACGGCTCCGGCCAGCGGGGCCGCCTCGGGCACGGCGGTGGAGGCGCGGGTCTCCGTCCACCAGACGGGAGTCGCCGAGGGCGTCCCGAGGAGCCGTTCCACCTCGCCGGGCACCTGGACCAGTACGGGCGCCTCCACGGAGACCAGCGGCCTGCCGCCCGACCCCAGCAGCTGGATCACGGCGCCGTCGGCGGCGGTCTGGGCGTCGAGGTCGGCGCCGCCCGCCGTCAGCGCCACCATCAGCGCGGTGGTGTCGGGCATCTTGGCGGTGAGGGCGATGACGTCCTTGGTCACGGTGTCAGGGTGCTTCCTGGCTCGGGGTGTCGGCGAGGGCGGTCTGCACGATCTGGTGCGGGCGGCCCCGGCGCACCAGCGTGCCGCGCCCGGGCGGCTGGGCGCTGGCGTACAGCTGCGGGAACAGCTGCCCTTCGGAGCGCTCGCCGTTCATGACGAGGGCGGTGGTGCCCGACTCGCGCAGGGTGGTCAGCAGCGGCTCGTACAGGGCCCGGGAGGAGCCGGCGACGCGCCGGGCGATGACGAAGTGCAGGCCGATGTCCTGCGCGGAGGGCAGGTAGGGGACGAACGCCTGGAGCGGCTGCTGCCCGGCGGTGGTGAGGATGTCGTAGTCGTCGACGAGGACCACGATGCGCGGCCCGGCGAAGCCCGGGCCGTCGCCCGGTTCGGCGTCCGGGTCGATGCCGTCCTCCGGGAGCCGCTTGTCGAGCTCCTTGGCGATCCCGGCCGACAGGGCCGCGGCGATCTTGGCGTTGTGCGCGTACCCGCCCCGGTAGGGCTCGGGGACCACGCCGCGCAGCCCGCGCCGGGGGTCGTAGACGGCGAAGACCAGTTCCTCCTCGCCGTAGCGGGCGATGAGCTGGCGGGCGACGAGGGCGAGCAGGTTCGTCTTGCCGCACTCGTTGTCGCCGAGGATCAGCAGGTGCTGGTCCTGGCCGAAGAGGTCGAGGAGGACCGGGGCGAGGACGTCCTGGTCGACGCCGACGGGGACCCGGTGCGGCTCCTGGTCCACGGTGGGCAGCCGGTCGGCCGGCAGCCGCGCGGGCAGGACCCGTACGGGGGAGGCCAGTTCGCCGTGCCAGGTGGCGCGGACGGTACCGGCGGCCTCCTCCAGGGCGGCGGCCAGGTCGGTGTTCCCGGCCCGGGAGTCGATGCGCGGCAGGGCGGTCTGCGCGAAGAGCTTGCCGTCGGTGAGGACCCGGCCCGGGGTGTCGGGGGAGATCGTCTCGGACAGCTTGCGGTCGATGGCCGAGTCGGAGGGGTCGCCCAGGCGCAGCTCGACGCGGCCGCCGAACAGGGACTGGTTGGCGATCCGCACGTCGTTCCAGCGGAGCATGCCCGCGACGACGTGGATGCCGTAGCCGCCGCCCCGCTTGAGCAGGTCGGTGACGGAGTCGTCCAGCTCGGAGAACTCCTCGCGCAGCGCCCCGTACCCGTCGACGAGCAGCACGATGTCGGTGGAGGCGAGCTCGGTGAGCCGTCCCTGGGAGCGCAGCCGGCGCAGCTGGTCAACGGAGTCGATGGAGTGCTCGCGGAAGAGCTCCTCGCGCTGGGCGAGCATGGCGCGCACCTCGGCGACCGTACGGGCGGCCCGTTCCCGGTCGGCGCGGCCGGCGATCCCGCCGACGTGCGGGAGCCCGGCGAGCGCGGCGAGGCCGCCGCCGGCCAGGTCGAGGCCGTAGACGGCGACTTCCTGGGGGGTGTGGGTCAGCGCCAGCGAGAGGGCGATGGTGCGCAGCAGGGTGGTCTTGCCGGACTGGGGGCCGCCGGTGACGGCGGTGTGCCCGCCGGCGACGGTCAGGTCCAGTTCCCAGGGGCCGCGCCACTGGCGGGCCGGGTCGTCGAGGACGCCGAGGGGCACCTTCAGCGGGGGACGCCCGCCCGTGCCGAGCTGGAGTCCGCGTCCGGTGACGGAGAGGGGTCCGGCGGCGGCGTCGAGGGGGATGGCCTCGGGCAGCGGCGGCAGCCAGATGCGGCGTACGGGCGGGGCGGCGTCGGCGAGCTGGTCGACGATGACGGAGAGCACGCTGGGCCCGGTCTCGCGGGCGGTGGCGGTGGGCTTCTCCTCGGTCTCGTCGGGCTGCCCGGCGCTGTCCTGGAGGGTGTTGAAGACGGGGTAGGGCAGGGCGAGCGGTCCGTGTTCGGCGTCGTCGCGCTCGGCGGCCGGGCCCCGGTAGCGGCCGGAGACGTACCCGGCCTTGAAGCGGGTGTAGGTGGAGGTGTCCACCTTGAGGTAGCCGAAGCCGGGCAGCGGCGGCAGCTGGAAGGCGTCGGTGGTGTCGAGGACGGTGCGCGACTCGTCGGCGGAGAAGGTGCGCAGGCCGAGCCGGTAGGAGAGGTAGGTGTCCAGGCCCTTGAGCTTGCCACCCTCGATGCGCTGGCTGGAGAGCAGCAGGTGCACGCCGATGGAGCGGCCGATGCGGCCGATGGACAGGAACAGGTCGATGAAGTCGGGCTTGGCGGTGAGGAGTTCGCCGAACTCGTCGATGACGACGAACAGGTGCGGCAGCGGCTCCAGTTCGGGCTTCTCGGCGCGCAGCACCGCGTAGTGGCCGATGTCGGCGACGTTCCCGGCGTCCTTGAGGACCTGCTGGCGGCGCTTGACCTCGCCGGCGAGGCTGGTGTGGACGCGCTCGACGAGCCCGGCCTGGTTCTCCAGGTTGGTGATGACCCCGGCGACGTGCGGGAGCTTCTCGAAGGGGGCGAAGGTGGCGCCGCCCTTGTAGTCGACGAGGACCATCGCGAGGTCCTCGGGCGAGTGGGTGGCGACCAGGGCGAGGACGAGCGTACGCAGCAGCTCGCTCTTGCCGGAGCCGGTCGCGCCGACGCACAGCCCGTGCGGGCCCATGCCGAGCTGCGAGGACTCCTTGAGGTCGAGCAGCACCGGGCCGTGCCGGTCGTCGACGCCGATCGGCACGCGCAGGAAGTCCCGCTCGCCGCGCGGCGCCCACAGGCGCTTCACGTCGAGGGCGGCCGGGTCGGTGATGCCGAGCAGGCCCATGAAGTCCACCGGCCCGGAGAGGGGGGTGCCCTCGGCGACGGACTCGGCGGACAGCCGCAGCGGGGCGAGCATGCGGGCCAGGCCCTCGGCCGTGGCGGGCCCGAGGGCGTCGCTGAGGCCCTCGGCGGCGGGCGCCTGCGGGGTGCGCAGGTCGCGGACGGTGACGTGGCTGCCGTCCACGGTGATCCGTATGGTCACCTCGTCGGGCTCGTGGACCTGCTCGGCGAGCAGGTGCAGCACGGTGGTGTTCATGTCGGCCAGGCCCACCGCCGTGTCCGGGCGGGGCAGTTCGACGGCGTTGTCGCCGTACTCGTCGCTGACGACGAGGAGCCGGCCGGCCAGCGCCAGGGCGCGCCGGTCGGACAGGCCCCGGCGCACCTCGGCCGCGTACGAGGCCCTGCGGCGCAGGTCGGGTGCGAGGACCCCGGTGGCGAGCTGGGGCAGGCTGGGGGCGATCCGGCGGGCGGCGACGGGCCCGTCGTACTCCTGCTGGTCGAGGACGTGGGGCAGCCACTTGGCCCACTCCCAGTCCGCCATCCGGTCGCCGGGCACACCGAGGGCGATGGCCACGTCGTCCGGGGCGTGCAGGACGGCGGTGTGCGTGAGCAGGGCGCGGGCCACGCGCAGGACGCCCTCGCGGTCGCCGACGATGCTGACGTTCCCGGCGCGGTCGAGGGGGACGGTCAGCGGGAAGTCGCTGGCCCGGCCGAAGCGGGCCATGAGGGCTCCGGCCTCGTTGAGCATGAACCGGTCGGGCGGGGTGAGCACGCCTCCGGCCCCGGCGGCGAGGCTCAGTTCCTGCACGGCGACGGCGCCGGTGCCCAGCCGCGGGCGCAGGAAGTCCGGGTCGGTGCGGCGCCGTTCCCACAGCCGCGCGGGGTCGCGCACGAGGTCGTAGAGGGCCTCCGGCGGCGGGTTGAGGCGGCGGGCCTCGTCGCGCAGCGCCTTCTCGCGCGCGCCGAGTTCCTCGCGCTGCTCCTCCAGGTACTCCAGGTAGCGCTCGCGCTGGGCGCGGCGGGTGCGCTGGGCCTTGCCGCGCTGCGACCAGAACATGGCGACGGCGCCGAGCAGGGCGAAGACCAGCACGATCGCCCCGACGGCGGCGAACTGGCTGTTGCGGATGACAGTCATCATCACGACCGAGCCCATCACGCCGGCCATCGGCAGCAGCGCGGTGGCGGGGCTGCCGATCTTGCCCTCGGGCAGGTTGGGCGGGGCCTCGACGGCGTGGGGCTGTGCGGGGGCGGGGGGCAGGGTGCCCCGGGCCGGCCGGTGGATCAGCTGCTGGGTCACCGGGCAGCACCGGCCGCCGGGAGGGCCACGGCCCGCTGGAGCACGTCGGCGGCGAGCCGCATGGCCGCCTCCCGGGTCCCGACGCCGAGGAGTTCGGTCCGGATGGTGCCGCCGGAGGCGAGATGGCGGTCGTAGGGCAGTACGACGACCCCCGCGCCCGTCGCGCGCAGCTTCTCGACGGCCTTGCCGAGGTCGACGGCGGGGTGCGGGGACTGGACGGTGAGCACGACGACGGTGCGCGGCAGCACGGGCACCGGCAGGGAGGCCAGCCAGTCGAGGACGGCGAGGGTGGAGACGAGGCCCTCGGCGGTGGCGGGGGCGGTGAGCACGCGGGCGTGCGCGGTGTCGAGCGCGGTACGGGCCACGTCGCCCGGGAGGGTCTCGCAGTCGGCGACGGTGACCCCGAAGTAGCGGCGCAGCGCGACCATCACGGTCCGGTAGGTGGCGACGTCGACCTGGGCGCCGATCCGGCCCTGGCTGCCGGGCAGCAGCCAGCCGCCGTCGGCGAGCGGGACGAGGTAGCCGGTGATGTCGGTGAGCTGCATGGAGGGGCGGACGATCTGCGCGACGTCCGCGCAGGTCCAGCGCAGGGACTGGACGCCGAGCCGGACCGGCAGGGTGCCGAGGGCGGCGTCCGCCTCCAGGGTGAGCACCGGGTCGTGGCGGAAGTGGTTGTAGGTGCGGCTGAGGAGGGCGGTGACGGTGGTCTTGCCGGAGCCGCCGCGGATGCTGGTGACGACGATGTGGCGGCCGGTGGTGACGGGCTGCTGCACCTGCGTGGCCAGTTCCGTCTCGGCGGCGACGGCCTTGGCGACGGAGGAGCCGAGCGCTCCGCGCAGGGTGCGCAGGGTGCGGCGCACCAGCGGGTCGCCGTGGCGGGGGCGGCCGGCGGGGGCGTCGGAGCCGGGGACCGGGACGGTCTCGGGCGCCCGGGCCTGGGGCGCCTGCGGGGTGTACTGCTGGGTGTACGGCTGCTGCGGGGGTACGGGGGCCGCCTGCTGCGGGAGGGGGGCGTGCGGCTGCACCGGCAGGGCGCCCTGCGGTGCGGCGGCGGGAGCGCCCGCGCCCGCGCCGTGGCCCGTCAGGTCGCCCAGGACGCCGGCCTGCCAGTCGCCCTGGGCGTTCGCGGGGGCGTTCCCAAGGGCGTTCCCGGGGGCGTTCTCGGGGGCGTTACCGGGGCCGTGTCCGTATCCGTTCCCGGGCCCGTGTCCGTCACGCCGGTTCATGCTCATGTCTGACATGTCTGAGTCGCAACCCTTACGCGAAGGTGCCGAGCAGCCGCCCGTACACGCCGAACACCCCGATGAGCAGCGGGAACAGCACGATGACGCCGATGGACTCGGCGGTGTCCCCGAGCCGCCGCAGCCGGACCCGTACGTGCTCGGGCGGCTGGACGGCGAGGACCCCGAACGCCACCAGGGCCAGCGCCAGCAGCACCGCCAGCGGCCCCGCGGCACCGGAACGCCCGGCCCACACCAGCAGTGCCGCCACCGTGACGGCCGCCCCGGCCAGCAGCAGCGCCACCACCTCCGCGACGAGCGGGAACGCCCGCGCGCGCAGCCACAGCACGACGGCGACCGCCGAGGCGAGGGACACCGTCCAGACGTCGGGTTCCCGCAGCGCGAGCACCCCGGCCGCACCCGCCGACACGGCGGTGGCGAGGGTGGCCAGCGCCATGCCCCGGTGGGTGGCGCCGAGGGCGGTGGCGACCTTGTACCGGCTGACCGAAACCCCGCGCGCCCGCTGGTCGTCGAGCCCGGTCAGCCCGGCCGCCGCCAGCGCGAGCCGCGGCAGCAGCCCGAGCAGGATCACCGAGACCACGGCGAGCACGGCCCCGGTCCGGGCCCCCGCCTGGCCCTGCGCCAGGGCGGTCGCCTCCCACACCCCGGTCAGCGCAACCACGGCGGCGGCGCCCACGAACCCGCCCCGCCCGAGCGGCGTGAACCACCCCAGCAGCGCGAGCCCGACGGCCAGCGCGCCCGCCACGGCGGCGAGCCGGCCCATGGCTCCCCAGTGCTGCGCGTCGCCCAGGGTCCACGCCCCGAGCACCCCGACGGCGGCGGCACACGCCAGCAGCGCCGCCGCCAGCCCCGACCGCTTCAGCCGCCCGGCCAGCGCCCCGACGACCCCGGCGACCGCGGCCGCCGCGAGCAGCACGCCCGCCACGGCACCCGGCGCGAACTCCCGCCGGGCGAACCATCCCGCCACCAGCGCCCACAGGACCATCCCGGCCCCGGCGGTGACCCGCCGCGCGGACGGCCGCCAGCGCCAGGCGCGTACGTCCAGGTCCTCGGCGGCCTCGTCCGTGACGTCGTGCACCACGGGCGCGGACGGCACGTCCTGCACCCGCACGAGCCGCAGCACGGCCCCGTCGGCGACACCGGCGTCCTCGAGCGAGACGCCGTGCTCGATCACCGACCCGTCGGCCGTCACGAGGTGACGCAGCATCGGCTGCGCGGCCACCCGGTCGTCCAGCATCCGTATGACGTCGGGCAAAAGCCGCCCGACGGGCTCCTGGGAGGGCAGTACGAGATCCATCCGCCGCCGCTCACCCACCAAGGTGACCCGGCTCAATGCCGTACCGCTCACTGCCCCCATGCTCACCACGCGCTCGAACCTATCACCGAGTACTGACCTGCCCGGGCGTCCCCATCTTGCCGATGAGGCGGTGGGAGATGAACGACCAGCCGACGCAGCCGGCGCAGAGCACCGCCGCGATCACCAGCCCGGCGACGGCCTTCCCGATCCGCTCGTCGGCCACCCGCCGCCCGCGCTGCGCCCCGAACAGCACGGCGTCGCGCATCCGGCGCCGCCGTACCGCGACGGACTCCAGCAACTGGCTGTCGTAATCCTCAGCCGCCACCCCGGCCTCCCTTCTCCCTGTCGCCCCGCACGCTAGTACGCCCCCTCACGACGCCGAAACCGGCGGTGCCGGTTCCGCCATGCCCGCATCGACGGCGGTGACCGCTCGACCAGCTCGTCCGCGCGGATCACCCGGCGGCGGCGGGGGACACGATCCGCCCGAGTCGCCGGGCGGCCTCCAGCTGGTCGATCGCGACCAGCCCCGCCGGGCCGGCCTCCGCCGGCTCCCAGCCCGGACCGGCGCCGAACACCTCGTCGACCCGTACGTCACCCACCACCCGCTGCCGACGCACCGGCCCCAGGCCGTCCTCGGCGGCGTGGTACGTGGGCTTCCCCTCGCACTCCAGCGCGTCGAGCACGACGTCGTCGAGGACACCGACGGGCCGGCTGCCGAGGTAGCCGTCCAGCTTGCCGGGACGCATCATCACGCCGACAAGGTCGATGAAGACGCCCGAGCAGTCACGGCTGAAGGACCCGCCGCGCTCGTAGAACAGCACGAGCGGCTCGTACAGGTCCGGCAGCCCGTCCACCGCGGCCGGGTTCCGCTCCCGGAGCCCCGCCAGCCGCACGGCCCCGGCGCAGGTCCGCCGCAGCTCCTGCCAGTGCACCGTGCGCTCCAGCTCCTCCAGCTCGGCCGCCTGCCCGGCCGGGAGCTCGAACTCCGGGTCCAGGTAGGCCGTGACGTCGTAGAACGGCCACGCCTCCTCGCCCCCGCAGGCCTTCGCCCACACGGCGGCGCGGCGCAGGTACTCCCACATCAGCACCCGCCGGGACTGGTTGCGGTCGAAGGCCAGGTCCCACCGCATGTCCCAGTCCACGCCCCGCAGCCGCGCCAGCACCAACGACGCCGTCACCCTCAGCCCCTCCCCGACAACTCCGCGAGCGCGTCCAGCGACGGCGCCCCGTGCACGACCGCTCCGACGGACGACGCGTCCCCGGTCCGGCCGAGGCAACCGTCCAGGGCCTCCAGCGCCGAGTCTCCGCCCCCTCGGGCCGCCCGGAACCGTAGCAGCCAGCGCACGCCCGCCTCGAAGGCCGCGTCCCCCGCCGCGCTGCGGGGCTCGTACCCGGCCGCGCCGTCGGCAGACGCCCAGAGGAACCCGAGCAGCCTTTCCCCGCGACGTACTTCGGCGTACCGGACGGGCCCCTCGGTGGTGCTCTCGAAATCCCCTGCCCCGTATCCGCCGGGGAGTAGCCGCATGAGCCGCCGCCAGCGCGCGGGTACCTCGAAGTTGCCCCAGGAGTCGTCGTACTCCGACTCCTCCGCGAACCCGTCCACCGTGGGACGGGCGTGCCAGGTCGGGTCACCGGGGTCTACCTCCGCCCCCGTCAGCTCGGAGATCCGCCTCAGCGCGGCGGCGAGCCGGGGCGCGTTCTCCGCGGCCACGTCGGGCTGCGGCCGCTCCCGGAGGTCCTGGGCCAGCCAGGGATCGGCGTAGACGCCCATCCCGAGCACCACCGCACCCTCGCCCCACACATGGACCCCCACGACGAACAGCTTCTCCGCCCGCCGCCACACCCCGGCCTCCGCCCACTCCCCGGGCAACACGAGGCCGACCGTCAGCTGCCGGCCGGGCAACAGGCGCACAGCAGCGGCCTGCTCGCCCACGACAGCGACGGGTACGTCACGCCGCTCGAACAGCGGGTGCGCCATGGCCGACCGGTCACAGAGCACCACCGAGCCCGTTGCGCCGCCGGTGACCAGCCCGAGGGAAGCCAGGACGTCCCTGACCTCCTCCACCAGCGCGAGGGCCCTCGACGCCCCGCTCACGGGGGCGTCGAGCACGGGGGAAGGCTCCCAGAACCACTCCCCGACCGCCTCGGTCGTGATCACGGGCCCTCCACATCGGCGCAGCCGCCGACCTGGGGCATCGGCTGCTGGGGGGCGCCATCGAACAGATAGTCGTACATATCCCGAAGGTACGCATGGAGAGTCTCACGGTCAGGGAACTCGATATCAGTCAGCCTCTCGCATTCATCCGGCCCGAACGAGTCATCCGCAATGATCTCCGCAAATCCTTTGCGAATGGATTCAACTTAGGCATCACTAAAAACCACGAGAGTCGGCCTTAGATATCCAGTCGTGTCATATCCCATCTCAAGGCTCAGGTACGTCCTGAGGAAACCCTTGAAACGATCGTCCATTGAAGCTCTCCCCCATGGCCTCCCGAGGAGGAGGCAGACAGCACGAGCCCGCGTTCAGGCCGCGAGCAGCGCTTTGGCACGGAGGAAGGTGTCGTCATCGTCCAGCTCCACGGACTCCGCCTCGATATCGGCCACGATCCGCCGCAGGACCTTGGCCCACTCGCTGACGAACACCGGGGTGGGGACTACCATCTCGCCCCGCTCCGTGAGGAGCGACTCATAGTTTCCGAGCGTGCTGTGCCAGCGCGCCTGAATCCTCAGCGAGTCGCCCTCACGGACCATCTTCCATTCAGCCGAGAACGTGTCGGAGCCCCAAAAGACCTCAGTCTCCGAGAAATCAGAGCGTTGAACTTCCTCCAGCAGGGGAACCAGATCGTCGACAAGGGCGGCGAGGTCGTAGCCGTACGGAAGCCGGATCGGTACCAGATTCCAGACGAGGATGGCGTCCTCGGCCTCGGAGGAATACAGTTCACCGACCGCCTCGGCCATGTCGGCAGCGGATGCACACCGCCGAACCGCCGGACAGCCTGCCTGCATCGAGAAACTCATCACCCTCCGCCTATCCCATAGCGGGCAAGATCTCGCACGTACCAGTCACGAGGCAAGTTCACCGCAGAACCCGTCTCCGTGAGGAGCCCGTTCGCCAGGTCCGCACCGGACAGGTCGACCAGGGACAGGTCGAGCCCCGCGCCCCGGCTACATCAGGTCGGTTAGATCAGGGCCTCGACCATCGACGAGTTCCGCCTCCGCAAGCCCGTAAGCCGTCGCCATGCCGAAGTAGGTCGGCTCCCCGGGCTCCGCCTCGACACCCAGCAGCTCGTCGAGCTCCCGCAGTGCCGCAGCGAGGCGCGGTGCGTTACGGGAGTGCACGGCCGGATGCGGATTGCCTCGGAAGTCACAGGTTGCCCACACGTCGTGGTGGACGGACAGCGTTGCCGAAGGCCCAATGGAGTCCGGGGAGACCATGAGCTCGACCAGCCGCCCCTCCTGGCGGGGGCCCCCTCCGCATCGAACCACGTACCCGATCCGACGACCGCGAAGCCCGTCATCTCCGCGCCCGGGTGACCCACCGGCCGACAGGCGCGGATCTCATCGGCGAGCTTCTCGTCGGTCAGGGACCTGCTGACGAGGCTCAGCCCGCTGTCGATGCCCAGCCCGCCCTTGCCGACCTCGAACCAGCTCCATTCGAGGGCTTGCGGCACGAGCAGTCCGTGCGCGGACAGCACCGCGGACATCGCCGCTGCCGTCGCGAGCGCCGGCTCCAGCCCGGGCTCCGCCACGTCGTCCAGATCCCAGAACCACGAGCCGCTCTCCCTCGGAGCGCGCATCAGGAACATTGCGCCTTCACTCCGTCAGTGAACGTGACACGAACGCCCGAAGCGCCCGACCGCTTCAGCTCCACGGCCCGCAGCCGCCCCAGCATCAGAGCGGCTGCGTCCGTCGGCGCCCTCAGAACCTTCCGGACAGTTCCTCCAGGGCGTCCAGCGAAGCCGCCTCCTGCACTGTGGCTTCGGCGACCGAGCCGTTCGGGGCGTCGTCCGGCCTCCCTATCAGCTCTTCCAGCGCTTCCGCCGCCCCGTAGCCCCGGAGTTTCAGGGACCGGAGCTCCAACAGCCACGGGACGCCTGCCGTGAAGGCCTCGTCACCCGCCGCGTTGCGGGGCTCGTACCCAGCCGCCGCATCACCGACGGATGCCCAGAGGTACCCCAGGACCTGTCCCCCTCGCAGCACGCGCACGTAGCGCACGGGATGCTCTGTAGTGCTCTCGTAATCCTCGCCTCCGGCTTCACCAGGGACGAGCTTCATCAGCCGCTTCCAGCGCGCGGGAATCTCGAAGTTGCCCCATGAGTCGTCATACTCCGCCCCCTCCACCAACAGGTCGGTGAAGCCGTCCGCCGTGGGTGCGGCGTGCTTGGTGGCGTCCCCCGGGTCGATCTCTGAGCCCGTCAGCTCAGAGATCCGCTTCAGCCCGGCGGCGAGCCGGGGCGCGTTCTCTGCGGCCACCTCGGGCTGCGGCCGTTCCCGGAGATCCTGGGTCAGCCAGGCATCGGCGTAGGTGGACAGCACGAGCAGCACCGCGCCCTCGCCCCACACGTCGACCCGTACGGTGAACAGCTTCTCCGCCCGCCGCCTGACCCCGGACTCGGTCCATTCCCCGGGCAGCTTGAGGCTCAGCGTCAGCAGACGGTCCGGCAGGAGCCTCACGGTGGCTGCCCCCTCGGCAGCAGCGGCGAGGTCCTGGCCGAGGCTCCCGCCGGAAGCCAGCGGAATGTCACGGACCTCCCAAAGGGGGCTGGCCATCGCCTGCCGGTCGCTGAGCACGACCGAAGCCGTGCCCCCGTCCGTGACCAGCCCGACCGAAGCCAGAGCACTCCTCACGTCCGACAGCAGACCAAGTGCCCTTGCGATGCCGTTTTCCAGCACATCGGACAGAGGAGAGGGCTCCCAGAACCATTCGCCCACGGGCGCAGATGTGATCACTGGCTTTCCTTCAGAATTCCCATGGGGTCGGTCGGAGTCCCGCGCGGAACCACGATGATTCCGTCGTCAAGACGAATAACGAAGGCTACGCCCTTGCCGGCACCCCACTTGCCACGTCCGTTCTGGTGGATTTCCATCAGCTGGTCGACGGCACCGTTGGCCCTCCACTGCGCCATGGTGCCCTGGCCGTCGACGAGCATGAGCTTGTGCTTGGCCGTCGAGTGGGTGATCTGGCTGAGGTACTTTCCGCGGGTGATTTCACCCACCGGGTCGATCGGGTTCTCCAGACGCTTCATCTGGTAGCCCCAGGAATCGCCGTCCTTCGGACCGTAGTAGACGTCCGTGTCCTCGAATTCTGCCTTCTTCACCTCGAAGTGGATGTCATCACCCTTCAGACCGCTCTTCCGCAGGTCATCGGCGAAGATGATCTGATCGAGCGCGGGTTCGAGCATGCCCACCTTGCGCGCCCCCATGCTGGACACGACCTGTGAGAAGTGCTCACTGTCCTTGAAGGCACCTGAGCTGATGATTTCCGCGACCTGCTGGCCGCGCGGATTCTCCGCCAAGCGCTCGATCGCCCGCTCGAGAACGTCCGGCTTCGGGCGCTCCTTGCCGGGAAGCTGCTTGACCGCGTCACGGAGCTGCTGCTCCGCCTCACCACCGCGGACCAGCGGCTTCGGCTCCCCGCCGCCTGGCGGCGTGTGGCCTCCGGCCGGGGGCTGCCCGTCGCCAGGGCCGTCACCATTGCCGCCCCCGGGAGTGTGATCACCACCGCCCGGGGTGTGGTCGCCTCCAGGGCCGTCACTCGGGCCGTCGCCGTGGCCGCCGCCGCCTGTGGTCGGGCCGTCGCCGTGGCCACCCGTGGACGGGGTGTCCGTGTGGCCGCCGCCCGTGGGGGTGGTGTCGGTGCCGCCGTGGCCCGTGCCTCCGGTGCCGCCGGGTTCGGTGTGGCTGTTGTGCGGCATGTTGTCGGCCGTGCCGCCCGGGGTGTGGGACGCGGTGCCGCCCGGGGTGTGGGTGGCCGTGCCGGCCGGGGTGTGGGAGGTGACGTCCGCCGTGTGGGCGCCGACGCCGACCGGGACTTCCTGGCGCACCGGGACTTCGGCCAGGGGGTGGTCGGGGCCCTTGGGGACCGAGGTGAGGTCCTGCTTCGGGAGGCCCTTGTGGTCCAGGAGCTGGTTGGTGACCTTGTCGAA
>NZ_JBVISL010000017.1:23356-87021 GCF_055575555.1 Streptomyces sp. NPDC034085 | reverse complement strand
GCTGCTCGTAGGCCGTGTCCACGCCCTGCGCGATGTCCGGGGACTGCGCCCCGATGGACACCGACACACCGCAGGAGGCGCCGTCGAAGCCCTTCTTGGACGAGTCGTAGCCGATGTCGAGGATCGCTCCCCGCACGAGTTCGGCGATCGGCGCGTAGGCCTTGGTGGTGACCTCGCCCGCGACGTGGACCTGGCCGGTGGTGATCAGCGTCTCGACCGCGACCCGGGAGGTCGGGTCCTCGCGCAGGAGCGCGTCGAGGATCGTGTCGCTGATCCGGTCGGCGATCTTGTCGGGATGGCCCTCGGTCACCGATTCCGAGGTGAACAGCCGCTTGCTCATGCCTGGCCCACCTTGGCCGTGAAGAAGTGGGTGCGGATGGCGTCGAGGGTGCGGATCTCGTCCACCTCCAGCGTCTCCAGCTGGATGGAGCGGCCGCTGTGCTGCTCCAGGAGGAAGACGAACTCGACGAAGGACAGCGAGTCGATCAGCCGGTTCTCGATGAGGTCGAGGTCACCGGCGATGTCGTCCAGCTCCTCGTGGCGGGCGAGGAGCCAGTTCTTCACGAGCTGCAGACCTTCGGACATGGTGTTTCTCCTTGAAGTGCTGTGTACGGGTGGGGTGGGGGGAAGGGCGGGCGCTGCGGGGACGGGTTCCGGGACCGGGTCCGGGAGCGGCTCGGGGACGGCGAGCGGGTCCAGGACGGGGGCGGCGACCGCCACCGCGTAGTCCACGTCGTGGCTGATGGTCACCGTGATCCCGGCGATGCCGGAGCGTGCGGCCATCTCGGCGGCGGCCCGGTGGAGTTCCACGAGCGGCCAGCCGCCTTCGGAGCGCCGCACGATGATGTCCCGCCAGGGCAGGAACACGGCGCGGACGCGCAGGGTCTTGAACGCCGCCTCCTTGGCGGCGATCCGCCCGCACAGGCCGAGGACGTCGAGCTTGGCGGTGGTACGGCAGTCGGCGAGTTCGCCGGGGGTGAGCATGCGCTGGAAGAAGTCCTCGCCGTAGAGGGCGAGCAGCCGCCGGACACGGGTGACGGACACGATGTCCATGCCGAGGTTCGCCCAGCCCAGGCCGCCCGCCGGCGGGGCGGCGACGGGTCGGGTCGGCACGTCAGATCGCCGGCCCGGCCGCGTTCGCGCGCAGGACCGCCGCGGTGGCCGCACCCCAGCTGCCGTGGCGCCGGGTGAGCGCGGACAGCCAGCGCTCGAGACCGAAGGCGACGCAGCTGGTGAAGGCGGGGCCGCCACCGGAGGCGAGGGGGATCTCGCAGCGGTCGCCGAAGAAGTTGCGGTGGGTGTTGACCGAGGCGATCGCGAGGTCCTCGTACAGGAACTCGTGCTTGACCGGGGTCAGGCGCTGGAGGACCGCCTTGGAGCTGCCCTTGTCGAAGAACGGGTCGCAGGCGGCTTCCCGGCGCAGCGGCAGGTCCAGGGCCTCGGCGAAGGCGTCGATGCGCCGGGTGAAGGCCGCGAGGTGGTCCTCGGCGTGTTCGCGGGTGCCGATGGCCACGATCTCCCGCATGCGGAAGCCGAGCTGGCGGCGCAGGCCCTCGTAGTGGGTCTCCTTGCGGAAGCACCAGCCGACCACGGTGACGAGTTCGTCGTCGGCGGCGGGACGGCCCTGGTGGTCGATGTAGACGGCGTAACAGGACGCGGACGGCAGTCCGAGGGCGGCCGGTTCGAGGGCGTCACAGGGGAAGCAGCCGGTGTCGGTACAGAACTCGCTGGTCTCCCGGACGTCCAGGTTCAGCGGTGCCGCGACGACGGCCTGGTGGGGGAAGTTGTCGTAGTAGTCGAGCCGGGCCAGGTCGGCGGCCGGCAGCAGCGGGGGCATGGTCATCGAGCGGGCGCCCGCTCCTACGCCCCAGTTCTCGAAGGTGTCGTCGAGGAGCCGCAGCAGGGCGGTTCCCTCGGGGCCGAGCGACGGCAGGCCCGTGGTGTCTGTGGTGCTTTGGGGGGTCGTGAGGACGGTCATGGGGAGTCACCTCTCGGACGGCGGTCGGGCCTTTCAGACGGCGGGCAGGACGTCGTCCGTGAAGATCCCGGTCTTCAGGAAGAAGCCGAGCGGCTTGCGGATGGTCTTGCGCTCGAAGGGGCGGCGGCGCTCGTCGGCGACCAGCGCGTTGCGCAGGCCCACCGGGTCGGCGATGCCGGCGTCGCGGTACACGTGAGGGTTGTAGAGGGAGTTGAGGCTGTAGACCACGTACCGCTTGAGGTACGCCTCGACCTCGGCGACCCGGGCGGCGGGGACGGCCTCGCGCATCCGGTCGAAGAGCAGGGAGACCAGCTCGCGGCCGAAGGCGATGTGCCGGGACTCGTCCTGGTGGTGGATGCGGTTGACCTCGCGGATGGTGTGGCAGAGGTCCTCGTCCCGCGCCATCCGCGTGTTGTAGTGGTCGACGAGCTCCTCGAAGAACAGGATGCGGGCGAAGACCAGGAAGTTCTCCACCTCCGGCTCCCAGGCGGAGTCGGCGCGCAGGGCGGTGGAGCCGTAGATCTTGTCGCCGTAGCGGCGGCAGAACTCGGCGAAGAACCACATGTGCTCGTTCTCCTCACCGATGAAGTGGTGGAAGAAGTCGGAGGGCACCTCGAAGCCGGGCATGTGGATGCGGCCGACGACCTCGATGAGCAGCTCGCGGATGCCGTGCACGTTGAGGCTGTAGAAGTTGATGCTCTCCCACTTGGAGAGGCGCTGGATCGTTTCCTCGCCGAGCTCCTCGTAGAAGGGGGTGCCGTAGACGGTGAGCAGCTCGGGGGTCATCCACATGCGGCCCTCTTCGAGCTTCTCGGGCCAGTCGAACTGCTGGTACGGGTTGTAGTACTCCTCGATGGAGCGGGAGCTGAGGCGCTCCAGGACTTCAAGGAACCGGTCGCTGACCGGGAGGGGGGCGCTGACGCCCATGGTGACTCCTCGGGGTGGTGGGTGTCCTACGGCCGGACTTCGTAGACGGCGTTGACCGGGGTCTCGGTGGCCCGGCGCCAGCGGGTGAAGCCGGCCTCTTCGGCGATGGCGCGGAAGGCCTGCTCGCCGGAGTGGTTGCCGAGGGCGTGGGGGCCGCGCTGCGCGACGGCCACGGGCAGGCACATCACGGCGGAGAGGGCCATGAACATGCGGGCGGCCGGGGTCTGGGTGTCGATGTCGGCGGGTGAGACGTTCGACTCGACCAGCATCCAGGTGCCGTCGGCGTCCAGGGACTTGTGGACGTGCCGGGCGGCGGAGACCGGGTCGCCCATGTCGTGCAGGGCGTTGAAGAAGGTGACCAGGTCGTAGCCGGTGCCGGGGTAGTCGTCGGCGGAGGCGACCTCGAAGACGACGCGGTCGGAGAGGCCGGCCTCCTCGGCGAGCCGGCGGGCCAGCGCGACGGCCTCTTCGGAGTAGTCGAAGCCGTGGACGGTCGCCTGCGGGAAGGCCTTCGCGATGAGCAGGGTGGTGTGGCCGACGCCGCAGCCGACGTCGGCCACGGTGCCGCCGGCGGCCAGCTTGCCGGTGACCCCGGTCAGGGCGGGCAGCCAGTCGGGGACGAGGCGGTGCTCGTAGGTGGGCTGGAAGAAGCTGCCCATGCCGGTGTCGAGGGCCGGGTCGTGTTCCGCCCAGCCGACGCCGTCGCCGGTGCGGTACGCGTCGACGAGCAGGTCCTCGGTGCCGTAGAGGGCCTTCAGGGCGGTGAAGAACCCGGCGGCGAAGGTGACCGCGTCGGGGTCGGCGAGGACGGGGACGTGGTCGGCGGGCAGCGTGTACGTGCCGGCGTCCGCGTCGCGTTCGACGTACCCGGCGCTCAGCTGGGCGTGCAGCCACTCCTCGGCGTAGCGCGCGTCGGTCCCGGTGCGCGCGGCGAGCGCGGCGGGGGTCAGCGGACCGGCCTCGGCCAGCGCGCGGTACAGGCCGAGCCGCTCGCCGAGGGCGACGGTCAGGCCGCGTACGGCGGCGCCGGCGTCGCTGATGACGCGCTGGTGGAAGTCGTGGACGGCGGTCATGCTGCCTTCACCTCGGTGGTGGGGAGGTCACAGGTGAACAGGAAGGAGCGCGGGACGCGCGGGACGCTGCGGGCGGGCACCGGGTAGGGCCAGCGGCCGAAGTCGGCGCCGTCCTCGCCGGGCTGGCGGACCTCGCGCACGTCCCAGCCGCATTCGGCGAGCAGGTCCTCGGGGGTCTCCGTGCCGAACAGCCAGGGGTTCCCGTCCTCCTCCAGGCAGTTGAGGAAGGGCCGGGACAGCGGGTTCTGCAGGGCGGCCTTGCTGATGACGTCGCCGAGCAGGACCGATCCGGGCGCGGAGTGCGCGGCGAGGGTGGAGAGGAGGCCCCGCACGGCGTGCTCGGGCAGGAAGAAGAGCAGGCCCTCGACGACCCACAGCACGGGCTCGTCGGATCGCCAGCCGGCTTCCTTCAGCGGGCCGGTCCAGTCCTGGGTGAGGTCGACGGGGACGGTGACGCGGGTGCGTCCGGCCGGGGCCGGTTCACCGGCGAGCATCTCGGCCTTGGCCTCCAGCAGCGCGGGGCGGTCGAGTTCCCAGACGGTGACGCCGTCGGGCCACGGGAGCCGGTAGAAGCGGGTGTCCATGCCGGCGGCGAGGAAGACGACCTGGCGGATGCCGTGGTCCTCGACGGCCCGGACGACAGCCCGGTCCAGGTACGTGGTGCGGATGGCGAGGAACGGCACGGTGCCGGCCCCGGCATAGCGTTCGAGCAGGTCGAAGCCGATGGTGTCGGCGACGGTGCGCGCGTACGGATCGGCGAACAGCCGGTCCTCGCGCTCGGTTTCCAGGGCCCGCGCGGCGGCGGTCCACTGGGCGGTGCGGGATACGGCCTCCACGGGAGGCTCCCTTCGGTTCGGCGGGCAGGGGCGGGGGGTCAGGCCGGGGAGCTCACGCGGACGACCGGGTCCTGCGCGGCGGCCGGGTGCGGTGCGTCGCACTCGGCCGGCCGCCGCTCGAAGATGCTGTGCAGGACCATGCTGAAGACGACGTTCCCGGCGGCGTCGGACAGCGTGCACCTGGGCTGGACGACGCCGGTGCGCGGGTTGAACGGCGAGGGGCGCGAGCCCAGGATCTCGACGCGCGCCGTGAGCACGTCCCCGGGGCGGACGGGCCGCAGGTAGCGGATCTCGTCGACGCCGGGGGATCCGGTACAGGCGCTGTAGGCGAGCAGCCCGTCGACGTAGCGGCGCATGAACATCGAGGCGCTGTGCCAGCCGCTGGCGATCAGACCGCCGAAGGGGGTCTGCGCGGCGAGCTCGGGGTCGGTGTGGAAGGGCTGGGGGTCGAAGCGCCTGCCGAACTCCAGCACCTCCTCCGCCGTGACGGTGACGGTGCCCAGCTCGTGGACGTCACCGGTCCGGAAGTCCTCGAAGTAGCGCATCACGCGCCCCCCTTGACATAGAGGAGTGTTTCTCTGGCGTGAACCAATCTACGAATCAGCCGATTATTTTGTCAACCCAAAAGAAGACCGCAATGCCTGTTCCACGTCCTCCCACAGGTCCTCGGGGTCCTCGATGCCCACCGACATCCGCACCAGGCCCGGGCCTATCCCGGCGCGCGCCAACGCCCCTTCGTCCAGCTCGCGGTGGGAGGTGCTGGCCGGGTGCGTGACCAGCGTCTCCACCCCGCCCAGGGACAGCGCGAGCCGCGCCAGCCGCACGCCCTCCACGAAGGCGCGGCCCGCCTCCCGGCCGCCGTGCAGCTCGAAGGAGAGCAGCCCGCCGCCACCGGAGAGCACCTTGCGCGCCATCGCGTACGAAGGGTGCGTTCCCAGCCACGGCCAGTGGACGGCCGCCACGGCGGGATGGGCCGCCAGCCGCTCCGCGAGCAGGGCCGCGTTGGCGCAGTGCTCGCGCATCCGCAGCGGCAGCGTGGCGATCCCGCGCAGGGTCAGCCACACGGCGAACGGGTCGGCGGTGGCACCGAGTTCGACCGTGCGCGACCAGACCTCCCGGCGCAGGGCGTCGTCCGCGAAGACGGCCGCGCCGCCCAGCACGTCGGAGTGCCCGGCGAGGTACTTGGTGGTGGAGTGGAGCACGATGTCGGCGCCGTGCTCGACGGGGCGGCACAGCACGGGTGAGGCCAGGGAGTTGTCCACGGCGCTGAGCACCCCGAGGCTCCGGGCCGCCGCCAGCAGGCCGGGCAGGTCGGGGACCCGGCCGGTGGGGTTGGCGATGGTCTCCAGGACGAGCAGCCGGGTGCGCGGCCCGGCGAGCGCCTCGAACTCCTGCACGTCGTCACCGCCGATGTGGTCGACCTCCACCCCGTAGCGCTCCTTCAGGTCGCCCAGCGCCGCGTACGTCCCCCCGTACAGGCAGCGCTGGGCGATCACCTGGTCGCCGGGGCGCAGCAGGGCGAGCAGGACCCCGCTGATGGCGCCCATCCCGGAGGCGAAGGCGATGGCCGAGGCGCCGCCCTCCAGACCGGCGAGGGTGCGCTCCAGGGCGCGCACGGTCGGGTTGCCGCGGCGGCTGTAGACGTACGCGCCGTCAGGTCCGGCCATGGCCCGCGCCAGTTCGTCGGCCGAGTCGAAGGAGAAGGCCGAGGACTGGACGAGCGGTACGGACAGCGGTCGGCTCGCGGGGACTTCGAGCTCGTGGGCCACGTGCACGGCCCGGGTGCGGATGTCCTTCATCGGGGTTTTCCCTTTCGTTCGGGTACGGGAAAAGGGGTCGCCCGACGTCCGGGGAGGACATCGGGCGACCCCTTGGGTGAGCGCGGGCGACCCCCTGCGTCACACCCCCGCCGTCTCGCTGCGCGACGCGGGGTCGGCGGCGGGAGCGGCGGCCTGGGCGGCGGACTTGTCGCCCTTCATGGCCAGCAGGGTGATCACCGCACCGGCGGCGGCGATGACAGCTGCGCCGAGGAAGGCGGCGCTGAACCCGTCGGTGAGGGCGGGCAGGTTGCCCAGCTCACCGGCGCCCTGGGTGGTGGCGAGCGCCGTCAGCGCGGCGAGGCCGAGGGCGGAGCCCACGTTGTAGGTGGTGTTGACGATGCCGGAGGCCAGGCCGGCCTGCTCCTGCGGGGCGCCGGCCATCGCGGCGATCATGGCCGGGATGTAGGCGAGCGCCATGCCGAGCGCGGCGACGAGGGAGGCGGGCAGGACGTCGACCAGGAAGGTGCCCGTCGGCTCGACGGCCGAGAGCCAGACCAGGCCGGCGGCGAGCGCGAGCAGGCCGCCCACGATCAGCGGCTTGGCCCCGAAGCGGCCCATCAGGCGGGCGGTGATGGCCGTCATGAAGATCATCAGCAGGATCGTCATGGGCAGCAGCGCCGCACCGGAGGCGAAGGCGCCGTAGTCCAGCACCTGCTGGAGGTACAGGTTGAGGAAGTACCACATCGGGATCCAGGCGGCGCCCAGCAGCGTCATCGCGAGGTTGGCCGAGCCCAGGCGCGGGATCCGCCACACGCTGAGCGGCATGAGCGGCTCGCGGACGGTGCGCTGGATCACGAAGAAGAGGGCGAGCAGGACGGCGGCACCGATCAGTTCCAGCACGGTGGCGGTGGCGCCCCAGCCGACCTCGGGGGCCCGGACGACGGCGAAGACGGCGAGCGCGAGCCCGGCGGTGACGGCGACGGCGCCGAGGACGTCCACGGAACCGCGCCGGGACTGGACGGCGGGCAGCAGCTTGGTCGCGGCGAGGGTCGCCAGGCCGATCGGGACGTAGATGATGAAGACCCACGGCCAGCTCACCCATTCGGTGAACACGCCGCCGAGGAACACACCGGCGGTGCCGCCGGCGGGTGCGGCGGCACCGTAGAGGGCCATGGCCTTGCCGAGTTCCTTCGGGTCGTGCCCGAAGAGCATCATCAGCAGGGTCATGGCCGACGGCGCGATGAGCGCCCCGCCGACCCCCTGCACGGCCCGTCCGACGATCTCGACCGTCGCGGTCTGCGCGGCGGCGGCGAGCACCGATCCGACGATCATCGTGGCCCAGCCGGTGGCGAAGATCTTGCGCGCGCCGAAGAGGTCGGAGAGGCGGCCGCCGAGCAGCAGTAACCCGCCGAAGACGATGACGTAGGCGTTGAAGACCCACTGCAGCTCGCCCTGCGAGAAGCCGAGGTCCTTCTGCATCTCGGGGAGCGCGACGCCGATGATCGACGTGTCCATGATCACCATGAACTGAGCGGTGGCAAGCACGCCAAGTGCCCACCAGCGCCGGGGATTGACGGTTGACATTGCCCTGACCCTCCTCTGCCATATACCCCTGGGGGGTACCTACGCGTAGCAACGTAGCATACCCATGGGGGGTATGTAAGTGCGGCGTGAGAACGGCGCGGGCGGACAAGCGGAGGCCCCGCCCCGGCCGGAGGGACGGGGCCTCGCAGCGGTGCCCTAGCGGGCCGTGAGCGTGGCGGCCACCGCCGCGGGGACGGGGGCCAGGCCCGAGGGGCGGCTGGTGAAGCTGCCCCGGCCCTGGGTGCGGCCGCGCAGCCGGGACGCGTACCCGAACAGCTCGGCCAGCGGCACCGTCGCCGTGACCACCGAGGTCCCGCCCTGCCCGGCCGATCCCGTCACCCGGCCGCGGCGGGCGGCGAGGTCGCCGAGGACCGCTCCGACGCCGTCGTCCGGGACGGTCACCGTCACCTCCGCGACCGGCTCCAGCAGCTCCAGCGCACAGGCGCGCAGGGCCTCGCGCAGGGCGAACCGGCCCGCCGCACGGAACGCCATCTCCGAGGAGTCCTTGGAGTGCGTCGCCCCGTCGGTGAGGACCACCCGCAGGCCCGTCACCGGGTGCCCGCCGAGCGGCCCCCCGGCCAGGGCGTCACGGCAGCCGGCCTCCACGGCCCGCGCGTACTCCTGCGGGACCCGGCCGCCCACGACCGCCGAGCGGAACTCGAACCCGGGCTCCTCCCGCGGCTCGACGTCCAGGACGACGTGCGCGAACTGGCCGGCGCCGCCGTCCTGTTTGACGTGCCGGTACACGAAGCCGGCCACGCCGCGCACGACGGTCTCCCGGTAGGAGACCTGCGGCCGGCCGACCGCGACCTCCACCCCGTGCACGCGCCGGATCTTCTCCACCGCGACCTCCAGGTGGAGCTCGCCCAGACCCGACAGCACGGTCTGCCCGGTCTCCGCGTCGGACCGCACCACCAGGGACGGGTCCTCCTCGGCGAGCCGGGCCAGCGCGGACGCGAGCCGGCCGGTGTCCGTACCGCGGCCCGCCTCGACCGCGACCGACACCACCGGTTCGGCGACCGTCGGCGGTTCGAGGAGCAGGGGCGCCCCCGGCGCACACAGGCTGGTCCCGGCACGGGCCGACTTCAGCCCGACGACGGCGACGATGTCACCGGCCACCGCCTCCTCCCGTTCCTCGTGCCGGTCGGCCTGCACCCGCAGGATCCGCCCGACGCGCTCCGTCCTGCCCGTGGCGGGGTCCAGTACGGAGTCCCCCTTGCGCAGGGTGCCCGCGTAGACCCGCACGTACGTGAGCCGCCCGGTCGCCGTCGCCGTCACCTTGAAGGCGAGCGCGGCGAGGGGCTCCGCCGGGTCGGCGGCCCGCCCGCCCACCGGCGGCATGTCGGCCGGTGCGGGCAGGTACGCCACGACGGCGTCCAGCAGCGGCTCGATGCCCCGGTTGCGGTACGCGGAGCCGCAGAGCACCACCACGCCGTCCCCGGCGAGCGTCAGCTCGCGCAGGGCGCGGACCAGCATCGGCCCGCTCAGCGCGGAGTCCGCGCAGAACTCCTCCAGGGCGTCCGCGTGCAGTTCGGCCACCGTCTCCTCCAGGAGCCGGCGCCTGCGCCGCGCCTCCTCCAGCAGCGGTCCGGGAACCGGAACCGTCTCGTACGAGCCGTCGCCGGCGCGCCAGAGCAGCGCGCGCATCCGCAGCAGGTCGACGACTCCGGTGAAGCCGTCCTCCCGCCCGACGGGCAGCTGGACGACCAGCGGGACGGCGCCCAGCCGCTCGCGGATCGAGGCGACGGCCGTGTCGAGGTCGGCGCCCGCCCGGTCCAGCTTGTTGACGAACGCGATCCTCGGGACGCCGTGCCGGTCCGCCTGCCGCCACACGGACTCGCTCTGCGGTTCGACGCCCGCGACGGCGTCGAACACCGCGACCGCGCCGTCGAGCACCCGCAGGGAGCGCTCGACCTCGTCGGAGAAGTCCACGTGCCCCGGCGTGTCGATCAGGTTGACGCGGTGCCCGTCCCAGGCGCAGCTCACGGCGGCGGCGAAGATGGTGATGCCGCGGTCGCGTTCCTGGGGGTCGTAGTCGGTGACGGTGGTCCCGTCGTGGACCTCGCCGCGCTTGTGGATGGTGCCGGTGGCGAAGAGGATCCGCTCCGTGAGCGTGGTCTTGCCGGCGTCGACGTGGGCGAGGATGCCGAGGTTGCGGACGGCGGTGGCGGTGCCGGTGCTGGTGCCGGTGTTGGTGCTGCTGGTGTGACGGTCGGTGCGCATGACCCGGGGCCTTTCGGATGCCTGGGGTGGGAAGAGGGCAGCGCGATTCCCGGGACGCCGGTCCACCCCGCGGCACAGCCGTGGGGCGGGTGTTCCAGAAGGGTGCGTCACGGGCGTACGGTGACAGCCGCGCGGCTGTTACCGCGCGCTGCGGGACACCGGGATCACGTCGTACCGGCAGGGGGGAACGACGGCGGCGGTGCGGTTCGTACGCATGGCCCGGTCCCCCTTCTCTTCGCTCGGCATCGGCGGTCGCCGCCCTGGCGGCGGCGCGCACCGCGACTGTAGGCGGCGCGCACCGGCCGGGGCACCCGGTTTTTCAGACGAGGAGCCGCTCGCGCAGCCGGGCCGTGGTGTCCGGGGTGATGCCGACGGCGTCGGTGAGGTACGCGGACACTGATCCGTACCGGCCGGCCAGGTCGGCGAGGACGAGCTCCATCACGATGGCCGGGGCGCGGCCGTACGAGGGCCAGCGCATCGTGCGTCCCGGGTTCGCGGCGTGCCAGTCGGCGGTGAGGCGCTCGGTGGCGAGTTCGGTGAGGGCGAAGTCGGCGAGGATCTCCTCCTCGGGCACGTCGAGGAGGGTCAGCACCAGGGCGGCGATCAGGCCGGTGCGGTCCTTGCCGGAGGTGCAGTGGAAGACGGCGGGTCCGGGGCCGTCGGCGATGAGTTCGACGGCCCGGCGGATCTCGTCCACCCCGTCCTGCGCGACCTCGGCGAAACGGTCGGCGAGGTAGCGCCAGGGGTCGAGGCCGGGGTCGATCTCGGCCTGGTCGTAAGGGCGGTGCTCGATGCTGAGGTTGGCGTACGTAAAGCGCTCCGGCTCCGGTATCCGGCCCTTGGCGTCGATCTCCCAGGGGTAGCGCAGGTCGATGACGGTCCGGATGCCGAGCCCGAGGAACCGGTCCCAGTCGGCGCCTTGGAGCTTGCCGAGGGAGTCGGCCCGGTAGAGGGCGCCCCAGGCGACGATGCGGCCGTCGGCGGAGCGGTAGCCGCCCATGTCGCGGAAGTTGTGGAGGCGGGTGAAGGGGAGGTGGCGCAGGCCGGGCTGGGACAACGGGGGCTCCTGGGTGGGGTGGTGGTGGGGCCCAGGATGCCTCAGCCCCCGCCGGGTTCCTCGCGGTCGGGGGAGGTGATCTCCCACACCCCGTCCGACTCGGTCGCTGTCCAGCCTCCCGGGAGGGTCAACGGCTGGGCGAGCGTGACGTCCGTCAACGCGACCGGACCGTGGAAGGTGACACCGGCGAGGGAGAGGCCGGCGCGGAAGTCGGAGTTCTCGAAGGTGACGGGGCCGTGGAAGACGGAGCCCTCGAAACCGGTGTCGCCCGCGAACTCGGCACTCAACAGGCGGACCGGGCCGTGGAGCACGGCGCTCCCGAAGCGGGCTCCCCCGAACTTCACCCTCGACTCCACCCACCGGAACATGCCTTCGAAGACGGCGCCGTCGAAGGACACCCCGCCCATGCACTCGGTGTTCTTGAACAGGACCGGGCCCCGGAAGCGGGCACTCGCGAAGATCGCGGGTTCCTCGAACCAGCTCATGTCGAAGGCCGCCAGGCCCGCGAAGTAGGCATGGCTGAAAGTGGCCGGGCCGTCGAAGCGGGCACTGCGGAAGACCGCCTCCCCCTCGCACACCAGGGACTCGAAGTCCGACGGCCCCCCGAAGCGGGTGCCGAGCGCGGACAGCGGGCCCTCGCACACCACGCGCGCGAAGGACACCGGCTCCAGGAAGACGGATTCCCCCAACGCCACCCGGCCCTTGAAGACCGCCCGGCCGAAGTTCGCCCGCCCCTGGACCGACATCCCGTCCAGGACCGCCTCGTCCTCCATGAGCGCCCGCTCGAAGGAGATTTCGTCCGCCCAGGTGACCTGCACGAACCGCGCCGCCCGGAGGAACACGGCGCGGCTGAAACCGGCCGTGCCCAGGAAGGTGCTCCCGCCGAAGCCCGCCACCTCCTCGAAGACGGCGCGGTCGAAGAACACGTCCGCCCCGAACTTGGTCAGGCGGAAGTTCGCCGGGCCCTTGAAGACGGCGCGCGTGAAGTCGGCGGCGTCGGTGAAGTCGAGCCCCGTCTCCTCCCAGCCGTCCTCGAAGCAGGCCCGCGCGAAGCCCGCCGCGCCCAGCCTGACCCGGCCCGTCCCCGGCTCACGCACCGCGTCGAGCACCCTCCCGAGCAGGCCCCCTTCGAAGGTGGTCCCGCGGAAGTCGACGGAGGAGCCGGGCCGCAGGGTCCGCAGGTAGGCGTCCTGCTCCGGGCGCGACAGGTGGGCCAGGCACCTGCGGTGACCCTCCAGCCGGATGCCCATGCAGCCCGACGGGCTCTCCTCCGAGGGGTCGAAATCACAGCGGGGCCAGAGGTAGGGCTCCTCCCGGAAGGTCTCGGCGTCCGCCAGCAACTCCGCCAGGACGCCGGGGTCGCCGGTGTGGAGCCAGCCCCCGGCGTCCTCCCCCAGCGGCGTGAGGGCGCGCAGGGCCAGCGGGCCGAGCAGCTCCCGGAGTTCCTCGTAGAGCGGCTGGGAGAGGGCGACCAGAAGACCCTGCGTGTGTCGAGGCCCTTCGGTCCTCAGCCACCGGGTGATCACGGGGTGGGCGAGCAGCCGTTCGGGGTCCCCGTCCGGGTTCCCGGGATACCCCGTCACCAGGGCCACGGCGAGCGGCGGGCGCAGCCCCTCCGACCGTGCCTCGCCGAACCGGACCACGGCCTCCGGGAGCAAGGCCAGCAGCATCCCGGCCGCTCCGAGGGCATCCGGCCCGGGCAGGGAGACCCGTACGGTCCCCTCGTCCCGCCCGCCGGCCGGCTGCCCGGTGACCCTGGCATCCCCCATCAGCCGCGTCAGGACGTCGGTCAGCTCCGCCCCCGGCGAGCTGCCGCGCGGATCGAGCCCCTCGCCGGCCCGCACGGCCAGGGCCAGCCCCGGTCCGGTGCCGGGCACCCGGCCGCCCAGCGCGGCCCGGAAGCCGTGCTGCGCGAACAGGGCGTCGGCCGTGAGGAACACCATCCGGTCGCGCCAGACGGTATGCACGACACCGACCAGCTTCCCATCGTGGGAGACCGGGCCGCCCCTGAAGCGGAACCAGTCCTCGGCTTCGACGGAGATCCTGACGATTTCCACGTTGCGGGCACCGGCTTGCGCGAGTACCTCGCCCGTCACGGTGAACCGGTCCTGATCCCCCGCGAAGCCGTCCACGACGGCGCCCGTCTCCCCGTTCAGGGGCATCGCCCCCCAGGGGGGAGGCCGGAACGTCGCGGGGTCCACGAGGTCCTCCGCACTCTCCAGCAACAGCACGCAGGGGCTCGCGTCCTCCCACCAGACGGCCCGGCAGGCGACCTCCCTGCCGCCCGACCTGACCCACGCCACGGTGTCCCGGGGCTGTGCCACGTCCCCGGCGGTGAGCACCAGGCGGGGGGCCACCAGCATGCCGACCTCGCGCGGCTCCGGGAGCGGCTCGAACCGCACCTGCACCACGCCGTCCTGCGGCTCCGGATCCCGCCGCCCGGGTTCCTGCGACGGCTGCTCCGCGAACGGCAGCGCGCCCTCCGGCACCCGGCGGCGTCCCCCGGTGCCCGTCGTGACCCGGGTCGCCGAGAAGTCGGGACCCGTGCCCCGGTTGCGGTACATGAACTCCCAGACGCGGCGGCGCACGAGTTCCCGCACGGCGGCCACGTCCCCGCGCAGCTGGGAGCCGAGCAGCACCTCCCGTACGCCCGGCAGGAACTCGAACTGCGCCTCCCGTGCCGGTGTTTCGGAGTCCCAGGGGGCGAAGAGCCCCCCGAGGGCCACCTCCGCCAGGTGCCCGTGCTCGGAGTCGCGCAGCAGGGAGCGCCGTACGAGGGTCATCACGGGCAGGGTCAGCGGTACGGCCGCCAGGTGGGCGGCGAGCTGCTGGGCGGTCGGCGAGGCGCTCGCCCGGAACCGCTCCACCGCCTCCAGGGCGGTACCGGCGCGGCGCGGCGGAGCGGCCGCGGGCGCGGCGGCCGCGTCCAGGCGCAGGCAGGCGAGGCGGTGCCACTGCCCGTCCCCGGACACCGTCCGCACGAGCCGGGCCAGGCTGCCGGAGGCGAGGCCGACCACCGGGACCACCGGTCCGCCGCCGCGCGCCCGCCGGGCGGCGGGGACCCGCTGCCAGGAGCGGGTGGCTGCGGCCGGCCGGTCGCAGCGGACGGCGAAGGGCACGGGCCGTACCGCGCCGCGGGTCCACAGCCGTTCGGGCAGCACGTTCAGCACGGCCACGGCGTTGTGGGTGCTCCAGTGCCGCAGCACGCGCAGCAGCGGGGCCTCCTGCCAGCCTCCGGCGACGGTGTCGGAGACGAGGAGGATCAGCCGCCGGCCGGCGGGGTCGGCCAGTTCCAGCGGGTTGCGGGGCGGGGCGCCGCGGCCCCGGGTGAGCATCGGGGTGCCGCCCGGACCGGTGCCGGTCAGCTGCCAGGTCCGGACGTCGCGGAAGACCCCGCTGCGGGTGAACACCCCGCGCAGTTCGGCCACGAGGTCGGACCAGAGCAGCATCGAGGGGTGGCCGTCGACGACGAGGGCGAGGTCGAGCCAGCGGCTTTCGGCGGGGCGCAGGACCGGTGTGGGCACCATCGCCTCGATGCTGCGTTCCACGGTCAGCTGCTCGTCCAGTTCCTCACCCGGGCCGCCGATGGAGCGGCGTCCGACGGGCCGTAGCGAGCGCATCAGGGCCAGCGGGTCCTCGAGGGAGGCGGTGCGCGGCAACCGCAGCGGTACGCCGCGCCGCGCGCCCTCGTCGGCGCCCGGTGCGGCGGGCGGCTCCGGCGGGGCGTGGACGGCGGGGTAGAGCCGGACGGCCCCCGCGTCCGGCGGGCCGGTCCGGCCGGGGCCGGCCTCGGGGCCTCGCGGCGGGGGCGCGGGCGGGGCCCCGTCCGGCTCCGGCGGGGCGGCCTGCTGCGCGCCGGGGTGACGGGACGCGGCGCCGGCCGGGTCCACGCGTGCGGCCAGCCACAGGATGTCGGCGATCTCCTCGGGCCCGACGGCGGTGCGGGGTGCGGCGCCGTCCTCGCCGCCTTCGGCGAAGGCGGCGAGCAGCCTCTCGATCACGCGGTCGGCCCGGTGAGGTGCTGCATCACGGTGGCGAGGAAGCGGTCCCGGTCGGCGGGCGCCGACCAGGCTCCGGCCAGCCGCAGCTGGATGGCGTTGAGGAGCTGGTCGGTGGCCAGGTCGCCGTCCTCGGCCCGTTCGAGGAAGCTGCGGACGAGGTCCTGGTACTCGGCGGCGTCCTCGCCGGTGATGTCGACGCCGAGCCGCCCGCGCACGATGCGGGCGAGTTTGCCGGGCCCGGGGGCGTCCAGGTGCAGGCGGACGCAGCGGCGCAGGAAGGCGGGCGGGAAGTCGCGTTCGCCGTTGCTGGTGAGGATGACGACGGGGAAGTAGCTGCACTGGACGCGGCCCTGCGTGACGGCCACGCCGGCGTCGGGGTCGTCGTCCGTGCCGATGGCGACGGTCGGTTCCTCCTTGGCGAGCCGGGCCAGTTCGGGGATGACGAAGCCGCCGTCCTCGAAGACGGTCAGGAGGTCGCCGGGGAGGTCGATGTCGCTCTTGTCGATCTCGTCGATGAGCAGGACGCGGGGCCGGCCCTGTGGGAGGAGCGCCGTACCGAGGGGGCCCAGCCGCAGGTAGCGGGCGATGGAGGGGACGGCGGCGGGCGGGGGGTACGCCCCGTCCGGTTCCCCGGGGGGACGGGTACCGGGGACGGGGGCGCCCGGCAGCGGGCCGCCGGGGACGGCGGCGCCGGGGGCGGGAACGACGGGGACGCGGGCGGCGGGCGGGCGCAGGCCCGGCAGCCGGACCTGCTCCAGGCCGGCCTCCTGGAGGCGGCCGATGGCGTCGTAGAGGTAGAGGCCGTCGCGCAGCACGGTGCGGCTGGTGATCGGCCAGTGCAGTACGGGGCCCAGGGCCAGGTCCGCGGCGATGCTGTAGGCGAGGGTGGACTTGCCGACGCCCGGCTTGCCGGTGATCAGCAGCGGCCGGCGCAGGAGCAGGGCGGTGTTGACCACGTCCTTCTCCGCCTCGTCCGGGACGTAGTCCACGCCGCGCCGCCGGGTGCGCTCCCAGGCTTCTCCCGTGCAGCCGGGCGGCCCGTAGGACCGGTCGGGGACGCCGGTGAAGTCCCGCCAGGGCGGCGGCGTTCCGGCCTCCAGCCGGGCGCGGCGCTCCTCCGCGGGGCCCGCGCCCTGGTACAGCCACCAGTCCTTCGCCACTGCCTGTGCCTCCATCGTCTCTTCACGGGTGGTGCGTTCGGGATCGGGGCCGCCGCGGCGGACCGGGTGGGGGGCGGGGTGCGGACGGGTCGTGGACGGGTCGTGGACGGGTCGTCGGCGGGCGGTGTCACGCCAGTGAGCGGAGGTCGACGGTGTCGTCGGGATCGTCCCACAACAACACCAACCGGTCTTCCCCTCCCGGGTCCTGTCCGGCGGCCGCCCGGCGCACGTCGCGTACCCGGGCGGGCAGCCCGAACACCGCGGGCGCCCCCGGCCCGGCCTCCGGGGCGAGCAGCGCGGGCAGCCCGCCGGGCGGCGCGCCACCGCCGCGCCGCCAGACCGCGACGGGCACCCCGCCTTCGAGCAGGGCCTCCAGCAGGGCGGGCGTCCGGCTCCCGGAGACGTGCCCGAGGACGCAGGCGGGCGCCGGCCGCGCGCCGAGCGCCATCCCGAGGGCGTCGGTGACGTCCGGGTCCTCCAGCAGCCGTACGGCGTCCGGGTGTCGGCCGTCCTGGACGTGCAGCCAGCGCCATTTGGCCCGCCACTCGGCGCGGGTGTCCTCGCGCTCCTGCGGGCAGCGCACCACCACCTCGTGGACCGTGCCGAGCGGGCGGGTGCGGCCGCCCGGCCCGCGCGGAACGGGCCACTGTTCGAAGTCGGTCTCCAGCAGTTCGTACGGCACGTCGAACTCGATCCGCCCGATGCTCCCGTACGGCTGCCCGGCACCGGCACCGCCCTGCGCGAGGCGGCGTACGAGAGCGGCCCGTACCGCGGCCAGCGGGACGGGGCTGCCCTCCGACTCCCACACGTGGTGCGTCCGTTCGCCCCGCACCCACATCCGGGCCAGCAGGCCGTCCCCGCCGCCGGGTGGGGACTCCAGGCGTACGTGCAGGGTCGCCCGGCGCGCGGGGGCGGGCGGCGGACGCAGGGCGGGCAGGGCGAGGCGCTCCCGGGTGGCGCGCACCCAACGGGCGAGCCCGGCCGCCCAGTCGGGGTCCTCCGGGCCGCCGCCGGGGCCGCCGCCGGGCCGGGCGCTGCGGTCGGCGAGGAAGTGCACGAAGGGCACCGCCAGCGGCATGCCGGTGCGGCCGCCGTGCCGTTCGTCGAGGTCGGCCACCACGTCGAGGAGGGTGTCGGCGGGCAGCCCGCCGTGGGCGGGGGTGGTGCAGCCGGCCGCCTTGAAGGCCCAGGCGTAGGCCTCGTACGCGCAGCGCGGCAGGTCCCGGTCCTCGAACAGCTCGCCCAGCCCGTCCCAGCCCGCCTGGTCGAGGCGGGGGGCGCGGGGCAGGGCGGACCCGGGCAGGAGGTCGTCCAGGAAGGAGTTCGCGTCCCAGTCCCGGTCGACGAGGAACTGCGGCAGCTGCCAGCCCTCGCCACGCTCGCGCAGGTCCTGGAATGCGCGGTGGATGCGCCGGGCGGCGTGCGGCAGGACGGCGGCGCCCTCCCGCACGGACCGCTCCCCGAGTTCGCCGAGCAGGGCCTCGGTGAACCGGCCCGCGCCGCGTTCGGCGTCGTTCTGTGCGGCCTCGCCCTCGCGGGAGGCGTACAGGCGGAACTGGCGCCGCCCGGGGACGGTGGTGCCGCCGCCGTAGTCGGCGCTGCCGAAGTTCCAGCGGCTGTCGCGGGGCGCGTCGACCCGGCAGGCGTCCACCAGCGCGGCCTGGAGCGGGAACCGCCGGTGCCCGACCAGGTCGGTGCGCCACCAGCGCAGCGCGGAGTCCAGGTTGAGGTGGCGGATGTGGCCGGGGCGGGCGTCGGCGCAGGGCAGCATCAGCTCCCCGCCGCGTCCGAGGTGGCCGTGGCCGGCCCAAAAGATCCACAGCAAGTCCCCGTCGCACGCGGGGAGTTCGTCGAGCAGCACGGTCCTGGCGTTCTCCTCGGTCGCGGGCCGGTACGTGCTCCTCAGTGCGGCCAGGCCCGGGGAGGCGGACCAGTCGAGGGTGTCGGGGTCGTCGAGCGGGGAGAGCAGCAGCCGTACGTTGGCGGCGGGCACCTCCCCCGGCCCGGTGAGCCACCGGGCGAAGCGCAGGGCGTCGCGGGCGGGGCCGCGCAGGTTCCAGTGGTGGCTGATCTCGTACCGTTCCACCCCCGCGACGAGCGCGAAGGTGCGCCCGGGTGCCGGGTCCGGGTGCGGGATCGCGTTCACATGCACGTTCACGTTCAGGTGCGCGTTCGCGTTCGCGTTCGCGTGCGGGGGCGGGGGCGGGGGCGGCGTGCCGAGGGCCGTCACCCGATCCCCGCCTCGGCCACCGCCCGTTCGATGCGCTCGTAGAGGGACTGCTGCTTCCAGTAGGCGCTGTGGCTCGCCGGGAAGGGCTGGCGGCTGCTGATCTCGTGGTCGGTGACGCGGGGGTCGCCGGGGAAGACGGGCCCGGCGAGGTAGGAGAGCACGTCCTGGCGGTCGTACACGTTGAGCCAGCGCGGGAACCCGTACGGGAGCGCGCTGCCGGGGCCCAGGGCGGTGAGCGCGCCCAGCTCGTACAGGTACGGGGCCTGCGAGCCGACGGTGACGAGCAGTTCGACGCCGGGTACGGGGCCGCCGGCGGCGGCGGCCAGCGCGAGCAGGTCCACCAGGGCTATGCCGCCGAGGCTGTGGCCGATGAGCACGGCCGGGCCCGGCCGGGCGGTGATCCGCTCGTGCAGGAACGCGCGCAGGCCGGCGCCCCTGGCCTGGTAGCGCAGGATGTCGCCGAGCGCGGGGGTGGTGCCGGTGGTGAGGGGGCCCCGCCAGGCGTTGAGCAGGGGCTGGGTGGTGACCCGCATCGCGAGCCGGCCGAGCACGGCGGCGGCCCGGGCGCCGGGGACGCGGGCGCCGCCGCCGAGGCGGGTGGTGAGGAGCTCGACGAGCCGGTCCCGTTCGGCGGCGGTGCAGTCGGCGGCGGCCCCGGCGGTGGCGAGGCAGGCGGCGGTGACGGCCCGGGCGAGGGCGGTGGCCAGCTCGCGGGCCTGCGGTTCGGCGGTGGCGCGGGCCCCGGCGCGGGCCGCCTCGGCGGACCGGGCGGCGGCCTCCAGCGCGGGGCGGTACCCGGCGGCGAGGCCGGTGCCGCGCAGCAGGGCGCCCAGCTCGTCGGGGCCCTGCCCGTCTTCGGGGGCTTCGGCGAGCCGGTGCAGCAGCTCCAGCACCCGCTCCCCGGCGGGGCGTACGCCGGGCATGGCGAACGGGTCGTCCCCGGCGGCCTCCCCCTCCCCCGGCCCCCAGCCGGCCTCCGCCAGGACGCGCAGCTCGCACAGCGGGTCGGCCAGCAGCAGCCCCCACTCGGCCGCCTCCTCGCCCCCGTCGGCCCCGCCGCCCGCCCCCGGTAAGGACCGGCTGCCGGCACCCGGCTCCGCACCGAACCGCTCGCCCCAGAAGCAGGAGTCGACCTCCGCCCCGGGAAAACGGCCCGCGAGCCGCTCCCGGACCAGCCCGAACAGCGCATCGTGCCGCTCCCGCCGTACCCCCGTACCGTGCACGAACACGAACCGCATGACCGCACCGCCCCCTCGTCGCTCTCCCGCCCGGCACGATAGCGCCACCACCGGAAC
Organism: Streptomyces sp. NPDC034085; assembly: GCF_055575555.1. Taxonomy (NCBI): domain Bacteria; kingdom Bacillati; phylum Actinomycetota; class Actinomycetes; order Kitasatosporales; family Streptomycetaceae; genus Streptomyces; species Streptomyces sp. NPDC034085. The sequence goes on along the minus strand of NZ_JBVISL010000017.1, from coordinate 66,897 downwards.
AGCACCCCCCAAACGCCCAGTCCCCCCGCCGGCCAACCACCCCGGCCGGCCATCCGCCGCCCGCAGTGCGGGGCGGTTCCGCCAGGCGGTCCGGCGGGTCAGAGCTTGCGCGCGAAGAGCAGGCCGTCCGCCACCGGGAGGAGGACGGATTCCACGCGGGCGTCGGCGCGGACGTGGGCGTTGAACTCGCGCACGGCCCGGCCGTTGCCCTCGGCCGCCGGGTCCGCCGCGTCACCGCCGAAGAGGGCGTTGTCGGCGAGCAGCAGCCCGCCGGGCCGGACGCGCGGCACCAGCTCGTCCCAGTAGGCCCGGTAGCCGCCCTTGTCGGCGTCCAGGAAGACCAGGTCGACGACCGGTTCGGGCGGCAGGGCGCGCAGGGTGTCCAGGGCCGGGGCGAGTTTCAGTTCGATGCGGTCGGAGAGTCCGGCCTCCTTCCAGGCCTCCTGCGCGATCGCGGTCCATTCCGGTGAGACGTCGCAGGTGAGGACCCGTCCGCCGGGAGCCAGTCCGGCGGCCAGCGCGAGGGTCGAGTATCCGGTGAAGGTGCCGACCTCGACGATCCGGCGGGCTCCGGTGAGTTTCGCGAGGAGGGTGAGCAGGACGCCCTGCTCGTGCGGGACCTGCATCACGGCCCGGCCGCCGAGGGCGCGGGTGCGCTCGACCAGCCGCCGCTGGACCTCGGTCTGCGGCTCGGCCTGGTCGACCAGGTAGGCGTACACCTCGGGGGTGAGGGGGACGGTCTTGACTCCGTCGGGCTGCCTGTTCACGGCGTACGTCCTCTCGTTCACGCGGGCGGGTCGAACTGGGCGGGCAGGGGTTTGCCGAGGGGTCCGCGCGGGATGCGGTCCACCAGGCGCACGGCGCGGGGCTCGGCGCCGAGGCCGCGCGCGGCGGCGCGTACGCCGTCCGCCGTCAGGGGGCCGCCGCCGGCGACGAGCACGTCGTACGCCTCCGCGTGCCGGGGATCGGTGACGCGTACGCAGGCCACGTCCGCTCCGGGCAGCGCGGCGCGCAGCCGGGCGGCGATGGCGCCCAGGTCGTGCCGGATCCCTTTGATCCGCACCAGCTGGGCGCGGCGGCCGAGGCGCAGGAACAGCCGGTCGCCGAGCCGCCGGACGAGGTCGTCCATCTCGTGCCGGTCGGGCCGGCTGCCGTCGGGGAAGGCGGACAGGCGCGGACCGGTGACGGTGAGCGGGCCCTCCTCACCGGTGCGCGGCGCGGCGAAGGCGACGTCGTCGAGCAGCGTCCAGGCGCCGGCCGGGTCCCAGCCGGTGCGGTGCGCGACGGAGCCGGTCTCGGTGGAGCCGAGCAGCTCGATCAGGACGACCCGGGGGTCGGACGCGAACCGGCGCGCCTCGGGGGGCAGTTCGGCGGAGCTGTGGAGGAAGGTGAGCTGCTCGAAGGAGGCGGTCCAGCGGGGGTAGCGGGCCAGCACCCGGAAGGTGGAGGGGATGGCGACGACGGCGATCCGCCGGGCCGGGACGGCCGGCGGCGGGACGGGTAGGGTCGGGACGGCCGGGGCCGGGACGGGCGAGGGCGGGTAGTCGGTGGCGGGCCAGAACCACACCGGCAGTCCGGTCACGGCCGGCAGCAGCACGGTGGCCGAGGCCCCGTAGGCGTGCCGGGGCGGGGCGAAGCTGACGATCGCCTCGGGTGCGTACGGGGCCAGCAGGCGGGCGGTCTGCTCGGCGTCGGCGCGCAGCCGGGCCCCGGAGAAGATCCGCCGCACCGGGTCGCCGATCGCGCCGGAGGCCTCGAACTCGTAAGCGCGCCCGTCCAGTTGCTCCCGCGCCCGGGCCGCCTCGGCGGGGGTGAGCCGGTCCCACGGCAGGTGCCAGGGCCCGGACGGCCCGTCGGGGGCGCCGGAGCCGATGCCGGGGCGCTCCCACGGCGCGTCGAAGGGCAGGGCGGGGTACGGCGGTTCGAGGGGCATGCGCTCGTCTCCCCCTGCTCGTTCGGTGGACGGGGCGGGGGCCCGCCGGCGCACCGGGAGCCCTCAGGGGCACAACGACGGTGCCCCCCAGGGGGAAACGGCGGGACGGGCGACTTCCGCGTCCGGGTCGGCCATCGGCGGCCCTCGGCGCCATCGGGACCCCTATCCATCACCTGTGACATGTGAAATATTACCTGCGCTCCGGGCCCACGCCCCTCACCCAACTCCCCGAAAGGTCCCGTCCGTTGCGCAGACTCGCCTCGGCGGGAGCCGCGATATCCCTCGCCGCCCTCGCCCTCCTGCCCGTCCCCGCCCTGGCGGCCACGGCGCCCCCGCCCGCACCCCTCACCGAGAACGGCGGCGAGCAGGCGGCCCCGCCGCCCCTCGCCCCGCTCGAACTCCAGCGTCAGGCCCTGCGCCGCCAGGCCCTGGAGGCCATCGCGGCCGGCGGATCCGACGCCTCCGCCGCCGCCCGCAGGACCGCCCCTCTCCCCCGCACGGCGAAGATCGGCGACCAGTACGTCGAACTCGCCCAGCAGCGCAAGGACAAGGTCTTCGTCATCCTCGCCGAGTTCGGCGACCAGACCGATCCCCGCTTCGGCGGCACGCCCGGCCCCCTGCACAACACCATCGGCAAGCCCGCCCAGGGCGACAACCACACCCTCTGGCGCAAGGACTTCGACCGGGACTCCTACCGGCAGCAGTTCTTCTCCCCGCAGCCCGGCTCGGCGTCGATGCGCGCCTACTACAACCTCCAGTCCTCGGGCCGCTACGACATCGACGGTACGGTCACGGACTGGGTCAGACTCCCGTACAACGAGGCCCGTTACGGGACCGACGACTGCACCGAGCCGGGCCAGTGCCGCACCAACTGGGACCTGGTCCGCGACTCCACCACCGCCTGGTACGACGCCGAGCGCGCGAAGGGCCGCACGCCCGAGGACATCAGGTCCGAACTCGCCCAGTACGACGTGTGGGACCGCTACGACGCCGACCACGACGGCGACTTCGACGAGCCGGACGGCTACCTCGACCACCTGATCGTCGTCCACGCCGGCAAGGACCAGACCTGGGGCGGCGGCGCCCAGGGCAAGGACGCGATCTGGGCGCACCGCTGGTTCGCGTACTGGAACCAGGCCGGCAGCGCGGGCCCGGAGGGCAACAAGGCCGGCGGCACGCCGGTCGGCGACACCGGGATCTGGGCCGGCGACTACCTGACGGGCGGGGAGAACAGCGGAGCGGGCCTCTTCTCCCACGAGTTCGGCCACGACCTCGGACTTCCCGACCTCTACAGCTCGGACGGGGACAACGGCGTCAACTTCTGGTCGCTGATGTCCGCGGCCTCCTACCTGGGCAAGGGCCCCAACAGCACCGGCCGGTTCCCCGGCGACCTGGACCCGTGGAGCAAGCTCCAGCTGGGCTGGCTCGACTACACGGAGGCCGACGCGGGCCGCAGGACCCGGGCCACGCTCGGCGTCTCGGGCTACAACACCGAGGACCCCCAGGCCCTCCTGGTCCACCTCCCGCCCTCCACCACCCGCACGGACCTCACGGACCCCTACGAGGGCACCCGTCAGTGGTGGAGCGGCACGGGTGACTTCATGGACAACACCCTGACCCGTCCGCTGGACCTCACCACGGGCGCGGCCACCCTCACGGCCCGCCTCTGGTACGACCTGGAACAGGACTTCGACTTCCTGACGGTGGAGGCCTCCACGGACGGCGGCACGACCTGGACCGCGCTCCCCGGCACGGTGGGCGGCGCCCCCATCCCCGCGAAGGGCATCTCGGGCACCGCGACCGCCTGGACGGACCTCTCCGTCCCGCTGGCCGCCCTCACGGGCCGGAACGTCCACCTGCGCGTCCGTGCCACGTCGGACGGCAACACCCACGGCCGGGGCGCGACCCTGGACGACATCCGCATCACGGCTGCGGACGGCCGCACCCTCCTCCAGGACGGCGCGGAGCAGGGCGACAGCGGCTGGACCCCGCTCAAGTGGTCCCGCACGGAGGGCCGCACCGGAACCACCGACCACCCCCGCGCCTACTTCGTGGAGAACCGCCGCCACACGGGCTACGGCACCTTCCTGAAGTCGGGCCCGTACAACTTCGGCTTCACGGGCGACAAGGTCGAGTTCTACCCGTACCAGCAGGGTGTGCTGATCTGGCTCTGGGACACCGCGTACAGCGACAACACCACCAAGGCCCATCCGGGCAACGGCCTGCTCCTCCCGGTCGACGCCCGCCCGGCGCCCCTGCGCTTCCCGGACGGGACCCTCCTCAACGCCCGCGCGCAGACCTTCGACGCCCCCTTCTCGACCCGCCCGACGGACCGCATCACCCTCCACAGGGCGGGCATCCCGCTGACCGTCCCCTCCCGGCCGGGCGTCCGGATCTTCGACGACCGCCACCACTCCTACTGGACCCCGGACCTCCCCCAACTCGGCGTCAAGGTCCCCGACACGGGCACCCGCATCGAAGTCACCAAGGAGTCCCCCACGGGCACCAGCACCACCGTCCAGCTGACCCCCTCCCCCTGACGCGGACGCCGCGGCTGACCCACCCGGGCGGCCGGGCGGGTCAGCCGTGGGGGAGGACCGCGGCGAGCACCGCGGGCAGGGGGTACCAGTCGCCGGGGGCCTGTGAGGGCGGACACACGCCGGAGGGGAACCAGGGGGGCCGGGCGTCCGTTGGCCGGAGGACGGCGGGGCGGAGACCTTCAGGGAGCGGTGGATGACGGGCAAGGCCGTGCGGGTCTGCGTGCTGGCCGGTGTCTGCTGTGCGCTCGTGGCCGCCGGGGTGGCCTTCGGCGTGGGGCGGTTCGGCACCGTCGCCGACGGGGACGCCGCCCGCGGAAGTTACGCGCAGGACGCCCGGCTGGCCGACGAGGCCGCCGGAGCGGTGCTGGAGAAGCTGGCCGAGGGCGGCGGGGAGCGGGGTCTGCGGGCCGAGGTGCCGTGGCGGGTCTCCGAGCCGCTGGAGGCGCGGACCGCCGAGCCCGAGCCGGCGATCGGGGCACTGTTCTCCCCCGGCACGGACTGGGACGACGAGCACCACTGCTCGGGCAGCGTCGTGCACTCCCCCGACGGTGACCTCGTCGTCACCGCCGCGCACTGCGTGTACGCGGGCGGGTTCCGCACCAACCTGGCCTTCGTGCCCGGGTACGCGGAGGGGAAGGCGCCGTTCGGGGTGTGGGTGCCGACGCGGATCGAGGTCGACCCGCGGTGGGTGCGGTCCTCGGACCCGGACTACGACGTGGCGTTCCTCCGGGTGCGCCGGCCCGGGCATCCGGGGCAGCGGCTGGAGGACGCCACGGGGGCGCAGGCCATCCGCTTCGGCCAGCAGCTGCCCGCCCCGGCCCGGCTGGTGGGCTACCCGAACGACGCCGAGCAGCCGCTCGGTTGCGCCAACACAGCGGTAGCCGCCGGACCCACGCAGCTGCGGCTGGACTGCGCGGACGTGCCCAACGGCACCAGCGGCGGCCCCGTCCTGACCGCAGCGAACACCCTGATCGGGGTGATCGGCGGCCGCGACGGAGGCGGGGACGAGGTGACGTCGTACAGCAGTTCCTTCGGCGAGGACATCCGCAATCTGTACGAGCGGGCCATCCGCGGCTAGGCCGCCCCTGGCCCGCCGGGCCTCAGGCTGCGGGCGGCAGACGGCGGGCGTCAGGCGGACGGGCCGGTCGCGTTGTGGATCAGGCGCTGGAGGACCTTCAGGGTGGTGACGTAGTCCGCGTCGTCGATGCCCTCGTGGAGGGCGGCGCGGATGGCGGGGGCGTTGCGGGCGAGGTCGACGCGGGCCTGTTCCCCCTCCTCGGTGAGCCACAGCCGGTCCTCGGTGTCGCGGCGCAGCCACCCGCGTTCCAGCAGCACTTCGGCCTCGGCCGCCAGGTCGTCCTCGGCTCGGAGGTAGAGGGCCATGGCCGCGCGCAGCTCGGGCAGGGTCATGCCCGCGCCGTCGGGGGAGATGTCGTTCACCGAGAGGTTGCGCAGCAGCCAGAACTGGGGCTGGGTGTAGCCCTTTTCGGCCTGCCGTGCCCGGGTGAACGCGATGAGGGCCTCGTAGGCGACACCACTCCAGTAGGCCGCGGGCTGTCCGGCGAGTTCGGCGTCGGAGATCTGCTGGGTCGTCATGTCGTGTCCCCTCCGGATCCATCGGTGCGGGTCCCGCACCTCGGTGCGGGCCATGGGGAGACCGTAGGACCTCGACTGCGCTTGAGGTCAAGCGGAGATGATCTCCATCACCCTCCTACGACGTGTGGTGGGGCGGGTAGTCGGCGGTGGTCCGGGGTGCGGTCGGCAGGCGCCACTTCGACAGGACGCGGAGCATCGTGCCGGGGGCGAGGAGGGTGTTCGGCGGGGCGGAGAGGGACAGGACTCCGAAGAACGCGGCGGAGATCTCCGGGTCGGCATTGGCGCCCGCCATGACGCGGGACATGTACGCCTGAAGGACGCGGGTCGCCCGGTCGGACGGCGGGCCCTCGGTGCCCGGGTAGCGCAGGTCCTCGCTGGTGGCGATCTGCCAGGCGACGGAGGCCGCGGTGACGGTGTGCCGCTGGACGCGTCGCGCCTGGGCCGGGATCCGCGCGGCGGTGAGGCCGGCGAGGGCCTCGTCCAGGGCCTGGGCGGTGAGGGCGGCGACGGTCATCCCGTGCCCGTAGACCGGGTTGAAGCGGCACGCCGCGTCACCCATGACGAGGAAACCCTCGGGCCAGCGGTCCATGCGCTCGTAGTGGCGCCACTCGTTGGCGGTCGCCCGGAAACCGGTGGGCGGGGCCAGTGGCTCGGCGTCGCGGATGGCGTCATGGAGAGCGGGGCTGCGCAGGGTGCGGGTGAACGCAAGGAACTCCGGGTCCGTGGTGGGCGGGGCGTGCTCGCCGTTGCCGATCAGGGTGACCAGCCAGCGGTCCCCTTCCAGCGGCACCAGCACTCCCCCGCGGGGGCTGTCGGGGCGGCCCTGTACGTACATCCCGTGCCAGCGGCGCTCCGGGCTCCCGTCCGGGGCGGCCTTGGGGACGGCGTACGGGCGGCTGGAGTAGCCGAGGTGGGAGTCGTAGCGGGTGACGGCCGGGGCGGGGTAGCCGAGGGCGGCCAGCCAGGCGGGGGCCTTGGAGGTGCGGCCGGTGGCGTCGACCACGAGCGCCGCGGCGATGCGGCCTCCGTCGCGCAGGGTCACGCCGGCCACCGAGCGGCGGTCCGTCCCGCCGACGAGCCCGGTCGCGAGGCGGCCCCCCAGTATCCGGATGCGGCCGTCGCGCAGGACGGCGCGGCGCAGCGTCCAGTCGAGCAGTTCCCGGCTGCCGATCAGCATCCCCGCTCCGGGCACGCGCCGGAACCAGTCGGCGGGGCTCAGCCACAGGAAGTCGCGCGGGGACTCCAGCAGGGCGGCTCCGGCGGCCGTCAGCTCGGCGGTGGTGCCGGGGAGCAGCCGCTCCATCAGCTCGATACCGCGCGACCACAGCACGTGCGCGTGCCGGGACTGCGGCAGGCCGGGGCGGAACTCCGGGCCGTGCGGGGACAGATCGTCCCGTTCGACGACGGTGACGCGGGCGAACCGGTCCGCCAGGACCCGGGCCGTCAGCAGCCCGGCCAGGCCGGCCCCGAGGACCACGGCGTGGTCCCCGGGGGATTCTGAGTGGTTGTCCGGAGTGTCGTCCATGGGACGAGTGTCCGGCCGCGGGGGCGGCGCGGGTCAGGTCCCGTCCGGGGCGGACGGGTGCGCGACGGGGCGTGCCGGGGGCGCACACGATGCGCCCGGGGCGCCCGGGGGCGCGCGGGACGGCAGGGGGCGGCCGGAATAGCCAGGGGCGCGCGAAACGGCCGGGCGGCCGGGGGCTCATGGGCCAAGCCGTCTCTGTCGGCGGAGCGGCCTGCATGGTCGAAGAAGCGTGCCCGCGCCGCCCCGCCGGCCTGCGCGGAGCGCGATGACCAACTGCTTGAGCTCAGGGACGGGACCCGGATGCCGTTCGACGACCGCCTGACCGTTGTCAGCGCGGTCGGGCGCCCCATCTCGTCCACGCCGTCGTTGCAGCACAGCCCGCACACCAGCCGCCGAAAAAGACCGTCGTGAGCACCGCCGGGCTGCCCTGCTGCACCGGCTCGTCGACGTCCTCGGCGACGAGTCCACCCGCTACCTCGCCCAGGACACCGAGGACCGCGCCGAAGACTGACGGGGCGGGGCCGACGCCTGCACTCCCGTCTCCGAGGGCTGAACCGTCCCCGGCTCTACCCCTGAACGAGGTCGTAGACAGCTCGTCGAGGGTCAGTTCTGACGATGAGCCCGTCCGCGCACAGGTCGCGCAAGATCTGCCGGACCCGCTTCTCCGCTGCCCGTTGGTCTTCCCACGTGTGACCGTGGTCGCCCAGAGCCTTGATGGCACGCTGCGGATCCCAGGTGCCACCAAGGGCGCGAATCGCCTGGGCGAGGGCATGCCGGTCGGGGTGATCCTTCTTGCGGTGGCCGGCGATGCTGGCCGGGGCGCCGCTGTAGTTGCAGTCGACGCACTTCTCCCACGAGCAGTCCGGATCGGTGACGGCGGCGTGGCGGACGGAATGGTGCGAGCCGAAGCCGTGAGCGTGGAGCAGTTGGGCGACGGACCCGTCGTACTTGAGGGCCATGAGCGCTGCTTCGGCGATCTTGTCGCGGCCGGCGGCGAAGAACTTGCCCAGGCCGACGTCCTTCCCGCAGCCGCACCAGCACTTGCCGGTCGGGATGAGGTGGGGCTTCTGATTGCTCGGCATGAACCCAAGCTAGCGATCCTTGGGTTGGGGTCGAGGGGTACATCCGAGGATGGCATTCAAGGGTCGCGCCAGCGCCATCAGGCCTACAGCCGCACGCCGGCCTCCTGCACAGCAGGGTCAGCGGCGCGCGTCGCCGGGGGCCGAGGCCGGGACAGGCAGCGCGATACCCCCCGGGGGTACCTTTCCTCCGTTCGCCGCCTCAGGGCGCCAAGGGTGGGAACGTGACGCCCGTGAGCTTCTCCGAGGTGGACCACAGCCGCTCCCCGGCCGCGTCGTCCAGGGTCCACCGGGCCCGCCAGGAGCGTACCGGCGCGCCCCGCCAGCCGAGCCTCGGCCCGAAGAACTCGTCCTGCCGGACCCCCGGCGCGGTGGCCGCGTAGAGCGTGGGCAGGGCGCCCGCCGCGGCGGGTTGCGCGAGCACGCCGTTGCCCAACGCCATGACGCGCGCCGCGAGGCCGCGGCCCTCCGGGCGGGAGGCGCCCGCGTGCAGGTTGGTGGAGGCGTAGCCGGGGTGCGCGGCGGCGGCGGTGATCGCCGAACCGGCGGCGGTGAAGCGGCGGGCCAGTGCGTGGGTGAAGAGGAGGTTGGCCGACTTGGAGCGGCCGTAGGCGGTCCAGCGGCGGTAGTCCCGCTCGGACCCCTCGAAGGAGGGGCCGGGGCGGCCCAGCACGTGCAAGACGCTGGACACGTTGACGATCCGGGCCCCGGGGGCAGCCGCGAGCAGCCTCGGCAGCAGCAGTCCGGTGAGGGCGAAGTGGCCGAGGTGGTTGACGCCGAACTGGGTCTCGAACCCGTCGGCGGTACGGCCGTAGGGCAGGGCCATCACCCCGGCGTTGTTGACCAGCAGGTCGAGCGCAGGGCGGTGCCGGGCGAGGTCCCGCGCGAACTGCCGTACGGAGGACAGATCGGCGAGGTCCAGTTCGAGGAACCGGACGTCGCAGGAGGCGACTTCGCGCCGCAGCCGGCTCACGGCGTCCCGGCCGCGCGCGGCGCTGCGGCAGGCCAGGACGACGCTCGCGCCGTGCCGGGCGAGTTCGCGGGCGGTGACGTAGCCGATGCCGCTGTTGGCGCCGGTGACGACGGCGGTCCCGCCGCTCTGGTCCGGGATGCGGGTGGCGTTCCAGCCGGTCACAGCAGCCTCCTCGGGCGGTCGCGGCCCCACCCTACTCAGGCGTCCCCGCCGCCGACACCAGGACGTCCCCGGCCGCGACCCGGCTGTAGAGCACGGTACGGCCCGTGCGCCGCCGCAGGATCAGGCCCGCGGCGAGCAGCACCTTCAGCTGTCCGGCCACCGCGCCCAGGCTGAGCCCCGTCAGCGCCACCAGCTGGGTGGTGGACTTCGGGCTCTCCAGCAGCACCAGCACCCGCGCCCGCACCGGCCCCAGCAGCCGCACGAGCGCCTGCGGGGCGGCCGGCCCGGACCCCTGCTGGGTGAGCTGGCCCGCGCAGGGATACACGAGCGCGTGCCGGTGCGTACCGGTCCAGGAGACCCAGCCGTGCGCGTGCGTCACCGGTACGAAGACCAGCCCGGCCTCCGCCGTCAGTTCACGCGGCCGGCGCTGCTGGAGGTTGACGCGCAGCCGCCCCTCGCCGAGCCAGGCCATGCCGGGCCGTATCCCCGTCAGGGCGGCCGCCCAGCCGCCCTGGCCGAGCTGGCGGGTGCGGACCAGGATGTCCGCCTCCGCGACCCGGCGGCGCCGCTCCCAGTCGGGGCGTACGGCTTCCTCCCAGACCCACTCCAGCAGTCCGGCCGTCCTCGGGCCGAGGCCGCGCGCCCGGTCGAGGGCCTCGGGGAGCCGGCCGGTGGCGGCGCGCAGGTCGGTACGGACCACCGCGTCCGGGGCGGCCCGTACGGCGGCCACCTCCTCGGCGAAGGCGCGGCCGTCCTGGTGGGGCGTCGGCGTCAGGAACCCGGCGATCCACAGCCGGCCGAGTGCGGCGCGCACCAGGGCGGCGGTGAGGGGCTCGGCGGCGAGGTGGGCCCGGTAGTGCGGGAGCCGGTCCGCGAGCCAGGCCCGCTCGGCGGGGTGGGCGTGGGTGCGGCGCTCCAGGGCCATGAGGGCGGCGGTGGTCTCGGCGAGGGGGGACACCAGGAAGCGGCTGCGGGCGAGCGCGTCGGTGTCGATGCGCCACCACCCCACGGCCGCCACCCCTTCCCCACCCGGCCGCCCGGCCCCTCCGGGACGCCGCCTCGATCATGCCCTGCCCGCGGGACGGGGGCCGGGTGGGGGTCACGGACCGAAGGCTCGCCGGCGCGGCGGAGGCAGGCCGGCCCCGGGCGGCCGGCGAGCCGCGTCCCCGCCGGTGACGGTGAACCCGTACAGGCTGCCGATCACGCACCGCGCTCCTCGCCTTCGAGCTGGAGAACCGGGCCTGCTTCGCCGCGTCCGTGCCCGCCCGGGGCCGGCGGCACCGGAACCTGCCGGCCGAGCAGGAGGCCGGGGTCTGCTCCTTCCCCCTGCCGGTCGGCACCGCGGGCGAGGACACCCCCCAGCCCCACCGCCCGCCGGGGGCGGAGCCCCGCGCGGGCTCGGGGTGGAGCTCCGGTCCCTCCTGGGGAGCCGCGCCGGCGATCGAGGCGGGAACGGTGGAAGGGCGGGTAGGGGACAGCCCCGCAGGGCCCCCAGCGGCAGGCGGTGCGCAGGCCGCGCGGGGGCGCACACCCGGTACCCGGACGGGGCGCGGCGGCCCGCCCCGGCGGCGCACGGAGCCGGGGTTTCGGGTGGGGGCGAAACTCTGGGGGGTCGCGGCCGGCGCGGCGCAGACTCCGCGCATGTCACGCAGCTACCGCTCGCTCGCCGTCCGCGTCCCCGAGTTCACCCCCTTCTTCGCCGCCGCCGCCCTGCGCGTCGGCGCGTCCACCACCGGCGGCCTCGCCCTCGGGGTCCTCGTCTACGGCCGCACCCGCAGCCCCCTGCTCTCCGCCCTGGCCATGTTCGGCCCCTCCCTCGCCCAGGTCCTCGGCGCCACCCTGCTGATGGCCGCCGCCGACCGGCTGCCCCCGCGGGCCGCGCTGGCGGGGCTCGCCGCCCTCGCCGCCGCCGGCACCGCCCTGCTCGCGGCCCCCGGGCTCCCGCTGTGGGCGGTGTTCGCGGTGCTGCTCGGGCAGGGGCTCGCCGACTCCCTGTCCGGCGGCGTCCGTTACGGGCTGCTCACCGAGATCCTGCCGCCCGGGGACTACCTCCTCGGCCGGTCGCTGCTCGCCGTCGCCGCAGGCGTCACCCAGGTCGCCGGCTTCGCCGCCGGCGGGGTGCTGCTCGGCGCGCTGTCCCCGCGCGGGGTCCTGCTGGTGTCGGCCGGGCTCGGGCTGGCCGCCGCGCTGACGGTCCGCCTCGGGCTGCGCCGCCGCGCGCCCCGGGCCGGCGGCAGGCCGTCCCCCGCCGAAACGTGGCGGGTCAACGCCCTGTTGCTGTCCCACCCGGCCCGCCGGACCCTGTACCTCGCCCTGTGGATCCCGAACGGCCTGATCGTCGGCTGCGAGTCGCTCTTCGTCCCGTACGACCCCGCGCACGCCGGGCTGCTCTTCGGCTGTGCCGCCGCCGGCATGCTCGTCGGGGACACCGTCGCGGGCCGCTGGCTGCCCGAGCGGCTGCGGACCCGGCTGGCGGCGCCGCTGCGGCTGCTGCTCGCCGTCCCGTACCTGGTGTTCGCCCTGGAACCGGGTCCCGTCGCCGCGACGGCCGCCGTCGCGCTGGCGTCCACCGGCTACGCCGCCGGGCTGCTGATGCAGGAGCGCCTCGTACCGCTGCTGCCCGAGGGGACGCAGGGGCAGGCCCTTGGGCTGCATTCGGCCGGGATGCTGACGGCGCAGGGGGCGTGCGCGGCGCTCGCCGGGGCGGTGGCGCAGTACACCTCGCCGGCGGCGGCCATCACCGTGCTGGCGGCCGCGTCGGTCGTGGTCACCCTGGCACTGGAGCCGGGACTGCGCCCCGCTAAGCTGCGGGTCCATCCCCCGCAGTCCCCTTCTCCCGTTCCCCGAGGTACCGCGCAGTGAGCTCCGCAGCACCCCCCGTACCGGTGACGGTCGTCGGCGTCGGCGCCGACGGCTGGGCCGGGCTCACCGCCGGCGCGCGGTCCGCGCTGACCTCGGCCGAGGTGCTGATCGGCGGCCCCCGGCAGCTGGACCTGCTGCCGCGCGCGGACTGCGCCGGGCTGCGCGTCGCCTGGCCGAGCCCGCTGCGGCCGGCCGTGCCGAAGCTGATGGCCGAGCACGCGGGGCGCCGCATCGCCGTACTGGCCAGCGGGGACCCGATGTTCTACGGCATCGGCCGCGCGCTGTCCGAGGAGCTGGGCCCGGACGCCCTGCGGGTCCTCCCGCACCCCTCCTCCGTGTCGTACGCGTGCGCCCGCCTGGGCTGGCCGGTGGAGGACACGGAGGTGGTGACGGTGGTCGGCCGCCCGGTGGCGCGGCTCGCGGCCGCGCTGCACGAGCGGCGGCGAATCCTGGTGCTCAGCGCCGGAGCACCGACCCCGGACGAGATCGCTGCTCTGCTTCGAGAGCGGGGCTTCGGCCCGAGCCGGATGCGGGTGCTCGAACAGCTCGGCTCCGAGCGGGAGGACGCGTACGAGGGCACCGCGCGCGACTGGGACCACGCCCCCGGCGACCCCCTCAACGTCGTCGCCGTCGACTGCCGCCGCGACCCCGCGGCCCCGGTGCCCCGGCTCGGCGCGACCCCCGGCCTGCCCGACACCGCGTACGAGCACGACGGCCAGCTCACCAAGCGCCACGTGCGCGCCGCGACCCTGTGCGCGCTCGCCCCGGCCCCCGGCGAGCTGCTGTGGGACATCGGCGGCGGCTCCGGTTCGATCGGCATCGAGTGGATGCGTACGCACCCCTCCTGCCGCGCGGTGGCCGTCGAACGCGTCCCGGAGCGCGCGGGCCGCATCAGCCGCAACGCGCACGCACTCGGCGTACCCGGTCTGCGCGTGGTCGTCGGCGCGGCGCCGGACGCCCTGGCCGGACTCCCGGCACCCGACGCGGTGTTCATCGGCGGCGGCCTGACCGCTCCGGGCCTGCTGGACGCGGCCTGGGCGGCCCTGGCACCGGGCGGCCGGCTGGTGGTCAACACGGTCACGCTGGAGTCGGAGGCGGTCCTCGCCGACCGCTACCGGCGCCACGGCGGCGAACTGGTGAAGCTGGCCGTCGCGCACGCGGTGCCGGTCGGCGGATTCACGGGCTGGCGGCAGGCGATGCCGGTCACCCAGTGGTCGGTCACGAAGACACAAGGAGATCGAGAATGACCGTGTACTTCATCGGCGCGGGCCCCGGCGCCGCCGACCTGATCACCGTGCGCGGCGCCCGGACCCTGGCCGCCGCCCCGGTCTGCCTCTACGCGGGCAGCCTCGTCCCGCGCGAGCTGCTCGCCGAATGCCCGGCGGACGCCCGGCTGGTGGACACCTCGCAGCTCAACCTGGACGAGATCGTCGCCGAGTGCGTACGCGCCCACGCGGCGGGCCTGGACGTGGCGCGGCTGCACTCGGGCGACCCGTCGATCTTCAGCGCGGTGGCCGAGCAGATGCGGCGCCTCGACGCGGCCGGCATCCCCTACGAGGTCGTCCCGGGCGTGCCGGCCTTCGCCGCCGCGGCGGCCGCGCTGAAGCGGGAGCTGACCGTCCCGACCGTCGGCCAGACCGTGATCCTGACCCGCATCGCCCAGCAGGCCACGCCGATGCCGCCCGGCGAGGACCTGGCCACGCTCGGCCGCAGCGGTGCGCTGCTGGTGCTGCACCTGGCCACCCGGTACGTCGACCGGGTCGTGGACGAACTGCTGCCCCACTACGGCGCCGAGTGCCCGGTGGCGGTGGTGGCGATGGCCAGCCGCCCCGACGAGCTGATCCTGCGCGGGACGCTGAGCGACATCGCGGAGCAGGTGAAGGCGGCGGGCCTGGTGCGCACGGCGGTGATCGTGGTGGGCCGGACCCTGGGCGCCGAGCAGTTCCGCGACAGCCACCTGTACTCGCCCGAGCGCGACCGGCATGTCTGCTGAGGTGCCCGGGGCGGACGCCGGCGGTCGGCACGTCCTGATCCTGGGCGGTACGACGGAGGCCCGCCGCCTGGCGGAGGCGCTGGCGCGCGGGACCTCGTACCGGGTGACGACCTCGCTCGCGGGCCGGGTCGCCGCGCCCGTGCTTCCGCCGGGCGAGACCCGGATCGGCGGTTTCGGCGGCGTCGCGGGCCTCGCGGGCTGGATCGTCGGCCACGACGTCACGCACGTCGTCGACGCCACCCACCCCTTCGCGGAGCGGATGAGCTTCAACGCGTCGGAGGCGCAGGTGCTCACGGGCGTCCCGCTGCTGGCGCTGCGCCGTCCCGGCTGGACGCCCGGGCCGGGCGACGACTGGACGTTCGCCGACTCCCTCGCCGGCGCGGCCGCCGTCCTGCCGTCGCTGGGCGGCCGGGCGTTCCTGACCACGGGCCGGATGGGGCTGCACGCCTTCGCGCACCTCACCGACACGTGGTTCCTGGTGCGTTCCGTCGATCCGCCGGCCGCGCCGATGCCGCCGCGCACGGAAGTCCTGCTGGCACGCGGCCCGTTCGGGCTGGCCGAGGAACGGGAGCTGCTGGCCCGCCACCGGATCGACGTGCTGGTCACCAAGGACAGCGGCGGCGACGCGACGTCCCCGAAGCTCACCGCCGCCCGCGAGGCCGGGATCCCGGTCCTGGTCGTACGCCGGCCGCCGGTGCCGGCGCAGGTGGCGCAGGCCGTTTCGGTGGAGGCGGTCCTGGCCTGGCTCTACCGGACCTGATACGTACGGGCTAGCCGGGCCGAAGGCGAACTGGCTCCGCCGGGCCAGAGCTGTGCTGGCTCCGCCGGGCCCGAGGCCTACCGACTCCACCCGGCTGAGGCCTGCTGGCTCCCTGGGCCAGAGACGTACCGGCTCCACCCGGCCCGAGGCCTACCGACTCCACCCGGCTGAGGCCTGCTGGCTTCCCGGGCCAGAGACGTACCGGCTCCACCCGGCCCGAGACGTACCGACTCCGCCCCGGTCAGAGGCGTACCGGCTCCGCCGGGCCCGGGGCGTTCGGACGCCCCGGCGCAGGCCTCGGAGGCGGACGTTCCGGGGCCGCGTCGGGCCTCCGCTTCGTGGGGCCGGCGCCTGCGCGCCCCGCCTCCCACCGGCCCGGATGCCGTCCACGCGCCCGCCGCCACCGGCCCGGCTGCACCCTCTAGGCTGAGGGGATGCGGATACGTCACTCCCTCGTCCTGATCCTCGCCGCCGCGACGCTCGTCACCGGCTGCGGCAGCAGCAGCGGGCAGGAAGCGGCGCCCCGGGTGTGGGAGCCCGACGACGCGCTCCAGCGGGCCGACAAGGCCCTGGGCAGGGAAGTCGGCGACGGCCGCGTGACGATGCGCGGCACCGGCTTCCTCGCCGGCGGCCTGGACAAGACCCTGGAGGCCGGCGGCGAGGGCCCGTACCGCCTGGACCTCGCCTGCGACAGCGAGGAAAGCCCCCGGGTGACGGTGGTGCTGTCGCGCGAGGGCGGTTCCGCGGACCGCCCGTTCGACGTGGCCTGCGGCACCGTCGGGGAGGTGACGCGGCTGAACCTCCCGGCGGGCCCGGCGCTGACCGTGCACGTCGAGCCCACCGCGCAGGACGACTCGCCCCCGGCCGCGGTGCTGTCGTGGCAGCTGCTCACCGTCGACCCCGCGGCCGTGCAGGGCTGCCCCGACGCCCTCGCGGGCTGCCCGAGTTGAGCCGGCGGTGCGGCCCGGGCTCCCCGGGCCGCACGTCTCGGCACAGCACGCGCCGCGGCACAGCACGTGCCGCGCGTTCACGTCACGGGTAGCGGCGCGGCGTCCACGTCACCCGCGAGCCGTCGGGCCGCTGCGTGACCTGCGTCTGCGAGGAACCGATCAGCAGGATCGTGCGCATGTCCACCTCGGCCGGCTCCAGTTCGGCCAGCGTCACGACGCGCACCGACTGCTCCGGGCCGCCCACGTCCCGCGCGACGACCACCGGGGTCTGCGGGGCCCGCAGTTCGAGCAGCAGCTCCCGGGCCTTGGCGACCTGCCAGGTCCGGCTGCGCGAGCCCGGGTTGTACAGCGCGAGCACCAGGTCGGCCGCGGCGGCGGCGCGCAGCCGCTCCGCGATGACCTCCCACGGCTTGAGCCGGTCAGAGAGCGAGAGGGTGGCGTAGTCGTGGCCCAGCGGGGCCCCGGCCGCGGCGGCCGCCGCGTTGGCCGCGGTCACCCCCGGCAGCACCCGTACCGGCACGTCCTCGTAAGGGGCCTGGCCGGCCACCTCCAGGACCGCCGTTGCCATGGCGAAGACCCCGGGATCACCGCCGGAGACGACGGCCACCCGCTTGCCGCGCCGGGCGAGGTCGAGGGCGAACTCGGCGCGCTCGGACTCCACCTTGTTGTCGGAGCCGTGCCGGATCTGGCCCGGCTTGACCGGCACCCGGTCCAGGTACGTCGTGTACCCGACGAGCACCTCCGCGTCGGCCAGCGCCCGCCGGGTCTCGGCGGTCAGCCACAGCGGCCCGGCCGGGCCCGTGCCGACGACCGCGACCTCGCCGGGGCCCGGGGGCACGCTGCCCGGGTTCCCGATCCGGCTGGGCACGACGGCGACGGCGAAGTACGGGACGCTGTCGGGGTCGGTCTCGGCCAGGGCCCCGGTCCGCTCCCCCTCCATGGTGGCGCGCTCGACGTAACGGGCCTCGGCCAGCCGGCCGCTGCCCTCCATGGCCCGCCGGACGGCGGGGAAGGTACGGCCGAGCTTCATCACGACCGCCGAGTCGGTGGCGGCGAGGCGCGCGGTGAGCTCCTCCTCGGGCAGGGTGCCGGGCAGGATCGTGAGCACCTCCTCGCCCTCCACGAGCGGGGTGCCGAGGCGGGCCGCGGCGGCGCTGACGGAGGTGACGCCGGGGATGACCTCGGCCTCGTACCGGTCCGCGAGCCGCTTGTGCATGTGCATGTACGAGCCGTAGAAGAGCGGGTCGCCCTCCGCGAGGACGGCCACGGTGCGGCCGGCGTCCAGGTGGGCGGCCAGCCGGGCGGCGGAGGCCTCGTAGAACTCCTCCATCGCGCCCTGGTAGCCGCCCGGGTGGTCGGTGGTCTCGGTGGTGACCGGGTAGACCAGCGGTTCCTCGACGTGGTCGGAGCGCAGGTGCTTCGCGGCGATCGAACGGGCGATGGAGCGGCCGTGGCGGGCGCTGTGGTACGCCACGACGTCCGCCTCGGCGATCACCTCGACGGCCCGCAGGGTCATGAGGGAGGGGTCGCCGGGCCCGAGCCCGACGCCGTACAGCTTGCCCTTGTCGTCCTGACGGCTCATTCTTCCTCGCTCGCGATCGCGTTGATCGCGGCGGCGGCGATGGCACTGCCGCCGCGCCGGCCCCGCACGATCAGGTGGTCGAGGCCCGAGGGGTGGGCGGCGAGGGCGTCCTTGGACTCGGCGGCGCCGATGAAGCCGACGGGCACGCCGATGACGGCGGCGGGACGCGGGGCGCCCTCCTCGATCATCTCCAGCAGCCGGAACAGCGCGGTCGGCGCGTTGCCGACGGCGACCACGGCGTTCTCCAACAGGCCCCGGTCGCGCCAGACTTCGAGTGCGGCGGCGCTGCGCGTGGTGCCGGTCTTCGCGGCGAGCGCGGGCACGGCCGGGTCGGAGAGGGTGCAGATGACCTCGTTGCCGGCGGGCAGCCGCTTGCGGGTGACACCGCTGGCGACCATCTGTACGTCGCACAGGATCGGCGCGCCGGCGTGCAGTGCGGCGCGGGCCCGCAGGACGACGTCCGGGGTGTAGCCGAGGTCCTGGGGGAGGTCGGTCATGCCACAGGCGTGAATCATGCGCACCGCGACCTGGGCGACCGAGGCGGGAAGCCCGGAGAGGTCCGCCTCGGCGCGGATCGTGGCAAAGGACTGGCGGTAGATCGCGGCGCCGTCCTTCTCGTACTCGAACACGGTGTACTCGCTCATTTCTTCACTGCGATGCGGGTGTTGTGGTGGTGCGTGCGGCCGTGAGGACGGCCGCCAGACGGTCGTACGGGGTGGGCCGCCCGTCGAGTTCGTACCCGTCGGAGGTGGCGACCAGGTCGACCCAGGCGGTGCCGCGCGGATGGCCGCAGCGGCGCGCGCAGCCGGACCAGTGCACGGGCAGCTCGCCCGCCGAGCCTGTGACGACGGCACGCGCGTCGGCGCGTACGTCGGCCAGGGACTTGGCGCAACCGGGCTTGCCGGTACAGGCGGTGACGGACCGCCAGGGGCTGTCGGCGGCGGTGACCAGGCCGGCGGCCCGGATCCGGGCGCCGGCGTCGGCGGGCCAAGGGGCCTCGCCCCGCGGGAGGATGACGCTGCGCCAGGGCGTGACGCGCAGCTCGCCGCCACCGGAGGCGGCGACGTCGGCGAGGACCCGCCACTGGGCGGAGTCCATCCGGCCGAGCGGCGGCAGGACGCACAGGGCGTCGCCGGCCCCGCCGGGCCGCGGCGGCTGCCCGTGCGGCCACGCCACCTCCGGAACGCGGGCCGCGTCGATCCCGGCGGCGGCCAGCCGCAGGGCGAACTCTGCGGCGTCGAGGCCCGTTCCGTCGGGCAGCTCGGCGACCCGCCAGGCCCGGGTCCCGGCGGCGTCGGCGGCGTCGAGGAAGTACTCGGCGGCCAGCAGCGCCGCCCGGGGCGCGTCGGCCGCGGCGACGGCGACGGCCTCGGCGGCCGCTCCGAGCCGCACCAGCGCCCGCCCGTCCGCGCGGCCGAGCACGGTCACGTCGGGGTCGAGGGCGGCGACGTCCCCGCGGCCGTCGTCGAGGGCGAACAGGAACCGCCCGGAGAGGGCGGCCGCCCGGGCGCCGGCGCACAGCACGCGGTCGAGCTCGCGCACCCAGTGCACGACCTGGGGGCCGCCCATCGGCGAAGCCACGATGTTGCGCACCCGCTCGTGGCTCGGCGCGGGCAGCAGTCCGGCGCCGTCCAGCAGCGCCGCGAGCCCGGCGCCGCAGTCGTCGGTGAGGCCGCGCAGCTGGACGTTGCCGCGCGAGGTGAGTTCCAGGTGCCCGTCCCCGAACCGGTCGGCGGCGAGCCCGAGCGCGGCGGCCTGACGGACGGTGAGCAGCCCGCCGGGAATCCGGACGCGCGCCAGGTACCCGTCGTCGGCGGCGTGCAGCCGCAGCGCGCCGGGGCAGGCGTCGCCGCGGTCGCGTATGACGGGTTCGTCCCGCGATGCGGCGGAAGGGGGCTGGGGCATGGCCGCGAGCATACCCACGATTCCCCACCCCCGACCTGTGTCCGTCGCCACCCCGAACCCCCACACCCCCACCGCCACCTGAGGCCCGACGCCCGGGGAGGCGAAGCCCCGGAAATCCGACGTGACTCCACAGACGAACCCCGTGGCGCCCGGGGCGAAACCCCGGAAAAACCCACAGAACAGCGGAACAAAGCCCCGTGGGGGCGGGGGCGAAGCCCGTGGGGCGGGGGCGCGAAGCCCGGTGGAACCCGCGGAGCCCGGGGCGAAGCTCCACAGAACCCACGGGGCCCCGGGGGCGAAGCCCCCGAGCACGGGGTCCGGGGGCGAAGCCCCCGAACACGGGGTCCGGAACGAAGCCCACGGGGGTGAGGGCGGGGGCGAAGCCCCGCAGAACCTACGCGGGCCCGGGGCGAAGCCCCCGAACACGGGGTCCGGGGCGAAGCCCTGGGGGTGGGGTCCGGGGCGAAGCCCCGCAGAACCTACGCGGGCCCGGGGCGAAGCCCCCGAACACGGGGTCCGGGGCGAAGCCCCGGGGAACGGGCGAAGGGTGGGGCGGGGAGCAGCCCGCGCAGCGCACCCCCACCGCACCCGCACCCGGCACCCGCCCACCCCCGCCACGTCCCCCACCCCGGGCCCCACCACCGCCGCCCACCCCACCCCCACTCCCGGCCAGGGAAAAGGCCGCCTAAGATGACCTTCCGACGGACCGCTCGGCCCGTCATCGCCGAGGACGGCGACATGGGAGGAAGCCCGGTGCGATTCCGGCGCGGTCCCGCCACTGTGAACCCCGCGGAGCGATCGGCCGGGTGAGTCAGGAACTCCCGCTGTCCTCACTGCCCGGGGCGCGGAAACCCCGAGGAAGGCCTGCCGCCGCATGATCCTGCTGCTGTCGACGTCCGACACCGATCTGCTCAGCGCCCGCGCCGCGAACACCGCCGGCGGCCCCGTGCCGTACCGGTTCGCGAACCCCTCCCGCCTTCCCCTCGACGACCTCCCCGGTCTCCTCGACGGGGCCGAACTGGTCGTCGTACGCCTCCTCGGCGGGCTCCGCGCCTGGCAGGAGGGCCTGGACGTCCTCCTCGCGCCCGGCCAGACCCGCCCGGTGGTCGTGCTGACCGGCGAACAGGCCCCCGACGCTCAGCTGATGGAGGCCTCCACGGTCCCGATCGGCATCGCCGCCGAGGCGCACCGCTACCTCGCGCACGGCGGCCCGGCCAACCTGGAGCAGCTGGCGCGCTTCCTCTCCGACACCGTGCTGCTCACCGGCCACGGCTTCGAGCCGGCCGCCACCTCCCCCACCTGGGGCCCCCTGGAGCGCACCCCGCACGCGGCCCCCGCCGGCCCGCGCGTCGCGGTGCTCTACTACCGCGCCCACCAGATGAGCGGCAACACCGCCTTCGTGCACGCCCTCTGCGACGCCATCGAGGCGAAGGGCGGGCAGCCCGTCCCCCTGTACGTCTCCTCCCTGCGCACTCCGGAGCCGGAGCTGCTCCAGGCCCTGGAGCCGGCCGACGCGATCATCACCACCGTGCTCGCGGCCGGCGGCACCCGCCCCGCCACCGCCTCCGCGGGCGGGGACGACGAGTCCTGGGACGCGGGCGCCCTGGCCGGGCTCGGCGTGCCGATCCTCCAGGCGCTGTGCCTGACGGGTTCGCGCGGCAACTGGGAGGAGAACGACGAGGGCCTGTCCCCGCTCGACGCCGCCACCCAGGTCGCCGTCCCCGAGTTCGACGGCCGGCTCATCACCGTCCCGTTCTCCTTCAAGGAGATCGACGAGGACGGCCTGCCCGCGTACGTGGCCGACCCCGAGCGGGCCTCCCGCGTCGCCGGCATCGCCGTACGCCACGCCCGCCTGCGCCACATCGAGCGGCGCGACAAGAGGATCGCGCTGGTCCTCTCCGCCTACCCGACCAAGCACTCCCGCATCGGCAACGCGGTCGGCCTCGACACCCCGGCCAGCGCCGTCGAACTCCTGCGCACGCTCATCGCGGAGGGCTACGACTTCGGCCCGGTCACCGAGATCCCCGGCCTGGTCTCCGGCGACGGCGACGAGCTGATCCGCGCCCTGATCGAGGCCGGCGGCCACGACCAGGACTGGCTGACCGAGGAGCAGCTGGCCCGCAACCCGGTCCGCATCCCGGCCGCCGACTACCGGCGCTGGTTCGCCGAGCTGCCCGCGGAGCTGCGCGAGCAGGTCGAGGAGCACTGGGGCGAGGCGCCGGGCAACATGTTCGTGGACCGTTCCTCGAACCCGGAGGGCGACATCGTCCTCGCGGCGCTCCGCCGCGGGAACCTGCTGATCCTCATCCAGCCGCCGCGCGGTTTCGGCGAGAACCCGATCGCGATCTACCACGACCCGGACCTGCCTCCCTCGCACCACTACCTGGCGGCGTACCGCTGGATCCAGGCCGCGGCCGAGGACGGCGGCTTCGGCGCCGACGCGATGATCCACCTGGGCAAGCACGGCAACCTGGAGTGGCTGCCGGGCAAGAACGCCGGCCTCTCGGCGTCCTGCGCCCCGGACGCGGCGCTCGGCGACCTGCCGCTCGTCTACCCGTTCCTGGTCAACGACCCGGGTGAGGGCACGCAGGCCAAGCGCCGCGTGCACGCCACCCTGGTCGACCACCTGGTGCCGCCGATGGCCCGCGCGGAGTCGTACGGCGACATCGCGCGCCTGGAGCAGCACCTGGACGAGTACGCGCAGATCAGCGCGATGGACCCGTCCAAGCTTCCGGCCATCCGCGCCCAGATCTGGACGCTGATCCAGGCGGCGAAGCTCGACCACGACCTGGGCCTGGACGAGCGGCCCGACGACGACGGCTTCGACGACTTCCTCCTGCACGTCGACGGCTGGCTGTGCGAGGTCAAGGACGCCCAGATCCGCGACGGCCTGCACGTCCTCGGCGGCGCCCCGACGGGCGAGGCCCGCGTCAACCTGGTCCTGTCGATCCTCCGCGCCCGCCAGATCTGGGGCGGCACCTCCGCCCTGCCCGGCCTGCGCGAGGCCCTCGGCCTGGACGAATCGGCAGCCACCCGCACCGCGGCCGACACCGTGGAGGAGACGGCCCGCGCCCTGGTGCAGGCCATGGAGGACGCGGACTGGTCCCCGGACGCGGTCGCCGCGGTCTCGGCGGGCCACCCGCAGGCCGTCTCGGACATCCTCGCCTTCGCCGCCCACGAGGTCGTACCGCGCCTGGCCGGCACCACGGACGAGATCGCGCACGTCGTCCGGGCGCTGGACGGCGGCTTCGTCCCCGCCGGCCCGTCCGGCTCCCCCCTGCGCGGGCTGGTGAACGTCCTCCCCACCGGCCGCAACTTCTACTCGGTCGACCCGAAGGCCGTCCCCTCCCGCCTCGCGTGGGAGACGGGCCAGGCCCTGGCCGACTCCCTCCTGACGCGCTACCGCGACGACCACGACGGCGCGTGGCCGGCCTCGGTCGGCCTCTCCCTCTGGGGCACGAGCGCGATGCGCACGGCGGGCGACGACGTGGCGGAAGCCCTCGCGCTGCTCGGCGTCCGCCCGGTCTGGGACGAGGCCTCCCGGCGCGTCACCGGCATCGAGGCGATCCCCCTCGGGGAGCTGGGTCGCCCCCGCATCGACGTGACCCTGCGCATCTCGGGCTTCTTCCGCGACGCGTTCCCGCACGTCATCGGCCTCCTGGACGACGCGGTCCGGCTGGCGGCCTCCCTGGACGAGCCCGCGGAGTCGAACTTCATCCGGGCCCACGCCCAGGCGGACCTGTCCCTGCACGGCGACGAACGCAAGGCCACCACCCGCATCTTCGGCTCGCGCCCGGGCACGTACGGGGCCGGCATCCTCCAGCTGATCGACTCCCGCGACTGGCGTACGGACGCCGACCTGGCGGAGGTCTACACGGTCTGGGGCGGTTACGCGTACGGCCGCGGCCTGGAGGGCCGCCCGGCCCGCACCGAGATGGAGACGGCGTACAAGCGCATCACGGTCGCCGCCAAGAACACCGACACCCGCGAGCACGACATCGCGGACTCCGACGACTACTTCCAGTACCACGGCGGCATGGTGGCCACCGTCCGCGCCCTGCGCGGCACGGCCCCGGAGGCCTACATCGGCGACTCCACCCGCCCGGAGACGGTCAAGACCCGCACCCTGGTCGAGGAGACCTCCCGCGTCTTCCGCGCCCGCGTGGTGAACCCCAAGTGGATCGAGGCGATGCGCCGCCACGGCTACAAGGGCGCCTTCGAACTGGCGGCGACGGTCGACTACCTCTTCGGCTACGACGCCACGACGGGCGTGATCGCGGACTGGATGTACGACAAGCTCACGGAAACGTACGTCCTCGACCCCACGAACCGCGCCTTCCTGGAGGAGGCCAACCCGTGGGCCCTCCACGGCATCGCGGAACGCCTCCTGGAGGCCGAGTCCCGCGGCATGTGGGAGAAGCCGGACCCGCAGGTCCTCGAATCCCTCCGCCAGGTCTACCTGGACACGGAGGGCAACCTGGAAGCCGACTCGGACTGACGCCGTCCGGTGAGCACGTTCAGGCCGTCCCCCCGCCCACGGCGAGGAGGACGGCCTGTCCGCCGTGATGCGCACGACGAACCCGTCAGCCCTCCCTCAGACCGGGTTCACGCCCGACGCCCGCTGCCACTCCGCGGCCTCCCGCACCAACGGCCCCACCACTGACCGCGCGCCGGCCGCGTAGACCATCCACCGCAGCTCCTCGCAGCCGTAGACCGCCTCGCCCCGCGCGTCGACCCACACGCACACGACGTTTCCGGCTTCCGCCGTCACGTCCCACCAGGACCAGCTCCGCTGGCCCGGCTGGAACGCGTACAGGAGGTCCTGGACCGTCCACTCCTCGTCCCCCCGGTGAGCCGCGTACCTCGGAGCCGCCTCCGCCCAGGCCTCGGCAGCCCAGCCGGGCACGTCGGCCTCCGGGACGCTCTCGGCCCCGAAGTCGGCTTCCAGGGCGGCCTTGACGCCGGCCCCGACCAGCTCCCGCAGGCGTCGTGCGAAGACCTCCGCCTCGTTCCACGCCCGCACCTCGACGTAGAACGCCGACAACGGCCCCTCGGGGGACGCATGGGGGCGGCCGGCGATCCTGGCGAGCTCGGCAGAAGACACCACCACACCACCCTCCCACGCCCGACGGCACATGGTACGGGGGGAGCGTCTCCGGCCGGGGCCCGCGAGGGCCGGGCGCGCCGCCTCCCCCGCCCCGTGCATCGATCCACACACACACCGCAGCGGGTCGCGGAACGGCGTGTGCGTCACCTGAAGCGGTGAACTCCTCCTTAACCGGGGGGCGCCGGGGGTAGGGCAGTGCTGATCTCGTGCGGGGGGCGGAGGACCGGTCCCCGCATCCGTGACGAAAGGCCGGCCCCGCAGTGACGCAGCCGTTTCAACTGCCGGAGTTCTACGTGCCCTACCCGGCGCGCCTGAACCCCCACCTGGAGGAGGCGAGGGTCCACACCAAGCGCTGGGCGCGCGGCCTGGGAATGCTGGAGGGCTCCGGCGTCTGGGAGGAGCGGGACCTCGACTCGCACGACTACGCGCTGCTGTGCTCGTACACGCACCCCGACTGCGGCAGTGAGGCGCTGTCGCTGGTCACCGACTGGTACGTGTGGGTCTTCTTCTTCGACGACCACTTCCTGGAGACGTTCAAGCGCTCCCGGGACCGTGCGGGCGCCAAGGCCTACCTCGACCGGCTCGCCGCCTTCATGCCGATGGACCTGGCGAACGGTTTCCCCGAGGCCACCAACCCCGTCGAAGCCGGGCTCGCCGACCTGTGGGCGCGTACCGTGCCGGCCATGTCGGCGGACTGGCGGGAACGGTTCTCCCTGTCCACCAGGAACCTGCTCGACGAGTCGATGTGGGAGCTCGCCAACATCGGCATCGGCCGGGTGGCGAACCCCCTCGAGTACATCGAGATGCGCCGCAAGGTGGGCGGCGCGCCCTGGTCGGCCGGCCTGGTCGAGTACGTCGCGGCGGAAGTCCCGGCGCGCGTGGCGCACTCGCGCCCGCTGGGCGTCCTGCGCGACGCGTTCTCCGACGCCGTGCACGTCAGGAACGACATCTTCTCCTACCAGCGGGAGGTCGAGGAAGAGGGCGAACTGTCCAACGCCATCCTGGTGCTGGAGACGTTCCTCGGCTGCTCCACCCAGGAGGCCGCCGAGATCTCCAACGACCTGATCACCTCCCGCCTCCAGCAGTTCGAGCAGACCGCGCTCACGGAACTCCCCCGGCTCTTCGCCGACCACGCCCTGAGCCCGCCCGAGGTCGCGGCCGTACTCGCCTACGCCAAGGGGCTGCAGGACTGGCAGTCCGGCGGCCACGAATGGCACATGGTCTCCAGCCGGTACATGAACGAGGGTGCCCGGGCCACGGGGCGGCCGGCCCTGCCCTTCCGCCCGAGCGGGCTCGGCACCAGCGCCTTCGACCTGGGTTCGGTCTGCACCCGGCGCTCGGTGGAGCTGCGCCGGCGCTCCTTCGGCCACGTGCCCTTCGAGAAGACCGGCCCGTCCGTCATCCCCGACATGAACATGCCCTTCGAGCTGTCCCTCAGCCCGCACCTGGAACACGCCCGCCGCGGCGCGGTGGAATGGGCCCGGCGGATGGGCATGCTGGAACCCCAGCCCGGGGACCCGGGCTCCGCGATCTGGAACGAACAGAAGATGCGCGGCTACGACTTCGCCCTCTGCTCGGCCGGCATCGCCCCGGACTCCACCGCGGAGGAGCTGCTGCTCAACGCGTGCTGGCTGACGTGGGGAACGTACGCGGACGACTACTACCCCGTGGTGTTCGGCCAGTCGGGGAACCTCGGGGCGGCCAAGGCCACGACCGCGCGGCTGATCTCGATGATGCCGGTGGACGGCACGCAACCGGTGGTGCCGGTCACCGTGATGGAACGCGGACTCGCCGACCTGTGGCTGCGCACCAGCCGGGACATGGCCCCGGCCGTCCGCGCGGAGTTCCGTGCCACCGTCGTGAGCATGCTGGAGAGCTGGGTGTGGGAGGTGGAGAACCAGCTCCACCGCCGTGTCCCGGACCCGGTGGACTACGCGGAGATGCGCCGCCACACCTTCGGCTCGCAGCTGACCATGTACATGTGCCGGCTCGGCCGGCAGGGCCGGGGCATTCCGGAGGAGATCTACCGGTCGGGGACCATCCGGTCGCTGGAGAACGCGGCGGCCGACGTCGGCTGCCTCGTGAACGACATCTTCTCCTACCAGAAGGAGGTCGAGTTCGAGGGCGAGGTGCACAACCACGTCCTCGTCACCCGGACCTTCTTCGGCATCGGCTACCCCGAGGCCCTGCACATCTGCCACTCCCTGATGAGGCGGCGCGTCGAGGAGTTCGAGCACACCGCCGCGCAGCTGCTGCCCGTGCTCTACGACGACTGGAAGCTGGACGCCGCCGCCCGGGCCGGGCTCGACGGGTACGTCGCCGAGCTGCGCAACTGGCTCGCCGGGGTGCTGCACTGGCACCGGATGACCCGCCGGTACCGTGAGGAGGACCTCCACCGCCCGGGCGACGCGCTGTCCACCGGCGTCCTCGGCTCCGGCTTCGGCATGTCGGCGGCACGGATCGGCCTGCGCGCCTGATCCTGGAGGCAGTGGGGGCGGTCCGCTCGCCCGCCCCCGCTGCGGTCGGCCCCCCGCCCGCCCCCCGACGGCGTCAGAACTCGTCGGCGGTGTGCGGCAGCAGCCGCATGTGCAGGGCCGCGTCCAGGGCGGCCGCGGCGCCCGGCGTGTGCTCGGTCACCAGCCCGGCGGCCACCAGCTCCTCGACGCGGGTCCCGCCCAGGTAGCAGGCGGCCAGTTCCCGTACGTCCAGGGTGAGATCGGGGTCCGCGCCCGCCGGCTCGTACGTCGCCCCGCCCGGGCCGGCCTTGAGCCGGAACCGCCCGGCGTTCGCGGGAAGCCGTGCGTCGGACAGCGCGAGTACGAGTTCCACGGGCGCGGCCCACGACCGCGCGGTCAGCGCCGCCCGCACGTCGACCAGCCGCAGCCACAGCGCCGGGAACTGGGCGGTGACCCTGACCTGGTCGCGGTCGGCGGCGAAGTGCAGCAGGGGGTCGTCGAGGGGCCTGCCCCAGGCGGACACCCTGCCGGTCAGGTCGAGGGAGGCCAGGCACTGCCACAGCGCGGCGGCGACGGCCGGGGTGGCGGCTTCCAGTTCGTCGACGCGGACCAGGCCGGGCCCGCGGGCGGGCGCGCCCTCGTCCTGGTGCTTGGTGCGGTAGAGGGCGTAGCCCGCCACGGGTTCCCCGGGCTCGCCGAGGACGATGATCCGGGGCGGGCTCAACTCCTCGTCCTCCTCGTCCCGTTCGCAGAGCCACTCCTCGCTCCAGCGCTCCGCGCTGCGGCTCGGCCGCCCGGCCCGGGTCGTGCGGGCGGTTTCGTGGAAGGGGGCGATGACGGTGGCGGCCTCGTCCGGGCCGATCAGGCGCAGCGGGCGCGGGTCGGGGTCGATGCGCAGGGCGAGCGGCCGGGTGGAGTCGATCTCGATGGTGGCGCCCTGGGTGGCCGGTCCGTAGCCGAAGCGGCCGTAGATGGCGGCTTCGGAGGCCCACAGGACGACGAGCGGGCTGCCCCCGGCCCGGGCGCGGCGCAGCTGTTCGTCCATCAGGCCGGTGAGGACGCCCCGGCGCCGGTGGGTGGGGGCCACGGAGACGAAGGTGAGGCCGGGGGCGGGGAGGTCGGCGCCGCCGGGGACGGAGAGGCGGAACGCGTGGGCGGCCATGAAGCCGACCAGCGCGTCGCCGTCGTAGGCGCCGAGCCGTGCGCAGCGGGCGAGCAGGGCGCGGTGCCGTTCGCGGGCCTGCGCCTCCGGCCGGTCGTGGAAGACCAGGTAGGCGAGCTCCTGGGCCCGGTCGATGTCGGCCTCGGGTACCTCGCGGATGTCCACCATGATCGGGAGACTAATCGGTCATCGCGGACCGCTCACACCATAATGGCCGGATCTGCCCGTTCCGGCCGGTGCCGCTGACGGGCCGGCCGGGTCCGGGGCCTTGCCGTCAGGGGCCGGCGGGGCCGGTCCAGCCGGCCGGGACGTGGCCGATTCGGACCCGCTGGGGGTGGTCGCCGACGGGGACGGAGACCCGCTTGGCCCCGGTGGCGAAGTCGATGGCGGTGATCCGGTCGGCGCCGCTCTCGGAGATGACGCAGGCGGTGCCGTCGCCGTTGACGGTGGCCCAGTAGGGCTTGTCGGCGGGGACGAGCGGCCCTTCGGCGAGGGTGGCGCGGTCGACGACGGTGGCGTAGTCGTCCATGGTGCCGGCGATGCAGAGCCTGCTGCCGTCGGGGCTCATGGACATGCCGTGGTGGCGGGAGTCGTTGACCCATTTGGTGCGGTCGGCGGGGGTGGCGGGGTTCTCGGGGAGGGTCTTGACGCGGGTGATCCGGTCGGAGGCGACGTCGTACTCGACGAAGCCGTTGAAGAACGACACCTGGAAGTACAGCTTCGATTCGTCGGGGCTGAAGGAGACCGGGCGTACGGCGTCGGACAGGTCCCCCCGCCCGAAGGCGTCGAGGCGTTCGCGCATGTCGATGACGCGGACGGTGCGGAAGGTCTGCGCGTCGACGACGGTGATCTTCCGGTCGCCCTTGGTCCAGTCGAGCCAGGGCGCGTCGAGGGCGGAGGTGACGTCGCCGATGGCGCTGTTCCACAGGTAGCGGCCGCCCTGGGTGAAGGTGTTCTCGTGGGGCTTGTCGCCGGTGGTGAAGGAACCGGCCTGCCGGCCGGTGGCGATGTCGAGGACGTGGACGGTGTTCGCGGTGGAGGCGGAGACGGCGACCCGGGTGCCGTCGGGCGAGACGGCCATGTGGTCGGAGCGGTAGCCGGCCACGGGGAAGCGCCAGTTGATCCGCCCGGAGCGGAGGTCGATGGAGACGACGTCGGCGAAGCTGGGGCGGGAGACGACGACGGCGGAGCCGTCGGGCGTGGTGTACATGTCGTCCACGAACTGGTCGTGGCCCTCTCCGGCCGTGGCGCGGACCCCGAGGAAGAAGCCGAGCTTGACGGGGTTGAGGTAGATCTCGCGGAGCCGCTCCTCCTTGTCGGGCACGACGTCGATCCGGCCGATTCGGGCGAGGTCGCCGGTGGAGGCGAGGACGTCGGCGGTGCCCTCCCAGTTGTTGCCGACGAACATCACCTCGCGCAGGCCGCCGGCCGGCGGTGTCGCCGCCCGGGAGGCCGGGCCGAGGGCGGCCACGAGGCCTGCGAGCGCCAGGGCGCACGTCAGGCGCAGGGTTCGTGCGGGGATACGGCCGGTCCGGGACATCCGCTCAACTCCGATACGGGAAAGCGCTGTTACCGGCCGGTAAAATAGGCGGGACGCGAAGAAGGCGCAACCCCCAGGAGGGTTGCGCCTTTCTCCCGGGTCAGGGGGCGCCCCTTCAGGCGACCGAGCCGATCCTGCCGACCACCGTGGTCGAGGCGTCGTGGTGGATCGGTATGTGCGCGCCCGTCAGGGCGGCGCCGCTGCCGCCGCGGCGGTTCGCGACGATCTCGGCGGCGATGGACAGCGCGGTCTCCTCCGGGGAGCGGGCGCCGAGGTCCAGGCCGATCGGGGAGCGCAGGCGGGCCAGTTCGAGCTCGGTGACGCCCACCTCGCGGAGCCGCTTGTTGCGGTCCTCGTGGGTGCGGCGGGAGCCCATGGCGCCGACGTAGGCGACGGGGAGCCTGAGGGCCAGTTCGAGGAGCGGGACGTCGAACTTGGCGTCGTGGGTGAGGACGCACAGCACGGTGCGGCCGTCCACCTGGGCGCCCTCCAGGTAACGGTGCGGCCAGTCGACCACGATCTCGTCCGCTTCGGGGAAACGCTTCTTCGTCGCGAAGACGGGCCGGGCGTCGCACAGCGTGACGTGGTAGCCGAGGAACTTGCCGATCCGCACCAGGGCGGAGGCGAAGTCGATGGCACCGAAGACGATCATCCGCGGGGGCGGGACGCTGGACTCGACCAGCACCTTCAGCGGCTCTCCGCAGAGCCGGCCGTCGGCGCCGATCTCCAGCACACCGGTCCGGCCGGCGTCCAGCATGGCGCGGGCCTCTTCGGCGACGGTGCGGTCCAGCTCGGGGTGGCCGCCGAAGCCGCCCTCGAAGGAGCCCTCGGCGTCGATGACGAGGGCGCGGCCCATCAGCTCGGCCGGGCCCTCGGCGATCCGGGCCACCGCGGCGGCCTCGCCCCGGGCGGCGGCGCGCAGCGCGGTGGCCAGCACCTCCCGCCGGGGGGAGCCCGCGGGGACCGGGGTGACCAGGATGTCGATGATCCCGCCACAGGTCAGACCCACGGCGAAGGCATCGTCGTCGCTGTATCCGAAGCGTTCCCGGACGGTCTCGCCGTCCTCGAGCGCCTGCCGGCACAGCTCGTACACCGCGCCCTCCACGCATCCGCCGGAAACCGATCCGATGGCCGTGCCCTCGCTGTCGACGGCGAGCGCCGCTCCGGGCTGCCGGGGTGCGCTCCCGCCGACCGCCACGACGGTGGCGACGGCGAAGTCACGTCCCTGCTCGACCCACCGGTTCAGTTCCTCGGCGATGTCCAGCATGTGCGGCCTCCTCGGAGAGGTGTCGGATTCCAGTATCGGATGCGTGGAGGATCAGGTCGTGCTCACGTGCCCTACTTGACGCCGAGCCACGCCTCGAGCGGGTGGAGCGAGAAGAAGACCAGGAAGATCCCGGCCAGCACCCACATGAAGGCACCGACCTCGCGGGCCTTGCCCTGGGCGACCTTGATGGCCACGTAGGCGATCACACCGGCGGCCACGCCGGGGGTGATCGAGTACGTGAACGGCATGATCACGACGGTCAGGAAGACCGGGATCGAGGTGGCGCTGTCGGCCCAGTCCACGTGGCGGGCGTTCTGCATCATCATCGCGCCGATGACCACCAGGGCGGCGGAGGCGACCTCGCTCGGCACGATCTGCGTGATCGGCGTGAAGAAGAGGCAGGCGGCGAAGAAGAGACCGGTGACCACGGAGGCGAGACCTGTGCGGGCTCCCTCTCCGACGCCGGTCGCGGATTCGACGAACACGGTCTGGCCGGAGCCGCCCGCGATGCCGCCGATGGCGCCACCGGCACCGTCGATGAACAGCGCCTTGGACAGGCCCGGCATGCGGCCCTTGTCGTCGGCCAGCTTGGCCTCGGTGCCGACGCCGATGATGGTGGCCATCGCGTCGAAGAAGCCGGCGAGCACCAGGGTGAAGACGATCATGCCGATCGTCATGACGCCGACGTCGCCCCAGCCGCCGAAGGAGACCTGGCCGAACAGCGAGAAGTCGGGCATCGAGATGGCCGAGCCGGACAGCTCCGGCGGGCCGCTGCGCCAGGCCTTGGGGTCGATGTCCACGACGGCGTTGAGGATCGCGGCGACCACGGTGCCGCCGACGATGCCGATCAGGATGGCGCCGGGGACCCTGCGGGCCTGCAGCATGAAGATCGCGAGCAGGGTCACGCAGAAGAGCAGGACGGGCCAGCCGGCGAGCTCGCCGACGGAGCCGAGCTGGACCGGGGGACCGAACTCGGAGCCCTTGCCGACGAAGCCGGCCTTCACGAGGCCGATCAGGGCGACGAACAGGCCGATGCCCATGGTGATGGCGTGCTTGAGCGCGAGGGGGATGGCGTTCATGATCATCTCGCGGAGGCCGGTGACGACCAGGAGACAGATCACGACGCCGTACATCACGCACATGCCCATGGCCTGCGGCCAGGTCATCTGGGGCGCGACCTGCGAGGCGAGCACGCCGGAGACGGACAGGCCGGCGGCCAGGGCGAGGGGGACCTTGCCGACGAAGCCCATGAGGAGGGTGGTCAGGGCCGCCGCGAAGGCGGTGGCCGTGATCAGGGCCTTCTGGCTCATGGTGTCGCCGGCGACGTCCTTGCCGGAGAGGAGCAGGGGGTTGAGCAGGAGGATGTACGCCATGGCCATGAAGGTCGTGACGCCGCCGCGAACCTCGTTGCCGACGTTCGAGCCTCTATGGGTGATGTGAAAGTAACGGTCGAGCCAAGAACGCCCAGCGGGGTTCAGAGTGCCGTCGCCGGCCTCTTCCGCGGTGGTCTTGGGCTCCACAGACGACTGGGTCATGGTGCCTGACTCCCAAGGTTCAAAGGGGCACCCGCATGGAGATTGGAGACACGGGATTTGGGAAACTGCGCTGGCTGCACGACCCGGGGTGACGGCCCGAGGCGACGCGGAATGTGCACTGCGTGTACTGCGGGTAGTGCGGGGTGACCGCTGGTACTACGTGGGGGTTTTTGCAGGGGTTCTGC
Organism: Streptomyces sp. NPDC034085; assembly: GCF_055575555.1. Classification (NCBI taxonomy): domain Bacteria; kingdom Bacillati; phylum Actinomycetota; class Actinomycetes; order Kitasatosporales; family Streptomycetaceae; genus Streptomyces; species Streptomyces sp. NPDC034085. The sequence continues at coordinate 33,785 of NZ_JBVISL010000017.1, read as the reverse complement.
GAGGTGACGAGGACCGCGAGCGGAGCGGTACTTCGTGCTCCGGGCGGTGCGGCTGTGAAGTGTGACGTTCCCGTGCCGCACCGCCCGGAAGTCCGAGGGGGGTCCGGGGGCCTCTCGGCCCCCGGACCGCGCCGTCCTAGAGGGTCCCGGTGAGGGCTTCCGGACGGATCGGCGTCTTGTTGAGCTCCAGCCCGGTCGCCGCGCGGATCGCCGCGAGGACGGCCGGCGTGGACGACAGGGTCGGGGCCTCGCCGAGACCGCGAAGCCCGTACGGGGCGTTCGGGTCGGCCAGCTCCAGGACGTCGACGGGGATGGTCGGGGTGTCCAGGATGGTCGGGATCAGGTAGTCCGTGAAGGAGGGGTTGCGCACCTTCGCGGTCTTCGGGTCCACGATGATCTCCTCCATGACGGCCACGCCGAGACCCTGGGTCGTACCACCCTGGATCTGGCCCACCACGGAGAGCATGTTCAGCGCCTTGCCGACGTCCTGGGCGGTCGCCAGCTCGACGACCTTGACGAGGCCGAGCTCGGTGTCCACCTCGACGACCGCGCGGTGCGCGGCGAAGGTGTACTGGACGTGGCCGTCGCCCTGGCCGGTGACCAGGTCGAACGGGACGGTCGGGCGGTGGCGGAACTCGAGCTCGAGGTCGATCGCCTCGTCCTCGAGGATGTCGGCGATGTCCGCGAGGACCTCGCCGCCGTCGGTGACGACCTTGCCGCCCTCCAGGAGCAGCTCGGCGTGGGCCCAGGCCGGGTGGAAGGAGCCGTTCTTGCGGCGGCCGATCTCCAGCAGGGCCTCGCGGACGGCCTCGCAGGTGTTCTTCACGGCGCCACCGGTCATGTACGTCTGCCGCGAGGCGGACGTGGAACCGGCGGAGCCGACCTGCGTGTCGGCCGGGTGGATGGTCACCTGCGTGACACCCAGCTCCGTACGGGCGATCTGCGCGTGGACGGTGACACCGCCCTGGCCGACCTCCGCCATGGCCGTGTGGACCATCGCGACGGGCTCGCCGTTGATGACCTCCAGGCGCACGCGGGCGGTGGAGTAGTCGTCGAAGCCCTCGGAGAAGCCGACGTTCTTGATGCCGACCGCGTAGCCGACGCCGCGGACGACGCCCTCACCGTGGGTGGTGTTGGACAGGCCGCCCGGCAGCGCGCGGACGTCCGCGCCCTCGCCGGCGCTCTCCCACTGGCGCTCCGGCGGCAGCGGGCGGGCCTTGACCCGGCGCAGCAGCTCGGCGACCGGGGCCGGGGAGTCCACGACCTGGCCGGTGGGCATGATCGTGCCCTGCTCCATGGCGTTCAGCTGGCGGAACTCCACCGGGTCCATGCCCAGCTTCGCCGCGAGCTTGTCCATCTGGGCCTCGTACGCGAAGCAGGCCTGGACGGCGCCGAAGCCGCGCATCGCGCCGCAGGGCGGGTTGTTCGTGTAGAGCGCGATCGCCTCGATGTCCACGTCGTCGATGACGTACGGGCCCACCGAGAGGGAGGACGCGTTGCCGACGACGGCCGGGGAGGCCGAGGCGTAGGCGCCGCCGTCCAGCACGATCTTGCACTTCATGTGCGTGATCTTGCCGTCCTTGGTGGCGCCGTGCTCGTAGTACAGCTTCGCCGGGTGGCGGTGCACGTGGCCGAAGAAGGACTCGAAGCGGTTGTAGACCATCTTGACCGGCTTGTTGGTCGCGAGGGCCAGCAGGCAGGCGTGGATCTGCATCGAGATGTCCTCGCGGCCGCCGAAGGCACCGCCGACGCCGGAGAGCGTCATGCGGACCTTCTCCTCGGGCAGGCCGAGGACGGGGGCGATCTGCTTGAGGTCCGAGTGCAGCCACTGGGTGGCGACGTAGAGGTCGACACCGCCGTCCTCGGACGGCACGGCGAGACCGGACTCCGGGCCGAGGAAGGCCTGGTCCTGCATGCCGAAGGTGTACTCGCCCTCGACGATGACGTCGGCGCGCTTGCGGGCCTCCTCCACGTTGCCGCGGATGATCGGCTGGCGGTGCACGATGTTCGGGTGCGGGACGTGACCGGAGTGGTGGTCGTCTCGGCCCTCGTGGATCAGGATCGCGTCGGGGGCGAGGGCGGAGGCCTCGTCGGTGACGAGCGGGAGCTCCCGGTAGTCGATCTTGATCTTGGCGGCGGCGCGGCGGGCGGTCTCCGGGTGGTCGGCGGCCACGAGGGCGACCGGCTCGCCGTGGTGGCGTACCCGGCCGTTGGCCAGGACCGGGGTGTCCTGGATCTCGAGGCCGTAGTTCTTCATCTCGGCCGGCAGGTCCGCGTAGGTGAGCACGGAGTACACGCCGGGCATGGCCAGCGCCTCGGAGATGTCGATGGACGCGATCTCGGCGTGGGCGACGGTGGAGCGCAGGGTCTGGCCCCACAGCATGTCCTCGTGCCACATGTCCGAGGAGTACGCGAACTCGCCCGTGACCTTGAGCGTGCCGTCCGGGCGCAGCGTCGACTCGCCGATGCCGCCCTTGTTGTGCTTCTGGGTGACGTTCGTCGGGGTGCCGGAAGGCGCGGTGCGGGTGTTGGCCATGATCAGACAGCCTCTCCCTGACGGGCGGCCGCGAGGCGGACCGCGTCGAGGATCTTCTCGTAGCCCGTGCAGCGGCAGAGGTTGCCGGACAGGGCCTCACGGATGTCCTGGTCGGACGGGTCGGCGTTCTGCTCCAGGAGAGCGTCGGCCTGGACCAGCAGACCCGGGGTGCAGAAACCGCACTGGACGGCGCCGGCGTCGATGAACGCCTGCTGGATGTTGGAGAGCTCGGCGCCCTCACCGGTCTGGGAGTCGGTGCCCTTGGCGGACCACTGCTTGGCCTCGTCCGTGGAGACGCCCTTGCCGCCGCCGCACGCGCCGGTGCCGCAGGCGTGCCCGTGGTCCTCGCGCTGCTTGGCGAAGTCCGCCAGGCCCTCGACGGTCACGACGTCGCGGCCCTCGACCTGGCCGGCCGCGACCAGGCAGGAACAGACCGGCACGCCGTCGAGGCGGACGGTGCAGGAACCGCACTCGCCCTGCTCGCAGGCGTTCTTGGAGCCGGGCAGGCCCAGACGCTCACGCAGCACGTAGAGAAGGGACTCGCCCTCCCACACGTCGTCGGCTTCCTGCGGACGACCGTTGACAGTGAAATTGACGCGCATGGTTACGCAGCCCCTTCAAGCGAGCGGCCGTTGTTGCCGCGGTACTGCTCCCAGGTCCAGACGAGCTGGCGGCGAGCCAGGATGCCGACCGCGTGGCGGCGGTACTTCGCCGTGCCGCGGACGTCGTCGATCGGGTTGCACGCGCCGGAGGCGAGCTCACCGAACTGCTTGGCGATCGACGGGGTGATGACCTTGCCGTTGTCCCAGAAGCCGCCCTCTTCGAGCGCGGCGTTCAGGAACTCCTCGGCGGCCTTGGCCCGGATCGGGGTCGGGGCGGCGGAGGCGATGCCCGTACGCACGGTGCGGGACTCGGGGTGCAGCGCGAGGCCGAAGCCGCAGACCGCGATGACCATCGCGTTGCGGGTGCCGACCTTGGAGTACTGCTGCGGGCCCGTGGCGTTCTTGATGTGGACCGTCTTGATGAGCTCGTCGGCGGCGAGCGCGTTGCGCTTGACACCGGTGTAGAACTCGTCGATCGGGATCAGGCGGGAACCGCGTACCGATTCGACCTCGACCTGGCAGTCGGCGGCGAGCAGGGCGGGGTGGGAGTCACCGGCGGGCGAGGCGCAACCGAGGTTGCCGCCGACACCGCCGCGGTTGCGGATCTGCGGGGACGCGACCGTGTGCGAGGCGAGCGCGAGACCCGGCAGCGTGGTGCGCAGGTTCTCCATGATCTGGGTGTACGGGACGGAGGCGCCGAGCTTGGTGACCTCCTCGCCGACCTCCCACTCCCGCAGCAACTCGATGCGGTTGAGGTCCAGGAGGTATTCCGGACGGCGGTGATCGAAGTTGATCTCGACCATGATGTCGGTGCCACCCGCAATCGGCACAGCTGTGGGGTACTCGGCCTTAGCGGCGAGTGCCTCCTCCCAGCTGGCGGGGCGAAGGAAGTCCATGTGCGGCTCTCTTCTTCATAATCGGGTCGTTCACTTCAAGCCAGGAGGCCGAAGGGCCCTCGACTGGTCGTTCACGTGCTGTTAACGCGGTGTGGAGCCAGTACACAAGCCCGGTGTCCCTCGGGTGCAGTCACCGAAACCATGAAGGAGTTGGCTGGCGGCCTCCTTCGTCTTGTAGATTCGTATGAAAGGCAGGATGCGACGACCTGCCCGATTTCCAACGGCAACATTCGAGACAGATCGGCGGCGACATCATGCGGCTGCGCGCACTGCTGGAAACCGAGGCGCTGGGGCTGCGGCTGCTGGGCGGCGAGGAAGAACTCGACCGGACGGTCCGCGGGGTCATGACGACCGACCTGAGGGATCCCAGCCGATACCTGACGGGAGGAGAACTTGTCCTCACCGGCCTGGCATGGCGAAGAAATTCGGCCGACTCCGAGCCATTCGTACGAATCCTCGCGAGCGCCGGCGTCGCGGGCCTGGCGGCCGGCGAGGCGGAACTGGGAGACATCCCCGACGATCTGGTTTCGGCCTGTCTGCGCAACCGGCTGCCGCTCTTCGCGGTGAACGAGGACGTTGCGTTCGCCACCATCACCGAGTACGTGGTGCGGCAGGTCTCCGGGGAGCGCGCGGGCGACCTCGCGGCCGTCGTGGACCGCCACCGGCGGCTGATGACCTCGGGCCCCGCGGGGGGCGGACCCGACGTGGTGCTGGATCTGCTCACCACCGACCTCGATCTGCGGGCCTGGGTGCTCTCGCCCACCGGCCGGCAGATCGCCGGGGCCGGTGAACCGCTGTCTCCGGGCATCTGCGCGGCGCTGGCGAGCGAACACCTCGCGGCGGTCCGGACCGGCCGCAGGGGCCCGCACCGGATGTCCCTCCAGGGTATTACCTACTCCCTGTTCCCGATCAGGGGACACGGCCGGGGCGCGGGCCCCGCCGCCCGCGACGTGCGCGAGAGCGTGCTGTCCGACTGGCTGCTGGCCGTCGAGGCGGACGCGGGCGACTGGCCCGCCGAGCGCCTGGACCTGCTCCAGGGCGTCACCCAGCTCATCGCGGTCGAGCGGGACCGCCGCGACGCGGCCCGCACGGTGCGCCGCCGCCTGGCCCAGGAGGTGCTGGAGCTGGTCCAGACGGGCGCTCCGCCCGCCGAGATCGCCGCCCGCCTGCGGGTGGCCGCCCCGGTGCTGCTGCCCGGGCTGGGCACCGCCCCGCACTGGCAGGTCGTCGTGGCACGGGTGGACTGGGAGGGCGGGGACATCCCCGGCGGCCCGGTGGCCCAGTCGCTGCTGGAGGAGATCCTCGTCGACCCCTCGATGGCCGGGCCGGAGCCGTCCGACCGGATCGCGGTGGCCCATGCGGGTGACGAGGCGATCGCGCTCGTCCCGCTGCCCGCGCTCTCCGGCGACGCCGGCGAGGACAAGGGCCCGGATTCCGCCCTGCACGCCGACGCGCTCCTGGCGGCCGTACGGGAGCCCCTGGCGGCCGGCCTGGCCGACGACGGCCGGCTCACGCTCGGCGTCAGCGCGGCCGTGCACTCCGCCGAGGGCCTGCGCGGGGCCCTGGAGGAGGCGCGGCACGCCCGCCGGGTCGCGGCGGCCCGCCCCGGGCGGGTCTGCGCCGCCGGGCACCACGAGCTGGCCTCGCACGTACTGCTGCTGCCGTTCGTGCCGGACGACGTGCGCCGCGCCTTCACGGCCCGTCTGCTGGACCCGCTGCGGGACTACGACCGCAGGCACCGGGCGGAACTGATCCCGACCCTGGAGGCGTTCCTGGACTGCGACGGCTCCTGGACCCGCTGCGCGACGCGGCTGCACCTGCACGTCAACACGCTGCGCTACCGGGTCGGGCGAATCGAGCAGCTGACGGCGCGTGACCTTTCGCGGCTGGAGGACAAGCTCGATTTCTTCCTGGCCCTGCGCATGAGCTGACCCCCGGCCCTCCCATCAGCGCAGCTCCCTCCAGGGGGCCGGGCAGGGCCGGCTGACGAGCCGTCCGGACTTTGTGAAAGAGTTCACCCGACCCCTTGGCCGATGCAGCCGATCCGTGCTCTCATTTCGCCCCAGGGCTCAACGACGTGCTGCTTGGTTGCTTCGGGGAGGGCAATGTGGCGGATACCGCCATGTCCGGTGCGGGATCGACGGGGGGCGACGACCCCCTCCAGCGGGCGATATGGCGGCTGCGCTCGCGCGGCTGTTGGTCGGACGCGGCGGCCCTGCTGACGCCGCACGCGGACCAGGCGGGGGCCGCGGTGCAGCGCACCGCGCTCCTGGTGGAGCGGTGCCTCTTCACGGGACAGGGCTGGTCCGAGGCGGAGGACGCGCTGCGGGTGGCCGAGGCCGTGGCCCGGGACGACGACGAGCGGGGCGCGGCGGCCTGCGAGCGGGGCCAGCTGGCCTACGCGGCCACCGTGCTCGGGGTGCGCGACCGGGCGGACGAGGCCCGTTCGGCGCTGGGGCGGGCGGCCGCCCTGCTGTCCCCGGCGTCGCGGACCCGCCCGCTGCTGGACTTCCGGCGGGGCCTGGTCGCCGAACACCTGGCGGACGCCCCGCAGGCGGCCCGGCCGGCCTACCACCGCGCCCACACGGGGGCGGCGGCCCACGGCGACACGCTGCTGCTGTCGTTCACCTGGCGCCACCTGGCCGCGCTGTCCCTGCGGGACGGCGAGGTCGCCGAGGCCCGCAAGGGCTTCGCGGAGTCCCTGCGGATCCGGGAGGACCTGGGGTTCCTGGTCGGCACGGCGCCCGCCCTGGCGGCCCTGGCGGAGGTCGAGCCGGAGCCCGAGGCGACCCGGCTGCGCGCGGAGGCCCGGCGCCTGTTCCACCTGCTGGGCGGCATCCCGACCTGGCTGGCGGACCAACTCACCCCGGCGGCGTAGCCCTGCGGGGCGGGCCCGGGGGCTCGCGGACCAGCTGCCCCCCGCCGCCTGACCCTGCGGGGCGGGGCCCGGGGTCCCTGCGGGGCCGGTCCCCTACCCGCCCTTCCACCGTTCCCAGGGGCGCCGCCCCTGACCCCGTTGCGCTCAAACGCCGCGCGGGCTGGGATGCGCTGGGCGAAATCCAGCCCCGCTGGCCTTTGAGGCGCGGGGGTCCGGGGGCGGAGCCCCCAGGGGGTCCGGGGCACAGCCCCCAGGGGGTCCGGGGGCGGAGCCCCGGGGGGTCCGGGGCACAGCCCCCAGGGGGTCCGGGGGCGGAGCCCCGGGGGGTCCGGGGCTCAGCCCCCAGGGGGCCGGGGCGCAGCCCCGGGGAACGGGCGAAGGGCGGGTAGGGGACCTCGCCCCGGGCAGCGGGACCCCAGCGGGAGCGGTCAGGCGCCGGCGAAGTGGGCCCGGACCAGGGATTCCACCGCCGGGAGGTCACGCGCGGCCAGCGCCTCCAGCAGGGCCGTGTGCTCGGCCGCGTCGGCCACCAGGTCGGCGCGGCGCACCCGCGGCGCGCCGGGCAGGGGCCACTGGGCACGGCGGTGGAGCTCCTCGGCGATCTGCACCAGCTGGCCGTTGCCCGAGAGGGAGAGCACCGCCCGGTGGAAGGCCCGGTCGGCGTCCGCGTACCGGGGCAGGTCCCCCCCGGCGGCCGCCTCGGCGGTGGCGAGGGCCGCCGGGCGCAGGGACTCCCAGGCCGCGGCGGGCACCGAGCGGGCGAGGCCGAGCATCACGGGCACTTCGATCAGGGCCCGGACCTCGGACAGCTCCGCCAGGGTGCGGGGGGTGCGGGTCAGCACGCGGAAGCCCCGGTTGGGCAGGCATTCCACCGCCCCCTCCAGCGCCAGCTGCTGCATCGCCTCGCGGACGGGGGTCGCCGAAACCCCGAACCGCTCGCCGAGCGCGGGACCCGAGTAGATCTCCCCCGGCACCAGCTCCCCGTCCACGAGGGCGGCGCGCAGCGCGTCGAGGACCTGCCCGCGCACCGAATGGCGCAGCACCTTCTGCGGCGGGAGCAGGGGCTCCTGCGCCGCCGGCTCCTGTGACACCAGGGCATGGGCCGCTTCGTGCACTCGGTCCTCCTCCGGGTCTCGACCGGTACCGAGGATAGGTGACGGGGCCCGGGGCGCCCTCGCGAGCGGTGCGGCGCCTCCGGGCGGGCCGCGGATTCCCCCGCCGACCGGGATCCAGTAAGGTAAGCCTCACCTTTCCTCACGACGTGTGATTCGGTGGTCCGCCATGCCCGGCCCGGCTGTTCCCGCCCCGCTCCCGTCCGCACCCGCCCCGGCCGGCTCTCCGGTGGCGCGCGCGTACGAGCGCCTGGCGGCCGCCTACCCGGGCCTGCGGGCCGAGGAGCACGGCGCGCACGAACCCCTCCCTCGCGGTGGGGGCTGGGTCGGCGCGCACGAGCTCGCGGAAGGCGGCGCGGCCCTCGACGCCCACCTCGCGTGGGACCGGGCCCAGGTGCTGCGGGATTACGGGCGGGAGGGCAGGCCCGACGTGGTGGCCGGGTTCGGCCTCCACCGGTACGCCTGGCCGGCCTGCCTGCTGATCACCGTCCCGTGGTTCCTGGAGCGCCGGGTGCCCCGGCTGCCCGTGGAGCGGGTGTCCTTCCACCGGACCCGGGGGCGGATGGCCGTACACGTCGGGGAGTTCGCCTGCCTGCCGGACGACCCGGCGGCGGCCCTCCCCGGAGCGCGGGTGGTGTCCGGCGAGGAGGCCCTGCGCGAGGAGGTGCGGGCAGCGGTGGCCCAGCACCTGGAACCGCTGCTGGCGGGTTTCGGCCCGCGGATGCGGCGCGGCCGCCGCGCCCTGTGGGCGATGGCCACCGACGAGGCGGTCGAGGGGCTCTGGTACGTCGGGAGCCTGCTCGGCGAGGAGCGGCGGGCCGTGCGCGAACTGGAGCTGCTGCTGCCGGGCGCGGTCGCGCCGTACACCGCCGGCGCCGGTTTCCGCGCCCTCGCCGGCCCCGGCGGGGCGGAGCCGACCACCAGGGACCGGGCCGGCTGCTGCTTCTTCTACACGATCCGCCCCGAGGACACCTGTACGACCTGCCCGCGCACCTGTGACGCGGACCGCGTCGCCCGGCACACGGCGGCCGCACGCTGAACCCACCCGTTCGACTGAAGCTGATTCGAACCCAACTCGGCACCTCCGAGCGCCAGTTCGACCCGCAACACCCTATTCGACGGGACCCGCACCCCGATGGCGTCCACTTGCCCCGAAACCCACGTGCACCACTGACCGGCTGCGCCACTATGGCGCCCGGAACGCCGCATACGCGAGGCAAGGGACATCCGCATGAGACTGACCGACATATCGCTGGACTGGCTGCTGCCCGGCAGCCTGTTGCTCCTGGGCGTACTTGCGGCAGTGGCGGTACTGGCCCGGGGCAGGCGTGAGGGCGAGAAGGCCGCGGCCGACGACAGCTGGGAACGCAGCGAGGAACGCCGGCGCCGCAAGGAAGCCGTCTACGGCACCGCCTCCTACGTCCTGCTCTTCTGCTGCGCGGCGGTGGCCGCCGCGCTCTCCTTCCACGGGCTCGTCGGCTTCGGCCGGCAGAACCTGAACCTCTCCGGGGGCTGGGAGTACCTGGTCCCCTTCGGCCTCGACGGGGCCGCCATGTTCTGCTCGGTGCTCGCGGTCCGCGAGGCCAGCCACGGCGACGCCGCCCTCGGCTCCAGGATGCTGGTCTGGCTGTTCGCCGGGGCGGCCGCCTGGTTCAACTGGGTCCACGCCCCCCGGGGTTCGGGCCACGACGGCGCACCGCAGTTCTTCGCCGGGATGTCGCTCTCGGCGGCGGTGCTCTTCGACCGGGCCCTCAAGCAGACCCGCCGGGCGGCACTGCGCGAGCAGGGGCTGATCCCGCGCCCGCTGCCGCAGATCCGCATGGTCCGGTGGCTGCGGGCACCCCGGGAGACCTTCGGCGCCTGGTCGCTGATGCTGCTGGAGGGGGTACGCACCCTCGACGAAGCGGTGGACGAGGTGCGCGAGGACAAGAAGGAGCGGGAACAGGACCGGCACCGCAGGCGGGAACAGCACCGCCTCGACCGCGCCCACATCAAGGCGCTGGGCCGGCAGAACAGGGCGTTCGGGCGGACCCGGGCGCGCCAGGTCGACCTGCCGGGGCTGGCTCCCGGGTCGGGCTCCGCGCCGGTCGGCGCGGAGCCCGCCATATCGGAAGCGGGACAGCTGCCCCTGCGCCGAAGGCCCTCACTTCAGGCCGTGAACGGAACCGAACCCACTGATCCCTCCGGTCCGCGGACGGTGGACCTCACCGCCGAGGACGACACCCAGACGATCCCCCGGCTCGACCACCTGGAGCGCAAACTGAAGGACCTGGAGCAGCAGTTCGGCTGACCGGACCGCGCGCGGGGGGGGGGGGGGTTTTCGGAGGGGTGAACCAACCACGAGGCCAAGGAGGGAAGGAGACTCCCAACCCGAACAAAAACACCCCCTCAGCCCCCCCCCTGAG
>NZ_JBVISL010000017.1:0-23346 GCF_055575555.1 Streptomyces sp. NPDC034085 | reverse complement strand
CGGTTGGTCGGACAGGACCGCGCGCGTGGCGGGGGGTTGCCCCTCGGGCGCCCCGCCGCCGCGCGCTCAGGCCGGACCGGCCGCTCCCAGCTCGAACCAGACCACCTTGCCGCGCCCCCTCGTGAGGGCGTCCACGCCCCAGGCGTCGGCGAGCGCCTGCACCAGGACCAGCCCCCGTCCGTGCGTACCGTCGTCGGCGGACGGTACGTGCGGCCGGGGCAGGCGTGCGGCGTGGTCGCGGACCTCGACCCGGAGCCGGCCGGCCCGGACGGTCGCGGACACCTCGGCGCCCTGCTCGGTGTGGACCAGGGCGTTGGTCACCACCTCCGTCACCAGCAGCTCGGCCACGTCGGCCGTCTCGCCCCGGCAGCGGTGGCGCAGCAGTTCCCGCAGGGCCCGGCGGACCTCGCCCACCGCCTTCAGATCCGCCCGGCGCACACTGCGCGCCATCCCGGCCGGGTCGTGCTCCCCGGCCGCCGACGGCTCCCGCGCCACCGGCCGCTCGGCCCTCCATGTCTTCCCGGTCTTCGCCCCCACCCGCACGGCGACATACCTCCCCGTATTGCGCTGCCCGTGGTCTCGAACAGGTCTACGGAATGCATGCCCCCGGCGACAGTCCGCACTCCTTCGGGCCCCGGGGCCCGGCGGGCGGCGGAGAACGAATCGAGCCATCCCGGGTCCGCCGCCCGTTCCGCGTCCAGCCCTGTGCGGCGGTCGGACGGTGCGAATCCGGTCACCGCTCCGGCGCCGGCCTCCGATGGAAGCGCCGGCGCGCCGGGACCGGTCACCCCGCCCGCCCGAGCAGGCCCCTCGTGCCGCACCACCCGGTGAACTGCAGTGGTCCTTCGCCGCACACCCCCCGGGCGCCCGCCGCACGGGCGAGGGCGGTCACGCCGGGGCCGCGGTTCGTCGTTCCGCACGGAGCGAGGCCGGAAACCGGCACTCCCCGCCCGGCCGTTTCCCCCGGGGAGTGGGAGAAGAGGCCCACTTTGACGGGCGGGCCGTACTGCACCAGGGTGAGGCAATCTCCCCTCGGCAGCCGGAAACCGCCGCTTCGCGACGTCACGCCCCTTGACGGCGCAGGCCGTTCAGGTGCGCGCCATGTGCCGTTCGGGGAACGATAGCGCGCCGTCCAGAGGTTGCACATGCCCGCAGCGTGCGTGAACACCCCACCGCTGTGCGGGAGTTCGGAGACCCGACCGGGTACGGACGCGAGCCTCGCGGTCACGCCTCCCAGACCGCGGCCGCCGTCCGGTCGTCGGCGTACCCCTTGAGGCGGAGCTGGGTGTCGGCGAGGAAGGCCGCCAGGCCCGGCGGGTCCCCCTGCGACCAGCGGGAGGCCAGCTCGGCCGGGAGCAGGCTCTCCTCCCGCATCGGGTCCGCCAGGCCGCCGGAGCACAGCAGCAGGGTGTCACCCGGCCGGGCCACGGAGGCCCGGAACCGGAAGCCGGCGGCCGGCCCGGTGTCTTCCTCCAGGTCCTGCCAGCGGCCCCCGCGGAGCCGGAAGACCCCGCCCGCGCCCGCGCCGAAGCAGATCCGGTGGGGGCACCGCGGGTCCAGGGGCAGCAGGAGCCCGCGCAGCCCGGCCGTATAGGCCTCCTCGGCGAGCCCGAGCTCGGCGGCGCGGGCCCGCAGCCGCCCGTAGCCCCGGTCGGTGAGCCGCTGGAGCCCCGACAGCAGGGCCTCGCGCCGGCCCGCCCGGACGTCCTCGGCCAGCCGCTCCCGGCTGCGCCCGACGGCCGCCGCGACCAGGTGGCCCAGCTCGGCGGCGGCCTCGCGGGCGCCGGGGGCGGCCCGGTCACCGCCGGCCAGCACCACCAGCACCAGGGCCTCGTCACCGCTGCCGAAGCGGGCGGTGAGCAGGAAGTCCCGCCGGGCCTCGCCCCGGAAGCGGGCCGAGTCCCCGCGCAGGGAGGCGGCGCGCAGGGTGTACGTGGCGTAGCGGGCCCCCTCCAGGACGGTGTCGGGGGTCAGGAAGTCGAGCGCGGCCGGGTCGGCGGCGGGCAGCGCCCCAGGCTCGGCGGCGTACGTGGGGGCCCGGTCGCCGAGGTGCCGTACCGCGGGCCGCTCGCCCGCGCGCGGCGGGGCAGGGTCCGGCTCGTGTCCGGGCGCGGGCGCGGGCGGCACGGCTACGTCCCCCTGGGCGTACCCGGTCTCCCCGGACACCCGGGGATCCGCCGGACGCGCCACCCCGCCCGGCGCCCCGGCCCCCGACCGCTGCGCGGGCACCAGCGGCGCCGCGGGCGGCACCGGCGGCCCCTGCGGGGGCGGCACGGGCGCCGGCGGCTCGGGCGGCCTCCCGGTCGCCACCGCCGGGCGGAATCCCGGTGGCGGGGTGGGCGGCGGCGCCTGCGGAGGGGGCGGCCCGGCCAGGGGTGCGCCCGCCCCGGGATCGGGCTCCTCCGACGCCGCCGGAGGCTCCCGGCGGGGGGCCGGCAGCGGCGGCCCGGCCGGAGCCGGGCCGGTCACCAGGACCGACGCCGAGCGGAACCGCTGGTCCAGGGTGTCCCCCGGGTCAGCGCCGGGCCCCGCGTCCGGGTCTCCGTACAGCTTCTGCCACCAGTCCTCCGCGCCCTGCTGACTCATGCCCCCATTCTGGGCGCGACCGGGCGACGGAAAACCCCGAATGCACGAAAAGGGCCCCCCGGTCCCCCGCCCGGGGATCCCCGCGCACCTCTTCCGTACGGACGGCCGGACATCGCACGGGGACCCGACCGGAGTTGCCCGCAACGGCCGCCGGACTCCCTGTCCGCGCACGGCGGGACGCACCGCCCTCCCCGTATGAAACCGGCCATCCGGCCGGTAAACGACCCATACCGGCGTCGCCTTGGCGCAGGGGCGGGGAATGCGGCGAAGATGACCGCGGCGGGTTCGCGCCGTGGCCGCTTCCCGCCGGGCACGGCTCTGGGAGTGGGGTGGACGGGTTGCTGGGAGCGATAGGCCTGGACGAGGGTCAGGAATCGGCGTACCGCGCGCTGGTGGCACTGGGGGCGGCGGAGGTGCCCGACCTGGCACACCGGCTGGCGCTGCCGGTGCCGCAGACGGAACGTACCCTGCGGCACCTGGAACGCCACGGGCTCGCGGCCCGTTCCCCGGCGGGCCCGGGCCGCTGGGTGGCGGCGCCGCCGGGAGTCGCCCTCGCGGCCCTGCTGAGCCGGCAGCGGCACGAGCTGGAGCAGGCCGAGCTGGCGGCCGCGCTGCTGACACAGGAGTACCGGGCGGAGGCGGCCGAACCGGCGGTGCACGACCTGGTGGAGGTGGTGACGGGCGCCGGCGCCGTGGCGCACCGCTTCCACCAGCTCCGGCTGGGTGCGTCCGAGGAGGTCTGCACGCTGCTCACCGGGCGGCCCGGGCACGACGCCGGGGAACGGGTCGCCGTACGCGGCGTCGACCACCGGGTGGTCATCGAGCGGGAGGTGCTCGCCCTGCCCGCCGGGATCCGCGAGGCCTCCAGCGCGCTCGCGCGCGGCGAACGGATCCGGGTGACGGCGGCGGTCCCCACCCGGCTGGTCATCGCGGACCGCACCCTCGCCATGGTCCCGCTGACGGCGCCCGGCGCCGAACCGGCGGCCCTGGTGGTACACACGTCGGGGCTGCTCGAGTCGCTGCGGGGGCTCTTCGAGGCGGTGTGGCGCGAGTCCCTCCCCCTCCGCCTGGGCGTGACGGGCCACCCGGAGGAGGGCGACGGCGGACCCGACCCCACCGACCTGGAGGTGCTCTCCCTCCTGCTGGCCGGGATGACGGACGCGAGCGTGGCCAAACACCTGGAGCTGGGCCTGCGCACGGTCCAGCGCCGCGTGAAGGGGCTGATGGAGCTGGCCGGCGTGACGACCCGGCTCCAGCTGGGCTGGCACGCGTACGAACGGGGCTGGGTGGCCCGATAGCCGGGGGTCGGTCACGCTGGGCGCATGGATCTGCCGCAGCTGCTCCTGGTGGGGCTGGTGCTGCTGCTCGGGATCCTGGGCGTGCTGGTCCCGGGCGCGCCGGGAGCCTGGCTGGTGTGGGCGGCCGTGCTGTGGTGGGCCCTGCACGAGCGGGCCGCGGGCGCCTGGGCGCTCCTCGTCGGGTCGACGGCCCTGCTGCTGGTGGTGCAGGCGGTGAAGTGGCAGCTGCCGCCGAGACGGCTGCGCGGCCTGGGGGTCCCCCGCCGGATGGCGGTGTACGCCGGCACGGGCGCGCTGGCCGGCTTCGTACTGCTGCCGGTGGTGGGGGCCGTACCGGGGTTCGTGGGCGGCATCTACCTGTGCGAGCGCCTCCGCCTGGGCACGCACGGGGCGGCGTGGGCGTCGGCCCGAAGGGTGATGCGGGCGGTGGGGACGAGCGTGCTGGTGGAGCTGTTCGCGTGCCTGTTGGTTACGGCGGCGTGGCTCGCCACGATCCTGACGGGGCCCTGACCCCGCCCTCCCCCGCGCCTCAAACGCCGGCGAGGCTGAAGAACCTGGGGCTCCGCCCCAGACCCCGCGCCTCAAACGCCGGCGAGGCTGCATCTGCCAACGCCGGTCATACGCCTGCGGACCGTTTCCCGGGGGCCAGCCCCCGGACCCCCGCGCCTCAAACGCCGGCGAGGCTGGATTGTGCCGGCCAGGGCGAGTCAGGCGCGCGAGGCGGGGGCGAGGGACTCACCGGAGGGTCACGCGGACACTCAACGGAGGGGGCGGGGGCGGGGTGGGGTGTCGTCCGGGACTAAAACGAGATGAATTCGGCGCGCGGTACCGCCCGTCAGGCACATCCGGAACAGGCGCCGAACATCGAAGCCCGTCCCGGACGACACCCCACCCCGCCCCCGACCCCGGCCCACAACACCCCGCCCCCAGCACCCGCCCAACGGGCCAACCCCGGCCCACCGAAACACCGGCAAGCCACACCCCGCCCAACGGTGGCAACACCCACCCCACACCCCGCCCGGCCAGGGCAGAGGCGAACCCCACCTCCGCCCGGCCAGGGCAAGGGTCAGGCCCGACCGCCCCGCTTCGCCGCGTAGTTCGCGCGGCCTACCGCCGACTTCATGCGCCAGTCCCGCCGGATCTCCGCCCGGAGCCTGGCGTCCGTCTTCGCCACGATCCGCTGGTTCTCCCGCAGCAGCTTGCGGTAGCTCTCCAGGCGCCGCTCCGCCAGCGCGCCCTCCGCCACCGCCTCCCGCACCGCGCACCCCGGCTCCGCCTCGTGCGCGCAGTCGTGGAAGCGGCACTGCTCGGCGTACTCCTCGATCTCCGAGAACACCTGCCCCACCCCCGCCTCCGCGTCGAAGAGGCCCACGCCGCGCAGCCCCGGGGTGTCGATCAGGACGCCCCCGCCCGGCAGGGCGAGCAGGTTGCGCGTGGTGGTGGTGTGGCGGCCCTTGCCGTCGACCTCACGGATCTCCCGCACGTCCATGACGTCCGCGCCGAGCAGCGCGTTCGCCAGCGTGGACTTGCCGACGCCGGAGGTCCCGAGCAGCACGCTCGTACCGTCGGCGACGACCGCGGCGAGCACGTCGGTGCCCTCCCCGGTGTGGGAGGAGACGGTGAGCACCTGCACGCCCGGCGCGGTGGTCTCCACGTCCTGGACCAGGTAGGCGAGGGCGGCCGGGTCGGGGACGAGGTCGGCCTTGGTGAGGACGACCAGCGGCTGCGCTCCCGACTCCCACGCCAGCGCGAGGAACCGCTCGATCCGGCCGAGGTCGAGCTCGACGGCGAGCGGGACCGCGATGATCGCGTGGTCGACGTTGGCGGCGAGGATCTGCCCCTCGGAGCGCTGCGAGGAGGTGGACCGCACGAAGGCGGTGCGGCGCGGCAGGTACGCCTTCACGTAGCGCGGGTTCCCGGTCGCCTCGACGGCGGCCCAGTCGCCCGTGCAGATGACCCGGAGCGGGTCGTGGGGGGTGACGAACGCGGTGTCGGCGCGGACCACGCCGTCCTCGGTCATGACGTCGCACTGGCCGCGGTCGACCCGGACCACGCGGCCGGGGAGGAGGCCCTGGGCGGCGTACGGGGCGAATGCGGCGGCCCATGCCTCGTCCCACCCGAAAGAGGACAGGGAGGACTGCGACGGTGAAGAAGAGAGAGTCAAGGGGAACCCTTCACGGGTGGCCCCGGCAGCGCCCGCTCGGCGGCGGTGCGAAGTGGTGTGAGGTCAGCCGGAGACCACGGGGGCGGAAACGATGATGAACTCCTGAATGCGGGCAACACCCGTCACCGTGACAGTCATCAATGTCCTCACCTCCTGTTTCCGGTCCTGCTTCTCGACGTGCCAACGCGGCTGCCCCGCAAGGCGGTCGGCGCCGCGCTGCGTGACTTCCGGAACGATAACCCGCTCCCGGCTCCGGCACCAACGAATTGTTCGCCCGGCCCGTGCGCCGCCCCGGCATGTCCGTTTCGTTCAAGACCGCCGGCTGTTCGCCTGCCTAGCCTGCGGTCATGACTCCACGACTCGACATGATCGGCCTGGTCGTCTCCGACATGGCCGCCTCGCTCGCCTTCTACCGCCGGCTCGGCCTGGACGTCCCGGCCGACGCCGATGACCGGCCCCACGTCGAGACCGCCCTGCCGGGAGGGTTGCGCGTCGCGTGGGACACGGAGGAGACCGTCCGCTCCTTCGACCCCTCCTGGACCCGGCCGACGGGCGGCCAGCGCCGGGAACTCGCCTTCGCGTGCGGGTCCCCCGCCGAGGTGGACGCGCTGTACGCGGAGCTGACCGGCGCCGGGTACGAGGGGCACCTGGAGCCCTGGGACGCCTTCTGGGGCCAGCGCTACGCGGTGGTGCTCGACCCGGACGGCTGCGGGGTCTCGCTCTTCGCCCCCACCGAGGCCGCGTAGGCCCCCATCGTGGTCCCGGCCAGGGCGCGCACCTCGCGGGCCAGGTGGGCCTGGTCGGCGTACCCGGCGGCGCAGGCCACCTCGGCCTGCGGCAGCCCGCGCCGGGCCAGGGCCAGGGCCCGCTGGAGGCGCAGCACCCGGCCCAGGGTGCGGGGGCCGTACCCGAAGGCGTCGAGGGAGCGCCGGTGCAGCTGGCGTTCCCCGAGGCCGACGGCCCGGGCGATCGCGGCCACCGGCTGCCCCGCCCGGAGCCGGGCCGCCACCTCGGCGGGGAGCGGGTCGGGCGGGCCGGCGGCGGCGAGGCGGGCCCGGGCCAGCGCTTCGAGGGCCGCGCACGGGTCCTCGTGGGCGGCCGTGCGCTCGGTGAGGCGGCGTACCTCGGGGCCGGGCCACAGGGCGGCCAGCTCCACCCGCCGGTCGCGCAGTTCACAGGCCGGTACGCCGAGCAGCGCGGGCGCGGTGCCGGGGGCCAGGCGCAGCCCGGCGAAGGCCCGGCCGGGGACCTCGCCCGCGGGGTGCGGGCCGGTGTCGGGGCCGGCGACCAGCAGCCGGCCGCCGGTCCACAGCAGGTCCATGCACCCGTCGGGCAGCACCACCGAGCCGGGTCCCCGGGCCCGCCACACCACGGCCCCGGCGACGGCCCGGGACGGCGCTTCCTCGTACACACCGCCACCGTAGGCCGCCACCGCCGGTCAGTGCTTGCGCAGGCGGGAGGTGTAGTCGTCGGGCGGCAGGAACTTCGACCAGCGCTCGGGGAACTCCGACGGCATCCCGGCGTCCTCGTCGTCCTCGGACTCCCCCTCGGCGAGGGCCCGCCAGGCGGCGGCGCGGGCGACCAGCCGGGCGGCCTCGGCCTCGCGGACCCGTTCGTTGGCCTCGCGCGCGGCCGCCGTGGCCACCGAGGGCCAGACCCGGTCGATGGCGGCGTTGACGGCGGCCCCCACGAGCACCGCGAAGGCGGAGATGCCGATCCACAGCAGGATCGCGACGGGCGCGGCCAGGGAGCCGTAGATGGTGGGCCCCTCCACGGTGTTGGTCAGGTAGATCCGCAGCAGGAACGAGCCGAGCACCCACATGGCGAGCGCGACCAGCGCGCCCGGCACGTCCTCGATCCACGGGGAGCGGACGGGGACGGAGACGTGGTACAGGGTGGTCAGGAAGGCGATGGAGAGCAGGGTGACCACCGGCCAGTAGAGGACCGCGATCACCTCCGTGCTCCAGGGCACCAGGCGGACGACGGCGTCGGGCCCGACGACCATCAGCGGCAGCACGATCGCGCCGATCAGCAGGGCGATGACGTAGAGGAGGAAGGCGAGCAGCCGGGTCTTGACGATGCCCCGGTGTCCGTCGAGGCCGTACATGACGGTGATGGTGTCGATGAAGACGTTGACGGCGCGGGAGCCCGACCACAGCGCGAAGGCGAAGCCGAGGGAGATCAGGTCGGGGCGGCCCCGGCTGGTGACGTCGTCGAGCATGGGTCTGGCGATCTCGTTGACGCCCCGGTCGGACAGGACGGTGCCGACCGCGCGCAGGATGTTCTCCTCGATGCTGGCCACGGACTGGGTGTTGGTCCAGCCGTCGACGTAGCCGAGGAGGCCGAGCAGGCCGAGGAAGAGCGGCGGCAGGGAGAGGAGGGTGAAGAAGGCCGCCTCGGCCGCGAGCCCGAGGATCCGGTACTCGATGCACGAGTTGACGGTGTCCTTGAGGAGCAGCCAGCCCATCTTGCGCTTGGAGACGTTGCGGTAGAGGGCGCGGGCCCGGTGGAGCCGTCCCGGGTGTTCCGGGATCCCCTCGGGTGTTTCTTTTGCTGGCTGCACGTCCTTACGGTATCGGCATGGCAGCCACCACCCACACAGTCAGCAACCAGGCCCCGCCGCTCGCGGGCCACGAGGTGTACCTCGGCGACCGGGCCCTCACCGAGGGCGTGGAGCGGCATCTGGCCGACGCGGCCCCCGAACTGCGGGAGGAGGTGCGGGAGGAGCTCACGGCGATCGGGCGTGCGGCCGGTTCGGCGCAGGCCCAGGAGTGGGGCCGGCAGGCGAACGAGAATCCGCCGGTGCTGCGGACGCACGACCGGTACGGGAACCGGATCGACGAGGTGGAGTTCCACCCGGCCTGGCACCGGCTGCTCGGGCAGGCGGTGGGTTCGGGGCTGACCGACGCCTGGGGGCGCCCGGCCGGGCACCTGCGCCGCGCGGCGGGCTTCTTCCTGTGGTCGCAGGCCGAGTCGGGGCACGGCTGCCCCGTCTCGATGACGCATGCGGCCGTGCCGGCGCTGCGGGCGGATCCGGAGCTGGCCGCGGAGTGGGAGCCGCGGCTGACCTCCCACGTGTACGAGGAGGGGCTGCGGCCGGCCGGGCAGAAGGCCGGGGTGCTCTTCGGGATGGGGATGACGGAGAAGCAGGGGGGCAGCGACGTACGGGCGAACACGACGGCTGCGGTGCCCCTCGACGCCTCCGGGGAGTACCTGCTGACGGGGCACAAGTGGTTCTGTTCGGCGCCGATGTCGGACGGCTTCCTGGTACTGGCGCAGGCGCCCGGAGGGCTGAGCTGCTTCCTGGTGCCGAGGGTGCTGCCGGACGGGACGCGGAACGCGTTCGCGATCCAGCGGCTGAAGGACAAGCTGGGCAACAAGTCGAACGCGTCGGGTGAGATCGAGTTCGACGGGACGTGGGCGCGGCGCGTGGGCGAGGAGGGCCGGGGGGTGCGGACCATCATCGAGATGGTCGCGGCGACCCGGCTGGACTGTGTGATCGGCTCCGCGTCCCTGATGCGGCAGGCCCTGACGCAGGCCGTCCACCACGCGGAGCACCGCTCTGCTTTCGGAGCGCCGCTCATCGACCAGCCGCTGATGCGCAACGTCCTCGCCGACCTCGCCCTTGAGTCGGAGGCGGCCACGGCCCTGACACTGCGCCTGGCGGCCGCGTACGACGCCGGGACCGAGCAGGAGCGGGCCTTCCTGCGCCTGGCGGTGCCCGCCGCGAAGTACTGGGTGACCAAGCGGTGTACGCCGATGGTGGCGGAGGCCCTGGAGTGCCTGGGGGGCAACGGCTACGTCGAGGAGTCCGGGCTGCCGAGGCTGCTGCGCGAATCCCCGGTGAACTCCATCTGGGAGGGCTCGGGCAACGTCCAGTCCCTGGACGTGCTGCGCGCGCTCCAGCGGGAGCCGCAGGCGCTGAACGCGTTCCTCCAGGAGGTCGGGCTGGCCCGGGGCGCCGACCACCGGCTGGACGCGGCGGTCAAGGACCTGCTGACGGAGCTGGCCGACCTCGAGGGCATCGAGGCGCGGGCCCGCCGGGTGGTGGAGCGGATGGCCCTGGTCCTGCAGGGCTCGCTGCTGGTGCGGTGGGCCCCGCCGGAGGTGGCGGACGCGTTCTGCGCGTCCCGGCTCGGCGGCGACCGGGGGTCGGCCTTCGGGACGCTGCCGCACACCCTGGACCTGGCCGCGGTGGTGGCACGGGCGCGGATCACGGGCTGACGGCGGTCCCCAAACCACCGTGCTCCCTGGCCGCGGTGGTCCCCAAACCACTACGGCCGCCGGAGCGCTCAGCGCCGGATCCGAGCCCGTGGAGGTGGGACCCGGGGTGGCGCCGCGCCGACTCGGCACCACCCCTGGTCCATGAGCCCCGAGGAAGGAGCTGTCACGCCGCTCGGCGGCGTGCCGATAGTTTCGGTCGGGTGACCGGAGGTTGGCGAGGGTTGCATACCGTTGCAACCCTGCATTCCTTCGGTGCGGAAACCGCCGGCCGCACGTGCCCGGGGAAGGGGCGCGCGCGGCGGGGCGGGTCGCGCAGTACGTCCTGTTCAGCACGGGGAGGTTCCGGTGGCCAACACCGCAGGCAGCGCGGTCGACGTGGCGCGCATCTCGGCCATGGACGCGCGGGAGGCGACGCGCCTGCTCAAGGGGGTACGGGCCGCCGCGCTGGCCGGGGACCGCCCGCCGGCCGCCCCCCGGCCGGAGATCGCCGCGTCCTGGCGGCGGATGCTCGCCGGCGGGGTGCACCCCGACCGGGACGCCCGCTCGCGGATGCTGTCCGCCGCCGAGACGGAGGAGCGGCGGCAGGTCTCGCCGCTGCGGGAGATCCTCCCGGTGCTGCGCGAGGGGCTGCTGCCCGCGCTGGACGAGGCCCTGCACATCATGGTCGTCGCCGACGCGGACGGGCGGCTGCTGTGGCGGGAGGGGCACCGGTCGATCCTGCGCAAGGCGGACCGGCTGGGCTTCGCGGTGGGGGCCGACTGGGACGAGGCCGTGGTCGGCACGAACGGGGTGGGCACCGCCCTGGTGGCCCGTCGCCCCGTCCAGGTGTTCTCGGCGGAGCACTTCGTCTCCAGCCACCACGACTGGACCTGCGCCGGGGCGCCCGTGCACGACCCGCGGGACGGCCGGCTGCTGGGCGTGATCGACGTCAGCGGGCCGCTGGACACCATGCACCCGGCGACCCTGGCCTGGGTGAGCTCCGTCGCCCGGCTCGCCGAGCGGGAGCTGCGGGTGCGGCACCTGGAGTCCCTGGAGCGGCTGCGGGCGGTGGCGGCCCCGCTGCTGGCCCGGCTGCCCGGGCGGGCCCTGGCCGTGGACCCGCTCGGCTGGACGGCGGCGGTGACGGGGCTGGCCCCCGCCGACCGGGTCGCCCTGCCGAAGGGGCTGGGTCCCGGCCCGGTGTGGGTCCCGCAGCTGGGCGACTGCGTTGCTGAGCCGCTGCCCGGGGGCTGGCTGCTGCGGCTGGCCGAGCCGCGCGCCGGCGCCCCGGCGGTGAGCCGGGTGGTGCTGGACCTGAGCCGGCCCCGGTGCTGGTCGGCGACGGTGTACGGGGCCGCCGGGAGCTGGTCCCAGGAGCTGAGCCCGCGCCACGCGGAGCTGCTGTTCCTGCTGGCGGAGAGCCCGCGCGGGCGGACGGCGGCGGAGCTGGCCGCCGAGCTGTTCGGGGACCCGACGCGCACGGTGACGGTCCGCGCCGAGCTGTCCCGGGTGCGGCGGCACCTGGCGGGGGTGCTGACGCACCGGCCGTACCGCTTCGCGGAGGACGTGGAGGTCGAGCTGGTCCGCCCGGCGGACCCGGGCCGGCTGCTGCCCCATTCCACCGCCCCCGCGGTGGTCCGGGCCCGCCTGGGCCTCGGCGGGGCGGCCGTGATTCCCTGAACGGCATGAGCACCATCACCCTCACCACCTGGTCCCTCGAGATGACCTCGGCGTCGGACCTCGTCCCCGCGGCGGTACCGGGCCCGGAGATCACCATCGCCCGCGCCGAGGTTCCGTCGCCCGAGTTCAGCCGCTTCCTGTACGCCTCGGTGGGCGGGGACATCCACTGGACGGACCGGCTGTCGCTGACCCGCGCGGAGTGGGTGGCGCTGCTGGACCGGCCGGGCGTGGAGACGTGGGTGGCGTACGACCGGGGCACCCCGGCCGGGTACGTGGAGCTGGACCCGCAGCCCGACGGTGTGGTGGAGATCATGTACTTCGGGCTCCTGCCGGACTTCCGGGGCCGGCGCATCGGCGGGCACCTGCT
Organism: Streptomyces sp. NPDC034085; assembly: GCF_055575555.1. Classification (NCBI taxonomy): domain Bacteria; kingdom Bacillati; phylum Actinomycetota; class Actinomycetes; order Kitasatosporales; family Streptomycetaceae; genus Streptomyces; species Streptomyces sp. NPDC034085. The sequence goes on along the minus strand of NZ_JBVISL010000017.1, from coordinate 11,048 downwards.
GACCTTCGGCACGGCCCGCGCCTGGGACCTCGCGTCCCGCTGGCCGGACCGCGAGCCGACGCGCCGGGTGTGGGTGCACACCTGCAGCCAGGACGGGCCGACGGCGATGGACAACTACCAGCGGCGCGGCTTCAAGGTCTTCAAGACGGAAACGGAACCCAAGGAGGAGACCCCCACCCCGGGCCCCTGGCCGGGCGCGTGAGCCTGCCCGGGCCGCTGGGCGAAGGGCGGGCAGGGGGCGGGGCGGCTACACGGTGCCGGTGACCGTGACCAGGACGGTGAGCGGCGCGGTCGCGTCGTGCTGGGCCAGCCACGCGGTGACCGCACTCCCCACGCGCTCCCGCACCTGCCGGGCGATGTCGACCGCCCGCCGGTCAGCCCGCAGCACGCAGCGCACCTCGACGTGCCAGCCGCCTTCCGTGGTGTGGGCGGCGCGGATGCCCCCCGCCGGTGCCCACGCGGCGGCGGCCGCTGCCGCGGGCCGCGGGGCCGAGAGGGCCAGCCGCTCCGCGAGCGAGGGCTGGAGCGCAGCCACGCCCGGCACGTCGAGGGCCGCCCGGGCCGCGATGCGGTGGACCTCCTCGCGGTGGGCGGCGGTCATCGCGGGCTCGGTTCGGCCCGCCGGCGCCCCGGCACGCGGGGAAGGTCCAGCACGGCGTCGATCTCGAGGTCCACGGCGGCGACGGCGAGGCCGAGGACGTGGTCGGCCGCCTGGAGGACGGCCTGGCGCACCCGCTCGGCCCGCTCCCGCAGCGGCTGGTCGACCGCGACCGCGAGCGTGAGGGTGACGAGGTGGGCGGCGCGGTCCTCCCGAAGGGGCGTGAGGCGGCAGCTGGCGGCGCGGGCCCCGGGGACGGTGTCGGCGGCCCGGCGCAGGGCCTTGGCGGCGGCGCTCTCGGCGATGCGCAGGCCGCGGCCGGGGTCGTCCAGCAGCAGCACGGCACCGAGCCGCACCTCGGTACGGACCGCTTCGATCACGCGGTCGGCGAGGCCGGGGGCGGGGGGCCGTTCCTCGGCCCGCAGCGCCCGGGTGGCCCGGTCCAGGGCCGCGAGCCCTTCGACGGCCTCCCGGCAGTAGGGGCAGCGGGCGGTGTGCGGGTCCAGCGCGCCGAGCGGGTCGCGGGCCTGCTGCCAGGCGCGGCCCAGGGGGCGTCCGCAGGGCAGCGGTTCCGCCCGGGCGGGGTCGCCGGGGCTCCGGGGCGGGGCGGCCTTCGCGGCGGGGGCGTCCACGGCCCCGCGCGCGCGGCGGGAAAGGGGGTGCGGGTCGTCTAGCGCCATGGGCGCATCGCCTCCGTCAGAGCGCGTCGTGCGCGGAAGAGCCTGCCGCGTACCGTTTGTTCGCTGCTGCCCGTCACGTGGGCGATCTCGCTGTAGTGCAGGCCGTGCAGTTCCCGCAGGACCCAGCACACGCGCAGCTCGGGGCGCAGTTCCAGGAGGGCCCGCGCCAGGGCCGCGCTCGCCGCGTCCGACTCCGCCACCCGGGGCGGTGAGCTGTCGGCGTCCGCGGCGACGGGTTCGGGGACGGTGTCCAGCGGCAGGGGGCGGGGCCGGTGGCGCAGGGCGTTGAGGCAGCGGTTCGTGACGATGCGGTACATCCAGGTACCGAACGAGGCGCCGTGGCGGAATTCCGGCAGCCGCCGCCAGGCGCTGAGGAAGGCCTCCTGTACGGCGTCCTCGGCATCGGCCCGGTTCCCGAGCAGGTGCTGGGCGAGGGCGAACAGGCGGCTGCTGTGCCGGCGGACCAGGACGCCGAAGGCGTCTTCGTCCCCTTCGGCGGCCCGCACGGCCAGCACGGTGTCGTCCAGGTCCCCGGGATCGGGGGAGCCACCGCCGCCTGTCAGGGGGCGGGCGGGGAGCCGCGGGGCCGCCGGGAACGGCTGTCCGGCGCCGCGCGGGGGCGGGGGTCTGGTCCGGTTGCGCATCCGCCGCTCGCTTTCTTCCGGAGACGGTCGCCGCGGCCCGCGTACGCACCCTTCGATCGTAGGCGGTGACCGTCGGGACGGCCGCGTGAGGAAAGTCCCGGGGAGGTGTCCAACGGGTGAGGGCACCGCACCGGTGCCCCGACGGACACACCACCCCTGGGGAGGTCCCCATGTCGGACATCGTCAACCCCGCCGAGGAGGCGAGGGCTCCCACGAGCCGCACCACCGCCGCCGGACGCCCTGCGGGACGGTCCCTGAAGGGCGACACCGGCGCGGGGACGGCGCCGGAGACGCGGGGCCAGACCACCATCTCCGACAGCGTGGTCGAGAAGATCGCGGGGATGGCCGCCCGCGAGGTGCCGGGCATCCACAGCCTCGGCTCCGGCATGGCCCGCACGCTCGGGGCCGTGTCGGACAAGGTCGGCGGACGTTCCAGCCTGTCGCGCGGCGTGAAGGTCGAGGTCGGCGAAGTGCAGGCCGCCATCGACCTCGACGTGGTCACGGAGTACGGCGTTCCCATCCTGGACGTCGCCGCCGACGTCCGCACCGGGGTCATCACGGCCGTGGAGCGGATGACGGGCCTGGAGGTCGTCGAAGTGAACATCACCGTCGACGACGTCCACCTCCCCGACGAGGAAGAGGACGAGGACGACGGCGAGGGCCGCGTGCAGTGACCCCGCGGCTCGCCCCGGCCCCGCGCCGCCCGGCACGAGAGAACGACGAGAAGACAGGTGAGTGACATGAGCGCAGCAACCTCCGGCATGTTCGCCGGCATCGCCCTGGGCTTCGCCGCATTCTTCGGCGGTTTCTGGGCGTTCCTGCTCGTGGCGTTCCTGGGCCTGCTCGGCCTGGTGCTCGGCCGCATGCTGCAGGGTGACCTGGAGGTCTCCGACTTCGTCCGGCCCAAGGACCGGCGGTGACCACCCCGGCCGCCCCTGCCCCGCCCGGGGATCCCGCGGGGACGGCGCCGGCGGACCGGCCGGCCGTACCGGCGGCCGAGCGCGGCGCCACGGTGATCCCGGACAAGGTGGTGGCGCGCATCGCGGTCCGCGCGGCGCGGGAGGCCTTGGCCGCGTATGCCGCGCCGAGCCCCTCGGCCCGGGCCGGGTCGGCCGCTCCGCAGGCCTCCGTCGCGGTCGGCGGCGGCGCGGCGCGGCTGGCGCTGACGGTGGACCTGCCCTACCCGGCGGACCTCGCCCGGGTCTCGCGCCAGGTGCGGGACCACGTCCGTGAGCGGGTGGCCCTGCTGACCGGGATGCGCGTCACCGAAGTGACCCTCGTCATCGAGCACCTGCTTCCCTCCGGCGGGCTGGAGTCCCGCCGTGTGCGGTGAGCGGGACGGCAGAGCCTCCGGGAAGGAGAGCCGGCATGAACCAGGCAGAAGACCCCCCTACGGAGAGGGAGCCGGTCCCCGCACCCGACGAGGTCACCTCCCGCACGGTGGAGCAGTCCACCCGGCCGCCACCCCCGGACGGCCCGCGGTCCGGCGTCACCCACCGCGGGAAGCGCCCGTGGTCGGCGCGCCGGATACCCGCCGCGCTGACGGCCCTGGTCATCGCCGCCGCGGCCGGGTTCCTCCTCTTCGACGTGGTGCGGGTCCGCACCGGCCGGCCCGCCTCCGCCTGGCGCGTGCGCCTGGCCGACGAGCTGGCCACCCGTTCCGTCGACGACGTCTGGGTGCGGGTGGGCGCCGCGGTCCTCGCCGTCCTCGGCCTGTGGCTGCTCGTCCTGGCGCTCACGCCGGGGCTGCGCCGACGGCTGCCCCTGCGGTCCCCCGACGAGCGGCTGCGGGCGGTGCTGGACCGTGACGCCGCGGTCCTGCTGCTGCGGGACGCGGCCATGCGGGTCCCCGGTGTCAGCGGCGCCAGGATCCGCATGGGCCGGCGACGCGTGAAGGTGCGCGCCGACGCGCGTTTCCGCGCCCCGGCCGACGTCAGGGCCGACCTGACGGCCGCGCTGCGCGAGGAGATCGACCGGCTGGCCCTCGCCCGCCCGCCGTCGCTCGCCGTGCGGACGCGGGCCCGCCCGAAGTGACGGCGCCGGCGCCATCCGGCGAGCCGAGAGACAGGAATCGGATCCCATGAAGAGCAAATCCCCGGTCAACCGGGTCCTGCTGGCCCTGACGGGCGTCGTCCTGCTCGGCTGCGGGCTCCTCGTTCTGGCGGGCGGCTTCGACCTGTACCGGCGGTGGCACGTGACACCGCCCGACGGCTGGCCCCTGACCACTTCCCGCGACGTCCCGCTGGAAGCCGGCGACCGCACCCGCTGGACGGACGAAGGGTGGTGGTGGCCGGCGGTCATCGCCGTCCTGGCCGTCGTCCTCCTGCTCGCCCTGTGGTGGCTGGTGGCGCAGTTGCGCCGCACGCACCCCGGCCACGTCTCCGTCGGGGACGACCCCGCCGTGGACGGTGTGGAACTGCGGGAGCAGGCCCTCGGCGACGCCCTGGCCGCCGACGCCGGGCGGCAGCCCGGCGTCCGGAAGGCCCGGGCGCGGCTGGACGGCTCCCCAGGCCACCCGGAGGCCCATCTCGACCTCACCCTCGCCCCCGGAAGCGAGCCCGGCGCCGTCCTCCAGGAGCTCTGCGACGGCCCGCTGGCACGCGCCCGCCGGGCCACGGGCAGGACCCGCCTCGCCGCGACGGCGGAGCTCGGAGTCACCCCGCACAAGGCGCGCCGGGTCGAATAGGTGCCGCGCGGCCGTCGGCGGCGGAGGCGGTGGAGGCGTTCCCGAGCGCGGCTCCAGGCGGTCCGGGCAGCCGGGTGTGCGGGCCGGAAAGCGCCCGTAAGCTCCCGCCCCGGCCCCGCCCGTCCGCCCCGGGCCGCGTGACCCGGGTCACGCGGTCCCACGATCCGGGACGACTTCGTCCGGATCGTGGACAGTAGTGGACTCCTCCAATCGGCACATGACACGCTTCGGCCATGAATGGAGCTGGAATTGCCTTGGTGAGTCGGCGGCACGTCGACCTCGGCCGCATGTCCAGCGCCATCTGTCCGGCGCGCTGACGGAACCAGCAACCGCCGCACATCGCCGCAGTCCCCGCCGCCGCGGACGCGTCGATCACCCGCAAGCCCCCTGAGGCCGAACGCCGCCCCCTGCCTGTCGGCAACCCCGACACACGGGCGGCCGTCGGCCACACCTGCTCAGAGACTCCAGTGTGACAGGGGCGCGCCGCCGCTCCCCCCTGCCTCCACCTCGAGCCGTTGAAGAAGGACGTACCCAGCCATGGCCGCCACCCCTGAAACGCCCGCAGCCGCCCCAGCAGCCGCAGCGCGCCGCAAGACCGGCCGTCACCGCGGCGAGGGCCAGTGGGCCGTCGGACACCACACGCCCCTCAACGGCAACGAGCAGTTCAAGAAGGACGACGACGGTCTCAACGTGCGGACGCGCATTGAGACGATCTACTCCAAGACGGGCTTCGACTCGATCGACCCCAACGACCTGCGCGGCCGCATGCGCTGGTGGGGCCTCTACACCCAGCGCAAGCCCGGGATCGACGGCGGCAAGACCGCGATCCTGGAGCCGGAGGAGCTGGACGACAAGTACTTCATGCTGCGCGTGCGCATCGACGGCGGCCGGCTGACCACCGAGCAGCTGCGCGTCATCGGCGAGATCAGCGAGGAGTTCGCGCGCGGCACCGCCGACCTCACCGACCGCCAGAACGTGCAGTACCACTGGATCCGGATCGAGGACGTCCCGGAGATCTGGCGGCGCCTGGAGGCCGTCGGCCTCTCGACCACCGAGGCCTGCGGTGACACGCCCCGCGTCATCCTCGGTTCGCCCGTCGCGGGCATCGCCCGGGACGAGATCATCGACGGCACCCCCGCCATCGAGGAGATCCACCGCCGCATCGTCGGCAACCCGGACTTCTCCAACCTGCCCCGCAAGTTCAAGTCCGCGGTCTCCGGCTCGCCGCTCCTCGACGTGGCGCACGAGATCAACGACGTCGCCTTCGTCGGCGTGAACCACCCCGAACACGGCCCCGGCTTCGACGTCTGGGTCGGCGGCGGCCTCTCCACCAACCCGAAGCTGGGCGTCCGCCTGGGCACCTGGGTCTCCCTGGACGAGGTCCCCGACGTCTACGAGGGCGTCATCTCGGTCTTCCGCGACTACGGCTACCGCCGGCTGCGCACCCGCGCCCGCCTGAAGTTCCTCGTCGCCGACTGGGGCGCGGCCAAGTTCCGTCAGGTGCTGGAGGACGAGTACCTCAACCGCAAGCTGACCGACGGCCCCGCGCCCGAGCAGCCCAGCGGCCAGTGGCGCGACCACGTCGGCGTCCACCAGCAGCAGGACGGCAGGTTCTACGTCGGCTTCGCGCCCCGCGTCGGCCGCGTGGACGGCGCCACGCTGACCAAGATCGCGGACGTCGCCGAGCAGCACGGCTCCGGCCGGCTGCGCACGACCGCCGAGCAGAAGATGATCGTCCTCGACATCGAGGCCGATCAGGTCGACTCCGTCGTCGAGGCGCTGGAGGCGCTGGACCTGCGGGTCAAGCCGTCGCCGTTCCGCCGCGGCACGATGGCCTGCACCGGCATCGAGTTCTGCAAGCTGGCCATCGTCGAGACGAAGGCGCGCGGCGCCTCGCTGATCGAGGAGCTGGAGCGCCGCCTGCCGGACTTCGCCGAGCCGCTCACCATCAACATCAACGGCTGCCCGAACGCGTGCGCCCGTATCCAGGTGGCGGACATCGGTCTCAAGGGCCAGCTGGTCCTGGACGACGACGGCAACCAGGTGGAGGGCTACCAGGTCCACCTGGGCGGCGCCCTCGGCCTGGAGGCCGGCTTCGGCCGCAAGGTCCGCGGCCTCAAGGTCACCTCGGCCGGTCTGCCCGACTACGTCGAGCGGGTCGTCACGCGCTTCGAGGAGCAGCGCGAGGACGGCGAGCGCTTCGCCGCCTGGGTCGGCCGTGCGAAGGACGAGGACCTCTCGTGAGCGAGCGCGCCGCACCGTTCTACTGCCCGTACTGCGGCGACGAGGACCTGTTTCCCCACGAGACGGGTCACGGCGCCTGGGAATGCAGGGCCTGCAACCGAGCCTTCCAGCTGAAGTACCTCGGGCTGCTGGCCCGGGGCGTTCAGTCGAACACCGCTGGAGGGGACGAGATATGACCACCACTCAAGACGTGAGTCTCAAGGCGCTGGCCGAGCAGGCGGGCCGGGACCTGGAGGACGCCTCCGCGCTGGAGATCCTCACCTGGGCGGCCGAGACGTTCGGCAAGAGGTTCTGCGTGACCTCCTCCATGGAGGACGCGGTCGTCGCCCACCTGGCGTCCCGCGCCTTCCCCGGTGTGGACGTGGTGTTCCTCGACACGGGCTACCACTTCGAGGAGACGATCGGCACCCGTGACGCGGTCGAGGCCGTGATGGACGTCAACGTCATCACCCTCACCCCCCGGCAGACGGTGGCCGAGCAGGACGCGGAGTACGGCCCGGGGCTGCACGACCGGGATCCGGACCTGTGCTGCGCGCTGCGGAAGGTCAAGCCGCTGGAAGAGGGGTTGACCGCGTACGACGCGTGGGCGACGGGGCTGCGCCGTGACGAGTCCCCGACGCGGGCGAACACGCCGGTGGTCGGCTGGGACGAGAGGCGGCGGAAGGTGAAGGTCTCGCCGATCGCCCGCTGGAGCCAGGACGACGTGGACGCCTACGTCGCGGAGCACGGTGTGCTCACCAACCCGCTGCTGATGGACGGCTACGCCTCGGTGGGCTGCGCTCCGTGCACCCGGCGGGTGGCGGAGGGCGAGGACGCCCGGGCCGGCCGGTGGGCGGGGCGGGGCAAGACCGAGTGCGGACTGCACGGCTGATGACGACGAGCGAAGAACGTACGGAGACGAAGCAGATGAGCGTGAGCGACCAGGGCGCCACGGTGTGGCTGACCGGGCTGCCGAGCGCGGGCAAGACCACCATCGCGTACGCGCTGGCCGAGCGGCTGCGCGGCGAGGGCCACCGGGTGGAGGTCCTCGACGGGGACGAGATCCGCGAGTTCCTCTCCGCCGGCCTGGGTTTCAGCCGTGAGGACCGGCACACGAACGTGCAGCGGATCGGCTTCGTCGCCGAGCTGCTGGCGAGCAACGGCGTCAAGGCGCTGGTGCCGGTGATCGCGCCGTTCGCGGACAGCCGTGAGGCGGTCCGCGAGCGGCACGCGGCCACCGGGTCGCACTACCTGGAGGTGCATGTGGCCACTCCGGTCGAGGTGTGCTCCGAGCGGGACGTCAAGGGCCTGTACGCCAAGCAGGCCGCGGGCGAGATCTCCGGTCTGACCGGCGTCGACGACCCGTACGAGGCACCGGAATCCCCGGACCTCCGTATCGAGTCGCACACCCAGACCGTGCAGGAGTCGGCCTCGGCCCTGCACGCGCTGCTCACCGAGAGGGGTCTGGCATGACCACCGCCGCGCACCTGCACACCGACTCGGGCTCCGACGCGCCCTACGCGCTGTCGCACCTCGACGCCCTCGAATCCGAGGCGGTGCACATCTTCCGCGAGGTGGCGGGCGAGTTCGAGAAGCCGGTGATCCTGTTCTCCGGCGGCAAGGACTCCATCGTCATGCTGCACCTGGCGCTGAAGGCGTTCGCCCCCGCCCCGGTGCCGTTCACGCTGCTGCACGTCGACACCGGCCACAACTTCCCCGAGGTCCTCGCCTACCGCGACCGCACCGTCGAGGAGCACGGCCTGCGCCTGCACGTGGCCTCCGTCCAGGAGTACATCGACGCCGGCAAGCTCCGTGAGCGTCCCGACGGTGTCCGCAACCCGCTCCAGACCGTCCCGCTGACCGAGGCGATCCAGAGCCGCAGGTTCGACGCCGTCTTCGGCGGCGGCCGCCGCGACGAGGAGAAGGCCCGCGCCAAGGAGCGCGTGTTCTCCCTGCGTGACGAGTTCTCCCAGTGGGACCCCCGCCGCCAGCGCCCCGAGCTGTGGCAGCTCTACAACGGCCGCCACGCCCCCGGCGAGCACGTGCGCGTCTTCCCGCTCTCCAACTGGACCGAGCTGGACGTGTGGCAGTACATCGCCCGCGAGGGCATCGAACTGCCCGAGATCTACTTCGCCCACGAGCGGGAGGTCTTCCAGCGCAATGGCATGTGGCTGACGGCCGGCGAGTGGGGCGGCCCGAAGGACACCGAGCCGGTGCAGAAGCGGCTGGTCCGCTACCGCACCGTCGGCGACATGTCCTGCACCGGCGCCGTCGACTCCGACGCCACCACGCTCGATGACGTGATCGCCGAGATCGCCGTCTCCCGCCTCACCGAGCGGGGCGCGACCCGCGCCGACGACAAGCTGTCCGAGGCCGCGATGGAAGACCGCAAGCGCGAAGGGTACTTCTAGACATGACGACCACCACCGAGCAGCTCAGCACCACCACGCTGCTGCGCTTCGCCACCGCGGGTTCCGTGGACGACGGCAAGTCCACCCTGGTGGGCCGCCTGCTGCACGACTCCAAGTCGGTCCTGACCGACCAGATGGAGGCCGTGGAGCGGGTCTCCGCCGACCGCGGCCAGGAGGCCCCCGACCTCGCCCTCCTCACCGACGGCCTGCGCGCCGAGCGCGAGCAGGGCATCACCATCGACGTCGCCTACCGCTACTTCGCGACCGCGCGGCGCCGGTTCATCCTCGCGGACACCCCCGGGCACGTGCAGTACACCCGGAACATGGTCACCGGCGCCTCCACCGCCGACCTGGCCGTGGTCCTCGTCGACGCCCGCAACGGCGTCATCGAGCAGACCCGCCGCCACGCCGCCGTCGCCGCCCTCCTGCGCGTCCCCCACGTCGTCCTCGCCGTCAACAAGATGGACCTCGTCGGCTACCAGGAGCCGGTGTTCGCGAAGATCGCCGAGGAGTTCACCGCCTACGCCTCCGACCTGGGCGTCCCGGAGATCACCGCGATCCCGATCTCGGCCCTGGCCGGCGACAACGTCGTGGAGCCCTCGGCCAACATGGACTGGTACGGCGGTCCGACGGTGCTGGAGCACCTGGAGACCGTTCCGGTCAGCCACGACCTCACCGCCTGCCCGGCGCGTTTCCCGGTGCAGTACGTGATCCGCCCGCAGAGCGCCGAGCACCCCGACTACCGCGGCTACGCCGGCCAGATCGCCTCCGGCGTCCTGCGCGTCGGCGAAGCCGTCACCGTCCTGCCGTCCGGCCGCACCTCGGTCATCGAGGGCATCGACGCCCTCGGTGAGTCCGTGGACATCGCCTGGGCGCCGCAGTCGGTGACCCTGCGGCTCAAGGACGACATCGACATCTCGCGCGGCGACCTGATCGCGCCGGCCGCGAGCGCCCCGGCCACCACGCAGGACGTCGTCGCGACGGTCTGCCACGTGGCCGACCAGCCGCTGGCCGTGGGTGCGCGGGTGCTGCTCAAGCACACCACCCGCACGGTGAAGGCGATCGTCAAGGAGATCCCCTCCCGGCTGACGCTGGACGACCTGTCCCAGCACCCGAACCCCGGGCAGCTGGTGGCCAACGACATCGGCCTCGTCGTCGTGCGCACCGCCGAGCCGCTCGCGCTCGACGCGTACGCCGACTCGCGCCGCACCGGGTCCTTCCTGCTGATCGACCCGGCCGACGGCACCACCCTGGCGGCCGGCATGGCGGGCGAGTCCTTCGCCTCCAAGGCCGAGACCACCGTCCAGGCGGATGACGAAGGGTGGGACTTCTAGATCATGCTCGGCGACATCTACTCCACCTTCGCGAAGGAGGGCGGCCGCGTGGGCAGCGGCGCCCTCGGCAGCGGCCAGGGAGGGGTGGCGCGATGTGCGCGATGACGTACGCGCACCGCATGCGCGCCCTCACCCCCCACGAGCCGTACCCGCCCTCGCTCACCAGACGAAGACCTGCGCCGTAATCCCACGGCGCGTCGAGAGGAAGCCCTCCCGTGCCTGCCACCGGTTCCACCCGTAAGACCCTGCTGGCCGCCGCCGCCCTGCCGCTGCTGATCGGCGCCCTCGCCTCCTGCGGCTACGGGTCCCAGGCCGACAAGCCCGCCAACGGAGATGACAAGCCGGCCAACGCCGCCGCCGACGGCGGCCCGAAGCTCTCGGCCTCCGAGGTCCGGATCGGGTACTTCCCGAACCTCACCCACGCGACCGCCCTGGTCGGCCTCCAGGAAGGCCTGATCGAGAAGGAACTGAA
>NZ_JBVISL010000016.1:0-113754 GCF_055575555.1 Streptomyces sp. NPDC034085 | reverse complement strand
TCCTTGCGGATCGACATCAGACCCGGCATCTCGTGCTCGGCCAGAGTGATCTCCTTGCGGCCGAAGGCGGCAAGGGAAAGGTCGGCGACCTTGAAGTCCATGGGTGCTGCTCCTCATGGGTCGAGAGGTGGGTACGGCTGAGCCGTGCACGGGCATGCCGGTGCACTGAGCACAGTCCGCCGCGGGGCCCTCTCTCCCCTCGGCCGGTCACGAGGACCGCCCGACCGCCATCAGCAGCGACGCCTGACACTGATGACGAATCTACACCGATCGGCGCGGCGGACCCCAGTGGGGACGGGAAGAAGTCGGCTTCGTCGTGACGGCCGCCCGGCGGAGCGTTCGGGGCCTTTCGGACTTCTGATCCGCCCTCGCGTGGTGGACGATGCCGGTGGACCGGATCGTATCCGCGGTCTCGCGGACCCTGCGGCGTGAAGGAGATTCAAGTGACCAGTCCAGCCGGCCCTGCCGGTGACGGCGGTGCGAGCGGGCGCGGGCGCCCGAAGCTGCTCGCCGTCACCGCGTGCCCCACGGGGATCGCGCACACCTACATGGCCGCCGAGAAGCTCCAGCAGGCCGCGGCCGAGCTCGGCGTGGACCTGAAGGTGGAGACCCAGGGCTCGATCGGGGCGGAGAACGTCCTCTCTGACAACGATGTCAGAGAGGCGGACGGGATCATCATCGCCGCCGACACGGAGGTCGACCGCGGGCGCTTCGCCGGCAAGCGGGTCCTGGCCACCTCAGTCGCCGACGGCATCCACAAGCCGAAGGAGCTGATCGAGCGCGTACGGAGCGCGCCGGTGCAGGCGGGCGCCGTGGCCTCCGGCCGTACGGGCGGGGCGGGTGGGGGCGGGCGCGAGCGCAGTGCCGCGTACAAGGCGCTGATGAACGGCGTCTCCCACATGATCCCGTTCGTGGTCGTGGGCGGGCTGCTGCTCGCCGTGTCGATCGCGCTCGGCGGCCACAGCACGCCCAAGGGCATCGAGTTCGACAAGGACTCGTTCTGGTTCCACGTCAACGCGCTGGGCGGTCTCGGCTTCAAGCTGATGCTGCCGATCTTCTCCGGCTACATCGCGTCCGCGCTGGGAGACCGTCCCGCACTGGTGCCCGGCATGATCGGCGGCTTCCTCGCCGCCGATGCCGTGAACCTCTACGGCGCGGACGCGAACGCGGGCTTCCTGGGCGCGATCGCGACCGGTTTCCTCGCCGGCTACCTGGTCGTCTGGATCAAGAAGGTCAGGGTCCCCCGGTTCGTCCAGCCGATCATGCCGATCATCGTGATCCCGATCGTGTCGACGCTCACGCTCGGGTTGTTCTACATCTACGTCATCGGGCAGCCCATCTCCTGGGTCTTCACGCACCTGACCGACTGGCTGAACGGGATGACCGGCTCCAGTGCGATCGTGCTCGGCGCCCTGATCGGTCTGATGATCGCCTTCGACATGGGCGGCCCCGTCAACAAGACGGCCTTCCTCGTGGCGGTGGGCCTCATCGGCACCAACGACGCCGTCATGGGCATGGCCGCCGCCGCGATCCCGGTCATGCCGCTCGGCCAGGGCCTCGCCACGCTCCTGCGCCGCGGGCTCTACACCGAGCAGGAGCGGGAGACGGGCGTGGCGGCCCTGTTCATGGGCTTCTTCGGGATCTCCGAGGGCGCCATCCCGTTCGCCGCGGCGCGGCCGGCGCAGGTCATCCCCGCGAACATGCTCGGCGGGGCGGTGGCCGGTGCCGTCACCGGGCTGTCCGGGGTCGAGGACTCGGTGCCGCACGGTGGTCCGGTCGTCTCGGTCTTCGGCGCCGTCGGCGGGGTGGCGATGTTCTTCGTCGCGATCGGCGTCGGCACGGTGGTGACCGCGCTGACGACCAACGCCCTGATCGGGATCAAGGCGCGCCGGGGCCGCGCCGCCGCACCGGTGGGGGCCCGGGTGCGCGCGCCCGAGCCCGCCGCGGCCGGGCCCGCCGCCGCCGCGGACGAGGAGCCGGAGGTGCTCTCCGGGTACCTGACCGCCCGGACCGTCAAGACGGAGCTGGCCTCGGGCACCAAGGAGGAGGCGATCCGGGAGATGGCCGGGCTGCTGGCCGCCGCCGGGCACGTCCGGGACGTCGAGGAGCTCGTACGGGTGGCTCTCGCCCGGGAGGCGCAGGGCACGACGGGGCTCGGCGAGTCGATCGCGATCCCGCACGCCAAGACGGACGCGGTGACCCGGCCCACCGTCGGGTTCGCCCGGTCCGGCGGGGGCATCGAGTGGGGCGCGCTGGACGGCACGAAGGCCCGGCTGGTCTTCATGATCGCGGTGCCGGAGGCCGCCGCCGGTGACGAGCACCTGCGGATCCTGGCGCTGCTGTCGCGCAAGCTGATGGACGGCGGCTTCCGCACCCGGCTCCAGTCGGCTCCCGACGGGCCGGCCGTCCTGGAGGTGCTGCGCGAGATCCGCTAGGGGGTGTCCGCAAGTGGCGCCGGCCGCCCGCAGGGCAGGTGGGACGGTGCGGACACCCCCTGGGCCCGCGCAGTGTCCGAATCGGTATGTACGGACTTGGCACACCAGGGCCCCGGCGGCGTCTGCGGCTTCCGCGTCGACCTACGATGCAGGGCAGGTACAGCGGAAGGGACGAAATGGAACACAGGCCAGGACGCGGACGCGGCATCGCGGCGATCGTCCTGCTGGTGCTCGGAGCGGTCATCCTCGTCGGGGTGACGGTGGCGAAGGCCGTGGCCCCGCCGTCGCGCTACACGCAGGGCAAGGCGGTCGGCTGGCACATGGCGCCGACCTACACCGACGGAGAGAGCATCTACCTGGAGCCGGTCGCCAAGGGCGCGCTGCGGCGGGGCGACGTCGTCCTCGCCTCCGTTCCGTGGTCCCTGCACAAGACGCAGATGAACCGGGTCATCGCCGTGGGCGGGGACCGCATCCGCTACAAGCCGAGCAGCAAGATCACCGGCCAGTACCGCCTGGTGCTGAACGGCCTGCCGCTGGACGAGCCGTACCTGGAGCAGTGGAAGAACCCGTCGGCGGTGGGGTTCGACGTGACGGTGCCCAAGGGCTACGTCTTCCTGATGGCCGACAACCGGATGAACTCGGACGGCTCGCAGTACGCGAACAACGGACCGGTCCCGGCGAGCAAGGTCGCCTCCAAGGTCGTGACGTTCCCGATGGCGAAGCTGGCCGTGTGGGGGCAGTTGGCCGGTGTCCTGGTGCTGGCCGTGGGCGCGGCGTTCGGGTTCGCCTCCCGGCGGGCGCGCGGGCGGGCGCCGCGGGCGGCGGTCCCGGCTCCCGCGAGGTCCCCGGTGGCCCTGAAGCCGGCCGCCCCCGCCGAGGCGGCCGCGGCCGGGGAGCGCGCGGACGTGCCGTCGTGACGGCGGACGGACGCAGGGCGTACGAAGGCCCCCGCAGCCGGTGAGCTGCGGGGGCCTTCGCGTGCGTCCGGGGCCGGTCAGTGGCCTTCGGCCTTGCCGAGGCCGACGGCCTCGGGGCGGTAGATGTCCGGCTCCAGGTAGATCACGCGGGCGATCGGGACGGCGGCGCGGATGCGGGCCTCGGCGGCGTTGATGGCGTTGGCCACCTCGGAGGCGGTGTCGTCGTGCTGGACGGCGATCTTGGCGGCGACGAGGAGTTCCTCGGGGCCGAGGTGCAGGGTGCGCATGTGGATCACGCCGGTGACGGTGTCCCCGTCGACGAGCGCGGCCTTGATCTTCTCGACCTCGGCGGTGCCGGCGGCCTCACCGAGCAGCAGGGACTTGGTCTCCAGGGCGAGCACGATAGCGATGACGATCAGCAGGACGCCGATGCACAGGGTGCCGATGCCGTCCCAGACCCCGTTGCCGGTGAGCAGGGCGAGGCCGACGCCGGCGAGGGCGAGGACGAGGCCGACGAGCGCGCCGAGGTCCTCCAGCAGGACCACGGGCAGTTCGGGCGCCTTGGCGCTCTTGATGAACTGGCGCCAGCTCTGGCTGCCGCGGGTCTCGTTGGACTCCTTGATGGCGGTGCGGAAGGAGAAGCTCTCCGCGGCGATCGCGAAGACGAGGACGCCGACGGGCCAGTACCAGGCCTCGATCTCGTGCGGGTCGTGGATCTTCTCGTAGCCCTCGTAGATGGCGAACATGCCGCCGACGGTGAAGAGCACGATGGAGACGAGGAAGGCGTAGATGTAGCGTTCGCGCCCGTACCCGAAGGGGTGTTGGGGGGTCGCCTCGCGCTGGGCCTTCTTCCCGCCGAGGAGCAGCAGGCCCTGGTTTCCGGAGTCGGCCACCGAGTGGACGCTTTCCGCGAGCATCGACGAGGAGCCGCTGAAGAGGAAGGCCACGAACTTGGCTACAGCGATGGCGAGGTTCGCGGCAAGTGCCGCCACGATCGCCCTGGTACCGCCCGACGCACTCATGGGTGCTGGATTCCCTTCCTAGCCACTGACTACGGCCGCACATTGTTGCAGCTGCCCGTGCGACCGACGTTGAATCAGATGACGACGGTGGCGCGGAAGACGGTACCCGTACCGGACAGTTCGGTCTTTTCGCCTGCCGGGACGAAGACCGACTCGCCGGGGGCCAGGGCGAGTTCGCCGACCCGGGGGGTGCCGGCGGTGCACAGCAGGATCTGCGGGGCGCCGTCGGGGAGGGCGCGGGGGGCGCCGCCGGGGGCCAGGACGTGGCGGGAGAGCCGGAACTCGTCGATCGGGGTCTCGTAGACCTCCTCGCCGTCGCCCTCGGGGCGCAGGACGCCGGGGGCGCTCGGCTCGAAGACGACGACCTTGAGCAGCTCGGGGACGTCCACGTGCTTGGGCGTCAGTCCGCAGCGCAGCACGTTGTCGGAGTTGGCCATGAGCTCGACGCCGAGGCCGTCGAGGTAGGCGTGCGGGATGCCGGCGCCGAGGAACATGGCCTCGCCGGGCTGGAGCCGGACGTGGTTGAGGAGCATGGCCGCGATCACGCCCGGGTCGCCCGGGTAGTCGTGGACGAGCCCCGCGTAGGGCGCGTACGGGCCTCCGAGGCGTTCGGCGGCGGCAGCGGCCTCGGCGACCGTGTGGGCCATCTCGGCGCGGTCGGCGGTGAGGACGGCGGTGAGGACCTCGCGCAGGGCCGCTTCTTCGGGGTGGGCGTGCAGCAGGTCGACGTACGGCTTGAGGGAGTCGACGCCGAGCCCGTCGAGGAGGGCCGCGGCCTCCAGCGGCGGGCGGAATCCGCACAGGCCGTCGAAGGGGGTGAGCGCGCAGATCAGTTCGGGCTTGTGGTTGGCGTCCTTGTAGTTGCGGTGGGCCGCGTCGATCGGGACGCCGCGGCGCTCCTCGTCCTCGAAGCCGGCCCTGGCCTGGGCCAGGTCGGGGTGGACCTGGAGCGACAGGGGGGCGCCGGCGGCGAGGAGCTTGAGGAGGAACGGCAGGCGGGGGCCGAACTTGGCGACGGTGGCGGATCCGAGCTCGCCCTCGGGGTCGGCGGCGATGACGGCGGCCAGGGTGGTCTCGCCGGCTCCGCGGTCGAGGCGGGAGGGGGCTCCGGGGTGGGCGCCCATCCACATCTCGGCCTGGGGCTCACCGGTCGGCTCGACTCCGAGGAGGGCCGGGATCGCGGTGGTGGATCCCCACGCGTAGGGGCGGATCGTGTTGGTCAGGCGGTCCATCGTCGTCGTCTTCCTGGATCTGGATGTGGTGCGGGCACGGGTGTGTGCCTCAGCTTTGTCCCCGGGCTGCCAGCGCGAGGTAGGCGGTGGCGAAGTCGGTGACGGCGAGGAGTTCGGCGAGCTGTTCCAGCTCGCCGCCCTCCTCCGGTTCGAGCTCGCTGACGGCCGTGTCGTGGCTGAGGGCGAGCTCGCGCGCGGCCGGGGCGGCGGTGAGGCCGCCGGCGGGCCGGTCGCGCAGCAGGACGATGCGGGCGCGCAGGGCCTGGGGATCCTCGACGCGGTCCCGGAAGAAGTCGTCGGGGTCGGCTCCCGCGGCGAAGGAGCCGGCGAGCAGCACCCCGTGGGCGGGCAGCGCCTCGGGGAGGCTGGCGGCGAGCGCGGGGCGTCCGGCCAGCTCGGCGAGAGTGGCGGCGAAGCGGCGGCCGGCGGGGGCCGCCGTGTCGCCCTCGCTCCAGATGAGGGGCAGCGAGTCGGCCAGCTCGGCGGCGAGGGTCTTGGCGGGGTTGGAGTACGTGACGATGGCCGGACCGCAGCGCTCGGCGGTGCGGTCGAGCCGGTCGGCGGCGCGCTGGAGGGCGTCGGGGGGCGCGCTGACCAGGCCGAGCTTGTCGAGGAGGACCAGCAGCGGGGTCAGCAGCGCCCAGAGGGCGCCGGGGCCGGCCGCGGCGGACTCGTCGTAGTCCTGGTACGGGGCCTTGGCCATCGGTACGAGGACCCCGTGCGCGCCGTCCACGGCCTCGCTCAGCGGTGAGCGTTCGGGGGCCACGGCGACCACGGTGCAGCCGCGCCGGTAGGCCTGCTCGGCGAGGACCGCGAGGCCGGGCTCGGTGCCGTCGGTGGTGGCGAGGAGCAGCAGGTCCACCGGGCCCACCCAGCCGGGCAGCGCCCAGCGCAGCGCCCCGGACGCGTGCGCGACGCCGGTGGGGTGCAGGCGGGTGACCGGGGCGGCGGCTCCGGCGAGGGCGCCCAGCAGGTCGGCGACGCCGGTGGCGGCGGTGCCGGGGCCGGCGATGAGCACGGCGCGGGGGCGCCCGTCGGGGCGCAGGTCCGCGAGGCCGGCCTCGGTGGCGTGCCGGGCCGCGGTGCGGACTCTGGCCCCGGCCTCGGCGGCGCCGCGGAGCAGGCCGCGGCGGTCGGCGCGGGCGAGATCGTCCGGCGCGTCGAGGAGTGACTCGTCGAGCATGGGGGCCTCCGGCGGTGTTGACGGATCCAGGCTGGTCGAGCGGCGGAGCGGGGCCGGGTCAGGCCGGGCGGCGGGCCTCGTCCACGAGGAGCACCGGGATGCCGTCGCGAACCGGGTAGGCGAGGCCGCAGTCCTGGCCGGTGCAGATCAGCTCGGGTGCGGTCTCGTCCGCCGAGTTGTCCTGGAGGGGAGCGTGGCAGGCGGGGCAGGCGAGGATCTCCAGCAGGCCGGCTTCGAGCGGCATGGGGCGGTTCCCTTCGGGGATGCGGATCGCGGGTCGCGGATTGGGCGAGGTCAGCGTACCGCCGAGTCACCTGCGGTGCGGCTCGAAGGGGGGGCGGGCGCCGCCCGTCGGCCTGGGCCGCCCTGCCGGGCGGGGTTACCCCGGTCCGGGTGCGGGTCGGTTGCGGGGCTCTGCCCCCGGACCCCCGCGCCTCAAACGCCGGCGGGGCTGGATCTCGGGGCCCCGGGGCCCCGGGGCGGGCCCCGGAACCCCGTGCCCGCCGGCCGGGCGCTACGCGCGGACGAGGGCGAGGACCTCGTCGCGGATCTTGGCCAGGGTGGCCTCGTCGCGGGCCTCCACGTTGAGGCGCAGGAGCGGCTCGGTGTTGGAGGGGCGCAGGTTGAACCACCAGTCGGCGGCGGAGACCGTGAGGCCGTCCAGCTCGTCGAAGGTGACGCCGTCCTGGCCGGCGTACGCGGCCTTGACCTCGGCGGTGCGGGCGGCCTGGTCGGCGACGGTCGAGTTGATCTCGCCGGAGCCCACGTAGCGGTCGTACTCGGCGACCAGCTCGGACAGGGTGCCCTGCTGCCCGCCGAGGGCGGCGAGGACGTGGAGCGCGGCGAGCATGCCGGTGTCCGCGTTCCAGAAGTCCTTGAAGTAGTAGTGCGCGGAGTGCTCGCCGCCGAAGATGGCGCCGGAGGCGGCCATCTCGGCCTTGATGAAGGAGTGGCCCACGCGGGTGCGGACGGGGGTGCCGCCGTTCTCGCGGACGACCTCGGGCACCGACCACGAGGTGATCAGGTTGTGGATGATCGTGCCGCTGCCGCCGTGGCGGGCCAGCTCGCGGGCCGCGACCAGGGCGGTGATGGCGGACGGGGAGACGCCCTCGCCGCGCTCGTCGACGACGAAGCAGCGGTCGGCGTCGCCGTCGAAGGCGAGGCCGAGGTCGGCGCCCTCGGCGATGACGCGCGCCTGGAGGTCGACGATGTTCTTCGGGTCGAGCGGGTTGGCCTCGTGGTTCGGGAAGGTGCCGTCCAGCTCGAAGTACATGGGGACGAGGTCCAGCGGGAGGCCCTCGAAGACGGTCGGGACGGTGTGGCCGCCCATGCCGTTGCCCGCGTCGACGACGACCTTCAGCGGGCGGATGGCGGTCAGGTCGACCAGGCCCTTGAGGTGCTCGGCGTAGCCGGTGAGGGTGTCCTGCTCGGTGATGGTGCCCGGGACGGTGCCGGCGGGGATCTCCGGGGCGCCCTCGTCGGTCCACCTCTCGGCGAGCTCGCGGATCGTGGCCAGGCCGGTGTCCTGGCCGACCGGGGCGGCGCCGGCGCGGCAGAGCTTGATGCCGTTGTACTGGGCCGGGTTGTGCGACGCGGTGAACATGGCGCCGGGCAGGTCCAGCTTGCCGGAGGCGTAGTACAGCTGGTCGGTGGAACACAGGCCGATGAGGGTGACGTCGACGCCGCGGGCGGCCGCGCCCCGGGCGAAGGCGGCCGACAGGCCGGGCGAGGAGGGCCGCATGTCGTGACCGACCACGATCGCCGTGGCGCCGGTGACCTCGACGAACGCAGCACCGAACAGTTCTGCCAGGGGCTCGTCCCACTCGTCCGGTACGACGCCCCGTACGTCGTACGCCTTGACGATGTTCGAAAGATCTGCGGCCACTGCCTGCCCTCCTGAAGGTCCTGTGCGGTGAAGCAAACCTACCCTGTACGGAGAGCGGCTTTTCAGACGATCCGCGTGTCAGGAATCGGGCGAACGCAGGACCCGCAGGTGTCCGCGGCGGGTCTCGCCGGCCACCGGGGCCCCCGGCCCGCCCCCGCCGGCCTCGGCGGCGCGCTCGGGCGGACGGGCCGCCTCGCGGACCGCGTTGGCCAGGGCTTCGAGGTCGTCGCCGCTGGGGCGCGACGGGCCGGAACCGTCCGACAGGCGCACGACCTCCCAGCCGCGCGGGGCGGTCAGGCGCTCGGAGTGCTCGGCACACAGGTCATAGCAGTGGGGTTCGGCGTAGGTGGCGAGCGGGCCGAGAACTGCGGTCGAGTCGGCGTAGACGTACGTCAGTGTGGCGACGGCAGGGCGGCCGCACGCGGTGCGCGAACAGCGACGTACAAGGCTCACGACGTTGGACGGTACCGCACTCTTGACCGGGCCGCGACGACTCTCCCCCCGGCCGCTCCCCCGTGTCGTACTCCGCCCGTGTGGTGCGGCGGGTGACGAAGAGGGGCATCGAGTCCGTAATGCGGCCCGATCTTGGCCGGATCGTTCGGGCGGTGTCACCGCGGCGACACCGGGTCGTGACCGTATCGGGTCCTGCCACGGGTCCCGGGCTACGCTGCGGGGGTGACGGACAGTGCGCTTCCCCCCCGCCCCGCGGCTCCCGCCGCGGCCCCTTCCGAGCCGCGGCCGCGGCGGCGCGACCGGCACGGCCGGGGGATGCGCGGGCCGCTGGCCCCGCCGCAGGTGCCGCTGGCCGCGAGCCGGGCCGAGCTGTTCGGGGACCTCGTACGGGATTCCGTGGAGCGGCTGGAGCGGCGCTGGCCGCAGCTGGCCGAGGTGGAGTTCGTGATCGCGGACGTGCCGGGGCCGCCGGGTGGTCCCGACGCCGGATGGAACGACGAGGCGGTCCCGCTGGGCGGCCTGGTGGAGGCCCGGGACGGGAAGCCGGCGCGGATCGTGGTGTTCCGGCGGCCGGTGGAGATCCGGGCGAAGACGCGGGACGAGCGGGCGCTGCTGGTGCACGAGATCGTCGTGGAGCAGGTCGCGGACCTGCTCGGGCTGTCGCCGGAGACGGTGGACCCCCGGTACGGGCAGGACTGACCGGGTACCGGGGCGCCCGCCGGGCGGCTTCAGCGGAGCAGGATCGAGGGGTCCTCGACGGCCCGGGGCACCGAGACCGTGGAGCGGTCGTCGGTGAAGGCCTGGACGGTGAACATCGGGATCGCGTCGTGCGGCAGGGTCAGCGTGCGGGCCGCGTGGACGGGGCCGCCGGAGAGGGTCTCGATCGTCAGGGCGTACGGGCCCTTGCCGCCCGAGGGGGCCGGCGCCGGAACCACCGCGCGGGTGGTGCCCGCCTTGACGGTGATCTCCTGGACGGCCGGCTGACCGCCCTCGGTGCCGGCGGAGGCGGTGACGCGGACCGTGGCGTCGGCGCCCGAGGCGGTGAGGGTGAGGGCGGTGGCCTTGTCGTCGGCCCGGTTGTCGGCGACGGTGGCCCGCTCGCCGACGGGGGCGCTCGCCGGGACGAAGCCCAGTTCCTGCTTGGGGGCGGTGCCGCGGACCACGCGCAGGGCCGCGACCACGGGTACGGCCTTCCCCGGGTCGGCCGGGGCCAGCAGCAGGGAGCCGGCCTCGCCGCGGGTGACGTCGCCCAGGTCCAGGCTCGCGGTCATGCCGGCCTTGACGTGGAGGCGCTCCTTGCCGGCCGGGGTGAGGCGCCCGCCGGGGCCGGACAGCCTCACGGTGAGGTCGGCGTCGTCCTCGCCGGGCGCGAAGGCGACCAGCCGTACGGAGGTGGCATCGGCCGGGATGCCGGGCAGGACCAGGGTGTCCGCCGGGCCGGCGGAGGCGGGCAGCCAGTCGGTGCCGACGCCGTCCTCGGCGGCCTGGGCGGAGGCGCCGACCCGGCCCGAGCCCGTGGTCACGTGCGCGGTGACGTCCGTGAGCCGGCTGTCGGGGAACAGGGTGGACAGCGACACCTTGGCGGTGGACCGGGCGTCGACCCGGAACACGGCGGCGACGGCCCCCGGCTTGTCCTTGACCAGCCCGTCGGGGCCGTAGAGCTTGATGTCCACCTCGGCGACGGTGTCGTCCGGGTTGGTGAGGTGGATGTAGTCCTGGCGGCCCTTGGCGGTGCTGACGCCGGGGAACCAGAAGTCGGTGCCGGGCACCGTGCAGGAGAGCCCGAGCAGGCCGCGGGTGTGGCCGACCGCGACCTTGGTGGTCTGCTGGGCGGTCCAGCCGGGGGCCAGCGCGCCCTCGGCGGCGCCCGTCAGCCCCGGTGCCTCCGCGCCGGAGGCGGTGGCGGAGACGGGCTTGCCGGGTTCCCTGGGCTCCAGGACCGCCTTGCCCTCCCTGGTGGCGAGGCGGGCCGTGCCCGCGCCGCCGCCCTTGCTGGGGGTGAGGGAGGTGTACGTGGTCTCGGCGATGTCCGACGAGCTGGGCTCCGGACACACCAGCACGGACCGCTCCACCGGCCTGCGGGCGGCGTCCGCCCGGCCGGCGCCGCCGGCCGGGGTGGCGGCGGGGGCGGTGAGGAAGGCCAGGCCGGTGACGGCCGCCAGCGCCGCCGTCACGGCCGCGAGCGTCAGGGGGGCGCGCTGCTTCACTGCTGGTGGCTCCCGTCCGGACGCGGGGCGTGCTGTCCGTAGGTGTCGTACTGCTGGTCGTACTCGTACGGGTGGGGCTGCTGTTGCTGCGGGAAGGGGGGCTGCTCCCCGGGGTGGTAGGGGGCGGCGTAGGGCCCGTACGCGTCGTACGGCGGCTCCTGGTGCTGCTGCTGTCCGTACGGGTGGGGCTCCTGGTAGGCGTACGACTCCTCCCCGTACACCTGCTGCGCCGGGATCTGCGCGTACGGGTCCACGACCGCCTCGGCGGCGGCCGGCTCGGGCTCCGGCGCGGCGGGCGCGGCCGGCCGGCGGGCGCGGCGGCCCCGGCCCGGCTCGCCGGGGCGCTCCCCGAGGGGGGCTTCGGGGGCGGTCTCCTCGGGGAGGTCGTCGTCGAGGCGGGCACGGCGGCCCGGCAGGGCCATCACCAGCAGCACCAGGGCGAGGAAGCCCTGCGCCCAGTGCCAGGCGTCGCGGGGCAGCGCGTCCTGGTGGACGACGTCGAGGCGGCCGGCCCCGGCGGGCAGCGCGAACCCCTGCGCCCAGCCGTCGACCGTCTCCGGCGCGAGGGCCTTGCCGTCGAGGGTGGCCCGCCAGCCCGGGTCGGCCCGGTCGGCGAGGCGCAGCGTCCGGCCCTGCGGCCCGGCGGGAACGGCAGCGTGGACCTCCACGGGTCCGGCGTCGACGGTGATCGGCGCCTGGCCCTGCCGGCCGGGGACGATCACCACGCGGGAGGGCAGCCGCTCCACCTCCCACAGGGCGGTGCCGTCGTTCTGGTGGCGCTGCTTGAGGCCGGGGGTGGCGTCGAGGATCCGGCGCATGGGGGCGGAGCCGCCGGGCGGGATCATCACGTACCGCACGGCGAAGGCGCTGAGCTGCTCGGACTGGTTGGCGCCGGAGCCGGAGACGAGGCCGGCGACGGCTTGGGCGAGGCGGGGTTCGGGGCCGGCCGCGGCAAGGAGTTCGCCGTCGCCGAGGCGGGCGCCGGAGTCGCGGACCAGGGCGTAGGAGACGGTGGCGGGCGAATCGCCGCCGAGGACCAGGGTGCGGGTGCGGTTGGAGTCGTTGGAGTCCTCCGCGACGATGGCGGGGACCTGGACCGGGTCGCGCCGCCGAAGCGGTCCGTCGGCCCCGGCCGCCGCCCAGGAGGCGGCGAGGAGCAGGGGGCCGACGGCGGCGGCGAGGGCGGTCAGGGCGGCCAGCGGCTGGCGCCAGCCGAAGCTGCGGGCGGCGACGCGTTCCTTGGCGCCGTCCGCGCCGAGCGCGGCGGCGGCGAGCAGCGCGAGCCCGTACAGGAGGCAGCCGGGGCCGGCCCAGCCGGTGCGGTTGAGCAGCACGGCGAGGAGCAGCCCGGCGAGGGCGGCGGCCCAGGCGGTGCGGACGGCGAACCGCCGGTCGGCGCGCAGCAGGGCGGCCAGGGCGGCGAGCAGGGTGCCGGCGAGGAAGACGGTGGCGGCGGTGCCTGGCCCGCCGGGGTTCGCGCCGAGGAGGCCGAGGGGGGTGGCGGAGCCGGTGCCGTAGGGCAGTCCGGCCTCGCGCAGGAAGCGGCCGGGGTGGGTGAGCAGGCCGAGCGACCAGGGCGCGAGGACGGTCAGCGGTACGGCGAGGGCGGCGAGCAGGCGGGGGGCGTACGTCTTCCAGCGCGCGCGGCGCGCGAGGAGCGCGGCGGTGCCGAGGACGGCGGCGAGGGGCCACACGACGGGGGTGAAGGCGGTGGCCAGGGTCAGCAGGAGGATGTACGTCCACACCGCGCGCCGGCCGCCGCCGGCTTCGGCGTCGGTGAAGCCGCAGGCGGTGACGGCGGAGCGGGCGAGGAGCGGCAGCAGCACGGCGAGGACGGCGGTGCCGAGCCGGCCGCCGGCGAGCGCTCCGGTGACGGCGGGGAGGAAGGCGTACGCGACGGCGGCCCAGGCGCGCAGCAGCCGGGAGGTGACGAGCGGGCGGGAGGCGAAGTAGGCGGTGAGCCCGGCGAGCGGGACCGAGCAGACGAGCAGCAGCGTCAGGGCGGCCTGGGTGGAGCCGAGGAAGAGGGCGGACAGGCCGGCCAGCACGGCGAGGTAGGGGGGCGCGCCGGCGGTGGTGCCGGTGCCGACGGGCTGCCAGTCGACGGTGTAGGCGTGCCAGAGGGCGAGGCCGCCGGCGGGGGCCGGGAGGAGGGCGCCGCCCATCAGGCTGCCGCCGCCGATGAGGGCGCGGCAGGCGACGAGGGAGACCAGGAGCAGGCCGGCGAAGAGGACGGGTGCGGGGTTGCGGGCGATCCGCCGGAGCCGGCCGGGCCGGCCGGGGTCCAGGTAGTCGGCGTCGTCGCCGCCCGGTCCGGATTCGAGGGCTCCGCCGTGCCGGCCGGCGGAGGCGGGGTCGCTGTCGTGGCCGGAGCCGAGGTACGCGGCGAGTTGTTCGGCGCTCGCGCGCAGGGTGGCGCCGGGCGGCGGGAAGAGGGGGCGCAGTTCGGCGGCGGGGACAGCGGGGCGGCGGCGGGCCTTGCGGGCGGCGCGCAGGCGTCCGGGGCGCAGGAGGGTGGCGAGCAGGCCGGTGATCTCGTCGACGGCCTGGCCGGGGGCCTTGCCGACGAGGTAGCCGAGGGTGCGCAGCAGGGTGCCGAGGACCAGGCGCAGCAGGACGTAGGGCAGGGCGCGGCCGGGGGTGTTGGCCAGCATGGTGTGGACGGCGCCGGCCTTGTCGACGCGGTGGGGGCTGACGGCGGAGCGGCCTGCGCAGTCGACGGTGCGGCGTTCGCGGGCGGCGGCTTCGGCGTGGCGCAGGACGGCGTCGGGGGCGACGAGGACGGTGTGGCCCGCGCTGTGGGCGCGCCAGCAGAAGTCGACGTCGTCGCGCATCAGGGGCAGGCGGCGGTCGAAGCCGCCGAGGGCGTCGTGGACGTCGCGGCGCACGAGCATGCCGGCGGTGGAGACGGAGAGGACGGGGCGGACCTGGTCGTGCTGGCCCTGGTCCTGTTCGCGGCGGTCGAGGCCGGTCCAGCGGCGGCCGCTGCGGGCGATGGTGACGCCGGCTTCGAGGAGCTGCTTGCGGTCGTACCAGCCGCGCAGTTTGGGGCCGACGACCGCGGCGTCGGGGTTCTCGTCGGCGACGCGCAGCAGCTCGGCGAGGGCGTCGGGTTCGGGGGCGCTGTCGTCGTGGAGCAGCCACAGCCACTGGACGGGTTCGCCGTGGGGCAGTTCGGGGAGGTCGTAGGTGTCGTCGCGCCAGGTGCGGCTGACGGGGTCCCAGCCGCTGGGGCGCTTGAGGTACGGGAGTTCCTCGGGGGTGAGGGTCCCTGCGCTGCGGGCGGCTTCGCCGACGGCGGCGCCGAAGCCGGTGCGGCGGGCGAGGTGCAGGACGCGGTCGTCGCCGAAGGCCTCGGCGAGCAGCCGGGCGGAGTCGTCGGCGCTGCCGGTGTCGGCGGCGACGTGGTTCTGCGCGGGGCGTTCCTGGGCGAGCAGGCCGGCGAGGGTCTCGGGCAGCCAGCGGGCTCCGTCGTGGGCGACGAGGACCGCGGTGACGACGTGCCGGGGGAACTCGGGGGTGCCGGCCGCCTGGTGGGACGCCGTCGAGTTGCTGTGCAGGGACATCGCGGTACTAGCCCTCCGGCCTGGGGGTCCCCCCGGAGGTCCGGGGGAGGATCCGGGGGTGGTGTGCCCTCGGAGGCTGCTGGACAGCGCCCCACACTAACGGCTGGGAAGGGGCGGATCCGCCGCGTCGGGGGAAGGCCTGGAACGCGACGGTCCGCCTCCTGCGGGGAAGGTGCGGGAGGCGGACCGTTTGCTCGGTCTGTTGTGATGTCCGTTGCTGTTCTTGCTGCTCTGCGACCGTTTCCGACCGGCGTTTCAGACCGCCGGGCGGGGCCGCCCGATCAGACCGCCGCCTTTTTCAGCCGGCGCCGCTCGCGCTCGGACAGACCGCCCCAGATGCCGAATCGCTCGTCGTTGGCGAGGGCGTACTCGAGGCACTCGGAGCGGACCTCGCAGGCGAGGCAGACCTTCTTGGCTTCGCGGGTGGAGCCGCCCTTCTCGGGAAAGAAGGATTCGGGGTCGGTCTGCGCGCACAGTGCGCGCTCCTGCCAACCGAGCTCCTCGTCCGCCTCTTCGACCAGCAGTTCCTGAAACAGCTCGGTCATGTGCGCCCCTCGCTCTGTCTGTGCGTCCCCGTGATGTTGCCGTTACTGATCACCGAGTAACGACACGAGTGAAATTACAAGTGTGTGGCTCCTGTGCAGTCAAGCCGAGATCTGCTATTGGGGCCCTTATTCACTCTGCGGAACCAAGCCTATACAGAAAGTGTTCATATCGCCAAAAATCGTGACACAAGCCACACACTCTCCGTGGTCGCCGCCTTCGTCCGTGGTCGACGCGTCACCCGGTGGAGGGGTTGCGATTCGGCCGAAGATGCAGCGGAGATCACATTCCGATCACGAGTGACGCCAACGGGTTTGAGGGTGGAATCCCGCGTGGCTCGCAGCGGCACATGCCCTGAAGGTCGATGCACAAACCTTTCTCCGGACGGGGTAACCGGATGAGGTGAAACTTGTCTCGCAAACCGGACATTGAGTTGACAGTCCGGCCCCCCTCCCGGTCTCCTTGTCATCATGTCAGCGCCCGCAGCCGCCACCCGGACCCCCATTCGTGGGTTCCTGCGTGCTGCCCAGGTTCGCTGTTGCTGTTGCAGCTGTTGATGCCCTCGGAGCCCCGGCTCCCCTGAGCACCGGCCCTCCCCCCAGCAACCGCCCCGCACGACTGACATCCGTCGAGGACTCCCCGATGAACAGCGCCCGCGCCACCGCCGTCCCCGCCACCTCCGCCCCGGCCGCTCCCGCCCCGGCCGCCCCGGCCGCCGCCGTCGAGAGCGACCTCCAGATCGCCGGCGACATCCTCGCCGTCCAGCACCTCCTCCAGCCCGCCCGCGAACACCCCGTCACCGTCGCCGAGTTCGCCGGCCTCGCCCGGTCCATCGCCGAGGACCGCGCCAGCTGGGAACACCTCGTCCGCTACGACGCCACCACCCGCTGGTACCACCGCCTGCGCACCGGCCCCGGCTACGAGGTCTGGCTGCTCAGCTGGGTCCCCGGCCAGGGCAGCGGCCTGCACGACCACGGCGGCTCCTCCGGCATCCTCACCGTCCTCGAAGGCGAACTCGTCGAACACACGGCCCACGGCGGACGGCTCAGCCACCGCGCCGGCTCCCAGCGCGTCTTCGCCCCCGGCCACGCCCACGAGGTCGTCAACGACACCCTCGACGGAGCGGTCAGCCTGCACGTCTACTTCCCCGGCCTCACCGAAATGCCGATGCACAGCTGCTCCCCGGCCCGCGGGGAGCGCGTACCGGCCTGACAGACTGCGGTGCATGCGCATTGTTGTTCTGGCCGGCGGCATCGGCGGCGCCCGTTTCCTCCGCGGACTGAAGTCGGCGGTCCCCGACGCGGACATCACGGTCATCGGCAACACCGGTGACGACATCCACCTGTTCGGGCTGAAGGTGTGCCCCGACCTGGACACCGTGATGTACACCCTCGGCGGTGGCATCAACGAGGACCAGGGCTGGGGCCGCACCGACGAGTCCTTCACCGTCAAGGAAGAACTCGCGGCGTACGGGGTCGGACCCTCCTGGTTCGGCCTCGGCGACCGCGACTTCGCCACCCACATCGTCCGTACGCAGATGATCGGCGCGGGCTACCCGCTCAGCGCCGTCACCGAAGCCCTCTGCGACCGCTGGCAGCCCGGCGTCCGGCTGCTGCCCATGTCCGACGACCGGGTCGAGACCCACGTCGCCGTCACCGACCCCGCGACCGGCGAACGCCGGGTCGTCCACTTCCAGGAGTACTGGGTCAAGCTGCGCGCGTCCCTCGACGCCGAAGCCGTCGTACCCGTCGGCGCCGAGCAGGCCAAGCCCGCCCCCGGCGTGCTCGAGGCCATCGCCGCCGCCGACGTCATCCTCTTCCCGCCGTCCAACCCCGTCGTCTCCATCGGCACCATCCTCGCGGTGCCCGGCATCCGCGAGGCGCTGGCCGCCGCCCCGGCGCCCGTCGTCGGCCTCTCCCCCATCGTCGGCGGAGCGCCCGTGCGCGGCATGGCCGACAAGGTGCTCGCGGCGGTCGGCGTCGAGTCGACGGCCGCCGCCGTCGCCGCCCACTACGGCTCCGGCCTCCTCGACGGCTGGCTCGTGGACACCTCCGACGCCGCGGCCGTCGCCGAGGTCGAAGCCGCCGGCATCCCCTGCCGGGCCGTGCCGCTGATGATGACCGACACCGCCGCGACCGCCGCCATGGCCCGCGCGGCCCTGGAACTCGCGGAGGCCGCCGGGTGAACGTCCCCTCCTACGAGGTGCGGGCCGTCCCCGGCATCCCGGAGGTGCGGCCCGGCGACGACCTGGCCCGCCTCATCGCGGACGCCGAGCCCGGCCTGCGCGACGGGGACGTCCTGCTGGTCACCTCGAAGATCGTCTCGAAGGCCGAGGGGCGGATCGTACGGGCCGAATCCCGCGAGGAGGCCATCGACGCCGAGACCGTACGCGTCGTCGCCCGCCGGGGGCCGCTGCGGATCGTCGAGAACCGGCAGGGCCTGGTCATGGCCGCGGCCGGCGTCGACGCCTCCAACACCGAACCCGGCACCGTGCTGCTGCTGCCCGAGGACCCCGACGCCTCGGCGGCCGCCCTCCGGTCCGGGCTGCGGGCCGCGCTCTCGGCCGACGTCGGCGTCATCGTCACCGACACCTCCGGCCGGCCCTGGCGCACCGGGCTCACCGACATCGCCATCGGCTCGGCCGGCGTACGCGTCCTGGACGACCTGCGCGGCGGCACGGACACCCACGGCAACCCGCTGAGCGCGACGATAGTGGCGACCGCCGACGAGCTGGCCGCGGCCGGCGACCTCGTCAAGGGCAAGGCCGCCGGGCTGCCGGTGGCCCTCGTACGGGGCCTGCCCCACGTACTCGGAGAAGGCTCCTCGGCAGCCGACCTCGTCCGCTCCCCCGCCGACGACATGTTCCGCCTGGGCACCTCCGAAGCCGTACGGGAAGCCGTCACGCAGCGCCGCACCGTACGCGCCTTCACCGACGAGCCCGTCGACCCGGGCGCGGTACGCCGCGCCGTGGCGGCCGCGGTGACCGCCCCCGCCCCGCACCACACGACGCCCTGGCGGTTCGTCCTGCTGGAGTCGGCCGCCGCACGGCTGGAACTGCTCGACGCGATGCGGGACGCGTGGATCGCCGACCTGCGGCGCGACGGCAAGTCCGAGGAGTCCATCGCCCGGCGGATCAGGCGCGGGGACGTGCTGCGCAACGCGCCGTACCTGGTCGTGCCCTGCCTGGTCACCGACGGGGCCCACGACTACGGCCACGCCCGGCGGGACGCGGCCGAACGGGAGATGTTCGTCGTCGCCATGGGCGCCGGCGTGCAGAACCTCCTGGTCGCACTGGCCGGGGAACGGCTCGGGTCGGCATGGGTGTCCTCGACGATGTTCTGCCGGGACGTCGTGCGCAAGGTGCTCGCACTGCCGGACGACTGGGACCCGATGGGGGCGGTCGCGGTGGGCCACCCGGCGGCGCCCGCCGCCGAACGGGCGGCCCGGCCGGCGGAGGACTTCATCGAGGTCCGCTGACCCCGGCCCGGCTAGAGGCGACCGATGTCGGTGCGCGGCATCCGGGGCACCCGGCGGGGCGGAGTGCGGCCCGCCAGCAGCACGAGGCGGGCCGCGCGGTGGCGCTGGCCCTCGTACGGGGCCAGCAGCTCCAGCATCCGGGCGTCGTCGGCGTCGCGCTCGTCCGCCAGGGCGAAGCCGATGATGCCGGGGAGGTGCAGGTCGCCGGTGGTGACGGCGTCGGGCGCGCCGTTGCTGCGCTGGAGGGTCTCGGCGGAGGTCCACGGGCCGATGCCGGGAACGGCCTCAAGCCGGGCGGCGGCCGGCCCGAGCTCCATGGCGGCAGCCTCCTCCAGGCGGTGGGCCACCCGGGCGGCCCGGACGATGGTGGCCGAGCGCTTCATGTCCACCCCGGCGCGGTGCCAGTCCCAGGAGGGGATCAGCGCCCAGTCCCGGGCGGCGGGCATCACGTACAGCTCCCGCCCCATCGGCCCGGGTGCGGGCTCCCCGTGCCGGCGGAGCAGGCGCCGCCAGGCGCGGTAGGCCTCGTCGGCGGTGACCTTCTGCTCCAGGACGGTCGGGATCAGCGACTCCAGGACCAGCCCGGTGCGGGTCAGGCGCAGGCCGGGGCGGCGGCGGTGGCTGGCGTGCACGAGGCGGTGCCGGGGGACGAAGGAGCTGGGGTCGTCGTCGGCGCCGAGCAGCGCGGGGAGCCCGTCGAGCACCCAGTCCCGGCCGGGGCCCCACGCCTCGGCGTCCGCCCCCTCGGGGGTGGCGGTGACCCGGAGCGTGGCCGGTCCCTCGGGGGTGCGGGTGGCGCGCCAGACGGAGCCGTCGGGAGTGGTGCGGAACGCGGGGTCGCCCGGGCCGCGGCGGAGCGGGCCGAGGACGAGCCCGAGGTCCACCGGCCCCCCGGCCCGCCAGCCCCGCACGGCGGCGCCCGCCCCTGCGGGACGGGACCGGCCCGCAGGCACAGCGGTGTGGCCGCCGCGGACGGTGGTACGGGTGAGGGGGGTGAAGCGGCCGGCCATGCCTTGAGCGTATCCCGGCCGGGGGGCGGGGGGCGGTATGCCCCTGGGCGGCCTCAGGGAGGGTTCGGGGGTTTCGCGTCAGTCCCATCGTCGTTCCGTGTCGGGCCGGTCCCTCAAGGGCGCTCCTTCGTCGGGTCGCTTCGCGATCGCCTTCGGCGACCCTTGACCGACCAGCCCGCCCCGGAAAGCCGAAAGACTGCCGGGAACCCCCCAAAAGAACGGTCACCAGGGACACGTCCGAGGAGCGGGTCCCTCAGGGACGAGGCGAGGGGTTGGGGGCCACAACCCCCACCGAACAGCGACCAGAGCAGCGCGGCAAGCGCCCAGGCGCGACAGATCGCTAAGCGCTTCTCACGTCTTGGCGCCCGGCGGCCGTCTGGTGCTGATACCTGCACCAGACGTTGATCAGAGGACCGTCCGGCCACGTGATCACTACCCGTACGGCTCGGGGTCAGGACTTGAGGCAGTTGTCGCGGAAGGCCTCGTCATAGGCGGTCTGGTAGCCGAGACGGTAGCCGTTCTGGTAGGCGAGGATCAGGGTGTCGGGCTTGCTGGGCGGTACGAGGTCCGAGTGCTCGCGCGTCGGAGGCGTGCACTGCTTGGCATCCGTCCTGCCCCATTGCTCGCCGGCCGTCTTGCCTGCGGCGAACATGCTGTCGGGGGTCTGCTGCTGTGGGGGCGGCGCGTCCGGCTTCTTGGGCTGCTCCGGCGGCTTGTTGCATTTGGCCGCGAAGGCCTTGTCGAACCCCGCGTCGTAACCGTTGCGGTAACCCTGGGCCTTGCCGCGCTCGAAGTCGTTCGGGTTCACCGGCGACAGGGGCGGCGGCAGCTTCTGGCAGATCGGAGGACTGCCGTTCTTCACGCCCGCGTTGTAGCCCTGGAAGTAGCCCTGCCGACAACCCCGGTGATAGGCGTCGCCAGGACCGAGTCCCAGGAGGTGGCACGGCTCGGGCGCTGCCGAGACCGCGCGGTGGGGCGTGCTCGGCGGTGACGCGGCGAAGCTCGGCGAAACCGCGAGGAACGACAGAACAGGCGCCGCGAACGCGGCGATGGAGCGGATGGTGTTCCGGGGCATGAGCGCGTTCCCCTTCAGGAGGCAGTCGGCCCCCGAGGCCTCTCATTTTACGCCTGTCACCGCGCCCGCCACTGGCGGGAGGAAACCGAAGCGCATGCCTGTGCGTTGCCGCGCCTACCGCTGCCCGATGGTCCCCTGATCAACGTCTGGTGCAGGTATCGGCCCCAGACGGCCGTCGGTCGCCGAACCAAGAGGAGCACGTAGCGATCTGTCGCGCCTGGGCGCTTCCCGCGCTGCCCTGCTCGCTGTTCGGTGGGGGTCATGGGCCCCCAACCCCTCGCCTCGTCCCTGAGAGACCCGCTCCTGCCTCTCCTGCCCCGTGACCGTTCTTTTGGGGGGTTCCCGGCAGTCTTTCGGCTTTCCGGGGCGGGACGGGCTGTCAAGGGTCGCCGAAGGCGATCACGCAGTGACGCGACGAAGGAGCGCCCTTGACAGGCCGGCCCGACACGGAACGACGATGGGACTGCCGGGAAACCCCCGAACCCTCCCTGAGGCCGCCCAGGGGCATACCGCTCCCCCCACCCCCCTACCGCCCCTGCAACTTCGCCGAGGTTGTGCGGGCCGGCGGGAGCTGGTTGTAGAGGCGGCGGCCCGGGCATTCCGTGGCGAAGCCGTCGCGGTGGCCCGAGATGACGTTCAGCCTCACGTTGCGGCCCTTCGGGAAGCGGTTGCCCCCGGCCGACTTGAGCGTCGTCTTCCCCCGCGGGTTCGCCCCGAACAGTCCGAGCTTCCAGGCCGTCAGGCGGGCCACCGCGTTCACCGCCGCGGCCGGCGGGTTGGCGGAGGTGTAGGTGCCGATCACCGCGATGCCCATGCTGTCCGTGTTGAACCCCATGGTGTGCGCGCCCAGCACCGGCTTGGCGACCCCGCCGGCCCGGCCCTCGTACACCGTCCCGCACTTGTCGACGGCGAAGTTGTAGCCGATGTCCCGCCAGCCGCTGCTCACCACGTGGTACCGGTACAGGCTGCGCAGCACCGCCGGGGCGTCCTTGCAGGCGTACTTGTTGCCGGAGGCGGTGTGGTGGACGAAGGCCGCCTTGACCGTGCTCGTGTAGACGAAGCCGGGTTCGCGCAGGGACTCGTCCGCGCCCCAGCCGCGCCGGGTGACGATCTTCGGGCGCGGCCCGATGTACGGCCGGGCGGCCGCTTCGATGGCGCTCTCGGCGGCGAAGGCCGCGTCGGCGGTGGAGTCCGCCCTGTTCAGCGCGGGGATTTCCAGAGCGCCGAGGGGGGCGTGCGGGAGGTTGGCGGAGGACGACTCCGAGGTCTCCATGGTCATCGCGGGCAGCGCCACCGCGTCACCCTTGTCGTCGTCCTCGTGCCCGGCCACGGGTTCCGCCCCCGGCTCACCCCCCGGCTCACCCCCGGGTTCCGCTCCCTGCCCCGCCCGGCGGGGCACCGCGCGGTCGCCGGCCGCGCCGTTCTTGCCGTCGAGCACCGCAACCGGCTGCTCGGCCCCCGGGTCGACGAGTTCGATCCGCATGCCCGACGGCAGCCGCGACGCGGCCCTGGTGCCGGTGCTCTCGGCCTGGACCCGGACCTCGACCGCGTCGGAGGCCCCGACCCACAGCGGGGCGGTGCTGCCGCGCACGCGTCCCGTGCGCTCCGCCGCGCCGGGGTCGGCGGCGTGTTCGCCGTTGTGGGTCTCGACGTCCTGCCAGCCGGACCAGTCCCGCGTGCCGAGCGCCCGGGTACGGACCTGGACCCGCCCGACGAGCGGCGTACTCACGTCGTCCCAGACGACGCCGACCAGCGAGAACGTCTTGACCTCGCGCGCCGCCAGGCCCCGGGCCTCGGCCAGGTCCGGCGAGGCGCTCATACCGGGCACGCCCGGGATCCGCGCACCGGAGGGCGCCAGCGGCACGAGCGGCAGCGACTGGGTGGAGCCGGCGGGGACCGCCGGGATCGACTCGGCCAGGGCAGGAGTGGGAAGCGCGAGCGGCAGGGCCAGTGCGGCCGCCGTCGCGACGCCGATGGAGGAAGCAATGAATCCGCGCATGGAAGCGATGCTGAACACAGCCACCACGAAGCGCCATCGGAGAACTGACGACCCGTCCGACGACGCGCCGCGCGGCACTCCCCTGGACGGGCGAGCCGCCGCCCCCCGTACGGGGGACGGGCCCGCGTACGCTGGGCCGGGTGAACGCCACTGACCGCACCCCTGCCGACCTGCTGCGATCCGCGCTCGCCGCCGATCCGGGCCGCCCCCTCGTCACCTTCTACGACGACGCCACGGGCGAGCGCGTCGAATTGTCCGTCGCCACCTTCGCCAATTGGGTGGCCAAGACCGCGAACCTGCTCCAGGGCGACCTGGGCGCCGAACCGGGTGACCGGCTCGCGCTGCTGCTCCCCGCGCACTGGCAGAGCGCCGTGTGGCTGCTCGCCTGCGCCTCCGTCGGGGTGGTGGCCGAGGTGGGCGGGGATCCCGCCGGTGCCGACCTGGTGGTGAGCGGGCCCGACACGCTGGAGGAGGCCCGTGCCTGCTCCGGTGAGCGCATCGCCCTCGCGCTGCGGCCCCTGGGCGGGCGGTTCCCGCAGCCGCCGGCCGGGTTCGCGGACTACGCGGTGGAGGTGCCGGGGCAGGGGGACCGGTTCGCCCCCTTCGCCCCCGTCGACCCCGACGGTCCGGGCCTGGTGGTCGGCGGCGAGGAGCTGTCGTACGCGGCCGTGGTCGAGCGGGCGCGCGAGGACGCGGCGGGGCGCGGCGAAGGCGCCCGGGTGCTGTCGGGCCTCGGCTACGACACCTGGGAGGGGCTGTCGGCCGGTCTGTACGGGGCGCTGGCCTCGGGCGGCTCCGTGGTGCTGTGCCGCCACCTGGACCGGCTGTCGCCGGAGGGGCTGGAGCAGCGCGTGGAGAGCGAGCGCGTCACCCACCGGGCCTGACGGCGCGGCTCCCGCCCCCCGGGGTCCGCTCCGACCCCGTCTCCGTCCGAAATGTCACCCGCATGGCCCTTGCCGGGCCCCCGCCCCCGGGCCCGGGACGTCACCCGGGGGCAGGATCGGCTCCAGGCCGTGCTCACCCGTACGGCTGGTGGCCGGCAGGGCGAGGGGACTGAACGCCAGTGACGGACAGCGTGGACACGCAGGGCGCCGGGGCGGCCGGAGGCAGTGGGAAGCCTCCGCGCAGCCGCCGGCGACGGCTGCTGCGCTGGATCGGACTGGGGGCCGTACTGCTGGTCCTGGCGGGGACGGCGGCGGGCTGGTGGCTGTACGCCAAGCTCGACGGGAACATCACGGAGGACACCTCCGCCGAGGCCGAGCTGCGGCGTTACGAGCGCGAGCGGCCGGCGAACCTGGCGACCGGTGCGCAGAACATCCTCGTCATCGGTTCGGACACCCGGTCGGGCTCGGCGAACTCGCGCTACGGGAAGGACGCGGGCACCCAGCACTCGGACACCGCGATCCTGCTGCACCTGCCGGCGGACCGCAGGAGCGCCACGGCCGTGTCGATACCGCGGGACCTGATGACGCAGGTCCCTAGCTGCCTGAAGCCGGACGGCTCCCGTACCGGCGAGCAGAAGGCGCAGTTCAACTGGGCCTTCCAGTGGGGCGGGGCCGCCTGCACGATCCGTACGGTCGAGCGGCTCACGGGGATCCGGATCGACCACCACATGGTGCTGGACTTCGGCGGCTTCAAGAAGATGGTCGACGCGGTCGGCGGGGTGGAGGTCTGCCTCAGGCGGCCGGTGGTGGACGGGGAGGCGAAGGTCAGGCTCCCGGCGGGCCGCCAGCTGCTGCGGGGCGAGCAGGCGCTCGGTTTCGTCCGCGCCCGCTACGGCCTGGGCAACGGCAGTGACACCGAACGGATGGAGCGCCAGCAGCAGTTCCTCGGCTCGCTCTGGGAGAAGGTGAGCAGCAACGGGGTGCTGCTGAACCCCCGACGGCTGTACCCGCTGCTGGACGCGGCCACGTCCTCGGTGACCACCGACCCGGGGCTGGCTTCGCTGCGCGGGTTGTACGAACTCGTACGGGGCGTACGGGACATACCGACCGCGCAGGTCAACTTCCTGACCGTGCCGCGCCGCCCGTACGCCGCCGACCCGAACCGGGACGAGCTCGTGGAGCCCGACGCGGCCCGGCTGTTCCTGCAGCTGCGGATGGACCGGCCGCTGACGATCACCCCGCCGGAGCCCGATCCGCTGCCCGATCCGGAGCCGCGTCCGCGGTCCGCGGGGGCTGGTCGGGAGGGCGCCGGATCCGGGACGGGCACGGGGGCCGGGACGGGTTCGGGTGGGCCGTGGGCGAGGGAAAGCGGAAGCCCCGTGACGCCCACGCCGGTCCCCACGTTCACCGGAACGACGGCGGCTACGGCGGACTGCCGGTAAAGCAATCCAAAAGCCGGAGGCACAACCGAGCCGGATGGGCGCTTTGGCCCGTTATGTAGGGAGTGGATTTTGTCACCGGCATGGTTTGGTGCTGACCTGGGCGGATAAGGTGAGCGATCCGGTGCACCGGCCATGAAGAGGCCCTGCACCAGCAGCCGGATCGTTGACCGCGTGCCTGGGGGGAGGCGCGTCGCGAAGCACCGACGGAGGATTCGAGCAACCGTGGATGCGCAAAGCCGTGGGCGGGCGGACGAGATCGACCCCGCAGACCAGTGGGTCCTCAATCCCCGCACTGGCAACTACGAACTGCGACTGGGGCATTCCGCTGCGCAGCAGCACACCGTCGCCTCGCCCCGCAGATCCCGCAGAGCCGCCGCCGACCCCTCCGCGCCGACCGCTCCGTCCCCCGCCGTCCCCAAGCCCCGCCGGGGCGACGGCCCGCCCGGCGGGCGGCGCTCCGGCCGCCCGCGCAAGGGCGGGGGCCCGACCCGGCGCCGCCGGGTCGTGGTGGCGACGGGCGCGACCCTGGCACTGCTGCTGGTCGGAGGCGGGCTCGGCTCGTACCTCTACTACGAGCACCTGAACGGCAACCTCAAGGTCATCGACACCGGCGGCGCGGGCGGCAGCTTCAAGAAGGACCAGCCGATCAACATCCTGGTCATCGGCACCGACAAGCGCAGCGGCAAGGGCAACGAGGGGTACGGCGACGCGGAGAGCGTCGGCCACGCCGACACCACGATCCTCTTCCACGTCTCCAGGGACCGCACCAACGCGACCGCGCTGTCCATCCCGCGCGACCTGATCACCGACATCCCCGCCTGCCCGACGAAGCAGCCGGACGGTTCGGTGAAGGAGATCGCCGCCACCAAGGGCACCCGCTTCAACAACAGCCTGGGCCAGGAAGGGCGCGACCCGGGCTGCACGATGCGCACGGTCAGGCAGCTCACCGGCATCGAGGTCGACAACTTCATGATGGTCGACTTCAACGCGGTGAAGAACCTGAGCACGGCGGTGGGCGGGGTGCCCGTCTGCGTGGCGAAGGACGTCAGCGACCGCGACTCGAAACTGGACCTGAAGGCGGGCGAGCACCGGCTGCAGGGCGAGCAGGCGCTGGCCTTCGTGCGCACGCGGCACGCCTTCGGCAACGAGAGCGACCTGGACCGGATCAAGACCCAGCAGCAGTTCCTGAGTTCGATGATGCGGGAGATGAAGTCCAAGGAGACGCTGACCAGTCCGAAGAAGTTCTTCTCGCTGGCGGAGGCGGCCACCAAGTCGCTGACGGTGGACCAGGGGCTGGGGTCCATCGGCAAGCTCACCGATCTCGCCGGTGAGCTGAAGGAGATGAACCTCAAGAACATCACCTTCACGACGCTCCCGGTGGTCGACAACCCGAACGAGCCGTCGAACCGGAAGGCGACCGTCGTCCTCAACTCCGGGCAGGCCGAGCCGCTCCTGCAGATGATCCGCGGGGACGTCTCGCTCACCGAGGTCGAGAAGAAGGAGGCGGCCGCCAAGGAAGCGGCCGACGCCGACGCCAAGAGCAGGCAGGACGCGCTGCTCCAGGGCAACCGGGCCCCCGCCGGGGACGTCCGGGTGGACGTGTACAACGGCGGCGGGCCCCCCGGGGCGGCCTCCACCACCCTGACCTGGCTGCAGAACAGCAAGGGCGTGTACAAGGCCAGCAACCACGGCAACGCCTCCGCGCGCCTGGGCAGCACCCAGCTGGAGTTCGCCCCCAACCAGGCCGACCAGGCGCGGGCGCTGGCGGACATGATGGGGTTGTCCGGCGCCGCCCTGAAGATGGGGTCCGTGGACGCGGGCCCGCGCACGCCGATGAAGCTGACGCTGGGCTCCGACTTCAAGGAACCCGGGGCACCGCTCGGCACGCCGGAGACGGCGCAGCAGGCGCCCGAGGGGCTCCAGCGGGTCGAGGCGGACAAGGCGGTCTGCGCGAAGTGAGCGGTCCGCTCCCGGGGCGCGGACGGCTGTTACGGCACCGGCACCGGCACCAACACCACGCATCGGCCGACCGCTTTCCGGCGGGCGGCAGCCGGCGGGCCCGGCACCACACCGACCAGTAGTGATCTTGAGGGGGGAACGCGTGAAGCACAGCAGCGTGCGGGGGGAGGGGGCGCCCGACCAGGCCGCCGACGGCATATCCGGCGGCGGCGGGAAGGCCGCCGTCGCGGTTCCCCCGCCACGGGAGGGCTCGGGCACGACCCGGCCCCCCGGCGGTGGGCTTCCGGTCCGGCGGCGCCGCCGCCGGGTGCTGTTCTGGGTGGCGTCCGTGATGGCGTTCCTGATCCTGGGGACGTCCGCGGCCGGGTACCTCTACTACCGTCACCTCGACGGCAACATCCGCAGCGGGCAGCGCCTGAGCGGGGAGAGCGGCGTGGAGAAGACCCACGCCAACGCCAAGGGCCAACGCCCGCTGAACATCCTGCTGATCGGCTCCGACAGCCGCAACAAGCCGGAGAACGTCGAGCTCGGCGGCAGCCGCGACACCGTGGGGAACCCCCCGCTCGCGGACGTGCAGATGCTGCTGCACGTGTCGGCCGACCGGGAGAACGCCTCCGTGGTGAGCGTCCCGCGCGACACCCGGGTCGAGATACCCGAGTGCACGGACCCGAAGACCGGCGAGAAGTTCAAGAAGACCAGGGCGATGATCAACGAGTCGCTCGGCCGCGGCGGCCCCGGTTGCACGCTGGCGACGTGGGAGAAGCTGACCAACGTCTACATCGACCACTGGATGATGATCGACTTCTCCGGTGTGGTGCAGATGGCCGACGCCGTCGGCGGCGTCCCGGTCTGCGTCAAGGACAACGTCTGGGACCGGCCCCTGGCCACCTCCGGCGGCGGCTCCGGGCTCAAGCTCCAGAAGGGCACGACCCGCGTCAAGGGCGAGCAGGCCCTCCAGTGGCTGCGCACCCGGCACGCGTTCAGCAGCGACCTGGGCCGGGCGCAGGCCCAGCACATGTACATGAACTCGATGATGCGCGAGCTCAAGAGCCAGAACGCGTTCACCGACGTCGGCCGGCTCACGGCGCTGGCCGAGGCGGGCACCAAGGCCCTGGAGGTCTCCGAGGAGATCGGCTCGGTCAAGAAGCTCTACAACCTGGCCATGCAGCTCAAGGACGTCCCCACCAACCGCATCACGATGACGACGATGCCGACCTTCCAGGACCCCGCGGACCGGGACCGGCTCATCGTGAACCCGGCGGACGCCGACAAGCTGTGGGCGATGCTCCGCAAGGATGTGGCCTTCGACAAGAACGGCACCCCGACGGCCCCCGGGAGCCCCTCGGCCTCGGCCCCGGCGCCCGCCCCGGGTGCCTCGCAGCCGGCCGCCGGGGCCTCGCAGCCCGCGCAGCCGGACCAGTCCGCGCAGCCGACGCCGTCGCAGGCGCCCGTGACCACCCCCGACAAGGTCCAGGTCAACGTGGTCAACGGCACCGCCGTCGAGAAGATGCCGCTGGCGCCCCGGCGGGCGAACGCGGTGGCGGAGGCGCTGGCGGCCAAGGGCTTCACGCAGGCCAGGGCGGACAGCGCGCTGACCCCGGAGAAGACCACCGTCGTGCGCTACCCCTCCCCCGACCTCGCGGACGAGGCGCAGAGCGTGGCGGCGGCCATGGGCGTCCCCGCCACCGCGGTGCAGCAGTCGGCGGACGTCTCCCGGATCACCCTGGTCGTCGGCGCCGACTGGCGCGACGGCGCGGTCTACCCGCAGCAGGCGCCGCCGGAGGCCGGTTCCGTACCGGACACGGCCGACGCCCTCAACGGCTCGGACACCGGGGCGTGCATGGAGGTCTACAAGCCGTACCGGTGGTGAGCCGGCCGGGATGAACGCGAAGGGGTGACCCGGTCCGTGGAGGACGGGGTCACCCCTTTCGCCGTACCCGGGGGTCCGGGCGGCGTCAGACCTGAGAGCGGTCCCGGCCGGGGACCGGCGGGCGGCGGCTGGCGATGACCTTGCGGGCCAGCGAGCGCGGGCTGGTGAGGAAGCCGAAGCCCCAGGACATGTGCATGGTGGCCAGGGCGAGGGGGATCTGCGCCCGCGCCTTCAACGAGAGCCCCTTGCCCGCCGGGACGGAGCCGGCGGTGATCGCCGCGAGGTAGCCCGCCGGGACGGCGAAGGCCCACGGGGTGA
Organism: Streptomyces sp. NPDC034085; assembly: GCF_055575555.1. NCBI lineage: Bacteria > Bacillati > Actinomycetota > Actinomycetes > Kitasatosporales > Streptomycetaceae > Streptomyces > Streptomyces sp. NPDC034085. The sequence goes on along the minus strand of NZ_JBVISL010000016.1, from coordinate 84,277 downwards.
CGGCCACGCCCGCCACGACACCGGCCGCGATCGCGCAGACGGCGGTCGGCGGGGCCAGGTAGCGCAGGTTGATGGAGCCGGCGTGGTAGCGGGCCACCACGTGGCGCCAGCGGCCGTAGTCCTTGTACTGCTTGGCCAGGGCCCGGACGGAGGGCCGCGGGCGGTACTGGACCTTCAGCTCGGGCGAGAACCAGATGAGCCCGCCCGCCTCGCGGATGCGGAAGTTCAGCTCCCAGTCCTGGGCGCGGATGAACTCTTCGTTGTACCCGCCCTGCTGTTCGAGGGCCTCGCGGCGGAAAACGCCGAGGTAGACGGTCTCGGCCGGGCCGGCCTGGCCGCCGGTGTGGAAGGCCGCGTTGCCGACGCCGATCTTCGAAGTCATCGCGGCGGCGACGGCGTCCTCCCAGGCGTTCTCACCCTCGGCGTGCATGATGCCGCCGACGTTCTGCGCGCCGGTCTCCTCCAGGAGGCGGACGGCGGTGGCGATGTAGTTCGGGGAGAGCATCCCGTGGCCGTCGACGCGGACGACGATCGGGTGGCTTGAGGCCCTGATCGCGGCGTTGAGGGCGGCGGGGGTCCGTCCGGTGGGGTTCGGGACGGTGCGTACGCGGGCTCGTCCGCCGGAAGCGGTCTCCCGGACGAGTTCGGCGGCGATCTCGTCGGTGCGGTCCGTGGACGGCCCGAGCGCGATCACCACCTCCATCTCGCCTGCGTACTCCTGTCCGAGGATGTGCCGGACGGAGTCACGCAGGTGGCGCTCCTCGTTGAGCACCGGCATGATCACCGAGACTGCGGGCTGCTGGGCGGGCATGTCGTCCTTCACGGTCGGGTATCGGTGTCACGTTACCGCGTACGGGGGAAACGGGTGCGCGGCGGACGAGCGGTACGGACAGCCGCTGATCGTATGGGCCTACTGTTCTGACGAATCTGCCCGATGGGCCGGCCGGTCCGCGCCGTGAGCGGACCGCCTGCTCCGTCCCCGTGCTGTCCCGCGGAGGTGTCCACCGTGCCCCACCCGCACCGCCCCACCCGACCCGCCAGGCCTTCCCAGCCGCAGCGCGCACGGACCGGCGGTCGCGAGGCCCGGCACCGGGACGGCCGGCCCCGGTGGGGCGTGCGGATCGCGGCCGGGCTGTCGCTCGTGGTGCTGGGTGCCGGGGCGGTGGGGCACGCCGTGATGACCGGGCTGGACACCGGGATCGAACGGGTGGACCCCTTCAAGGACATGAAGAACCGCCCGCAGGCCGGGCACGGGCTGAACCTCCTGCTGGTCGGCACCGACGGGCGGGCGAAGATCAGCCCGGAGGAGAAGCGGGACTACCGGCTCGGCGGGGCGCCCTGCCACTGCACCGACACGATCATGCTGGTGCACCTGTCCGCCGACCGGGAACGCGCCAGCGTGGTCAGCCTCCCCCGCGACAGCTACGCCGAACTCCCCGCGCACCGGGACCCGGTCACCGGCAGGCCGCACCGGCCCCACCCCGTGAAGCTCAACGCGGCGTACGCCGAGGGCGGCCCGAACCTGACCGTGCGCACCGTGGAGCACATGACCCGCGTCAAGATCGACCACTACCTGGAAGTCGACTTCACGAGCTTCATGCGGACCGTCGACGCGATGGGCGGCGTGGAGATCTGCACCGCCAAGGCCCTGCACGACCAGAACACCGGCCTGCACCTGGTGCCCGGCAGCCACCGGCTGAGCGGCGGCCAGGCCCTGCAGTACGTGCGCTCGCGCCATGTCGACGGAGCCTCCGACCTGGGCCGCATGCAGCGCCAGCAGCGGTTCGTCGCCGCCCTGATCAAGCAGGCCACCGGGGGCGGGGTGCTGCTCAACCCGGTGAAGTTCAAGGAGGTCAGCTCCACCCTGCTCGGGTCGGTACGGGCCGACCGGGACTTCGGCTCGGAGCAGATGCTGGCGCTGGGCCGGGCCATGCGCGGCTTCACGCCCTCCTCGTCGGAGTTCGCCTCCGTCCCGGTCGGGGACCCCTCGTACCCCGTCAAGGGGATCGGCTCGACGGTGAAGTGGGACGAGCCGAAGGCCGCCCTGCTCTTCGACGCGCTGCGCCAGGACCGCCCGCTCGCGCCGGCCCGGCCCGGGCAGGGCGGGGCCGGGCAGGGCGGGGCCGGGCAGGACGGCGCCGGGCGGGACGGGGCCGGGCAGGAGCGGGCCGCCGCCGTGCCGGTGGACGTGCCCCCGCAGCAGATCAGGATCCAGGTGGAGAACGGCAGCCGGATCGACGGGCTCGGCGGCCGGGTGGACGCCGCCCTGCGCGCCACCGGCTTCGACACCACCGGCGCCCCGGGCAACGCCGCCAGCCGCGACGTCCGGCGCACGGTCATCGCGTACGACCCGCGCTGGGACCGCTCCGCCCGCACGGTGGCGGCGGCGCTGCCCGGCAGCGAGCTGCGCGCGGTCGCCGGGCAGGGCCGCACGGTGCTGGTGACGGCCGGCTCGGAGTACCGCAAGGTGGTGCCGGTGCGGCCCGAGGACCCGTACGAGGGCGGGGAGGGCCGGGCCGTCACCGGCGACCAGGTAGTGTGCGGGCCGTAGACCTACTTGACGCGCTCCAGCAGGGAGACGCTCAGGCCGCGCACCGACCGGCTCTCGGCCACCCGGTAGTGGCTCGCCAGCGCCTCGGCCTGGTCCTTCGGGAGCTTGTGGTACGGGTTCTTCGTCCCGCTCCAGGTCACCACCCACACCCGCTGGGTGGAGCCGAGGCACCGCACGGGCTGCTCGCACTCCTTCGGGAACAGGTCGTCGCCGTCGACCGCCGAGCGCTCGGCGAAGACGTCCCTCAGCCGGACGCGGTGCGGCAGGAAGTACTCCACCTGGAAGTCGACCATGTACACCCGGTCCGCGCCGCGCACGGGCACGAACCCGTCGCCGGGCCGGTAGCCCTCGGCGATGACCCGGGCCGCGGCCTCGCCGTCGAGGCCCACCCGGGCCCATTCGGTGCGCATCTGGCGCTGGTCGGGCAGGCCCAGGAGGATCAGCGCGGCCAGGGCGAGCGCCCCGGCCCGGTACGGCCGCAGCGCGGCCAGCCCGGCGGCCGCCAGCACCACCCAGGCGGGGAGGGTGAAGAGCAGGTAGCGGTCCATGAAGTACGAGGTGCTGCCCTGCGAGACCACCCAGGCGGCCGCGATCGGGGCCGCCCCGGCCAGGACGAGCTCCACCGCGGGCCGCCGGCCGCGGCTCCAGGCGAGCGGGAGCAGCACGACCGCGGCGAGGGCGAGCCCGATGGTCGGGGAGCCGAAGAGGTTGCCCCACAGGTCGGCGACGCTCCGCAGGTGCGGGGTCTTGATCCAGCCGATCTGGCGGCCCACCTGCCGCTGCCCGAGCAGCACCAGCGGGATGACGGGGAGCAGGGCGGCCGTCACCGTCACCGCGAAGGCGACGACGGTGCGCCCGCGCCGGTCGTGCCACCAGCGCAGGAGCACGATCAGGGCGTGCGGCAGCAGGAAGAGCAGCGACACGACGTGGAACAGCCCGGCCGCCGCCACGGCGAGGGCGTACGGAGCCCAGCGCCGCGGGGCCGGCCGCTCCAGCGCCCGCAGCAGCAGCCAGGTCGCCGCGCTGACCGCCAGCACGACGAAGGCGTAGGAGCGCGCCTCCTGGCCGTATCGGGAGACGGCGGGGACGAAGGCGAAGAGCAGACCGGTGAAAACGGCCGTGCGGCGGTCGAAGAGCGTGCGGGCGGTGAGCACGGCGAAGGCGGCGGCGCCGGCCATGGCGAGCGCCGACGGCAGCCGGAGCATGGCGGTGGAGTCCCCGAAGACGGAGATCCAGCCGTGCAGCAGCAGGTAGTAGAGGCCGGAGACGGCGTCGACGTGGCCCAGCATGTCGACCAGCTCGCCGGTACCGCGCGTGGCGGCGTTCCAGCTCGCCAGCTCGTCCCGCCAGGGCTGGGCACCACCGATCCCGAAGCCACTGACGGCCAACGCCAACAGCGCGGCCCACAGCCAGTCGGGCACCGGCAGCCGGCGGGAGGTTCCGCCCCCCTCGTCCGTCCCGGCGCGGCGGCCGGACGGATCGGCCGGGGAGACGGGCAGCGTGCGTGCGGAGGTCATCGGGTGGCGGCGCCTTCTGCGGGGACGGCAGACCGCTCGGTGATCACGGCACGGCTGCGTACGGGTGGGTCGGACTTCGGCAGGGCCAGGCCGGGAGCGTCCAGCATCCGCCGCATGAGGGCGGACAGGGGCCGCTCGGCATACCGGTGGACGAGCCAGGAGAGCAGGAGGATGGCGGCGAGCGCGGCCAGGAGGGCCGGCCAGACGCCCATCCCCTGGTCGCGGGCCCAGCGGATCAGGGCGAAGCCGATCTCTTGGTGGAGCAGGTACACGGGGTAGGTGAGCGCGCCGGCGGTGGTGAGCCACTTCCACTGGACGCGGTCGAACGCGCCCATCGCCGCCGCCAGCACGACGCCGTAGGCGAGCAGGCAGAAGACCACCATGAGCGGCCAGCTGAGCGAGTGCATCACGCCGTACTTGAAGCTGTTGGCCGTTCCCAGCAGCTGGTGCTGGGCCACCAGGAAGGAGAACCCGACCGACGCCAGCAGCAGCCAGTTCGCACCGAACCGGTAGATCAGATACATGATCACACCGGCGATGAAGTAGGGCGCGTACTCGGGCATGACGAACAGTTCCACCATCTTCATGTCCGTGCCCCGGACCACGACCGACAGGATCATCCAGATCCCGCAGAAGGTCAGCACGCGACGGTAGGTCAGCCCGAAGGCCACCACGAAGGCGAAGAGCAGGTAGAAGCGCAGCTCGACCCAGAGGGTCCAGTAGACCGGGTCCACCTCGGCCACGCCGAGCGGCTGCTGGAGCATCGTCATGTTGGACAGGAAGTCCGTCAGCGTCAGGTGCGCGCGCGACGGCCTGGCCGTCGCGGCGTAGTTGACCACCAGACCGGTCAGCAGGATCGCGACCCAGTACGCGGGGAAGAGGCGCACCACGCGCGAGGTGAAGTACTGACGGGGCGTCCGGCCCCAGCAGGACATGCAGATGACGAAGCCGCTGATCAGGAAGAACAGCTGGACGCCCAGGAACCCGTAGGCACTGACCCCGTGCAGCGCCGGCATCAGCTTCTGGGGGGTCCCGCCCCACACCCCGGGGTAGCGGTTGACGCCGACCCAGTGGAAGGCGACCACCATCAGCGCGGCCACCAGCCGCATGCCGTCCAGTGCTCTGAGCCGCGGCCGGCGGGCCGCGGTCGTGTCCGGGCGCGGCGGCACCGTTACTGATCTCGGCTGGGACGGTATGACCTTCGGCATCGTGAGCGCATCTCCGCAGCAGGAAATGGTGAGGGGCACGCCAACGCCCGGGTACGGGCGGTCGGACGTCAGCGGAGGAGTCTACGGGTGGCCGCTGCTGCGGCCGAATGGATCACTCCTCGTCGAGGCCCTCGGCCTGGCGGCGTTCGCGCAGTTCCGTGATCGCCTGGCGCCTGGCGAGGCGGTGGGTGCGGCGGATCTGGGCCTCCTGGTAGCGGCGCTCGTCCTGCTCCGTCTCCGGGATCACCGGCGGGACCTGGCGGGGCTTGCCGTCGGAGTCCACCGCCGTGAAGACGAGGTAGGCGCTGCCGACCTGGGTGGCGGGGGTGGACTCGTTCCAGCGCTCCGCGAGGACCCGTACGCCGATCTCCATCGAGGAGCGGCCCGTCCAGTTGACCTGCGCCCGGACGTGGACCAGGTCGCCGACGCGGACCGGGGCGAGGAAGGCCATCTCGTCCATGGAGGCGGTGACGGCCGGACCGCCGGAGTGGCGCCCGGCGACGGCGCCGGCGGCGTCGTCCACCAGCTTCATGATCACGCCGCCGTGCACGGTGCCGAGGAGGTTGGTGTCGTTGGCGGTCATGATGTGGCTGAGGGTGGTCCGGGACGCCGAGATCGGCTTGCCCTCCGGCGCGTCCGCTGCCTCCGGTATCTGTGTCATACAGCCACCTTAAGTGGGCCGGGGAGGCATCAGCTCTGCAACAGCCACGGTACGAAGACCCGACCGGGGTGTCGTGTGACACTCCCGGCCAGGCATCCTTGTCCGCATGAGCGACTGGGACGGGTGGAACGGCGAGCGCGACGCACGCGGCCGCCGCGATGACGGGTACGGGCGCGGCAGCGGGCAGCCGCAGCCGGACGGGGCGCAGCGGATGCGCCACGTCCAGCGGCAGCCCCAGCAGCGGCAGCCCCAGCGGCCGGCCCGGCCGCCGGTCCCGCCGCAGTCCCCGCCGCCGGGCGCCCGCCCGGGGTACGGGGTGCCGCCGCAGCAGGCACAGGGCCCCGACGCCGCGTACGACAGCGGCTACAACACCGGCCAGGTCTACGGCCGGCCCGCCGGACCGGGCGGCCCCAGCGGCCCCGGCGGCCCCGGCGGCCCCGGCGGCCCCGGCGGCCCCGGCGGCCCCGGCGGCCCCGGGCAGCGTCCGCCGGCCGGGCCCGGCCGGCCGCAGGGCCCCGCGCCCGACTGGCGCAGGCGGATCAAGGTCGGCTCGATCGCGGTGGTCTCCGTCCTGCTCGTCACCGGTATCGGCACTTACTTCTGGGCCGACTCCCAGGTCCGCCGCGAGGTCGACCTGTCGAAGGTCGTCGAGCGCCCGAAGGAAGGCGACTGCACGACCTACCTGATCGTGGGCTCCGACAGCCGCGAGGGGATGTCCGACGAGGAGAAGAAGAAGCTCCACACGGGCTCCGCCGACGGCAAGCGCACCGACTCGATGATGATCCTGGCGAAGTGCTCCAGCGGGAACACCATGATCTCCCTGCCCCGCGACTCGGACGTGGAGATCCCCTCCTTCGTCGGCTCCCAGTCGGGCAAGAAGTTCCCCGCCCAGGGGCGCCGGGTCAAGCTCAACGCCGCGTACGCCGAGGACGGGCCGGAGCTGCTGGTGCGCACGGTGGAGTTCAACACCGGCCTGCGCATCGACCACTACGCCGAGATCGGCTTCGCCGGCTTCGCGAACATCGTGGACGCCCTCGGCGGGGTCGAGCTCGACATCGAACAGGCCTTCAAGGACGAGAAGTCGGGCGCCGACTTCAAGGCGGGCCGCCAGACCCTCAACGGCGAACAGTCGCTGGCCTTCGTACGGACCCGGTACGCGTTCGCGGAGTCGGACCTGCAACGGACGAAGAACCAGCAGAAGTTCCTCGGCGCGCTCGCGAGCCAGGCCGCCACCCCGGGCACCGTCCTGAACCCCTTCTCCCTGTACCCGGTGATGGGCGCCGGCCTGGACACGCTGATCGTGGACAAGGACATGGGGCTGTGGGACATGGGGGAGATGTTCTTCGCGATGAAGGGCATCAACGGCGGCGACGGCGTCTCGATGAACATGCCCATCTCCGGGCAGAGGGGCGGCAATCTCGTCTGGGACAAGGCCAAGGTGCAGCAGTTGGTCAAGCAGATCCAGAAGGACGAGAAGGTCACCGTCAAGGGACAGTGATCCGGCCGCTGAACGGGTGAGGACCCGGCGTCCGCTCCGTCGGAGCCTGTGGACAGTGCGATGGTTTTCTCGTAAGACTGTTGCGGCCCAGACGCCGGGAGGAGAACGCGGATGGGCCCGTGTTCCGGCGCGGCCGTAAAGAATTCGGGCACGCGTCCGTCTGCCCGTGGAGCGTCCATGTCCCTGCATCCGTCCCCGCGCGTCCTCGAAGAGCGGCGGGAGGACGGCGACCGTTCCCTTGCCCTGCGCCCCCTGCCCGGACGGCCGCCGGTCCCGCCGGGTGCCGCGCGGCCCCGGCTGCGCGTCCTGGACGGGCTGCGGATCCTCGCGGCGGTGCTGGTCCTGGTGCACCACTACACCCGTCAGGAACTGTGGGGGCGCGACGCCTTCGGGTGGCTGACCGTGGTGGGCCGGTACAGCTGGACGGGCGTGGAGCTGTTCTTCATGATCAGCGGCTTCGTCATCTGCATGTCGGCCTGGGGGCGGCCGCTCGGCAGCTACCTGCGCAGCCGGATCATCCGGCTGGGGCCCGCGTACTGGTTCTGCGTCCTGGCCACCATGGGGGTGCTGCTGGCCGTCGGGAAGCCCTTCGGCGGCGCCGGGCCCGGGCTGAGCCAGATCCTGACGAACCTGACGATGGTGCAGACACCGCTGGGCAGCGCCCCGCTGGACATGTCGTACTGGACGCTGTGGTCCGAGGTCCGCTTCTACCTGATCTTCGCCGTGGTGGCGTGGACGGGTCTGACGTACCGCAAGGTGATGAACTTCTGCTGGGTGTGGACGGTCGCCTCGCTGCTCGCCCCCGGTTCCGGGCTGCCGGTGCTGGACGTGCTGGCGAACCCCACCTATTCCCCGCTGTTCGTCTCCGGCATCTGCTTCTACCTGATCCGCCGCGAGGGGGCGCGCGCGGGCGAGCCGTGGGCGCTGCTGGTGTTCTCGTGGCTGCTGATGCAGCGGTGGCTGAACGACATCGTCCATTGGAACACCGTCAAGGGCGACCGGCTGTCCTGGGAGATGTGCCTGCTGGTGATCACCCTTTGCTACGTGGTGATGGCCGCCGTGGCCCTGGGGTGGCTGGACCGGATCGACTGGCGCTGGCTGTCGGTCGCCGGGGCCATGTCGTACCCGCTGTACCTGCTGCACCAGCAGATCGGGGTGACCCTGCTGAAGCAGTGGAGCCGGGACGTCGAGCCGTGGACGCTGCTGCTGTCGGCGATGGCGGTGATGCTGCTGGCGTCGTGGCTGGTCCAGCGGTTCGTGGAGCGGCCGGCGGCGGGCCGGCTGAAGCGCTTCCTGGAGGCCCGTCCGGCGCCGCGGTCCGTGCGGAACACCGCCGCGTAGCGGAAGGGGCACCCCCGAGGGGGTGCCCCTTCCGCCGTTCCGTGACGACTACTTGCCGGCGCGGGCGCGCAGCTTCCACGGCATCGCGATGGACTCCAGCTGGACGGCCAGGTTCATCTTCGACTCGCCGACGGTGCGGTCCTCGAAGTGGATCGGGACCTCCATCACCGGGAAGCCGCGGCGCAGGGCCTTGTACTTCATCTCCACCTGGAAGCTGTAGCCGGCGCTGCCGATCGAGGCGAGGTCGATCGCCTTCAGCGCGGCGGCGCTCCACAGGTTGAAGCCGCCGGTGATGTCGCGGACGCGGGTGCCCAGGATGGTGCTGGCGTACGCGTTGGCCCAGCGGGAGAGCAGCTTGCGGTGCGCGCCCCAGGCGTCGGAGAGGGTGCCGCCGGGCACGTAGCGGGAGCCGACGACGAGGCCGGCGCCGGTGGAGCGGGCGACGCCCAGCATCTCGGCGATCTTGCCGGCGGGGTGGGAGCCGTCGGCGTCCATCTGGAGCACGTACTCGGCGCCGTCCTCGACGGCCTGGGCCATGCCGGCCGCGTAGGCGCGGCCGAGGCCGTCCTTGGCGGTGCGGTGCAGGACGGACATGCGGGGCTTGCCGTCCTCGGTGACGAAGCCCTCGGCGAGCTCGTCGGCGATCTTGCCGGTGCCGTCGGGCGAGGAGTCGTCGACGACCAGCAGGCGCAGGCCCGGCTGGTCGAGACCCATGAGCAGCTCCACCATGCCCGGCAGGTTGCCCGCCTCGTTGTAGGTGGGCATGACCACGGTGAGCGGCGTGTCCGCCCAGGTGTCGGGGAGCTTGGTGGTCGCGACGTCGGTCGCACGGGGAGTCTGCTGCTCGCCTATCACAGGTTGTGCCTCACTGAAGTTGGTCACCGGTCGGAGGAGAAACGGACGGCGGCGTCCGGCAGTTCAGCCTCGCACCACACCCGCACCCCTGCGCGAAGTTCGTTGTCAGCCCCCACGACGGCACCGTCACCGATGACCGCGCCCGTCACCACGGTGCGCGTCCCCACCGAGGCGCCGGCGCCGATGAGGCTGGAGCTCACCACCGTGTCCGCGCCGAGGATCGCACCGTCCAGCACGATGGAGCCCTGGACGACAGCGCCCGATTCGATCCGGGCGCCGGCACCGACAACGGTACCGCCCGAGAGCTTGGCGCCGTCCGCCACCTGGGCACCGGGGAGGACGAGGGCCTCACCGCGCGGGCCGGGGACGGCCGGGGAGGCGACGATGCCGCGTACGAGGTCGGCGGAGGCCTGTACGAAGGACTCGGGCTTGCCGAGGTCCAGCCAGTAGGTGTCCTCGGTGACGCCGTGCAGCTTGGCGCCGGAGGCGAGCAGGCCGGGGAAGGTCTCGCGCTCGACGGATACCGGCCGGCCGGCCGGGATGGAGTCGATCACGCTGCGGCGGAAGACGTAGCAGCCGGCGTTGATCTGGTCGGTGATGATCTCCTCGGGGGTCTGGGGCTTCTCGGTGAAGGCCAGCACCCGCCCCTCGGAGTCGGTGGGGACCAGGCCGAAGGCGCGCGGGTCCTCGACCCGCACGAGGTGCAGGGAGACGTCGGCGTCGGCCGCCTGGTGGGACTCGACCAGGCCGGCGATGTCCAGGCCGGTGAGGATGTCGCCGTTGAACACGAGGACCGGGGAGTCCGGACCGCCCGTCAGGCGCTCGGCGGCGTTGCGGATGGCGCCGCCCGTGCCCAGCGGTTCGTCCTCGACGACGTACTCGAGGGTGATGCCGAAGTCGGATCCGTCGCCGAAGTAGGGCTCGAAGACCTCGGCGAGGTAGCAGGTGGCCATCACGATGTGCGTGACACCGGCGGCGGCGGCCCTGGCTATCTGGTGGGCGAGGAACGGGACGCCCGCTGCCGGAACCATCGGCTTGGGGGTGTTCACCGTCACGGGGCGCAGTCGCGTCCCCTGCCCGCCGACCAGCAGGATCGCTTCCGTCATTTTGTTCTCTCCCCAACCGGTTCAGGCGTACGAAGCTTCAAAGTTAGCCCATGCCGCGCAGTGCAAAGCCCGGAGGCGGCCCGCCCGGCTCCCCTGCGGCAACGTTCCGGTTACGGCGCCCGCCCCGCCCCGCGGGCGCGCGGGGCCGCGCCCGTCCCCTTTATATGCAGGGCGTCCGCGGCGCGCCGCCGAAACCCCCTGCTCAGCAACGGACCTTCCCGCACCGCCTCCACCGCCGCGCCCGTCGCCGCGCGGCACGGCGGCGCCCGTCCCCCGCCCCGGGAGCACCGGCCCCGCCGGGCGGCCGCCCGGCGGCAGGACCCGCCCGCTGGATCGGAATCGTTACAAAGGAACGCTCCGTAATCCCCGGTGGCGGGCGGCGGGCGGCCGGCGACGGGTACGCGGCAGGCCCCCGGCGCGTGCCGGGGGCCTGCCGGGGAACGGCGTGTCAGGCCGGGGGTTACGGCAGGTTGCGGGCCATGACGATCCGCTGGACCTGGTTCGTGCCTTCGTAGATCTGGGTGATCTTGGCGTCGCGCATCATGCGCTCGACCGGGTAGTCGCGGGTGTAGCCGTAGCCGCCGAGGAGCTGGACGGCGTCCGTGGTGACCTCCATCGCGACGTCGGAGGCGAAGCACTTGGCGGCGGCGCCGAAGAAGGTGAGGTCGGCGTCGACGCGTTCCGACTTGGCGGCGGCCGCGTAGGTCAGCTGGCGGGCGGCCTCGATCTTCATGGCCATGTCCGCGAGCATGAACTGGACGCCCTGGAAGTCGCCGATCGGCTTGCCGAACTGCTTGCGCTCCTGGACGTAGCCCTTGGCGTAGTCCAGGGCGCCCTGGGCGATGCCGAGGGCCTGGGCGGCGATGGTGATGCGGGTGTGGTCGAGGGTCTTCATCGCGGTGGCGAATCCGGTGCCCTCGGCGCCGATCATGCGGTCGGCCGGGATGCGGACGTTGTCGAGGTAGACCTCGCGCGTCGGGGAGCCCTTGATGCCGAGCTTCTTCTCGGGGGCGCCGAAGGAGACGCCCTCGTCGGTCTTCTCGACCACGAACGCGGAGATGCCCTTGGAGCGCTTCTCCGGGTCGGTGACGGCCATGACCGTGTAGTAGTCGGAGACGCCCGCGTTGGTGATCCAGCGCTTGACGCCGTTGAGCACCCAGAAGTCGCCGTCGCGCACCGCGCGGGTCTTCATGCCGGCCGCGTCGGAGCCGGCGTCCGGCTCGGAGAGGCAGTACGAGAACATCGCGTCGCCCTTGGCCAGCGGGCCGAGGTACTTCGCCTTGAGCTCCTCCGAGCCGGAAAGGATCACCGGGAGGGAGCCGAGCTTGTTGACCGCCGGGATGAGGGAGGAGGAGGCGCAGACGCGGGCCACCTCCTCGATCACGATGACGGTGGCGAGGGCGTCGGCGCCGGCGCCGCCGTAGGTCTCGGGCACGTGGACGGCGTGCAGGTCGTTGGCGACCAGGGCGTCGAGGGCCTCCTGCGGGAAGCGGGCCTCCTCGTCGACCGCGGCCGCGAACGGGAGGATCTTCGCCTCGCAGAGCGCGCGGACCGACTCGCGGAGCATGTCGTGCTCCTCGGCCGGGCGGTACAGGTCGAAGTCGGCAGAACCCGCCAAGATCTCTCACTCCCCAGGGTGCGGCGCCGGGTGGGGCGCCGACAGCTGTGTGTCGCCGCCGTGCACTCGGCGCCGGATGCTAACTACCGTTAAGTAACCCAAAGTCTAGTTCCCGGCGTCCGCGCAGCGATATGCGGCGCGTACGTGAGCTGCGTGACAGCCGGACCCTCGGTGGAACGTCCCCGCGGACCGGCGCGACTATGCTCGGGGACCGCAAACGGCCCCGCACCTCTGGAGCATCGATGGCCCTCCTGAAGATCACCGTGATCGGTACCGGCTACCTGGGCGCCACCCACGCCGCTGCCATGGCGGAGCTCGGCTTCGAGGTGCTGGGGCTGGACGTGGTGCCGGAGAAGATCGAGATGCTGGCGGCCGGCCGGGTCCCCATGTACGAGCCGGGGCTGGAGGAACTGCTCGCCAAGCACGTGGCGGGGCTGCCCGGGTCCACCGGGCGGCTGCGGTTCACGCAGTCGTGGGAGGAGGTCGGGGAGTTCGGCGACGTGCACTTCGTGTGCGTGAACACCCCGCAGCGGCACGGTGAGTACGCCTGCGACATGTCGTACGTGGACTCCGCCGTGGAGTCGCTGGCCCCGCACCTGACCCGGCCCGCCCTGGTGGTCGGCAAGTCGACGGTGCCGGTGGGCTCGGCCGAGCGGCTCGCGGCGAAGCTGGCGGCGCTGGCTCCGGCGGGCGCGGACGTGGAGCTGGCGTGGAACCCGGAGTTCCTGCGCGAGGGCTTCGCCGTGCAGGACACCCTGCACCCGGACCGGATCGTCATCGGCGTCCGGGGCGAGCGCGCCGAGAAGCTGCTGCGGGAGGTGTACGAGACCCCGATGTCGGAGGGCACCCCGCTGGTGGTGACCGACTTCCCGACGGCCGAGCTGGTCAAGACGGCCGCCAACTCCTTCCTGGCGACGAAGATCTCGTTCATCAACGCCATGGCGGAGGTCTGCGAGGCCGCCGGCGGTGACGTGGTCAAGCTGGCAGAGGCCATCGGCTACGACGAGCGGATCGGCGCCAAGTTCCTGCGCGCCGGGATCGGCTTCGGCGGCGGCTGCCTGCCCAAGGACATCCGCGCCTTCATGGCGCGCGCCGGCGAGCTCGGCGCCGACCAGGCGCTGACCTTCCTGCGGGAGGTCGACTCCATCAACATGCGCCGGCGCGGCCACATGGTCGAGCTGGCCCGGGAGGCGGTCGGCGGCTCCTTCCTCGGCAAGCGGGTCGCCGTCCTCGGCGCCACCTTCAAGCCGGACTCGGACGACGTGCGCGACTCCCCCGCGCTGAACGTGGCCGGGCAGATCCACCTCCAGGGCGGCCAGGTCACCGTCTACGACCCCAAGGGCATGGACAACGCCCGCCGTATCTTCCCGACGCTCGGCTACGCCGACTCGGCGCTGGCGGCGGCGCGTGGCGCCGAGGTCGTCCTGCACCTCACCGAATGGCGCGAGTTCCGCGACCTCGACCCGGCCGAGCTCGGCGAGGTCGTCACCGACCGCCTCGTCCTCGACGGCCGCAACGCCCTCGACCCGCTGCGCTGGCGCGCGGCCGGCTGGACGTACCGGGCCATGGGGCGGCCGCAGGCGTAGGGGAAATCGCGGGCCCGGCCGGGCCGCGGCGGCGTACACCCCTACCCCTTTTTGATGGGTCTCAGTCAAAGAAGGGGAAAAAACGAATAGGTAGACTTCGCGCCGATGACCACGACCAGCAGCCCTCCGACCAACCCCACCGCATCTGCGACGGCGGCGCCCGCCACGCGTGACCGGCGGGGATCCTTCGAAGCAGCCATGCGAGGACGCGGAGCCCTGCTGGGTATCGCGGGCTTCTGGCTGGCCAGTCGGGCCGCGATGCTCTGGATGCTCGTCAACGACTTCTACAGCTCGAACGTCGTCCGAGTAGAGATCACCGCGACCTACCACAACTGGTACGACGTCCTCGTCACGTGGACGATGCCGCACAACGACATCATGTGGCAGTACCCCCCGGCAGCCGCGGCGATCTTCCTCTCGCCCGACCTGCTCCCCTTCCTCACCTACTTCCAGGCCTTCGTCGCGCTGACCGTCCTCTGCGACGGCGTGCTCCTCGTCGGCCTGATACGGGCCGCCCGCCGCAACGACGGCAGCATGGGCGGCGCCGTGCTGTGGCTCGTCACGCTGCCGATGCTGATGGCGACCCCCTTCGCGCGCTACGACATCCAGGTCACCCTGCTCGCCGTCGCCTCGCTGCTGTGCCTGCGCTACCGCCCCCGCCTCGGCGGCGTGATCGCCGGCGTCGGCGCCATGGTCAAGGTGTGGCCGCTGCTCACCCTGCTCGGCACCCCGCGCGGCAAGTCCACGCGGGACGCCTTCGTCGCGGCGGCGCTGTCCTGCGCCGCGCTGCTCGCCGTCTTCGCGGCGCTGTTCCGCGACACGCTCGGCTTCCTCGGGAACCAGGGCGACCGCGGCGTCCAGGTCGAGTCCCTCGGCGGGTCGGCCCTGATGGCGGCCCGCCTCGTCGGCCTGTGGCCCGGCAAGATCAACTTCCAGTACGGCGCCTTCGAGTACGTCGGCCCGTACGTGTCGAGCATCGCGCGGGCCTCGCTCGGCCTGACCGTCATCGGTTTCCTGCTGCTCCTGCTGTGGCGGGTCAAGGCCAACCGCTGGTCGAACGCGACGCCCTTCGACGCCGCGCTCTGCGCCATCATGGTCTTCACCGTCACCAGCCGGGTCATCAGCCCGCAGTACATGATCTGGCTGCTCGGCCTCGCGGCCGTCTGCCTCACCTCGCGGCACACCACCCAGCGTCCCGTCGCCTGGCTGCTGGTGGCCGCCACCGTCCTGACCACGCTGGTCTTCCCGGTCTGGTACGGCTCCGACATCCTCACCAACACCACGCTCGGCACGGTCCTGCTGTGCGCGCGCAACGGCCTCCTGCTGTACGCCACGGTGTGGTCCGGGATCCGGCTGTGGAAGGCGACCGTCCTGCCGAAGCGGGCCCTGGCCGCCCGCTGACGCGTACGCCGCTGTGGCGCCTCGGCGCTACGGCGTCCTGCGGTGCTGTGCGGCGCGTGCGGTGAACTCCGCGTCGCGCAGCACCCGCAGGGCGTTGCCCCAGGTCAGCAGGGCGAGGTCGGTCTGCGACCAGCCCCGCTCCAACAGCTCCGCGATCAGGAGCGGATAGCCCGAGGCGTCCGCCAGGCCCGCCGGCCGGGGCGCTCCCCGTTCGGTGCCGAAGCCGGCGCCGATGCCGACGCCCTCCGGGCCGGCGATGGCCCGGACGTGCTCCAGGTGGTCGGCCACCGCGTGCAGGGAGTCCCCCGTCCGCGCGGCGTCGAAGGTGACCATCGCCAGTCCGTTCGCCGCCCGCAGCGCGAGCAGCACCTCGTCGGTGACGTTCCCCGGGTGCGGGTTGAGCGCGGCGGCCCCCGTGTTCGAGACGATCACCGGTGCCTTGGAGGCCGCCGCGAGCTGGCAGGCCGCGGCCGGCGGGCAGCCCGTCAGGTCCAGCAGCATCGCCAGCCGGTTCACCTCCTTGACCACCTCGTGGCCGAAGGCCGTCAGCCCCTCCTCGGCCCAGGGCGCGCCCGCGGGCGCGATGATGCGGACGCCCAGTGCGTGGAAGGCCCGCAGCGCGCCGAGGGAATCGGTGAGGGCGCTGCCCGGCACGGGGCCCAGGAACGAGGCGATCTGGCCCCGGTTGCGGGCGTCGACCATGTCGTCGGCGCTCAGCGCGAGGTGCAGGCTGTCGGAGTAGCGCCGCATCAGTGCCTGGGCGACGTCGATCTGTTCGAGGGTGTCGGAGACCACCTGGCCGGGGGCGACGCCGGACGCGGCCCCGCCCGGCCGCCCCGAGGGCACAAGCAGCGTCCAGAACTGAGCGCCCACTCCCCCGGCGCGCAGCCGGGGGATGTCGGTGTCGACGCACCCGTCCGGGGTGTCGATGTCGTGGTACGGGCTCTGGCGCAGGGTCCAGACGAGGGTGTTGCACCCGTCCGCGACGGGATGCTCGGCGAGCAGCTCGGCCGCCCGGTCCAGGGCGCCGCCCACGGAGGCGGGGGCTGGGACGTCTTCGGCTCCGACGCCCGGGGAGTGCGGTTCATCCTGCAGGTCGGCCATGGCGTTGGCTCCGGTCTCGGCGGCAGCAGGGAGAGATGGAGCCACCGTGACACGCCGGGCGCCGGGGCCGCCCGGCAGGTGTGGCGTTCGGGTGGCGCCCCGGCCGCCAGGCGCCCGCCGGGCGATCCCGGCCGGGCCGCGGAGGCGGAACCGCCGCCGGGGCCCGGGGGGCGTCGTCAGAGGTGGGCGTTGGACGGGCCCCGGGTCGCCGAGAGGTCCCGGGCCGCCGCCTCCGCGTCCCGCAGTACCCGTACCGCGTTCGACCAGGTGAGCTTCGCCAGGTCCGCCCGCGACCAGCCGCGCCCGATGAGCTCCGCGATCAGGTTCGGGTAGCCCGAGACGTCGTCCAGTCCGGCCGGGGTGAAGGCGGTGCCGTCGAAGTCGCCGCCGATGCCGACGTGGTCCACGCCGGCCACCTCGCGCATGTGGTCCAGGTGGTCGGCGACGGTGGCGGCGGTCGCCACCGGGCGCGGGTGCGCCGCTTCGAACGCCCGGTGCAGGGCCATCGCCTCGGGGGTGGTGTCGAGGTGGTGGAAGCCGTGCGCGCGCAGGTTCTCGTCCGCGGCGAGGGTCCACTCGACGGCCGCGGGCAGGATGAACTTGGGCACGAAGGTGGCCATCGCCACGCCGCCGTTGCCGGACAGCCGCTCCAGCACGTCGTCGGGGACGTTGCGCGGGTGGTCGCAGACCGCACGCGCCGAGGAGTGCGAGAAGATCACCGGCGCCCGCGACACGTCGAGGGCGTCGCGCATCGTCGTCGGGGCGACGTGCGAGAGGTCCACCAGCATGCCGATGCGGTTCATCTCGCGGACGACCTCGCGGCCGAAGTCCGTGAGGCCGCCGTGCCGGGGTTCGTCGGTCGCCGAGTCCGCCCAGTCGATGGTGTCGTTGTGGGTGAGCGTCATGTACCGCACGCCCAGGCGGTGCAGGGCGCGCAGGGTGGCGAGCGAGTTGTTGATGGAGTGCCCGCCCTCGGCGCCCATCAGGGAGGCGATCCGGCCGTCGGCGCGGGCCGCCTCCATGTCGTCCGCCGTCAGCGCCCGCACCAGGTCCCCCGGGTAACGGGCGATCAGCTGGCCGACGGCGTCCATCTGCTCCAGGGTGGCGCTGACCGCCTCGTCGCCGCTGTAGTCGGAGCGCACGTAGACCGACCAGAACTGCGCGCCGACCCCGCCGGCGCGCAGCCGGGGCAGGTCGGTGTGCAGGTGGTCCGACTGGTCGGCGGCGAGGTCGCGCCGGTCGAGGTCGTAGCGGACCTGCTGGCGCAGCGCCCAGGGAAGGTCGTTGTGGCCGTCGACGACCGGGTACTCGGCGAGCAGCTCCCTGGCCCGCGCCAGCAGGTCCGCCGCGCTCACTTGCCGAACCCGAAGGAGTCCGCGCCCGCGACCTTCGTACGCAGCCGCTTGCCCTTCTCGGTGGCCTGGTCGTTCAGCTCCTGCTGGAACTCGCGCATCCGGCCGAGCAGCTCCGGGTCGTGCGCGGCCAGCATCCGTACGGCCAGCAGGCCCGCGTTGCGCGCTCCGGCGACGGAGACGGTGGCGACGGGCACCCCGGCGGGCATCTGGACGATCGACAGCAGCGAGTCCATGCCGTCGAGGTACTTCAGCGGCACGGGGACGCCGATGACGGGCAGCGGGGTGACGGAGGCGAGCATCCCGGGCAGGTGGGCGGCTCCGCCCGCGCCCGCGATGATCGCCTTCAGGCCCCGCCCGGCCGCCTGCTCGCCGTACGCGACCATCTCGCGCGGCATCCGGTGCGCGGAGACGACGTCGACCTCGTAGGGGATCTCGAACTCGTCCAGCGCCTTGGCGGCGGCCTCCATGACGGGCCAGTCGGAGTCCGAGCCCATGACGATGCCTACGACGGGGGAGGTGCTCATTCGGTGATCGTTCCTCTGAGGTAGCCGGCTGCGTGACGTGCGCGCTCCAGCACATCGTCCAGGTCGTCGCCGTAGGTGTTGACGTGGCCGACCTTGCGGCCGTGTTTCACGTCCTTGCCGTACATGTGGATCTTCACCTGCGGGTCGTGGGCCATGCAGTGCAGGTACCCCGCGTACATGTCGGGGTAGTCCCCGCCGAGTACGTTCGCCATGACCGTCCAGCGGGCCCGGGGGCGCGGGTCGCCCAAGGGGAGGTCCAGGACCGCGCGGAGGTGGTTGGCGAACTGGGAGGTGACCGCACCGTCCTGGGTCCAGTGGCCGCTGTTGTGCGGGCGCATGGCCAGTTCGTTGACGAGGATGCGGCCGTCGGTGGTCTCGAACAGCTCCACGGCCAGGTGGCCGGTCACGCCGAGTTCCCCGGCGATGCGCAGGGCCAGGGCCTGGGCCTCGCCGGCGAGGGCTTCGGAGAGGTCGGGCGCGGGGGCGATCACCGTGTCGCAGACCCCGTCCACCTGGATGGACTCGACGACGGGGTAGGCCACCGCCTGGCCGTGCGGGGAGCGGACGATGTTGGCCGCGAGCTCGCGGACGTAGTCCACCTTCTCCTCGGCGAGGACGGGGACGCCCGCCTTGAAGGGGGCCGCCGCGTCCTCGGGGGTGCGGACGAACCACACCCCCTTGCCGTCGTACCCGCCGCGCACCGTCTTGAGGATGACGGGGAAACCGCCGACCTCGTCCGCGAAGGCCGCCACGTCCGCCGGATCGCTCACGATCCGGTGGCGGGGGCTGGGCGCGCCGATCTCGTCGAGCTTGGCGCGCATCACCCCCTTGTCCTGGGCGTGCACCAACGCGTCGGGCCCCGGCCGGACGGGGATGCCGTCCGACTCCAGGGCCCGGAGGTGCTCGGTGGGTACGTGCTCGTGGTCGAAGGTGACCACGTCGCAGCCGCGCGCGAAGGCGCGCAGCGTCTCCAGGTCGCGATAGTCGCCGATGACGACGTCGCTCACGACCTGGGCCGCCGAGTCCTGTGGGGTGTCACTGAGGATCTTGAATCTGATGCCGAGGGGGATACCCGCCTCGTGGGTCATGCGGGCGAGCTGTCCGCCGCCGACCATGCCGACTACCGGGAACGTCACGCCTCCAGGGTATCCGCCGGTATTCCGCCATTCGGACGGGACCCTGGCGCGGACCCGCCGGAGGGTGCCGGCGGCCTCGTGTGCCGTGCGTCGCAGGGGGTGCCGGGGCGCGGACTCCCGCCGCGGGGGACACTTAGCATGGTGGGGTTGACGAGATCGGGTGACGGCCCCGCCGCGGGGACGACGACGACGGACAGGGACTGAGCCATCACATGAGCACGCCGAACGCAATGCCGCTGTCCGAGCGCCTCCGCGGTCTGGCCCGGGAGGTCGTCAAGTTCGGAGCGGTCGGCGGGGCGGGCGTCCTCGTCAACTTCGGCGTCTTCAACCTGCTGCGGAGCACGACCGACCTGCAGACGGTGCGTGCGAACGTCATAGCCATCGTGGTGGCCATCGTCACGAACTACGTGGGCTTCCGCTACTTCACCTACCGGGACCGCGACCTCGGCAGCCGCCGCCGCGAGATGATCCTCTTCGTGCTGTTCAGCCTGATCGGCATGGTCATCGAGAGCGGTGTGCTCTACGTGGCCACGTACGGCTTCGGCCTGGACAGCTCGCTGCAGAACAACGTCTTCAAGTTCCTCGGCATGGCGGTGGCCACCGTCTTCCGGTTCTGGTCGTACCGGAGCTGGGTCTTCAAGGCGCTGCCCACGCCGGCGGCGCCCTCGCTGGTGGTCGAGCAGCGTGACGGGCACGACCTGCCCGTCACCCCCCGCACCCCGGAGCCCGCGGGCAACTGAGCGGCCTGCGGGTCAAGCGGCCTGCGGGTTATCGGACCGTCCGCTCCGGCTCCGCCGGCTCGGGGGCGGTACGGCTGAGGAACAGTGCGAACACCGGCGGCTGGCCCTGGAGGAGCTCCAGGCGGCCGCCGTCGGCTTCCGCGAGGTCCCGGGCCACGGCCAGGCCGATCCCGGTGGAGTTGCGGCCGCTGATGGTCCGCTCGAAGATCCGGTTGCCGAGATCGGGCGGGACACCGGGGCCCTCGTCGGTGACCTCCAGCACGGCCTGGTTCCCGGTGACGCGGGTGCGCAGGGCGACCGTGCCGCCGCCGTGCATCAGCGCGTTCTCCACGAGGGTCGCCAGGACCTGCGAGACCGCCCCCGGCGTGCCGACGGCCCGCATGCCGGTCTTCCCGGAGCGGACGATGGCCCGTCCGGCGCTGCGGTAGGCCGGCCGCCACTCCTCCACCTGCTGTTTGACGACCTCGTCCAGGTCGAAGGGGACCGCCGAGCCGGTCCGCGGGTCCCGCGAGTTCGTCAGCAGCCGCTGGACCACGTCCGTGAGCCGCTCCACCTGGGTGAGGGCGATGCTCGCCTCCTCGCGCACGGTCTCCAGGTCCTCGGTGACCGTGATCTCCTCCAGCCGCATCGACAGGGCGGTGAGGGGGGTGCGCAGCTGGTGCGAGGCGTCGGCGGCCAGCCGCCGCTCGGCGGTCAGCATGCGGGCGATCCGCTCCGCGCTGGAGTCCAGTACGTCGGCGACCCGGTCCAGCTCGGGGACCCCGTACCGCTTGTGCCGGGGCCGCGGGTCGCCCGACCCCAGCCGCTCGGCGGTCTCGGCGAGGTCGGTGAGCGGGGACGCCAGCCGGTTGGCCTGGCGTACGGCGAGCAGGACGGCCGCCACGACGGCCAGCAGCGCCACCGCGCCGACCACCGCCAGGGTGCGCCCGACCTCCTTGGTGACGGTGGCCCGGGACGCCTCGACGACCACGAACATGCCCTGCTCCCCGCGTGCGGTGCCGCGCAGGACGCTGTCGTCGATCCGGTCGCCGACCTCGACGGCCGGCCGGCCGGGGAGGGTGACGCGGGCGTACGTGCCGAGGTCGAGCTGCTCGGCGAGCGCGCCCGCGTCGACGGGCTTGTGCTCCAGGGCGTCCGCCTCGACGGTGCCGAGCAGCCGCAGCGCCTCGGAGCCGATCCGGTCCTGGGCGCTGCTGGTGATGGTCCGGGTCTCCACGATGACGAGGGAGACCCCGAACACGGCGATCACGACGAGCACCACGGCGAGCGTGGAGTTGATGAGGCGGCGGCGCATGCCTTAGAGGATGCCTCAGTCGCGCGGGGGTCAGCTCTTCTCGAAGCGGAAGCCGACGCCGCGGACGGTGGCGATGTAGCGGGGGTTGGCCGCGTCGTCGCCCAGCTTCTTGCGCAGCCAGGAGATGTGCATGTCGAGGGTCTTGGTGGAGGACCACCAGGTGGTGTCCCAGACCTCGCGCATCAGCTGGTCGCGGGTGACGACCCGGCCGGCGTCGCGGACCAGGACGCGCAGCAGGTCGAACTCCTTGGCGGTGAGCTGGAGCTCCTCCTCCCCCATCCACGCGCGGTGCGATTCGACGTCGATGCGCACGCCGTGGGTGGCGGGGGCCTGGCCCGCCTCGGTGGCGCCGCGCCGCAGCAGGGCCCGTACGCGGGCCAGCAGCTCGGCGAGGCGGAAGGGCTTCGTCACGTAGTCGTCGGCGCCCGCGTCGAGGCCGACCACGGTGTCGACCTCGTCGGCCCGGGCGGTGAGTACCAGGATCGGGAAGCCGTGGCCCTCGGCGCGCAGGCGCCGGGCCACCTCCAGGCCGTCCATGCCGGGCAGGCCGAGATCCAGGACGACGAGGTCGACGCCGCCCTGCAGTCCGGCGTCCAGGGCGGTGGGGCCGTCCTCCCGGACCTCGACCTCGTAACCCTCCCGGCGCAGGGCGCGGGCGAGGGGTTCCGAGATGGATGCGTCGTCCTCGGCGAGCAGTACACGCGTCATGTGGGTGATGGTAGTCCGCGGCGGCTGAAAGCAGGCCCTTGCCCGCAGACCCCTCTCGAACTGGGGTTATGAACTACTACCGGCCTTCGAACATGACAGATCGGTTCCCGTTCGACCTGTGATCCATCTCTCAAGGGCTTCCATATGCGGCGGTGTCCTGTCGTATGGTGGCGAGACGCCTGATGCACTACCCAGGGGATCTTTGTGCCGAAATCCGCGCCGAAGACCTCAAATTCTGCTCTGGTCGGTTCATCCGGCCCAGATGACAGTGAATGACCTATGGGCCGGGCCCGGCGCGCGAGGAGGCGCGCAGGGCGTGGATCCCGGTCACGGCTGCCCCTTCACCCCCCGGCATACCGGGGAAATGACCCCTGGGCGTGGGGTGGGACGTCCGTGGCCGGTGCCGGCCGCCCCCCACCGGGCGCTGTAGAGCTCACGAAGCCGAGCGTCCCGAGCAAGCAAGGATCGACCATGGCTTCCAGCCTGACGAAGGACTCGCCGAGCGCAGCTCACGAGAAAACCGTCCTCGGCCACCCCGTTGGCCTGGCCACGCTGTTCATGACCGAGATGTGGGAGCGTTTCTCCTACTACGGCATGCGTGCGCTTCTCGTTCTGTACTTGGTCTCCGGCGGTGTCGACGCCGCGACCGGCAGCCAGGGCGGCGGCCTCGGCTTCACCGCGGCGACGGCCACGGCGATCTACTCCGTGTACGTCGCGATGGTCTACCTCATGGCGATGCCCGGCGGCTGGTTCGGCGACCGCGTCTGGGGCGCCCGCAAGACGGTCGCGATCGCCGGCGGCGTGATCATGGCGGGCCACCTGTCGCTCGCCCTGCCCGGTCAGATCGCGTTCTTCGTCGGTCTGCTGCTGGTCGCGGTCGGCTCCGGTCTGCTGAAGGCCAACATCTCCACGATGGTCGGCCACCTCTACAAGAGTGTGGACGACCCGCGCCGTGACAGCGGTTTCACGATCTTCTACATCGGCATCAACGTCGGTGCCCTTCTCGCCCCGGTCGGCATCGGCATGGTCGGCGAGCTCGTGAACTGGCACCTCGGCTTCGCGCTCGCCGCCGTCGGCATGGGCATCGGCCTCGTGATCTACCTGCTCGCCGGCCGCACCCTGAGCCCGCAGAGCAGCCTGGTCCCCAACCCGCTGTCCGCGGCCGAGCGCAAGGCCGTGATCGTCAAGGCCCTCGCCGTCCTGGCCGTCGTCGCCGTCTTCTACGGCGCCGTGGTCGCGGCGGACATGTTCACCATCAAGTGGGCGCTGTACCCGATCACCGTCGCCGGTCTGATCATTCCGGTCGCCGTCCTCGTCCGCATCAAGCGGGACAAGGACCTGTCCGTCGTCGAGCAGACCCGGATGAGCGCCTACATCTGGTTCTTCGTGGCCGCCGCCGTCTTCTGGATGATCTACGACCAGGGCGGTTCGACCCTTTCGCTCTTCGGTGACAAGAACTCCGAGCGCGCCCTGCTCGGCTGGGAAGTCCCGACCACCATCTTCCAGTCGCTGAACCCGCTCTTCGTGGTGATCCTGGCCCCGGTCTTCGCCGCCGCGTGGGTGGCCCTGGCCCGCCGCAACCGCGAGCCCAGCACCATCGTGAAGTTCTCGGCGGCCCTGATCATCGTCGGCGCCTCGTTCTTCGTCTTCGCCCTGCCGCTGAGCCAGACCGCCGGCAACGACACCAAGGTCACCATGTGGTGGCTGGTGCTCATCTTCCTGATGCACACGCTCGCCGAGCTGTGCCTCTCCCCGGTCGGCCTGTCGGTCACCACGAAGATGGCGCCGCAGAAGTACGGCTCCCAGATGATGGGCGTCTGGTTCCTGGCCGTCACCGCCGGTGACTGCATCACCGGTCTGCTCGGTCTGGCCGAGGTCCAGCTGAACGGCGTGGGGATCATCCTCTTCCAGGCGGCCGCCGCCGTCCTCGCCGGTGTCGCGATCTACATGTACCGCCAGAAGGTCAACGCGCTGATGGGCGACATGAACTGACCCACCCCGCGCGAGCGGTGAACGGCCCGGCACACCGGAAGGTGTGCCGGGCCGTTCGCGTGTCCGGCGGAGCCGGTCAGCGGGTGCCGCGCAGGCGGCGCCAGGGCGTGAAGGCGAAGACCGCGCCGCCGAGCAGGATCACGGTGCCGGCGACCAGCGCGAGGGCCTGGAGGCCGCCCTCGTCGTCGGCGCCGGTCTCGGCGAGGCCGCCCGCGGCGCCGGAGGTGCCCGAGGCCGCGGAGCCGGCGGACGTGGAGCCCGAGCCGCCCGGCTGGGCGGCGGTGTCGAGCTCCAGGGAGACGCCGCTGCTGGCCGCCTTGCAGGGCACGTTGATCGGGGTCGAGCCCGGGGCCATCGTGACGTCGATCGTCAGCTGGTCCGGGCTCAGCGTCACCTTGCCCGACTTGCCGGGCTTGTAGGTACCGGTCATGTCGCTGAGGCTGACCGGGGCCTTGTCGGGGATCGGCTCCGCGTTGGCGGGGCCGGTGACCTTGACCGAGCCGCTGTCGGCGCCGCCGAGCTTGATGTCCATGGAGGGCTTGAGGGCCCCGGCGGGCAGGGCCATGGGCGCGGCCATGGCTCCCTTGGCGGTCTTGACCGTGAGGTCGTAGCCGCCGCCGGCGTTCTTCTTGGCGTTGACGGTGACCGGGGTCTTGATGCCGCCGGGGACCACCGCGCCGCAGTCGTAGGCCACCTCGACCGCCTTGCCGGGGAAGTCGGTCTGGCCGCCGCTGCCGCCGGTGGTGGAACCGGTCGTGGAACCGGTCGTGGAACCGGTGGTCGCGCCGCCGGTCGTGGAACCGGTCGTGGAACCGGTGGTCGCGCCGCCGGTCGTGGCGCCGCCGGTGGTCGCGCCGCCCGTCGTCGCGCCGCCGGTCGTGGCGCCGCCCGTCGTGCCGCCGCCGTCCGACACGTCGATGGTCGCCCCGCCCTTCACCTCGCCCACCGGGGCGCACTTGGTGACGAAGGTGCCGAAGGGGAAGGTCACCGCGACCTCGTACCTGCCGGGGGTCAGGGTGATCTTCCCGGCCTTGGTCAGCTTCACCTTGCCCTTCATGGTGGACATGACCATGGGGGCCTTCTTGGGGATCTCCGGGTTCTTCTTCTCCCCGACGACCTTGGCCTCCCCTCCCCCGCCCCCGACGGTGAGCCAGCCGGTGGGCTGGACCGAGTCCTTGGGGATCACCATCAGGTCGGTGTTGTTCGAGGCCGGCTTCACCGTCTCCCACGACACGTCGACCTCGTCCCCGACCTTGGCCGTGGCCGGCGCGGTGATCCTGGCGGTGGTCTCGCCCTCCACCGGATCACCGCCGCCGGCCGGCGGTACGCACTTGACCTTGAACGTGGCTTCGGCCGCCTGGGCGGGGGAAGCCGCCACGGCGATACCCGCGCCGCTGAGCAGCAGCGCGACCACGGCCGCGCTCGCCCTCCGTTGGGTCTTCACGATGGTCCCTTCGTCGTCGGACTGTGATCGGACGGTGCGGATGTCTGGGGGGGCCGCGGTGCGGGTTCCGGTTCCGGATCCGGATCCGGAACCGGAACCGGCGGTGCGAACCAGGGCAGGACCTGTGTCGGGGCGTCGGGGGCCCGTACCGCGCGGACCCGCGGCAGGCGGGCCGTCACCGCCGACGCCGCGGAGGCCGCCGAGCCGTCGGCCGGGGCCGCCCCGGCGCTGCGGTGGCGGCCGGACACCGCACCGGCGCGGGGGCGGACCCGGTCGACGACGGCCATGCCGGCCCGGAAGAGCGCCGTCGGGACCACCACCAGCAGCAGCCCCCAGAACAGCAGCACCCCGTACGGGCGGTCCACGCCCCAGGGCTGGGCGGCCAGGACCGTGTCCCCGTACTTGAGGGAGACCGTGTAGTCGCCGTGGGCGCCCGCCGCCAGGGCCACGTCCAGCGCGACCTCCGCCGTGCCGCCGGGCGGGATGGTGCCCTTCCAGCGGGCCTCCTCCCACACCGGGGCGAAGACCCCGTGCGCGGTGCCGAGCTGGAAGACGGGGTCCTTGACCGGGGCCGAGCCGAGGTTGCCGAGGGTGGCGGTGAACTTGCGGCCGGGCGGGGCGCCGAACCAGGTCAGCACCCCGTCCTCGCCCCTGAGGCGGACCCCGCTCAGCATCGCGAGCCGGGCGGTGCCGGATTCGGCGGGCAGCTCCGCCACCGGATGGCCGGTGATCTTCAGCGGGAGGGCCACGGTGGACTGGTCCCCGTTGACGGAGGTCACGGTGACCACGCAGGGGCAGGGTTTGGGCGGTTCCGCGACCGGCAGCCTCGCGGTGAACCCGCCGTCGCCGGCGACCGCGACGGCGACCCCGTCGGCGTTGGCACAGCTGTTGGTGCCGCCGATCATGTTCTGGCCGCAGACCAGCAGCATGACGAGCGTCTTCGCCCGCCAGCCGGTGCCGGTGACCGTGATCTCGGTGCCCTTGGCCGCCTCCTGGAGGGAGAGCGCCGCGGCGGGCTTCCCCTCGTCGGCGGTCGCGGGGGCGGCCGCCGGCAGCAGCGCGAGCAGAGTGAGGGCGAGCGCCGTCAGGGCCGCGCCGAGGAGGGGTGCGGGCTTCGCGCCGGCCGTGCGGCTCACCTGGTCGCTCCCGTCAGCTCGTGCCGGTCGTCCTTCTCGTGCGCCCGCTCGTCGTCCGGGGTCCGGGCCGGCGGGCGCGCGTACGGCTCCGCGCGCCGGGAGCGCCGGGAGCGCCGGGCCCGTACGAGGAGCAGCGCGGCGACCGCCGTCCCGCCGAGGGCGGTCAGGGCGCCGCCGGCCAGGGCCGCTCCCCCGCCGGGCACCGGCCACGCCGAGGCGGTGGCGGTGGCCGGGGCCGCGCCGGGAGCCGTGGCGGTGAGGGTGACGGTGACCCGGCCGAAGGCGGGCGCGCCGGGCCACGGCTCGCTCAGCCGGGCCCGCCGGCCGGGCAGCAGTTCGAGGGGCAGGGCGCGGGCGGGCAGGGTGCGGGGCCCGCCGAAGGTGCCCCCGGCGCGCAGGGCGAGTTCGGGGGTGAGGGTGACGTTGCCCCGGTTGACCAGGGTGTAGTCGACGGTGGTGGCCGTGCCGTGGCCGCGTACGGAGACCTCCTCGACGGTGAGGGCGGCCAGGGCCGGGCCGCCGACCCGCAGGTGGACCCGTACGCCCGCCTCACGGCCGGCCTCGGTGGCGACGACGGCGGCCGGGTGGTCGCCGGGCGGCGAGGCGGGCGGCACGGTGACGGTGAACGGGACCACCGCGCGGGTGCGGGGCGGGAGTTTCACCGTGGCGGCGCCGCCGAAGCTGATCCAGGAGCCCGCGCCGCCGGACCCGGCGGCGGGGCGCACGGCGAAGGCTCCGTCCGGGGTGGTGTGGGCGTCGGCCCCGCGCAGGGTGACGGTGTGCTCCCGGTCGTCGGGGTTGGCCAGCGCGAGCCGGTCCTCCAGGACGGTCCCGGCGGGGCCCGCGAGGTAGAAGTACGGGCGCGCGGGGCCGGGGCGACCGGTGGCCGGCTCGGCGGTCCAGCCCGGTCCGGCGGGTTCGTCGGCCGCCGCGGCCGGGGCGGCGTACAGGCCGGCGGCGGCGAGGAGAGCGGCGCCGAGCCGCTTGAGGGGGGTGCGGAGCACGGGCGGCGGCTCCGTTCAGGACCGGGTCCGCTGGGGCTGCCGGCCGCGCCGGGTCAGCCACAGCACTCCGGCGGCGCCGGAGAGCAGCACGGTGGCGCCGAGGGTGCCGAGGGCGAGGGCGGAGTCGGCGGGGCCGGTCTGCGGGAGCGCCTCCCCCGAGCCCCCCGAACCCCCGGAGCCTCCGGAGTCCCCCGGGCCCGCGCCGCCGCCGGCCGCCGTGACCTCCATCTCCAGGGACGGCCCGGGGCTGTTGCCGGGGGTGCAGGTGGTGGTGGTACCCATTGCCTTGATGGTGAGGACGCCCGCGGTGAAGGTGACCTTGCCGCTCTTCTTCGGGGTGTAGGTGCCCGACAGATCGGTGATCCTGATGGGGGTGTTGGCGGGCGCGGCTTCGGGGTTGGGCGGCCCGGAGACCGGTACGGAGGCCTTCTCGGCGCCGTCGGCCATGATGACGGCGCTGGGGTTCATGGCGCCCTTGCCCAGCTCGATGGGGCTGGAGGAGACGCCCTTCTGGAAGGACATCGTCAGCTTGTAGCCGTCGCCCTCCTTGACGGCCTTGATGTCGATGGGCGAGACCGCGGACTTGTCCCCGATGGGGGTCTTGCACTGGTACTCGACGTCGACCACGTCGGCGTGGGCCGCGGGGGCGGCGAGCAGGACCGCGGATCCGGCGAGCGCGCAGGCCAGCGCGAGTGCGGTGGAACGTTTCCGGTCGGACACCTTCGTCTTCCCCTCGGGCCACACGTTACTGACGGAACATCAGATCGGTGGCACAAGGTACGCCCGGGACCTTACGGAGGGAAGACAAAGGACACCCGGCGCTTCGGGTGGGCGTCCCGGCCGCCGGTCAGGCGGCGCGGACCCCCCGCTGCCAGACGGCCGAGACGAGCGGGACGCCCGGACGGTAGGCGAGGTGGACGTGGCTGGGGGCTTCGAGCAGGGCCAGGTCCGCGCGGGCGCCGGGCCCCAGGCGCCCGAGGTCGTCGCGGCGCAGCGCGCGGGCCCCGCCGGCCGTGGCGGACCAGAGCGCCTCGTCGGGGGTCATGCCCATGTCCCGGACGGCGAGGGCGATGCAGAACGGCATGGAACTCGTGTACGAGGAACCGGGGTTGCAGTCGGTGGACAGCGCGACGGTGGCGCCGGCGTCGAGCAGCCGGCGGGCGTCGGGCCACTGGGCGCGGGTGGAGAACTCGGCGCCGGGCAGCAGGGTGGCGACGGTCGTGCCGGCGGCCTGGGCGAGGGCGTCGACGTCGGCGTCGGTGAGGTGGGTGCAGTGGTCCGCGGAGGCCGCCTCCAGCTCCACGGCCAGCTGCACGCCGGGCCCGTGGGACAGCTGGTTGGCGTGGACGCGCGGGACCAGCCCGGCGGCGGCGCCGGCGGTGAGGATCGCGCGGGCCTGGTCGCCGTCGAAGGCGCCCTTCTCGCAGAAGACGTCCACCCAGCGCGCGTACGGGGCGCAGGCCGCCA
Organism: Streptomyces sp. NPDC034085; assembly: GCF_055575555.1. Classification (NCBI taxonomy): domain Bacteria; kingdom Bacillati; phylum Actinomycetota; class Actinomycetes; order Kitasatosporales; family Streptomycetaceae; genus Streptomyces; species Streptomyces sp. NPDC034085. The sequence goes on along the minus strand of NZ_JBVISL010000016.1, from coordinate 55,031 downwards.
GCATCTCGCCGGTGACGAGCGCGACGTAGCCGGCCGGGTCGTCGGCGTAGTCGGGGGAGACGATGTGCGCGCCGAGGTAGGTGACCTCCTCGGTGTGCGCCGAGGCGATGCGCAGGGCGCGGGCCTCGTCGGCGACGGTGAGGCCGTAGCCGGACTTGGTCTCGAAGGTGGTGGTGCCCTGGCGGCGGGCCTCGTCGAGGTGGCGCAGCAGGTTGGCCTCCAGCTCGGCGTCGGAGGCGGCGCGGGTGGCGGCGACGGTGGTGCGGATGCCGCCGGCGGTGTAGCCGCGGCCGGACATCCGGGCGTTGAACTCGGCGGTGCGGTCGCCGGCGAAGACGAGGTGGCTGTGGGAGTCGACGAAGCCGGGGATGACGGCGCGGCCGTTCGCGTTGAACGCGGTGTCGGCGGCCGGGGCCTTGTCGGCGGAGCCGACCCAGGCGATCGTGTCGTTCTCGATGACGACGGCGGCGTCCTGGATCAGGCCGAGGGGGGTGCCGTCGCCGAGGGCGGGGTCGTTGGTGACGAGGCTGCCGATGTTGGTGATGACGGTGGTGGTCATGGTTCCTCGGGGTGGTCGAGTTGTTTGTCCCCCCACCCCGCCCCTTCCCGATATTCCGGCCCCGCCGGCGTTTGAGGCGCGGGGGTCCGGGGCGGAGCCCCCGGTTTCGGGAAGGGGCGGGGTGGGGGCAGGCTCCGCGCAGCGGCGGGCTCCGGCTCGGTCAGGCGCGGAGGGCGGCGATGGCGGACGCCAGGGCTGACGGGACGTCCGGGACCAGGGTGTGGGCGCCGTCACGGACCACGTGGCGGCCGCCGACCACCGTGTGGCGGACGTCGGCGGCCGAGGCGGCGAAGACGGCCGTCTCCGCGCCGAGGCGCGCCGCCGGGCCGGCCGTGCGTACGGAGTCCAGCGCGACGGTGGTGAAGTCGGCGAGGGCGCCGGCCTCCAGGCGTCCCGCGTCCGGCAGGCCGAGCGCGGCGTGGCCGTCCTCGGTGGCGGCCCGCAGCAGGGCGTTCGCCGTCCAGTGGCCCCGGGTGCGGCTGGCGAGGCGCTCGTTCAGCTCCATCGCCCGCGCCTCCTCCAGCAGGTCGATCACGGCGTGGCTGTCGCTGCCCAGCGACAGCGGGCTGCCCGCCCGCTGGAGGCGTCCGGCCGGGCCGATGCCGTCCGCGAGGTCGCGTTCGGTGGTGGGGCACATGCAGGTGCCGGTGGCGGTGGCGCCGAGCAGGGCGATGTCCGCGTCCGTCAGGTGCGTGTTGTGGACGCCGGTGGTGCCCGGGCCGAGCACGCCGTGGTCGGCGAGCAGCTGCGTGGGCGTACAGCCGTGCGCGGCCTGGCAGGCGTCGTTCTCGGCGGTCTGCTCGGACAGGTGGACGTGCAGCGGGGCCTGCCGCTCCTGCGCCCAGCGGGCGACCGTGGCGAGCTGGTCGGCGGGCACGGCGCGCACGGAGTGGACCGCCGCGCCGATCAGCGCGTGCTCCCGCGGCTTGAGGGCGGAGACCCGTTCGGCCCAGGCGTCGGCGCTGCCGTCGGAGAACCGCCGCTGGTGCTCGTTCGGCGCTTCGCCGAAGCCCGAGGACAGGTACGCGGTGTCGAGGAGGGTGACGCGGATGCCCGCCGCCGCCGCGGCCTCGATGAGGGCCTCGCCCATGGCGTTGGGGTCGGCGTACGGGGTGCCGCCGGGGGCGTGGTGGACGTAGTGGAACTCGCCGACGTTGGTGATGCCGGCCAGGGCCATCTCCGCGTACACGGCGCGCGCGAGGTCGAAGTAGCTCTCGGGGGTGAGTCTCTGCGCGACCCCGTACATGACCTCGCGCCAGGTCCAGAAGGTCCCCGAGCCGACCTGGACGGCCGAGCGCAGCGCCCGGTGGAAGGCGTGGGAGTGGGCGTTGGCCAGGCCCGGCAGGGTCAGGCCGCGCAGCACCTCCGCCCCGGGGGGCGGGCCGGGCGTCCCGGTGCGCAGGGCGGCGATCCGCCCGTCGCCGGACACGTCCAGGACGACGCCCGGCTCGACGGCGCTGCCGAGCCAGGCGTGCTCCAGCCAGTACGTCTTCAACGGCATGCCAGGCCTTCCAGTACGTCGGCGAGGGCGAGGACTCCGGCCACGCAGTCGTCCTCGGCCGCGAACTCCCGCGGCGAGTGGGAGACGCCGGTGGGGTTGCGTACGAACAGCATGGCGGTCGGGACCGATCCGGAGAGGATCCCGGCGTCGTGTCCCGCGCCGGTGCCGAGGACCGGGACGGCTCCGCCCAGGAGCCGGTTGAGCTCGTCGCGCAGGGCGTGCTCGAACTCGACGACCGGGGTGAAGGACTCCCGTACGACGTTCAGGTCGATGCCGTCGCGCTCGGCGTGTTCGCGGGCGGCCTTCTCGACGGCGGTGACGACCGTGTCGAGGGTGGCCTGGTCGGCGGCGCGGGAGTCGAGCCAGCCCCGTACCAGCGAGGGGATGGCGTTGACGCCGTTCGGCTCGACGGAGATCTTGCCGAAGGTGGCGACGGCGCCGGCGAGGGCCGCCTCCTGGCGGGCGGCCAGCACGGTCTGCGCGTACGTGAGCATCGGGTCGCGGCGGTCGACCAGGCGGGTGGTGCCCGCGTGGTTGGCCTCGCCGTGGAAGTCGAACCGCCAGCGGCCGTGCGGCCAGATGGCGGAGGCGATGCCGACGCGGTCGCCGGACAGGTCGAGGGCGCGGCCCTGTTCGACGTGGAGCTCGACGAAGGCCCCGATACGGGCGAGGCGTTCCGGGTCGGCTCCGATGGTATCGGGGTCGTACCCGGCGGCCTCCATGGCCTGCGGGAGGCTGACGCCGTCGGCGTCGCGCAGCTCGTACGCCTTGTCCTTGCTCAGCTGTCCGGCGGCGAGCCGGGAGCCGACGCAGGCCAGCCCGAAGCGGGCGCCCTCCTCGTCACCGAAGTTGGTGATGGCCAGGGGGCGGGTGGGGGCGGCGCCGCGGGCGCGGAGCTCGTCCAGGGCGGCGAAGGAGGACACCACTCCGAGGGGGCCGTCGAAGGCCCCGCCGTCGGGGACGGAGTCCAGGTGGGAGCCGGTGACCACGGCGTCGCCCGCGAGGGGGTCGCCGAGCCAGGCCCACTGGTTGCCGTTGCGGTCCACCTCGTACGCGAGCCCGCGCGCCTCGGCCTGCCCGCGGAACCAGGCCCGGCAGTCGGCGTCGGCACCGGTCCAGGCGTAGCGGCGGTACCCGCCGGAGCCGGCGTGGCGGCCGATGGGCTGGAGCTCTGCCCACATGCTGTGGAAGCTGGTCTCTCCCCGCCCCGCCCTTCCACCGTTCCCCGGGGCTCCGCCCCGGACCCCGGAGGGGGCCCCGGGGGCTGCGCCCCCGGGTGCCCCGGCCCCGCCGGCGTTTGAGGCGCGGGGGTCCGGGGGCAGAGCCCCCGGCAGCGGTGCCGCACCGGGCCGGGAGTCCCCCCGGCCCGGGAATCGTGCCTCGCTCACGCGGAGTGCTCCCGCATCGGGACGCGGACGCCGCGCTCGTCGGCGACCGTCTCGGCGATGTCGTAGCCGGCGTCGACGTGGCGGATGACGCCCATGCCGGGGTCGTTGGTGAGGACGCGGCGGATCTTCTCGCCGGCCAGCGGGGTGCCGTCGGCGACGGTGACCTGGCCGGCGTGGATGGAGCGGCCCATGCCGACGCCGCCGCCGTGGTGGATGGACACCCAGGAGGCGCCGGAGGCCACGTTCACCATGGCGTTGAGCAGCGGCCAGTCGGCGATGGCGTCGGAGCCGTCGAGCATGGCCTCGGTCTCGCGGTACGGGGAGGCGACGGAACCGCAGTCGAGGTGGTCGCGCCCGATGGCCAGCGGGGCGGCCAGCTCGCCGCTCGCCACCATGTCGTTGAAGCGCTCGCCGGCGCGGTCGCGCTCGCCGTAGCCGAGCCAGCAGATACGGGCGGGCAGGCCCTGGAAGTGGACGCGCTCGCCGGCCATCTTGAGCCAGCGGTGCAGGGACTCGTTCTCCGGGAACAGCTCCAGCATCGCCTTGTCGGTCTTGGCGATGTCCGAGGCCTCGCCGGACAGGGCGGCCCAGCGGAAGGGGCCCTTGCCCTCGCAGAACAGCGGCCGGATGTAGGCGGGGACGAAGCCGGGGAAGGCGAAGGCGCGGTCGTAGCCGGCCAGCTGGGCCTCGCCGCGGATGGAGTTGCCGTAGTCGAAGACCTCGGCGCCGGCGTCCATGAAGCCGACCATCGCCTCGACGTGCCGGGCCATCGACTCGCGGGCGCGGGTGGTGAAGCCGGCCGGGTCCTTGGCGGCGTACGCGGCCATGTCGTCGAAGTCGACGCCGACGGGGAGGTAGGAGAGCGGGTCGTGGGCGCTCGTCTGGTCGGTGACGATGTCGATCGGGGCGCCTTCGGCCAGCATCTGCGGGAGCAGCTCGGCGGCGTTGCCGAGGAGGCCGATGGACAGCGGCCTGCGGGCGTCGCGGGCCTCGGTGGCCAGCTGGAGGGCGTGGGCGAGGCTGTCGGCCTTCACGTCCAGGTAGCGGTGCTCGATGCGGCGCTCGATGGCGCGCGGGTCGACGTCGATGCAGATCGCGACGCCGTCGTTCATCGTCACGGCCAGCGGCTGGGCGCCGCCCATGCCGCCGAGGCCGGCGGTCAGGGTGATGGTGCCCGCCAGGGTGCCGCCGAACTTCTTCGCGGCGACGGCCGCGAAGGTCTCGTAGGTGCCCTGGAGGATGCCCTGGGTGCCGATGTAGATCCAGGAGCCGGCGGTCATCTGGCCGTACATGGTCAGGCCGAGGTGCTCCAGGCGGCGGAACTCCTCCCAGTTGGCCCAGTCGCCGACCAGGTTGGAGTTGGCGAGCAGCACGCGCGGCGCCCACTCGTGGGTCTGCATCACGCCGACCGGGCGGCCGGACTGGACCAGCATGGTCTCGTCCTGCTTGAGGGTCCGAAGGGTGCGCACCATCGCGTCGAAGGAGCGCCAGTCGCGGGCGGCCTTGCCGGTGCCGCCGTAGACGACGAGCTTGTCGGGGTGCTCCGCGACCTCGGGGTCGAGGTTGTTCTGCAGCATGCGGAGGGCGGCCTCCTGCTGCCATCCCAGGGTGCTGAGCTCGGTGCCTCGCGCGGCCCGTACGGGGCGGGGTCCTGACATGGCTGGTGCCTCCTCCGATGTTGGTCAATCCATTCACATCCTGGCGGTATGAATAGTTCCAGTCAACAGCTGCGGCGCAGACGTCCTGATGATGGGATGGCCGACATGGCCGCCGAGACGCACACGCAGGGCGCCGCCGAGCGCCGTGACCGGGCCGTACGGGCCGCCGTGGAGCAGGGGCTGCTGGACTCCGAGCCGGTGGTCTGCCTGCTGGACGTGGCCGGTATCCGCGCCTCCGCCGCCGCCCTGGCCGGCGCGTTCGCGGCCGCGGTGGCGCCCGGCACGCCCGTCCTGCACACCTTCGCGGTGAAGGCCGCCCCGCTGGTCCCCGTCCTGCGGCTGCTCGCGGACGCCGGGATCGGCTGCGAGGTGGCCAGTCCCGGGGAGCTGGCCCTGGCCCGGGCGGCGGGGGTCCCGGCGGAGCGGACGGTACTGGACTCCCCCGCGAAGACGGCCGCCGAGCTGCGCGGGGCGCTGGCCCTGGGGATCGCCGTCAACGCCGACAACGGGCAGGAGCTGGAGCGCCTGGACGCCCTGGTGGCGGCGGGCCCCACCCGCTCCCCGCTCGGGGTGCGGATCAACCCGCAGACGGGCGCCGGGACCATCGACGCCCTGTCCACGGCCACCGCCGTCTCCAAGTTCGGCTTCCCGCTGCGGGACCCGGGGGCGCGCGAACGGCTCGTACGGGCCTTCGTGGAGCGGCCGTGGCTGACCCGGCTGCACGTCCACTCGGGCTCGCAGGGCGTGCCGCTGTCGCTGATCGCCGAGGGGGTGCGGGAGCTGCACGCGCTGGCCGAGGAGATCAACGCGGCGGCCGGGGAGCGGCGGGTCGACACCCTCGACATCGGCGGCGGACTGCCGGTGAACTTCGCCTCGGACGAGCACGCCCCGGGCTGGGACGCGTACGCGGCCGCCCTGCGCGAGGGCGTGCCGGCCCTCTTCGACGGCTCGTACGGGCTGGTCACCGAGTTCGGGCGGTCCCTGCTGGCCAAGCACGGGCTGGTGCTGGCCCGGGTCGAGTACACGAAGGTGACCGGCGGACGGCCCATCGCGCTGACCCACGCCGGGGTCCAGGTGGCCACCCGTACCGTGTACGCCCCGGCGGCCTGGCCGCTGCGGATCCTGGCGTACGACGGCGAGGGCGCCCCGAGGACCGGTGTGCCGGTGGCGCAGGACATCGCGGGGCCCGCCTGCTTCGCCGGGGACCTGCTGGCCGCCGCCCGGGAGCTGCCGGAGCTCTCGCCGGGCGACGTGATCGCCGTCCCGGACACGGGCGCGTACTTCTTCACGGCCCACTACGGCTACAACAGCCTCCCCCGCCCGGCGGTCCACGGCTTCACGGACGACGGCCCGCCCGGCGGGATCCGCTTCGCCCTGGCCCGCCCGGCGCAGTCCCTGCCGGAGATCGTCACGGAGGCGGGCGGCGACTTCCGCGACGCCCTGCGGTAGGCCTGGCCGGCCGGGGTACGGCTTGCCTCCGGCCGCGGGCCGGGGCGGGGCCGCCAGGTCCGGGCTGCGGACCGCCGCACGGTGCCCTTGCCCCTCCCCGCCCTTCGCCCGTTCCCCGGAGCTGCGCCCCGGCCCCCGTCGGGGCTATGCCCCGAAACCCTGGGGCTCCGCCCCATCCCCAGGGGGCTCCGCCCCTGCCCCCGCTACGGTGCGCTCCGCGCCCGGAGCGCTCGAACACCGCGCCGGCCGGAAGTGCGCTGCGCGCACTCAAGACCCGCCGGCGGCGGCCGCCGCCCTCCAGGCCCGCCGGCCCCTCCGGCGCCGCCCGGCGAAATCCAGCCCCGCCGGCGTTTGAGGCGCGGGGGTCTGGGGGCGGAGCCCCCAGGGGGTCCGGGCGCAGCCCGGGGAACGGGCGAAGGGCGGGTAGGGGACCCACCCCCCGCGCAGCGGCACCCGCACCCCGGCCCCGGCAACGCACCGCACGACGCCCACCCCGCACCCGCAGCGGCGCCCCCACACCCGCCCGGCACGGCCCGGCCCGCCACGGCCCGGCCCCTGCCCCCGGCCCGGCACAGCCCGTCCCCGCCCGGCACGGCCCGGCCCCTGCCCCCGGCCCGGCACAGCCCGTCCCCGCCCGGCACGGCCCCGCCCGGCACGGCTCGCCACGCCACGGCCCGGCAAGGCCCCGCAAGGCCCGGCACGGCTCCGCCCGGCACGGCACGGCAAGGCCCCGCACGGCCCCGCAAGGCCCGGCACGGCTCCGCCCGGCACGGCACGGCAAGGCCCCGCACGGCTCCGCCCGGCACGGGACGGCAAGGCCCGGCACGGCTCCGCCCGGCCCGGCCCGGCACGGCCCCCTGGCCCGGCCCGGCAGGGCGTGGGTGGCCTACTCCACGAACAGCCCCCGCGCAGCGGCCCGCGCGTCGAAGTCCTCCAGGCGCGCCTGCGCGTCCGGCAGCGCGTCCGCCATCGCCTCCAGCAGCACCCGCCCCAGCAGCATCGGCGCGCACGCCGTGTCGAAGGCCAGCCCGGTGCCCACCGGCGCCGGGATCAGCAGGTCCGAGTGCCGGGCGACGGGCGCGAACGCCGAGTCGGCGACCGTCACCGCCGTCAGCCCGGCCGCCCGCGCGTGGTCCAGCGCCTCCACCACCTCGCGCGGGTGCCGGGGCAGGGCGAAGCACAGCAGCGCCGACGCCCCCGCGGCGGCCGCCGCGTCGATCCGGTCGGCCAGCATGGAGCCGCCCTCGTCGAGGAGCCGCACGTCCGGATGCACCTTCGCGGCGAAGTACGCGAACCCGCGCGCCTGCGAGGACGCCGCCCGCAGCCCCAGCACCGGCAGCGGGGCCGAAGCCGCCAGCAGCCGCCCCGCCTCCTCGACCGGCGCCGGGTCCGCGAGCATCACCGCCAGCCGCTGGAGGTTCTCGATCTCGCCCTGGACGGCCTGCTGGTACTCGTTGTACGCATCCCCCCGCGCCGGCTCCGGCCGCCCCGCCGGAGCCACCTCGCGCAGGTGCCGGCGCAGCGCCGGGTACCCGTCGAAGCCGAGCGCCACGGCGAAGCGGGTCACCGACGGCTGGCTCACCCCGGCCAGCTCGGCCAGTTCCACACTGGACAGGAACGGCACCTCCGCCGCGCCGCGCACCATGCAGTGCGCGATCCGCCGCTGGGTCGGCGTCAGCCGGTGTCCCTCGAACAGCTGCTGCAGCCGTGCGGCCGGGCTGTCGTTCATCGCCGTCCCCTCCGTCCCGTCCCCGGTCAGATATTCAGTCACCGTGCACTCTGCATGTGTCTATGCAGCGGGGCAAGCCGTGCCCGCGATCCGGATACGGGGGCTACCCCCAGTGCGGGCCGTCCGGCCGGTTCCTACGGTGGCCGCATGACAGAGCTCAAGAAGGAACTCGCCGCCACGCTGGAGGCCCGGCGGGAGCTCGGGCCCGAGTACGAGGCCGCGCTCGTGGACTCCTTCGTGGACAAGGTCGACACCCAGGTGCGGCGCAGGCTCGCCGAGGAGCGGCTGCGCACGGCGCGCGACGGGGACGGGGGCACGGCCGCCGTGGCCGCCTTCGGGGAGCGCTTCGGCTTCGCCGTGGTGACCCTGGTCCTCGCGATCCCCCTGTCGGCGATCGGCGCCGCCCAGGCGGGCATCGGCGGCCTGCTGGTGGCCTGGGCGGGCGTCCTGGGCGTGAACCTCGCCCACACGGCCCGCCTGCGCCGTCCCGCGCACGACCCCCTGGGCTGAGGCGGACGCCCGTCGCCCGAACGGTACGGGGGCGACACGCGGGCGCAGCACGGGCTTAACACGGCCGCGGCACAGTAGGGGACGTCGGCGCGGGAAGCCCGGAGACCCGGACCCCCGGCCGACGCCGTACGGCGCCTGCGCACCCCGGAGCGGCTCCCGGAGCGCGCCGGCGCACGGACGCGGACGGCCCGTCGGCCCGTGTCCCGGGCGGGGACCGCCGTCGTCCCGCCCCCCGGCCCGCCGGGGGTGCGGCGGCCCCCGCCTCCCGCGGTGACTAGGCCGTCTTGGCCAGGAACGCCAGCAGGTCCTGGCGGCTCACCACACCGGTCGGCTTGCCCTCGACCAGCACGATCGCCGCGTCGGCCTCGCCCAGCACCGCCATCAGCTCGGACACCGGCTCACCGGAGCCGACCTGCGGCAGCGGCGCGCTCATGTGCTTCTCCAGCGGATCGCCGAGCGAGGCCCGCTGCGCGAACAGCGCCGCGAGGAGCTCCTTCTCCACGACCGAGCCGATGACCTCCGCCGCCATCACGTCCGGGTGGCCGGCGCCCGGCTTGACGATCGGCATCTGCGACACGCCGTACTCGCGCAGCACCTCGATGGCCTGGCCGACGGTCTCCTCCGGGTGCATGTGGACGAGCGACGGGATGCCGCCCTCCTTGTCCGCGAGGACGTCACCGATGCGGGCGGCCGGGCCGGCCTCCTCCAGGAAGCCGTGGCCGGCCATCCACTCATCACTGAAGATCTTGCTCATGTAGCCGCGGCCGCTGTCCGGCAGCAGGACGACGACCACGTCGTCCGGGCCCAGCCCCTCGGCGGCGCGCAGCGCGGCGACGACCGCCATGCCGCAGGAACCGCCGACCAGCAGGCCCTCCTCCTTCGCCAGGCGGCGGGTCATCTGGAAGGAGTCCTTGTCGGACACCGCGATGATCTCGTCGGTGACGTCCGGGTCGTAGGCGGTCGGCCAGAAGTCCTCGCCGACGCCCTCGACCAGGTACGGCCGGCCGCTGCCGCCGGAGTAGACCGAACCCTCCGGGTCCGCGCCGATGACCTTGACCTTCCCGCCGCTGACCTCCTTCAGGTAGTTGCCGGTGCCGGAGATCGTGCCGCCGGTGCCGACGCCCGCCACGAAGTGCGTGATCTTCCCGTCCGTCTGCTCCCACAGCTCGGGACCGGTGGTCTCGTAGTGCGAACGGGGGTTGTTCGGGTTGCTGTACTGGTCCGGCTTCCAGGCGCCCGGGGTCTCGCGCACGAGGCGGTCGGAGACGTTGTAGTACGAGTCCGGGTGCTCGGGGTCGACGGCGGTCGGGCAGACCACGACCTCGGCGCCGTACGCGCGCAGCACGTTGATCTTGTCGAGGGACACCTTGTCAGGGCACACGAAGATGCACTTGTAGCCCTTCTGCTGGGCCACGATGGCGAGTCCGACGCCGGTGTTGCCGCTGGTGGGCTCCACGATGGTGCCACCGGGCTTGAGGGCACCGCTCTGCTCGGCGGCCTCGATCATCCGTACGGCGATCCGGTCCTTCACGGAACCGCCGGGATTGAAGTACTCGACCTTGGCAAGCACGGTGGCCTGCAGGCCTTCGGTCACGCGGTTGAGCTTCACCAGCGGGGTGTTGCCGACGAGGCTGATCATCGAGTCGTGGAATTGCACCATGTTCTCCAGGAAGGGGACTCCACGGGTTCTCCGGGAGGTGCGGCCAGAGTATGCGGAAAGGGATTGGCCGACCGGCACTACGGGGCAGGTAGGTCAACACGACGGAGGAGGTGGCTCGAAGGGTGTCCAGGGCGAGGACGGCCCGCCGGATCGCGGCGGGGGCGGCGTACGGCGGTGGCGGACTCGGGCTGGTCGGGGTCGCCGCCTTCGGGCTGGTGCTGGCGGAGGTGCAGTTCGCGAAGCGCACGGTGGGCACCGGACTGGGTGATCCGCCGCGCGCCGACGGCCTCTACGGGAGCGAGTTCAGCGGGCCGGAGCTGAGCCCGGGGCCGCTGCGCATGGGCATGCTGGGCGACTCCACGGCGGCCGGACTGGGCGTACGGCGGGCCCGCCAGACGCCGGCCGCGCTGCTGGCGTCCGGGCTGGCGGCGGTGGCCGAGCGGCCGGTGGAGCTGCGCAACGTGGCGCTGTCGGGGGCCATGTCGGACGACCTCGACCGTCAGGTGAGCCTGCTGCTGGAGGGGAACGCGCCGCCGCCGGACGTCTGCGTGATCATCATCGGCGCGAACGACGTGACCCGGCGGATGCCGCTCACGCAGTCGGTGCGCCTGCTGACGGCGGCCGTACGCCGGCTGCGGCTCGCGGGCTCCGAGGTGGTCGTCGGCACCTGCCCCGACCTGGGCACGATCGAGCCGGTGTACCAGCCGCTGCGGTGGATGGCCCGCCGGGTGTCACGGCAGCTGGCGGCGGCGCAGACCATCGGCGTGGTCGCCCTGGGGGCCCGCACGATCTCGATGGGGGACCTGCTGGGCCCGGAGTTCGCGGCGAACCCGCGCGAGATGTTCGGCCCGGACTCCTACCACCCCTCGGCGGAGGGGTACGCGACGGCCGCGATGGCCGTGCTCCCGACGCTGTGCGCGGCGCTGGGGCTGTGGCCGGGGTCGGACCGGCTGGACGTCTCGCGGGACGAGGACATGCTGCTGGTGGCGAAGGCGGCGTCGGCGGCCGCGGGGGAACCGGGTACGGAGGTCACGCCGGCCCGCGGCCCGTGGGCCCTGCTCAAGCACCGCCGCCGCCGGCGCCTCCCGGAGGCCGAAACCCCGTCCCCGGCCCCGGCCGAGGAATCCGCGTAACCCTGCGTGTACCGCGCGGCGGGACAACCCACCCTCGGGGCCACCCCGCAGGGGTCCGGGGCGCAGCCCCGGGGGGTCCGGGGCGCAGCCCCGGGGGGTCCGGGGCGCAGCCCCGGGGGGTCCGGGGCGCAGCCCCGGGGGGTCCGGGGCGCAGCCCCGGGGAACGGGCGAAGGGCGGGGAGGGGCAAGGGCACCGCGCAGCGGTCCGCCACCCGCACCCGACGGCCCCGCCCCAGCAGCGGCACGCTCCCGCGGCACCGCGCCGGGCGAGCGGTGCGTTAAAAAGGAGTGCGGCATCACACACCGACCCCGGTGACCTCGACCGTACGGGGCGGTAACTTCGCATGCGGTCCCGCAACGACGCACCCCCTTGGAGTCCCGATGCCCGAAGCCGTCATCGTTTCCACCGCCCGCTCCCCCATCGGGCGCGCCGGCAAGGGTTCGCTCAAGGACGTCCGCCCGGACGACCTGACCGCCACCATCATCCAGGCCGCCCTCGCCAAGATCCCCTCCCTGGACCCGCGCGACATCGACGACCTGATGCTCGGCTGCGGCCTCCCCGGCGGGGAGCAGGGCCACAACCTGGCCCGCATCGTCGCGGTGCAGATGGGCATGGACTACCTGCCCGGCACCACGATCACCCGTTACTGCTCCTCCTCCCTCCAGACCTCCCGCATGGCGCTGCACGCCATCAAGGCGGGCGAGGGCGACGTCTTCATCTCCGCGGGCGTCGAGACGGTGTCCCGGTTCGCCAAGGGCTCCTCGGACGGCCTGCCGGACACCCACAACCCGCTCTTCGCGGACGCCGAGGCCCGGACCGCCGCCGTCGCCGCGAGCGAGGGCAGCGACTGGCACGACCCGCGCGAGGACGGCCTGATCCCCGACGCCTACATCTCCATGGGGCAGACCGCCGAGAACCTGGCCCGCCTCAAGGGCGTGACCCGCCGGGACATGGACGAGTTCGGCGTCCGCTCGCAGAACCTCGCCGAGGCCGCCATCAAGAACGGCTTCTGGGAGCGCGAGATCACCCCGGTCACCACCCCGGACGGCACGGTGGTCAGCCAGGACGACGGCCCGCGCGCCGGGGTCACCCTGGAGGGCGTGGAGGGCCTCAAGCCCGTCTTCCGCCCCGACGGCCTGGTCACGGCCGGCAACTGCTGCCCGCTGAACGACGGCGCGGCCGCGCTCGTCATCATGAGCGACACCAAGGCGCGCGAGCTGGGCCTGACCCCGCTCGCCCGGATCGTGTCCACCGGCGTCACCGCCCTGTCCCCGGAGATCATGGGCCTCGGCCCGGTCGAGGCCTCCAAGCAGGCGCTGAAGCGGGCCGGCCTGACCGTCGGCGACATCGACCTGTTCGAGATCAACGAGGCCTTCGCCGCCCAGGTCATCCCGTCCTACCGCGACCTGGAGATCCCGCTCGACAAGCTGAACGTCAACGGCGGGGCCATCGCCGTCGGTCACCCGTTCGGGATGACCGGTGCCCGTATCACCGGCACCCTGATCAACAGCCTCCAGTTCCACGACAAGCAGTTCGGCCTGGAGACGATGTGCGTCGGAGGCGGCCAGGGCATGGCCATGGTGATCGAGCGCCTGTCGTAGCGGCGAACGGCCCGGCGAATCGAGCGGGGCCCCCAGTCCCCGCAAGGGATCCTCGAGATCCGTACGCTCTACTGACGGCGGTTTCCAATCCCGTCGCGGCCGACCTGTGACCGAATCTCCCCCAGGATGTGACCTTTGTCCTGGGGGAGCGGCATTTGCCCAGGTCAGAAGCTTTCCCCCTTGGTCCGCAAGGACGAAAGACCTGTCCAATTCATGACGTAATGCACTGCACGCCATTCACAGCACGGGACAAGCTGATGTAGGAAGTCGGGGGATCGAATCAACCAGGAGTTAGTCAGTGAGCGCCATGTCTCTTGCCCTGCTGCTGACCACGGCCGCTGCCACGGCCGTGGGCGCTGCTGCGCTGCACGCCGTCCACGGACTGCGCAAGCAGGTCACCGCCCTGCGCGGTGAGCTGGCGGTGTCGGCCCACCCGCGCGCCGCGACCGTTCCGCACGCCCGCAGCGCGGCGGCGTCCCCCGCCGCCGAGATACGAGCCGCCGTGGCCGAGGCCCTCGCCGAGGAGCGCGAGCGCGAGCTGGCCGAAGCGCGGGCCTTCTGGGCCGCGCAGGAGGCCCGCGACGCCGCCGACGCTCCTTCGCTGCTGGGCGGCCTGCCCGGCCTCGGTGAGGACAGCCCGGTCTTCCTGCCCCGACAGGCGGACCTGGTCGGCCTGGAGCCGGTCCTGGGCGACGACCTCGCCGACGAGTACCAGGAGTACGCCGAGGATTCCGCCGAGCTCGCCGCGGCCCGCCGCCGCCACCCCTCGCACCCCGACTTCGTCCCGGTCCAGCCGAACCCCGGCGCCGACCACGAGCGCACCGTCAGCCGCCTGGAGGAGCTCGCGGAGGCCCGTACGGCCCTCGCGGACGTCCGGCCCGGCCCCCTGGGCACCCTCGACGTGTACGTCTTCACCGACGGCACCACGCTGTGCATGACCCCGGGCCACCGGGAGACGGCGGAGCGCCTCGCGGAGGCCCTGCGCTCGGGCACCGCCCCGGTCCTGCTGGGCGGCTCGGGCATCTCCGGCGCCTACGCGCTGACGTTCTCCTGCGGCGACGCCGAGGACCCCGACAGCAACGTCTACATCCTCGCGGACCGCGTCATCGCATCGCTCTGATCTCGGCCTGCTCCACCAGCGCCACGGCCTCGTCCAGCATCTCGGACGGGGCCTTCGCGCCGTCCGCGTCCCGGTCCGCCGCCGCGGCGCGCAGCGCTTCGGCGAGGTCCAGGCCGGCCACCGCCACCTGGTCCCCGACGACGAAGAGGCCCGCGTCCGGCATCACGCGCGCCGGAGCCGCCCCGTGCGGGTCCTCCAGCCGCTGTGCCCGCAGCGCGAGCTCCCGGGCCAGCTGGAGGGCCTCCGCGGCGGCGCCCCGCTGGAGCCGGCTCTGCGGGGCGGCCCGCAGCCGGTCGGCGAAGCGCTCCACGGCGGCGTTCAGGGGTGAGGTATCGAGCACCCGGCCGACCTTACGCGCCGCCCCGGCGCCATTGCCAACGGGCTGACTCTGCGGCACGGTGACGTGAAGGGAACAGCACGGCGACACCCCCCGGAGGCGCCCATGTCCGTAGAGTTCTCCGAGCAGACCCACCGCAACATGATCGACAGAATCCCCCAGACCACCGGTCGTGAGATCTCCGACTGGCTCCGGACCGTCGACGAGGGCCCCTCCCTCGTCCGCTTCGAGGAGAAGGTCAGCTGGCTGCTCGGCGCGCACGACCTGTCGTACGGCCAGGCCAAGGCGATCATCCACGAGCACGGCCTGCGCAGAGCCGCCCGCAGGTTCGGCTGAGAGTTCCCCGGTCCCCCTCCCCGGACGGGCCCAGGACGCGGGAAGGCCCCGCGAGCGGTCCGCTCGCGGGGCCTTCCCTTGCTCTGCCGGTACGGCTAGTCGTCGCCGGAGAGGATCTGGAACAGGCGCAGCAGCTCCAGGTAGATCCACACCAGGGTCAGCGTGAGGCCGAAGGCCGCCAGCCAGGCCTCCTCGCGCGGGGCGCCGTACGCCACGCCGTCCTCGACCTGCTTGAAGTCCATGGCGAGGAAGCAGGCGCCGAGGATGACGCCGACGATGCCGAAGACGATGCCGAGCGGGCCGCTGCGGAAGCCGAGGCCGTCACCGCCGCCGAACAGCATGAACAGCGAGTTCGCCAGCATGAGCAGGACGAAGCCGAGGGCCGCGGCCATCACGAAGCCGGTGAAGCGGCGGGTGACGCGGATCCAGCGCATCTTGTATGCCACGAGCACCGCGGCGAAGACGCACATCGTGCCGAGCACGGCCTGGACGACCACGCCGGGGCTGATGTAGGTGCTGGTCACCATGCTGATGACGCCGAGGAAGACGCCCTCGAACGCCGCGTAGCCGAGGATCAGCGCCGGCGTCGGCTTGCGCTTGAAGCTCTGGACCATGGCGAGCACGAACGCGACGAGCGCCGAGCCGACGGCGACGCCGTACGACTTGCCGACGTTCGCCGGGTCGACGGGCAGGGCGAGCCAGGCGATGGTCGCGGTGACGATCAGGGTGCCGAGCGTCATGGCCGTACGGGTCACGACGTCGTCGATGGTCATCGCGTTGCCGCGGACCGGGGCCGCCGGCATGCCGGTGACCGGGTCGGTGGCGTAAGGATTCGTCGCGTACGGGTTGGTCGCGGTCCCGGCCTGCGCGTGCTGCGCCTCGAAGCCCGCGTAGCCGCCGTTGTCGCGGCTGAACCCCCGTCGCGAGAAGACCGGGTTACTGCTCCTCATCTCACTCCTCCATGGCCACCGTGCGCAGCCTTGCTTCAAGAGTAATGCGCTCGCAAAGAAAGCACCCTACTGCTGGAGGAGGATCTTAGGAGAAGGCGCGGCGAACCGCTGAGGATAAACCGAAGAGCCGCTGAAGTGCCCGGAGCCGGACTTGAACCGGCACGACCCGAGGGCCAGCGAGGTTTAAGCTCGCCGTGTCTGCATTCCACCATCCGGGCAAGGCGCGGCGGGCCCCGTGGAAAAGCCTTGAACGCAGTGATGAGCCTATCCGGAACACCTCGGCCGACCGAGGGCCCTCTATCCGATGTTGTCTGATTTTATTGGCGATTGAGGGGGCGTCAGACCCGATAAGTCACGGTCGGCACTGTTCCGGAGGATGCTCCGCCCCGCCCCGGGATTGACCTGATTCCGCTGCCCCCCGCCACCCCGTCCGCCACCCCGGGCCACCCCACGGACGGCCCCCCGCGCAAGCCCCGTCGCCGCCCCCTCTGTCATACCAAAGGAGGAGGCCCGGCCGCCTCCGGTCAGACTCCAGTGGGCCGTCGAACGGGCACCTCGGCTGATCCCCGGCGGGGGTGCCGCCGGTGAGGATGGAAAGGTCCCGCCCCACCGCAGCACCCGTTCGACAGGAGTCCCCCCGTGACCGCCATGAACTACGCCCAGCAGCGCACCGCACAGGCCGTGGCCGCCCGCGCCACGCAGCTCTCCAAGGTGTACGGCCAGGGCGAGACCCAGGTGGTCGCGCTGGACAACGTCTCCGTCGACTTCACCCAGGGCCAGTTCACCGCGATCATGGGCCCCTCCGGCTCCGGCAAGTCCACGCTGATGCACTGCGTGGCCGGACTCGACACCTTCTCCTCCGGCTCCGTCCGCATCGGCGACACCGAGCTGGGCTCCCTGAAGGACAAGCAGCTGACGCAGCTGCGCCGGGACAAGATCGGCTTCATCTTCCAGGCCTTCAACCTGCTGCCGACCCTGACCGCCCTGGAGAACATCACCCTCCCCATGGACATCGCCGGCCGCAAGGCCGACAAGCAGTGGCTGGACACCGTCGTGGACATGGTCGGCCTCTCCGGCCGCCTCTCCCACCGCCCCACGCAGCTCTCCGGCGGCCAGCAGCAGCGCGTGGCCGTGGCCCGCGCCCTGGCCGCCCGCCCCGAGATCATCTTCGGTGACGAGCCCACCGGAAACCTCGACTCCCGTTCCGGCGCCGAGGTCCTCGGCTTCCTGCGCAACTCGGTGCGCGAGCTCGGCCAGACCGTCGTGATGGTCACCCACGACGCGGTCGCCGCCTCGTACGCGGACCGCGTCATCTTCCTCGCCGACGGCCGCATCGTCGACGAGATGTACGGGCCCACCGCCGACGGCGTGCTCGACCGGATGAAGGCCTTCGACGCCAAGGGCCGCACCAGCTGACCCGGAGCCGGACCGCCCCGAGCCGGACCGCCCGCTCCGCGGAGCTCCCGCAGCCCTCCTCACCGACCTCCAGCCCCAGGACCGATATCCCCATGTTCCGTACCGCCCTGCGCAACGTCCTCGCGCACAAGGCCCGGCTGCTGATGACGGTGCTCGCCGTCACCCTCGGCGTCGCCTTCGTCTCCGGCACCCTCGTCTTCACCGACACCCTCAGCAAGGCCCTCTCCGGCCAGTCCGCCAAGAGCTACAGCGGCGTCGCCGTCTCCGTCACCTCCTACGGCCAGGCCCGCGCCGAGGACGGCCGGAAGGAGGGCGACCCCGGCATCAGCCAGCAGACCCTGGACAAGGTGAAGGCCGTCAAGGGCGTCGGCTCGGTCTCCGGCCGCGTCTCCGGCTTCGCCGGCGTCGGCGACGAGAACGGCAAGCTGATCGGTTCCGGCTGGGCCAACAAGGGCTCCAACCACGCCCCCGGCAAGGACGGCAAGGACCCCCGCTACGCCTACACCGACGGCACCGGCCCGGTCAGGGACGACCAGATCGCCCTCGACCGGGAGACCGCCGTCAAGGGCGGCTACCACGTGGGCGACAAGGTCCGCGTCGCCACCAACGGCCCGGTCCGCGAGTTCACCCTCGCCGGCGTCTTCACCACCGAGGACGGCGCCGTCAACGCCGGCGGCAGCCTCGTCCTGTTCGACACCAAGGTCGCCCAGGAGCTCTACCTCCAGCCCGGCTTCTACGACGAGCTGTCGGTCGCCGCCGCCCCCGGCGCCTCCGCCGACCAGCTGCTCTCCGACATCAAGCCGCTGGTCGACGGCAAGACCACCAAGGCCCAGACCGGCGCCGCGCTCGCCGCCGAGCAGGCCAAGGACATCGAGAAGGGGATGAGCAGCATGAGCACCATGCTGCTCGCCTTCGCCGGCATCTCCCTCTTCGTCGGTGTCTTCCTGATCTACAACACCTTCACCATGCTGGTCGCCCAGCGCACCAAGGAGCTGGCCCTGCTGCGCGCCGTCGGCGCCAACCGCGGCCAGGTCATCCGCTCGGTGCTCGCCGAGGCCCTGGTCGTCGGCGCCCTCTCGGCCGTCATCGGCCTGGCCGGCGGCGTCGGCCTCGCGGTCGGCATGCGCTCGGTGATGGACTCCATCGGCGCCAAGATCCCCGCCGGGGACCTGGTCGTCGCCCCGGCCACGATCGTCGCGGCCCTGGTCATCGGCGTCCTCGTCACCACCCTCGCCGCCCTGCTGCCCGCCTGGCGCACCGGCCGCATCGCCCCGGTCGCCGCCATGGGCAGCGCCCACCTGCCGGCCTCCGCCAAGTCCCTCCTGGTGCGCAACGTCCTCGGCTCCCTGATCAGCCTCGCAGGCATCGGCGTCGTCTTCCTCGGCGTCTCCATGGGCGGGGACGGCCGCATGGTCATCGGCGCCGGCGCCGCCCTGATGCTCATCGGCATGATCGTGCTGCTGCCGCTGCTCTCCCAGCCGGTCATCGCCGCCGTCCGCCCGCTGCTCCAGAAGGTCTTCGGCGTCCCCGGCAAGCTCGCCGCGCAGAACGCCGTGCGCAACCCGCGCCGCACCGCCGTCACCGCCGCCTCCCTGGCGATCGGCCTGACCCTCGTCACCACCATGTCCGTGCTCGGCGTCACCATGGGCCGGGCCGTGGACCGGATGAGCACCGACAAGCTGAAGGCCGACTACAAGGTCACCATGTCCGGCGGCAACGGCAGCCTGGACAAGTCGGTGGCCGAGACCCTGGCCAAGGCCCCCGGCGTCAAGGCGGTCTCCCCGCAGGCCGACGGCTACTTCAAGACCGGCGACACCTTCCGCGCCGCCTCCGGCGTCAACCCGGCCGCCATCGGCGAGCTGCTGAACATCCAGGTCGTCAGCGGCTCCCTGGACAGCCTCGGCCGGGGCGAGGTCGCCGTCGCCGAGAGCACCGCGAAGAAGCAGAAGCTCACCGTCGGCGCCGCCCTCCCCGCCCAGTTCGAGGACGGCCAGAAGGCCACCCTGAAGGTCGGCGCCGTCTACAAGGACCTGGAGGGCCTGCTCTCCCCGTACGTCCTCGACAACAAGGTCCTCGGCGCGCACACCGACCAGCAGTACATCCGCGAGGTCTACGTCAACACCACCGGCGGCCAGTCCAAGGCGAGCCAGCAGGCCGTCATCGACGCCCTCGGCAAGAACCCGGCGATGACCGTCGCCACCCAGCAGGACATGCGCAACGAGATGGGCGGCATGATCAACACGATGCTGAACATCATGTACGGGCTGCTCGGCATGGCGCTGATCATCTCGGTGCTCGGCGTGGTCAACACCCTGGCGATGTCGGTCTTCGAACGGACCCAGGAGATCGGCATGCTGCGGGCGATCGGCCTCGACCGGGCCCGGGTCAAGAACATGATCCGCCTGGAGTCCGTGGTCATCTCGCTCTTCGGCGCGGTCCTCGGCATCGGCATCGGCGTCTTCCTCGCCTGGGCCGTCGGCTCCACCGTCGAGAAGGCGGTGCCGAACTACGAACTGGTCCTGCCCTACGACCGGATCGGCGTCTTCCTCCTGCTCGCCGCCGTCGTCGGCGTCCTGGCCGCCATGTGGCCGGCCCGCAGCGCCGCCCGGCTGAACATGCTGACCGCCATCAAGACGGAGTAGCGGACCGCGCAGCGCACACACGGAAGGGCCCCGGGGCACAAGCCCCGGGGCCCTTCCCGCTCTCGATGCGTACGGGGCTACCCGCCCCAGACCCGAGCCCGCAGCGGCATCCCCGAGACCCCTCCGTCCCCGGGCCGTACCGCCAGCACCTGGTTGACCCCCAGGCGGTTCCGCTCGAAGCCGAGCGCGGAGGCCGCCATGTACAGCAGCCACACCCGGGCCCGTCCCGGCGAGGTGAGCCGGACGGCCTCGTCCCAGTGCTCCTCCAGGCGCGCCACCCAGGCCCGCAGGGTCAGCGCGTAGTGCTCGCGCAGCGCCTCCACGTCGCGCACCTCGAAGCCGGCCCGCTCCAGCTCTCCGACGGTGGTGCCGATCGGGGACAGCTCCCCGTCGGGGAAGACGTACGCGTCGATGAACTCGTCGACCCGGTACGCCTCCTCGTGGGGCTCCGGGGGCCGCGCGATCTGGTGGTTGAGCAGCCGGCCGCCGGGGGCCAGCAGGGCGTGCAGGATCCGGGCGTACTCGCGGTAGCGCGCGGCGCCCACGTGCTCGGCCATGCCGATCGAGGAAATGGCGTCGTACGGGCCGTCCTTGACGTCCCGGTAGTCCTGCACCCGGATGTCGACCCGGTCGGTCAGCCCCTCCTCGGCGATCCGCTTGCGGGCGTAGGCGGCCTGCTCGCGCGAGAGGGTGATGCCGGTGACCCGGACGCCGTACTCGCGGGCCGCGTGCAGGGCCATCGAGCCCCAGCCGCAGCCGACGTCCAGGAGCCGCTCCCCCGGCTTCAGGCCGAGCTTGCGGCAGACCAGGTCGAGCTTGTCCCGCTGGGCGTCCTCGAGGGTGCCGTCCGGGGTCCAGTAGGCGCAGGAGTACACCATCGAGGGGCCGAGGACCCGCTCGTAGAACTCGTTGCCCACGTCGTAGTGGTGGCTGATCGCCTCGCTGTCGCGCCTCTTCGAGTGCCGCGGGCCGCCGCGGCGGACGGCCTCCTCCGGCGGCGGCGCGGGCGCGGGCCACGGCCGCGCCAGGCCCACGAGCTCGCGTACGGCGGCCCGTGCCGCCGGGTCGCGCAGGAGCGCGGCCGTCCCGGCGGAGACCGGACCGCGGGCGGGCAGGTGCGGGCGCAACGAGGCGAGCCCGCCCGGCCCGGTACGGACCGGGGCGGGGGCGTGCTCCCGCTCCCAGAGCAGGCCGGCCACCCGGTCCAGCAGCTCGAAGAGGTCGCCCTCGACGGTCAGCTCCCCGGCCACCCAGGCGCGTGCCAGCCCCAGCTCGCCGGGCTTCCACAGGACCCGGCGCAGGGCGCGCCGGTGGTTGATCACCAGCACGGGGCCGGTCGCGGGGCCGGCCTCGCTGCCGTCCCAGGCCCGTATCCGTACGGGCACGGGGGCGCCCAGCAGGGTTTCGGCAATCGCTGCCAGCCGCGGCGCGGCGTCGGTCATCTCAGGCACCTCCAGAGTTCCGTGGAACGCTTCCCACTTCCCTTCCGGGGCAATCACGGTGCTCCCCCCGCTGTACCGCTCCTCGACCGGGCCTCGAGCCGGCCGTGCAGCTCGGTCCCGGGGCCGGGGCCGGGCATGTGTCCGGGTACGCCGAAGGGGCCGCCCGCACCACGGATGGCGGGCGGCCCCTTCGGGGTCGTACGGGGTGACCTTACGGACCGGTCGGGGTCAGGAGGCCTTGGCCTTCTCGGCCGGGGCGGCAGCGGCGGCCGGAGCCGGCGCCGGCTTGGCGGCCTCGTAGAACTCCTCGCGCGGGGTCTCCAGCGCTCCGAGGGAGACGACCTCGCGCTTGAGGAACATGCCGAGGGTCCAGTCGGCGAAGACGCGGATCTTGCGGTTCCAGGTCGGCATGGCCATGCCGTGGTAGCCACGGTGCATGTACCAGGCGAGCCGGCCCTTGAGCTTGATCTTCATCTTGCCCATGACGATCATCGCGACGCCCTTGTGGAGGCCGAGGCCCGCCACCGCACCCTTGTTGGAGTGGGCGTACTCCTTCTGCGGGAAGCCCCGCATGCCGGAGACCACGTTGTCGCCGAGGACCTTGGCCTGGCGCAGCGCGTGCTGGGCGTTCGGCGGGCACCAGGCGTTCTCGACGCCGGCCTTGCGGGCGGCGACGTCCGGGACCTGGGCGTTGTCGCCGGCGGCCCAGATGTAGTCGCTGCCCTGGACCTGGAGGGTCGGGGCGGTGTCCACGTGGCCGCGCGGGCCCAGCGGCAGGCCGTAGCGGGCCAGCGCCGGGTTCGGCTTGACGCCCGCGGTCCACACGATGGTGTTGGAGTCGACCTCGAGGCCGTTCTTCAGCACCACGTGGCCGTCCACGCAGGAGTCCATGGAGGTGTTGAGGTAGATCTCGATGCCGCGCGACTCGAGGTGCTCCTTGCCCCAGGTGCCGAGCTTGGGCCCGACCTCGGGAAGGATCTTGTCGGCCGCGTCCACCAGGATGAAGCGCATGTCCTCGCGCTTGATCGTGGTGTAGTACTTCGCGGCGTCGCGGGCCATGTCCTCGACCTCGCCGATCGTCTCGGCACCGGCGAAGCCGCCGCCGACGAAGACGAAGGTGAGGGCCTTGCGGCGGACGTTCTCGTCCGTCGTGGACTCCGCCTTGTCGAGCTGCTCGAGGACGTGGTTGCGCAGGCCGATGCCCTCCTCGACGCCCTTCATGCCGATGCCCTGTTCGGCCAGGCCGGGGATCGGGAAGGTGCGGGAGACGGCGCCGAGCGCGATCACCAGGTAGTCGAAGGGCAGCTCGTACGCCTCGCCGACCAGCGGCGTGACGACGGCGACCTTGCGGTCCTGGTCGATGGTGGTGACCCGGCCGGTGAGAACCTCCGCCTTGGGCAGCACGCGTCGCAGCGGGACGACGACGTGCCGAGGCGAGATGCTGCCTGCGGCCACTTCGGGGAGGAAGGGCTGGTAGGTCATGTACGACCGCGGGTCGACGACCGTGACGGTCGCCTCGCCGTAACGCATCTTCTTCATGATGCGCTTGGCTGCGTACAGGCCTACGTACCCACCTCCTACTACGAGGATCCTGGGACGCTCCGTGGTGCTCATGGAACGAGTATCCAGCACCCCAAGGGGTGACGCTCGTGAGCCCCTTCACAAGGTGCCGCAGGGCCTCTGTTACACTGCGCGGCCCGCGTGACCCAGGTCATGGCGCGCAACGGGAACCAACAGGTAACGGGAGTCGTTGTTCACCCGTCCTGAACTGGCCTCCAGGGCCCCAACCGGACTGGACCACTGGGTTTCGTCCATACCTCTGATACGAAACCCGTTGCGGCCGCGCATCGCACAAACAGGTGCTGAAACGGCCCTGCGACCCCCGAAAAGGCCCTGCAGGACCCCCGTGTTGACCTGCCTGAGCCTTTTTCCTTGTGAAGAACTTCACGAACCTCGTTCCGAGAGGGGCACTTCCGGCCTCCCGGAGGCCCCCGCACTGCCCCCGCACTGCCGCCGCACCGGGCCCCCTCCCCCTCCCCACCAGCCGCCCATCGGGCGGAACCCGATGTTCAGCCACACCCCGCACGACACCCGCTGCACGCCCGCCCTCGAACGGCTCGAGGGGGCGCCCCACCGGGGCGCCCCCTCACACGTGCCGCGCCGCGGGTCAGGCCGCGGACCAGGCGATGCCGTCCAGGATGTCGTGCTCCGAGACGACGACCTCGGCGGCTCCGACGCGCTCCATGATCGCGAGCAGGACCAGGGCGCCCGCGCCGATCACGTCGACCCGGCCCGGGTGCATCACCGGGATGGCGGCGCGCTCGGCGTGGGTGGAGGTGAGCATGCGCTCGCTGATCTCGCGGACCTGCTCGTAGGAGATCCGGGAGTGGTGGATCGCCGACCAGTCGTACTCGGCCAGGCCCAGGGCGATCGCCGCGACCGTGGTCACCGAGCCCGCGAGGCCCACCAGGGTGCGGGCCTCGCCCAGCGGGACCGTCTCCGCGGCCAGGTCCAGGGCCGCCTCGATGTCGGCGCGCATGGCGGCGACCTGCGCCGCGGTCGGCGGGTCGGTGACCTCCCCGTCCACCACCAGGTGGCGCTCGGTCATCCGGACGCAGCCCACGTCGACCGAGCGGGCGGCCCGTACGCGGTCCTCGCCGACGACGAACTCGGTCGAGCCGCCGCCGATGTCCACCACCAGGAACGGGCGTTCAAGGTGCTCGTGCGCGACGAGCTCCTTGGTGGCGCCGGTGAAGGAGAACTCCGCCTCCTGGTCGCCGGAGATCACCTCGGGCTCGACGCCGAGGACGTCGAGGACCCCCTGCACGAACTCGTCCCGGTTCTCGGCGTCGCGCGAGGCCGACGTGGCCACGAAGCGGACCCGCTCGGCCCCGAACTCCTTGATCACCCCGGCGTACTCGCGGCAGGCCGCGAAGGTGCGCTCCAGCGCCTCGGGAGCCAGCCGTCCCGTCTTGTCCACGCCCTGCCCGAGCCTGACGATCGTCATCCGGCGGTCGAGCTCGACCAGCTCCCCGGTGGCCGGGTCGCAGTCGGCGACGAGGAGGCGGATGGAGTTCGTACCGCAGTCGATGCCCGCGACCCGGGTCATGCGGACTCCTCCGCCTTCTTCTCCCCGCACGGGGTGACGCAGGGACCCTTGGCCCACCACTCGGGCAGCATGGCCAGCGCCTCGTCGCCGAACGGGTTCACCCCGGGCCCGGCGGCCAGCGAGTGGCCCACCAGGACGTGCAGGCACTTGACCCGGTCCGGCATGCCGCCGGCGCTCGGGAAGCCCTGGAGCACCTCGATGGCGTCGCGGCGCCGGATGTAGTCCTCGTGCGCCTTCCGGTACGCGGCGGCGAGCTCCGGGTCCTCGGCGAGCCGGGCCTGCATCTCCTTCATCACGCCGTTGGCCTCCAGCGTGCCGATAGCGGAGGCCGCGCGCGGGCACGTCAGGTAGTACAGCGTCGGGAACGGGGTGCCGTCGGGCAGTCGGGGTGCGGTCTCCACGACGTCCGGACGGCCGCAGGGGCAGCGGTGCGCGATGGCGCGCAGCCCGCGCGGCGGGCGGCCGAGCTGCTGCTCGAACGCCTCGATGTCCGCGTCGGTCGGCTCGGTCCGGTCGGTCTGGGGCGGGGGAGTCTGCATGCCTGGAGGAAGTCTCTTCGTTCGGTCGTACGTGATGGGTGGGTCATTCACCGGGGCGGTCGGCCTTGTCGACGCCGTCCCAGACGTTGGAGTACCAGGGGCGGTCGGAACCGTCCTGCCCGCCGCGGCGGTGCTCCGGGGCCGCGGCCCCGGGGTCGGTCATGATGTAGCCGATCTCCCCCGGGCGCAGGAAGTGCAGGTGCTTGCGCGCCTGCTGCTCCGCGTAGGCGGGGTCCTGCCAGCGGGCCTTCTCGTCGCGGAGCTGTTCGAGGCGCTTGCGCGCGGTGTCCGCGGCCCGCTGCTGGTCCGCGATCTCCGAGCGCTGGGAGACGTACTGGCGCATCGGGTACGCGAGGGCGACGACCAGCGTACAGAGGACGAGCACCAGCAGCGCCGCCCGGCCGGTGAGCCGGCTGCGCCGGATGTGCCGGCGGGACTGCGAGCGGTAGACGTGCGCCGCGGTCCGCTCGCCGAGCTGCTTGAGCCGGGTCGCGGTCGAGAAGGTGGAGAACCGATCCCGGTTCCCGGCCATGGCCCCGCCTCCCCTGTGCGCGCACTACGCAATACGTCCCCGCACACGGTACGGGACCGAGTGCGGGGACGTACGGACGCCAAGCCAGGGGTGTCCCCCTAAGAGGGTGTCAGCCCTTGAAGCGCGGGAAGGCGGAGCGGCCCGCGTACACGGCGGCGTCGTCGAGGATCTCCTCGATGCGCAGCAGCTGGTTGTACTTGGCGACGCGGTCCGAGCGGGCCGGGGCGCCGGTCTTGATCTGACCGCAGTTCACGGCGACGGCGAGGTCGGCGATGGTGACGTCCTCGGTCTCGCCGGAGCGGTGCGACATCATGCACTTGAAGCCGTTGCGCTGGGCCATCTCGACGGCGTCGAGGGTCTCGGTCAGCGAACCGATCTGGTTCACCTTCACGAGCAGGGCGTTCGCGGAGCCCTCCTCGATGCCGCGGGCCAGGCGCTCGGGGTTGGTGACGAAGAGGTCGTCGCCGACGATCTGGACCTTGGAGCCCAGGCGGTCGGTGATGGTCTTCCAGCCGGCCCAGTCGTCCTCGAACAGCGGGTCCTCGATGGAGACCAGCGGGTACGCCTCGACGAGCTCGGCGTAGTAGTCGGTCATCTCGGCGGCCGAGCGGGACTGGCCCTCGAACTCGTACTTGCCGTCCTTGTAGAACTCGGACGCGGCGACGTCGAGCGCGAGCGCGATGTCCTTGCCCGGGGTGTAACCGGCCTGCTTGATGGCCTCGATGATGAGGTCGAGCGCGGCGCGGTTGGACTCCAGGTTCGGGGCGAAGCCGCCCTCGTCGCCCAGACCGGTGGACAGGCCCTTGGTGTGCAGGACCTTCTTGAGGGTGTGGTAGACCTCGGCGCCCCAGCGCAGCGCCTCGGAGAAGGACTCCGCGCCGATCGGGGCGATCATGAACTCCTGGATGTCGACGTTGGAGTCGGCGTGCGACCCACCGTTGAGGATGTTCATCATCGGAACGGGCAGCAGGTGCGCGTTCGGGCCGCCGAGGTAGCGGAACAGCGGCAGGTCCGAGGCCTCCGACGCGGCGTGCGCGACGGCCAGGGACACGCCGAGGATGGCGTTGGCGCCGAGGGAGCCCTTGTTGTCGGTGGCGTCCAGGTCGAACATGGCCTGGTCGATCAGGCGCTGCTCGGTGGCGTCGTAGCCGACGAGCTCCGGGCCGATCTGCTCGATGACGGCGAGGACGGCCTTCTCGACACCCTTGCCGAAGTAACGGCTGGGGTCGCCGTCACGGAGCTCGATGGCCTCGAAGGCACCGGTGGAGGCGCCGGACGGAACGGCAGCACGGCCGGTGCTGCCGTCGTCGAGGCCCACCTCGACCTCGACCGTGGGGTTGCCTCGGGAGTCCAGGATTTCCCGGGCTACGACGACGTCGATGGACGGCACGAGCATCTCCTTCTGGGATGTGACGCTGGGTGTGCGGTGGCGGTGGACCGTGGGACGGCCCTTGCCGACTAGAGCCTAACCGGCTCGGGGCAGTGGGCTGCCCGACCGCCCGGGTCCTGGGACGAAAAAGGTGCCGAATACCCGCCTTCCGGGACATACGGCCCTTGGTTCCTGACGCTCCGGGGGCCGTGACGGCCCGGCAGGAGGCGGGGCGCGCACGACATGCCGCCGCCCGGCGCGCGGGGTACGCGCGCCGGGCGGCGGGGGTGGTGCGAGGTGTTACGCCGGGATTCAGGCGAGCTTCAGCTTCTGGCCCGGGAAGATCAGGTCGGCGTCGGGGACGGTGTCCTTGTTCAGCTCGAAGAGCTTCTCCCAGCCGCCCTTGACGCCGTTGGCCTGGGCGATGGTGCCCAGGGTGTCGCCCTCCTGGACCACGTACGAACCGTTGCCGGTCTGCGGGGTCTGGGACTTCGGGGCGGACGGCTTGGTCACCGGGGAGGTGCCCTTGGTGCCCTTGGTCTCGAGGTCCGGGGTGGCCGGCTTCGCGGGCTTGGCCGGGGCCGGCTTGGCCGGAGCGGGCTTGGCGGGGGCCGGCTTGGCCGGGGCGGGCTTGGCCGGGGCCGGCTTGGAGGCCGAGCCGCCGCCGCTGTACGAGGAGTTGGACAGGCCGACGCCGCAGTGCGGCCAGGCGCCCTTGCCCTGGCCCTTGAGGACCTTCTCGGCGATCGCTATCTGCTGGGACTTGCTGGCCTGGTTGGCCTGCGCGGCGTACGCCTTGCCGCCGTACGCGGCCCACGTCGAGGACGAGAACTGCAGGCCGCCGTAGTAGCCGTTGCCGGTGTTGATGGACCAGTTGCCGCCGGACTCGCAGGCGGCGACCTTGTCCCACTCGGACGCGGTGGCGGCGCTGGCGGTGCCCGCGGCCATCAGCGGGGCCGCGACGGCGACACCGGCGACACCGGCGAGCGTGACGATGCGGACGGCCTTGGAGCCGCGGCGGTGCTTGCCCTTGCCGGAAAGCAGCATGGATTTCTCCTCACCGACGCCTTCGAGGTGAGCTGTCGGGTTCGGGCGGATGAGTTGCCCGGTCACGCGGCGCGGCGCGTGTCTTCACCCCTAGCCGGTACGCGGGCCGTCTCTCGACGGCCGTTCCCGGCGCCTACCTTGGTTCCCCCGCTCCTGCCTTCGGCGCTTGCGCGACGACTGTTCCCTCCGTCCGCCGGCAGGATTCGGCGATGCGGTCGAAGGAGCCCGCGGTGGCGAGCGGTTCAGAAGGTAGACAGGTCTCTCCCCGATGTTCAACGTGTGATTTTGGGGAGAAACCGGCCTACTTGCCTTCCACTGGAGCGCGTTTGCGCAGGTGAGAGCCGGGTTTGCGGAAGTTCCGGAACGAGACACGCCAGTTGACCGGAAGAGATGCATGTCTCATTTGCCGATAGTGGACATTCAACCCTTAAAGGGTGTCCGAACTGCCCCTATTTCTTGGTTAGATCCAGGTTCTGGCCGGGCTTGATGAGGTCCGCGTCCTGCCCGATGACCTGCTCGTTGGCCTGGTAGAGGGCATTCCAGCCGCCCTTGAGCCCGTTGGCGTCCGCGATGGCCGCGAGGCTGTCGCCCGGCTTCACCGTGTACGTGGGCTCCGCGGCGGCGGCTGACGCCGTGCCAGGGGCCGCCGGCAGCTCCAGTGCCGCCGGGCCGCGGTGCTTGCCCGAGCCGTCGCCCGCCTCGGCGCCCGGGGCGCCGGCCGGCGAGGCGCCCGGAGTGGCCGGGGCGGTGGGCGTGACGCCCGGGGTGGCGGGGGCCGTCGGGTCCGCCGGGGCGGTCGGCGTGCCCGGGGTGGCCGGGGTGCCGGGGGCGGTGGGCGTGCCGGGGGCGGTCGGGGTGCCCGGGGCGGTGGGCGTGCCCGGGGTGGCCGGCGGCGTCATGGGCGCGGAGGGCGGCGCCGTCAGGTCCGGCTCGGGCATGACGGGAAGTCCGCTGGAGGGTCCCAGCGGGTAGTCCGGCAGTCCGCTCGGGCCGGTGGACGGCGTGCCGGGCGGCGGGGTCGGGGCACCGAAGTCCGTGGAGGGCTTGCCCTTGCCGGTGACGGGCACCGAGTCGTCCGGCCGGGTCGGGGTGGGCGCGACCGGCCCGGGGTTCTTGTTGTCGCCCGGGTCCACCTCGGCCTTGGGCCCCTGCTGGGTCAGCCCGGCCGAGGCGGAGCACAGCGGCCATGCCTGGGGTCCCTGGGAGGCCAGCACCCGCTCGGCCACCGCTATCTGCTGCGAGCGGCTGGCGAGGTCCGGCCGCTCGGCGTACGCGAGTCCGCCCGCGTTCTTCCACTGCTCCAGCGTGAACTGGAGCCCTCCGTAGGCACCGCTGCCCGAGTTCGCGCTCCAGGTGCCGCCGCTCTCGCAGTCGGCGACCTTGTCCCACGTGGCGGTGTCGGCCGCGTTCGCGCCGGTGGCGGCGAGCAGCGGCAGGGCCAGCGCGGAGCCGGTGACTCCTGCGGTGACGACGATCGCGGGTACCTGGCGGGGGCGTCTGTGGCGGCCGTTCCCGGGAAGCATGAGGCTGCACCTTTCGCATAACGGCGGGGTAACGGCAGAACCTAGCCGCCTTCGAACGGATGTCACAAGTTCGGCAGTGGACTGACTCGCAGTCAGCTCGGCTTCGCTCGGCCCTCAGCCGTTTCGGGGTGTGAAGCGGACGGGGAGGGTGCGCAGGCCCCGCATGATGAGACCGCCGCGCCAGCGCAGGTCCGTGGGGGGAACGGCGAGTTCCAGATCCGGCAGACGCTTCAGCAAAGTCCCGAGCGCCGTCTGTCCTTCGAGCCGGGCGAGCGGAGCGCCGAGGCAGTAGTGGATCCCGTGGCCGTATCCGAGGTGCTGATTGTCACTCCGGGAGAGGTCCAGGGTGTCCGGTTCGGCGAACCGCTCCGGGTCGCGGTCGGCCGCCGCGAGGACCACGAGCACGGGGTCCCCGACGGCGATCGCCTGACCGCCGAGGGTCAGCGGCCGGGTGGCGTACCGCCAGGTGGCGAGCTCCACGGGGCCGTCGTAGCGCAGCAGTTCCTCGACGCCGGTCTCCAGCAGGCCGCTCTCCCCGGCCGCGAGGGAGGCCTGGAGGCGTTCGCGCTGGTCCGGGTTCACGAAGAGGGAGTGGACGCCGTTGCCGATGAGGTTCACGGTCGTCTCGAAGCCGGCGAAGAGCAGGATGAAGGCCATCGCCGTGGCTTCGGCCTCGGTCAGGTGGTCGCCGTGGTCGCTGGCCCGGATCAGGTCGGAGATGAGGTCATTGCCCAGATCGTCCCGCTTGCGGTGGATGAGTTCCCCGAGGTAGGCGCGCATCTGCTTCACGGAGCGGGCGACGCCGCCGCGCGGACCGCCGCCGTGCCGGATCATCATCCCGGCCCAGTCGCGGAAGTCGTCCTGGTCCTCGCGCGGTACGCCGAGCATCTCGCAGATGGCGTAGATGGGGAGCGGAAAGGCGAACTCGTGGATGAGGTCCGCCTCCCCCCTCCCTTCGAACCGGCCGATGAGGTGGTCGGTCAGCTCCTGCACGCGCGGGGCGAACTCGGCGACGCGGCGCGGGGTGAAGGCCTTCGACACCAGCCGCCGCAGCCGGGTGTGGTCCGGCGGGTCGATGTTCAGCAGGTGCGTCATCAGCTCCGCCTTGCGCTCCCCCGGGATCCCGGTCTTGCCCTTGGCGTGCGCCGGCCCCGCGTGGTGCGCCGGGTTCTTGCTGAGGCGCTGGTCGGCGAGGGCCTGGCGGGCGTCGGCGTACCGGGTCACCAGCCAGGCCTCGACCCCGCTGGGGAGCCGGGTGCGGTGTACCGGCGCGTGCTCGCGCAGCCAGGCGTAGGCGGGGTAGGGGTCGGTCGCGAACTCCCAGTCGAAGAGCGTCGGCCCCGGGGGGCGGGACGGGTCGGCCGGGTCGGCGGGGCTCTGATCGTGCACCCGTCGACGGTATCCCGGCTCGCCACCGGCCATCCCATTTGGCCGGTTCGTCGCGGCTGTCCGTAGATCGGACATCACTTGACGCCAGGTTCTGTGACATTCCTACTTTCGGTCCTGTGGACGTGAGGATCTTGAAGAGCAGTTTCGCGGTGGTGGAGAGACGGGCCGAACACGCCGTCAAGTACTTCTACTCCCACCTGTTCTGGCACAACCCCGGGCTCCGCGACCTCTTCCCGGCCTCCGCCGAGGACATGGAACGCCAGCGCGACCGGCTCTTCGCCGCGCTCACCCATGTCGTCACCCACCTGGAGAGCGAGACCCTCCTCCCCTACCTGCGCGACCTCGGGCGCGACCACCGCAAGTTCCTCGTCGGCCCCGAGCACTACGCGGCCGTCGGCGCCAGCCTGCTCGCGGCCCTCGCCCAGGCCTGCGGCGAGGCCTGGACGCCGGCCACGGAGAAGGCCTGGTGCGAGGCCTACCAGGTCATCGCCGACGCGATGACGGCCGGCGCCGCCGCGAGCGGAGAACCCCCCTGGTGGGACGCCGAGGTGGTGCGCCACCTCCAGTACGGCGAGGACATCGGCGTCCTGACCCTCGCGCCGCGCATCCCGCTCCCCTACCGGCCCGGCCAGTACGTGAGCGTGAGCTGCGACCGCGTCCCGGCCACGTGGCGCACGTACTCCCTCGGCAACGCACCCCGCCCCGACGGCACCGTCGACCTGCACGTCAGCCGGATCGAGGGCGGGCGGCTCAGCACCGCCCTGGTGCGCGACGTCCTGCCCGGCGAGGTGCTGCGGCTCGGCGCGCCAGGCGGGCGGCTGACCCTGCGCCGCGAGGACCGGCCCCTCACCCTCATCGCCGCCGGCACCGGCTGGGCGCCCGTGCGGGCCCTGGTGGAGGAACTCGTACAGCACCCTCCCGATCAGGACGTACGGCTCTTCGTCGTCGCGCGGGACGCCGCGCACCTCTACGACCGGCCCCTGATCGACGCGCACGCCGCAGCCTGCGGATGGCTCGGCGTCACCTACATCACCCCGGCCCCCGGGCAGCACCGCGACGAGGCCACCGCCCGGCTGACGACCGCGCTCGGCAACCGGGCCCTGTGGCGGGAGCAGGACGTCCACCTCAGCGGGCCGGCGCCGTTCATCGAGGAGACCGTCCGCCTCCTGGAGGAGCTCGGAGCCCGTCCCGACCGGCTCTTCCACGACGCGGTCCCCGTCTCCGGCTCCCTGCGCCCCCGGCCGCTGGGCTTCGGCGAGTGGTTCCTCGACCGCCCGTCCCCGCACTGGCACAACCCGTCGGGGCGTGCGCCGGGCGCGTACTGAGCCCCGGACGCGCCCCGAACGCCCGCCCGTACGGCCCGCCGAGCGGCTACGCGCCGACGCCCTCGGCCGCCCGGATCGCGTCCCGGTAGACGCGGGCCGCCGCGCGCAGCGCCGTCTCGGGGTCGGTCCCCGCCGCCTCGGCGCGCGCCGCCAGCTCCAGCAGCTCGTACCCGATGCCCTCGCCCCGGGGCAGCTCCACCGCCACCGCGCCCGTGCGGGCCCGGCCGGCGAGCTTGGCCGCGAGCGCCAGTGCGGGCTGGCCCAGCGGGATCCCGTCGGTGACCGACTCCCGCTGCTTCTCGACCGCCTTGGTGGCCAGCCAGTGGGCCTTGACGTCCTCCGGGGAGTCGGCCGTGGCGTCCCCGAACACGTGCGGGTGGCGGCGGACCAGCTTGTCCACCAGGTCGCCGGCGACGTCGTCGATGGAGAACGGCCGCGTCTGCTCCTCCTCGCCGCCGCCCTCCGCCGCGCCGCCCTCCACCGCGCCGCCCTCCTCGGCGATGCGCGCGTGGAAGACCACCTGGAGCAGGACGTCGCCGAGCTCCTCGCGCAGGGCGTCGCGGTCTCCGTCCTCGATCGCCTCGACCAGCTCGTACGCCTCCTCGAGGGCGTACTTCACCAGCCCCTCGTGGGTCTGGCGGGAGGTCCAGGGGCAGTCGCGGCGCACCCGGTCCATGACCTGCACCAGGTCCAGCAGCCGCGCGCCCGGCAGGTCGTACGAGCCGGGCAGCAGCTCCAGGTCGGGCATGGCGACCCGGCCCGAGCCGGCCAGCCGGGCCAGCCCGTCCGTGAGCCGCTGGTCGCCCTCGCCGCCGGGCAGCACCACGATCGTGCGGCCGCCGGCGCAGGCCTCGACGAGCCCCTGGGCGTCGAGGGCCGCGTGCGTCACCGCGACCCCCGCCTCGCGCAGGTACGGCAGCTGCGGGTGCCCCGGGTCGGCGCACAGCACCCGGTCCGCGGCGCGCAGGGTCTCCCAGGCCTGCCAGGACAGCAGGCCGGGGGCGACCCGGTGGCTGGCGGTCAGCAGGACGATCCGGCCGGCGGGCTCGGCGGGGGCGGGGGCGGGAGCGGCGGTGTCGGTCACCCTCCGAACCTACCTCCGCCCGCGGCCGTGCCGCGTCGGCGGGTGCCGCCGCGGCTACGCGCCCTCGGGCTCCGCGAGACGCCGCCGGATCCGCCGGGTGACCGCGCGCCGCGCGCCCTCAGGCTCCGGCCGGGGCCGCCTGCTCGGGACGGGTCCGCTGGGTGATCCACGGCGTCTCCTGGTCGCCGAGCAGGATCTGCTCCGCGTCCCACCGCCCGTAGCGCGGGTTGACCTCGATGTGCAGGGCCTTGGCCGCCTCCCCCAGCTTGGCGAGGGCCTTGTCCTGGCTGCCGTAGTGCGCGAACACCTTGTCGCGCAGCAGCTTGAAGCGGGTGTCCGCCTCGATCTGGCCCGGGGCCAGCTGCGCCTGCTGGAGCGCCGCGTCCGCGAGTTCCCTCTCGCCGCCCAGCTGCTGGAGCTGCGCCTTGCGGACGTCCTGGACCTCCTTGGGGCTCACGCTCAGTCCGGCGTCCTCCGCGGCCCGCTCCAGGACGGCGCTCTGGATCATCTTGTTCAGTTTCAGCCGCTCCAGTCCGGCGGTCGCGCCGATCAGCTGCGCTCCCTGCCCGGACCGGTTCTGGGCGGTGCGCACGTCGCCCACCTGGGCCTGGAGCGCCGCAGTGGTGATGCGCTCACCACCGACGACGGCCGCGGTACCGGGCCGGGTCCCGCCGGAACACGCGGTCAGCAGGGGGGCCGCCGCGAGCAGGGCGGCGGATACGGAGAGCGCTGTGCGACGGTGCAAAGGAGCCTCCAGGGCCGGGAGATTGTGCTTCGGTGCACAAGGGCCTTGCGGTGATCGATGGTATGCAGTCAGGGTGGCCCGAGCCACCGGTTCGACCAACGATTCCGGTGGTGTCGGGGTGCGAGTCCGCTCCCCGGTTACCGCGGCTCCCCCGGCTCCTGAGATCGTCGGACCACCATGCCGACGACATCCCAGCTCGCCCCGCGCCGCACCGCCCGCCGTCCCGCCGCCCCGGCCACCCGGCACGAGGGGCGCGGGGCCGGGGTACTCGGGGCGGTGACCGCGGCGTTCCTCACCGCGGCGGCCGTCTGCGGCGGGGACGCCGTCGCGCGGGTGTTCCCGTACGGGCCGCGCCACCGCAGTGTCAACGACCTCGGCAACCAGTTCGTGCCGTTCCACGCGCACCTGTGGGACCTGCTGCACGGGCGGGCGCAGGGCGGACTCCTCCTCAACTGGCAGTCCGGATACGGCACCAGCTTCCTGCCCGACTTCGGGACGTACCTGACGAGCCCGTTCGCCCTGCTGGTGGCGCTGTTCCCGCGCGAGGACATCGACCTCGCGGTGTACGCGGTGACCGTGCTGAAGATGACGGCCGCGGCGGCGGCCATGGCCTGGCTGCTGCGCACCCAGCGGCGCGGGCCCTGGTGGGCGGCGGGGCTGCTGGGGGCCTCGTACGCGCTGTGCGGCTGGTCGGTGATCGAGGCCGCGTACAACCCGATGTGGCTCGACGGGCTCGTCGCCTTCCCGCTGCTGTGCCTGACCGGCGAGTGGGCGCTGCACGCCCGGCGTCCGGTGCTGGGCGTGCTGGTGGTGGCGGTGAGCTGGACGGCCAACTTCTACACCGCGTACATGGCCACGCTGGGGGCGGCGCTGGTGCTGGTGGTACGGGTGGTGCTGACCCGGGAGGGAGCGCGGGAGCGGGCCCGGGCGGTCGGGCGGGCGGCGCTGACGGCGCTGCTGGGGATCGGGCTGGCGGCGCCGGTGCTGGTGCCCCTGTTCCTCAGCTCGAAGCAGGCCTACCCGGGCTGGTCCAGGGAGTTCGGCCCGGTGCCGTGGTCAGACCTGTTCGCGCGGCTGCTGCCGGCGACGTACTCCTTCAACTCCCCCGCCGTGTTCGTGGGCACCGGGACCCTGCTGCTGGTGGCGGCCCTGCCGTTCCACCGGGCGCTGCCGGCCCGTACCCGCTGCTGGTGGGCGGGGCTGGTGGCGGCGGTGCTGCTGTCCTTGCAGTGGGCGCCGACCCATCTGGCCTGGCACCTCTTCGCGACCCCGAACGGCAGCGCGTACCGGCAGACCTTCGTGCTGGCCGGCATCGCGGTGATCGCCGCGTGGACGGGGCTCGCCGCGGGCGTGCCCGGGGTCCGCGCGCTGGCGGCGGGCGCCGGCCTGCTGGCGGCGGCCGTGCTGTGGGCGGCCGGCAGCGCCCTGCCGACGGGGTGGGGGTACGCGCTTTTCACGGGCGGGCTGGCGCTGAGCGCGGTGGCCTGGTGGGCGCTCGGCCGGCGGGGGCTGCCGCCCGCGGCGGCCGGGGTGCTCGCGGCGGTGCTGGCCACGGTGCTGGTGGCGCAGGCCGCGGCGACCACGGCCTACGGCCACCGGGGAAAGCTGGCCGGGCTGGACGACTACCCCTCCTGGAACCGGTCCCACACCGCGCGCGCCGCCGCCCTCGCCGGGGCCGAGGGCTGGCCCGCGTACCGGACCGACGCGGGCCGGCC
Source organism: Streptomyces sp. NPDC034085 (assembly GCF_055575555.1). Taxonomy (NCBI): domain Bacteria; kingdom Bacillati; phylum Actinomycetota; class Actinomycetes; order Kitasatosporales; family Streptomycetaceae; genus Streptomyces; species Streptomyces sp. NPDC034085. The sequence goes on along the minus strand of NZ_JBVISL010000016.1, from coordinate 19,222 downwards.
GGCGCTGTCGGGCAACGACCCGATGCTGCTGGGCGGGGAGGGCGGCGCGTACTACAGCAGCCACACCCCGGACGTGTTCACGCGCACCATGACGGCGCTCGGCGCCGGCTGGACCTCGCGCGGCCGCAGCGTGCAGAGCCTGGACAACCCGGTGACGGACGCGTTGTTCGCGGTGGGCGCGCGGCTGAAGCCGGACGGCACCGTCGCCCGCGCCGCGGCCCTGCCGCTGGTCACCGTCCACCCGGCCGGCCCGGTCCCGGCGTACGGCGACTCGCCCTTCGCGAACCAGGAGCTGCTGCTGGGCGCCGAGGTGTACGAGGACCCAGTCGCGCCCGGGGTCTGCCGGGCGGGAACGGAGGCCTTCCTGTGGGCCCCGGAGTACAACGCCACGGCCCGCCTCGCCGGCGGCCGCCCCGCCAAGCTGAACGGCAATCCCCCCAAGAACCGGGCGGCGCTCCAGTCGCTGGGGCTCTCGCGCGGGCCCGCCTCGAAACTCGTCTTCGACCGGCCCGCCCCCGACCGGTGGGCGCTGTCCTGCCTGGACGGGACCCGGCTCGCCGCGGCGGTCGCCGGGCTGAGGGCCAAGGCCGCCACCGGCGTGCGGGTGACCTCCTCGGGGCTGAGCGCCACCCTGCCCCCGGGCAGCACCGGCACGGCGGTGGTCTCGGTGCCGGCCATCGCGGGCTGGAGCTGCGACGGCCGCCCGGCGGGGGGCCGCCTCGGCCTGCTCGCCGTCCCGCTGGACGGCCGCACCACCACCGTGAGCTGCCGGTTCAGCCCGCCGGGCCTGCCGGCCGGGGCGGCGGCCGCCGGGGTGTCGGCCCTGGCCCTGCTCACGGCGGCGCTGCGGCGGCGTCAGCGGGGCGCGGGCGCGGCGGTGTAGAAGTCCTCGGCGTCCGGGCCGCCGAAGACGGGTCCGCCGAAGGCCTCGTACTTGTCGCCGCCCACGAAGTGGAGTTCCTCCCAGAACTCGTAGAAGAAGCGGCCGTCCTCGTCGATGTAGAAGACGGCGCCCTCGTCGGCGTCGTAGCCGATGGTGAACACCCGCCTGCCCAGGCCCCGGGCGAGTTCGGCGGCGGCCGCGGCGGCCGAGCGGTGGACGAGGTGCGGGGAGAAGACGAGCCGGTCGCTCGGGCGGGCGCCCAGGCGCAGGGCGACCTCCGCGTGCTCGCGCAGGAAGGCGGCGGCCGCCGGGAAGAGCTCCATCCCGTAGCGGCCGTCCTCCCGGTACGCGGCGGTCATCGGCCCGGCCAGGCGGGCGAGGGCGGCCTCCCCGATGTCCCGGCCCGGGTACCAGCCGCCCTCCGTGAAGCGGGCGTCGACCCATTCCCGGGAGCGCCGCCAGGGCCCCGTCACCGCACCTGGCCCAGCCATTGCAGGGTGCGGCGGATCTCCACCGGGAGCGGGTGGGCGGGGCCGTGCACGCGGTCCGCGTCGAACAGCAGCCGCACCAGGGTGTCGTGGGCGGCCGCCCGGTCGCCGAGGGAGAGCAGCAGGTGCGCTATCCGGCGGCGGACCTCCAGCGGCAGGCCCGGGTCCGGGTTGGCGTAGTGGTTCTCGAACAGGGGCAGCAGCGAGCGGTACTCCGCCAGCGCCGCCGCGGGCTCGCCGAGCTGCTCCAGGCACTGCGCGGCGTCGTAGCGGAAGCGCAGCGACTGCGGGTCCCCGGCCGGGGACTGGTCGGCGAGGCGGCGCAGTTCGGGCAGGGCGCGGCGGTACTGGCCGTCGTCCATCAGCGTGGCCGCGTACTGCTTGCGCAGGCTGCGCACCACCGGGGAGTGCTCCCCGTGCTCGGCGGCGGCCGCCGGGAGGATGTTGCCGAGGATGTCCACGGCCTGGGTGAGCCGGCCCTGGTCCAGCAGCTTGCGGGCCTCGTCCACCGCGCCCGGGATGTCGGGGCGGGGCGGCGCGGGCGGCTGGGCCGGCCGCGGCGGGACGGCGGCGGCCCGGTCCGGCCAGGGGGCCTGGGGGCGCAGGAAGGGCCGGGTCGGGTCGAGCGGGCCGGCCGGGTGGCGGCTGCCGGGGGCCGGGAGCAGCGGCGCGAGGGCCTCGTACACCTCCTGGGCGGAGGCCGGGCGGTCCTGGGGGTCCTTGGCGAGCAGGCGCAGCAGGACCGCCTCCAGCTCCGGCGGGATCTCGGGGCGCAGCGGGCGCACCGGGGCCGGGGGCTCGTAGAGGTGGCGGTGCAGGACGCCGAGGGCGGTGGTCCCGGCGAACGGGACTCCTCCGCTGAGCAGTTCGTACAGCAGGACGCCGAGGGCGTACAGGTCGGTGTACGGGCCGACCGCGCCGCCCATGGCCTGCTCGGGGGCCATGTAGGCGGGGCTGCCGATCGGGGATCCGGTGCTGGTGAGGCGGGTGGTGTCGGTGTCCATCACGGAGGCGACGCCGAGGTCGAGGACGAGGACGGTCCCGTCGGGGCGGACCATCACGTTGCGCGGCTTCAGGTCGCGGTGGACGATCGGCACCGCGTGCACGGCGGAGAGCACGGCGCACAGCTGCGCGACCACCGCGACCGCCCACGGCCAGGGGTAGGGGTCGTGCTCTGCGAGGTGGTCGGCGAGGTCCGAGCCCTCCACGTAGCCCATGACGAGGTACAGCTCGTCGCCGTCGCTGCCCGCGTCGTGGACGGTCACCAGGCCGGGGTGGTCCACCTGCGCGGTGACCCGGCACTCGCGCACGAAGCGGCGGCGCAGCTCCTCGGCGACGGTGCCGGGGCCGGCCACCTTGTCGGGGCGCAGCAGCTTGACGGCGACGCGGCGGTCCAGGCGGCGGTCGTAGGCCGTCCACACCTGGCCCATGCCGCCCTGGCCGAGGACGGTGGCGAGCTGGTAGCGCTCGCCGATGAGGCGCTCGGTCACTGCTGCGGGTCCTGGATCGCCGTGGTGTTCGGGTCCTGGTACGGGCCGCCGGGCTGCGGGGGCCGGGCCGGGTTCTGCTTGCGCAGCAGCTCGCTGAGCTCGTCGAGTTCGGCGCGGACCTGCCCGAGCCGCGGGGGCTGGGCCGGCTGCCCGGCCGGCTGCTGCGTCTGCGGGTAGCCGTAGCCGGGCGTGGTCTGGTGCGGCGGCTGCGGCTGGTGCTGGGGCTGGTGGGGCGGCTGGGGCTGGTGGTGGCCGCCGTACGGGGCCGGCGGCGCGGCCGGGTACCAGGGCGCGGGCGCCGGCGCCAGGGCCCTGGCCTCGTGGTGCTTGATGTCGGCGACGAGGTAGTACACGCAGACCGCGAACCCGGTGAAGATCGAGCCACCGGCGCCCACGTTGCCCTGCCAGCCGTTCGTCTCGGCCGTCGGATCGAGCTCGATGAAGACGATCCACACGACCGACAGCACCAGGCTCAGCACCAGCAGGGCCCAGTCCCGGGGCTTGCGGGTGAGTATCGCGAGCCGCAGCAGCGCGCCCCAGGCGAAGAAACCGCAGCTGAGGACGGGGAGCGCCGTGAACAGCACGCGCAGCGACATCGTGGCCCCGGAGACGGGCCGGTGGCCGTGGGGGCCTTGCTGCGGCGGGATGCCGGGGCCGTGCATCGGTGCTCCTGACGGGCCGTGCGGAAAGGTGACGGCTCGAAGCGTATACAGCGTTTCCGGCCGTCGGTGAGGGGATGGACGCAACCGTTGCAGGGTCGCAGCACGGTCAGTCGGGCGTGACGCTGCCGTCCGACAGGCCGTCGTACAGGCCCTGTACGAGCTGCTCCCCCAGGCGACCCGCCAGCCTCAGCGCGTCCTCGAACTCGGCGAGCGCCCGGAACCGGGCCCCGTAGCGCCGCTGTTCGGCCAGCGGCAGCCGGGGCAGCTGGAGCCGGCGCACGTCGAGCCGGGTGGCGGTGGAGGCGTGGCTGCTGGCGCGGCGGGTGTTGGCGGTGCCGCGCAGGAACCCGGCCAGGAACCAGGGGTCCAGGGCGGCCGGGTCGGGGCGCAGCAGCTGGAGGTTGCGGCCGATGACGGCGCCGGCGCCGCTGGCCGGGTCCTCGGTGACGACGCGGGCGGTGCCGACGGCGCCGACGACGGGGACGACCACGTCGCCCGGCTCGGCGACGAGCGCCTCGCCGGCGTCGGGCCCGGCGCCGGGACCCGAACCGGAACCGGGACCGCCCGCGGCGGCCGGCGCCGTGGTGCCGGAGGGGGCGGTTCCGGCGTAGACGTCGTACTCGGTGAGCACGGGCAGCCCCCCGTTGCCGCTGCCGGTGCCGGCGCGCAGCAGCAGGGCCCCGGCGCGGGCGAGTTCGCCGACGGTGGTCTGGGACAGCGGGGCGGCGGCCGTGGCGGCGGGGGTGGCGGGCGGCGGGGTGAGCCGGGCCGCGCGGGTCAGGGTGGCGTCGAGCCGCTTGCGTACGGCGGCCAGCTCGGCCAGGCCGCCGCCGGCGGCGGGCGGGGGCAGGTGGCGGGCGGGGGTGAGGTCGACGTCGTCGTCGAGCAGGTCGACGACGGGTACGACGCGGCTGACGCCGGGGACTTCGGGGGTGGCGCCGCTGCGGTCGTACGCGGCCCAGGTGGCGAGCACCGCGTCGCGTACGTCGGGCCAGGCGGCCCTCGCCTGCGCGGGCCCGTCGGGGTCCAGGCCGGCGGTGTCCACCAGCAGCAGTCCGGTCGGGGCGGGGACGGTCGGGGCGGGGCGGCGCAGGACCCACAGCTGGAGCGGGATCCCGTACGGGGGCGCGGCGCCGGCCGGGAGGGAGACGACGGCGCGCAGGGCGCCCCGGCGCAGCAGGTCGGCGCGGATGCGGCGGCCGGAGCGGCGGGTGGCGGCGGCGGGCGGCATGAGCAGCACGGCGGTGCCGCCCTCGCGCAGGTGGGCCAGGGCGTGCTGGATCCAGGCGAGCTCGGATTCGGTGCGGGCGGGGAAGCCGTACTCCCAGCGGGGGTCGTAGGCCAGCTCGTCGTGGCCCCAGTTGCGTTCGTTGAACGGCGGGTGGCAGAGCACGGCGTCGACGGCGGCCCCGGCGAAGGCGTCGGCGCGCAGGCTGTCGGCGGCGGCCGCCCGGACCTGGGCGGAGCCGTGCAGGGCGAGGCGCAGCGCGGCGAGGGCGGCCAGTTCGGGGGAGGCGTCCTGGGCGTGCAGGACGGTGGCGCCGGTGAGGGCGCGCAGCGGGCTGCCGGTGCCGCAGGCGGGGTCGAGGGCGGTGCGGATCCCGGGGCCGGCGAGGCCCGCCATCAGCTCGGCGCAGCCGTCGGGGGTCAGCGTGTACTGGCGGGGGCTGGCTTCCAGGTGGCGGCCGAGGAGGAACTCGAAGGCCTGGCGGGCGCCGAGGCCGGCGGCGAGTTCGGCGACGCCCCGCAGCACGGGTACGGCGGCGGCCCCGGGCTGCCGGACGGCCACCGGGTGTTCCGCGCCGAGCCGGGCGGTGAGCGCCGCGTCCCGTACGGCGGGCAGCCGCTCGGCGAGCCGCTCGTCGGGGAGGGCGGCGAGCTCCAGCCACTGGGCGGGGCGGTCCCGTACGACGAGCAGCGCGGCGCCGGCCTCGACGAGCGCGGCGGCGGCCCCGCGGGGGTGGGCGGTGATCTGCTGCCAGACGCGCTCGCGCAGCGGTACCTCGGCGAGCTTGCCCTGGGCGCGCAGCCAGTCCTCGACCTCGGCCAGCGCGAAGGAGGGGCTGGTCTCGGTGCCGCCGACGGGCTTGGGGAAGTCGGGGTGGCGGCGCCGCCAGTTGCTCACGGCGGCCCGGCCGACCCCGGCCAGGCGGGCGATCTCGGCGGCGGTGACCTCGGCGGCGGCGTGGGGGCCGGTGTCGGGGGCGGCGTCGGGGGCGGCGACTTCGGGGGCGTTCTCCTCCAGCATGCCGGGAGCATACCGGTACACAGCTGGGAATCCGCTTCACAGCGTGAATCCCGGCAATCCTGTGAATCGTGTTGACTCGGTTCACACGCTCTGTTGTGATGATCCCGTCAACAGCGGAGCACGCCGGCCGCACCGAGAGATCCGAGACAGGAGCACACCCATGTCCCAGTCCTCCACCCCGCGCCACAGCTGGATCGCCCGCCACAAGGTCATCACGGGCACCGGCGCGCTGCTCGCCCTCGTCGCCGTCGGCGCCTGCACCGGGGGCGGCGGCACGGACGGCGCGAAGGACACCAAGGCCAAGCCGGCCGCCTCGGCCACCAAGGGGACGGGCGGCAAGCAGAGTCAGAAGCCGGCCGAGCCGAAGAAGGACGGCGGCAAGAAGGCGGCGGTACGCGGCAGCGGCACCTTCCAGGTCGGCTCCGACCTCCAGCCCGGCACCTACCGCACCACCGGCAACAAGGGCCTCGGCTGCTACTGGGAGCGGGCCAAGGACGCTTCGGGCGACACCGACTCGATCATCGCCAACGACAACGTCGTGGGCACCAGCTACGTGACCGTCGAGGCGGGCGACAAGCTCTTCAAGTCCACCGGCTGCAACGACTGGGAGACCGTCGACCCGAAGGCCGTCTCCGACGCCCCGAAGACCGAGGCCCCGGGCGACGGCGGCATGTTCAAGGTGGGCCTCGACCTCGCCCCCGGCACGTACAAGTCCGCCGGCCCCGCGGAGGGCTCCCCCGGCTGCTACTGGGAGCGCGCCAAGGACGCCGCCCACGGCATCGACTCGATCGCCGCCAACGACAACCCCACCGGCCCCGCCGTCGTGACGATCTCCGCACAGGACGGCTACTTCAAGACCACGGGCTGCGCGACCTGGAAGAAGTCCTGACGCCTGGGCCTGCCTCACCGGCCGCCACCGCGGCGCCCGGCCCGCCCGCGGGGCGATGCCGGCGGCCCGCCCCCGGCGGCCGTTCGGGCCCACCCGCGCCGGACGGCCGGGCGGGCCCGCACCCCCGGCTACGAGCCGAGGATCGTGGTGAGGAACTCACCCGTCCAGGCGAGCAGTTCGCGGCCGACCAGCGGCTTGCCGCCGACGCGGGCCGTCTTCGGGCGCGGCACCAGCACCTGCGAGGTGGCCGGCTTGAGGACCGTCCCCGGGTAGAGGCGCTTGAGGCGCAGCTCCTGCGACTCGCGCAGCTCCACCGGCCCGAAGCGGATGTTGGGTCCCTGGAGGGTGATGTCCCCGACCCCGCAGGCCCGCGCCAGCATCCGCAGGCCCGCCACCAGCAGCAGGTTCTCCACCGGCTCCGGCAGCTTGCCGTAGCGGTCGGTCAGCTCCTCCCGCACGGCCTTGATGTCGGCCTCGGAGTTCGCCGCCGCGATGGACCGGTACGCCTGGAGGCGCAGCCGCTCGCCCGGCGCGTAGTCGTGCGGGACGTGCGCGTCGACCGGCAGTTCGATCTTGACCTCCAGCGGCGGCTCCTCCTCCACCCCGCCCTCGACGGCGGCCCGGTAGTCGGCCACCGCCTCGCCGACCATCCGGATGTACAGGTCGAAGCCGACGCCCGCGATGTGCCCGGACTGCTCGCCGCCGAGCAGGTTGCCCGCGCCGCGGATCTCCAGGTCCTTCATCGCCACGTACATGCCGGCACCCATCTCGGTGTGCTGGGCGATGGTGGCCAGGCGCTCGTGGGCCGTTTCCGTCAGCGGCTTCTCCGGCGGGTACAGGAAGTAGGCGTAACCGCGCTCCCGGCCCCGGCCGACCCGGCCGCGCAGCTGGTGCAGCTGCGAGAGGCCGAAGTTGTCGCCGCGCTCGACGATCAGGGTGTTGGCGTTGGAGATGTCGATGCCCGACTCGACGATCGTCGTCGACACCAGCACGTCGAACTTCTTCTCCCAGAAGTCCACCACGACCTGCTCCAGCGCCTGTTCCGACATCTGCCCGTGCGCCGTCGCGATCCGCGCCTCGGGCACGATCTCCCGCAGCTTGGCGGCCGCCCGGTCGATGGACTCGACCCGGTTGTGGATGTAGAAGCACTGGCCCTCGCGCAGCAGCTCGCGCCGGATGGCCGCACCGATCTGCTTCTCCTCGTACGGTCCGACGAACGTCAGCACCGGGTGGCGCTCCTCCGGCGGGGTGGTGATGGTCGACATCTCGCGGATGCCGGTCACCGCCATCTCCAGGGTGCGCGGGATCGGCGTCGCGGACATCGTCAGCACGTCCACGTTGGCCCGCAGCTTCTTCAGCTGCTCCTTGTGCTCGACGCCGAACCGCTGCTCCTCGTCGACGATGACCAGGCCCAGGTCCTTGAACTTCGTCTCCTGGGAGAACAGCCGGTGCGTGCCGATGACGATGTCGACCGAGCCCTCCTTGAGGCCTTCCAGGGTCGCCTTGGACTCGGTGTCGGACTGGAAGCGGGACAGCGCCCTCACGTTGACCGGGAACTGGCTGTAGCGCTCGGAGAAGGTGCCGAAGTGCTGCTGCACGAGCAGGGTGGTGGGGACCAGCACGGCGACCTGCTTGCCGTCCTGCACCGCCTTGAAGGCCGCGCGCACCGCGATCTCGGTCTTGCCGTAGCCCACGTCGCCGCAGATGAGCCGGTCCATGGGAACCGACTTCTCCATGTCCTCCTTCACCTCGGCGATGGTGGTGAGCTGGTCGGGCGTCTCCGCGTACGGGAAGGCGTCCTCCAGTTCGCGCTGCCAGGGGGTGTCCGGGCCGAAGGTGTGGCCCGGGGCGGCCATGCGCGCGCTGTACAGCTTGATCAGGTCGGCGGCGATCTCCTTGACCGCCTTCTTCGCCCGCGCCTTGGTCTTCGTCCAGTCGGCGCCGCCGAGCCGGTGCAGCGTCGGGGCCTCGCCGCCGACGTACTTGGTGACCTGCTCCAGCTGGTCGGTGGGGATGTACAGCCGGTCGCCGGGCTGGCCGCGCTTGGCCGGCGCGTACTCCACGAGGAGGTACTCGCGGGTGGCGCCCTGCACGGTGCGCTGCACCATCTCCAGGTACCGGCCGACGCCGTGCTGCTCGTGCACGATGTAGTCGCCGACCTCCAGGGTGAGGGGGTCGATGGACTTCCGGCGCCGGGTCGGCATCCGGCCCAGGTCCTTGGTGGCGGTGCGCTGCCCGGTCAGGTCGGTCTCGGTGAGGACGGCCAGCTTCAGCGCCGGGTCGACGAAGCCGTTGTCGATCGAGCCGCAGGCGACGTGGACGATCGAGGGCTCCAGCGTCCGCAGCTCGGCCTCCAGACGGGCGGCGATGCCCTCGCCGCCGAGCACCTCGACGGTACGGGCGGCCGGGCCGTGGCCCTCGGTGAGGTAGACGGTGTGCCACCCGTCGGCGATCCAGCCCTTGGTGTCGGCCAGCGCGCGGGCGGTGTCGCCCCGGTAGGCCTCGGGAGCGTGCATGCCCAGCTTGAGGACGTCGCCGCCCGCCACGTCCTCGCCGGCCGCGAAGGGGGAGACCGTCCACCACATCATGCCCAGCTCGCGCGCGTGTTCGCGTACGTCCGCGATCCCGCGCAGCGAGGCCGCGCCCACGTCGATGGGCGCCTCGCCGCCGCCGGCGGTGGCCGCCCACGAGGCCATCAGGAACTCCTGCGAGGTCGCCACCAGGTCGGCGGCGCGGGTGCGCACCCGCTCCGGGTCGCAGACCACGGCCATCGCCCCGGCCGGCAGCACGTCGATCAGCAGCTCCATGTCGTCGACGAGGACCGGGGCGAGGGACTCCATGCCCTCGACCGCGATCCCCTCGGCGATCTTGTTCAGCAGCTCGCCCAGCTCGGGGTGCTCCTCGGCCAGCGCCGCGGCCCGCCCGCGCACCTCCTCGGTGAGCAGCAGCTCGCGGCAGGGCGGCGCCCACAGCCCGTGCTCGGCGATCTCCAGGGAGCGCTGGTCGGCGACCTTGAAGTACCGGATCTCCTCGACCTCGTCGCCCCAGAACTCCACGCGCAGCGGGTGCTCCTCGGTGGGCGGGAACACATCGAGGATGCCGCCGCGCACGGCGAACTCCCCGCGCTTCTCGACCAGCTCCACCCGGGCGTACGCGGCCGCGGCCAGAGCCTCGGTGACCGCCCCCAGGTCGGTGCTCTCGCCCTGCCGCAGGCTCACCGGCACCAGGTCCCCGAGCCCCTTGACCTGCGGCTGGAGCACGGAGCGGATGGGGGCCACGACCACCGAGACGGGGCCGGCGGCCGGGTCGTCCTTGCTCGGGTGCGCGAGCCGGCGCAGCACCGCGATCCGGCGTCCGACGGTGTCGCTGCGCGGGCTGAGCCGTTCGTGCGGCAGCGTCTCCCAGGCCGGGTAGTCCACCACCTCGTCCGGCGGCAGCAGGGAGCGCAGCGCGGCAGCGAGGTCCTCGGCCTCGCGCCCGGTGGCGGTGACCGCAAGCACGGTCCGCTCGGTACGGGCGGCCAGCGCGGCGATCGCGAAGGGCCGGGCGGCCGGCGGGCCGACGAGGTCCACGTGCATGCGGTTGCCGTCCCCGGCCGCGCTGACCGCCTCGGCGAGGGCGGGGTCCCTGGTGACGGCGTCGAGCAGTCCGTGCAGGCTCATGAGACAGGCTTTCCATCCGGTGAGGGGCGTCAAGGGGCAACGCGAAGGGCCCGACACGTGAACGGGCCGGGGGTTCCACCCTATGACGCGGGCCCCCCGCCCGCGCGGGCCATTCCGGCCCCGCACGGGTGAGGTGCGCCGCGGACCCCGGCCCCGGGGGGCGGAGGAAGGCGTTCCGGGCCGGGATGACAATCTGTCCGGATGTCCCTGTCCGCCAGCCTCCCGCGCACCGGCGACCGGGCCGCGCGGGCCGCGCACCGGGCGCCGTACGCACTCGCCGCCGCCCTGTTCCCCGCGTACGCGGTGCTCTCGGTGACCCGCTTCCGGCGGATGGAGGAGGCCTCCTGGGACCTCGGGATATTCGAACAGGCGGTCAGGGGCTACGCCTGGCTCCAGGCGCCCGTGGTGGACCTGAAGGGCCCGGGCTTCAACATCCTCGGCGACCACTTCAGCCCCGTCATCGCCCTGATCGCCCCCCTCTACCGGCTCTTTCCGACCCCCCTCACCCTCCTGGTGGTGCAGGCCGCCCTCTTCGCCCTGTCCGCACTGCCCGTCACCCGGGCCTCGGTACGGCTCCTCGGCCGGGCCCGCGGGCTCGCGCTCGGCGCCGCGTACGGGCTGTCCTGGGGGATCCAGCGGGCCGTCGAGTTCGACTTCCACGAGATCTGCTTCGCCGTACCGCTGCTGGCCTTCGCCCTGGAGGCGCTGCTCGCGCACCGCTGGCGGGCCGCCCTCGGCTGGGGGCTGCCGCTGCTGCTGGTCAAGGAGGACCTCGGGGTCACGCTCACGGCCCTGGCGCTCCTGGCCGCCTGGCGGGCCCGGCGCACCGACCCGCGCGCCGCGCGGCTCGCGGCGGCCGTCGCCGTGGCGGGGACGGCCGCCGCCGCACTGGTGTTCACCGTGGTGATCCCCGCCTTCGCACCCGACGGCTACGCCTACTGGGACAAGCTCGGCGAAGGCCCGGGCCCCCTGCACGGGCTCGGCACGAAGGCGGCCACCCTCGCCTGGATCCTCCTCCCCACCACCGGCCTCCTCGCGCTGCGCTCCCCGCTGCTGCTGGTGGCCGCGCCCACCCTCGGCTGGCGGTTCCTGTCAGGGGACCCGCACTACTGGTCCACCGACTACCACTACAGCGCCGTCCTGATGCCGGTCGCCGCGCTGGCCCTGGCCGACGCCCTCGACCGCGCCCGGCGCAGCGGCCGGCCGCGGGTGCGCGCGTACGCGGCCCAGCTGCCCGGCGCGGTGCTCGCCGCCGCCCTCGCCCTGAGCGCGAGCAGCATGCCGCTGGCCCGGCTCGGGGAGCGGTCCGCGTACGAGAAGCCCGAGCGGGCCGCCGCCGTCGAGCGGCTGCTGGAGCGCATCCCGGACGGGGTGCGCGTGGAGGCGGACATCGGGGCGCTGACCCGGCTGACCTCGCGCTGCCAGGTGTTCTGGATCGGCAACACCAAGGGGGTGCTGCCGGCCTTCCTGGTCTTCGACAACTCCTCCGGCTGGGCCGGCGACCCCCTCGCGTACGCCGGACAGCTCCACCCCGGGTCGCGCTTCGCGCCGGTGGGCGAGGCGGGCGGGTTCGTGCTGCTCCAGCGGGTGCTCTGAGCTGCCCGGTCCGCCGGCCGCGGGAAGCACGGCGCCGGCCCCGGGCCGTCCTCGCGGACGGTCCGGGGCCGGCGCGCTCCCCCGTACTGCTCCCCCGTGGGACCGCCCCGGCTACTCGCCGGCGATCGCGTTCAGGACGTTCATCCGCCCCGCCCGGAAGGCCGGGACCAGTGCGGCGAACAGGCCCACCAGGGCCGAGCCGGCGAAGACGCCGATGATGGTCGGCCACGGGATCTCCAGCACCTTCAGCCCCTGGAGGGCGAGGAGCTGCTGGGCGGTGGCGCCCCAGCCCATGCCCAGGCCGAGGCCCAGCAGGGCGCCGAAGAGGGCGATGACCACCGACTCCAGCCGGATCATGCGGCGCAGCTGGCGGCGGGAGAGGCCGATGGCGCGCATCAGGCCGATCTCGCGGGTCCGCTCGACCACCGAGAGGGCCAGGGTGTTCACGACGCCCAGCACCGCGACGATGATCGCGAGGGCGAGGAGGCCGTAGACCATGTTGAGCAGCTGCCCGACCTGGTCCTTGAGGTCCTGCTTGTAGTCGGTCTGGTTGAGCACCTTGTACTGCGGGTACTCGGCCATGGCCGCCTTGAGCGCCGTGTACGCGCTGTCGGCCTGCCCCTTCTCGGCCTTGGCGAGCAGCATGAACGGCCGCGCCAGCTGGTCGGCGGGGAGGTTGGCCTCGGCGGTCGCGGTGCTGATGTACTTCGCGCCCTTGTCGAGGTTGCCCTCGTCCAGGGTGATGGCGGCGACCTTCAGCTTCACGGTCTTCCCGCCGGTGAAGGCCACCGTCAGCTCGTCGCCGACCTTGACGTGGTGCTCGTCGGCGTAGCCGGATCCCACCGCCATGGAGCCCGGGGCGTACGCGTCCCGGTGCGCGCCCGCCCTCATCTTGCGGCGCACGTCCTGGGCGTACGTCGGGTCGGTGACGCTCAGGCCTTCCCGGGCGGAGCTGCCGTCCGGGGCGGTGATCTTCGCCTCCACCTCGCGGTAGGCGGTCACGTGGTCCAGGCCCTTGCTCGCCCGCATGGCCTGCTCGGCCTGCGGCATCAGGGGCTGGTCGCCCTGCGAGGCCACGATGTAGTCGGCGCCGACCGTGCGGTCGAGTTCGTCGGTGGCGGAGGCCACCATGGAGGAGCCGACCACCGACAGGCAGGCGACCAGCGCCAGTCCGATCATCAGCGCGGCGGCCGTGGCACCGGTGCGGCGCGGGTTGCGCAGCGCGTTGCGCTCGGCGAGCCGGCCGACGGAGCCGAAGGGCCGCAGCACGGGGGCGGCGAGCGCCCGGACCACGACACCGGCCAGCAGCGGGCCGATCACGATGAAGCCGATGAGGCTGAACAGCACGCCGGCGGCCAGCCACAGCGAGCCCTGCCCGGCCTTCTCGGCGGCCGCGGCGAGGAAGAGGGCCGCGCCGCCGGTGCCGGTGAGGACCAGGCCGACGACCGCGCGGACCGTGCCGGCCTTCTTGTCGCCGGGGGTGCCGGCGTCGCGCAGCGCGGCCATCGGGGAGACCTTGCCGGCCCGGCGGGCCGGGACGTAGGCGGCGATCACGGTGACGACGGTGCCGAGGACCAGGCCGACGACCGGGGTCGTCCACTTCACGGTCAGGTCGGCGGTGGACAGCTGCATGCCCATCTGGCCCATGAGCTTCATCAGGCCGACGGCCAGGCCCACGCCCGCCGCGACCCCGGCGAGGGAGCCGATGAGGCCGAGCAGGAAGGCCTCGATGAGGACGGAGCGGTTGATCTGGCCCCGGTCGGAGCCGATGGCGCGCATCAGGCCGATCTCGCGGGTGCGCTGGGCGACCAGCATCGAGAAGGTGTTGAAGATCAGGAAGATGCCGACGAGGAAGGCGATGCCGGCGAAGCCGAGCATCACGTACTTCATGACGTCGAGGAAGCCCATGTCCTTCTTGTTGGCGGCCGTGGCCTCCTTGGCGGTCTGCAGCTTGTACGTGTCCGCGCCCAGCGCGCTCGCGACGTTCTTCTTCAGCTGCTCGTCGCTCACGCCGTCCTTGGCGGTGACGCTGATGTGGGTGAAGGTGCCGGCGGCGCCGAGCAGCTTCTCCTGCGCGGTGGGGGTGTCGAAGTAGACGACGGCCGCACCCGGGTTGGTCACCGTGAAGGAGGCGATGCCGCTGATCCTCGCCCGGACGTCGCCGGTGACGGCGATGGTGCGCAGCTCGTCCCCGAGCTTCAGGTGGTGCTTGTCGGCCGTGTCGGCGTCGACCATCACCTCGGTGGGCCCGCGCGGGGCGTGGCCGGAGGTGATCTTCATGGACCTGAGCTCGTTGTCGGTCCAGTTGCCCGCGATGGTCGGGGCTCCGGTGGTCGACCCCACGTTCTCGTTCTTGGAGTTGACGACGGTGACGGACATCGAGACGACGCCGCCCTCGGCGGACTTCACGCCCTCGGCGCCGCGCGCCTTCTCCACCGCCGAGGCCGGCAGCGCCTGCGGCTTGCCGCGGCTGGAGAACCCCTCCCCCTCCTCGGCCTCCTTGGGGCTGACGGTGACGTCGGAGCTGGTGACCGCGAACAGCTTGTCGAAGGTGGTGTTCATGGTGTCCGTGAACACCAGGGTTCCGCAGACGAAGGCGACCGACAGCAGCACGGCGATGGCGGAGAGCGCCATCCTGCCCTTGTGCGCGAAGAAGTTGCGCCGCGCGGTCTTCATGACGGTCACGAGGTCCGCCCGCGCGCGTCGAAGTCCTTCATCCGGTCCAGCACCTGGTCGGCGCTGGGTCCGTGCATCTCGTCGACGATGCGGCCGTCGGCGAGGAAGACGACGCGGTCCGCGTAGGAGGCGGCGACCGGGTCGTGGGTGACCATCACGATGGTCTGGCCCAGCTCGTCGACCGACTGGCGCAGGAAACCGAGGACCTCGGCGCCGGCCCGGGAGTCCAGGTTTCCGGTCGGCTCGTCCCCGAAGATGATCGCGGGGCGGGCGGCGAGGGCGCGGGCGACCGCCACGCGCTGCTGCTGGCCGCCGGAGAGCTCGGTCGGCCGGTGCTTGAGGCGGCCGGCGAGGCCGACGGTCTCGACGACCCGCTCCAGCCACTGCGGGTCGGGCTTGCGGCCGGCGATGTCCATGGGGAGGGTGATGTTCTCCAGGGCGTTGAGCGTCGGCAGCAGGTTGAACGCCTGGAAGATGAAGCCGATCCTGTCCCGGCGCAGCTGCGTGAGCTTCTTGTCCTTCAGGCCGGTGATCTCGGTGTCCTCCAGGTGGATCTGCCCGCTGGTCACCGTGTCCAGGCCGGCCAGGCAGTGCATCAGGGTGGACTTGCCGGAGCCGGAGGGGCCCATGATCGCGGTGAACTGCCCGCGGAGGATGTCCACGTCCACGCGGTCGAGGGCGACAACGCGGGTCTCGCCGGAGCCGTAGGCCTTGACGACCTGGCGCGCCCGGGCCGCGACGGGGGCGTTCCCCCCGCTGCTTCCGTGCCTTGTCTCGGTCATCGCGGTTGTCACGGTGTCTCCCCCTGTTGGTGGTGCGTTGCGTGCTGCTGGTGCGGGCTCCCGCACGGGTGTGCGTGCGTCGCCGCGTCGAAGTGTGCGGTGCGGGGGGTGTCCGGCGCCCTGGTGCCCGGCGCCGTATCCACCGGGGGGTTAACCCCACCCCGCCCCCGCGGCCCCGCTCGTATGAACCAGTTAAGGACGTCGCGGGCCCTTCGGCCTCCTCCGCCGGGACGAACGTCCCCTGGGTCCAAATGCTGAGCGACCCCTAGGGGTTGTCCGCCCTTCGGCGGATGCGGAGTAGGGGTCGGCGGCGGAGGGGGCGCCCGTGAGACGGGGATTCCGTCCGGTGCGGCCCGGTGAGATGGTGTTCCCCGCAGACGAGGGGAACACGGTGGAAACAGGAGAGAACGGCGCGGAAGCGGATCAGGCAGGCATTCCCGGAGGAAAGGTTTCCGCGGACCGCCCGGCCCCCGGACCGGCAACGGGGCAGGACCCCCCGGCAGAAAGCGCCGGCCGCCGGCGGCCGCCCACGCCGGTGGTCGCGTCGCTGATGCTGAGCATGGCCCTGGTCGCCCTCGACAGCACCATCGTCTCCACCGCCGTCCCCCAGATCGTCGGCGACCTCGGCGGCTTCTCCGTCTTCTCCTGGCTGTTCTCCGGCTACCTCCTCGCCGTCACCGTCACCCTCCCCGTCTACGGCAGGCTCAGCGACACCTTCGGCCGCAAGCCCGTCCTGCTCTTCGGCACCGCCCTGTTCCTCGCCGGCTCGCTGCTGTGCGCCTCCGCCTGGAACATGGCCGCGCTCATCGCCTTCCGGATCGTCCAGGGGCTGGGCGGCGGCGCCCTCCAGAGCACCGTGCAGACCCTGGCCGCCGACCTCTACCCGCTGCGCGACCGCCCCCGCATACAGGCCCGGATGACCACCGTGTGGGCGAGCTCCGCCCTGCTCGGCCCCGCGCTCGGCGGAGTGCTGGCGGGGTACGCGGGCTGGCGCTGGACCTTCCTGATCAACGTGCCGCCGGCCGGACTGGCCCTCTGGCTGACCGCCCGCCACCTCGTGGAACCCGTACGCTCCCCCGGGCGCCGGGGCCCCGTCGACTGGGCCGGGGCGCTCGCCGTGTTCGCCTGCGGCGGCCTGCTGCTCTTCGCGCTGGTGCAGGGCGGGGTGGCCTGGCCCTGGCTGTCGGCGCCCTCCCTCGCCCTGTTCGGCGCGAGCGCGGCCTCGGCCGCGGTGGTCGTCCGGGTGGAGCGCCGTGCCGAGGAGCCGATCCTGCCCGGCTGGGTGTGGCGCCGGCGCACCATCGCCGCCGTGAACCTGGCGATGGGGGCGCTCGGGCTGCTGATGGTCGCCCCGATGGTGTTCATGCCGACGTACGCCCAGTCCGTGCTCGGGCTCGGGCCGGTCGGGGCCGGGCTCCTGACCGCCCTGATGACCCTGAGCTGGCCCCTGTCGGCCGCCTTGTGCCAGCACGTGTACCGGCGCATCGGCTTCCGCGACACCGCCGCCCTGGGGATGGGGCTGGCCTCGGTCGTCCTGTTCGCCTTCACCCTGCTGCCGTACCCCGCGCGGCCGTGGCAGCCCGCGCTGGTCATGCTGCTGCTGGGCGCCGCCCTCGGGCTCTTCCAGCTGCCGCTGATGGTCGGGGTGCAGTCCACGGTGGGCTGGGCCGAGCGGGGGACCACGACCGCCTCGGTGCTGTTCTGCCGCACCGTCGGCCAGAGCGTGGGGGCCGCGCTGCTGGGGGCGGTGGCCAACGCGACCGTCGCCGCCCGGCTGGCGCACACCCCGCTGCCGGGGCTGCCGGAGCGCCTCGACGACGTGTCGCGGGCCCTGGCGGAGCCGGGCGGGCTCCCGGCGGCCGCCTCGGAGCACCTGCGGGCGGCGGTGGCGGCCGCGGTGGAGCACATCTTCCTGGGTGCGACGGCCGCCGGGGTGGCGGCGCTGCTGGTGCTGCTGCTGGTGGCACCACGCCGGTTCCCGGTCCTGCCCGAGCACCGGTGACGCCGACCGGGTTGTCATGCCCGGGCCCGCTGGGTGACCCTCGTGCCAGGACCGTTTCCGGGGGGACGACATGGCATCCACACTCTTCGCGCTCGCCTTACTGGCCGCCCTGGCCGGGCCGGTGGCCCTGCGCCTGCGCCGCGGGCCGGGCCTGGTCACCGGCCGCGACGGCCGGCTCTCCACCTCCACCACCCTCGCGCTGGCCTGGACGGTGATCCTCGTCTGGCTGCTGCTCGCGGTCCTCGCGTACGGGCTGACGGCCGGCGGCGGCATCGCCTACTTCCGCGGCGCCGACGGCCCGCTGTCCCCGCTGACCTCCGTGTACCTGCCGCTGCTCGGAGGCCCGTACGTGGCCCTGATCGGGGCGAAGGCGGTCGTCGGCCACCGGATCGAGAACGGCAGCCTGGCCAAGCCGGCCCCCAAGCCCACCCCCGGCGGCCGCCGCCCGCTGCGCGAACTGATCGCGAACGACAGCGGCCGGACCGACCTCGTGGACCTCCAGTACGTCGCGCTGAGCGCGGTCACGATGCTCTACGTCGTCCTGTTCTTCCTCTCCGACGTGGGCGGCGGCCTCCCGCGGCTCCCCTCCGAGATCTGGGCCCTGACCGGCGCCCCGGCGGGCGCCTACCTGCTGAACAAGATGGCCACCCGCGCCAACCCGGTGATCACCGGTGCCACCGTCGCCGACGGCCTGCTCAAGGTCGAGGGCGGCGGCTTCACCGAACCCCGCCTCACGGCGGCCGACACCCCGCTCCCGGTGACGCAGGACCCCGCGACCGGCACCCTGACGGCCCCGCTCCCGGCCGCGGCGAAACCCCCCTTCACGGTGGTGGTCACCTCGCGCGGCCTGCGCAGCGACCCGTACTGCTACGAGCCCGCCGACCGGGCATGACGGGGGCCCGGCACCGAGGGTGCCGGGCCCCGCGTTCGTCAGAGCCGAGGATCAGCCCAGCATGCGGAAGGCGGACTTGTAGGGCTCCTCGTCCTCGTAGCTCTCGTCCGACGCGCTGTCGGCCGGCGCCTGCCCCGGAGTCGCCTGCTCGCGCTGCTCGCCCTCCTCGCGCTGCTCGCCCTCCTCGCGCTGCTCGCCCTCCTCGCGCTGCTTGCCCTCCTCGCGCTGCTCGCCGGTCTCGGCGGCCTCGAAGACGACGGCAACGGCCTCGAAGTCACCCGCCTTCTCCCCCGGACCCGCGACGAGGACCGGCTCGCCCTCGCAGCGCTTGTTGTCGAAGAGCAGGGCCACCTTGTCGGTCTCGTTGACGGCCTCCTCGATCGAGGCGTCGTCGGTCACGGCCAGCGCGTGGCACTTGTCCTCGGTCAGGTCGCTGACCTGCCCGCTCCGGCTCACGCCGTCCTGGAGGAAGCTGTAGTTGAAGGCCCGGCCGTCGTCCGCGAGCGCCTGGGCGGCGGTGGGCAGGACGAGGGTGAGTGCTCCGGCGAGGGCCACGGCGGTGGTGCGAAGACGCATGGGGGGGTTTCCGTTCTTCTCTTCCACGGGCGGATGCGGGTCCGGTGGCATCCGGGAGCGAGCGTAGGAGCGCGACGCCCTGAGGAAACCTTTCCTCTAAAGAGCGCGCCACGAGGTTCACCCACCCGCCCCCTCCCCCGCCCCTCAAACGCCGGCGAGGCTGAAGGAGACGGAGGTCGGCTGCGACCGGAAGGTGCACGCGTACGGAGGGGGCGGGGGCGGGGTGGGGTGTCGTCCGGGACTAAAACGAGATGAATTCGGCGCGCGACACCGCCCGACAAAGCAAACACAGAACAGGCGCCGAACATCGAAGCCCGTCCCGGACGACACCCCAAGGGGTGGGTGGGAGAGGGGGGGGGGGGTGGTGGGCTGGGGA
>NZ_JBVISL010000015.1:0-117171 GCF_055575555.1 Streptomyces sp. NPDC034085 | reverse complement strand
CCCGCGGAGCGGGACCCCAAGCGCTGCGCGCTTGGGAAGCGAAGCCGCCTCGCTGCGCTCGGCGGGGCCCGCTCCGCGGGCCAGAGCCGGCCTTCGGCCGGGAGGCCTCCGCTTCGCTCCGGCCCACTGCCCCTCGCTTCGCTCGGGGACGGCTTCGCTGCGCTCGGCGGGGCCCGCTCCGCGGGCCAGAGCCGGCCTTCGGCCGGGAGGCCTCCGCTTCGCTCCGGCCGAAGGCCCTCGCTTCGCTCGGGGAATGGCCCGCTTCGAGGGCTGGGGCTTTCGACTCGGTTGAGTCTCCGCTTCGCTCCGACTGAACCTCCTTGCTTCGCTCGGAGGAGATCCGCTCCAACTGAACCGTCTCGCTGCGCTCGGCGGGGCCCGCTTCGCGGGCCAGAGCCGGCCTTCGGCCGGGAGGCCTCCGCTTCGCTCCGGCCGAAGCGCCCTCGCTCCGCTCGGGCGGAGCACCCTCGCTTTGCTCGGGGAGGGGGCCACTCCGAAGCCAGAGCCGGCCTTTGGCCGGTGGTCCTCGGCTTCGCTCCGGACAGTTGCCTCGCTTTGTTTCGGAGGCCCGCCCATGCTGGGAGGGCTAGAAGTTGTCCTGGCGGTCACTCGTAAGGTGCCTCAGTGCTACTTTGCCTGGAAGTGGTGGCAAGGGGGCAGGTAGGTGGATAGGGAGTTGCGGCGTGCCGCTGTCGTGGCGCTCGGGGAACTCGGGCGAAGTCGCGACTACCGTGATCGCGCAGCTGCCGGTCATGGCCTGGCGGGGTTTGCCGAGATGCAGGAGGCCTATGGGTCACTGCTGGAGCTCGTGCTCGACGCTGGTGACACCTTTGTCACCCGGGTGACCGCGGAAGCGCTGCTTCGGCGAAAGGACAGGGCGGGACTGATGACAGTCTCGTCTGCGCTGGCAGTTGCTGATCCGAATCAGGGGGACTGGATCCGCACTGCAGTCGTCGATGTGTTCAGCATCTTCTCGCAGGACCGGGATGAGGCGATCCGGTTGTGCGAGGAACTGTCGCAGGATGCTGACGACCGGGTTGCCCGAGGGGCTCGTCAGCTGCACGAACTCCTGGCTGAGATTGACCCTGCTCATTGCCCCGCATAGCACGGGGCGACGGCTGTCTAAGAGTGCAGGTGATCGATGGCAGAACTTGGAGCCGTCACTTGCCCGTCCTGTGCCAAGCCACATGACTACGGCGGCAGCGGGGGATGAAGCTTGGCGGTGAAGCGGCCGCGCGAGTGGCCGAGGCTCTCTTGCCTCGTTCACGACATCGAGGCGGCCGACCAGATTTTGCCTAGGTGTCCTGTGCTGGTGTTCTGGTGTGCTGTCCCCCCTTGATGCGCCTGGTGCTGGAGCGGGGTCCATCCGGGGGTCCGCCGCGTGCTGGTGCGCGCACGATGGTCAAGTCCACTGAGACTGCCCAGGTCATCTTGCTCGCCGCATCGGCTGTGGCCTGAACCTGCTGCACCAGTTGTTCCTCAATGCCGTTCGCCGATTTGCAGGCGACTTCGGTTGGTCCTGTCCGGAGGTTTGTTCGAAGTCGACTCGAGGATTGCCTGGGAATGGGGGCAGGGTGTTAACGGCGTTAATGGTCGATGAGGGCGTGATTCAAAGTGATGTGGGGATAGAGATAGGAATCAGTCAGATTCTGCGCGGTTACGGACACGGTGTCCGGTGGGCGTCGGTCGGTGGGCTGGGGTGCTGCGACGTCAGGAAGTGGCGTCGGCGCGGGGGTTCTGGACGGCGTTGAGTGCGCGCAGCGCGGCAGGGGACGGCCTATAGAGAGTACGGATATGCATTGCCGCAGGTCAGAGGGGGTGCGGGGGCAAAGTTATGTCCCCTCAGAAGGGACATAACTCGGGGGATGTGTCGCTGCTAGGGGGACAGAACTCCTGCAAAACGTCAGCGAGGCTGACGCTTTTTCGCCCAAAACGTCGGTGAGACTGACGTTCTTGTGGAGATACGTCGGTGAACTGAGCGGGGGGTGGGAGGGGTTGGGCTCGGGTGTCCGGGAGCGGCCGAAGAGGGGCCGTGGCTGAGATGTGTCCCTCCTGGGGGGACACAAGACACGCCGAACGTCAACGAGCGTGACATTAGTGTCACCCTTGTTGACATACTCTCTCTGCAGATCAACGAAGTGGAGAGCATCCTCGTGTCATCAGAGCCACAGCGCCGTCGGCCGAGTCCGTCGCGCGCGCCGCGTCCTGATCTCCCCGTTGATGACGCGATCTCGGCGTGGAGTCAGCCGCTGGCTCCGGTCAAGGATCTGGACAGCCTGGCGAAGCGGTACCCCAGCCGGAAGCTCACGCTGGACGGTGAGCGCAAGCCGCTGGAGTTCTACGGGACGCAAAGTCAGCCAAACGCGTTCTCGATGGACAGCCTCGAGTTCTTCCTGGTGATTGCCCAGTACTTCAGGGAAGCCTTGCCCCTGAGGCTCATCCTGCTGCTGATCGCGTGCCAGCGGGCGGGTGGGCGGATTCCACTTACGCAGGAGGAGATGGCTACGATCCTTGACGTCAGTCGGACAAAGACGTCGGAGGCACTGCACACCGTCATGTCTCATGGGATCGTCTTCAAGGTGCGGCGGGGTGTGTACCAGTTCAACCCGCCCTACAGTTACCGGGTGGCCGAGTTCATTCCGGGTACGGAGACGGCGGGTGAGTTCGTGAAGGTGGAGCAGCACAGCACCATCTCGCAGATTCGCAGCGACACGAGCCTGCCCGATCTGGTGCGGTTCCCGTCGCTGGACCACATGCGGCAGGCAATCGAGGAACTGCGGGCCGAACGGTCCAAAGAGCGCGCTGCGCGCCGGCTGAGCCGGGCGCAGCGCAAGGAAGAAGGGACAGCTCAGTGAGCACCTTGCGATTCGCTGCGGTCAACGCCGACGGGCTTCTCTCCGACCTGGACCTTCCGCCCGCCGCGTACCGTGTGCTGCTGAAGCTGCGTTCGCTGAGCGAGCCGGGCGGGCGGATCCTGATCGACCAGGCCACCATCGGCGGGCTGCTGGAGCTGAGCAGGCCGAGCGTCAACGCCGCTCTGCGCAGCCTGGAGCTGGCGAAGCTCGTGCGGAAGGTCAGGAACGGGGTGTACCAGATCAACCCGATGCTGGCCGGGTACAACTCTTTCGAGGACGCCGTCGCGGCGGTGAACGAGATGGCTGCCGACGAGCGGCTGGACGCGCGTGGGTACGTGGCCAGTTACCACCAGGCGGTGGCGGAGTATCAGGACCAGCTCGCGGAGCAGCGGAAGAAGCGGGCGGCTCAGGCCGCGGCGAAGAAGGCTGCGGAGTCGAAGCGGCGGCGGACACTGCACGCTGTGGGCTGAGCGGCTTGAGGAGGGGCCCGTAAGGGCTTCTGAGGGCCTTTCAACAGCCTTTGAGGGCCCCGGGGATATTCCCGGGGCCCTCAAAGGGTTTCAGGGCCCTGAGGGGGCTCCTGTGGCTTTGTGTTGGTCGGCTCTTCGGTGACGGCGCGTACGGCGCGGGTCAGAAGGCGAAGTCGACGTAGTCGATGTCGGTGAACTCGACCAGGAGGCTCGTGGCGCGGGCGCCGTTGTCCTTGAAGTAGATCTCCTGGAGGGCTTCGGCCGTGATGTGGCGGAGCTGGGCTTCGGTGGCTCCGGTTTCCTGGGCCGCGAAGAGGCGCTGCGCGTACTCGGGGGGCAGGTGCTGCGTGATGCGGCGCATCCGGCCGTCGTCGGTGGTGCCGGGGGCCGCGGTGAAGCCGAAGCGGGCGCGGGTCTCGATGACCAGTCCCGTGGTGCGGGCGGCCTGTTCGCGGGCGCGCTTGCGGACCAGCGGCTGCCAGCGGCGCCGTACTTCGGCTTCCAGGCGGGCGGCCAGGGCGGGCTTGGGCTGCTTGATCTCGTTCTTCACGTAGCGCTCGACCGTGCGTTGGGAGATGCCCAGGGTGGCGGCCACGGCCTTCGTCGACTTGAGCTGTTTGACGAGGAAGCGCATCTGCGCGCCGGCGGATTTGGGGATGGGGCGGGTGAAGTGGAGTTCGTCCGCTTTGGTGAGGCTGTCTGAGATGTCGGACATCGGTTACTCGCCGTCTGCTGCCGCGTCGTGGCCCTTGATGTGGCGGGCCGGGTTCAGGTGCTGGTCCAGGAGCTGGACGGCCCACAGGAGGGACTGGGTGCCCTCGTGCTTGACCATGCCGGGGCTGACGCCGAGGCGGAAGCCGCCGGGGAGGGGCTTGCCCTCGGGAGTGCGGGGGAGGAAGTCCAGGGGGCTGGGGCCGTCGGAGAGGTAGACCGCGCAGTCGGAGAGGACCGCGATGGGGTACAGGCCGGCTTGCGTGGCGAGCTTCTGCATCTTGCGGTGCATGTTGACGCGGGCCGTGGAGATGACGGCGGCGCGGATGTCGGGGCGCCAGGTGGGGCGCTCCAGGGCGGGCCAGGCTTCACCGGGACGGTAGGCGGCGCCCTGGGGGCGTTCGCGGAGCTTGCCGATGCCGCCCTTGACCGTGGACTTGATGGCGGAGAGGACCGCCGTCGTGGTGTGGGGGGCGTTCGCCTTGTACGTCGACATGGCGGTCAGGAACTCGGATTCCGTGAGGGACGGGGTGATGCCGAGGTCCGCCATCGTGGCCAGGTAGGCGTCGCGGAGGCGGGTGTACCAGGCGTCGAGGTAGGGGCCGTTCTCAGGGCGGAGCCAGGCCTCGGTCGGCCGGACGTCGTGGCCGAGCTCCTGGGCGTAGGCGAGCGTCGGGGTCGCGTACCAGGCGGGGCCGGTGGGGGGACCGCCGTGCGGGGTGAAGGGGCTGGGGAGGCGGGGGTCGAGGGAGAGGGAGGAGAGGTCCGCGAGCCAGCATCCGGGGAGCTTCGGGTCGAAGCGGGGGGCGGTGGTGTGCACGGCCGGGCCGAGGCCGACGGTGAGGCGGTTCGCGGCGGCGGCGAAGGCCATGTTCACGTCGATGCCGACGGCGTGGGTGCGGGCGCACTCGGCGTCGGTGAGGAGCTCCGGGTCGCGGATCCAGTCGTACGCCTCCTCGTCGAGGACCTCGTCCGGGGTCCGCTGGTGGGCGCGGGGGTAGAGGGCGGCGACCACCGGGTGCTCGTCGGGGGCCTCCGGTGGCGCGGGGTCGACGGGGCGGGTGAGGGAGCCGGGTACGGGGGCCGACTCCCAGGTGTTCGTCTCCGGGTTGCGGGCGGCGCGGGTGGGCGGGCGCAGGGCCGTCATGAGTTCCAGCCCGGTGACGGCGGTGGAGCCGCGGGGGGTGAGGACGCGGGCGGCGTAGGTGGTGAGCAGTTCGGCGAGCTCGGGGGCGGGGAGGTCGGCGGTGTCCTCGCCCCAGGCGCGGGGGTCGAGGGCGCCCCAGGGGAGGACGGCGAGCTGGACGCACTGGCGGCCGGTGGTGGGGGAGGCCGGGCGGTAGATGCGGGCCCAGGGGCCGAAGCCGCGGCGGGTGAGCTGCCACTTGGCCTTGGTGAGCTGCTTGATGACGGGGTGGTTGTCCGGGAGGCGCAGGGCGCGGCGGTCTTCCAGGGTGAGGGGGAGGCCGAGGCGCTCGGCGGCCGGGGCGGTGAGGACGAGGAGGGGGTCGCCGTCCCGGCCGTTGTGGTGGAGGCGGGGGGCGCGGAGGTCGGCGTCGGGGCCCAGGGCCCAGGCGATGAGGGAGGGGAGGTCGGCGGTGGGGTGGGGGAGGAGGAGGCCGCCTGCGGCGTGGGCGCGGCCGGTGCCGTCGAGGACGGCCAGGGGGCCGTTGCCTTCCAGGGCGGCGGGGGCGGGGCGCTGTGGCCGGCGGGGGCGGGTGGGGGGCTTCTGGGTGGAGGTGGGTGGGGTGGGCGTGGGCAGCTGACCGTTAACGGCGTTAACGGCGTTAACGGTTTCGGGGGAGGGGGGCTGGGGGGTGGGTGCCGGGGCGTTAACGGCGTTAACGCTGTGGGGGATGGTGGGTGCGGCTGGGGGAGGCGGCGGGGGCGTGGCGTTAACGGCGTTAACGGTCGTCGGGGTAGTGGGGGTCGCTCGCGGGGGCGACGGGGGTGTGGCGTTAACGGCGTTAACGGTCGTGGGGGTGGTGGGGGTCGCTGGCGCGGGTGCGGCGTTAACGGCGTTAACGGTGGCCGGGGGGTGGAGGGCGGCGAGGCCTTCGAGGAGGCGGGCGTACGCGGCGCGCTTGGGGGGACGGGGAGCGGTGCGGCCGGTTTCCCAGGAGGTGACGGTTTCGCGGCGGACCGAGAGGGCCTTGGCGATCTGGTCCTGGCTCAGGCCGGCGGCCTCGCGCAGGCGCTTGCGCTCGTCAGGGTGGGGGAGCCCGTCCTGGGCGGCCGCTTCTTCGAGCAGGGCGTCGACCGCTGCGAAGAGGGTGGTCTGTTCGTTCATCTCGCTCATCGGTACCTCCAGCAGCACCTTATGTGAATCGCACGCTTGAACGCACACGGAACGCACGTGGGGGCGTTAACGGCGTTAATGCCGCCAGCGCCCCCGCCGTGGGTGCGACAGCTCAGATGCGCTGCATCAGGAGTTCCGTGACGGCCTTGAGGTCGTCCGGGGTGAGGTGGGCGGTAAGGGCGTCCGCGATGGTCTCCGGGGAGTGGGCGGAGATCGTGATGCGGGGGGTGGGGGCGGGGGCCGGGGTGGGGGTGGGTGTCGGGGCGTTAACGGCGTTAACGGTCGGGGGCGCCGGACGGGTGCGCTGGCGCGGGGGGTTAACGGCGTTAATGGTCTCGTCGGCTGCCGCGGCCTGCTCCTCCTGGGGGAGCCGGCCGATCCGGCGGGCGGGTTCGACCTTCAGCTCGCCCGTCTCCACCTTCTCCTGGAGGGTGGGCGTCAGGTTCAGCAGGGTCAGCCGCTGGGAGACCCAGGCCGCCGTCTTCCCGATCCGCTTGGCCACCTGCGCCTGGGATCCGTGGACCTCGACCAGCTCCTGGAGGGCGCGGGCCTGGTCCATGGGGGCCACGTCGACCCGGTGGACGTTGGCGATGAGCGCCGATTCGAGGATGTCGGCCGCCGACGCGGACAAGGCGTCGTTGACGTGGATGTGCATCGTCTTGAGGCCGGCGAGCTGGGCGGCCGCGAGCCGGCGGTTCCCGTCGATGACCACGTACGGGGCGCGGCCCAGGCCGTCGGTCTGGCCCGGGTGGGCTTCCATGAAGGCGAGCCGGGTCGCGACCGCGAGGGGCTGCAGCTGGCCCCGTACGGTGAGGGACTGGGCGAGCTCGTCGAGGTCCGTGAGGTCTTCGCGGAGGTTGAACGGGTTGTGGGCGAGGGCGTCGATGGGGACCTCGGAGGGCGGGACGACCCCGGAGGTCGGGGCGCCCGTGGCCTCGGCGATGGCCGCGCGGCGGGAACTGACGCCGACGGGCTGGGCCCGTGCGAAGGAAGCCGAGACTCCGAGTTTGTCGGCCTTGCTGCTCATGAGATCTCCCGGGCGAGGGCGCGCAGGGCGACGGCCTGGTCGCCGTTGGGGGCATAGACGAAGAGGGGCTGCTTGAGGCGGACGGACTCGCGCTGTTCCTTGAGGTCGGGGACGATCGCCACGACCCGGGGATCCTTTATGTCCATCCAGGCTTGGAGGGAGCTGGTCGCGATGTAGCCGCGGCGGCCGTCGTAGAGGTTCACGACGAGGCCGAGGTAGTCGATGTCCAGGCTGAGGTCGTCGCGGAGGTCGTTGATCTGCGAGGTGAGGAGGTCGTACGCGTCCGCGGAGGAGTCCTCCGCCTGTACGACGATCAGCGCGCCGGAGGCGCCCGGCTGTTCGGCGTCACGGCGGCGGCCGTAGTAGATCGCCGCGTCCATGCTCAGGCCGAGGCTGGGCGGACAGTCGATGAGGATGACGTCGTAGTCGGACTCGACGGGGGCGAGGGCGCGTTCGAGGGCGGCCTCGCGGGCGCGAACGGTGGAGAGGCGCACGTCCAGGAGGAAGGCGTCCGTGCAGGCGGGCAGGATGTGGAGGCGGTCCCCGAACCGGTCGTGCTCGATGGGCACGATCAGATCCTGGAGGGGCCCCTTGGCCTCGCCGGCCATGTGACAGGTCAGGCTGTCGCCGCCGATGGGGAGCGGCTGCTGGCCGAGCTGCTTGGTGAGGTGGCCCTGGGGGTCGAAGTCGACGAGCAGCACGCGCATGCCGAGACCCGGGAGGTCTTCCAGGTCGAGGGGCGTGGTGGGCGTCGGGTCCCCGGCTACGGGGGTGGCGAGGCGGGCCAGTTGGCGGGCGATGCGGACCGGGTGCAGGCTCGCGGGGTCCTCGGCGAGGGCCTCCGCGGTGCCGGCGGTGATGGCGGTCTTGCCGACGCCGCCCTTCTGGTTGCAGACGACGATGCGGCGTACGACGGAGGGCCGCTGGACGGTGGGGGCCGGGTTCATCTCCAGCCAGAGGTGGACGGCTTGGGCGAGGCCCTGGATGAGGGAGACGCCGCGGTCCTTGGAAGCGGTGCGGAAGGACTCCCACTGGCCGGCCGGCAGCCACGTCGAGAACGACTCGGCGCCGGAGGTGTCGACGGGGGAGGGGGCGGAGGCGAGGGCGCTCCAGTGGGCGATGCCCTGGTGGACGGCGTCCTGGATGTCGACCCGCAGCTGGGCGGTGCGGATCTTCAACTCCTGGCGGAGCCGCGGGGGGAGTTTGGAGACGACCTTCTCTCGGTCGTTCTGGGACGAGGGCGAAGTCATGAGAGGGACTTTACTAACGTTCTTGGGTGCGCGTGAGCGCCACGCTTGGGTTTTGCTAACGAAATGGGTGGTGGGGTGGCACGGGGGTGTGGTGGGGCGCCCGGGTACGCCACAGGGCGGCCTCCCCCTCGCGGGTGGGAGGCCGCCCTGTGTGTGCCGTCAACCGACCGGGGTGGGTGGGGGAGTGGACAGCGGGGCGGGTGTCCCGGGGGCGCTGAGGGCGAGTTCGGCGCGGCAGGCCGGCGAGCCCGCGGGGTCGAAGAGGGGGATGCGCGGGGCGGGCACGATTCCCGGGAGGAGGTAGTTCCACAGGTCGACGACCCGGGCGTGCAGGTCCTCGCGGTCGGCACGGACGTGCGAGGTGACCTGGATGCCGGTGAACGAGCCGACGAGGAACGTCGAGAGGTCGGACACGTCGAGCGAGGGCAGGATGTCGCCGCGTTCCTGGGCCGGTGTCAGACAGCTGCGGCAGGTCTCGATCCAGGCGTTGTACGGGGACGGGTCCGGGCTCGTGAAGGAGCCGAACTCGATGACCAGGCGGATGCCGGCGCGGATGCGGACGTTGGTGCGCAGCCCGAACGCCATCTGGTGGGTGAGGTCGATGACCGTCTGGAGGCCGGGGTCTGCCAGGGCGGGGACGTCCTTGGACACCTGGAACTGTTCGTCCACCAGGGTGCGGGCGAGGGCTTCCTTGGACGGGAAGTGGAAGTAGAGGGCGCCCTTGGTGACTCCGGCGTGTTTGACGACGTCGCTGAGGCTGGTGCCGTCGAAGCCGGACCGGTCGAAGGCGACGGCCGCGCCGTCGAGGATCGCCTGCCGGGTGAGCTCGGCTCGTTCCTGCCTGACCCTCGCCACGTGTGTGTCTCCTGCTGCGCTTGCGTCTGGTGATACGGGGGCAATCTAGTGGGATTGAGTCAAAGAAAACCAGTCGACAAGTACTTTTTCCGGTTGATGGGGTGGGAGTCTGGGGTCTGTTGGGCGGTTTTGGGGTGGGTGGTACCCGAGGGGTGAAGGCGGCCGGCAGGTGGTGCGGTGGCTGCGGGAGTTTGCGGTGCTGCTGCCGCTGTTCTTCGTGAGGAGCGGGCTTCGGGGACCGATGCGGGGGTGCTGCACGGTGGAGGGAGCCGGCTGTGGGGGTGTTAACGGCGTTAAGGGTGGCGGGGTGGACGGCGGCCGGCTGCGGGTCGGGCGGAAGGCGTGAGGCCGGTGGGGTCCGCCTGCGGGGTTGGTGTGGGGCGTGGGCTCAGGGCGGCAGGGTGGGGCAGCCCGTCTGGCAGGTGGGGTCCGTGCGGGGTGGTGTTAACGGCATTAATGCTCGGGGGTGCGCTGGGCTTGAGGGGTTGGGTCGTGGTTGTTCGGGGCGGGGAAGGAGAGCGGCGTGTCACTGGCAGGTTGATCCGTGCGGGGTGGCGTTAACGCCGTTAATGCTCGGGGGGCGCCCTTGGGTGGGCATGGGGTGGGGTGATTCTTAGTGAGACCGAGTGGGAACGGCTGCGGCCGTTCCTTCCGGTCAGCAACAGGCGTCGGCAGGTGGCGGTACCACCGGCGTGCCTGCCCGAATGGTTCGGGCCGGGGAAGACCGTCCATGAATGCCACGGGCTGTGGTCGGCCGATGGGATGTGGGGGCGTCTGCTTCAGCAGGTCCAGGTCGCAGCCGAAGCGGCAGGTCGGTGGACTTGATCAGCGTCCGTGCGCATCAGCATGCGACGGGCGCCCGCACCGGCCCACCGCCGGCGCCCGACTCGAAGGGGCCGAAGGGCCGGAACACCAGGACGAAACGCCATGGCAGAGCCTGCCCGTCTGGTGGAGGTGGTGCTGGAGGCGAGGGCTACGACGTCTGATAGAGCGAGCCATCGGCGCTCTCGACAGACGAGCAGCCCGGGGAATCGCGTCGGCAGGCAATAGTCCGTGAGGAGTGGCGTTAACGGCGTTAATGCTCGGGGTGGTCATGTGTACTCAGCACGCCGGGACCGGTGTATCGAGGTCAGCGGGTCGGGTCCCCGGCCGCCGCAGCGAAGGCGATCCGCCCCGGTCAGAGGTCCGTGGCGTCCGGGAAGTGGCGGTGGAGTTCGGTGAGGACGCGCTCGTCCGCTGCCCTGACGTCCCACAAGGAGCTGTCCACTTCGGTCAGGACGACCCTCACGCTGCCCTCGGCGGACCCCCTTGCCTCGGCGTCGATCAGTTGGAGGAAGGGGGTCGTCAGCGACAACAGCGTCAGTGTGTCCATGCCGCCGTCCGCAGACCGCTTCTCCATCTCGACGCAGCGAGGATCGACGATCTCGTCGAATGCGACGTGCCAGGTCAGGTGCAGGCCGAAGCTGCCCAGGCGGACCAGGAGCTCGGCCAGGGTCACGTAGTGCTTTCCGCGCCAGGCACGAAACGTGATCCCCTTCATTCCGGTCTGTGTTTCGGCTGTATCGCGAGACAACGTCATGAGGGGGGCTCCGTCGGGAGTCCGGTGGCGCTCCGGTGCGGGCGTCGACTGTGGCCCAGGATCTCGTACCCCCTCGGTGTGGGGCGAACCGCGGACGCGGTGATTGCGGTGTGGAGCCCCTCATGGTCAAGCAGGAGCGTGCGGCACGCACGCGGGAGTCGCTGGTGCTCGCTGCCGCGGAGGTGTTCGCCGAGCAGGGTTTCACCGCCGCGTCGATCGCCGCGATCAGCGAACGGGCCGGAGTGACCTCCGGCGCGGTCCAGTTCCACTTCGACGGCAAGCCCGCCCTCGCCCGGGCGGTGGAGGCCCGGGCGGCGCGCACGCTGCTGCGGATCGCCCGGACGGAAGGCGCACCGGGGCGGGCCGGCGACCCCCTGGAGGTGCTCGTCGACGCGACGTACGCGCTGCTGGAACTGCTGGCCCGGGACGTCGTCGTCCGCGCCGGGTTCGCACTGGGTGCGGACGCCGCCCACCAGAGCCGGGTGGACCTGCGCGGACGGTGCCGTCTGTGGGTGGAGGAGCTGATGGTCACCGCGCAGCGGACCGGGCTCCTCGCCGACGGGGTCTCGCCCCAGGACGCGACGCGGGTGGCGGTCGCCGTCACCGCCGGGCTGCGGGCGTTGCGCATCGTGGAACCGGAGTGGACTCCCCGTCAGGCGATGGCCCGCATCTGGACGGTGGTACTGCCGGGGCTCGTCCCCGACGAGGTGGCGGCTGGAGCCGAACTCTTCCGACAAGAAACAGACTGAATGGTTTGATTTTCAGGCCTTGTTGGGTGTTATATGACCTCTGTAGCAAGGCGGCTGAAGAGCTCCGGGCTGTCATGGGTGTGTGAGTTGCTCGCAAAAGCCCAGGTCAGAGGAGATTTCTGGGCGGCGCCGCGATATCGCCAGGCCGAAAACTGTCTGACTGGTTGGGCATTGACAAACCGTCCGGCCTGTTTTCTACTGACTCTTGCGACTCATCCAAAGGACAGGGGAGTACGACGTGGACATCGATGTACTGGGCGCACTCGCCGTGCGGGAGAACGGGATCTCCATCACTCCCACCGCCCCCAAGCCCCGGCAGGTCCTGGCGCTCCTGGCCCTCCACGCCGATCAGGTCGTGCCGGTGTCGGCGCTGATCGAGGAGCTGTGGGGGGCCGTGCCCCCGCGCAGCGCCCGTACCACCCTCCAGACCTACGTCCTCCAGCTGCGCGCGCTCATCGCGACCGCCCTGGAGGGGAACGAGGACGAGGAGCGGACGGCGAAGGACGTGCTCGTGACGCTGCCCGGCGGCTACCTGCTGAACAGCGACGGCGGCACCAGCGACGTACGGGAGTTCGACCGGCTGGCCGGCATGGGTTACCGGGCGATCGACGCCGGCGACTACCCCGTCGCCGCCCAGCGGCTGCGCGAGGCGCTCGCCCTGTGGTCGGGGCCGGCCTTCGCCGACGTACAGGGCGGTGTGCAGCTGGACATGGAGACGCGGCGCCTGGAGGAGACCCGGCTGTGCGCGCTCGACCAGCGCATCGAGGCCGATCTGAAGCTGGGCCGCCACCGCGAGCTGCTGGCGGAGCTGACGGTGCTGGTGAGCCGGTACCGCACGCACGAGAACCTGCACGGGCAGTTCATGCTCGCCCTGCACCGCTCCGGCCGGCGCGGCGAGGCGCTGGACGTGTACCAGCGGCTGCGCGCCACGCTCGTACGGGACCTGGGCCTCGAGCCGTCCACCGCGCTGCGCAGGCTGCAGCGCTCGATCCTGATGGCCGGTCCGGAGGGTGTGGGCAAGGCGGCGGCGGTGGCCACGGTCGCCGGGGCGGGCCCGCGGGCCGACCGGCTCGTACGGGCCTGACCCGCGCGCGGGCCGCCGCAGGTGCGGCGGTCAGCGGTAGGTGCAGGGACGCAGCGGGGGCGAAAGGGAGACGGAGCGGTGCAGGAGAGGTCGGAGCGGACCCGCAGGCGGTTGGTCTTCGCCGGGGCCGAGTTGTTCCACCGCAACGGATACGCCAACGCCACACTCGGTGAGATCGCCGGTGCGGCGGGGGTGACGAAGGGGGCGTTGTACTTTCACTTCGCCTCGAAGGACGAGCTCGCGGACGCGGTGCAGCAGCGCGGTTGCGGCCTGCTGCACGAGGCGGTCCGGGGACTGCGCGAGGGCGGAGCCTCGCCCTTGCAGGCGCTGATCGACACGACGCACTGGCTGGCGCGGACGCTGCACGAGGATCCGGCGATCCCGGCGAGCTTCCGGATCACCAAGGAGTGCGCCGGCCACCAGCCGGCCGCGGTCGACTTCCACGGGGCGTGGCTGGAGGCGGTGTGCGAGCTGCTGCGGATGGCGAGGGACGTGGGTGAACTGCCGCTGGAGGGGCCGGTCCCGGGCGTGCCCGACGGCGGTGGCGGTTCGGCCGCCGACCGGTGGGAGAGCGCCGAGGCGCTGGTCGCGGCCGCCGTCTGCGGTATCGAGGTGCTGGCCGGGACCGGGCTGTCGTACGAGGAGCTCCAGCGGAAGGTGGCCGCCCTGTGGGGGCTGCTGCTGCCGAGCCTGGTGGGCCCGGAGCGGGTACGGGAGTACCGGACGCAGGCCGCTGACGCCGCCGTCGGCGCGCCGGGCGGGGAGCGGAGCTATGAGTTCCTCGGGAGCCGGGTCTAGGCCCTGATCGGGCCGCGGTGGCCCGCGGACGCCCGGGGCTCCGGTGTGCGGAACGCCGTTTCCGGCCGGGCCGCACGGGGTGTGCGGCGCACGGGGGAGCGGGGCGGGAAGGCGGAGCCGGGCCGCTGGGGGGCTCGGCTTCGATCGAGGTGAATCGACGAACTGCCGAGGGGGAGACCGTGAGGATTCAGATTCTGGGACCGCTCAGTGCCGAGGTCGACGGGGAGTCGATCGTGCCGACGGCGGGCAAGCCGCGGCAGATCCTGGCCCTGCTCGCCCTGCACCCCGGGCGCGTGCTGCCGGTGCCCACCCTCATGGAGGAGATCTGGGGCCATGAGCTGCCCAACAGTGCGCTGACCACCCTGCAGACGTACATCCTCCAGCTGCGCCGCAGGCTGGGCACGGCCATGGGGCCGGGCCGGCCGGGGGCCGCGAAGGAGGTCCTCACGACGCGGCACGGCGGGTACCTGTTGCAGGTGCCGCGGGAGTCCGTCGACGTCCACGCGTACGAAGACCTCGTCGCGCGGGGTCTCGCCGCCTTCGAGGGCGGCGACGACGAGGGCGCCGCGGCCCTGCTGCGGGCGGGGCTCGCGCAGTGGCAGGGGCCCGCGCTGGTCGACGTACGGGTCGGGCCGGTCCTGGCGATCGAGGTCATGCGGCTGGAGGAGAGCAGGCTGGTCACGGTGGAGCGGCGGATCGACATCGACCTGCGGCTCGGGCGGCACACCGAGCTCCTCGCCGAACTGACCGAGCTGACCGCCCGGCACCCCCAGCACGAGGGGTTGCACTCCCAGCTGATGGTGGCGCTGTACCGGTCCGGGAGGCAGGGCGCGGCGCTGGACGTCTACCGGCGGCTGCGCGGCCGGCTGATCGGGGAGCTGGGCGTCGAGCCGTCACCGCAGTTGCAGCGGCTGCACCAGGCGATCCTGACGGTCGATCCGGCCCTGGACGTGGTGGCGGGCCCCAAGCGGGGATCCACCTTCGACCTCTACGCGGCGTGAGCCCGGCGCCGGGAGGGCTTGACCTCAAGTGCGCTTGAGGGACGAGGGTGGCGCGCATGGACAAGGACACCACGCGACACGCGGCTGACCTCGAAGCGATCCGCCACCTCGTCGCCACCGTCGAGCGCTCACAGCAGAACAAGGACCCCGAGGAGTTCCTCGGGCTCTTCCACCCGGACGCGATCTGGACCACGGCCCACGGCAAGGTCCTCATCGGCTTCGAGGAGATCGCGGAGTTCACCCGGCGGGTGCTGCCGGCGGCGGACTGGGACGGCACGGTCACCTACGAGGTGGCGCACGTGCTCTTCGTGCGGGACGACGTCGCGGCGGTCAAGGTGCGCCAGTGCTACCAGGGCGCCGGCGAGGGGAGCGAGGGCGCCCCGCTGTACGTGGTCTCCCGGCAGGACGACGGACGCTGGCTGCTGACCGCCTGCCAGAACACCCAGGTGCTCCGGCCCGGCCCGGCGTGACATCGTGGCGGCATGGACGATCTTGAGATGAGGCCGTTTCGGCTCGCGGTGCCGCAGGAGGAGCTGGACGACCTCGACGAGCGGCTGCGGCGCGTGCGGTGGCCCGACGAACTGGACGGCGTGGGGTGGGCGTACGGGATGCCGCTGGGCGAGATGCGGGAACTCGTACGGTACTGGCGCGAGGAGTACGACTGGCGGTCCGCCGAGGCGCTGCTGAACGCGTGGCCGCAGTTCACCACCGTGATCGACGGGGCCCGGGTGCACTTCGCGCACATCCGCTCGCCCGAGCCGGGCGCCACGCCGCTGCTGATGACGCACGGCTGGCCGGGGTCGTTCGTGGAGTTCCTGAAGGTCGCGGGTCCCCTGACCGACCCGCGGGCGCACGGCGGGGATCCCGCCGACGCCTTCCACCTGGTGCTGCCCGCCATCCCCGGCTTCGGGCTGTCCGGGCCGACCACCGGCACCGGCTGGGAGTTCAAGCGGGTCGCGCGGGCCTTCGGGGTGCTGATGGAGCGGCTCGGGTACGGGACGTACGGGGTCCAGGGCGGCGACTGGGGCGCCGCGGTGTCCCGGGAGCTGGGGCGGATCCGGCCCGGCAACGTGATCGGGGTGCACCTGAACCTGCTGCCCGGGGCCGGGGCCACCGCGGAGCCCGGGGAGGAGGAGCTGGCGGCGCTGAGCCCCGCCGAGCGGGAGCGGACGCTGGCCTCCTGGGAGCGCTACCGGGTGTGGGTGCGGGAGCGGCAGGGGTACGCCGACATCCAGGCGACCCGGCCGCAGACCCTCGCGTACGGGCTGAACGATTCGCCGGTCGGGCTGCTCGCCTGGATCGGGGAGAAGTTCGCCGAGTGGAGCGACCCGCGGACCCCGGTCGACCGGGACCAGATGCTGACCAACGTGATGCTGTACTGGCTGACCGGGACGGCGGGTTCGGCCGCCCGCATCTACTACGAGCGGGCGCACGCCGACTACTACGGGCAGCCGCCCGAGGTGTCCGACACCCCGACGGCGCTCGCCGACTTCCCCCGGGACAACTTCATCCCGCTGCGGCACGTCGCCGCGCGCACCGACCGCGTCGTGCGCTGGACCTCCTACGACAGGGGCGGGCACTTCCCCGCGATGGAGGTGCCGGAGCTGCTCGTGGAGGACGTCCGGAGTTTCTTCCGGGGTGTCCGGCATGTGGAAAGGGAGGCCGCGGGCCGCGCGGTGCTGTGATCATCGGACGATGGACCTGGAGCAGCGCACACCGCCCGTACTGACCGGGGACGAACGGGCCACCCTGACCAGCGTGCTGCAGTGGCAGCGCGACACCCTGCGCATGAAGTGCGCGGGCCTGACGGACGAGCAGCTGCGGCGCAAGGCCGTCGCACCGTCCGCGCTGAGCCTGCTGGGACTGGTGAGGCACCTGGCGGAGGTGGAGCGGGGCTGGTTCCGCAACGTGCTGAACGGTGAGGACGTACGCGGCTACTTCCCGCAGAACGCCGCCGGGGAGCGGACGGAGTTCCACGTGGAGGACGCGGACCCCGCCGAGTCGTTCCGGATCTGGGAGGAGACCTGCGAGCGGTCGCGGGCCATCGTGGCGGCCGCCGAGTCCCTCGACGTACGAGGGCACTTCGGCGACCAGGCGTACTCCCTGCACTACGTCCTGGCGCACATGATCGAGGAGTACGCCCGGCACAACGGGCACGCCGACCTGCTGCGCGAGGCCATCGACGGGGCCACCGGCGAGTAGCCGCGGGCCCTACGCGGGGACCGTGCCGGCGCGGTCCACGGCGTCCAGGGCGACCTGCCAGGGGAAGTGCGGCGGGGTGTCCGGGCCGGCCGGGCCGGGCAGGAAACCGCCCTCGCCGAAGAGCAGTTCGGCGCCCGCGCCGCGCAGGACCGCCAGCGACTGCTCGAACTGGGGGTGCGCGGCGAGGGCGGCGTTCGTGCACGGCATGGCGACCACCGGGGTGCCCTTGCCGAGGGCCTCGGCGGCCACGCCGACGGTGAACCGGTCGGTGAGGCCCAGGGCCCAGGCGTTGACCGAGGTGAAGGTGGCCGGCGCGAAGAGGACGGCGTCGGCGGCCGGCCACACGTCCGGTTCGCCGGGGAGCTTGTACTGCCAGCGCACCGGGTTGCCGGTGAGGGCGGCGAGGCCGTCGAGGCTTTCCGACACCCACTGGGCCGCCGTCGGGGTCAGGCCCAGGCACACGTCCCAGCCACGCGCCTGGGCGTCCTCGATCACGTGGGCCACGTCGAAGACGGGCGGGGCGGCGGAGCAGAACAGGTAAAGAGTCCTCGTCATACGATCATGTGATCACATTTCTGGTCTGCAACTCTCCTCCACGGCCCGCCCGCTCACATCGTGGTGGTCGCGGGCATGAGGCGGAACGGGGTGCCGGGGCCCGCGCGCCCGGCTCAGGCGGCCGCCCCCGCGGTGATCCTGGCGGTGAAGGAATCCAGGTTGGCCCACATCCGCGCGAGGCGGTCGTCCACCGTCAGGGACTCCTCCTGGCGGCCCGCGCGCAGCTTCGGCTGCCGCTTGCCGCGGATGTAGAGGGAGCAGGCGAGGTCGGCGCAGATGTACGTGCCGACCGTGTTGCCCTCGCGGCCGCGGGCGCCCGCGAGGGGAGCGGCGAGCAGGGTGACTCCGGAGGAGGCGTGCCCGGTCAGGCAGATCTGGCACAGGCTGGACTTCACCGCGCTGGTGCGGGTCGCGGCGGGCACGCGCAGGGAGATGCCGACGGGCCCCTCGGGGCGGGGGACGACCAGGTGCGCCCGCAGCGGGGCCCCGGGGTCCACCCATCCCAGGAAGTCCAGGTCCTGCCAGGGCAGGTCGGCGAAGTCGAGGGGCAGGCGCAGGCGCGCCGCCTCACCCTTGGTGCAGTTCACGAAGGACGACCGGATGTGCTTTTCGGTGAGCGGTTCCACGGGAGTCGACCCTACGGGGCACGGCGGCCGGCCCGCATCCGATTTGTGCAGGTGGGAAGCCGGGTTCGGGCGGCTCCCCGAGATTTCCGCGGGACGGCGATGAGTTGGCCGAAGGGCAGCGGTCTACCCCTGGGAGGAGCGGGAGTCGGGCCGCGGAAGCAGATGTGGACGGCGTCCACTTTTCTGGGTAGGCTGCGGAGGGTCCGAATGTGAACGCCGTACACATGGTCAGGGGAAACGTCATGCGCAAGGTCATCGCCTCCGTCTTCGTCTCGGTCGACGGCGTCTTCGAGGACCCCAGCTGGTCCATGCCGTTCTGGAACTCCGAGGCCGCGAAGTTCGCCGACGAGCAACTCGCCGCCGCCGACGCGCTGCTGCTGGGCCGTGTGACCTACGAGGGCATGGCGCCGGCCTGGATGGCGCGCGCCGAGGGCGCCGACACCGGGACCGAGCGGATGAACGCCCTGCCGAAGTACGTCGTGACCTCCACGCTCGACACCCCCGAGTGGAACGCCACCTTCCTGACCGGCGACCTGGCCGCCGAGGTCACCGCTCTCAAGCAGCAGGACGGCGGCGACCTGCTCGTCTTCGGCAGCGGACGGCTCGTCAACGCCCTGCTGGCGCACGACCTGCTCGACGAGCTGCGGCTGTGGACCCTGCCGGTGGTGCAGGGCGGGGGCCGCAGGCTCTTCGGCGACGACGCACCGGTGAAGACCCTGAGGCCGGTGGGCACCACCGCGCTCGGCAGCAGCGGGGCGCAGGTGCACGCGTACGTGCCGGCGGCCGCCCCCGTGGCGGGCTGAACCCCGCGCCCCCGTTTCCGGACCCGCACAGCAAGGAGAACCACGGTATGAGCGAGCAGTCGGTGAAGGGGCCGGCCAGCTACTTCCCCTCGATCGAGAAGAAGTACGGCCGCCCGGTGGCGTACTGGACCGACCTCATCCGGTCCTCCCCGCTGACCCGGCACATGGAGCTCGTCTCCTGGCTGAAGACCGAGCACGGGATCGGCCACGGACACGCCAACGCGCTCGTCGCGCACACCCTCGCGCAGAAGTAGACGCTCGCGCATGCGGGCGAGCGTCTGAGCCATGTCGTGTCTCACCCAGCCCGGCTTGACTGGGTGTCATGACGAAGAACACGAACGGGACGCGAAGCGCCACGACCCTGGTCATCGGCGGCAACGGCAAGACGGGACGGCGGGTCGCCGAGCGGCTCCAGGGCCAGGGGCGGGCGGTGCGGATCGGCTCGCGCGCCGGTGAGCCGCCCTTCGACTGGGACCGGCCCGACACCTGGGGCCCGGCGCTGCACGGCGTAGACCGCGCGTACGTGACCTACCACCCCGACCTGGCCTTTCCCGGAGCCGCCGACCGGATCGGCGCCTTCGCCGAGGCGGCCGTGGCCGCCGGGGCGCGGCGGCTGGTGCTGCTGTCCGGGCGCGGGGAGGAGGCGGCCCGGCTCGCCGAGAGCCGGCTGCGGGCCTCGGGGGCCGACTGGACCGTCGTACGCGCCAGCTGGTTCAACCAGAACTTCGACGAGAGCTTCTTCCTGGAGCCCGTACTCGCCGGGGAGATCGCCCTGCCGGTGGGGGAGGCGGTGGAACCCTTCGTGGACGCCGGGGACATCGCCGACGTGGTGGTGGCCGCGCTCACCGACGACCGGCACGTCGGCCGGACGTACGAACTGTCCGGGCCGCGGCTGATCGGCTTCGGGGAAGTGGCCGCCGAGCTGTCGAAGGCCACCGGGCGCCGCATCGCGTACGTGCCCGTCTCGGACGCGGAGTACCGGGCGGTGCTGCGGGAGAACGGCCTGTCGGAGGAGTTCGCCGAGCTGTTCACGCTCATCTCGGACGGGCGCAACGCGCACCTGGTGCACGGGGTGGAGGAGGTGCTGGGGCGTCCGCCCCGGGACTTCGCCGACTACGTGCGCGAAGCGGCCGCGAGCGGGGTCTGGGACGTCCGAGGATGAGGGCATGGACACGCTGACCGGTCTGCTCGAAGGACCCAGGGCCCGGGGGGCCTTCCTCATGAAGTCCGTCTTCGACCCGCCCTGGGCCATGCGGGTGGAGGACCGGGCCCCGCTGTCGGTGATGACGCTGGTGCGCGGTTCGGCCTGGCTGCTGCCGGACGACGGGGAGGCCGTGCGGATCGGGCCGGGCGACGTCGCCGTCGTACGGGGGCCCGCGCCGTACACGCTCGCCGACGCCCCGGACACGGCGGTGGGCATCAGGATCGGCCCCGACCAGCGGTGCAGCACGCGGGAGGGCGAGGACGTCACCGAGCGGATGTCGCTCGGGGTGCGCACCTGGGGCGTGCCGGGGGAGGACGCCGGCTCGGCGGTGGTGCTCAGCGGCACCTACCAGGCGCCGAGCGAGATCGGGCGGCGGGTGCTGGGGGCGCTGCCGGCGGTCCTGGTACGGCCGGTGGGGGCGGCCGACGCCGCTCTGATCACGCTGCTTGCCTCGGAGGTGGCGCGGGACGAGCCGGGGCAGGAGATCGTGCTGGACCGGCTGCTGGACCTGCTGCTGATCCGGGTGCTGCGGGCCTGGCTCGCCGCTCCCGGCTCGGGGGCGCCGGCCTGGCACCGGGCCCAGGGCGACCCGGTCGTCGGGACCGCGCTGCGGCTGCTGCACGGGGAGCCCGCGTACGGGTGGACCGTCGCGGAGCTGGCGCGCCGGGCCGGGGTGTCGCGGGCCGCGCTGGCCCGGCGCTTCACCGAGCTCGTCGGGGAGCCGCCCGTGGCCTATCTGACGGGCTGGCGGATCGCCCTGGCCGCCGACCTGCTGCGCGAGCCGGACGCCACGGTGGCGACGGTGGCCCGGAGGGTGGGGTACGGGAGCGCGTTCGCGCTGTCGGCGGCCTTCAAGCGGGTGCGGGGGGTGAGCCCGCAGCAGTTCCGGGCCGGAGCGGCCGCGGGCGCGGCGCCCGGCGGCGTACCCGGCACGGTGGTGCTCGGCTAGGGGGCGATGGGGGGTTGTCGTCGGGGGGAGGCGCCGTTGGGTGGTGGTGATCCTGGGGTCAGGCGAGTTCGAGGACGCCGACGGGCTGGGTGCCGCTCAGCTCGCCGGTGGGGCGGAAGCCGAGGCCGAGGTAGAAGGGCGCCGGGCTGTCCGCGCCGTCGTGCCAGGTGACGTACACCCGCTCGCCGCCACGACGCCGGATCTCCTCGGCGACGGCCTCCACGGCGAAGCGGCCGTAGCCCTTGCCCTGCTGACCGGCGGCGATGTTCAGGCGCCAGACGCCGGAGCGCCGGTGCTCGGGGTCCTTCGCCGGGTTCCAGACGATGTCCAGGAACGCCATGACGAAGCCGACGACCTCGTCGCCGTCGACTATGGCGCGCGGCCAGGCGGTCGCGCCGTGGACGTAGGCCTCGGCGAGGGACGTCGTGACGGGCTCGACGAGGTGTTCCTGGTCGGCGCGGACGCGCACGGCGGTGACGGCGTCGAAGTTCTCCGGGGTCACCGGCACCAGGCGCAGGGATGAGCTGATCATCCGAGGAGCTTAAGCGGTGCAGGGCGATTGAAAAGAACGGGGCAGCCGGTATATTTTCTCTCCGGTCTAGGGGAGGGGGAAACGGTGCGGGCACAGGTGGCCGTGGTCGGCGGAGGGCCGGTCGGCATGCTGGTGGCGGCGGAGCTGGCCGGGTACGGGGTGGACACGCTGGTTCTGGAAGAACGGGCGGAGGTCTCCGAGCGGCCCAAGGCGACCACCCTGCACGCCCGGGCGGTACAGAGCCTCGCCCGGCGCGAGCACCTGCCCGACAGCGCCTGGCAGGGGGCGCCGGGCGACTTCCACTTCGCCGGGATCCACGGCCTGGTCATCACCGCGCCCGCGCTG
The DNA here is from genome assembly GCF_055575555.1 of Streptomyces sp. NPDC034085. Classification (NCBI taxonomy): domain Bacteria; kingdom Bacillati; phylum Actinomycetota; class Actinomycetes; order Kitasatosporales; family Streptomycetaceae; genus Streptomyces; species Streptomyces sp. NPDC034085. The sequence goes on along the minus strand of NZ_JBVISL010000015.1, from coordinate 95,277 downwards.
GAGCCCGACCCCATCCTCAAGTGCCCCCAGGCCCGGCTGGAGAGGCTCTTCGAGGCGCGCGCCCGGGCGGCGGGCGCACGGATCCTACGCGGGCACCGCGTCACCGGGATCACGCAGGAGGAGGACGGAGTACGGCTCACCGTCGAGGGGCCCGGCGGCCGGGCGGCCTGCCGCGTCGCCTACCTCGTCGGCGCCGACGGGGCCCGCAGCACCGTGCGCGAGCAGCTGGGCATCGGCTCCGACACCTCGCCGGCCACGGTCTCCGCCCTGGTGGGGCTGGCCAGACTGGAGGACCCCGGAGCCCTGGAGCAGGGCTGGCTGCGCACCCCGCGCGGCTGGATCGTCTCCAAGCGCACGCCCGGGGGCGAGACACACATCCGGACGCTCGACTGCGCGGGCGCGTACGAGGGCCGGGAACGGCCGCCCACCCCGCAGGAGCTGTGCCGCGAGGTCTCCCGGATCGCCGGACGGGACGTCGCGATGACGGGGGCACGCTGGATCAGCAGGTTCAGCGACTTCACGCGGCTGGCCCGGACCTACCGCGCGGGACGCGCCTTCCTCGTCGGCGACGCGGCGCACCTGCACTTCCCCATCGGCGGGCAGGGCCTGAGCACCGGGGTGCTGGACGCCCTGAACCTGGGCTGGAAGCTGGCGCTGGCGGTACGGGGCGAGGCGGGACCGCGGCTGCTCGACAGTTACGGCCTGGAGCGCCGCCCCGCGGCCGAGGGGGTCATCGACAACACCCGGGCGCAGCTCGCGCTGATGCGGCACGGGGACGACGTCGACGCGCTGCGCGCGGTGTTCACCCCGCTGCTGGCCGCGGACCGGGGCAGCGGCCGGCTCGGCGACATGATCAGCGCGCAGGGGACGGTGCTCCCCGCGTACACGGACCGGCCGTCGCCGTGGGAGGGCCGGTTCCTGCCGAACGCCCGGCTCCGCACCCCGGCGGGGGAGACAGAGCTCACCACGCTGCTGCGGGACGGCCGCCCGCTGCTGCTGCTCGGCGGGGAACAAGGGGCCCGCCACGAGGAAGAGGCCCGGCCGTGGGCCGGGATGCTGCGCGTGGTGCACGCGCGCGAGGCGCCGGACGGGGCGCCCGACGCGCTGCTGGTGCGGCCCGACGGCTACGTCGCCTGGTCGCCGGGCGGCGGCGCGCTGGGCGACGCGCTCCCGGCGTACTTCGGCGACGGCGCCCGGGTGCCCGAACCGGCGGCGGTGTCAGGAGACGGGCATGGGCGACGGTTCAGCTGACCGCGCCCGCGGCTTCGCGCTCCTGGGCCAGCATCAGGGCTTCGTGGTAGACGTCCGACGCCCGCGCCTCGGTGATCTGCAGCGAGGCCAGCACGGAGGACTGGGCGATGCTGGGCAGCAGGTGGCGCAGGAGCGCGCTGACCCGGACCACGAGGTCCGCGTAGTCGGTGATCGCCTGGGACATGGACTGGATGCCGGCGTAGGCGCCGACGATCACGTCGGCGGTCTCGAAGGGGTCCACGTGGGGCAGCAGCTCCCCCTGGGCCTGGGCCTTCTCCAGCCGTCCGCGGACGGGGATCGCCCAGTTGAGGAAGGGCCCGCTGCGGTCGAGCCCCTCGGCGCGCTGGTCCATGGTCAGCCGTACGCCCGCGCGGACCATGGGATCCGTCTGCAGGCGGTAGGTGTGCAGCATGACGATGTCCACGATCTCCTGGAGCTTGGACGCGCGGTCCGGGAGCGGGAGATCCTGGTTCTGGGCGTTGAGGACCCCGAGAGCCAGGTCCTCCTTCGACTGGAAGTGGAAGTACAGGGCTCCCTTCGTCACTCCGGCGACCGTCAGGATTTCGGAGATGGTCGACGCCTGGTAGCCCCGCTCCTCGAAGATCTTCGCCGCTGCGCTCAGGATCGCCTGACGCGTGCGGATGGCTCGTACCTGCTCAGCCACTTTGGCTCCTTCCCTCAACAGGATTCTCGGAGCGTCGGAAGCCCTGATGCAAACCGTCCGTCCCGTACGTATCTTACAGCGGGTGACTCCGACGCCAACCATGCGGCCGCGCGGAGGACCGAAAATGAGTGAGGACGGACGATGATTCTTGTGACGGGCGCCACCGGCACGGTCGGGCGTGAGCTGCTGAAACGCCTCGGACCGGACCTGCCGGTCAGGGTGATGGCCCGGGAGCCGGCCCGGGTGGCGGACGCGCCCCGGACGGCCGGGACCGTCCGGGCGGACTACGACGATCCCGCCTCGCTCGCCCGGGCGCTGGAGGGCGTGGACCGCGTGTTCCTGGTGACCAGCCGGGTCGGGCGCGATGACGACGCGCGGTTCCTGCGGCTCGCGCGGTCGGCCGGGGTGCGGCACGTGGTGAAGCTCTCGGCCGCCGCCGTCGCGGACGAGCGGGCCGATGACCTGATCACGCGGTGGCAGCGGGACAACGAGGAGCTGCTGCGCGGCTCCGGCATGGAGTGGACGCTGCTGCGTCCCCGTTCCTTCATGTCCAACACCCTCTCCTGGGCGTCCTCCATCCGCTCGGAGGGCGTGGTACGGGCCCTGTACGGGGAGTCGGTGAACTCCTGCGTCGATCCGCGGGACATCGCGGAGGTGGCGGTGCGTGCGCTGACGCAGCCCGGGCACACGGGCAGGGCGTACACCCTGACCGGACCGCAGGCGGTCTCCGCGGCCGGCCAGACCGCGCAGCTGGCCGAACTGCTGGGCCGCCCGCTGCGTTTCGAGGAGCTGGAACCGGGGCAGGCGCGTGCCATGTGGGCCGCACGCCACCCCGAGCCCGTGGTCGAGGCGCTGCTCGGCAGTGCCGAGCGGCAGCGCCGCGGTGCCAAGTCGGGGGTCGAGGACACGGTGGAGGAGCTGGCCGGGAGGCCGGCCGGCTCCTTCCGGGAGTGGGCCGCGGACCATCTGTCCGCCTTCGCACGGCCCTGAGGCCGCCGCCCCGGTCAGTGGCCGTACGCGGCCGCCGTGACGATGGCGCTGTACACCAGCTGCCCGTCCTGGCGGCCCGTCACGCGTACGGCTTCCTCGGCTCCCGGGACGTCCTGGTCGAGCCGCTCGGCCTCGATCACGCAGGGGATGTCGAGCTCGGCGTACCGCTTGAAGTCGCCGGCGATGCTCAGCGGCAGGAAGGAGGAACGCCCCAGGGCGGCCGCGGCCGCCTGCCGGGCGGCTTCCAGGAGCACCATGCCCGGAACGTGGTCGACCGGGTGGTCGAAGAGCACCGGGTGGAGGGTGTCCACCCGCAGCTGCCAGCGGTTGGGCTCGCCGCTCGGGGAGAGGACCACGTCGGTGGGCGACAGGCGCCCCACGCTCTGCGGTGCGGCGGGAGCCGTCAGCGGCAGCGCGCGGTGGTCGGGCTCGAGCGTGTGGGCGGGACGCACCCGCTTGTAGACGGAAGGGCTGGTGCAGGTGTAGGAGGCGCGTCCGGTCGCGACGACGTGTCCGTCGCGGCGGACGACCGCCTCGTAGCCGAGTCCCGCCAGCCGGCCCGCCCGCCGGTTGACCGTCGTGCACGTGACCTCGATGACGAGGGACGCCGGGGTCTGGCGCACCTGGAGGTGCTCCGGGTGCACGGTGAGGCTGAGGTCCCACATCAGGAAGTGGTGGCCGAACGGGACGGCGAACTCCGCGTGGCCCAGCAGGCTGCCGATCTGGCGGATCGTTTCCGTGCAGATCAGCGGGTCGTAGTAGCCGCCCGCCACCGGGGTGAAGAAGCTGTGGCTGCGGGGCCACTGGGCGGTGACGGAGAAGTGGGTGTCGTCGATCCGCTGCCAGTCGGTCAGCAGGACCTCGGCGACGGACGCGCGGTGGACCAGTTCCTTCGGGACCGTGGCGGTGAAGGACGGGAAGCGGTAACCGCTCTGCTCCATGGGTGACACCGCAGCCCGCCAACCCGGGTCGTGGATCGCTGCCCGCTCGACATGAAACGTGCTCGCGCTCATTGTTCCCCCTAGACAGCGCTGGCCAGTAACAGGCGTGACTGACGAGAAAAATATATACCAACCGGTTTTTTATCCAGAGGCAGTCCGGTCATTGGCAGGGGAATATGCGGAAGAATTGATTCCGGCCATCCTCCCCGCAGCTGTTTCCCCTGGTCTCCGGCCCTCGGCACCCGTCGAATCTGCGCCACCCCACAGGAAACTCTCCAGCGGGTCAAGAGCGATTCTTTAGCCGGTCGAAGCCGGAGCGGTAAAGAGACGGTGAAGCCGATGCGGCGATTCGCGGTAGACGGTTCGCTTTGCACCTTTGGGGGTGAACCCGTCCGCCGACGGGAACGCTCGGCGGGGAGCGGGGGCGGCGGAGGGGCGCGGAGTGGAGGCGGGGAGCCGGGGCCGCGGGGAGGGGGCGGCCCACCTTGGCGGATGCGGGCTGTGGCGGCGGTGCCCGGTGTGGCGGGTGGGGAACGCCCCGGCGTGATGCGCGGCCGCTCGCCGCCCCGCCCGAGATCCCCGGTGCTTAGCTCGCGCAAAGCGCCGAGGGGAGTCGCTCCTGTCCCGCCGGCGGTCGGCGCGGGGCGGCCGGCGACAATCCGGCCAACGGCCGAGGTGCGGCCGCTCCGGGGGTCGCGCCCCGGCCGGAGGGCCCCATGCCCTTGCGGCGTCTGCGCCGTGGCCCGAACTTCCTGCCGCCCGGGGCGCCCGGGCCGCGCCGCCTCGCCTCGGTTTCGAGCCGTTCTCCAGCGCCTCTCCTCCGGCGCTCCGGTGCTCCCTGAGCTGCGTTGACGTTCAGCAAACCGCTAAAGCGGTTTGTAGAAGTGGTCCAGTTCCGTACTAAGGAGGCCGGGAAGGGCTCCAGGGCGGGGAGGAGCGGTCGGCTTTGCGGGCTCAGGGGCAAGATTGAGCCAACCATCCGGTCGGTTAACGGCGGTTTCAAGCCACTCCGCCGTGGGATCCGCAGGGATTCCGGCCCGTTCAGGAGGCGTCGAGGGTGTCCTCGACTTCCCGTCGAACCATTGAAGAACCAGGTCAGAGTGCATCTTGAGGAGGTCGCGAGGGCGCCGGCCCGACAAAAACGGTACAGCCGGTTTGGTATTGACAAACCGGCGCAGCTGTTTTTTGCTCATTCCAGCGAAAGTCGAGGGCTCATCCATGGACGAAGCAGGGGAGTACGGCGTGGACATCGATGTACTGGGCGCATTGACCGTGCGGGAGAACGGGGTCTCCATCACGCCGACCGCGGCCAAGCCCCGGCAGGTCCTGGCCCTCCTCGCCCTGCACGCGGACCAGGTGGTGCCCGTGGCCGCGCTCATCGAGGAGCTGTGGGGGACGGAGCCGCCGCGCAGTGCGCGCACCACGCTCCAGACGTACGTGCTCCAGCTGCGCGGGCTCATCGCCGCCGCGCTGGAGGGGACCGACGGGACGCGCACGCCCAAGGACGTCCTCGTCACGCTGCCCGGCGGGTACATGCTGAACAGCGCCGGCGGCACCAGTGACGTGCGCGAATTCGACCGGCTGGCCGGAATGGGCTACCGGGCCATGGACGCGGGGGACTTCCCCAACGCCGCACGGCTGCTGCGCGAGGCGCTGGCGCTGTGGTCGGGGCCCGCCTTCGCCGACGTCGACGGCGGCGTGCAGCTCGACATGGAGACGCGGCGGCTGGAGGAGACCCGGCTGTGCGCGCTCGACCAGCGCATAGAGGCCGACCTGCGGCTCGGCCGGCACCGGGAGTTGCTCGCGGAACTGACCGTGCTGGCCAGCCGCTACCGCATCCACGAGAACCTGCACGGCCAGTTCATGCTCGCCCTGCACCGCTCGGGGCGCCGCGGTGAGGCGCTCAGCGTCTACCAGCGGCTGCGCGCCACGCTGGTGCGCGAGCTCGGCATCGAGCCGTCGGCGGCCCTGCGCAGCCTCCAGCGCTCCATCCTCATGAGCGGACCGGAGACTTCCGTCGAATCTCCGGAGACGGCCCGCAAGAGGCTCGCCCGGGTCGGCTGAACGGACGCGCGCCGATCGCCGGGTGCGGTGTGTCAGGGGATTTAAGAAAGAGCTGGGATAAACCTGAGGGTTAATTTGCACGAACGGGAATCGGAAGCAGGACGACGAGCCCCATCAGCGGGCTGAGCACGGGGTTTGGTCTCCGATCGAATCCTGTCTTTCGAATCCGCCGTCTGTCCGCCTGTTTCGGAGGTCCGCTCGATGTCGGCTCGAATTCCCGGTGATGTTGCCCTGGGCTGCCTTACCGTCATCGGGTCGAATACTGAAAACCGAGAGTATCTCGACGAAATATGGAGGGGAGACGGGAGACCGTGAAGATTCAGGTTCTGGGTCCGTTGAGTGCCGAGGTCAACGGGGCATCGATCGTTCCTACGGCGGGCAAGCCGCGTCAGATCCTGGCGCTTCTCGCGCTCTACCCGGGCCGGGTGATGCCCGTACCGACCCTCATGGAGGAGATCTGGGGGACGAAGCTTCCCGAGAGCGCGCTCACCACGCTCCAGACGTACATCCTCCAGCTGCGCCGCCGGCTCGGTACGGCGATGGGTCCCGGTGCCCCCGGTACCGCCAAGGACGTGCTCGCCACCCGGCACGGCGGCTACCTGCTCCAGATCCCGCAGGAGTCGGTGGACGTCCACGAGTACGAGGCCCTCGTGGCGGCCGGCCAGAACGCCTTCGACGACGGTGACGACGAGCGCGCCGCCGACCTGCTGCGCAAGGCGCTGGACCTGTGGCAGGGGCCCGCGCTGGTCGACGTACGCGTCGGGCCGATCCTGGAGATCGAGGTGCTGCGGCTGGCGGAGAGCCGGCTGGTGACCACCGAGCGGCGCATCGACGTCGACCTGCGGCTGGGCCGGCACACCGAACTCCTCGCCGAGCTGACCGAGCTGATGGCCCGCAACCCGCAGCACGAGGGCCTGCACTCCCAGGCCATGGTCGCGCTGTACCGCTCGGGCCGGCAGGCCACCGCCCTCGACGTCTACCGCCGGCTCCGGGCCCGGCTGATCGGGGAGCTCGGCGTCGAGCCCTCGCAGCAGCTCCAGCGCCTGCACCAGGCGATGCTGCGGGTGGACCCGGCGCTCGACGTGGTCGCGGGACCGCGCCGCAGCTCCACCTTCGACCTGTACGCGGCGTAGGGGGAGGGCGGGCGGCTCCAGCGGGGCTCGTTCCCGGCGTGAGGGACTCTCCAGGGCGGGCGGTCAGGCTCCTGGCGACCCGGTATGAGCCGCTGCGCCGGCGGACGAGGAGAGAGGCAAACCATGCAAGCCACGGCCCGGCTGGAACTCGCCGACCTCACCCGCATCCTGCGGGTCTGGGGCGGCGAGGAGGACTGCGTCGAGCTGACCGAGGACGTCCAGGACCTGTACTGGATCGAACTCGGCTACGACAGCCTCTCCATCCTGCAGACCATAGGCTCGGTCGAGCGGAAGTTCGACATCCTCCTCGACGGGGAGATCCTCGAACTGGCCGACACCCCGCGGCTCTTCCTCGAACTGGTCAACGACGTGCTCGGCAGCCGCGCCGCCGTCTGAGGCCGTCCGGGACTCCAGCGCCGTTCGACGCGGACTCCGGCGGACGCCGACAGGCTCTGCGCCAAGCGTTGAGAGAGGTGTCCGATGTCTGTCGAGCGAGTGCACCGGATGTCATACGCGGTCGACGCGGCCGCGCCCGCCGGAGCCCTGTACACCCTGGTGGCCGACGTCACCCAGTGGCCGCTGTTCCTGCCGGACACCGTCCACGTGGAGCGGCTCGACTTCGACGCCGCCTGCGACCGGTACGTCCGGTGGGCCGACGCCGACGGGGAACTGCGGCGCTCGCTCGTGCGGCGGAGTCTGGACGCCGGCGGGCGGCGCGTCGTCTTCCGCGAGGAGCGCCCCGACGAGCCGGTCGCCGCCTCCGGCGGCAGCTGGACCGTGGAGGAGCTGGCCCCCGGGTGGTCGCGGCTGACCCTGGAGCAGGAACTCGTCCTCGGCGGCCCGGCGGCCGCGGCCGAGCGTGCCGTGGCGTCCGCCGAAGAGGGGGCGCGGGCCGCGCTGGCGGGGCTGCGGGGCGCCGCCGAGCGCTGGCGGCGGCTGGACGAACTGCTGATGTCCTTCGAGGAGTCCGTACGGATCGAGGGTCCGGCCGAGCCGGTGTACGAGTTCCTGTACGGGGTGGAGTCCTGGCCCGGCCGGGTCGCGCACGTCCTGGAGGCCGAGGTCGCCGAGGACCGGCCCGGCGTGCAGCGCACCCGGCTGCTCAACCTGGCCGACGACGGGTCCGTCCACCCCACCGAAGCGGTACGGGTGTGCTTCCCGGCGGCCGGACGGATCGTCTTCCGGCAGACCCGGCCCCACCCGCTGCTGGCGGCGCACGCGGGCGAGTGGTCCGTGGAGCCCGACCCGTCCGGGGTCACCGTCTTCTGCCGGCACGACGTGCTGCTGGACGAGCGGGCGGCGGAGCGGGTCCTGGGCCCCGGCGCGGAGCCGGCGGCGGCGCGCCGCTACGTGCGCGAGGTGCTCGGCCGCGAGAGCCGGGCGGCGCTGGAGCCGGCGACGCGGTACACGGGCGACCCCGTCAGGGCCCTGCGGTCGGTCTGAGGCGGCCCGGGCCTGCGGGCGGTCCGGGGTGGCCCCCGGGGCGGGAGAGGCCCGCCACCGTCGTCGTCCCGCGGTGGCGGGCCTTCCGCGTGGCTCAGCTCCCGCGCCCGGCGGTGTCGAGTCTCCTCAGGGTGGCGGGGGCGGCCAGACAGGGCATGACCACCCGCCAGAAGCCCGCCAGGGTGCGCGGCGCGAGCCACTGCGGGTCGTCGCGGCCGAGGGCCTCGAAGCCGAGGGTGGCCGCCACCACCGTCGCCGCGACGCTGCGGTGGTTGAGGCCGGGCAGCAGGGCGCCCTCCTCGGCGGCCTCCGCCAGCAGCCGGTGCACGTACTCGTGCCACTCCCGGGGCAGGGCGTAGGACGAGGTGTACGCCGGCTCCCGGCCCAGCCTGAAGCCGGCCCGGGCCACGGGGTCGGTCAGGAGCAGTCCGGCGAGCGCCTGCGAGCTGTCGGCCAGGGCCTGGAGGGCGGACGTCCGCTGCGCGTACACCTCGCGGGCGGCCGCCCGCAGGGCCGCGGCCCCGGCGGCCTCGACGGCCGCGGCCACCGCCGCCTTGTTCTCGAAGTGGAAGTGCAGCGCGCCCGGGCTCACCCCGGCGCCGACGCTGATCATGCTCAGCGTCGCCTCGGCGTAGCCGCGCCGTCCGAACACGGTCGCGGCTGACTCGATCAGTGCATGACGGGTCCGGACGGCGCGTTCTTGTTTCATCACGCATAGCTCCTGTATCAGTTTCCTTCCATTATTAAACCGCGCCGTTGGTATGGGAACGCCGCTGACGTGCCCGTTCTTGGCTTGTTTGACGGCGAGTCCTGCCCTCCGGTGGCCCGATTTGGTCCATTTATCGCTAACCTTGCCGGGATTTACGGGCTTTGACAAACCGACGAAGCGGTTTGTATCTTCGTTGACGTTAGCTCAACCGAGCTTGAGGGAGGGGGGCAGATGAACCAGCGGACCATCGCTGTACTGGAACCTCACACAGCCGCCGCGGGAGTCAACGGGGGGTTCCTGCCGGCCGAGGGTCTCAGGGCGCCACAGCACGCGCCGGCGCAGTCGGCCCTGTGGCGGATCCTCATCGTGGAGAGCAGCACGATGGAGGCCGAGACCCTCGCACGCGGCCTGCGCCGCCACGGACACGAGGTCGACATCGTCGGCACCGGCAGCGAGGCCCTGCGCGGCTACGCCGACGCCGACCTCGTCCTGCTGGACCTGGAACTCCCCGACCTGGACGGGCTGGAGGTCTGCCGGGGCATCCGCGCGGCCCACGAGATCCCGGTGATAGCGGTCACCGCCCGGGGCAGCGAGCTGGACCGGGTCCTCGGCCTCCAGGCGGGCGCGGACGACTACCTGGTCAAGCCGTACGGCTTCCGCGAGCTGATGGCGCGGATGGAAGCGGTCATGCGCCGGGCGCGCCCGGCCCGGCCCGCCGCGGCCACCATCAGCTGCGGGCCGCTGCGGATCGACGCGGGAACGCGCGAGGTCACCTTGAACGGGGAGCCCGTCGAGACCACGCGCAAGGAGTTCGACATGCTCTACCTCCTCGCCTCCCACCCCGACACCGTCATCCCGCGCAAGACCCTGATGCAGCAGGTCTGGGGCGACTCCTGGTCCCGCCGGACCGTGGACACGCACGTGAGCACGCTGCGCAACAAGATCGGCGCCGGCTGGATCATCACGATCCGCGGCGTCGGCTTCCGGTTCGGCCAGGGCGCCTGAACCCGGCCCCGCGCACCGCCGCGGGGGAGACCGCCGAGCACGACGCAAGCCGAGGGGGGAACGAGCATGGCCGTGACGGCGCTGTGCCAGGGGGAGGGCTGCCGCACCGGCCACACCGGCGGCAGGGCCCGCAGGCGTACCACCGACGGCAGCCGGCTGTGCCGGTCCTGCGCGGAGCACCTCACCGCGGGCCTCGCGGAGCTCGCGCACCTGTACGAGGAGTGCGGCCGGGTCCTGGGCGGCGCGGCTCCCGGCAGCCTGCGCGAGCGCACCAGCGGCGGGGAACTGCCCGGGCTGCCCTTCAACGGGGCCGCCGCCGACGTACGCGCCCGCATGGTCTCCGTACTGGGCTCCTGGAGCGGCCTGGTCGCCCAGGAACGCGGCCTCACCCCGCCGCCGCGCACCGTCGCCGCGCTCACCGCCTTCCTGGGGCGCAACGCCGCCTGGCTCGCCGCCCACTCCGCGGCCGGCGAGGCCAGCGGGGAGATCGCCCGGCTGGTACGGGCCGGCCGCCGCGCCGCCTTCCCCGACCCCGCCCGCAGCATCCGCCTCGGCGACTGCCCCGAGTCCGGCTGCTCCGGCGCCCTGACCCTCGCCGTACGCGCCGGGGCGCGGGCCGACGCACCGGCGATCGTCTGCGCCGCCGATGCGGCCCACCGCTGGACCAGCGACCAGTGGAGCGCGCTCAGCCGCTCCATGGACTCCGCGCGCGAAGGCGGCGCCCCCGCGGCCGCGGCCACCGAGCGCTGGCTGACCGCGGCCGACATCGCGCAGCTGTGGCAGACGCCGACGGGCACCGTCTACCGGCTGGCGAGCGAGGGCCGCTGGCGGCGGCGCAACCGCGCGGGGCGCACGTACTACAACGAGAGCGACGTGCGCGACTGCTTCGCCCGGCGGGCGGCGGCGCGTACCTGACCTCCCGTCGCCGCACGCGCGGCAGAAGACCGAGCAGCACCCCGCAGCGGTCCGCACGGCATCCGGTAGGACCCGGATCCAGGCGTCTGACCGGTGTTTGACATTCCCTTGGCCGCCCTCCGACGCACCGGACCGGGCCTTGTGGAACCTGACCTACTCCTGAATCCAGCGCCATTGAACGGCCGCTCGCGTCCGAAGAACCTTGTAGTCAAGATCCGGTGCACTGTCTCCGGAGGCGAATTCAAGGAGACGCGATGGACGCCCCTGTGATCGTCGTCGGCGCGGGTCCCGCGGGCATGATGCTCGCCGGGGAACTGCGGCTGGCGGGAGTCGCCGTCGTCGTCCTGGAACGCCTTGACCGGCGTACAGGCGAATCCCGCGGGCTCGGCTTCACCACGCGCACGCTGGAGACCTTCGACCAGCGCGGCCTGCTCGCGCGCTTCGGCGAGATCGAACGGAGCACGCTGGGCCACTTCGGCGGGCTGCCCCTGGACTTCGGCGTGCTCGACGGCGCCTGCCAGGCCGCCAAGACCGTGCCCCAGTCCGTCACCGAGACCCACCTCGAGGAATGGGCCACCGCCCTGGGCGCCGACATCCGGCGCGGCCACGAGGTGCTCTCCGTACACGACGACGGCGAGGGCGTCGACGTCGAGGTCCGCGGCCCGGACGGGACGCACACCCTGCGCACCGGCTGGCTGGTCGGCTGCGACGGCGGGCGCAGCACCGTGCGCAAGGCGGCCGGCTTCGACTTCCCCGGCTCGGCGGCCACCATGGAGATGTACCTCGCCGACATCAAGGGCATCGAGCTCAAGCCCCGCATGATCGGCGAGACCCTGCCCGGCGGCATGGTGATGGTGGGCCCGCTGCCCGGCGGCACCACCCGCATCGTCGTCTGCGAGCGCGGCACACCGCCGCGCCGGCGCGAGGGCCCGCCGCCCTTCGAGGAGGTCGCGGCCGCCTGGCAGCGGCTGACCGGCGAGGACATATCGGCCGCCGAGCCGGTGTGGGTGAGCGCCTTCGGCGACGCGGCACGGCAGGTCACCGAGTACCGGCGCGGCCGGGTGCTGCTGGCCGGCGACGCCGCGCACATCCACCTGCCCGCCGGCGGGCAGGGCATGAACACCGGGATCCAGGACGCCGTCAACCTCGGCTGGAAGCTCGCCTCGGTCGTGCTCGGCCGCGCCCCGCTCGGCCTGCTCGACACCTACCACGGCGAGCGCCACCCCGTCGGCAGGCGGCTGCTGATGAACACCCGGGCCCAGGGGCTGCTGTTCCTGAGCGGCGCGGAGGTGCAGCCGCTGCGCGACTCCCTGCGGGAACTCATGGCGTACGAGGACGTGGCCCGCCACCTCGCCGCCATGGTGACCGGCCTGGAGATCACCTACGACGTCGGCAGGGGCGGCCACCCGCTGCTCGGCCGGCGCATGCCCCACCTGGAACTGGCCGCGGCCGGCGGCCCCACCTCCAGCACCGAACTGCTGCACCCCGCCCGCGGGGTGCTCCTCGACCTGGCCGACAACCCCCGGCTGCGCCAGCGCGCCGCGGCCTGGGCGGAGCGGGTCGACACCGTCACCGCCCGGCCGCGGGAGGCGCCGCCGGAGGCCGACGGGCTACACGGGACCACCGCCCTGCTGATCCGGCCCGACGGCTACGTGGCATGGGCCGCCCCCGGCAGCCACCACGACCTGCCGATGGCGCTCGAGCGCTGGTTCGGGACTCCCTGAGGCCGGGCTCCCCCTGACCGCGGGACTCCCCGAGGGCCGGCGCGCACCCCTGGCGGCCGACGCACCCCCGGGCGGCCGGCACACCCCTGGCGGCCGGCTCATCCGGCGGCCGGACCAGAACGTCAACCGGAGGAACCACACATGGCAACGCCCCGAGCAACGATCGAGCGCGTCCCGGCCGGTCCGGCCGGTCCGGCCGGCCCGGACGGGGAGCGACGCGCCGTCGTACGGGCGGCCCGGACCGTCCTGGCCCGCGAGGGCTGGAGGCGCTGCACCGCCGAGGCCACGGCCGCCGAGGCCGGGGTGGCGCCGGACGCCGTGGGACGGCACTTCCCCGACCACGAGCAGCTGCTGCTGGGCGTCCTGCTGGACAGCTCCGCCTCCGTCGCGGCCTGCCTCACGGCCGTGGCCGAGAGCTACCTCGCGGAGACCGGCGACCTGCGCGAGGACCTGATCGGGCTGGGCCGGGCCTGGCTGGCGCCGCTGGAGGCCTTCCGCGAGCACTTCGCGATCGTCCGGCACATCAGCGCCGAGGTCACCACCCTGCCCGCCGGGGCCGTCGACAAGTGGCAGGCCACCGGCCCCCGCCAGGCCCGCCGCGCGCTGGCCCGCCGGCTGGGGCAGGTCGCCGGCCGGGGCCTGCTCGAGATCACCGACGCCGACCAGGCGGCGGAACGCTTCATCCTGCTGGTCCCCTCGTCCGTCGTGCAGCGCTCCTTCCACGGCGCGCTGCCGCTCGGGCGCCACGAGGAGGACGCGCTCATCGCCGACGGAGTCGACGACTTCATCAGGCTCTACGACCCGCCCGCCTCCCGCTGACCCCGCCGAATCCCTGGAGAGAGTAGAAAACATGCACAGCAACCTGATCGTGGCGCGGATGGACGTCCGCTCGAGCGCCGAGGTGGCCAAGCTCTTCGCCGAGTTCGACAAGACCGACATGCCACAGCGCATGGGCACGCTGCGCCGGCGGCTGTTCTCGTACAACGGGCTCTACTTCCACCTCCAGGACTTCGCCGAGGACGACGGCGGCGAGCGCATCCAGGAGTCCCGCAACGACCCCCGGTTCATGCAGATCAGCTACGAGCTTCAGCCCTTCATCCAGCCGTACGACCCGGAGACCTGGCGCTCCCCGGCCGACGCGATGGCCACGCGCTTCTACGACTGGACGGCGACGGAATGATGCCCGCCACCGCAGACATGACAGGAGGGCACCGCTCGTGGCCCGCCGGGTAGTCATCACAGGCATCGGGGTACTGGCGCCGGGAGGCATCGGGGTCCGCGAGTTCTGGGAGCTGCTGAGCTCGGGGCGCACCGCCACCCGGGAGATCACCCACTTCGACGCCTCCCCCTTCCGCAGCAGGGTGGCCGCCGAGGCCGACTTCCTCCCGGAGCTGCACGGGCTGACGCAGGAGGAGATCCGGCGCATGGACCGCGCCGCCCAGTTCGGGGTGGTGGCGGCCCGCGAGGCGGTCGAGGACAGCGGCATCGACTTCGCCGCCCTGGACCCGTACCGCACGGGCGTCAGCATCGGCACCGGGGTGGGAGCCGTCGGCAGCCTCGACAAGGCGTACCGCGCGGCCAGCCTCGACGGCCGGCTCACGGCCGTCGACCACCAGAGCGCGCCGCAGCACCTCCACGACCACTTCGTGCCCGGCTCCTTCGCCACCGAGGTGGCCTGGGCCGTCGGCGCGGAAGGGCCGGCCGCGGTGGTCTCCTCCGGCTGCACCTCCGGGATCGACTCGGTCGCGCACGCCGCCGACCTCATCCGCGAGGGCAGCGCCGACGTCATGGTCACCGGCGCCACCGACGCCCCGATCACGCCGCTCACCCTGGCGTGCTTCGACGCGATCAAGGCGACGACCTCCCTCAACGACGACCCGGAGCGCGCCTCCAGGCCCTTCGACGCCACCCGCAGGGGATTCGTCCTCGGCGAGGGCGCGGCGGTGTTCGTCCTGGAGGAGCTGGAGAGCGCCCGCGCCCGCGGCGCGCACCTCTACGCCGAGGTGGCCGGCTACGCCTCCCGTTCCAGCGCCTTCCACATGACGGGACTGCGCCCCGACGGCCGGGAGCTGGCGGAGGCCATCACCGTCGCCCTGGACGAGGCCAGGCTCGGGCCCGCCGACGTCGACTACGTCAACGCCCACGGCTCCGGCACCCGGCAGAACGACACCCACGAGACGGCCGCGTACCGGCTGGCCCTGGGCCCGCACGCCTACCGGACCCCCGTGAGCTCGATCAAGTCGATGATCGGGCACTCGCTGGGCTCCGTCGGCTCCATGGAGATCGCCGCGTCCGTCCTCGCGATGGAGCACCACGTGGTGCCGCCCACCGCGAACCTGCGCATCCGCGACCCCCAGTGCGACCTCGACTACGTCCCGCTCGTCGCGCGGGAGCACCGCACCGACGCCGTCCTGACCGTGGGCAGCGGCTTCGGCGGGTTCCAGAGCGCGATGGTGCTGGCCCGGCCCGACAGGAGGACCGCATGAGCGCCAGGACCCTGGTCACCGGCATCGGTGTGGCCGCCCCCAGCGGACTCGGGGTGGAGGACTTCTGGGCGGCGACCCGCGTCGGCAAGAACGCCATCGGGCCCGTCACCCGCTTCGACGCCTCCTCCTACCCCGCCCGCCTGGCCGGGGAGATCCACGGCTTCGACCCCAAGGACCACCTGCCCGGCCGGCTCGTACCGCAGACCGACCGGGTGACCCAGCTCGCCCTCGTCGCCGCCGACTGCGCCTTCGAGGACGCCGGGATCGCCCCGGGCGACATCCACCCCTGCGACATGGGCGTGGTCACCGCCGCCGGATCCGGAGGCCTCGCATTCGGCGAGAACGAGCTGCGCAAGCTCTGGAGCCGGGGCGCCAAGCACGTCAGCGCGTACCAGTCCTTCGCCTGGTTCTACGCCGTCAACAGCGGGCAGATCTCCGTACGCAACGACCTGCGCGGGCCCACCGGGGTCTTCGTCGGCGACCAGACGAGCGGCCTCGACGCCCTCGCCCACGCCCGGCGCCGGCTCGGCAAGGGCAGCCGGCTGATCGCCACCGGCGGCTTCGACGCCTCCATCTGCTCGCTGGGCTGGGCCGCGCACCTGGCCGGCGGGTCCCTCTCCACCAGTGACGAACCCGAGCGCGCCTACCTGCCCTTCGACGAGGCCGCACGCGGCTACGTACCGGGCGAGGGCGGCGCCATGCTCGTCCTGGAGGACGAGGACAGCGCCCGCGCCCGCGGCGCGCGCAACGTCTACGCCGAGTTCGCCGGCTACGGGGCCACCCTCGACCCGCGGCCGGGCAGCGGCCGTCCGCCCGGCCTGCGCCGCGCCATCGACGCGGCGCTCGCCGACGCCGGCTGCCACCCGGCGGAGGTCGACGTGGTCTTCGCCGACGGCGCGGGCGTCCCGCGGCTCGACCGCGAGGAGGCCGAGGCCATCACCGCCGTCTTCGGCCCGCGCGGGGTGCCGGTCACCGCCCCCAAGACGATGACCGGGCGGATCTCCGCGGGCGGCGCGCCGATCGACGTGGTCTGCGCCGTCCTCGCCATGCGCGAGGGCCTGATCCCGCCGACCACCAACGTGGAGCTCTCGCCGGCCCACGACATCGACCTGGTGGCGGTGCGGCCGCGCACCGCCTCGGTGCACACCGCGCTCGTCCTCGCCCGGGGCAGCGGCGGCTTCAACGCCGCCGCCGTGGTGCGCGCCGTCGACTGAGGACGCCCCGTGGGTGCGCGCCGCCGACCGCAGGCGCAGGCGGCCCGAGGGCACAGCGCGACAGAACCCCCGCAGCCGGACTCCCCGGATGCGGAACGACTGATGAAGGGACCCACCCGTGTCCAAGCAGGAATTCACCTTCGACGACCTCAAGCGCATCCTCCTGGAGGGCGCCGGCGCCGACGAGGGGGTCGACCTCGACGGCGACATCCTCGACACCGACTTCGAGTCCCTGGGCTACGAGTCGCTGGCGCTCCTGGAGACCGGCGGGCGCATCGAGCGCGAGTTCGGCATCACCCTCGACGACGACATCTTCGCCGACAACAGCACCCCGCGCTCCCTCGTCGAGGCCGTCAACGCGAGCCTCAAGGTCACCGTCAGCGCCTGACGCGCCCCTGACGCCACCACTCCGCCCCCACCCCCGCCCACAGAGAGGGAGTACGCCCATGGCCATCGATCAGGACTGCACCGAGACCCAGGTGCTCGTGGTCGGCGCGGGCCCCGTCGGACTGCTGCTCGCCGGAGAACTCCGGCTGGCGGGTGCGGACGTGGTGGTGCTCGACACGCTCACCGCCCCGGCCACCGCATCGCGGGCGTCGACCCTGCACGCCCGCACCATGGAGATCCTCGACAGCCGCGGCCTGCTGGAACGGCTCGGCGACGTACCGCGCGAGAACGCCGGCCACTTCGGGGGCATCCCCCTCGACCTCGCCCTGCCCGGCCCCTACCCGGGGCAGTGGAAGGTCGCCCAGACCCGCCTGGAGGAAGTCCTCGGGGAATGGGCGGCCGACCTGGGCGCGGACATCCGGCGCGGCCACGAGCTGACCGCCCTGACCACGACGGCCGACGGAGTGCTGGCCACCGTACGGGGCGAGGGCGGCGAGGAGCTGGCCTTCCGGGCCGACCACCTCGTGGGCTGCGACGGCGAGGACAGCACCGTGCGGCGCCTGGGCGGCTTCGGCTTCCCCGGCACCGACGCCGAACGCGAACTGCTGCGCGCCGACGTGGCCGGCATCGACATCCCCGGCCGCCGCTTCCAGCGGCTCGAGGGCGGCCTGGTCGTCGCGGCCCGCAGGCCCGACGGGGTGACCCGGGTGATGGTGCACGAGTTCGGGGCGCGCCCCCGGCCCGGGCAGCCCTCCTTCGAGGAGGTGGCCGACACCTGGAAGCGCATCACCGGCGAGGACATCGGCGCCGGCACCCCGCTGTGGGTCAACTCCTTCGGCGACGCCTCCCGGCAGGCCGCCGAGTACCGCCGGGGTCCGCTGCTGCTCGCCGGCGACGCGGCGCACCGGCAGATGCCGATCGGCGGGCAGTCCCTCAACCTCGGGCTGCAGGACGCCTTCAACCTCGGCTGGAAGCTCGGCGCCCGCGTCGCCGGCCACGGCACCGAGGAACTGCTCGACAGCTACCACGAGGAACGGCACCCGGTCGGCCAGGCCGTCCAGAGCAACATCCGCACCCAGGCGCTGCTGCTGCTCGGCGGCGCCGAGGTGGACGCGGTCCGGGAGGTGTTCACCGAGCTGACCGCCAGTGAGAACGTACGGACGCACCTGGCCGGGCTGGTCTCGGGCCTCTCGGTGCGCCACGCAGTCGGCGGTACGGACGGCGACGGCGGTTCCGGCTCCGGCTCCGGGCTGCTCGGCCTGCGGGTGCCGCACTGGGAGGTCACCACCGCCGAGGGCCGCACCGACACCTTCGAACTGCTGCGCCCGGGGCGGGGCCTGCTGCTCCTGCCCCCGGGCGGGGAGGCCCGCCGGGCCGAACTCGCCGGGGCGGCCGCGCCCTGGGCCGGCCGGGTGCGTACGGTGGCCGCCGCCTCGGTGGCGGGCGGGGCCGGCGAGGAGCCGGCCGCCGTACTCGTACGCCCCGACGGGCACGTGGTCTGGGCCGACGGACCGGACGCCGGTCCGCTGACCGCGGCGCTCGGCCGCTGGTTCGGGCCCGAACGGGCCGGGGAACCCGCCGCCCGGCCGGCGGCGGCGGTGACCGCCCCTGCCCCTGCCACTGCCGGCGTCCCGGCGGCGTCGCTCACGGCGCATGCGGCGCCGGGGCGCGCCGGCGCCGGCGCGGAGCGGCTCACGGGCCGCACCGCGCTGGTCACCGGTTCGAGCCGGGGCATGGGCCGGGCGGCCGCGATGCGGCTGGCGGAGGAGGGCGCGCTGGTCGCCGTCCACTACCACCGGGACGAGGCGGCCGCCCACGAGGTGGTCGCCTCGGTCGAGAAGGACGGCGGCCGCGCCTTCGCGCTGCGCACCGAACTCGGCGTCGACGGGGACGTGGAGACCCTGTTCACCGCGCTGGAGGGCGAGCTGCTGGACCGTACCGGCTCCACCGACCTGCACATCCTGGTCAACAACGCCGGGGTGATGGGCGGTGTCCCGGCGGAAGAGGTCACCCCCGAGCAGTTCGACCGGATCTTCGCCGTCAACGCCAAGGCGCCGTTCTTCCTGATCCAGCGGGCGCTGCGGAACATGCCCGACGGCGGCCGGATCATCAACATCTCCTCCGGCCTGACCCGGTTCGCGAACCCGGACGAGATCGCGTACGCGATGAGCAAGGGCGCGCTCGAACAGCTCGCCCTGCACTTCGCGAAGGCCCTCGGCCCCCGGGGCATCACCATCAACTCGGTGGCGCCCGGCATCACCCGCAACGGCAGTCCGGTCTTCGACATCCCCGAGGCCGTCGAGCAGATGGCCGGCCTGTCCGCCTTCAACCGGGTCGGCGAGCCGGAGGACGTCGCCGACGTGGTGGCGTTCCTGGCCACCGACGAGGCGCGCTGGATCACCGGCTCCTTCGTCGACGCCACCGGCGGCACGCTCCTCGGCTGACGCCGGCCGCTCCAAGACCCCGCCGGCGCACCATCCCACGCGCCGCGCCGGCGGCGGGCGGGCGGCGCGGGGATCCCTCCCCGGGCCGCCCGCCCCCTTCTCCCCGTCCTCCTTCTCTTCCGAAACGCGAGCGTGCAGACCCCGATGAACATCCCGTCCGGCGGCCGGGCCCGGGCCCGCTGGGCCCTGGTGTCCGTCCTCGCCGCCAACATGCTGGTGGACGCCCTGGAGGTGTCCGCGACCCTGGTGGCCCTGCCCTCCGTCGGCAGCGGCATGGGGCTGTCCGCCACCCGGGCCCAGTGGCTCGTCAGCGGCTTCGCCGCCGGGTTCGGCGGGCTGCTGCTGCTCGGCGGCCGGCTCGTCGAGCGGCTGGGCCGCCGCCGGGTCTACCTCGCGGCGCTGCTCGCCTTCGCCGCGGCCTCGCTGGCGGGCGCGCTGACGGACAGCGCGCTCCTGCTGACGGCCACCCGCGTGGTGAAAGGGTTCTGTGTGGCGCTGACCGCGCCCACCGGACTCGCCATCATCCTGTCCGCCGTCCCCGAGGGCGCCGAGCGCCGCCGCGCGGTGTCCGTCTACTCCTTCTTCGGGGCCGCCGGATTCTGCTCGGGGCTGCTGCTCTCGGGGCTGCTCACCGGCAGCAGCTGGCGCTGGACCATCGCCTTCCCGGCGCCCGTGGCCCTGCTGCTGTTCGCCGCCGGGCAGCGGCTGGTCCCCCGCGACGGGGACGGGCCGCGCGGCCGGCTCGGCCGGCACCCCGTCGTGGCGGGCAGCGCCCTGACCGGGGCGGTGCTGCTGCTGGTGTACGCGCTCTCCTCCCTGGCCGGCTCGGCGGGGCAGCAGCGGTGCGCCGCCGGGGCCTTCGCGGGGGCGCTGCTGCTGGGCGCCGTCCTCGTACGGGCCGAACGCACCGCGCCGCACCCGCTGCTGCGCACCGAACTGCTGCGGCACGCACCCCTGTTGCGCTCCGCGCTCGGGGCGGCCGCGCTCAACGGCTCGTACCTGGGGTTCCTGCTGGTGGCCGCGCTCGACCTGCGGCGGGCCGGCTGGAGTTCCTGGCAGACGGCCCTCGCCTTCCTGCCGGCCAGTGCCCCGCTCGCGCTGAGCGCCCTGCACTCGGGCCGGATCGCCGCCCGGCTGGGACCCGCGCGGGCCGTGGCGGCGGGAGCGCTCGCCGCCCCCGCCGGCTACGCCCTCTACCCGCACGGCGGTGCGGACGGCGTCGGCTACGCCGACCTGCTGCCCGCCATGTCCTTCGTCGGCGCCGCCTTCGTGCTGGCCTTCACGGCCCTGCACCTCCAGGCCACCGCCACCGTCCCGGCAGCGCTCCAGCCGGCGGCGGGCGGCCTCTACCAGACCTGCGTCCAGCTGGGCGCGGCGCTGACCACCGCGCTGACGTCCGCCCTGTACGCGGCCGGCGGCCGGAGCCCGGCGCTCTGGCTGGTCACCGCAGTCGGCATGGCCGGCGCGTGCGTGGCCCTGCGCGGCCTGCTCCACCCCTTCGACCCGTCCCCGACCACCGCCGGATCCCTCTCCCGCCCGGCGGCTCCGACCACGGACGGACGGGGTCACCCGTCCGCCTCGACCCGGAAAGCATCATGAACACACTTCACATGTCACAGACGTACGAAACAGACAACGGCCTGGTCCACATGACCACGCCCGACATGACGGTGCTGGCCACCGCCGGGCTGCGCGAGCGCACCCGGATCCTCGAGCAGTACGTGCGCGAGGAGCTCGGCCGCATCCTCGGCATCGAACCGCACCTCGTCGACACCACGGGCCGCCCCATGGGCTGCCTGGGCATCGGCTCCATCTCCGGGATCGAACTCCAGTACCGGATGGAGAACACGCTCGGCGTCGACGTGAACCTCCAGCGGCTGCTGCTCGCCAACAGCGCCCAGGAGCTCATCGACTGCCTCGCCGGCCAGTTCGGCCCCGAGGCCCACCTGCACGGGGCAGCGGTGCCGGCATGAGCACTACGACCCTGCTGCCGGCCGTCCGCCCGGTGGTCAACCACCAGGGGCTCGACCGGCCCGACTTCACCCTCTCCGCCGACCGGGTCGACCTCTGGCTGATCCGCCGTCCCACCGGGGCGGACGCCGAGGCCCTGGCGATCGGCGAGCTCGACGCGGAGGAGCGCAAGCGCACCGACGCCTTCATCCGCAAGTCGGACGGCCTGCTGTACGCGGCGGCCCACGTGGCGGTGCGCCGGCTGCTCGGACGATACACGGCCACCTTGCCCCAGGACGTGCGCTTCATGCGGGAGCCCTGCCCGGGCTGCGGCGAGGCGCACGGCCGTCCCGCGCTGTCCCCTCCGCCGCCGCCGCTGCACTACTCCCTCTCGCACAGCGGGGGCGTGGCCATGGTGGGTGTCGGCACCACGCCGCTCGGCGTTGACGTGGAGAAACTGCCCGGCGCCGAGACGGTGGACATCTGCTCCAAGGCACTGCACCCGGACGAGCAGCTGGAGATCGCCGCGGCCGAGCCGGGGGAGGAGCGCCGGCAGCTGTTCGGCCAGATCTGGACGCGCAAGGAAGCGTTCCTCAAGGGCCTTGGGACAGGGTTGAGCCGCTCGCCCGCCGAGGACTACCTGGGCACCGACCACGGCCGCCACCCCGACGGCTGGACCATGGTCGGCGTCCCGGCCGACACCACCCACGCCGCCGCCGTGGCCGTGGCCGGGCCGGCCCCCAGGGTGGTCGACGTCAGGTGGGTGCCCGACACCTGGCTGGCCGCCGGCACCCCCGTGTGCGGCGCCGCCGCCCCCGGACCGCACCACACGGTCCTCGCCAGTTGAACCGCAAGTAAGGACGTGACCGGATGACCCGCACCGCCTTCGTCTTCCCTGGCCAGGGCTCCGCATGCGCCGGCATGGGCAAGGAGCTGCTCGCCCTGCGGCCCGACCTCGCCGACACCCACTACCGCACCGCCGACGACCTGCTCGGGTTCCCGCTGGCCCGGGTCTGCCTGGAGGGGTCGCCCCAGGACCTGGAGGACCCGGCGGTGGAGCAGCCGGCGATCTTCCTCACGAGCCTGGCCGTCCTGGAGGTGCTGCGCGGCGAGGGCCTGCGGCCGGACGCCGTGGCCGGGCACAGCCTGGGCGAGTACGCGGCGCTGGCGGCCGCCGGCGTCCTGGAGTGGACCGAGGCCCTGTGGCTGGTCCGGCTCCGCGGCGAGCTCGTCGCCACGGTCGGGGACCGCGTCGGCAGCGCCACCGCGGCGGTCATCGGCCTGCGCCGCACCGACCTGACGCGGATGTGCGCCGAGGCCCGGGCGGCCACCGGCCAGGTGGTCGAGGTGGCCGGGGACAACGAGCCCCGCCAGACCGTGGTGTCCGGCCAGGCCGAGGCGGTGGCCCACGCCACCGGCGCGGCCCGGGCGGCCGGGGCGCGGGTGACGTGGCTGCGGACCGGCGGCCCCTTCCACTCCAGCCTGCTGGTCGACGCCGAGGCCGAGTTCACCGAAACGCTGATCGCGACGGAGTTCCGCGACCCGGCCGTGCCGCTGGTCTCCGGTGTCACCGGCGGGTGGGTGACGACGGCCGCCGAGGCCATCGTCGCGCTGCGCGGCCAGCTCACCAGCCCGGTGCGGTGGACCGAGGCCGTCGGGACGCTCGCCGCCTCGGGGACCGACCGGTTCGTGGAGGTGGGGCCGGGCCGGGTGCTCGGCGGCCTGGTCCGGCGGATCCTGCCGGGCGCCCACGTCCACAGCACGCACACGGCGGACCGGCTGGCACTGGCCGTCGACGAGCTCACCGCCACCGCGGTCTGACTCCGGGGCCGTCCCACGCGGCGGACCGCCGCGTACGGGGACCGGTCGGCGCACCCCGCACCACGCGGCCGGGGCGGCCCGGTGGACGGCCTCGTAGAACCGCGCGAGACCCGTGCGGTAGTGATCCGTTGCCTGGAGACGCCGCACGCCGGCGTCCCCGCCCGCACGTACGTCAGACCCGCCGCGGTGAGCGCCGGCGGGGCATCACGAGACGAGGAGCAGACTGTGGAGACACGAGTCGAACCCGGCCGGGCCATCCGCGTGGTGAAGGGAAGCCCCGACACCGAGGAGCTGGCGGCGCTGACCGCCGTCGTGCTCGCGCGGGCGGCGGCGTACGAGGGCCAGCACGGCGGCACGGCCGGCGGCGGACCGGCCCTGGCGGGCTGGCGCTGTCCCCGGCAGGCCCGCGGCTTCCACGGCTCGCGCAGCTGGCGCGAGCCCCGCCCGGCCTGACCCTCCGTCCGGCCGGCGCCCCGCCAGGCGCGCGGGGGTGTCCGCGAAGTCCCGCCTGCCCTGCGGCGCCTGGCACCGCACCTCGCCGCGTTGTCGGGCCCGCCCTTCGGGCGGCCGGCGCTACTTCGCGGACACCCCCGCGGTCCCGCTCCCGAAACGCCCGACATCGTCATCGCCCCGGTCAAGGAGTTCGAGGGCGGACACTCCTGACCGGTCGGCCCGTGCCCGAAGTCCGCCAACTGGAGAGGCCATGCCATCGACCCACGACGACATCGCGGCGCTGCGCGAGCAGATACAGGTCCTGCGCGACCGCGCCGAACTGCGCGAACTGTTCGACCGCTACGTGACCGCCCTCGACACCCACGGCGGCAGCGGCCCGGAGGAGTCCCGGTACGCCTCGCTCTTCACCGAGGACGCCACCTTCGCCTTCCCGATCGGGGTGTGCGCGGGGGTGGAGGCCTTCGCCGCCTTCCAGCGCGAGGCCCGGGAGCGGTGGGCGCGCACCCACCACTCCAGCTCCAACCACCACGTCGTCCTCGACGGGGACCGGGCCACCCTGCGGGCCCAGCAGCTCACCACCCACGTCCACCATGCCGACGACCGGCCCGCCGCACACTTCGAGGTCGGCGGGTACTGCGAGGCGCGCGCCGTCCGCACGCCGGACGGCTGGCGGCTGAGCCACGTCGCCTTCCACGTCGTGTGGGACGCCGGGGTGCGCCTGCCCGAACTCGCCGGAGTCCGGCTGTGAGAACCGGATGAACGCCGCGCGGATCGCCGGCTACCGGGTCCCCGCGCGGGAACCCGTACGCGACCTCGTACGCCCCTCGCGCCCGCACCCCCTGCCGCCCCTGACGGCGCTGCTGCGCCGCAGGGCCGCCTGGGCGCTGGCCGTCACCCGGGCGCGGCGCACCCCGCCCGCCCGGCCGCCCTCCTGACCCCCGTGGAGAACCCCCTCATGGCCCCTGAGCCGCCCCCCGGCGCGCCCCCGGTCCGGTCCGTCACGCTCGACGCCGGCGGGATCCCGCTCTCCGGGCTGCTGGCCCTGCCCGCGCAGCCGGTGCCCCGGGCCCTGGTCGTGGCCCTGCACGGCTCGGGGATGAGCGCCGGCTACTTCGACAGCCGGGCCCGGCCCGGGCTGTCGCTGCTGGAGCTCGGCGCCGGCCTCGGGTACGTCGTACTCGCGCTGGACCGGCCCGGGTACGGCGCCTCGGCCGCCGTCCTGCCCGAGGGGCAGGACCTCCAGGGGCAGACCGCGGCGGTGCTCGCGGCCCTGGAGGGCTTCGTCCGCGACCGCGACCCGGGCGCCGGAGTCCTCCTCGTGGGCCACTCGGGCGGCGGCAGGGTCGCGCTCGCGGCGGCCGCCGCCGCCCGGGGCGGCCTCGTACCGCTCGGCGTGGACCTCTCGGGCCTGGGCCGGCGCTTCCTCGTCGAGCCCTGGCGGCTGCCCGGCCCGGACCTGCCCGGCGAGTGGCGCCGGCACTGGGGGGCGCTGCGGTTCTACCCCCCGGACGCCTTCCGGCTCGGGCAGCGGCTGCTGCGGCCGGTGCCCGCCGTCGAGATGCGCGAGACGCTGCGGTGGCCGGAAATGTACCCCTCCGTAGCGGCCGGAGTGGGGGTGCCCGTGCGCTTCACGTTCGCCGAACAGGAGCTGTGGTGGAGGCACGACGGCGAGGCGCTGGAGGAACTGCTGACTCCGCTGATGGGGGCCTCCCCGGAGGTGGCCCGGCAGGCCCATGCTGGACACAACATCAGTCTGGGCTGGGCCGCCCGCACCTACCACCTGAGGGTCCTGTCCTTCCTGGAGGAGTGCCTGCTCGCCCGCGACACGGCCGTTGGCCGGGTCGCGACGGGTGCTGACAGAGACCTGAAGAAGGTTGACGCGGATCTGACATAGACCCCGTTGACCCACGGATCGGCGCCAACGAGGCTTTTGGTGAGCATCCCGTGACGTGTAACGAAATCCGTCATACCGGGACACGTCGACTCGGTCTCCCGATATCTGTTTGATTCATATGATTCATCCCGAAAAGGAACACACATGAGTGACGTGAAGGATCTGGTGCAGGTCGCCGGAATCATCGACGCCGAGGAGGCCAAGCTGCTGGCCGAGGAAGGCTGCGACTGGTTCGGCTTCCCGCTCCGCCTCCCGTCGGGCAAGGACGACATCTCCGAGGCCGCGGCCACGGAGATCATCGCCGGCCTGGCGTCTCCTCAGGAGGGCGTCCTCATCAGCTACATGACGGACGCCGACGAGATCAGCGCCTTCACCACGCAGCTCGGTGTCAAGGCCGTCCAGCTCCACGGCGACGTCGAGCCGGAGCAGCTGCGCAAGCTCAAGGCCAACCGTCCCGACCTGTACGTCCTCAAGAGCCTGGTGGTGAAGGAGGACAACGCCGAGGAGCTGCTCCAGCTCGTCGACGAGGTCTCCGACGTGGTGGACATGTTCATCACCGACACCTTCAACCCGGCCACCGGCGCCAAGGGCGCCACCGGTCTGACCCACGACTGGAACGTCAGCGCCGAGCTCGTGCGCCGTTCGCCGAAGCCCCTGATGATGGCCGGCGGCCTGAACGCGGACAACGTCGCCGACGCGATCCGCTTCGTCAAGCCCGCCGCCGTCGACGCCCACACCGGTCTCGAGGGCCCCGACGGCCGCAAGGACCGGGCCAAGGTCGCGAAGTTCGTCTCCGAGTCGCGCAAGGCCTTCGCCGAGATCGCCGCCTCCTGACCTCGGCACCCGACCACACGGTTGCGGTCCCCGGGGCGCCTCCGCGCCCCGGGTCCGGCCGCAGCCCGTCTCCACGACCGACGAGAAGCAGGTTTCTCATGGCGACCGGCCACCACAATGTCCACCCGCTGCCGCAGACCAACCAGCTGCGGGCCATGCACACGATCATCCGCGACCGCGGGGCCTCCCGCGCGGACTTCGTGTTCTACTCCCGGCGCATCATCCGCCTCCTGCTCGAATCGGCGCTCGACCAGCTGCCCTTCGACAAGCACGAGGCCACCACGCCGGTCGGCGAGACGTACGACGGTCTGAAGTTCGGCCCCAAACTGTGCGCCGTGCCCGTGATCCGGGCCGGTGACTCGATGCTCGACGAGCTGCGTCAGGTCATCCCCGACGTCACCGTCGGCAAGCTGCTGATCCAGCGGGACAAGACCACCAAGCTCCCGCACCTCTACTACAAGAACTTCCCCGCGGACATCGCCGAGCGGCACGTCCTCCTCCTGGAGCCGATGCTCGCCACCGGCGGCAGCGCCAACGCCGCCATCGAGGTCCTCCTCGAGGCCGGGGTCCGCGAGAAGAACATCGTCTTCGTCAACTTCCTCGCGGCGCCCGAGGGCATCGAGGCGGTCCACGCCAGGCATCCGGCGGTCAGGATCGTCACCTCCTCCATCGAGGAGCGCCTCAACGACAACGCCTTCATGATCCCGGGTATCGGCGACTTCGGTGACCGCTACTTCGGCACGACCGATTCGGCAGTGGCCTGATGAAGAGCAGCCGTACGCTCGCGGACTCCGCGCTGACCGCGCTCGCCCCGGCGATCTGGGGGTCCACGTACCTGGTCACCACGGAGCTGCTGCCCGAGGGGCGGCCCCTGCTCGCCTCGCTGCTCCGCGCCCTGCCCGCCGGCCTCATCCTGGTGGCCATCGGCCGGACGCTGCCCAAGGGCATCTGGTGGTGGCGCGCCCTGGTGCTCGGCGTGCTGAACATCGGCGCCTTCTTCTACCTGCTCTTCGTGGCCGCCTACCACCTGCCGGGCGGCGTCGCGGCGCTGGTGATGGCCATCCAGCCGATGATCGTGCTGCTGCTCGGCGCGGTGCTGCTGAAGGAGAAGATCAAGCGGATCCACCTGGTCGCCTGCGCCCTCGGCGCGGCCGGCGTGGCCCTGCTGGTCCTCCAGCCGAACGCCGGGCTCAACGCCACCGGTGTCGTCGCCGGTCTGCTGGGCGCGCTCAGCATGGCCTCCGGCATCGTGCTGACCAAGCGCTGGGGCCGGCCCGAAGGCGTGGGCCTGCTGCCCTTCACGGGCTGGCAGCTCACCGTCGGCGGCCTGGTCCTGCTCCCGGTCGCGCTGATCGGCGAGGGCCTGCCGGGCGAGATCACCGCCAAGAACCTCTGGGGCTTCGCCTACCTCGGCATCATCGGGGCCCTGTTCGCCTACGCGATCTGGTTCCGCGGTGTGGCCCGGCTGCCCGCGCTGGCCGTGTCGTTCCTGAGCTTCGCCTCGCCCCTGGCGGCCACCCTGCTCGGCTACTTCGTCCTGGGCCAGTCCCTCTCGCCGCTCCAGATCGTCGGAGCGCTGACGGTCGTCGCGGCGGTGGTGGTGGCCCAGCCGCGGCCGGGCCGCAAGCAGCCCGAGCCCGAGCCGGTCCAGAAGACCCCGCGGGAATCCGTCAAGGCGTAACACGACGGAGTCCCGCCCACGCCTCCCCGCCCGGCCCTGCCCCCCGGGAGCAGGGCGGGGAGCGGTGGTGGCACACCGCGGCCTCCCCCGTCCGCGGTGTGCCGCCCACCCACCCGAACTTCCGCACCGTGAAAGGACCGAGTCCGTGCCCCACGTACACGTCAGGCACTACCCGAGGGACTTCACGGCCGAGCAGCTGAGGGCGATCGACGAGGCGGTCACCGCCGCCGTGACGCGGACCTTCGCCACCGGCGAGGACACCGTCTCGATCTCCCTGGAGCCGGTCACACCGGAGGACTGGGACACCCAGGTCCTCGCCGAGATCGCGGCCCGCCCGGACCAGCTGGTACGGCGGCCCGGCTACTTGAACGAGAGTTGAGAGACATCCCGATGAGCGCAAGCAGCGGCATCCCCGTCGTCTACACGGAGGAGGTCCGCGAGGCCCTCCACGACGGCGCGGCCGTCGTCGCCCTCGAGAGCAACGTCATCACGCACGGCCTGCCCTACCCGGACAACGCCGCCACCGCCCGCAAGGTCGAGGACGCCGTACGGGCCGGCGGCGCGGTGCCCGCGACGATCTGCATCGAGGCCGGCGCGATCCGCGTCGGCATGTCGGACTCCGACATCGAGCGCTTCGCCTCCCTGCCGGGCATCCCGAAGGTGTCCAGCCGCGACCTGCCCGTCGTGCTGGCGCAGGGCGGCCCGGGCGCCACCACCGTGGCCTCCTCGGTCGTGGCGGCCGAGCTCGCGGGGATCCCGTTCTTCTCGTCCGCCGGCATCGGCGGCGTGCACCGGGGGGCGCAGGAGACCTGGGACGTGTCCTCGGACCTCATCCAGTTCACCCGTTCCAAGGTCGCCGTCGTCTGCGCGGGCGCGAAGATGATCCTCGACCTCGGCCTGACGCTGGAGTACCTGGAGACGCAGTGCGTCCCCGTCGTCGCCTACCGCTCGGACGACTTCCCCGCCTTCTACTGCCGTACGAGCGGACACCGGGCGCCCCACCGCCTGGACGACGAGCGGGCCATCGCCCGCGCCGTCGAGGCCCACTGGGCCCTCGGCAACAACAGCTCCTTCCTGATCACCACCCCGGTCCGGGAAGAGGACGCCATCGACTCCGCCGAGGTGGACACGGCCATCCGTGCCGCCGTCGCCGAGGCCACCCGTGACGGGGTCTCGGGCCAGGCCATCACCAAGTACCTGATGCGGGCCGTCGACGCCGCGACCGACGGCCGTTCGGCCAAGGCCAACATGGCGGTCCTCGCCTCCTGCGCCGAGGCGGCCGGCCGCCTGGCCGTCGCCCACTCCGAGCACCTCGCGGAACTCGCGGGCCGCTGAGCCCCTCGAACCACCACCGCAACACCACGCGTTGACCTCAGTCTGGAGAGACACACATGTCCGAGAAGCTGTTCGAGCCGGTCACTCTGGGGAAGCTGGCCCTGAGCAACCGAGTGGTCATGGCTCCCATGTCCCGCAACCGGGCCACCGCCGAGGGGCTGGCCACCGACCTGATGGCCACCTACTACGGCCAGCGCGCGGGCGCCGGCCTGATCATCACCGAGGGCATCCAGCCGTCGGTGACCGGCCAGGGCTTCGGCAACAGCCCCGGTCTGCACACGCAGGAGCAGGCCGCGTCCTGGAAGCCGGTCACCGAGGCCGTGCACGCCAAGGGCGGCCTGATCGCCGCGCAGCTCATGCACTGCGGCCGCATCGGCCACCCCTCGCTGTACCCGAGCGGCCACCAGTCGGTCGCCCCGTCCGCCGTGACCGCGGCCGGCCAGGCCTACGGCCCCCAGGGCCCGCTGGACTACCCGCAGCCGCGCGCCCTGACGGTCGAGGAGATCGCCGGCATCGTCAAGGAGTTCGCGGACTCCGCCGAACTCGCCATCGAGGCCGGCTTCGACGGCGTCGAGATCCACGCGGGCAACGGCTTCCTGCTCCACCAGTTCCTGGCGGAGAACACCAACCAGCGCACCGACCAGTACGGCGGCTCGATCGAGAACCGCGTCCGCTTCGCGATCGAGGTGGTCGAGGCGGTCTCCGAGCGCATCGGCGCCGACCGCGTCGGCGTGCGCATCTCGCCGTCGAACCCGTACAACGACATCGTGGAGGGCGACACCCGCGCCCTCTACGAGGCGCTCGTCGCGGCCCTGCCGCCGGTCGCCTTCCTGCACATCCTCGAGGGCGGCAACCGCGACCACATCGCGGCCCTGCGCGCGCAGTGGACCGGCACGATCATCCTCTGCCCGCACCCGGAGAACGGCGTCGCCGTCTCCGCCGAGATCGCCACCGAGGCCCTGGAGACGGGCGTCGCCTGCGCCGTCGCCTTCGGCTCGGCCTTCATCGCCAACCCGGACCTGCCGGAGCGCATCCGCGCCGGTGCCGCGCTGGCCCAGGCCGACCAGAGCACGTGGTACGGCGGAGACCACACCGGCTACACCGACTACCCGACGCTCGAGGAGGCCGGCGCCGCGTGAGCGACTCCGGACAGATGCTGCTCTTCTCGGGGCGCGCACACCCCGAGCTGGCCGAGGCAATCGCGGCCGAACTGGGCACGACGCTGGTCCCGACGAAGGCGATCGACTTCGCCAACGGCGAGATCTACGTCCGCTACCACGCCTCCGTGCGCGGCGCGGACTGCTTCGTGGTCCAGAGCCACACGGCGCCGATCAACAAGTCGATCATGGAACAGCTCATCATGATCGACGCGTTGAAGCGGGCCTCGGCCCGCAGCATCA
This sequence comes from Streptomyces sp. NPDC034085, assembly GCF_055575555.1. NCBI lineage: Bacteria > Bacillati > Actinomycetota > Actinomycetes > Kitasatosporales > Streptomycetaceae > Streptomyces > Streptomyces sp. NPDC034085. Next base: position 64,539 of record NZ_JBVISL010000015.1, on the reverse strand, counting down.
CGGTGATCCTGCCGTTCTACGGATACGCGCGCCAGGACCGCAAGCACAGCGGCCGGGAACCCATCTCGGCCCGCCTGGTGGCGGACCTGCTCAAGACCGCCGGCGCGGACCGGATCCTGACGGTCGACCTGCACGCCGACCAGATCCAGGGCTTCTTCGACGGTCCCGTGGACCACCTGTTCGCCATGCCGGTCCTCGCGGACCACATCGGCTCCAAGGTGGACCGCGACGCCCTCACCGTCGTGTCGCCCGACGCCGGCCGCGTGCGCGTGGCCGACGGCTGGTGCGACCGCCTCGGCGCTCCGCTGGCCATCGTCCACAAGCGGCGCGACAAGGACGTGGCCCACCAGGTCACGGCCCACGAGGTGGTCGGTGATGTCCGCGACCGGGTCTGCGTCCTGGTCGACGACATGATCGACACCGGCGGCACGATCTGTGCCGCCGCCGACGCCCTGTTCGCCCAGGGCGCTCGGGACGTCATCGTGGCGGCCACGCACGGGGTGCTCTCCGGCCCCGCGGCGGACCGCCTGAAGAACTCGCGCGTCAGCGAGTTCGTCTTCACGGACACCCTGCCGGTGCCCGCGGCACTGGGCATCGACAAGGTCACCGTCCTGTCGATCGCCCCGCTCATCGCGGGTGCCTCACGCGAGGTGTTCGAGAACGGATCAGTAACCCGGCTCCTGCGGAGCCGGTGATCGCCCGGACGGACGGGCCGACGGGGGCCCGTCCGTCCGTAGGGGGAGGCGGCCGCACGCACCGCGCCGTTCCGGTCTTACCGGGTGGTGAGGCATTGCCCTTGCGCCCCTCAGTTCTTCGGTTCTTCCGGCCGAGCAGTCGCCTCGGCCACTGACGCCCCACCGCTTCCGCGGTGTCCGACCCGAGCGGACACCACCCCCACGCTCGCGGTGAGGCGTTCGTTCACACCGGGCACGCCGGCACGCCGGAACCCGGTCGCGGGGGCGCTCGACCGCGCCCGCTGCTCCACAACGGAACGTAAGGAAGCGGGAAATGACTCTTCAGGAGACCAGCGTGCTCGAGCCCACCCTGCGCGGCACCCACACGTTGCCCGGCCTGCTCGCCCAGCGTGTGGCCGAGCACCCCGAGGCGATCGCCGTCGCCTACCGGGAGGAGAAGCTCACCTTCCGTGAGCTGGCTTCCCGGAGCGCGGCCCTGGCCGAGTACCTGAGACACCTCGGTGTCTCCGCGGACGACTGCGTCGGCCTCTTCGTCGAGCCGTCCATCGACCTGATGGTCGGTGCGTGGGGCATCCTGGGCGCCGGCGCCGCCTACCTGCCGCTGTCCCCGGAGTACCCCGAGGACCGGCTCCGCTACATGATCGAGAACAGCCAGGCGAAGATCATCCTGGCGCAGCAGCGCCTGGTGTCCCGCCTGCGCGAGCTGGCCCCGCAGGACGTCACGGTCGTCACCCTGCGCGACTCCGAGGCGTTCGTCCTCCCCGAGGGCCACGAGCTGCCCGCCGTCGAGGGCGCCCGCCCGGACACCCTCGCGTACGTCATCTACACCTCGGGCAGCACGGGCAAGCCCAAGGGCGTGATGATCGAGCACAGCAGCATCGTCAGCCAGCTCGGCTGGCTGCGGGAGACCTACGGGATCGACCGCAGCAAGGTGATCCTGCAGAAGACCCCGATGAGCTTCGACGCCGCCCAGTGGGAGATCCTCTCCCCGGCCAACGGCGCCACCGTCGTCATGGGCGCCCCGGGCGTCTACGCCGACCCCGAGGGCCTCATCGAGACCATCGTCAAGCACGGCGTGACCACCCTCCAGTGCGTCCCGACCCTGCTCCAGGGCCTGCTCGACACCGAGAAGTTCCAGGAGTGCGTCTCGCTCCAGCAGATCTTCAGCGGCGGCGAGGCCCTCTCCCGCCTGCTGGCGATCCAGACCACGCAGGAGATGCCGGGCCGCGCCCTGATCAACGTCTACGGGCCGACGGAGTGCACCATCAACTCCTCCTCGTTCGTGGTCGACCCGGCCGAGCTGGACGAGGGGCCGCAGTCCATCTCCATCGGCGCCCCGGTGCACGGCACCACCTACCACATCCTCGGCAGGGAGGACCTCAAGCCGGTCGGCGTCGGCGAGATCGGCGAGCTGTACATCGGCGGCGTCCAGCTGGCGCGCGGCTACCTGCACCGCCCCGACCTGACCGCCGACCGTTTCGTGGAGATCCAGCTCGAGGAGGGCGCCGCCCCCACCCGCCTGTACAAGACGGGCGACCTCGGCCAGTGGAACCCGGACGGCACCGTGCAGTTCGCCGGCCGCGCCGACAACCAGGTCAAGCTGCGCGGCTACCGCGTCGAGCTGGACGAGATATCCCTGGCGATCGAGAACCACGACTGGGTCCGCAACGCCGCCGTCATCGTCAAGAACGACGGCCGCACCGGCTTCCAGAACCTGATCGCCTGCGTCGAGCTGAGCGAGAAGGAAGCCGCCCTGATGGACCAGGGCAACCACGGCTCCCACCACGCGTCGAAGAAGAGCAAGCTCCAGGTCAAGGCGCAGCTCTCCAACCCGGGCCTGCGCGACGACAGCGAGCTGGCGGCCCGCCCGGCCTTCGACCTGGAGGGCGCCGAGCCCACCCCCGAGCAGCGCGCCCGGGTCTTCGCCCGCAAGACCTACCGCTTCTACGAGGGCGGCGCGGTCACCGAGGCCGACCTGCTGGGGCTGCTCGGAGCCAAGGTCACCGCTGCCTACTCGCGCAAGGCGGCCGACCTGGCGCCCTCCGAGCTGGGCCAGATCCTGCGCTGGTTCGGCCAGTACGTCAGCGAGGAGCGGCTGCTCCCGAAGTACGGCTACGCCTCGCCGGGCGCCCTGTACGCGACGCAGATGTACTTCGAGCTGGAGGGCGTCGGCGGCCTGCAGCCCGGCTACTACTACTACCAGCCGGTCCGCCACCAGCTCGTCCTCATCAGCGAGAAGGCCGCCACCGGCAAGCCGACCGCGCACGTCCACTTCATCGGCAAGAAGAGCGGCATCGAGCCGGTCTACAAGAACAACATCCAGGAAGTGCTGGAGATCGAGACCGGCCACATCGTCGGCCTCTTCGAGCAGATCCTGCCCTCCTACGGCCTCGACATCCGCGACCTGGCCTTCGAGCCCGCGGTCCGCGACCTGCTGGACGTCGCCGACGAGGACTACTACCTGGGCACCTTCGAGCTGGTCCCGCACGCGGGCGAGCGCGAGGACCACGCCGAGGTCTACGTCCAGACGCACGGCGGCAAGGTCGCGAACCTCCCCGAGGGCCAGTACCGCTACGCCGACGGCAAGCTGACCCGCTTCGCGGACGAGGTCGTCCTCAAGAAGCACGTCATCGCGATCAACCAGTCGGTGTACCAGGCCTCGAGCTTCGGCATCAGCGTGATCAGCCGCGCCCCCGAGGAGTGGATGCACTACGTCACCCTCGGCAAGAAGCTCCAGCACCTGATGATGAACGGCCTGAACCTGGGCTTCATGTCCTCCGGCTACAGCTCCAAGACCGGCAACCCGCTGCCGGCCTCGCGCCGGATCGACTCCGTCCTCCAGGCGAACGGCGTGGAGACCGGCCCGTCGTACTTCTTCGTCGGCGGCCGCATCAGCGACGAGCAGCTCGGCCACGAGGGCATGCGCGAGGACAGCGTCCACATGCGCGGTCCCGCGGAGCTGATCCGCGACGACCTCGTCAGCTTCCTGCCGGACTACATGATCCCGAACCGGGTCGTGGTCTTCGAGCGGCTGCCGCTGTCCGCCAACGGCAAGATCGACGTGAAGGCGCTGGCCGTCTCCGACCAGGTCAACGCCGAGCTGGTGGAGCGTCCCTTCGTCGCCCCGCGCACCGAGACCGAGAAGGAGATCGCGGAGGTCTGGGGCAAGGCCCTGCGCCGCGAGAACGTCTCGGTCCAGGACGACTTCTTCGAGTCGGGCGGCAACTCGCTGATCGCCGTCGGCCTCATCCGCGAGCTCAACTCGCGCCTGGGCGTCTCCCTGCCGCTCCAGACGGTCCTGGAGTCCCCGACCGTCGAGAAGCTCGCCCGCCGCCTGGAGCGCGAGGTCGCCCAGGAGTCCTCGCGCCTGGTGCGCCTGCACGCGGAGACCGGCAAGCAGAAGCCGGTGCTGTGCTGGCCGGGCCTGGGCGGCTACCCGATGAACCTGCGCACGCTGGCCGGCGAGATCGGCCTCGGCCGCTCGTTCTACGGCGTCCAGTCGTACGGCATCAACGAGGGCGAGACCCCGTACGAGACCATCGTCGAGATGGCCAAGGCGGACATCGAGGCCATCAAGGAACTCCAGCCCGTCGGCCCCTACACCCTGTGGGGCTACTCCTTCGGCGCCCGCGTGGCCTTCGAGACCGCCTTCCAGCTGGAGCAGGCGGGCGAGAAGGTGGAGAACCTCTTCCTGATCGCCCCCGGTTCGCCGAAGGTGCGCGCCGAGAACGGCAAGGTGTGGGGCCGTGAGGCCTCCTTCGCCAACCGCGCCTACACGACGATCCTCTTCTCGGTGTTCACCGGCACCATCTCCGGCCCCGACCTGGAGAAGTGCCTGGAGACCGTGACGGACGAGGCGTCCTTCGCCGAGTTCATCAGCGAGCTCAAGGGCATCGACGTGGACCTCGCCAAGCGGATCATCTCGGTCGTGGGCCAGACCTACGAATTCGAGTACTCGTTCCGCGAGCTGGCCGAGCGCACCCTCCAGGCGCCGATCAGCATCTTCAAGGCCGAGGGCGACGACTACTCGTTCCTCGAGAACAGCAGCGGCTACTCGGCCGAGCCGCCGACGGTCATCGACCTCGACGCCGACCACTACAGCCTGCTGCGCGAGGACATCGGCGAGCTGGTCAAGCACATCCGCTACCTCCTCGGTGAGTAACGGAAAGCCGGTCGAATGACGACGGCCGTCCCGCCGGAGAAATCCGGCGGGACGGCCGTCTTTTCGCTTTCCCCGGACGGCGGGGGAAGAACCGGCCAGGAGGCGGCTCAATTCTGACGGAGATTGACCGCGTTCTGACGTACCGCCGGTTGACGTGCCCATTCGGCGCGCAAGAGACTTTCGGTCGTGGCGGGCGCCCGCCGTTGTCGCCGAATTCCGCTGATGAGGAGTCATCTTCCATGCGATTCAATCTCATCGGCCCCTTTGAAATCGTCACCGACGACGGCAGGACCTACCAGCCCGGAACGCCGAAGGTGTGCCAGACGCTCGCACTGCTGCTCACCCGGCCCGGGGAGATCGTCACGGCCGAGGCCCTCATCCGGGAGCTGTGGGGCGAGACCCCGCCGCGCAGCGCCGTCACCACGCTCCAGACGTACGTCTACCACGCCCGCCGGATGTTCACGCAGGAGCGGCTGGCGCCGGCCGACCGCTGCCTGATCGTCACCAGCCCGCCCGGCTACGCGATGCAGGTCGACGAATCCGAGGTCGACATCAGGGTCTTCGAGCGGCTCGTCACCCGCGCCCGCCACGAACTCGCCGAGGACGAGCCGGCCCGGGCCCTGCGCACCGTCCGCCAGGCACTCGACCTGTGGCGGGGGCCGGCCCTGTCGAACTTCCCGGCCGGCGACGTCCTCGCCGGACACGTCGTGCACCTCGAGGAGCTGCGCATCAGGGCCTTCGAGACCCGCATCGAGGCGCAGGGGCGCCTCGGCCGGTACCGCGAGTCCATCCCCGAGCTGCGCAAGCTCATCAACGACTACCCGCTCAACGAGTGGTTCCACAGCCGGCTCATCGCGGCGCTCGGCGCCGCCGGCCGCCGTGCGGAGGCCCTGCAGGCCTACCAGAAGGTCCGGCGCCTCCTCGCGGACGAACTGGGCCTGGAGCCGTCCCCGGAGCTCAGACAGCTCCAGGTGGGCCTGCTCAGCCCGGCCTCCCGCCGGGAACCGGCCGCGGAGCGCGCCGCGGTCTGAGGACCCGCCGGCCGGGCTCCCGCCCGGCCCGTGCACACGCCGGTCGAGCGGGCTTCGACGGCGCCTCCTGCGGTGTGTCGGTGTCCATCGGGGCGCAGTCCCCGGACATCGCGCAGGGCGTGGACACGGCCTACGAGCAGCGCGTCGAGGGGGAGGGTGACGAGCTCGACCGGCAGGGCGCGGGCGACCAGGGGCTGATGGGGCCGCCGGCCTGTAGGGGTCACGGCCCGGGCCGCGGCGGGAAGTCCGTCGTCCGGGCCAGCGGGTCCCACTCCTCCCAGGCGGCGAGGCGCTCGCGCAGGACGGCCGGGGCCCGGTCGGCCGCGCCGGCGCCCAGCAGCACGCGCAGCGGCGGCTCCTCCGCCTCGAGCAGGCGCAGCAGCGCCACGCCGGCCCGGCGCGGGTCCCCGGGCTGGAGGTGCGCGAAGGCCCCCGACAGGCCGTGCCGGCGCTGCGCGAGGACGGAGTCGTACGCGGGCATCGGCGCGGCCCGCACCATCGAACCCCCGCTCCAGTCGGTGCGGAACTCGCCGGCCTCCACCAGGGTGACCTTGATGCCGAAGCCCGCGACCTCCTGGGCCAGGGTCTCCCCGACCGCCTCCAGGGCCCATTTGCTGGCGCAGTACACGCCCAGGTTCGGGTAGGTGGTCACGCCCGCGATGCTGGACATCTGGAGCAGGTGGCCGCTGCCCTGGCGGCGCATCAGCGGCAGCACGGCCTGCGACATCCACAGCGCGCCGAAGAAGTTCACCTCGAACTGGTCGCGCACCTGCCGCTCGTCGACCTCCTCGACGGCCCCGGCCAGCCCGTAGCCCGCGTTGTTCAGCAGGACGTCGATGCGCCCGGCCCGCTCGCCGGCCTCGGCCACGGTGGCGAACACCGCCGAGCGGTCGGTGACGTCCAGGGCCATCGGCAGGACCCGGTCGCCGAAGCGCCGGACGAGGCCGTCGAGCGTCTCGGCGCGGCGGGCCGTGGCGACGACCGTGTCACCCGATTCGAGGACGACCTCGGCGACGGCCCGCCCCAGGCCCCGCGAGGCGCCCGTGACCAGCCAGACCCGAGGCGTCCCCTCGGTCATGCGCGGGCCCGCTGCTCGGCGAAGGCCTTGGCGTGGTGGAGGGTGGCGGTGCTGTTGGTGCTGAGGGCGGTCCGCACGTACTCCTTGGCGTCCTCGACCGTGGCCCCGGGGCCCAGCACCCGGGCGATGTTGTCGGTGTTGAGGGTGACCGTGTGCTGGGAGGAGGCGAGGACGCCGCCCTCCCCGTCCTCGGCGAAGGTCCAGTAACCGGTGTGCAGGCTCATCAGCGCCGGCAGGGTCGTCTGCTTGTAGGCGATCTTCTCGTGCGGGAAGGTCACCCGGTAGGACCTGGTGGTGTGGACCGAGCCGTCCTTGGCGCGGGTGTCCATCTCCAGCTCCTGGAGGCCCGGGGTGTCCTCGGTGAGGCGTACGACCGCCACGTGCGGCAGCCGCTCGGGCCACCGGTCCGCCTCGTTGACGAAGTCGAAGACGTCCTTGGCGGAGCCGTCGACGCGCACCGTGTCCTCGAAGGAGAAGGTGAGGTCCTCGGTGGCGTGGGCGTGCTCGACGTTGGCCTTGAGCGCGGCGAGCTCCGAGCGCGAGTTGCGGTCGACGGCCTGGTCTATCCACAGCAGGCTCGCCGGGTCGTCGCCCACCGCCCGGTAGTCGTGCAGCAGCCGCACCCGCGACTCGGACCGCGACACCGGCTCGATGATCCAGGTGCCGCCCATGGCGGCCACCGGCGGCGCGGGGATCTCCTGGCGGAAGGTGATGGTGAGCCGCTCCGGGTCCAGGGTGCGCCGCGAGGTCCAGTTCTTGGGCTCGCCGTTGGCGATCGCCCAGATCTGGATGCGCTCCTCGTTGCCGCCCTGCGGGACGTGGTCCACGTAGAGGGTCGGGGGGAAGATCCGCGGCCAGTTCCGGACCTCGGCGATCAACCGGTACACGGCGGCGGCCGGGGCCGAGACGGTGATCTCGTGCTCCACTTCGCGCAGGCCCTGCTGCGGCATGGTCTTGCTCCTCGGGTTCGGGGGTCGTGAGGGGACGCGCGGGGACGGGGGACTCAGAAGTTCCCGAGACCGCCGCAGACGTTGAGGGCCTGGGAGGTGATCGAGGCGGCCGTGTCGGAGGCCAGGTAGCCCACGAGCCCGGCGACCTCCTGCGGCGTGGAGTAGCGGCCGAGGGGGATCTTGGCCTGGAACTTCTCCAGCACGGCCTCCTCGGTGGTGTCGTACGCGGCCGCGTAGCCCTGGCGGACGCGCTCGGCCATCGGGGTCTCCACGTAGCCGGGGCAGACGGCGTTGACGGTGATGCCGGTCGGGGCGAGCTCGTTGCCCAGCGCCTTGGTGAAGCCGACCACGCCGTGCTTGGACGCGGAGTAGGGGGCGCCCAGGACCACGCCCTGCTTGCCCGCGGTGGAGGCGATGTTGATGATGCGGCCGCGGTTCTTGGCGCGCAGGCCGCCGGTGTTCAGGGCTTCGCGGGTGACCCGGAAGACACTGGTGAGGTTGGTCTCGATGACGTCGTTCCACAGCTCGTCGGCGATGTCGGCGGTGACGCCGCCGCCCGACCGGCCGGCGTTGTTGACCACCACGTCGAGGGTGCCGAACCGCTGCACGGCGGCCTCGATCCAGGCCCGTACGCCCTCCCCGCTGCGGACGTCCACGCTCGCGCCGTCGACCTCCAGGCCCTCGGCGGTGAGCTCCTTCACCGTCCGGGCGACGTTGTCCGCGTCGCGGGCGCCGATGAAGACGCGGTGGCCCGAGGAGGCCAGGGTGCGGGCCACTTCCAGGCCGATACCGCTGGTCGCGCCCGTGACAACGGCAACACGCTTGGTCTGGTCCTGGTCCTGGTCCGGCATGTGAACTCCTCGGCGGTTTTCGACGGGTGACGCACGCGGAGACTCCGCCACCTCGGTGGAGGGGTGCTCGAAGGGCTCTCGGACCGGGCCGGGCCACCCCGTCGGCGCAGCGCCGCCACCTGCCCCGGACGGCGGTCCGCCGGTACGGGGACCACCGGGCCTCCATCGGGCGTCGAGCGGCCGTCCACAAGCTCGGACGGACACCCGCACGTGAGAGGCGACCATGATCAACCTGTTTCAGCCCCAGGTCGGAGCGGAGGAACTCGACGCGGTCGCCGGGGTGTTCCACGACCGGCGGCTCGGCAGCGGACGGCGGACCAGGGCCTTCGAGGCGGCCTTCGCCGAACACCTGGGGATCCCCGCCGACCACGTCGTCTTCACCAGCTCCGGCACCTCCGCCCTGCACCTGGCCTTCGAGACCCTCGGCCTCCAGGACGGCGACGAGGTCGTGCTGCCGTCCATCGGCCTGCCCCCCACCGCCGAGGCCATCGCCGCCCGCGGCGGGCGCCCCGTCTTCTGCGACGTCGACCGCCGCACGCTCAACCCGTCCCTGGAGGACATCGAGGCCGCCCTCACCGAGCGCACCCGGGCCGTCCTGCTGCTGCACTACGGCGGCCGCACCGGCGACGTCGTCCGCATCGCCGCGCGCTGCCGCGAACTGGGCGTCCTGCTCATCGAAGACGGCGCCTGCTCAGTGGCCTCCCGCGTCGACGGCGTGCCCGCCGGCACCTTCGGCGACCTCGCCGTCTGGAGCTTCGACCCCGGCCGGGTCATCGTCACCGGCGACGGCGGCATGGTGTACGCCAAGGACCCCGAGCGCGCCGCCCGGACCAGGCTCCTCGCGCACCGCGGCCTCGTACGGGCCACCAGCTTCGGCCACACCACCCCCGCCGGCGGGGGCGAGCCCGACCTGCCCGAGTACGGGCGCGGCATCGTCGGCAACGACCTGACCGCCGCCATCGGCCACGTACAGCTGCGCCGCCTCCCCGAGATGGTGGAGCGGCGCACCCGGATCGCCGAGCGCTACGACCGGGAGCTGGCCGGGACCGAGGGGCTGCTGACGCCCCCGCCGCTGCCCGAGGGCCAGGACACCACCCACTGCCTGTACTGGGTGCAGCTGGACCCCGCCATCAAGGACAAGGTCGTCGCCGACCTGCTCGCCGAGGAGATCTACACCACCTCCCACTACGCCCCCCTGCACCGGGTCCGGGTCCAGGACCCCGCCGAGGACGCCCCGGCGGCCCGGCTCCCCGCCTGCGACTGGGCCGTCGACCGCACCGTGCGCCTGCCCCTGCACCCCGGCCTCAGCGACGAGGACGTGGCCGCCGTCATCGGCTCCCTGCGCCGCGCGGTCCGGTCGCGGCTCGCCGAAGCCAGCACAGAAGAAGGACTCACCGTGAAGGACACCCCATGAACCGACGCGTCGTCATCACCGGGATCGGCGTGGTCGCACCCGGGGGAGTGGGCACCGGGGAGTACTGGGCCCGGCTCACCTCCGGCCGGACCGCGACCCGTGCCATCAGCCTCTTCGACGCCACGGGCTTCCGCTCCCGCATCGCGGCCGAGGTGGACTTCGACCCGCTCGCCCACGGCTTCACCCCCGAGGACGCGGCCCGCCTGGACCGGGCCGCGCAGTTCGCGCTGGTCAGCGCCGACGAGGCGGTGCGCGACAGCGGCCTCGACACGGCGGCCCTGGACCCGGCGCGCACCGGTGTCACCCTCGGCAGCGCGGTGGGCTGCACCACCGGCCTCGACACCGAGTACAACGCGGTGAGCAAGGGCGGCTCCACCTGGGAGGTCGACCACACCCTCGCCGTGCCGCACCTGTTCGACTACTTCGTGCCCAGCTCGATGGCGGCCGAGGTGGCCTGGCGGGTCGGCGCCCAGGGGCCCGTCTCCATGGTCTCCACCGGCTGCACCTCCGGACTGGACTCCATCGGCCACGCCGTGGAGCTGATCCGCGAGGGCAGCGCCGACGTGATGGTCACCGGCGCCACCGAAGCCCCCATCTCCCCGATCACCGTCGCCTGCTTCGACGCCATCAAGGCCACCTCGCCGAGCAACGACGACCCCGCGACCGCCTCCCGGCCCTTCGACGCCACCCGCAACGGGTTCGTCCTCGGCGAGGGCTCGGCCGTCCTCGTCCTGGAGGAGCTGGAGAGCGCCCGGCGCCGCGGCGCCCACGTGTACGCGGAGATCGCCGGCTTCGCCAGCCGCGGCAACGCCTACCACATGACCGGACTGCGCGCCGAGGGCCGCGAGATGGCCGAGGCCATCACCGTCGCCCTCGACGAGGCCCGCCTCGACCCGGGCGCCGTCGACTACGTCAACGCCCACGGCTCCGGCACCAAGCAGAACGACCGGCACGAGACCGCCGCCTTCAAGCGCGCCCTCGGACAGCGCGCCTACGAGGTCCCGGTCAGCTCCATCAAGTCGATGATCGGCCACTCCCTGGGCGCCATCGGCTCCCTGGAGGTGGCCGCGAGCGCCCTGGCCATCGAGCACAACACGGTCCCCCCGACCGCGAACCTGCGCACCCCCGACCCGAGCTGCGACCTGGACTACATCCCGCTGACCGCCCGCGAGCACCGCACCGACGCCGTGCTCAGCGTCGGCAGCGGCTTCGGCGGCTTCCAGAGCGCCATGATCCTGACCCGCCCGCGTCTGGGAGATGCCGCATGACCACGGACACCGTCACCGCGCCCGCCCCCGCTCCCGCCATGTCGGCCGGGGCGGCCTCCGCCGACCCGGTCGTCACCGGAATCGGCGTCGCCGCCCCCAACGGCCTGGGCACCGGGGCCTGGTGGGCCGCCGTCCTGCGCGGCGAGAACGGCATCCGCCCCCTCACCCGCTTCGACGCCTCCCCGTACCCCGTCGGGCTGGCCGGCGAGGTCCCCGGCTTCGACGCCGCCGAGCACCTGCCCGGCCGGCTGCTGCCGCAGACCGACCAGGTGACCCGGCTCGCCCTCACCGCGGCCGACGAGGCGCTCAACGACGCCGGCGTGGACCCGGCACAGCTGCCCGACTACGCGGCGGGCGTGATCACCGCCAGCTCCGCGGGCGGCTACGAGTTCGGCCAGCGGGAGCTCCAGGCCCTGTGGAGCAAGGGCGGCCAGTACGTCAGCGCGTACCAGTCCTTCGCCTGGTTCTACGCCGTCAACAGCGGCCAGATCTCCATCAGGAACGGCATGCGCGGCCCCAACAGCGTGCTCGTCAGCGAGCAGGCCGGCGGGCTCGACGCGGTCGCCCAGGCCCGCCGCCAGATCCGCAAGGGCATCCGGCTGGTCGTCACCGGCGGCATGGACTCCTCCCTCTGCCCCTGGGGCTGGGCCGCCCACCTGGCCACCGGCGAGCTGAGCACCGCCGAGGACCCGGCCCGCGCCTACCTGCCCTTCTCCGCCGACGCCGGCGGGCACGTGGTCGGCGAGGGCGGTGCGCTGCTCGTCCTGGAGGACGCGGCCGCCGCCCGGGAGCGGGGCGCCGACGTGTACGGCACCGTCGCCGGCTACGCCGCCACCTTCGACCCGCCGCCCGGCTCCGGCGGAGCCCCGCGCCTCGGCGACGCCGCCGCGCTGGCCCTGCGCGAGGCCGGGCTCGCCCCCGCCGACGTCGACGTCGTCTTCGCCGACGCGGCCGGCCGCCGCGCCGCCGACCGGGACGAGGCCCGGGCCATCGCGGACCTCTTCGGGGAGTACGCGGTCCCGGTGACCGCCCCCAAGACCATGACGGGCCGGCTCGCCGCGGGCGGCTCCTCCCTCGACCTGGCCGCCGCCCTGCTCTCCCTGCGGGACGGGGTGATCCCGCCGACCGTCCACACCGGGCCGCCCGCCGGGGACTGCCCGATCGACCTGGTGACCGAGGTCCGTACGCCCGGGCGGATGCGCACGGCCCTGGTCCTCGCGCGCGGCCGGGGCGGCTTCAACGCGGCCCTGGTGGTCCGGGGCCGGTGACCGGCCCCGCCGCGGCCCCCCGGATGCGGGAGGTGGCCGAGCACGTGTACGCGTACGTCCAGCCGGACGGCGGCTGGTGCCTCAACAACGCGGGCCTGGTCACCGGCGGCCGCGGCGCGGGCGGCGAGCCCGCGCTGATCGACACGGCCGCCACCGAGGCGCGGGCGAGGGCGCTGAAGGAGGCCGTCGCACGGGTCACCCCCGAGGCCCCGCGCTTCGTGGTCAACACCCACGCGCACGGCGACCACACCTTCGGCAACCGGTTCTTCGCCGACCGGGCGCTGGTCGTCGCGCACGAGAGGACCCGGGAGGAGATGGCCCTCGCCGGGCTGCACCTGACCGGCCTGTGGCCGGACGTCCCCTGGGGCGAGGTCCGCGTGGAGCTGCCCGGGCTGACCTTCCGCGACGCGCTCACCCTGGCCGTGGGGGACACCCGGGCCGAGCTGCTGCACCCGGGCACCGCCGCGCACACCGCCGGCGACACCGTGGTGTGGCTGCCCGAGCAGCGGGTCCTGTTCACCGGGGACGTCGTGATGTCCGGAGCCACACCGTTCTGCCTGTCCGGCTCGGTCGCCGGCTCGCTCGCCGCCGTCGAGGCGCTGCGCGCCCTCGGCCCGCGCACCGTCGTCGCCGGGCACGGCCCGGTCGGCGGCCCCGAGCTCCTCGACACCACCGCCGGGTACCTGCGCCACGTACAGCGGCTGGCCGCCGAGGGCATCGCGGCCGGACTGACCCCGCTGGAGACCGCGCACGAGGCGGACCTCGGGCCCTACGCGGAGCTCCTCGACAGCGAGCGCCTGGTCCCCAACCTGCACCGCGCCTACGCGGAGGCGGCGGGAGCACCGCCGGGCCGGCCGCTCGACATCGAGGGGATGTTCCGCGAGATGGTCGCCTTCCACGGCGGCCTGCCCGCCTGCTCGGCCTGAACGGGCAGGCCGTTGACGGCGTTAACGGCGTTAACGGTCCCTGCCGTTCTGTGGGTTGGCGGCGTTAACGGCGTTAACGGCGTTAACGGTATCTGCCGTCCTGAGGGGTGGCGGCGTTAACGGCGTTAACGGTCGGGCGGCGCGGGCGGGCGGTCGGTGCGGCCGGATCCAGTGCCCTTCCAAGGGGCCTCAACCGGAGGTGAGGACCCTGATGGGCCGGGATCAGCCCGATCAGGAGGACAGCACCGTGCCGATCTTCAGATACCCGGAACTGCCCGTTGACGGGCTGCTGCGGCTGGCCGCGCGGCGCGACCCCGCCGCCTGCGCGGTCCGTACCGCCCACGGCCTGCGGACCTTCGCGGAACTCGACGCCCGCGCCGACCGCTTCGCCGCCTACCTGGAACACGCCCTGGGCCGGCGCGGGGCCCGCGTCGGCGTCGCGAACACCCTCGACGAGGACTTCGCCGCCGCCTACTACGGCACCCTGCGCAGCGGGAACACCGTCGTCCTCCTCAACCCGCTGGTCAGGGCGGCCGGGCTGCGCCACGTCTGCGAGGACGCCGCGGTCGAGACCGCCTTCGTGCCCACCGTCACCGCCGAACAGCTGGTCAAGATGGCGGACCGGCTGCCCCTGCTGCGCGCGGTCGTCGTCACCGACGCACCCGACGGGATCGTCCCCTGCGACGCCCTGCCGCTGTCCGTCGCCCTGGACTCCGCGCCGCCCGCGCCGCCCCGCCCCCGCGCGGCCTTCGACCCGGACACGGAAGCCTGCGTGCAGTTCACGACGGGCACCACGGGCCGGCCCAAAGGGGTGCGGCTCACCCACCGCAACCTCGTCGCGAACGCGGCGCAGACGGCCGCCGCCCACCGGCTGGACGCCGACGCGGTGACCCTGAACCACCTGCCGCTCTACCAGCCGATGCACCTCAACTCGGCCGTGTACGCGGGCGCCTGCCAGGTGCTGTGCCCCTGCCCCCGCCCGGCCGCCGCCTTCGACCTGGCCGACCGCACCGGAGCGACGCACCTCTACACCCTGCCGGCCCGCCTGCACCAGCTCGCCGCCGACCTGCGCTTCGCCGAGGGCCCGGCGGGCGCCGGCCTGCCGGACCCCCTCCCCGGCCGGCCCAGGCGGCTGACCGTGGTCCTCTCCGGCGGCAGCGCGCTCGCCCCGGCAGACGCCCGGCTGCTGGGCGAGCGGCTCGGCGTACCGGTCCTCCAGGGCTACGGCATGGCCGAGCTCTCCCCCCTCACCCACTCCCAGCGGCCCGACGGCGTGACCGGCACCGGTTCGGTGGGGGCGCCGGTGCCCGGGACGGAGTGCCGTGTCGTGGACCCGGGGACGGGGGTGCCGCTGGGTCCGGGGGAGACCGGTGAGGTGCAGGTGCGCGGGCCGCAGCTGATGGCCGGCTACCTCGGGGAGGGGGGACCGCCCGTGGCGGAGGGCGGCTGGTTCTCCACCGGGGACGTCGGCCGGATCGGCCCGGACGGGCAGCTGTTCCTCGTCGACCGCCTCGACGACGTCTTCTCGTACGACAGCGAACTCGTCTCGCCGACCGCCGTCGAAGCCGTCGTCGCCGCCGACCCCCGGGTCGAGGACTGCGTGGTCGTGGGCTGGCCCGACCCCGTCCACGGAGCCGTCGTCTGGCTCGGCATCGTCCTCGCCGACCCGACCGCCCCCGGACTGCTCGACGTACTGGACTCGATCGTGGAGGGCGCCAACGCCCGGCTGGCGCCGCACGAGCAGATCAGGCGGGTCGAGGTCGTCGACGCCGTCCCGCGCTCGCCCACGGGCAAGCCGGAGCGGCGCTCGCTGCGCCGCGGCCTGCGCCGGCGGGCGGCAGCCGAGGCGGGGGCCTGAGGCGGACGCCTGAGCGGCGCTCGAGCCGGGGGCCGCGCGGGGTCTGAGCCCGGCGTCCCGGGGCAGGCGACCGGGCGGGCCGTCCTCGCGCGGGCGCGCGGACGACCGGGCGGGCCTCCTCGCGAGGGCCCGTGGACGACCGGTGCAGCCGGGGTCCAGGCCCCTTCGAGTGCTCCTCCGCCGCCGCCCGCGATGGTCGGGAGCGAGGTTGAGAGAGGTGTGATCCGATGTCGGATGAGCGTGTGCAGCACACGTCGTACTCGGTGGACGTCGCCGCCCCCGCGGGCGTGGTCTACGCGCTGATCGCGGACACCACCCAGTGGCCGCTGTTCGTCCCGCCCAGCGTCCACGTCGAGCGGCTGGACTTCGACGGGACCAGGGACCGCTTCGGCATGTGGGCCACCGCCAACGGAACGGTCACCTCCTGGGTCTCCCAGCGCTCCCTGGACCCCCGCCGGCGGACCATCGACTTCCACCAGGAGGTGCCGGCGCCCCCGGCCACCGCCATGGGCGGCCGGTGGGCCGTCGAGGAACTGGGCGCCGCCCGCTCCCGGCTGACCCTGCTGCACCGGTTCGCGGTCCGCGGCGACGACCCGGCCGGCGCCGAATGGCTCACCCGGGCCACCGACACCAACAGCCGCGCCGAACTCGACCAGCTGAAGGAGACCGCGGAGCTGTGGGCGAAGCTCGACGGCCTGCTGCTGACCTTCGAGGACTCGGTCCGCGTCCACGGCCCCTCCGAGCTCGTCTACGACTTCCTCTACCGCGCCGGTGACTGGCCCGTCCACCTCCCCGAGATCACCCGGGCCGACGTGGTCGAGGACCGCCAGGGCGTCCAGCTGCTCAGCGCGGACACCCTCGGCGCCGACGGCCGTGCCGAGACCACCGAGTCGGTCCGGGTCTGCTTCCCGCACGCCGGCCGGATCGTCTTCAAGCAGACCCGCACCCCCCGGCTGCTGGCCGCCCACACCGGGGAGTGGGCGGTCAACCCCGACGAGAGCGGGGTCACCGCCGTCGCCAGCCACCAGGTCCTGCTCCGCGAGGAGGACATCGAGCCCGTCCTCGGCCCCGGCGCCGACCTCGCCCAGGCCCGCGACCACGTACGCCGCGCCCTCGGCGGCGCGAGCACCCGCGTCCTGCACCTCGCCCGGCGGCACGCGGAAACGGCCGTCCGCACCCTGATCCCGGGGCGATGAGCCCGGCCCCCGGTGACCGCCCGCCGCTGTCCGCCGCCCGGGCCGCCGCCCCCCGGCCGCGGACCCTCCCCGCGGCGCCCCTCCAGCTCGACCTCCTGCTCGACGGCCTCACCCACCCCGGCCGGGGCCTGCACGCCGAGCAGCTGCACTGGCGCCGGCCGGGGCCGCTCGACCCCGAGCGGTTCGCCCGCGCCTGGCAGACCGTCACCGACCAGGAGGCCGTCCTGCGCACCGGGCTCGCGGAGCCCGCTGCGGGAGCCCGGCCGGGCTTCGCCGTGCACCCGTACGCCGCCCCGCGGATCACCCGGCACCGGCCGGACGGCGCCGGCCCCGAGGCCTGGGACGCGCTTCTCGCCGCCGAGCGGAAGCGCGAGTTCGACCTGACGCGGCCCGGGCCGCTGCGGATCGCCCTGCTCGACGAGGCGGACGGCGGCACGCGGGTGCTGCTCACCTACCACCGCGCGCTGCTCGACCGGGTCGGCGCCGGCCACCTGGTGCGCTCCTTCCACCGCGCCTACGCCGCCGACGGCCGGCCCCGGGGCGGGGAGCGGCGGCCCGACCTGCGCGACCACCTCCGGTGGGTCGGCAGCCGGGACCTCGCCCCCGCCCGGGCGTACTGGTCGCGGGCCGCGCCGCCCGCCGGGAGCGTGACCCTGCCCGCCCTGGACCGGGGGCCCACCCACCAGCGCGGGCACGGCCGCACCCGCCAGCGGCTCACCCCGGCGGAGGCCGGCCGGCTGCGCGCGTGGGCCGCGCTGCTCGGCGCCGCCGAGAGCACCGCGCTGCACGCGGTGTGGGCGCTGCTGCTGTACCGGGCGGGGGGCGGCGGGCCGGGCGGGGCGGCCGTGCCGGTGGCCTTCTCGGCGGCCGTCTCCGGGCGGGGGATCCCGCTGGAGGGGGCCGGGGAGCTGCCGGGACCGCTCGGGAACGCCCTGCCGGTGGCGGTGGAGGTCCGCGCGGACGCCACGGTGGCGGAGCTGCTGGGGGAACTCGGCGGCCGGGCGGTGGACCTCGCGGCGTACGAGTGGGTCTCCGCCGGGCAGATCCGGGAGTGGGCCCCCGGGAGCCCGGTCACGGAGTCGGTGCTGGCCTTCCTCCCGCCGGAGGGGGGAGGCCGGGCCGGTGCGGCGCCGTGGCCGGGGTCCGGCCCCCGGACCCGGCCCCACCCGCAGCCACCGCCGGAGCCGGGTCTGCCGGACGGGGAAGGAGAGCTGGTCGGGGCCTGCAGCGGGGTGCCCGTCGCCGTCTCGGCGCGGCACGACCGGGACGGCGGGCTCACGCTGACCGCCGTGCACGACCGGACGCGGTTCGCGGACGGGGACGCCGCCGAACTGCTGTGGCAGACCGCCCTGTTGCTGCGCCGCCTGCCGTCCGAGGCCGGGCCGAGCACGACCGTCGGCGAAGCGCTGACACCGCTGCACGGGGCACCGCTGCCCCGGGTGGCCCCGGACCCGGTGCCGGCCGCGCGGACCCTGCGCCCGGCCGCCGCGGCCGGGGCCGGCCGGGTCTGCCTGCTCCCGCCGCCGGGCGCCGCCGAGGACTGCTACGACCGGTTCGCGCTCCGGTACCCCGGAGCACCGGAGCTGGTCACCACCGCCCCGACCGCGGCGGCCGCCCTGGCCGCGCTGGCGCCCGCCCTGGCCGCCGGGGAACCGGTCGCGCTCGGCGGACACCCGGGCGCGGCGGAGCTCGCGCACGAGGTCGCCCGGCGGATCGGCGCGTACGGCTGGAGCACCCCGCCGGTGCTGGTCGCCGGATCCGACCGGGCCCTCGCCCGGGCCCTCGCCCGGGCCCTCGCCAACCTCGGCTGACCGCGCCCCCGGGGAGGGGCACGGGGGTGTCCGCACAGTCCCGCCTGCGCTGCGACGTCTCCTGTGCGGACCCCCCAGCCCGGTTCGAGCGGTCTTCGACGGCCTTTCAAGCCCCGGCGCGGACCGTGGGAGGGCCCTGTCACCGGGAGCGCCCAGCGCAGAGGGGAGCAGAGCCGTGCCGGCCCTGGCCCAACCGGAACCGCCGCACCTGCCGCACCTGCCGCACCTTCCGCTCGACGGACTGCTCCGCCGGGCCGCCGAGCGCGCCCCCGGCGCCCCCGCGCTCCGCGTGGGCGACCGGACGCTGAGCTTCGGCGAACTCGACGCCCGGGCCGACCGGATCGCCGCCTACCTGGAGTGCTCGGTCGGCCGCCGCGGGGCCCGCGTCGGGATCGCGAACACCCTCGACGCCGACTTCGCCGCCGCCTACTACGGCACCGTCCGCAGCGGCAACACCGTCGTCCTGCTGAACCCGCTCGTCTCGCCCACCCGGCTCGGGAAGGTGCTGGCGTCGGCGGGGGCGGAGCTGGCCGTCGTGCCCCGCACCACCGCCGCGCTGCTCGCCGACCCCGGCGACCGGCCGCCGTGCCTGTCCCTCGTCCTGGTCACCGGCGCGGGGGACGGTCCCGTCCCCGGGGACACCGTCCCGCTGGACCTCGTCCTGGACGCCGTCGCCGCGGCCGCCCGCTGCGCGCCCTCCGGCGAGCCCGCCGCCTTCGATCCGGACGCGGAGGTGTGCGTACAGTTCACGACGGGCACCACGGGCCGGCCCAAGGGGGTGCGCCTGACCCACCGCAACCTCGTCGCCAACGCCGCGCAGACCGCCACCGCGCACCGCCTCGGGGCGGACTCCGTCACCCTCAACCACCTGCCGCTCCACCTGCCGATGCACCTCAACTCGGCCGTGTACGCGGGCGCCTGCCAGGTCCTGTGCCCCGACCCGGAGCCGCTGGCCTCGCTCGCGCTCGCCGAGAGCACCGGAGCCACCCACTACTACGGGCTGCCCGCCCGCCTGCACCGGCTCGCCGCCGACGAACGCCTCCACGGCGCCCCGCTCCCCGGCGTCCCCGCCGGGCCCCGGCTGACCGCCGTCCTGTCGGGCGGCAGCGCCCTCGCCCCGGACGCCGCCCGGGTCCTGGGAGAGCGGCTCGGCGTACCCGTCCTCCAGGGCTACGGCCTGGCCGAACTGTCCCCGCTCACCCACTCCCAGACCCCGGACCGCCCGGCGCCCGGTTCGGTGGGCGCGCCGGTGCCCGGGACGGAGTGCCGTGTCGTGGACCCGGGGACGGGGGTGCCGCTGGGTCCGGGGGAGACCGGTGAGGTGCAGGTGCGCGGGCCGCAGCTGATGGCCGGCTACCTCGGGGAGGGGGGACCGCCCGTGGCGGAGGGCGGCTGGTTCTCCACCGGGGACGTCGGCCGGATCGGCCCGGACGGGCAGCTGTTCCTCGTCGACCGCCTCGGCGACGTGTTCCTGCACGACGGCGAACTCGTCTCGCCCAGCGCCGTCGAGCGGGTCCTCGGCTCCGATCCCCGGGTCGCCGAGTGCGCGGTCGTCGGCTGGCCCGACGCCGTGCACGGATCGGTCACGTGGGCGGGCATCGTGCTGCGCGACGCCGGCGCCGGCCCCGCCGTACTGGAGGAGATCGCCGCCCGCGCCAACACCCGCCTGGCGCCCTTCGAGCGCATCCGCCGGGTGGAGGCGATCGACGCCGTGCCGCGCACCCCCGTCGGCAAGCCCGTACGCGGTGAGCTGCGCGCCACCGTCCGTTCCCGCGCGGCCGCGGAAGCGAGTGCCTGAACTCCCGGCTGCACCGCCGGAGTTTGGCGGAGAGGGCGCCTGGCTGCTTTAATAAATGAACAGTCATTTACTCAAAGGCGTGGAGGGAACCGTGATGGGACGTCCCCGGGGAGTCGACGACCTGACCATCCTGCGTGCGGCGGCGGACGTGATCGGTCAGGTCGGGCCCGCAGGGCTCACGCTCGCCGCCGTGGCCCGCGAGGTGGGAGTGGTCCCGGGCACCCTCGTACAGCGGTTCGGCTCCAAACGGGGGCTCATGCTGGCCCTCGCGCAGGAGTCCGCCAAGCACGCCGAATCCATGTACGAAGGCGCGCGCGACGAGCACGCAACCGCCCTCATGGCCGTGACGGACCTCGCCGTGACCACCATGGCCGTGATGACCACGCCGGAGGTCTACGCGAACCATCTGGCCTTCCTGTGCCTCGACCTCGCGGATCCGGAGCTGCACGAGCACGCCCTCACCATCCACCGGGCCCAGCGACGGGTGTACGAGTCCCTGCTCGCCGAGGCGGTGGACAACGGAGAGCTGTCGGCCGGCACGAACGTCGCGGCACTGGCCGCCACGATCCAGACGGTCGTGGCGGGCGCGGGACTGACCTGGGCCCTGGACCGCGAGGGCACGCTGCCGCACCGGCTCGAGCGCGAGATCATCACCGCCCTCGCCCCCCACGTCCCCCCGCACGGCGGCTCCGACACGGAGGGGTCATGACCGGCAGCGGCCGGAAGCTGGCCGGCAAGGTGGCGCTCGTCGCCGGAGGCACCCGCGGCGGCGGCCGGGGCATCGCCGTCGAGCTCGGGGCCGCCGGGGCGACGGTGTACGTCACCGGCCGCAGCAGCTCGGCCGGCCGCTCCGAGATGGGCCGCCCCGAGACCATCGAGGAGACGGCGCGCGCGGTCACCGCAGCGGGAGGTGTGGGCATCCCCGTGCGCACCGACCACAGCAGCGCCGAGGAGGTCCGCGCGCTGGTCGAGCGGATCGACTCCGAACAGGACGGACGCCTGGACGTCCTGGTCAACTGCGTCTGGGGCGGGGACCGGCTGACCGACTGGAGCAGTCCGCTGTGGGAACAGGACCTGGAGAAAGGCCTGCGGCTGCTGCGCCAGGCCGTCGAGACCCACGTGATCACCAGCCGGTACGCGGTGGGGCTGATGGCCGCCCGCCGCAGCGGCCTGGTCGTGGAGGTCACCGACGGCAACACCGCCCGGTACCGGGGGTCCTTCTTCTACGACGTCGCCAAGTCCACGGTCATCCGGCTGGCCTTCGCCCAGGCCGCCGACCTGAAGGACCACGGCGTCGCCGCCGTCGCGATCACCCCCGGCTTCCTGCGCTCGGAGGCGATGCTGGAGCATTTCGGCGTCACCGAGGCCAACTGGCGGGACGCCGTGGCCAAGGACCCGGACTTCGCCCATTCCGAGACCCCCGCCTACCTGGGCCGGGCCGTGGCGGCGCTGGCGGCGGACCCTGACGTCATGGCGAAGACGGGCCGGGCGCTGTCCACCTGGGGCCTGTACGAGGAGTACGGGTTCACCGACGCCGACGGTACGCAGCCGGACTTCGGCGCCCACTGGGCACGGGTCCTGGAACCGCGGCTCGGGCCGCTCGGCGCCCCCCTGTAGGTCCCGGGGGCAGGACGCGGCAGGAACTCAGCGGGGCCGGGCCGGGCCGGACAGGTGCCTGGCGATCCGGATGTCCCCGGTGATCCGGCTGATCAGGTCCCGGGGGTCGGGAAGGAAGTAGAAGTGGCCACCCTCGAACAGGTGCATGCCGATGAAATGTTCGGTCCGGCCCGCCCAGGCGGCCAGGTGCCCGTGCGGGACGCTCGGGTCCGAGATCCCGCCGAAGACCGACACGGCCGTCCGCGGCGCCGCCGACAGGTCGGGCCGCCAGGTCTCCACCAGCCTCAGGTCCGCCCGGATCACCGGCTCGAACATCTGCCACATCCCGGGATGGTCGAGTACCTCGGCGGGAGTGCCGCCCAGGGCGGCCAGTTCCCGACGCAGGTCCTCGTCCGCCAGCAGGTGGCGCGGGACGCGGCGGCGACTGCCGTGCCCCGGTGCGCCGCGACCCGACATGCCCAGCCACGCCGGCGGGGTGCGCCCCGCCCCGCTCAGCCGCAGTGCCAGCTCGTACGCGATCAGGCCGCCCATGCTGTGGCCGAACAGGGCGTAAGGGACGTCGAGTTCGGAGTCGAGGGCCGCCAGGAAGTGGTCCGCGAGGGCTGCGGCGTCGACGTACGGGGGCTGCCCCATCAGCCGCCCGTGGCCCGGCGCGTCCAGAAGCCGCACGTCCCAGCCCGCCGGGAAGAGGCCGGGCCAGTCCCGGTACAGGAAATGGGAGCCGCCCGCGTGGTGGAACACGAACAGGCGCACACCGACGTCGGTGTCGGACGGCGACCGGACGGACGCAGGACTGGCGTTGACGGGCACGGATCTCCATCCCTCGGCCGGAACTTCCCGTAAGGGACGACGCTATGCCCGCGCGCGCCCCTTGTTCGATTCTCCCGAGCGGTTCTCCACTCCCGCGCGGAAAACCGCTTGAGACCAACTGGAGACGCCTGCTGGGCGGGGAGCGTCCTGGCTACCGTGCTGAGGCGACCGTGTCTATTCGGAATAGCGCCGTGCCAATGACACAGGGAGGGTTTGCTTCTGTGCTCGACACACTTGAGACCAAAGTGGAATTGATCCGGTGGCCGGTGGACGCAGCCCGGCGCGAGGCGTGCCGGGACCAGGGGGTCATGCGGCTGCTGGTGCTTGAGGCGGGGGTCGAGGCTCCGGTGTGCACCGACATCCTGGAGGACTGGGTGCGTACGCCGGTCAGCAGGAGCGACCTGCGCGCACGGATCGACTCGTTGCGCGTCAAGGGGAGCGCCGACCACGTGCCGACCGTGGACCCGAACGGCGTGCTGCGCTTCCGGAGGATGTCCGCGGTGCTGTCCCCGACCGAGACGGACCTCGTGAACCGCCTCGCAGAATCGTTTTCCAAGGTCGTCCCGCGGGAAATCCTGCTGGAAGCGCTCTCCCGCACTTCGCAGCCCAGCCGCAATGCCCTGGACCTTCACATCATGCGCATACGGCGACGGGTGAACCCGCTCGGCCTCGGCCTGCGCACGGTGTGGGGGCGGGGCTACGTCCTGGAGCCGGCCGACGCGGCCTCGTAGCGGTCGTCTGTCAGCACCCCGAAAGATTCGAGTGCGGATGGATCACGCCGCATTCACAATCGCTGCCGACGTGAATGCGGATCTGACGCCTTCACTTCCCGTGCCCGCGCCGAATCCACCAGGGGGAGAACCATGTTTGAGCGCCGTGCCGTACTGCGGATGAGTGCAGGAGCGGCGGCCGCCGCCGTCGGCGGCTCCATGGTCGCGGGTGTGGCGTCCGCCGCGGCGGCGGACGTCAGCCCTGGGCGCCGTGCGGGCATCGACTGGAGCAAGCTCAGCAGCCGGCTGTCCGGCGACCTCGTCCTGCCCGCCGACGCGCGCTACGAGCAGGCCAGCCGACTGGCCATCGGACAGTTCGACGCCATCCGCCCGCAGGCCGTCGCCTACTGCCAGAGCGAGGAGGACGTGCGCACGGCGCTCGCCTTCGCCCAGGACAACAGCCTGCGTCTGGTGCCGCGCAGTGGCGGCCACAGCTTCGGCGGCTACTCCACGACGACCGGACTGGTCCTCGACGTCTCCCGCCTCAACTCCGTCCGCCTGACCGCGGACACGGTGGTCATGGGCCCCGGCATCCAGCAGGTCGACGCCCTCACCCAGCTGGCGCCGCGCGGCGTCTCGGTCGTCAGCGGACTGTGCCCGGGCGTCTGCCCGGGCGGGTTCATCCAGGGCGGTGGACTGGGCTGGCAGACCCGCAAGTTCGGCATGGCGCTCGACCGGCTCGTCTCGGCCAGGGTCGTGCTCGCCGACGGCCGCCGCGTCACCGCCTCCGCCACCGAGAACTGCGACCTGTTCTGGGCGGTGCGCGGTGGCGGTGGCGGCAACTTCGGCGTGGTCACCAGCTTCGAGGTCAAGCCCACGCACGTGCCGTCCATCGTGAACTTCAACCTCACCTGGCCCTGGGAAGCCGCCCAGAAGGTCATCGCGGCATGGCAGCGCTGGGTCATCGGCGGCTCCCGCGACCTCGGCGCCGGACTCGGCGTGCAGTGGCTGGACGCCGGTACCGGCCGTCCCGAACTGCTGGTCTACGGCGGCTGGCTGGGCCGCCCCGACGCGTTCACCGCCGTGCTCGACGCCTTCGTGCGCGACGCCGGCAGCGCTCCCACCACCCGTTCGGTCGAGGAGCAGCCGTACCAGAAGGCGATGATGTCCTACTACGGCTGCGCGGAGCTGACGCCGGAGCAGTGCCACACGGTCGGCTACTCGCCCGAGGCGGCGGTGCCCCGCACGAACTTCGCGATCGACCGCAGCCGGCTCTTCTCCGCGGCCATCCCGGACTCCGGCATCGACAAGGCGCTGGAGGCCTTCGTCGCCAACCCGCGGGCGGGCCAGTTCCGCTTCCTCAGCTTCTTCGCCCTCGGCGGCGCCGCCAAGGAGCCCGGCCGGACCGACACCGCCTTCGTGCACCGCGACACCGAGTTCTACGCCGGCTACTCGCTGGGCCTCAACGACGCGAAGTACACGCCGGAGGACGAGGCGGCCGGGCGGGCCTGGGCGGAGGCCGGGTTCAAGGCCATCGACCCGTACTCGAACCGCGAGAGCTACCAGAACTTCATCGACCCCTCCCTGACCGACTGGAAGACGGCCTACTACGGCGAGAACTACGCGCGGCTGCTCACGGTCAAGCGCAAGTACGACCGGCACCAGGTCTTCTCCTTCGCGCAGGGAATCGCCTGATTCCCAGCAATTCCAACCGAGAGGTGAAACACATGGTCGCCGAGCAGGGCGCGACGAGCGCCAAGGCGGGGAAGACCCTCCTCACACTGCTGTGTCTGGCCCAGTTCATGCTGATCCTGGACGTCGCGGTGGTGGCGGTCGCCGTCCCCTCGATGCAGTCGCAGCTGAACATCTCCGCGGCCAACATCCAATGGGTCAGTACGGCGTACGGCCTCGCCTTCGGCGGGTTCCTGGTCGCGTCCGGCCGCGCGGCCGACCTGTTCGGCCCCAAGCGGATCCTGCTCATCGGTCTTTCCCTGTTCACCCTCGCCTCGGGGCTGTGCGGCATCGCCCCCAACGAGCTGACGCTGTTCGTGGCCCGCGCGGTGCAGGGCTTCGGCGCCGCGCTGGTCTCGCCGGCGGCCCTGTCGCTGGTGACCACCAGCTTCGGGGAGGGGGAGGAGCGCAACAAGGCGCTCGGGCTGTGGGGAGCGGTCTCCTCGGGCGGTGCCATCGCCGGCCAGCTGCTCGGCGGCGTGCTCGCCGACCTCGCGGGCTGGCGGTCCATCTTCCTCATCAACGTGCCGCTCGGCCTGATCGTGATCATGGCCGTGGCCCGGCTGGTCCGCAAGGACCAGTCGCGCACCACGGGGCGCATCGACATGGCGGGTGCCGGCCTCCTCACGGCCGCAGTGGTGCTGATCGTCACGGCCGTGTCGCAGGCCGCCGAGCGCGGTGTGGGCCTGCCCGTACTGATCAGCGGTGTGCTCGGCGCGGTCCTGCTGGTGTTCTTCGTGGTGCACGAGGGACGCGTCGAGAACCCCGTCCTGCGCCTGTCGATGTTCCGCAACCCCAACGTGCGCTACGGCAACATGATCTGCATGCTGACGGCGGGCGGCGCCACCGTATCGGTGTTCCTCGGCACGCTCTACATGCAGCAGGTCATCGGGATGAGCCCCATGATGGCGGGTCTGGGCTTCGCTCCCGTCACCGTGCTCATCCTGGGCGTCTCGATGCGCATGGGCCCGCTGGTGCAGAAGTTCGGCGTGCGGACCCTGCTGCTGGCCTCGGCCGTGCTGTTCGCCGTGGGCTCGCTGCTGCTGAGCTTCGTCACGGTCGACGGCTCGTACTGGGCACAGGTCTTCCCCGGCCTCGCGATCGGCGGTATCGGCGCGGCCCTGAGCTTCGCCCCGTCGATGATCCTGTGCACCACGGGCGTCCCCGACGAGGAGCAGGGGCTGGCCTCGGGTCTGCTCGGCACCTCGCAGCAGATCGGTGCGGCGCTCTTCCTGGCCATCCTGAGCGGGGTGACGGCGGCGGTGTCCGCGTCCTTCGGCGGCGAGACCCCCGAGGCGCTGACCGAGGGCTTCCAGGCCGGGTTCCTGTGGTCGCTGGGTATCCCGGTGCTGATCGTGCTGTGCCTCCTCGCACTGCCCAGGAAGCAGGACGAACCGCAGCAGGAGTCCGCGGCGGAGCAGCGCGAAACGGTCTGACCCTCACGGGGCGCCCCTCGCGGCCCCGCACGGGAACGCCCGGCCGGTGGACACCACCGGCCGGGCGTTCTCGCGTCGCTCAGCCGCGCCGGTCGTCCACCAGACGGCGCAGGTGGCCGGCCGTCGCGCTGTCGGTCGCCCGGACCTGCGCCGGAGTGCCTTCGGCGACGACGCGCCCGCCGTGCTCACCGGCTCCCGGACCCATGTCGACCAGCCAGTCGGCGCTGTCCGCCAGGTGCAGGTCGTGCTCGGCGACCAGCAGGGTGTGGCCCGCCGCCAGCAGGGCGTCGAAGGCACCCACCATCCGCTGGACGTCGGCCGGGTGCAGCCCGGTCAGCGGCTCGTCCAGCAGCACCACGCCGCCGCGGCCGCCCACGGCGCCCCGGCGTATCGCCTCGGCCAGCTTCAGGCGCTGGGCCTCGCCACCCGACAGGTCGGTGGCGCTCTGGCCCAGCTGGAGGTAGCCGAGACCGACCTGCTGGAGGGCCCGCAGCATGGCGTTCAGCGCGCGCGGTTCGCCGAAGAACTCCGCCGCCTCGTCGACGGTCAGGTCGAGCACCTGGTCGACGGCCAGTCCCCGGTAGGTGACCGACAGGACCTCGGGCGTGAACCTGCGTCCGTCGCACACGTCGCAGGTCGCCCACACGTCGGGCAGGAAGTGCATGTTCACCAGCTTCTTGCCGTAGCCGGTGCACGCCTCGCAGCGTCCCGCAGCCGCGTTGAAGGAGAAGGCCGAGGCGCCCAGGCCCAGCGCGCGGGCCCGGTCAGTGGCGGCGTACAGCTTGCGGATGGCGTCGAAGGCCTTGGTGTAGGTGGCCGGGTTGGAGCGCGGGGTGCGGCCGATCGGACTCTGGTCGACGCAGTCCACCCAGGCCACGGCCTCGATCCCGGTGACCGCGCCGACACCGGGATGGGCGGAGCCGGCGAGGGCGGCGGTGAGGGCGGGGGCCACCGCATGGCCCAGCAGGCTGCTCTTGCCGCTTCCGCTGACGCCCGTGAAGCAGGTCAGGGTGTTCAGCGGGATGCGCAGCTCGTCCACCCGTACGGTGTGCGCCCGGATGTCCTTGAACTCCAGCCACTTCCCGGCGGCGGCGCCGGCCCGGGCGCGGGTGATCCGCGGGCGGCTGCGGTCCAGGTAGCGGCCGGTCACCGAGTCGGGGTGGGCAGCGAGCTCGTGCGGGGGGCCGGAGAACATCACCCGGCCGCCGCCGCGGCCGGCGCCGGGGCCGAGGTCGATGACCCAGTCCGCCTGGGCCACGATGTCCGGGTCGTGCTCCACGAGCAGCACGGTGTTGCCGGAGTCCCGCAGGTGCTCCAGGATGTCGCGCAGCTTCTGCTTGTCGGCGGGGTGCAGCCCGGAACCCAGCTCGTCCAGCACGAAGACGATGCCGGTCAGCGAGGTGCTCAACTGGGCGGCCGTACGGGCCCGCTGGAGCTCCCCGCCGGAGAGCGTCGGGGCGGTGCGGCCGAGTTCGAGGTGGGCCAGGCCCAGCCGGTCGAGCAGCCGCAGCCGGTTCGTCACCTCGGGCAGCAGCGCCTCCCCGATCTCGCGCTGGACGCCGCCGAGGACTCCGGAGAGCTCGGCGGCCCACTCCTGCGCCTCGTGGACCCGCAGGGCCGACAGCTCCTGGTACGTGACGCCCGCCAGGGACACCGTACGGGCGGCCTCCCCGTAGCCGCTGCCCCCGCACTGCGGGCAGGGGACCTGGCGCATGTACGGCAGGTAGCGCTGCTTGGCGTTCTCGGTGCCGGCGGCGGCGAACAGCCGCTCGACCTCGGCCAGCGCGCCCCGCAGCGGCTGGTTGAGCTGGTAGACGACCTCGGCGTCGGTGTTCTTGTTGGGGACCTGGACGCTGACGCTCACGGGCTCCTCGCCCGTTCCGTGGAGCAGGGCGTGGCGGAAGGACTCGGGCAGCTCCCGCCACGGCCGGGAGAGGTCGGCGCCGTGGCGTTCGGCCAGGAAGGGCACCGCGACCTGCTCCGGCGAGCGCAGTTTGTCGAACCACGGCGATCCGCCCTCCAGCAGCGGCAGGCCGGGGTGGGTGATGATCAGGTCGGGGTCGGCGTGGGGCGTGGCGCCGGCGCCGTGGCAGGCCGGGCAGCCGCCTTCCGGGCTGTAGCGGCTGAAGTGGCCGCTGGACAGCTCCGGTCCGCCGCCGGCGACCGCGGGCAGCCTGGAGTAGAGCAGTCCGAGGTAGGAGTCGATGCCGGTCATCGTGGCGACGGTGGACCGCGAGTGGCGGTTGAGACGGCGCTGGTCCACGGCGAGGGTGGCGCCGAGGCCGTCGATGCGGTCCACCTGGGGACGGTCCTTGGGGGTGATGTACTGGCGGACGAAGGGGGAGAGGCCCTCCAGATAGCGCAATTGGGCTTCCGCGTGGACCGTGTCGATCGCCAGCGAGGTCTTTCCGCTGCCGCTGACCCCCGTGAAGGCGACGATGCCGCCCCGTGGAATGTCCACGGTGACGTCCTTCAGGTTGTGGGTCCGGGCGCGGACCACCCTGATCCATTCCGTGCTGCTGTGGGGGAAGGGGCTGTCCGGCATCCTGTTTCCGCTCGTTCGGGGCGTACGGGAACAGGCCCCCGGGGCGACCGGGGGCCTGCTGAAAATCAGATCACACCGCTGCGGGGGCCACGGCCGGCACAGCCGACCGCTCCCGCCCCGCGCCCGGGGCCTGCGGCTCGCCGCACCAGTGGCGCAGCGCGGCCCGCAGGGCCGGGGTGTCTCCGGCGTGGCCCGCCCATGCGACGTAGCCGTCCGGGCGGACCAGCACCGCCTCCGGCAGGGCCTTCGGGATCCTGCGGCCGACGCTCACCGAGCGGACGGCCGTGACGCGGTCCGCCCAGCCCTCCTCGGCCACATCGGCGCAGAAGCCGCCGTGGGACTGGTCGAGCAGGACGAAGGCACCCGCGCGGAAGTGGGTGTACAGACGGCCCTCCACCCCGTCGCGCGAGCGCAGCGCGGTGTCGGGCATCCGCCGGCCGACCAGCCGGTGCACGGCCCCGTCCGGGGCGCCGGGCAGCGGCCGGTAGCGCAGCGTCAGCCCGGACAGCTCCTCCAGGACGGAGTTCTGTACGGGCGCCATACCCATCAGGCGGGTGGTGAGCCCGCGCAACAGGCGGGCCCCCGCGGAGGCGGAGACCTCGAACTTGTAGACCAGGTCGGTGCGGCGCAAGGTGGCGGCCGCGATGGGACGGCGCTCGCGCTGGTAGGTGTCGAGCAGGTGGGCCGGCGCCCGCCCCGACAGGTGGGCGGCGAGCTTCCACCCGAGGTTCATGGCGTCCTGGATCCCGGTCTGCAGGCCCTGCCCGCCGGACGGTATGTGGGTGTGCGCCGCGTCGCCCGCGAGCAGGACCCGGCCGAGCCTGTAGCGGTCGCTGAGCCGCTGGTCGCTGCGGAAGCGGGACATCCACAGCGGGTCGTGGAGCCCGAAGTCGGTGCCCAGGACGGCCTGGCAGCTCTCCCGCAGTTCGTCCACGGTCACGGGCTCGTCCACGGGTGCCCCCATCCGCGCGTGGTCGAGCGCGATCAGCCGGAAGGTGCCGTCGCCGAACGGGAAGAGGACGACCATGCCGCGCTTGCCGGTACGGGCGTACACCTGGGGGTCCGGCGGCGTGGCCAGCCGGACGTCGGCCACGATCAGGGAGCTGTCGTAGGAGGAGCCCCGGAAGGAGATGCCGGAGAGCCGGCGCACGGTGCTGTGCACCCCGTCGCAGCCCACGACGAAGTCGGCGTGCTCGGTGCGCGCGCCCTGCGGCCCCTCCACCTCGACCTCGACGCCCTGCTCATGCTGCCGCAGCCCGGTCACGGCCACTCCGCGCTCGATGACGGCGCCCGAGTCCAGGGCCCAGGAGGTCAGCTGCTCCTCGGTGCGGCTCTGCGGGATGACGAGCATGTACGGGAAGGGGCTGTCGACGTCGCGGTAGTCCAGCCAGCGCTTCCCGTCTCCGAGCGCGGCGTGCGCCCAGGGCAGGCCCTGCGCCACGAACGACTCGGCACGCCCGCGCATGTCGAGGAGTTCGAGGGTGCGGGGCAGCAGACCGAAGGCCCGCGAGTGGGGCGAGGGGCTGGTCCGCTTGTCGAGCACACGGCAGGCGATCCCGGCCGCGGCGAGCTCGGCGGCGAGGGCGAGACCGGTCGGCCCCGCGCCGACGATCAGCACGGACGGGGAACTGGCCATGTGATTCTCCTTGGTCCAACTCGGTCTGGCGCGGCGGGTCCGGGCGGCGGCGCCCGGATCAGCCGTTGCGGGTCGCGTGGGTGACGACGAAGGTTCCGGGGACGGTCTCCAGACGCTCGGGAGTGAGCGCGGCGTTCTCGACCAGGGCGCGCATCCCGTCGACGTCGTACAGCCGGGGCAGGCGCCCCATCACCTTGAGCAGCAGCCCGAGCAGCACTCCGGGCGGAGCGTGCTCGGCGATCATGACGGAGCCGCCCGGGGACAGGACCCGGCGCACCTCCCGCAGCCCCGCCGCGGCGTCCGACCAGTGACCGAAGGCGGTGGTGCTCACCACGAGGTCGACGCTCGCGTCGGGCAGCGGCAGGCGCTCGGCACGGCCGACCGCCAGCTCGGCCCCGGGCAGCCGCCTCCGGGCGATCTCCACCATGCGGTCGGCGGGGTCGATGCCGTACAAGCGCGCCCCGGGCCAGCGGGAACCCGCTTCTTCGAGGAGCTTTCCGGTGCCGCAGCCGATGTCGAGCACGGTCCGCGGCCGCAGACCCGCTTCGGCCGCCCAGCCGAGCACGGCGTCGTGGGCGGTCTCGCAGTCCTTGCCGAACTTGGCGTCGTAGCGCGGCGCGATCCGGTTGAAGGTCTCCACGTGCCCGGGATCTGCCATGAGTCCGCTCCAGCTCTCGGTGCCGATGGTGTTCCCACGCTAGGGAGCCCGCGTCCCGCCCGGGCGGACGCGGACAGGTCGTGGAAAGGAACCCCGGGCGCGGTGGCCGCGCCGGCCCGGGGTCCCGCCGGTCCGCCCGTACGCGGGGCTGTCAGGGCAGTTCGGCCCAGGCGCGGGCGCGCTCCTCGTTGTCCCTGCGGGCGTCGGCGGCGATCCGCTCGAGGGCGGCCCAGTCGATGTCCCGGGGGGCGGTCAGGCCACGGCTCTCCAGGAACCGGTCCGTGTCCCGTTCGATCTTCTCCACGACGCCCGCCCAGCCCTCGGGCCCGAGGCCGGGCCCCGGCAGCACCCGCTCGGGTCTGAAGGACCAGCGGTCGCCGCGGGAGGCGAGGTCCCCGGACACGGCGAGGGCCTGGAGGGAGCCGAAGTCCTCGTCGTGGCTGTGCCACAGCAGCCAGGCGGGCCCCTCCGCGACCGGGGTGCCCTGCGGCAGGTCGATCAGCATGAGGCCCG
Organism: Streptomyces sp. NPDC034085; assembly: GCF_055575555.1. NCBI lineage: Bacteria > Bacillati > Actinomycetota > Actinomycetes > Kitasatosporales > Streptomycetaceae > Streptomyces > Streptomyces sp. NPDC034085. Next base: position 32,577 of record NZ_JBVISL010000015.1, on the reverse strand, counting down.
TGTCCCGGTCCTGCCGGGGGCGGCAGCGCAGGCTGAAGGGGAAGCCGCCGGTGTCCCGGAAGGAGAGCACCGGGTTGCTGAACAGGTGCAGGTAGGTGTCGATCTCGTGCCAGACGCTCACGCCACACGCTCCAGCTCCGTGGCGCCCATCGCGTCCTTGCGGAAGGCCCAGACCTTCTCCGGGGTCACGGTGATGCGCAGGCGCCAGTAGAAACTCGGATGGAACTGCTTGCGGATCTCGGGGTCGAGCGTCTCGACCGCGCCGGCGGGACGCTTGCGGAACAGCTCGGCCCAGAAGTCCTCCAGGCCCTCCACGGTCAGGATCTCCTCGGGGGCGGTGGCCCGCCCCTGGACCAGCACGGCCGGGGCGCTGCCGGGCAGGGCGCTGCCGGTGAAGTCGGACATGAGGAGGCAGACCCGGTCGTCGCGGTTGATGTGCTCCGCCTTGCGGGCCACCGAGATGCTGGAGCTGAGGACGAACTCGTTCTCCTCCGGCTTCCACAGGAAGGCCATGGGCCAGGTCACCGGTCGGCCGGTCTTGGCCAGGGTGGAGAATTCGCAGGCACGTACACGGCGCAGAACACGGTTCACTTCGCCGGAAAGGGTGGCTGGCATACTTCCTCGTAATCGTCGGGTGATACCGGTCGTGGTGATACCTGTCGCGATGAGGTCGGGGACATGGCTACCAGTCGGTTCCCGGCCGGTCAATGGCGGGAATTGGAGCCTCAGTCGACCCTGTCGGGGCCCGCGGAAACCGCTGAAAGATCCCTGAAAGAAAGGCGGACCGTCGGGGGGCCCGGTGCTAGAGAAAGGGCATGACATCAACGCCCGCACCGAGCTATCCCTTCCCCGCGAAATACCTTGACGAGGCCGCCGAGCTGAGCAGGCTGCGCCAGGACGAGCCCATCTCCAGGGTGACCATGCCGTACGGCGGCGAGGCCTGGCTGGTGACCCGGATGGCGGACGTCAAGGAGGTGCTCGCCGACCCGAGGTTCAGCCGTCAGCTGCAGACCGAGGCGGGCCGCCCGCGCTTCTTCCCCGAGCCCGTGGTCGAGGGCATAGGCATCATGGACCCCCCGGAGCAGACGCGGCTGCGCAAGCTGGTCGCCAAGGCCTTCACAGCCCGCCGGGTCCAGGAGTTCGAGCCGCGCGTGCAGGCGATCGTCGACGAGCTGCTCGACGCGATGGAGGCCAAGGGAGCCCCCGCCGACGTCTACGCCGACTTCTCCTGGCAGCTGCCGGGCATCTCGATCTGCGAGTTCATGGGCGTCCCGTACGAGGACCGGGACCGCTTCGTACCGTTCTTCGACTCGGTCGTCTCGACCACGTCGAAGACCCCGGACGAGATCCGCCAGGCCATCGGCGACCTGCACTCCTACTTCGGCGAGCTCATCGAGAAGCGCCGGGCCGCGCCCACGGACGACCTCTTCACCGCCCTGATCCGGGCGCGCGACGAGGACGACCGGCTCTCGGAGAAGGAGCTCATCGAGATGAGCTTCGGCCTGCTCGTCGCCGGCATGGAGACCACCGCCTCCCAGCTCGCCAACTTCCTCTACCTGCTGCTGCGCAATCCCGATCAGCTGGAGCTGCTGCGCGCCAAGCCCGAACTGGTGCCGAACGCGGTCGAGGAGCTGCTGCGCTTCGTGCCGCTGCTCGCCGTGGACCAGCCCTCGGTCGCGCGCGAGGACGTCACGCTGGGCGGTGTGCTGATCCGGGCCGGCGAGACGGTGGTGCCGTCGATGAACTCCGCGAACCGCGACGAGGACGTCTTCGAGGACCCGCAGCGCATCGACGTCACCCGGGAGCACAACCCGCACCTGGCCTTCAGCCACGGCGCGCACCACTGCGTGGGCGCCCAGCTGGCGCGGCTCGAAATGGTCACGGCGCTGCGCTCCCTGCTGCTGCGCTTCCCCGGCCTGCGCCAGGCCGTCCCGGACGAGGAGCTCCGGTGGAAGGCCGGGGTCGTACTGCGCGGCGTCGAGGCGCTGCCGGTGGCGTGGTAGCCGTGGGCCCGGGGAGCGAGTGGAGCGTGCGGGTCGACAGCGGAGCCTGCCTGATGTCGGGGCTGTGCATGTCGCTGGCGCCGGACGTCTTCGGAGAGGACGGCCACCGCGCCGTGGCGCTGACCGACCGGTCCGCGCCCGACGGGCGGCTGCTGGAGGCCGCGGAGTTCTGCCCGGCCGAAGCGATCGAGATCACCGACCTGGCCACGGGGGAGCGGGTCGAGGGCACGGCCTGAGGCGCGCGGGGCGGCGGCACACCCGCGCGCGGACGGCCGGAGGGCGGCGGACGGGACGTCCGCCGCCCTCCGGCGCGTTCCGGCTCAGTTGATCGACTGGGGGAAGCGGAAGAACCCCTTGGGGTCGTAGGCGCGCTTGACCTCCACGAGCCGCTCGTAGTTGACGCCGTAGTAGGCCTGCCGCCAGTCCGTGAGGTCGGGGTCGATGTAGTTCTGGTACGCCTGGCCGGAGGACCAGGGGTGCACCCGCGCGTAGCTGCGGTCGATCCAGTCCTGGCACCCGCGCCTGCGGTCCGCGGGCAGCACCTCGCCCTCCGGCACGTCGACGCCCACCGACCACCCGGCGTAGAACAGGGCGCTGCGGTGGACGTACGCGGTGGCGGTCGCGGGGACGCGGTTGTGGGCGCCGCCCAGGCCCTGGAGGTCGAAGCTGCGGGCCTCCCCCTCGTTGCGGGCGGCCGCGAAGGACTCCAGGACGGCGTCGATGCCCGCGGCGTCGAGCGGCCTGTCGAAGAAGTTGCCGCGGGCCAGCGCGAATCCGTAGCGGGCCAGCTGGGCCTGCGGGTTGTGCCCGACGCGGTGGCACGCGGCCGGCTCCAGGTTGTCGCAGCCGAACCAGTGGCGCATGCCGAAGCGGTAGGAGTCGGTGCGCCGCTCGCTGGTCGCGGGGTCGGTTCCCACGGCCGCGGTCAGGCGGTCCAGCAGCGGGCCGAGGGCGGCCGGCGCGCCGAGCCACACGCCGGAGACCGTCACGCCGGGCTCGGCGCCCGCGTCGGCGCCGTACGTCGAGACGTTCAGCAGCGGCGTCAGCGGGTCCGGGGCGTCGGCGGTCCAGCGCTGCCAGGCGGCCAGCACCGCACGGACCGAGGCCCACTTCCAGGTGAGGGTGAAGCTCGTCATGTCGGGCGCGGGCACCGGTTCGAAGTCGTATTCGGTGACGATGCCGAAGTTGCCGCCGCCGCCGCCGCGCAGGGCCCAGAACAGGTCCTCGTGGCGGTGGGCGTTGCTCTCCACCACCCGCCCGTCGGCGAGGACCACCTGGGCCCGGCGCATCCGGTCGCTCGCGACCCCGTACATCCGGGTGAGGAAGCCCAGGCCGCCGCCGAGGGCGAGACCGCCGATGGCGACCGTGGGGCACCAGCCGGTGGGCACGGCGACCCCTTCCACGGCGAGCGCTTCCTCCAGGTCGACCAGCTGGCAGCCGGGACCGATCCGGGCGACCGAACCGGCCAGCCGCACGCTGTTCATGGGGGAGACGTCGATGACCATCCCGGTCGTGGTGGAGTACCCGGCGAAGGAGTGGCCGCCGCTGCGCGCGACGGCCGGTATGCGGTGGCGCGCGGCGAACCGCACGGCCTCGGAGACGTCCTCGACGGTGGTGCAGCGCACCACGGCCTGCGGCCTGACCGAGTCGAACTGTCGCAGGGCCAGGGTCCGGACGCTGTCGTACCGGGGATCACCCGGCAGTACCACGGTGCCGTCGAGGCTCCGCTGGAGGGCGTCCCAGGGCGGGTTTCCCGCCGACGCGGTGGTGGCGGGCAGGAGCAGGCCGCCCGCTGCGGAGGCCGCTGCTGTCCCGAGGAAAGTGCGGCGTTTCATACAGGTCTCCCTTGTCCGGACGGGGGTCTCGCTCGGTTCTGACGGCCCAGAGTGTGGTGACTGTGTTCGCGCCGTACGGCGGAGATGGCAGAACTCCGACAGTTTTCGGCCATACCGGTGCCCGTCAGCCGCCCGTCAGGGGTGCTCCGGCAGGTCGATGATGTCGTTGACCGAACCGGTGACGCGGTGGGCGCGCGGCGCCGGCCCACCCGGCTCGGTGACGACGGCCCGCACCTGCCCGTCGGGGACGGTGGAGATCCGCACGACCGGGTTGACCTCGGTCCCCGCGGGCAGCACGACCGGGGCGCGCTGCATGATGCGGGTGAGCACCAGCTTGCTCTCCAGCAGGGCGAGGTTGCGCCCGATGCAGTTGTGCTGGCCCAGACCGAAGGGGAAGTACTCGTGCTGCGCCGGCTGGGCGCTCTCCCAGCGCTCCGGGCGGAAGCGCAGCGGCTCGGGGAAGGTCCTGGCGTCCCGGTGCGTGACGAAGGAGCTGAAGATCGCCATGGCTCCCTCGGGGATCGGGTGGCCGTCGATCTCGGCGCCCTCCGCCGCGTAGCGCACGCCGAATCCGGCCGGCGGCATCAGCCGCACGCTCTCCTTGACGACCTGGTCCAGCACGGGCATCCGGACGAGCACGTCAGGCCCCGGAGCCGCGTCACCGGCGACCTCCGCCACCTCGGCGCGCAGCTTCTCCCACCACTCCCGGTGCTGGTCGAGCAGGAAGAGGGTCCAGAACAGGGAGGACGCGACGCTGTCGTGGCACAGCGCGGTGTACGCCTCGCCCAGCAGCTCCTCGTCCGTCAGCGCCTCCGAGGCAGGGTCCCCGTCGGGCACGGTCAGCCTGCTGAGCAGGTCGGGGGCGGCCGCTCCGGAGCGCCGCGCGGCGATCAGCGCGCGCAGGATGTCCTCGATCTCGCCCGCGATCCGGGTCATGCGGCGGAACGGCGTACCGGGCAGCGGTGCCTGGAGCACCGCGGTGAGCGGGTGCCCGGCCGCGGCCGCGAGCTCGACCATCTTGTCGTTGAGGTGGCGTGCGGCCCCCTCGTCCTCCAGGCCGGCCATGGTGGCCAAGGAGATGCGCGTGACCAGGCGGGCGAGCTCTTCGTGCAGGTCCACGGCGCGGCCCGGCGTCCACCGCTCCAGCATGTCGTCGGCGAAGCGCACGATCGTGTCGGTGTAGACGGCGACGTGGCGCGGTGAGAAGGCCTGCTGCATGGCCTGGCGGTGCTTGCGGTGGATCGTGCCGTTGAGCCGCAGCAGCCCGCTGGTCAGCAGCATCATCGGCGAGCCGGGCGGCAGGCGCAGGTGCCGGAAGGAGTCCGAGACGAAGGCCTTGCCGGTCAGCACCTGGCGGGCCTGGTCGGGCCCGAACGCGAAGACCGTACGGGGGCTGCGGCCGGGCATCGCGCACACGGCGCCGTACCTGCTCTCCAGTTCCCGCAGGAAGGGCAGCGGACGGCGGAGGAGACTCAGTCCCGCCGAGAGCCTGCGCAGACCGAGAGGGTCGGCCGGGCCGGTCAGTCGGTCCGCCGGATTCTGCGCAACAGGGCTTCCAGGCACGGTGATTCTCCTCCGGAACGGAATGGTGACGAGTCTTCCTTGTACCGGAGGGAAGTCCGCCCTCGGCTCGGACGGAAAGAACTCCGCAAGATGTTCCTCGCTGCCTTCTTTCCGGAATCCCTCATGGTTTCGAAAGACATTGCCCAGGGCGTCCGAGCCGCCTCTAGCTTCGGTGACGCGGGCTTCGGGAGCGGATCGCCCCTCCCCGCTGCACGCACCAAAGGGTGCATGTCATCGGCAGACAGGTGGGGACACAATGCAGGCGAGGACGGGCCAGGAGACTGCTCTCGGTGTCATGCGGGCGGTCTGCGAGGCCGACCCGGGCGCGACCGCGGCCGTCTTCCCCGCCCAGCCGGCGATCGGGCTCGCCCGGGAAGTCCGCTTCACCCGCGAGGAGCTGGACCGTGAGGCCCGGGCGCTCGCCGTCAAGCTGCGCGAGGTGGCCACGGGCCCCGTCCTGCTGCTGATGCAGCCGGGGCCGGACTACCTCAAGGCGTTCCTGGCCACCGTCTACGCCGGACTGCCCGCCGCACCGGTCTACCCGCCCAACCCCGCCGACGTGCGCCGCGACTTCGTCCGGCTCGGCGCGATCCTCGCCAAGCTGCCGGACGCCACCTTGCTGACCGAGCCGGGGCTGCTGGAGCCGCTGCGGGAGCTGTTCGCGGAGCGCCTGCCCGACGTGCGCCCCGAACGGCTGGTGGACACCGGCGTCGCGGCAGGCGCCGAGGACGACTGGCGGGCACCCGCCGTCCGGCCCGAGGAGCCGCTGTTCATCCAGTTCACCTCCGGCTCGACCGGCACCCCGCGGGGCGTGCTCGTCTCCCACCGCAACCTGTTGGCCAACGTCGCCTCCATCACGGGGCGGTTCGGCCTCGACACCTCGAGCACCGGCGCGCTGTGGCTGCCGCCGTACCACGACATGGGGCTCGTCGGCGGAGTGCTCACCCCGCTCGTCACCGGCTTCCCCATCCACCTGCTCTCGCCGCTGTCCTTCGTCTCCGACCCGATGGGCTGGCTCCGGCTGGTCTCCGAGACCGGCGCCACCCACACCGGCGCGCCCAACTTCGGGTACGCGCTGGCCACCCGCCGCGCCCGCGACGAGGACGTGGCCGCCCTCGACCTCAGCGGACTGCGGGTGGCCTTCTCCGGCGCCGAGCCGGTGGACGCGGCGACCCTGCGGGCGTTCGCCGAGCGCTTCGCACCCGCGGGCCTGTGCCCGGACGTCTTCCTGCCCTGCTACGGCCTCGCCGAGTCCACGCTGATCGTCAGCGGCGGCCGGCCCGGCGCGGGGCTGCGTACACACCGCCTGGATCCCGAAGCCCTCGCCCTGGGCAGGGCCGAACCGGCCCGACCGGACGCCCCCGCCACCGAACTCGTGTCGAGCGGGCCGGCGGTGGTCGGCACCGAGGTGCAGATCGCCGACCCCGCCACCGGCCTGCCCGTCGGACCCGGTGAGATCGGCGAGGTCCTCGTCGCCTCCGACAGCGTGGCCGAGGGGTACTTCGAGGACCCCGAGGAGACGGCACGCACCTTCGGCGTGTCCGTGCCCGGCTCGCTGCGCAGCTGGATGCGCACCGGCGACCTCGGCTTCCTCACCGCGGACGGCGAACTCGTGCCGGTGGCCCGGATCAAGGACGTCATCGTCGTCCGCGGCCGCAACCTGCACCCGCAGGACATCGAGCGGACCGTGCAGAACACCGACCCCGGCATCCGCAAGGGCTGCGTCGCGGCCGCCGGGGTACCCGGGCCGGACGGCGGCGAGGAGATCCTGGTCGTGGCGGAGCTGCGGCCCGAGGCCGCGGACGACGCCGGGCAGGCCCGCAGGATCGCCCGGGAAGTCCGCGACGCCGTCACCCGGGAGCACTCGGCTCCCGTGGCCAGCGTCCACCTGATCCGCCCCTCGACCCTGCCCAAGACCTCCAGCGGCAAGGTGCAGCGCTCCGCCGCGCGCGCCGCCCACCTGGACGGCTCCTTGACCACCGTCCTGTGCGACACGGCGGCCCCCCGGACGGCGGGGGCAGTGGACGCGGGGGCCCACTCCGGGCTCCCCGCAGCCGCCTCCGACGACCTGCTCGTGAACCTCGCGGCGACCCTCATCGCGCACTTCGGCGCAGAGAACGGCACCACCGCCACCCTGGACTCGCTCGGCGCGGCCCGGCTCGCCGGAGAGGCGGCGCAGGTCTTCAAGGTCGCCCTGCCCATCTCCGGCATCCTGGCCGGCGTCGACGCCGAAGCGCTCGCCGCGCTCATCCGCTCCGCCGAGCCCCTGCCCGGCCCCGGTGCCGGGTCCGGCGCGCCCGCCGAGTACCCCGCGACCGCCCGCCAGGAGACCCTCTGCCTGCTCCAGGAACTCGACCCGGCCGCGCCCGGCCTCGTCCTCGGCATCGCCTTCACCCTGCCCGAGGCCGCCGACCCGCAGGACGTCGCCCGCGGCCTGGCCGCGCTGGTGGCGCGCCACCCGGCGCTGCGCACCCGCCTGGTGCGCACCGGCGAGCACTGGACGCGCGTCGTCGACCCGGCGGACGCGGCCGCCGGTACACCCTGGGGCAGGTACTGCACCCTCACCCGGCTGGGCAGGGTCGACGAGCGGGAGCTCGAAGACGCCCTCGCCGAGCGCTGTCGGCGGGTGCCCGACCTCGCCGAAGGCCCGCTGTTCCAGGCCGAGGTGGTCCTCGCGGACGGCCGGGGCGCCCACCTGGTGATCACCGTCCACCATGCCGTCGCCGACCTGTGGTCCATCGGCGTCCTGGCGGCCGAGCTCGCCCACCTGCTGGCCGCCGGCGACCCGGCGGCCGGGGCGCTGACGCTGCCGCCGGCCCCTGCGGTCTCCCACGACGTCCCCGACGAGCGGCGCCTGGACCGGGCCTGGAACTTCTGGCAGGGCCTGCTCGCCGACGGGGTCGGCCCCCTCCAGCTGCCATCCGCCGACGGCCCGGCGCAGGACGTCCCGGCCGGCCGCGCCCGACCGGCCGTCCACGCCCCGCTCACCCTGGACACCCGGCTCACCGCCGCCCTGACCGCCCTCGCCAAGGAGTGCGGCGTCACCCTCTACGCGGTGCTGCTCGCCGTGCAGTCGCTCACCCTGTCCCGGCTCACGGGCACGGACCGCGTCGCGGTCGCCGTACCGCTGCACGGCCGCGGGTCCGCCACCCACCGGGCCGTCGACTACCTCGTCTCCACGGTCCCCCTGCCGATGGAGACCGCTGCCGGCACCGTCCGCGACCTGGTCGCCCGGGCGGCCGACGCCCTGCGGGGCGCGCTCGCACACCGCACCGTCGGCTACCCCGAGCTGGTCGCCCTGTCCGCCGCCCGCGGCGGCCCGGACGTGCCCGCCCCGGACGCCGCGCTGCTGCTCCAGCAGGACACCCCCGGCGCACCGCGCGGGGTCGGAGCCGGCCTGCTCGGAGGCGGAGTGCGGCTCGCGGACGTGGAACTGGGCGTGGCCGTCGTACCGCCCAGCATCGGCCCCTTCGGACTGACCACCCTGCTCACCGAGACCGACGGCACGCTCACCGGTCGTGTCGAGGTCGACCCGAGCCGCTACGCCGGCTGGCTGGCCGCGCAGTTCGCCGACGCCTTCCTCGCCGTCGCCGACTCCGTGGCCCGCGGTGCGGAGCTCCCGCTCGCCGAGGCCTCCGCCGTGAGCGCCGGGCAGGCCGAGCGGTTGCGCCGGTGGTCGCTGTCCGCCGTGCCCGAGGACGGCGAGGGCACCCTGCACGAGCTCGTACTGGACGCCGCCGCCCGCCACCCGCGCCGTACCGCCGTGGTCGCCGGGGACGGCAGCCTCAGCTACGGCGAGCTCGCCCACCGCTCGGCCGCCGTGGCGGCCGCGCTCGCCGAGGCGGGCGCCGGCCCCGGATCCACCGTCGGCGTGCTGATGCCCCGCGGCCGCGACCTGCCGGCAGTCCTGCTCGGGGTGCTGCGCTCCGGCGCCGCCTACCTGCCGCTGGACGCGGCCACCCCACCGGCCCGGCTCGCCGCGGCGGTCCAGGACGCGGGCTGCGGCCACGTCCTGGTGGGGGACGGCCCGGTCGACCGCGGCCAGTTCTTCCCCGTCCGCACCATGGACGTGGGCGCGATCCTCGCCGACGGCGCCCCGGACCCGGTCGTACCGCAGCCGTCGATCACCTCCGACGACCCGGCCTACCTGCTCTTCACCTCCGGATCCACCGGCCGCCCCAAGGGCGTCGTGATCCCGCACCGCGGCCCGGTCAATCTGGTGCGCTGGGCGGGCCTGGAGTTCGGCACCGACGCCCTCGCCCGCACCCTCGCCGTCACCCCCACCACGTTCGACCTGTCCGTCTTCGAACTCTTCACCCCCCTCGCGCACGGCTGCGAGGTACGGCTCCTCGACAGCGTCCTGGACCTGCTGGAGGGCCCCGCCCACGCCGAGGGCGCCACGCTGCTCAACACCGTCCCCTCGGCGGTGACGAGCCTCCTGGAACAGGACGCGCTGCCCGCCGGCCTCAGCGTGGTCAACGTGGCGGGCGAACCGCTCACCGCCGAGCTGGTCCGGGCCGTGCACCGGAGCGTCCCCGGCGTCCGCATGGTCAACCTCTACGGCCCCAGCGAGACCACCACCTACTCCACGTACGCCGAACTGGGCCCGGACACCACCGGATCCGTCCCCATCGGCCGGCCGGTCGGCGGCACCTCCCTCAGCGTCGTCGACGCCGGGATGCGACCGCTGCCGCAGGGCGGTACGGGCGAACTCCTCATCGGCGGCGCGGGCGTCGCCCTCGGGTACGCCGGGCGCCCGGACATGACCGCGGCCCGGTTCCTGCCCGACCCGGAGCACCCCGGACGCAGGCTCTACCGCACCGGTGACCTCGTGCGCTGGCGGTCCGACGGGCAGCTGGAGTTCATCGGCCGAGCCGATCACCAGGTCAAGGTCCGCGGGTTCCGCATCGAACTGGGTGACGTGGAGCGCGCGCTCACCAGCGCCGCAGCGGTCCGGGAAGCCGTCGTACTCGCCCTGGGCCAGGGCACCGAACGCCGCCTGGCCGCCTACCTCGTGCCCGAACAGAAGCTGGAGGGCGATCCGGCCGGCTGGCTGCGCGGAGTGCGCCGCCGCCTCGGCCACGAACTGCCCGGCTACATGGTGCCCGGCGAGTTCGCGGTGCTCGACGAGCTGCCGCGCAACCGCCACGGCAAGCTCGACCGCGGCCGGCTCGCCTCCCTCGCCACCGTCCCGCTCGTCACGGGCGGCCGGATCGCTCCCCGCGACGACACCGAACGCCGTGTCGCGGCGTGCTGGGCGCAGGTCCTGCCGGTCCCCGAGATCGGGGTGACCGACGAATTCCTCGACGTCGGCGGGCACTCCCTGATGCTCACCACGATCGCCCACCTGATCGGCCGGGAGTTCTCGGTCCAGGTCCCGCTGACCGCCCTGCGCACCTACACGACGGTGGCCGAGCAGGCCAGGTACCTGGACGAGCTGACCACCGCCACGCCCCCGGGCGCCACCGGACCGCGGTCGGTGCGCCGGCTCGACCGCACCAGGTACACCGCGGCAGGCAACGGCCGGACCGCCTGATGAGCCGTCCCCGTCAGGACTGCCCGACCCCCGCCCGACGCAACGTTTTGGAGCACTCGTGAGCGACCGGATCCCACCCGACGCCCATCTCTTCCCCGCATCCCCGGGACAGGAACGGCTCTGGTTCCTGGACCGGATGAACGAGACGGCCGGCAAGGCGTACGGCCTCGCCGTCCGCATGGACCTGCGCGGCGCCCTGGAGCGCACCGCCCTCCAGTCCGCCCTCAGCGCCGTCGTGGAACGCCACGAGGCCCTGCGCACCGGCCTGCGCCGGATCGACGGCACGCTCACGCAGGTCGTCGTCCCCGGCGTCACCGTCTCGCTGCCCCTCGTCGACCTGGGCGGCCGCGGTCTGGAGGCCGGGCAACTCGACCGGGAGGTGCAGCGACTGGCGCGCCAGGAGGCCCAGCGCGGCTGGAACCTGGCACAGCCGCCCCTGCTGCGCGGGCTGCTCGCCAGGCTCGCCGACGACCACCACGTCCTGCTGCTGAGCGTGCACCACGCCGTCTGCGACGGGCTGTCCCTCCAGATCGTGCTGCGCGAACTGCTCGAGGAGTACACCGGCAGCCGCCCCGCCGGCGCCGACGAGCCCCTGCAGTTCGCCGACTACGTGGTGTGGAACAACGGCGGCGAGGAGTCCCCCGACCCCGAGTGGTCCGCGCGGCGCCAGGCCGCCCGGGACCACTGGAGCCGAACCCTCGCGGGAGCCCCCCAGCTCCTCGACCTGCCCACCGACCGGCGCCGGCCGCCGCTCCAGTCGTACGCCGGGGCCCGGGTCCCCGTGCGCCTCGACACCGCCTTGGCCGACCGGGTGCGCGACTGGTCCGCCGAGCGCGGGGTGACCCCCTTCACCACGCTCCTGGCCGCGTACACCGTCGTGCTCTCCCGCAACGCCGGCGCCGACGACCTGCTGGTCGGCCTGCCCGTCGCCAACCGCGCCCACGCGGACCTCGCCGGGACCGTCGGCTACCTCGCCAACACCTGCCCGCTCCGCGCCGACCTGCGCGCCGACCCGACCCTCGAGGAACTGGTACGGCAGCTGTACGACCGGCTCACGGGCGTCCTGGAGCACGCGGACCTGCCCTTCGGGGAGCTGGTGGAGCTGCTGGCACCGCCGCGGATGCCCGAGCGCAACCCCGTCTTCCAGGTGATGTTCGGCCTCCAGCAGGACGTCCGGCGCGGCTGGGACCTGCCGGGCCTGCGCGTGGACGTCGAGGACGTGGACTGCGGCAACGCCCGCGTCGACCTCTCCCTGTTCCTCTTCGAGGAGGGCACCGGGGCGATCGACGGGTTCCTCGAATACGCCTCGGCGCTCTTCGACCGCACCACCGCCGAGCGCTTCGCCGACCAGCTGCACACCGTGCTCCGGCAGATCCTGCGGGATGCCGGTGTCGCGGTCTCGGCCGTGGACCTTGCCGGGAACGGTCCCGGCACCGCCCTCGACGCCTTCCTCGACGGCGGCCCGCTGGAACAGCCCTGGCCGCTGGTGTGGCCGCGGATCCGCGAACTCGCCGGGAGCCGGCCGCACGCCGAGGCCGTGCGCGACGACGAGGGCTCCCTCGACTACGCGTCGCTCGCCGGGCGCGTCGACGCCGCCGCCGCGCGGCTGCGCGCCGGCGGGGTGGGCGCCGGCGACCGCGTGGTCGTCCTCGCCGAACGCGGCCTCCGCGCCGTGGTCGCGATGCTGGCCTGCTGGCGGGCCGGCGCCGTGTACGTGCCGGTCGACCCCGCGGCACCGCTGCCGCGCCGCGAGCTGATCCTGGAGCAGGCCGCTCCCGCGGCCCTCGTCTGCGAAGACCCCGGCCGGCTGGCACCGGTCCACCGGGACCGCGCGGTGGCGATCGGCGCCCTCACCGGCCCGGCCGGCGACGGCGACGCCGTGCCGGCCGAGCCGGCCGTACGACCGCACGATCCCGCGTACCTGATGTTCACGTCGGGCTCCACCGGCCGCCCCAAGGGCGTCGCCGTCAGCCACGCCTCCCTCACCTCGTTCCTGCACGCCCTGACCGGGCGTCTGGGACTGGGACCGGACGACCGGCTGCTGGCGCTGACGACGACGGCGTTCGACATCTCGCTGCTCGAACTCCTCGGCCCGCTCGTCACCGGCGGCACCGTCGTCGTCGCACCCTCCACCGCCCAGCGCGGCGCCGCCGATCTCGCCGCCCGGCTCAGCACTCCCGGCCTCACCGTCGCCCAGGCCACCCCGGCCGTGTGGCGCCTGGCGATGTCCGCCGGCTGGCGGCCCCGCGCCGGCTTCAAGCTGCTGTGCGGCGGCGAGGCGCTGCCGCCGGACCTCGCCGACCTGCTGGCCGCCACCCCCGCCCAGGTGCACAACCTGTACGGCCCGACCGAGACCACCATCTGGTCCTGCGCCGCCATGGTCCGCCCGGGGGAACCCGTCACCATCGGCCGCCCCATCCCGGGCACCCGTGTCCTGGTGGCCGACGCGCACCTGCGCCCCGTACCGCCCGGCGTCTGCGGTGAACTCCTCATCGGCGGCCCCGGAGTCGCGCTCGGCTACCTCGACGACCCGGAACGCACCGCCGCCCGGTTCGTGCCCGACCCGAGCCATCCCGGCGAGCGGCTCTACCGCACCGGTGACGTCGTACGCCTGCGCTCCGACGGGCTGATCGAGTTCGTCGGCCGTGTCGACGAACAGGTCAAGGTCCGCGGCCACCGCATCGAACTGGGTGAGGTCGAGAGCGCGTTGCGCGGCCTGCCCGGAGTGCAGGACGCCGCGGCGACCGTGCTCGACCCGCGCGGCAACGCCCGCATCGCCGGCTACCTCGTCGCCGACCACGGCGCCCTCGACACGGCCGGACAAGCGGCCCGGCTGCGGCAGGCGCTCTCCGAGGTGCTGCCCGCGTCCATGCTGCCGTCCGAGCTGTACGCCGTGCCGGCCATCCCGCTCAACCCCAACGGCAAGATCGACCGCCGTGCCCTGGCGGGCACCGGCCGGCGCCTGGAGGGCGGCAGCGAGCGCGTCGCCCCCTCGACCGAAGCGGAACGGGCCGTCGCCGCACTGTGGTGCGAACTCCTCGACGTTCCCGAAGTCGGCGTCCACGAGGACTTCTTCGGCCTCGGCGGCCACTCGCTGCTCGCCGCCGACCTGCTCCAGCGCATCGAACGCGACCTCGGCGCCCGCGTTCCCGTGGCCGAGTTCTTCATGGAACCGACGGTCGCGCGCCTCGCCGGAACCGTCGGCCAGCTGAGCGGCGCCGCGAACCAGACACCACCCCAAGACCCAAACGGGCGTGCGGAGCAGACCGCAGAGCCCTTGCCCGAGGGCCGTACGGCCGACGACGACGGATGGGACTTCCCCACGGTCCGCCGCTCCGCCCCCGTCCTCGGCTCCGACCCCGTTCCCCTGGAGGTTTCGCCGTGACCCGGCACGATTCCACTGAGACGTTCACCGACACCCTGCACCGCGTACTCGAAGAGCGCGGAGCGGAATCGGCCACCCCGTTGTCCGTGGAGCAACGCCGCCTGTGGCTGCTCGGCGGGATCGCCGGCGGCTCCTGGGCCGTCGTCACCGGCCGGTACCGCCTCAAGGGGGTTCCGGACGCCGCACGGCTCCAACTGCGCCTGGCCTCCCTGGTCTCCCGCCACGAGGCGCTGCGCAGCGTGTTCGTCGAAGTCGCCGGGCGGCCCGTGCGCCTGGTCCAGCCCTTCGCCGAGGTCGCACTGCGCACGGTGAACGCGCCCGAGTCCACGGACCCCGCGCGGACCGAGGAGCACGTCCGCCACCTGGTCGAGGAGGAGTTCTCCCTCGGCCACGGACCGCTGCTGCGCGCCCTGCTGCTGAGCTCGGCCGACGGGGGCGCCGCCGAACTGGTCCTCGCCGGGCACCGGCTCGTCCTCGACGCGACCTCGCTGGACCTGCTCGTCGCCGAACTGCTGGGCGACGCGGACGACGACGCGGAAAGCACTGCGGGCGCTCCGGACGCCCTGGAGGCCGCCCTCACGGCGGAGCGCGAGCGTCTTGCCGAGCCCGGTCTCGCGGACGCGGTGACCGGCTGGGCCGAGGAACTGGCCCGCCCCGCCGCCACCGAGATCCCCGGCTACGGCCCGCGCCCCGAGATCAAGGGGAACTCCTACGCCTCCCTGGCACTGCCGCTGCCGCTCGCCCTCGCGTCGCGCGCCGCCGAGGCCGCCGAGGCCGCCGACTGGGACGCCGCGGTCGCCGCCGCCTGGCTCGTGGTCCTCATGCGCTCCCAGGCCACCGGCGCCGCCGTGTGCGGTGTCCGCACCGCCCGCGGCGCGGAGTCGGCCAAGGTCGTCGGCCCGCTCGACACCCTGCGCCTGGTCCGTGTCGACGACGCGGCCGAGGCACCGCTGTCGGACCTGTTCGCCGCCGTCAGGGGACAGCTGCGCGCCCCCGCCGTGGACGTGCCGCTCGCCCATCTCCTCGAAGTGGCCCCGCCCCGCCGGGACCTCAGCCGCACCCCGTACGCGCAGAGCGTCGTGCGGGCCGTCGACGCCCGTGAACCGCTCGGCGGCGCCCTGGGCACCGGCCGACAGGTCGGCGGCTGCGCCTCCGGCACCGAGTACGACCTGGAGGTGACCGTCCGCCTCCTGCCGGGCCTGGTCCTCGCCCAGATCGACTACGACGTCCAGCTGTACTCGGAGGAGCGGGTGCGCGCGCTGGGCAACCAGCTCACCGCGGTCCTCGAGGCGATCCTGCCCGGCGGCTCCCCGGAGGTCACCGGCGCCGTCGTACCGCTGCTCGACGCCGAGGGCGCCCGACTCGCCCTGGAGGCCGGCCGCGGTGAGCGGACCGCGGCCGACCCCCGCTCGCTCGTCGACCTCGTGGAGGCCCAGGCCGCCGCCACGCCGGAGGCCGTCGCGCTGCGGCAGGGCGACAGCCAGGTCACGTACGCCCAGCTGTGGGCGGACGCCACACGGCTGGCCGACGAACTGGCCTCGCGCGGGGTGCGCCCGGGCGACCGCGTCGCGGTGTGGCTGCGCCGCGGCCCCTCCACGGTCACGGCACTGCTCGCGGTGCTCGCCGCCGGCGCGGCCTTCGTGCCCGTCGACGCCGCCTACCCCGAGGAGCGGGTGCGCTACCTGCTCTCCGACTCACGGCCCTCGATGGTGATCACCGAGAGCTCCGTACAGCTGCTCGGCGACCTCGGCGTCCCCGCGCTGCTGCTGGACGAGCTGTCCGGCGCCGCCGCGAACGGCGGCGCGCGCCGCCCCGACCGGGTCCCCGCCGACGCCGCCGCCTACCTCATCTACACCTCCGGCACGACCGGCCGCCCCAAGGGCGTCGTCGTGCGCCACTCCAACGTCGTCAACAACATCGCCTGGCGCCAGGCGAACTGGCGGCTCACCGAAGACGACCGGGTGCTGCACAACCACAGCTTCTGCTTCGACCCCTCCGTCTGGGCGACGTTCTGGCCGCTCGCCACCGGCGCCTCGATCGTCCTCGCCACCGAGGAGCAGATGAAGGACCCCGGCGAGATGATCTCGACGCTGCGCGAGCGCCAGGTCACCGTTCTCGGCGGTGTTCCCTCCCTGCTGTCCCTGCTGGTCGACCACCGCGAGGCGGGCACCTGCACCCGCATCCGCCTGGTACTCAGCGGCGGCGAACCCCTCACCGACACCCTGCTGGAGGCCGTCGAATCGACCTGGTCCGCCGAGGTCGCCAACCTCTACGGCCCGACCGAGGCCACCATCGATGCCACCGGCCACCGCGTGCCGCGCGGCGACCGTACGGTTCCGGTGCCGATCGGGCGCGCGGTGTCCAACACGGCGGTGCACGTCGTGGACGCCGAGCTGCGGCCCGTACCGGAGGGCGTCCCCGGCGAGATCGTCGTCACCGGCGCGGGAGTCGCCCTCGGCTACCACGACCGGCCGGCGCTGACGGCCGTCCGCTTCCTGCCCGACCCGTTCGCGCAGGCGTCCGACGCCGCGGGCGGCAGCCTCTACCGCACCGGTGACCTGGGCCGCAGGCTCCCCGACGGATCCATCCAGTTCCTGGGGCGCGTCGACGACCAGGTCAAGATCCGCGGCCACCGCGTCGAGCTCTCCGAGGTCGAGTCGGTGCTGAAGGCCGTGGCCGGCATCCGCGACGCTGCCGTGGTGGCCCTGGACGCGGGCACCGAGAACGCCCGTCTGGCGGCCGCCCTGGTCGCCGACGGCGACGGCCCGTCCGTCGAGCAGGTCCGCTCGGCTCTCGCCGACGAGCTGCCCGGCTACCTGGTGCCCGACCGGTTCGCGGTGCTGGACGAGCTGCCGCTCACCCCCAACGGCAAGACCGACCGCCGGGGCGTTGCCGAACTGCTGGCCCGGCAGACCGCCGCGCCCGCCGCCGGCCAGGGCGGGCCCGTCGAGCCGCGCAACGCGCTGGAGCGCTCCGTCGCCGAGGCCTTCGCCTCGGTGCTGCGCCTCCCGGACATCGACATCCACGCCGACTTCTTCGACATCGGCGGCACCTCGCTCATCCTGGCGAAGCTGGCCTCCCTGCTGGGCCGCAAGCACGACGTCGAGATCCCGCTGCACGAGTTCTTCCGTACGCCCACCGTGGCCGGCGTCTCCGAGACGATCGAGGTCTACCGCCGCGAGGGCCTGGCCGGCGTCCTGGGCCGCAAGCACGCCGCCACCCTGGAGGGCGACGGCACCCTCGACCCCTCCATCAGCCCCGAGGGACTGCCCGAGGCCGACTGGGAGAACCCGCGGCGCGTCTTCCTCACCGGCGCCACCGGCTACCTGGGCCTGCACCTGGTCGAGCAGCTGCTGCGCCGCACCGACGCGGAAGTCGTGGCCCTGTGCCGGGCCCGCGACGAGGAGCACGCGCTCGAACGTCTGAAGGAGGGCTTCGCCCTCTACGAGATCGACGTCGAGGACCAGCTCCACCGGGTCTCGGCCGTCACCGGCGACCTGGCCGAGCCGCGCCTGGGCCTGACGCAGGAGCAGTGGGACGACCTGGCCGCCACCGTGGACGTGATCTACCACAACGGTGCGCTCGTCAACTTCGTGTACCCCTACTCCGCGCTCAAGGCCGCCAACGTGGGCGGCACCCAGCGGGTGCTGGAGCTGGCCTGCACCACCCGGCTCAAGGCCGTCCACCACGTGTCCACCATCGACACCCTGCTCGCCACGCACATGCCCCGCCCGTTCCTGGAGAACGACGCGCCGCTGCACTCGGCGGTCGGCGTTCCGGCCGGCTACACCGGCAGCAAGTGGGTGGCGGAGAAGGTCGTGGACGAGGCCCGCCGCCGCGGCATCCCGGTCACCGTCTTCCGCCCCGGCCTCATCCTCGGCCACACGAAGAACGGCGCCACCCAGACCATCGACTACCTGCTGGTCGCGCTCCGCGGCTTCCTGCCCATGCGCATCCTGCCCGACTACCCCCGCATCTTCGACGTCATCCCGGTCGACTACGTGGCCTCCGCCATCGTGCACATCTCCGGCAAGAGGGAAGCGCTCGCCGGCTTCTACCACCTCTTCAACCCGGCGCCCGTGCCCCTGCGCACCTTCTGCGACTGGATCAAGGGCTACGGGTACGAGTTCGACATCGTGCCCTTCGAGGAGGGCAGGCGACGGGCCCTCGGAGTCGGCCCCAGCCACCTCCTGTACCCGCTCGTGCCCCTCATCAAGGACGCGGAGGCCGAACCGCACCGGGCCCTCGACCCCAAGTACATGGACGAGGTCCAGCCCGCCCTCGAATGCGCCGAGACCCTGCGCATGCTGGCCGGCAGCGACATCGCCTGCCCGCCGACCACCGAGGCCGACGCCCACGCCGTCATGGACTACCTGGTGCGCACCGGCTTCATGCCGGCACCCGCGGACGTCGTCCACGACGACCCGGCCGCCACGCTGGAGGCACGATGACGGCGCCGGCCGACACCGCCGTCCACCCCGAGGGCCAGCCCGACTACGTGGCCCAGGTGGCCACCGTGCCCTTCCGCATGGGACGGCCCGAGGAGCTGCCCGGCACGCTCGACGAGGTCCGGGCCGCCGCGGCGGCCCGGGCGGGTGAGGCCGTGCGCGGCCTCGCCCGCCCGGGCGCCCGGTCCGACCTCGACGCGCTGCTCGCGCAGGTCAGGCAGACCCGAGCGGCCCTGGCCCCGGCCGGCACCGCCCCGGTCGGCGACGATCCGGCGGAGTCCGAGGCCAACCGGGACAACGACCTGGCCTTCGGAATCGTGCGCACCCGCGGACCGGTGACCGAGCTCCTCGTGGACGCGGCCCTCGCCGCGCTCGTCGGGATCCTCGAAGTCGCCGCGGACCGCGGCTCCCATCTGGACGAGCCGGCCTGGGAGCGCCTCCTCGGCGGGTTCGACGCGCTGCTCGACTGGCTCGCCGACCCGCACAGCGCGCCCCGGCCCCGGCCCGTCCCGGCCGTCGCCCCGCCGGGCCCGCCCGTCCACCAGGACGCCCTGCGCCGGTGGGTGCGCGGACACCACGTCTTCATGGTCCTCGCACAGGGCTGCGCGCTCGCCACGGCCTGCATGCGCGACAGCGCGGCCCGCGGCGACCTGCCCGGGGCGGAGGCCTCGGCCGCCGCCGCCGAGGCGCTGATGCGCGGCTGCCAGGGAGCACTGCTCTACGCCGGCGACGCCAACCGGGAACAGTACAACCAGCAGATCCGCCCCACCCTCATGCCTCCGGTCGCACCCCCGAAGATGAGTGGCCTGCACTGGCGCGACCACGAGGTGCTGATCAAGGAGCTCGCCCGCTCCCGTGACGCCTGGGAGTGGCTGGCAGCCCGGGGATCCGTGCGGCCCGCCGCGTTCCGGGCGGCACTCGGGGAGGCCTACGACTCCCACATCGGTGTGTGCGACCACTTCGTCGGGGACCAGTCGCCCAGCCTGCTGGCGGCGCAGGGTTCGTCGCGGTCCGCCGTCGGCGTCATCGGGCAGTTCCGCAAGATCCGGCTCAGCTCGCTTCCCGAGCAGCCCGCCACACCTGAGGGAGACCCTTCGTGAACCGCGGTGCCGACGCCCTGCGCAGGAGCCTGGCCCGCTACGGACCGGCCGCCGCGGCCTGCGCCGCGGCGGCGTACGCCGCCACCTCGCTCACCTCGCCGCGACCCCGCCCGGACAGCGCTCCCCAGGAGCAGTTCTCCGCCGAGCGCGCCATGCGCCACGTCCGGGCGGTGGCGGGGGAGCCCCACCCTGTCGGCTCGCCGGCCGCTGCCCGGGTCCGCGACTACCTGCTCGCCGAACTGAAGGACCTGGGCTTCGAGACACAGGTCCAAGAGGCCGTCGCCGGCCACGACCTGGGGCCCACGCCCTACGGGCCGCGGTACCTGACCGGCGGAGTGGTGCGCAACGTCATCGGCCGGCTGCCGGGCTCGGTGCCCGGGCACGCCGTGCTGCTGATGACGCACTACGACTCGGTGTCCCAGGGCCCGGGGGCCAGCGACGCGGGCGTTCCGGTGGCCGCGCTGCTGGAGGCGCTCCGCGCGCTGCGCGCGGAGGGCGAACAGCCCGTCAACGACGTCCTGGTGGTGTTCACCGACGGCGAGGAGGCGGGGCTGCTCGGCGCCCGTGCCTTCTTCGACCGGCACCCGCTGGCGAAGACGGTGGGCGTGGCCTTCAACTTCGAGGCACGCGGTACCGAAGGCCCCGTGCTGATGTTCGAGGCCGGTCCGGGCAACGGGCCCATGCTGGAGGAACTGGCCCGCACGGGGGTGCCCGTGTTCGCCAGCTCCCTCTTCGACGCCATCTACCGGCGCATGCCCAACGCCACCGACTTCGCCCTCGTCAAGGAACAGGGCATCCCGGGACTCAACTTCGCCCACATCGGCGGGTTCGCCGCCTACCACGGGCCCCTCGACGACATCGACCACGTGGACCCCTCGGCCCTCCAGCACCAGGGCGAGCTCGCCCTGGCGCTCACCCGCCGCCTCGGCTCCGCCGACCTGGCCGAACTCGGCGGCGAGGACGCGGTCTTCTTCCCCCTGGGACGCGGGCACCTGGTCCGCGTCCCCGGCAAGGCCGTCGTCCCGCTCACCGTCGCGGCCGGCCTGCTGTGCGCGGGCGGCCTCGGGCACGCCCTGCGCAAGGGCGGCCTGACCGGCCGTCGGCTGGGGGGCACCGGGGCCCTGCTGGCCGGCCGGATCGCCGCCGGCGCGGCCGCCGGGACGGTGTTCACCGCAGCCATGGGCAAGCTGGCCCCCGAGTTCCGCCGGCACGGCGACTTCCACGGCTCCGGCGACATCTACGCCGCGGTCGCCGGGCTCGCCTGCGCCGCGGTCCTCGCGGGGCCGGGCGACCGTACGGCGGCCACGGCCCGCACCGCCGCGGCCGCCCTGCCGCTGGCGGCCGCCTCGGCCGCGCTCGCCGCGGGACTGCCGGGCGGAAGCTACCTGACGACCTGGCCGCTGGCCGGCGCGGGCGCCGGGCTGTGGCTGCTCGGCTCCGAACGGCCGGCAGCGCCCGCGACCGGGGCGGGCCCGGCCCCCTCCGTACGCCACGCGATGGGCGCCGCGGCCGCGGCTGCCCCGGCCGCCGCCCTGCTCGTCCCGCTGTCCCGGCTCCTCTTCAAGGGGCTCACCCCGCGCCTGGCGGGTACCGCTGTCGTCGCCCTGCAGCTCTGCGGCGAACTGGCCGCCCCGGCACTGGCCGAGCTGCCCCGGCGCGCCCGCAGGGCCACCGCGGCCGCGGGCTTGCTGCTGGCCGGCGGGGTGGCGGCGCGGCGCTTCCTGCGGCGCGGGAAGGGCGCTCCCCCGCCGGAGACCCTGAGCCACCTCCTCGACCCGGAGCGCTCCCAGGCGCTGTGGATCAGCAGTGACGAGTCCGCCTCGGAGCGGACCCGCGCCTTCCTCGGCGAACAGCCCGCCAAGGGCCGCCTGCCGGAGCACTTCCCCGGCTGGGAGCGGGACTTCCTGTACGCCCCGGCCCCGCGGCTCGACCTGCCGGCACCCGAGGTGACCGTGCTGGAGGACGGGGCCGGCGAGGCCGGCCGGCGCCGCCTGCTGCTCCGGCTGCGCTCGCCGCGCGGCGCCCGCCAGCTGTCCCTCGCCGTCGTCGGAGGCGCAGTGCGCCGCTGGCGCGTCGAGGACGGCGCGTGGTCCGAGCCCGCCTCCGCCGCACCGGCCGAGGACGACAGCTGGGAGCTGTGGCTGCACGCCGTACCCGACTCGGGCATCCGGGTCGAACTCGAACTTCCGTCGTCCGAAGCGACCCGGCTGCGGGTTCTCGACCGGATCGACGGACTGCCGCAGAAGCTCGCGGCGGCTCCGGGCACCGATCCCACCGCCGGGATCCCGGAGCACATCAGCCCGGCGGCCGCCCTCGACGTGGACACCTGGGGCAACGCCTCGCTCGTCGTACGGACGGTGCACCTTCCGGTCCAGGAAGGGCCGGCATGAAAACGAAAGGAGTGACCGGGTTGGCCACTTTCCTGGGCGAAGACGACCTCGTCCCCTGCGCGGTCGTAGTCAACGACGCCGGCCAGTACTCGATCTGGCCGCAGGACCGCCCCGTTCCCGCCGGCTGGCGGTCGGCGGGCTTCGACGGTCCGCGCAGCGCGTGCCTCGCACACATAGAGACGGTATGGGCCGGTCCCACCCCCGCCCCCGCCGCCTGACCCCGCACCACCACACAAGGAGAAACAGCACCATGACCGTCACCCTCGACAACACCTCCGCGGCCCAGAACCTCGTCGGCGGCCCCCCGACCGGCAAGGCCCCCCTGGACATGGACGGGCTGGCCTGGATCCTCTTCGGCGCCTCCGCCTTCCAGTACCTGAACGCGGCCTGCGAGCTCAACCTCTTCGAGCTGCTGGAGAACAAGCCCGGCCTGACCAAGGCGCAGATCGGCGCCGAGCTCGGCCTGGCCGACCGCGCCAACGACATCCTCCTGCTGGGTGCCACGTCGCTCGGCATGCTCACCGTCGAGGACGGCCGCTACCAGCTCGCCACCGTCCTGGCCGAGCTCCTCAAGACGGACGACTGGCAGCGCTTCAAGGACACCGTCGGCTTCGAGCAGTACGTCTGCTACGAGGGCCAGATCGACTTCACCGAGTCGCTGCGCGCCAACAGCAACGTCGGTCTGCGCCGGGTGCGCGGCTCCGGCCGCGACCTGTACCACCGCCTCAACGAGAACCCGCACATGGAGCAGGTCTTCTACAAGTACATGCGGTCCTGGTCGGAGCTGGCCAACCAGCACCTGGTGGAGGTCCTGGACCTGTCCGGCACTTCCAAGCTGCTCGACTGCGGCGGCGGCGACGCCGTGAACTCGATCGCGCTGGCCCAGGCCAACCCGCACATCGAGGCGGGCATCCTGGAGATCCCGCCGACCGCCCCGCTGACCGAGAAGAAGATCGCCGAGGCCGGCCTCAGCGACCGGATCACGGTCAAGCCGGGCGACATGCACGCGGACGAGTTCCCCACCGGCTACGACACGGTGATGTTCGCCCACCAGCTCGTCATCTGGACCCCCGAGGAGAACACCGCGCTGCTGCGCAAGGCCTACCACGCCCTGCCGGAGGGCGGCCGGGTGATCATCTTCAACTCGATGTCCAACGACGAGGGTGACGGCCCGGTCGTGGCGGCGCTCGACAGCGTCTACTTCGCCGCGCTGCCGGCCGAGGGCGGGATGATCTACTCCTGGGCCACCTACGAGGAGTCCCTGACGAAGGCCGGCTTCAACCCCGAGTCCTTCGAGCGGATCGAGTTCCCGGGCTGGACCCCCCACGGCGTCATCATCGCCACCAAGTAGTCAACGGCCCGTGCAGCGGCCCGGTCCCGCCCTCAGGCGGAGGTCGGGCCGCTGCACGGGCCTCCGTCATGCCGCACCGCAGAGGACCCCATGTCGACCACCCCGGACAAAGACAAGGTGAGGATCGTCCGCTGGCCGCTGGAAACGGCGAAGCGGGAGAAGTGCAGGGAACTCGGAGCCCTGCGGATCCTTCTCGTGGAGAACGGCGCGACGCCGCCGCTGACAGCGGACCTCCGGGAGGACTGGGTCAGGGCCCCGGTCAGCAGAGAAGACCTCGAGGCGCGGGTCATGGCGCTGCGCGCCAAGGCCGGCACCTACCGCGTCCCGACCCTCGGCGTGGACGGGGAGCTGCAGTTCGACGGCGGCTCGGTGGTGCTCTCTCCCACGGAGGTCGCCATCGTCGCCGAGCTCGTGCGCAACTACGGGTCACTGGTCGCCAGGGAGTCGCTCGCGCATCTGACGGACGCTTCCCGGGCCAGCCGCAACGCGCTCGACCTGCACATGATGCGGATACGCCGGCGCATCGCCCCCCTGGGGCTGGGCATCAGCACGGCGTGGGGCCGCGGCTACCTGCTCCAGGAGCTGACGCAGGGCATGCCGGGGCAGGCGGGCCGGGCGCAAACGGCGAACGGGGCGCTCACCGCCGGCTGACGGCTCACGCCCCGCTCTCCCCTGCCCGGCCGCCCCCCTCGGGGGCCCGGCTCAGACCGGCTCGGACACCGGACCCGCCGAGAGGGATTCCCTCAACACGGCCCAGTCGCGCTCCTCCAGCCAGTCCGACAGCGCGGTGGTCACGCTCGCGTCGACCGAGAGAACGGCCAGGCCGACGGGGGAGTCCGCGGAGTCCTCGATCCAGAGGTCCTCGACGTTCACGTTCAGCTCGCTCACATCGGCCAGCAGCCGGGCGAGTTCGCCCTCGCGGTCCGTGAGGAGGACCTGCAGCTTGTCGTACGCGCGGCCCGCCGCCCCGTACTTCTGCGGAATCAGCAGCTGCCCCGCCCTGCCCTCCTCCAGCAGCCGGCGCAGCAGCTCGCGGTAGGCCGGGGCGTCCGAGACGCCGGCCTCCGAGGCTCCGGCCAGCGCGCGCAGGACGCGCCTGGTCATTTCCAGGTCGTGCTGCAGGCTTTCCAGCGCGCCGAGCACCGCGGTGGCGTTGGAACCGAGGATGTCGGTCCACAGCTCGGGGTCGCCGGCCGCGATCCTGGTGAAGTCGCGCAGCCCGGAGCCGGACAGTCCCAGCGCCCGCTGGTCGTAGGACCGCAGCATCCGCGCCATCAGACTGCTGACCAGGTGGGGCAGGTGGGAGGTCACCGCGATGGCGCGGTCGTGCGCCTCCGCCTGCATCGTCACCGCGTCCGCCCCGCACAGGCCGATCAGCCGGCGGGCGGTGGCGGTCGTCGCCCGCGAGGTGTCCGCGCTGGGGGTCAGGATCCACGGCTTGGCCTGGAACAGGTCGCTGCGGGCCGCTCCCGGGCCGGGGTGCTCCCGCCCGGCGATGGGATGCCCCCCGACGAAGCGGGAGGCATCCCAGCCGGAGCCCGCCCCGGCGGCCGGGAGCGACGCCTTGACACTGGCCACGTCCGTGTAGTGGCGGGCGATCCGGCGTCGTTGCGCGTCGGCCAGAGTGGCGTTCACGCTGTGCGGGGGCACGGCGATGACCGCCAGGTCCGTCCGGCGCTCGGGGGCGAGCGCGGTGCCCGCCCCCCTGGCCTCGGCGATCCGTACCGACTCCGCGTGGACGTCCTGGAGGTGGACGCGGACACCGTGCTGGGTGAGCGCGAGGCCGATGGAGGTCCCGATCAGCCCGGTGCCGATCACGGTGACGGTGGTCAGCGCGTCCGTCTCGTCCGTGGGTTCGATGGTGATCACCTTGTTGCCACTCCGTTCCGGCGTGCTCAGTAGCGGTAGTGGTCGGGCTTGTACGGGCCTTCGACCTGGACGCCGATGTACGCGGCCTGCTCGGGGCGCAGGGTGGTGAGCTTGACGCCGAGCGCGTCGAGGTGGAGGCGGGCGACCTTCTCGTCGAGGTGCTTGGGCAGCACGTAGACGTCGGTCGGGTACTCCGACGGCTTGGTGAACAGCTCGATCTGCGCCAGCGTCTGGTCCGCGAAGGAGTTCGACATCACGAACGACGGGTGGCCGGTCGCGTTGCCCAGGTTCAGCAGGCGGCCCTCGGAGAGCACGATCAGGACCTTGCCGTCGGGGAACGTCCAGGTGTGGACCTGCGGCTTGACCTCGTCCTTCACGATCCCGTCGATCTTCGCCAGGCCCGCCATGTCGATTTCGTTGTCGAAGTGGCCGATGTTGCCCACGATCGCCTGGTGCTTCATCCGGGCCATGTCCGAGGCCATGATGATGTCCTTGTTGCCGGTGGTCGTGATGAAGATGTCGGCCGTCTCCACCACGTCGTCCAGCGTGGCGACCTGGTAGCCGTCCATCGCCGCCTGCAGCGCGCAGATCGGGTCGATCTCGGTGACGATCACCCGCGCGCCCTGGCCGCGCAGCGACTCGGCGCAGCCCTTGCCGACGTCGCCGTAACCGCACACGACCGCGACCTTGCCGCCGATCAGCACGTCCGTGGCACGGTTGATGCCGTCGATCAGGGAGTGGCGGCAGCCGTACTTGTTGTCGAACTTCGACTTCGTCACCGCGTCGTTCACGTTGATCGCCGGGAAGAGCAGCGTGCCCTCGGCCATCATCTCGTACAGGCGGTGCACGCCCGTGGTGGTCTCCTCCGTCACGCCGCGGATCTCGGACGCGAGCTGCGTCCACTTCTGCGGGGACTCGGCCAGGGTGCGGTTGAGGAGCGTGAGGATGTGGGCGTACTCCTCGGAGTCCGCCGTCGACGGGTCCGGGGCCGCGCCGGCCTTCTCGAACTCGACGCCCTTGTGGACCAGGAGGGTGGCGTCACCACCGTCGTCGAGGATCATGTTCGGGCCGCCGGTGGGGGTGTTCGGCCAGGTCAGCGCCTGCTCCGTGCACCACCAGTACTCCTCCAGCGTCTCGCCCTTCCAGGCGAAGACCGGGACGCCCTGCGGGTCCTCCGGGGTGCCGTTCGGGCCGACGGCGATCGCCGCGGCGGCGTGGTCCTGCGTGGAGAAGATGTTGCAGGAGGCCCAGCGGACGTCGGCGCCAAGGGCGACGAGCGTCTCGATCAGGACGGCCGTCTGCACGGTCATGTGCAGCGAACCGGTGATCCGCGCACCGGCCAGCGGCCGCGACTGCGCGTACTCCTTGCGGATCGACATCAGACCCGGCATCTCGTGCTCGGCCAGAGTGATCTCCTTGCGGCCGAAGGCGGCAAGGGAAAGGTCGGCGACCTTGAAATCGGCGGGGGACAGGCTCGTCATCATGACTCCGTGATGCGGTGAGGGACGGTTCAGTGGTGGGCAGCGGCAAGCTGCCGGGGCTGTGACACACCGAGGTTCTGGTGGATCTCGAGCGTCGCGGTGGACCGGTTGAGGGTGATGTAGTGCAGGCCGGGTGCTCCTTCGGCAAGGAGGCGCTCGGCCATGGCGGTGGCGTGGTCGACGCCGATGCGGTAGCCCGCGGAGGGGTCGTCGCGGGCGGCGTCGAGGTGCTGGGCGAGTTCGTCGGGGAAGGACGCGTTGCTGAGTTCGGCGAAGCGGCGGATCTGCCGTACGTCGGTGGCGGGCATGATCTCCGGGATGATCGGCGTGTCGCAGCCGGCGGCCGCCACCCTGTCGCGAAGCCGCAGGTAGTCGTCGACCCGGAAGAACATCTGGGTGATGGCGTAGTCCGCGCCCGCCCGGCACTTGGCGACGAAGTGGCGGATGTCGCTGTCCCAGTCCGAGGAGCGCGGATGCCGCTCGGGGAAGGCCGCCACACCCACCGAGAACTCCCCCAGTTCCCGTACCAGGGAGACGAGTTCGTGCGCATGGCGCAGCCCCTCGGGATGTGCGGTCCACTCGCCCCGGGGATCGCCCGGCGGGTCGCCGCGCAGAGCCAGGACGTCCCGGATGCCGGCGTCGGCGTACTGGCCGATGATGTGGCGCAGCTCGGCGACCGAGTGGCCGACCGCGGTCAGGTGCGCGACGGGACGCAGCGTGGTCTCCGCGGCGATCCGCTTGGTCACCTCGACCGTGCGGTCCCGGGACGAGCCTCCGGCCCCGTAGGTGACGGAGATGAACGAGGGCGCGAAGGGCTCGATGCGGCGGATCGCGTGCCACAGGGTGCGCTCGCCGCCTTCGGTCTTCGGCGGGAAGAACTCGAAGGAGTACGACTTCTGCCCCGCACCGAGGAGGTCCGCCAGACTGCCCGGACGGGCGCGGTACGGGAGCTCTGCCGTCTCTGCTGCCATGGTGGTCGGTTCCTTCGGGGTTCGGTACGGAGCAGTCGGATCAGCGCGCGTTGAAGTACGTGACATCCGGGTGGTGGACGACGATCGCGTCGGTGGACTGCTCGGGGTGGAGCTGGAACTCCTCCGAGAGGTGGACGCCGATCCGCTCCGGCTGGAGGAGGTCGGCGATCTTGGCCCGGTCCTCCAGGTCGGGGCAGGCCCCGTAGCCGAGGGAGAAGCGGGCGCCCCGGTACTTCAGGTCGAACATGTCCTCGACCTTGTCGGGGTCCTCGCCGCCGAAGCCGAGCTCCGCGCGGACCCGCGCGTGCCAGTACTCGGCGAGGGCCTCGGCGAGCTGGACGGACAGGCCGTGCAGCTCCAGGTAGTCCCGGTAGGCGTTCGCTTCGAACAGCTTGGCGGTCGCCTTCCCGATTCTCGATCCGACGGTGACCACCTGGAGGCCCACCACGTCCACCTCACCCGAGTCCTCGGGACGGAAGAAGTCCGCGAGGCACAGGCGCCGGCCACGGCGCTGGCGCGGGAAGGTGAAGCGGGCGCGCTCCGAACGGTTCTCGTCGAGGATGATGAGGTCATCGCCCTTGGAGACGCAGGGGAAGTAGCCGTAGACCACGGCCGCCTCCAGCAGGTTCTCGGTGTGCAGCTTCTCCAGGAGGCCGCGCAGGCGCGGACGGCCCTCGCTCTCGACCAGTTCCTCGTAGGTGGCCCCGCCGGCGCGGGCCTGCTTCAGGCCCCACTGGCCCTTGAAGAGGGCGCCCTCGTCCAGCCAGGAGGCGTAGTCCTTGAGCGGGATGCCCTTGATCACGCGGGTGCCCCAGAACGGCGGGGTGGGGACGGGGTTGTCCACGGCCACGTCGGAGCGGCCGCCGGGCTCCTGCGGCTCTTCCGCCTGGAGGGCCGGAGTGTCCCGCTTGGCCACGCGGCGCTGCTTCAGCTCGGGCAGGCTAGCGCCGGGGACGCCGCGCTTGACGGCGATGAGGGCGTCCATCAGCCGCAGGCCCTCGAAGGCGTCGCGGGCGTAGCGGACCTCGCCCTCGTAGATCTCGTGGAGGTCCTGCTCGACGTAGGCGCGGGTCAGGGCGGCGCCGCCGAGGATCACCGGGTAGTCGGCCGCCAGCTTGCGCTGGTTGAGCTCCTCCAGGTTCTCCTTCATGATCACCGTCGACTTCACCAGCAGGCCCGACATGCCGATCACATCGGCCTTGTGCTCCTGCGCCGCCTCCAAGATCGCCGAGACGGGCTGCTTGATCCCGATGTTGACGACGTTGTAGCCGTTGTTGGTGAGGATGATGTCCACGAGGTTCTTGCCGATGTCGTGGACGTCGCCGCGGACGGTGGCCAGGACGATGGTGCCCTTGCCCTCGTCGTCGGTCTTCTCCATGTGCGGTTCGAGGTAGGCGACGGCCGTCTTCATGACCTCGGCGGACTGGAGGACGAACGGCAGCTGCATCTGACCGGAGCCGAACAGCTCACCGACGACCTTCATCCCCTCCAGCAGGGTGTCGTTGACGATGTCCAGCGCCGGACGGGTCTGCAACGCCTCGTCCAGATCGGCCTCCAGGCCATTCTTCTCCCCGTCGATGATCCGCCGCTGGAGCCGCTCGTCCAGCGGCAGCGCCAGCAGCTCCTCCGCCCGGCCCGCCTTCAGCGACTTGGTGTTCACGCCCTCGAACAGGGCCATCAGCTTCTGCAGCGGGTCGTAGCCCTCACTGCGCCGGTCGTAGATCAGATCGAGGGCGGTGGTGACCTGCTCCTCGTCGAACCGGGCAATGGGAAGGATCTTGCTGGCGTGGACGATGGCGGAGTC
The DNA here is from genome assembly GCF_055575555.1 of Streptomyces sp. NPDC034085. NCBI lineage: Bacteria > Bacillati > Actinomycetota > Actinomycetes > Kitasatosporales > Streptomycetaceae > Streptomyces > Streptomyces sp. NPDC034085. The sequence continues at coordinate 2,841 of NZ_JBVISL010000015.1, read as the reverse complement.
CAGACCGGCCTTGACGCACTCGTCCAGGAAGACGGAGTTCAGCAGCACACGGGCGGCCGGGTTCAGGCCGAAGGAGATGTTCGACAGGCCCAGCGTCGTCTGGACGTCGGGGTGGCGGCGCTTGAGCTCACGGATCGACTCGATCGTCGCGATGCCGTCCTTGCGGGACTCCTCCTGACCGGTGCAGATCGTGAACGTCAGGGTGTCGATGAGGATGTCCGACTCGCGGATCCCCCAATTCGTCGTCAGATCGGCGATCAGCCGTTCGGCGATGGCAACCTTGTGCTCGACCGTGCGGGCCTGGCCCTCCTCGTCGATGGTCAGCGCGATCAGCGCGGCGCCGTGCTCCTGCGCCAGCCGGGTGACCTTCGCGAAGCGGGAGTCGGGGCCGTCACCGTCCTCGTAGTTCACCGAGTTGATGACCGCACGCCCGCCCAGCTTCTCCAGACCCGCCTGGATGACCGGAACCTCCGTGGAGTCCAGCACGATCGGCAGCGTCGAAGCGGTGGCGAGACGACCCGCCAGCTCCTCCATGTCCGCCACACCGTCACGGCCCACGTAGTCCACGCACAGGTCCAGCATGTGCGCGCCCTCACGGATCTGGTCCCGGGCCATGTCCACGCAGTCGTCCCAGCGGCCCTCCAGCATCGCCTCCCGGAACTTCTTCGACCCGTTCGCGTTCGTCCGCTCACCGATCGCCATGTACGCGGTGTCCTGCCGGAACGGCACCGTCTGGTACAACGACGCCGCCCCCGGCTCCGGCTGCGGGCTGCGCTCGGTGACGGCCGCGCCCCGCACCCGCTCCACGACCTGTCGCAGGTGCTCGGGGGTGGTGCCGCAGCAGCCGCCGACCAGGGAGAGGCCGTACTCGCGGACGAAGCTTTCGTGGGCGTCGGCGAGTTCGCCCGCCGACAGGGGGTAGTGCGCGCCGTCCTTGGTCAGGACGGGCAGGCCGGCGTTCGGCATCGCCGCCAGCGGGATGCGGGCGTTGCGCGCCAGGTACCGCAGGTGCTCGCTCATCTCCGCCGGACCGGTCGCACAGTTCAGACCGATCATGTCGATCCCGAGCGGCTCCAGCGCCGTCAGCGCCGCCCCGATCTCCGACCCCAGCAGCATCGTCCCGGTGGTCTCGACGGTGACGGAGCAGATGAGCGGGACGGTGACGCCGAGGGCCTCCATGGCACGGCGCGCACCGATGATGGAGGACTTGGTCTGGAGCAGGTCCTGGGTGGTCTCGACGAGCAGCGCGTCGGCGCCGCCGGAGATCAGGCCCTCCGCGTTGGCCTGGTAGGCGTCGCGGAGGGTGGTGTACGGGGCGTGGCCGAGGGTGGGCAGCTTGGTGCCGGGGCCCATGGACCCGAGCACCCAGCGCTGCTGCCCCGTCGACGCGGTGAACTCGTCGGCGACCTCGCGGGCGATGCGGGCGCCGGCCTCGGACAGCTCGAAGTTGCGCTCCGGGATGTCGTACTCGGCGAGGGCCGCGTAGTTCGCGCCGAAGGTGTTGGTCTCGACGCAGTCCACGCCCACCGAGTAGTAGGCCTCGTGGACCGAGCGGACGATGTCCGGCCGGGTCACGTTCAGGACCTCGTTGCAGCCCTCCAGCTGCTGGAAGTCCTCCATGGACGGGTCCTGCGCCTGGAGCATCGTGCCCATTGCTCCGTCCGCGACGACCACGCGGGTCGCGAGCGCCTCGCGGAGGGCGTCGCTTCGCGCACTCACGGCTTGGCCTGCAGGTGGGGAGTGATCTCGGCGGCCGGGCCGTTCCCGTACACGTCCGCCATCCGGGCCGTGAAGGAGGACGGGTCCAGCCGGTACTCCTGCGTGCCCACCGACTCCAGGACGGTCGTCGCCAGCGCACAGCCCAGCTGGGCGGCGCGTTCCTGGGACAGCCCCCAGCCGAGGCCCGCCAGGTAGCCGGCGCGGAATCCGTCGCCGACGCCCGTCGGGTCGGCGATGTCCTTGGCGGGGACCGCCGGGACGCTGACCGCTTGGGCGCCGGCCTTCAGGAGGGTGACGCCGTCGCCGCCGCGGGTGGTGATCCAGGTGCCGACCCGCTGAAGGACCTCGCGTTCGGTCCAGCCGGTGCGCTCCTGGAGCAGGGCGGCCTCGTACTCGTTGGTGAACAGCAGTTCCGCGCCGTCCACCAGACGCCGGGTCTCCTCGCCGTTCAGCCGGGCCAGCTGCTGCGACGGGTCCGCGGCGAGGGGGATGCCCAGCTCACGGGCTTCCGCTGTGTGCCGCAGCATCGCCTCCGGGTCGTCCGGGGCCACCACGACGTAGTCCGGCGTTCCCGAACGACGGACCACGTCGGCCAGCCCGATCTCGCGGGCCTCGACCATGGCGCCCGTGTAGAAGGAGGCGATCTGGTTCTGGTCGGCGTCCGTGGTGCACATGAAACGTGCTGTGTGGCGTGTCGCGCTCACCTTCACGGAGGTGGTGTCGACACCGTGCTCGCGAAGCCAGGCGTCGTACGGGGCGAAGTCCGTGCCGGCGGCGCCGACCAGCAGCGGCGAGAATCCCAGACATCCCAGACCGAAGGCGATGTTCGCCGCGACGCCGCCGCGGCGCACCTCCAGGTCGTCCACCAGGAACGACAGCGAGATCGTGTCGAGCCGGTCGGGTATCAGCTGCTCGGTGAAGCGGCCGGGGAAGGTCGTCAGGTGATCGGTGGCGATGGATCCGGTGACCGCGATACGCATGTCAGACCCCCGCGGCCTTGCGCAGCGCCTGGGCGCGGTCGGTGCGCTCCCAGGTGAAGTCGGGGAGTTCGCGGCCGAAGTGGCCGTAGGCGGCGGTCTGGGCGTAGATGGGCCGCAGCAGGTCGAGGTCGCGGACGATCGC
>NZ_JBVISL010000014.1:0-175065 GCF_055575555.1 Streptomyces sp. NPDC034085 | reverse complement strand
AAGGAACGGACGCTTCCTTTGTACTCACCCTCTCGGGCTTTCCTCCGGGCTTTCGTTCTGTGTTCTTGCGTTTCCGACTCTATCAGACTCTTTCGTGTCCGATTTCCTCGGTGCTTTCCAGGTCCTGCGCTTTCGCGCTTTTCCTTTCCGGCGGTTCCGACTCTATCAGAATCTTTTCCGCATCGTTCCCGACTCGGTTTGAATTCCGATGGCCTTCGGAGGGCCTTTCCCTTTCGGGCGGATCAGACATTAGCAGGTTTCCCTGCCGCCGATTACCCGCCCGCCCGCACACGGCAACGGGCACACGTGTGTGCCCGGGTCCCTGCGAGGTGGAGACGTAAACGTACTGGAGCGGAGCCCCCGGACGCAAATCCGGTTGCCCCGCTCCAGTGAGGTCGCTACGTAAGCCGAGGTCAGACCTCGACCACGACCGGGAGGATCATCGGGCGGCGGCGGTAGCTGTCCGACACCCACTTGCCCATGGTCCGGCGGATGAGCTGCTGGATCTGGTGCGGCTCCGCGACGCCGTCGGCGGCGGCGCGGGCGATGGCTTCCTCGATCTTCGCGCTGACCGGGCCGAAGGCCGAGTCCTCGATGCCGGAGCCCCGCGCCTGGATGTTCGGCCCGCTCACGACCTTGCCCGTGGTGCTGTCGACCACGACGTAGACCGAGACGATGCCCTCGTCACCCAGGATGCGGCGGTCCTTCAGCGAGGCCTCGGTGACGTCGCCGACCGAGAGGCCGTCCACGTACACGTAGCCGGCCTGGACCTTGCCGGAGATGCGGGCCTTGCCGTCGATCAGGTCGACGACCACACCGTCCTCGGCGATGACGATGCGGTCCTTCGGGACGCCCGTCATCGCGCCGAGCTCGGCGTTGGCGCGCAGGTGGCGCCATTCGCCGTGGACCGGCATCAGGTTCCGCGGCTTGCAGATGTTGTAGAAGTACAGCAGCTCGCCGGCGGAGGCGTGGCCCGAGACGTGGACCTTGGCGTTGCCCTTGTGGACGACGTTGGCGCCCCAGCGGGTCAGGCCGTTGATCACGCGGTAGACCGCGTTCTCGTTGCCCGGGATCAGGGACGACGCCAGGATCACGGTGTCGCCGGGGACGATCCGGATCTGGTGGTCGCGGTTCGCCATGCGGGACAGGGCCGCCATCGGCTCGCCCTGGGAGCCCGTGCAGACCAGCACGACCTCGTCGTCCGGCAGGTCGTCGAGGGTCTTGACGTCGACGACCAGGCCGGCCGGGACCCGGAGGTAGCCCAGGTCACGGGCGATGCCCATGTTGCGGACCATCGAGCGGCCGACGAAGGCGACCCGGCGGCCGTACTCGTGGGCGGCGTCGAGGATCTGCTGGATGCGGTGCACGTGGCTGGCGAAGGACGCCACGATGATCCGCTTCTGGGCACCCGCGAAGACACCGCGGATGGCGTTGGAGATGTCGCGCTCCGGCGGGACGAAGCCCGGGACCTCGGCGTTCGTCGAGTCCGAGAGGAGGAGGTCGATGCCCTCTTCACTCAGACGCGCGAAGGCGTGCAGGTCGGTGAGGCGGTTGTCCAACGGCAGCTGGTCCATCTTGAAGTCGCCGGTGGCGACGACCAGACCCGCTCCGGTGCGGATGGCGACGGCCAGGGCGTCCGGGATGGAGTGGTTGACGGCGATGAACTCGCAGTCGAACGGGCCCAGGTTCTCGCGCTCGCCCTCCTTCACCTCGAGGGTGTAGGGGCGGATGCGGTGCTCCTGCAGCTTGGCCTCGATGAGCGCCAGCGTCAGCTTGGACCCGATCAGCGGGATGTCCGGCTTCTCGCGCAGGAGGTACGGAACAGCGCCGATGTGGTCCTCGTGACCATGGGTGAGGACGATGCCCTCGATGTCGTCGAGGCGGTCTCGGATGGACGAGAAGTCCGGCAGGATCAGGTCGATGCCGGGCTGCTCTTCCTCGGGGAAGAGCACGCCGCAGTCGACGATCAGCAGGCGGCCGTCGAACTCGAAGACGGTCATGTTGCGGCCGATCTCTCCGAGGCCGCCCAGCGGGGTGACCCGAAGGCCGCCCTTGGGGAGCTTCGGCGGGGGGCCGAGTTCAGGGTGCGGATGGCTCAAAGGTTCTCCTTCACCACGCGCGCCACGTACCCCTCAGGCACGTGGCGCGCATGTCATTCGTGCACTTGCTTTGTCTGTTTCGGTCTTGCTTGTTCAGTTGTGAAGTCCGTTGTCAGAGCTGTACCCCGCCCGCGGCAAGATCGATCTTGAGCTGGGCCGTCTCTTCGTCGGTCAGTCCGATGAGGGGCAGGCGCAGCGGGCCGGCGGGCAGGCCCTGGAGGCCCAGGGCGGCCTTGGTGGTCATCACGCCCTGAGTGCGGAACATACCGGTGAAGACGGGCAGGAGCTTCTGGTGGATCTCCGTGGCCTTCTGCACGTCGCCGCCGATGTGGGCCTCGAGCATGGCTCGCAGCTCGGGGCTGACCACGTGGCTGACGACGGAGACGAAGCCGACGGCGCCGACCGACAGGAGCGGCAGGTTCAGCATGTCGTCGCCGGAGTACCAGGCGAGGCCGCTCTGGGCGATGGCCCAGCTGGCGCGGCCGAGGTCGCCCTTGGCGTCCTTGTTGGCCACGATCCGGGGGTGCTCGGCCAGCCTGACCAGCGTCTCCGTGTTGATCGGGACGCCGCTGCGGCCGGGGATGTCGTAGAGCATGACCGGCAGCTCGGTGGCGTCGGCGATCGCCGTGAAGTGCTGGAAGAGGCCTTCCTGCGGCGGCTTGCTGTAGTAGGGCGTCACGGCGAGGAGGCCGTGGGCGCCCGTGCGCTCTGCCTGGCGGGCGAGCTCGAGGGTGTGGCGGGTGTCGTTGGTGCCGATGCCGGCCACGACGTGGGCGCGGTCGCCGACCGCTTCGAGTACGGCTCGTACGAGGTCGTTTTTCTCCGCGTCGGTGGTGGTCGGCGACTCACCGGTGGTGCCGTTGATGATCAGGCCGTCGTTGCCTGCGTCCACCAGGTGGACGGCGAGACGCTGCGCGCCGTCGAGGTCAAGTGCGCCATCAGCCGTGAACGGCGTGATCATGGCGGTGAGGACCCGCCCGAAGGGGGTCTGCGGAGTCGAGATCGGAGCCATGGGTAACACGCTACTCGCTGCCATGCTCGCAGTGTCCCCTCGGGGGACGTCAACAGGCGGTGCCGCCCCGCAACGGCCGGAAGGTGTTGGATCCCGGCACTGCCTGCTCGGGGGTTCAAGCAGTGCCGGGTCCGTTTGATCAGCCTAGATGAACTTTACGAAACGCCGCAATACGGACACTTGGGACTTGTCTCCGCACATGCGTACGCCACGCGTGTATCAAGCCTTACAGGGCAACGCGGCCGATGCCGTCGCGGCCCGCCCAGGTCGGCCGCATGGGCTTCACCCCTTGCTGCGGGGCGCCGCGCATTCTGCTCGATCTCCCGGAATCCGGCACCGAACGGGCCCCTCGTTCGTCTGTCCAGGAGAAAGCACACCGTCCGTCAGACCACGGCCGCGAGGCCCTGACCCCGAGGAGAGTCGCCCCCATGTTTCGCCGGCGCGAACCCGTCCCCTTCGCCTTCGTCGCCGAGGCCGACCGTTTCCGTAGCAACGTCACTCCGCCGCCGCGCGAGCGTCTCGGCGTGGCCCAGATCACCGCCCGTAGTCTGGTCGGACTGACCGTGGTGGCGGGGCTCGTGGGCTCGCTGCTCTTCGGCATGCCCGCACTGCAGCCGTACCAGGCGTCCGAGAAGCCCGCGGGGACGGCGCAGCCGTCGGAGGTGTCCGCGGAGCGGTAGCCTCACGGGCACAGCCCAACCGAACGTGCATGTGAGTGAGGTCCTGCCGTGCCCCTGCCCTTCTTGACGGCCGACGGCGTCTTCGACGCACACGAGGACGAAGCCCTCCCTCATGCGGATCCCGGACGATGGCGTCGCCCCTACCGGCCCGGCCCCTGGCGGGTCGCCGGTGCGGCGGTGCTGCTGCTGCTCTCCGCCTTCATGCTGCTCGCGACGGTGATCATCGCCTTCGCGGGCACCTGGACCGGCGCGGGCATCGCCCTGGCCGCCTCGCTGGCCGTGGTCGGATCCGCACTGCGGATCCTGCGCACGGGCGTGTGGGTGAGCCCCTCGGGGCTGCGCCGGGTCGGCTTCTTCGGGACCCGCTCCCTCGCCTGGAGCGAGGTCGCCGGGGTCAGCACGGTCCAGCAGCCGGTGCGCTGGCTGGGACTGCCGAGGACCGTGCAGGGACAGGCGCTGACGGTGGCCGCGCGCAGCGGCGCGCAGCTGCCGGTGCTGCTGACCGACCACAGCGCCGACTTCCTGGCGCGCGGCGAGGCCTTCGACCGGGCTGCCGGACAGGTGGAGGCGTGGGCCGAGGAGTACCGGGCCGTGCCCGCCTGAGGGCGGGAGAACGGCACGAGGGCCCGTACGGGGATCGTCCCGTACGGGCCCTTCCGTGTGCGCCTCCGCGGCGCCTACGCGCGTGCCTGGTGCAGGGCGATGGCCCGCTGCATGGCCTTGCGGGCCCGCGGGGTGTCGCGGGCGTCGTGGTAGGCGACGGCGAGGCGGAACCAGGTGCGCCAGTCCCCCGGCGCGTCCTCGGTCTCCGCCTTGCGGCGCGCGAACACCTCGTCGGCGGAGTCCCGCAGGATCCGGCCGTACTCGTCCCGTTCGAGCTCGTCGGCGGGCAGGCCGCCCTCGGCCTCCAGCTCGGCGGCGAGCTGGTTGGCCCGCGTGACGAACCGGGTGTTCATCCAGAGGAACCAGATGCCGATGACCGGCAGGACGAGCACGGCCGCCCCGAAGGTGACGGTGAGCCAGGTGCCCTGCTGGATCAGCATCAGGCCCCGGCTGCCGACCAGGACGAAGTAGACGACCAGGACGGCGGCCGTGACGAGGTAGGTGATCTTCGCGCGCATGCTGCTACTGCCTCATCAGCCGAGGTCGAGGAAGTTTTCCAGGCCGAAGGTGAGGCCCGGGGTCTGCGTCACGCGGCGGGCGCCGAGCAGGATGCCCGGCATGAAGCTGCTGTGGTGCAGGGAGTCGTGACGGATGGTCAGGGTCTCGCCCTCGCCGCCGAGCAGCACCTCCTGGTGGGCCAGCAGCCCGCGCAGGCGGATGGCGTGCACCGGTACGCCGTCGACGTCGGCGCCGCGGGCGCCGTCGAGGGCCGTGGCGGTGGCGTCCGGCTGGGCGCCGAGGCCGGCCTCGGCGCGGGCGGCCGCGATGAGCTGGGCCGTACGGGTCGCCGTGCCGGAGGGGGCGTCGACCTTCTTCGGGTGGTGCAGCTCGACGACCTCGACGGACTCGAAGTAGCGGGCGGCCTGGGCGGCGAACTTCATGGTGAGGACGGCGCCGATGGAGAAGTTCGGGGCGATGAGCACCCCGGTCTCCGGGGAGGCGGCCAGCCAGGTGTTCAGCCGGGCGAGGCGGTCCTCGTTCCAGCCGGTGGTGCCGACCACGGCGTGGATGCCGTGGCCGATGAGGAACTCCAGGTTCCCCATCACCGAGTCGGGGGTGGTCAGCTCGACCGCGACCTGGGCTCCCGCCTCGGCCAGCGTCTCGAGCTTGTCGCCCCGTCCGAGGGCCGCCACCAGCTCCATGTCCGCGGCGGCCTCGACGGCCTTGACCGCCTCGGAGCCGATGCGGCCCCGGGCGCCGAGGACCGCCACGCGCAGCTTGCTCATTGTTGCTTCCTTAGGGTGCGTGCGTACGGGTCTAGGCGACCGCTTCGTCGAGGCGGGCGGCCTGCTTCTCCTTGAGCGGGCCGATCACCGCGAGCGAGGGCCGCTGCGCCAGTACATCCCGGGCGACCGCGCGGACCTCGTCCGGGGTCACCGCCGAGATGTGGCCCAGCATGTCGTCGACGGACATCTGGTCGCCCCAGCACAGCTCGCTCTTGCCGATGCGGTTCATGATCGCGCCGGTGTCCTCCAGGCCGAGGACGGTGGAGCCGGAGAGCTGGCCGACGGCTCGGCGGATCTCCTCGTCGGTGAGGCCTTCGGAGGCGACGGTGTCGAGCTCCTGGCGGCAGATCCGCAGCACGTCGTGGACCTGGCTGGGCCGGCAGCCGGCGTAGACCCCGAAGAGGCCGGTGTCGGCGAAGCCGGAGGTGTACGAGTACACGCTGTAGGCCAGGCCGCGCTTCTCGCGGACCTCCTGGAAGAGCCGCGAGGACATGCCGCCGCCCAGGGCGGTGTTCAGCACGCCCAGGGCCCAGCGGCGGTCGTCGGTGCGGGACAGGCCGGGCATGCCGAGGACCACGTGGGCCTGCTCGGTCTTGCGGCTGACCAGGTCGACGCGGCCCGCGGTGCGGATCCGCTTGGCGCCGGTGCGCGGGCCGACCGGCTGGGCGTCGGTGTGCCCCAGCGCGCCGGCCTTCTCGAAGGCCGCGCGGACCTGGCGTACGACCTTGTTGTGGTCGACGTTGCCGGCGGCGGCCACGACCAGGCGGGTCGGGTCGTAGTGCTTCTTCCAGAAGCGGCGGATCCGGTCGGCGCCGAGGGCGTTGATGGTGTCGACGGTGCCGAGGACGGGGCGGCCGAGCGGCGAGTCCCCGTACATGGTCTGGGCGAACAGGTCGTGGACCATGTCGCCCGGGTCGTCCTCGGTCATCGCGATCTCTTCGAGGATGACCCCGCGCTCGGCGTCGACGTCCTCCTCGCGGATCAGCGAACCGGTGAGCATGTCGCAGACGACGTCGATGGCCAGCGGCAGGTCGGTGTCGAGGACCCGGGCGTAGTAGCAGGTGTACTCCTTCGCCGTGAAGGCGTTCATCTCGCCGCCGACCGCGTCGATCGCGGAGGAGATGTCGAGGGCGGTGCGCTGCGCGGTGCCCTTGAAGAGGAGGTGCTCCAGGTAGTGGGTGGCGCCGTTGAGAGCGGGCGTCTCGTCGCGCGAGCCCACGTTGGCCCAGATGCCGAAGGTGGCGGAACGGACGGAGGGCAGCGTCTCGGTGACGACGCGCAGTCCGCCGGGCAGGACCGTGCGCCGGACGGTGCCGATGCCGCTGCGGCCCTTGAGGAGTGTTTGGGTACGGGCGACGGCCCGCCCCTCGGAGGAGGGGCGGGCCGTCACACGGGAACTACGCGACGTCACTTGTCGGAGTCGTCCTTGTCAGCCTCAGCGGCCTCTTCACCCTCGATCACGGGGACCAGGGAGAGCTTGCCGCGCTGGTCGATCTCGGCGATCTCGACCTGCACCTTGGCGCCGACCGCGAGCACGTCCTCGACGTTCTCCACGCGCTTGCCGCCGGCGAGCTTGCGGATCTGCGAGATGTGCAGCAGGCCGTCCTTGCCGGGCATGAGGGAGACGAAGGCACCGAAGGTGGTGGTCTTGACGACCGTGCCCAGGTACCGCTCGCCGACCTCCGGCATGGTCGGGTTGGCGATCGCGTTGATCGTGGCGCGGGCGGCCTCGGCGGCCGGGCCGTCGGCGGCACCGATGTAGATGGTGCCGTCGTCCTCGATCGTGATCTCGGCGCCGGTGTCCTCCTGGATCTGGTTGATCATCTTGCCCTTGGGGCCGATGACCTCTCCGATCTTGTCCACGGGGATCTTGACGGTGATGATCCGCGGGGCGTTCGGGGACATCTCGTCCGGCGTGTCGATCGCTTCCATCATCACGTCGAGGATGTGGAGGCGGGCGTCGCGGGCCTGGGTCAGGGCCGCGGCCAGGACGGAGGCCGGGATGCCGTCCAGCTTGGTGTCGAGCTGGAGGGCGGTGACGAACTCCTTGGTGCCGGCGACCTTGAAGTCCATGTCGCCGAAGGCGTCCTCCGCACCGAGGATGTCGGTGAGGGCGACGTAGTGGGTCTTGCCGTCGATCTCCTGGGAGATCAGGCCCATGGCGATGCCGGCGACCGGGGCCTTGAGGGGCACACCGGCGTTCAGCAGCGACATGGTGGAGGCGCAGACCGAGCCCATGGACGTCGAGCCGTTGGAGCCGAGGGCCTCGGACACCTGGCGGATCGCGTAGGGGAACTCCTCGCGCGTCGGCAGGACCGGCACGATCGCGCGCTCGGCGAGCGCGCCGTGGCCGATCTCGCGGCGCTTGGGGGAGCCCACGCGGCCGGTCTCGCCGACGGAGTACGGCGGGAAGTTGTAGTTGTGCATGTAGCGCTTGCGGGTCACCGGGGAGAGGGTGTCCAGCTGCTGCTCCATGCGGAGCATGTTGAGGGTGGTGACGCCCAGGATCTGGGTCTCGCCACGCTCGAAGAGCGCCGAGCCGTGCACGCGCGGGATGGCCTCGACCTCGGCGGCGAGGGTACGGATGTCCGTGAGCCCGCGGCCGTCGATGCGGACCTTGTCCTTGATGACGCGCTCGCGCACCAGGGCCTTGGTCAGGCTGCGGTAGGCGGCGGAGATCTCCTTCTCGCGGCCCTCGAAGGCCGGGAGGAGCTTCTCGGCGGCGATCTCCTTGACGCGGTCCAGCTCGGCCTCGCGGTCCTGCTTGCCCGCGATGGTCAGCGCCTGGGTGAGCTCGCCCTTGACGGCGGCCGCGAGGGCCTCGTACACGTCGTCCTGGTAGTCCAGGAAGACCGGGAACTCGCCCTCGGGCTTGGCGGCCTTCGCGGCCAGGTCGGCCTGGGCCTTGCAGAGGACCTTGATGAACGGCTTCGCGGCGTCGAGACCCGCGGCGACGACCTCCTCGGTCGGCGCCTCGGCGCCGCCCTTGACGAGGGCGATGGTCTTCTCGGTGGCCTCGGCCTCGACCATCATGATCGCGACGTCGCCGTCCTCCAGGGCGCGGCCCGCGACGACCATGTCGAAGACGGCGTCCTCGAGCTCGGTGTGCGTCGGGAAGGCCACCCACTGGCCGCGGATCAGCGCGACGCGGACGCCGCCGATCGGGCCGGAGAAGGGCAGGCCGGCCAGCTGGGTGGACGCGGACGCGGCGTTGATCGCGATGACGTCGTACAGGTGGTCGGGGTTGAGCGCCATGATCGTGGCGACGACCTGGATCTCGTTGCGCAGGCCCTTCTTGAAGGACGGGCGCAGCGGGCGGTCGATCAGGCGGCAGGTGAGGATCGCGTCCTCGGAGGGGCGGCCCTCGCGGCGGAAGAAGGAGCCGGGGATCTTGCCGGCCGCGTACTGGCGCTCCTCGACGTCCACCGTCAGGGGGAAGAAGTCGAGCTGGTCCTTGGGCTTCTTCGACGCGGTGGTCGCGGAGAGCACCATCGTGTCGTCGTCCAGGTAGGCAACGGCGGAGCCGGCGGCCTGGCGGGCCAGACGGCCCGTCTCGAAGCGGATGGTGCGGGTGCCGAAGGAACCGTTGTCAATGACGGCCTCGGCGTAGTGGGTCTCGTTCTCCACTAGCGATATCTCCATTTTCGTCGTCTCCGTCCGTCACCCGTGTGGTGGCGGACGGTTGCGGAGAAGCGCTCCTGGCGTGCGGGCCGGTCTTCGATCGAAGCACCCGGTTCTGAGCCCCGTCGCGGGGCTTTCCGGATGCCACTACCGAGGACCGGCGGCGTAGGGAGGGCGCTCCTCCTCTTCAGTTGTGCGCTGTGTCCCAGACTACAAAGCGTCCGGTACGTCGCGCACGTACAGCAAAGGGAGCGGCCCCATCGGTGTGGGAACCGCTCCCTTCACAGCGTCTTTACTTGGCGCCGGCCGCACCGCGACGGATGCCGAGGCGCTCGACCAGCGTACGGAAGCGCTGGATGTCCTTCTTGGCCAGGTACTGCAGCAGGCGGCGGCGCTGGCCGACCAGGATCAGCAGACCACGACGGGAGTGGTGGTCGTGCTTGTGGGTCTTGAGGTGCTCGGTCAGGTCCGAGATGCGGCGGGACAGCATCGCGACCTGGACCTCGGGGGAGCCGGTGTCGCCCTCCTTGGCACCAAACTCTGCGATGAGCTGCTTCTTCGTTGCGGCGTCGAGCGGCACGCGTACTCCTCGTAATAGGTCTTCGTTGCCACCGAGTGCCCCAGGTCGAATTCTCTGGGGAGCTTCCGTTACTCGGGAGGCGGGGTCCGCTGGGCGCAGTCTCCAGAGGTCTCCGGGGACGCGTACACAAACGGCCGTCACACAGCGTACCAGGCTGTCGGGTCGGGCCGTCTCAGCTGGTGAGAGAGCGGGCGCGGCCGTAGACGTCCAGCACGGCGAGGGCCAGCGGGACCAGGCTGAGCAGTACTGCGGCCTCGGTGAGGTCGAGCAGCCTTCCCCAGAAGGGTGACAGGCCCTTGCGGGGGATGACAAGCGCAATTCCGACGAGGAGGGCGGCTCCGGCGGCGACGGCAGCCGAGAGCCACACCGTGCGCAGGTCCAGGCCGCCGCGGTCGTGGTAGCGGGTGAGCTCGAACACGAGAGCGGCGGGCGGGTGCAGCGCCAGGCCCAGGATCAGCAGCCCCACGGCGGCCAGGCCCGCGGCCAGGGCGCACACCACCTGGGAGGTGTAGCGGAAGAGGCGGGCCCGCAGCAGCATCGCCAGCCCCGCGGCGAGGGCCAGCAGCCGGGCCCAGGTGCTGCCGGAGAAGCCGAGGACGGCGGCGGACGCGACGGTGACGGCGGCGCAGCCTCCGACCAGGCCGAGGAGCATCTCGTGGCCCCGCCGGGCCTGGGCGGCGATGGTCTCGGCGTCGAGCGGTGCCGCCTGCTGGTCGGCGCCGCCCTGGTCGGCGTACGGATCGGCGTCGTGGCGGTCGGGGGCCTCGTAGTCGGGCGCGGCGCTCTGCGGGGCGGCGTACCCGATGGGCAGCCGGGCGAAGCGGGCGGACAGGCCGGGCAGGAAGGCGACGAGCCCGATCGCGGCGGGGGCGCACACGGCGGCGGTGGCCGTGGCGGAGGCGTCGGCGGCGATGGCGCCGAAGGTGGCCAGGGTCCCGGTGGCGGCGAGGAAGGTGGCGGCGACGAAGGGGGCGTCCCCGTGCGGGGTGAGCGCGACCAGCGCGACGGAGGCGACCAGGACGCAGGCGCAGCCGAGCAGGAACTGCAGGCGCCCCGGTCCCTGGCCGGCGCCGGCGGCGACGATGCCCGAGCCGGCGATCAGCAGGTGCGGCAGCGCGCCGAGGCCGAGGGCGACGGCGGAGCCCCGGTCGCGGTAGACGCGGGCGCGGACCCCGGCGGCGGCGGTGAGCAGCAGGCCGACGGCCCCGGCGATGACGCCGGGGAGGCCGTGCATGTCGTGGCGGACCGGGTCGGCGTACCAGAGGACGAAGCCGAGCAGGACGAGCAGCAGGGCGGCGCCGGCCAGGCCCGCCCCGCGGAGCATGTCGTCGCTCCAGCGGTGGCGGTCGCGCACGACGGCCGAGGCGACGGCGTCGGAGACGTCGTCGAAGACGGCGGGCGGCAGGGACTCGGCGAAGGGGCGCAGGCTGAGCACCTCGCCGTCGAGGACCTGCTGGGCGGCGAGGGTGCGGGCGCCGTCGAGGACGGCGCCGGAGCGGCGGACGAGGTGGAAGCCGGTGGGGGCTCCGACGGGCTGGGTCTGGCCGGTGAGGCGCAGCAGTTCGGGGTAGACGTCGGCGACGGCGATGTCCTCGGGGAGGGCGACGTCGATGCGGCTGTCGGGGGCCACGACGGTGACCCTGCAGAAACCGGTCGCCTCGGCCGTACTCACCTGTGTGACCCCCCTGGTTGGCGCCGCCCCGCCGCGGCGGCGGCCGATTCGCGGATGCGCATGATGCGGGCGTCACCCTACCCGGCGGCTGCCCGGGCGCCGGCAAGTAGGATCACCGTCGCGCCGGGCGCGGGGTGCGGGAGTGCCCCTCCGGGCCCGGGAGTTGGGGGCGCCGGCCGCGTCGTCCCGTCCGTTTTCGAGGGATTGATGCTCCGGTGAGCCAGATCGTCGTCAAGCGCCCGCCCCGGTCGCTGCCGCCCGAAGTCCCCTCCGAGGACCTGAGGCTGGAGGCGCCGCCGGAACTCCCCCGGGGGCAGCAGGAGGGCATGCTGATGCAGCTCCTGCCGATGCTGGGCATGGGTTCGTCGGTCGTCTTCTTCTTCATGCCGGGCACGGCCCCGTTCATGCGGGTCATGGGCGTGCTGATGCTGGCGTCCACGGTGGGCATGGTCATCGCGCAGCTGGTGCGCTACCGGCGCGGTACGCAGGGGCAAATGGCCGACGTGCGGCGCGACTACCTCAAGTACCTCGCGCAGACGCGCCGTCAGGTGCGCCGCACCGCGCGGGCGCAGCGTGACGCGCAGCTGTACCTGCACCCCGCGCCGGACCAGTTGTGGTCGGTGGTGGCGGAGGGCTCGCGCCTGTGGGAGCGGCGGGTCGGCGACGCGGACTTCGGGCAGGCCCGGCTGGGGCTGGGCGCGCAGCGGCTCGCGACCGCGCTGGTGGCTCCGGACACGGCCCCGGTGGACGAGCTGGAGCCGCTGACGGCGGGCGCGATGCAGCGCTTCCTGAAGGTGCACTCCTCGCTGGACGGGCTGCCGGTGGCGGTGTCGTTGCGGGCGTTCTACCACGTGACGGTCTCGGGGGAGGCGGAGTCGGCGCGCGGTGCGGCGCGGGCGATGGTGGCGCAGCTGGTGACGCTGCACTCCCCCGAGGACCTGGTGGTGGCGGTGGTGGCCGCGCGGGGGGCGGTGCCGTCGTGGGACTGGGTGAAGTGGCTGCCGCACGTGCAGGTGCCGGGGCAGGTCGACGGGGCCGGTACGAAGCGGCTGTTCGGCGACGACCTGGGTGAGCTGGAGGGGCTGCTGGGGTCCCGGCTGGAGGGGCGGCCGCGGTTCAGCCGCGAGGTGTCGCCGGTGCTGGACCAGCCGCACCTGGTGGTGGTCCTCGACGGGGGCCTGGTGCCGCCCGACTCGGTGTTCGCGGCGGCCGAGGGGTTGCAGGGCGTGACCATCGTGGAGGTGGTCGCGGGCGAGCTGGACGAGCGGCGCGGCGGTCTGTCGGTCGTGGTGCGGCCGGGCCGGCTGCGGCTGGAGTCGGGGGCGGGGGTCGCGTACGAGGGCGTGCCGGACACGCTGTCGCTGCCCGCGGCGGAGGCCCTGGCCCGGCAGCTGGCGCCGCTGCGCACCGGCGGCGGGGACGATGACGAGCCGCTGCTGGCGAACCTGGACTTCACGGACCTGCTGAACCTGGGCGACGCGGCCTCGGTGGACGTCTCCCGCACGTGGCGGCCGCGTTCGGCCGGTGAGCGGCTGCGCGTGCCGATCGGTGTGGGCGAGGACGGCGCGCCGGTGATGCTGGACCTGAAGGAGGCCGCGCAGGAGGGGATGGGCCCGCACGGGCTGTGCGTGGGCGCGACCGGTTCGGGCAAGTCGGAGCTGCTGCGCACGCTGGTGCTGGGGCTGGCGGTGACGCACACCTCGGAGACGCTGAACTTCGTCCTCGCGGACTTCAAGGGCGGTGCCACCTTCACCGGCATGGGGCAGATGCCGCACGTCGCAGCCGTGATCACCAACCTGGCGGACGACCTGACGCTGGTCGACCGGATGGGCGACTCGATCCGCGGCGAGCTCCAGCGCCGTCAGGAGCTGCTGCGCTCGGCGGGCAACTACGCGAACGTCCACGACTACGAGAAGGCCCGTGCGGCCGGCGCCCCGCTGGAGCCGCTGGCCTCCCTGGTGCTGGTCATCGACGAGTTCAGCGAGCTGCTGACCGCGAAGCCCGACTTCATCGACATGTTCATCCAGATCGGCCGCATCGGGCGCTCGCTGGGCGTGCACCTGCTGCTGGCCTCCCAGCGGCTGGAGGAGGGCAAGCTACGCGGGCTGGACACGTACCTCTCCTACCGGATCGGTCTGCGGACGTTCTCGGCGGCGGAGTCGCGGACGGCGATCGGCGTGCCGGACGCGTACCACCTGCCGTCGGTGCCCGGTTCGGGCTATCTGAAGTTCGGCACGGACGAGATGACCCGGTTCAAGGCGGCGTACGTCTCGGGCGCCTACCGCTCGGGCGGGCAGGACCTGTCGGTGGGGCCGTTCCCGGTGGAGCGGCGGCCCGCGCTGTTCACGGCGGCTCCGGTCCCGGTGGTGTACGCGGCTCCGGACCCGGCCCACCCGGCGGAGGAGCGGTCGGAGCGGACGGACGACGCGCTCGCGGACACGGTGCTCGACGTGATCGTCGGGCGGCTGGAGGGGCAGGGGGTGCCGGCGCACCAGGTGTGGCTGCCGCCGCTGGACCAGGCCCCGTCCCTGGACCAGCTGCTGCCGGCGCTGGCGCCGTCGGCGGAGCGGGGGCTGCACGCGGAGGGGTACACGCGGCCGGGCGGGCTCGTGGTGCCGCTCGGCCTGATCGACAAGCCCTTCGAGCAGCGGCGCGAGGTGCTGTACCGGGACTTCTCCGGGGCGGCGGGCCACATGATGGTCGTCGGCGGTCCGCAGTCGGGCAAGTCGACGCTGATGCGGACGCTGATCTCCTCGTTCGCGCTGACGCACACCCCGCGCGAGGTGCAGTTTTACGGGCTGGACTTCGGCGGCGGCGCGCTGTCCTCGGTGGCGGAGCTGCCGCACGTGGGCGGGATCGCCTCCCGGCTGGATCCGGAGCGGGTGCGGCGCACGGTCGCGGAGGTGGCGGGGATCCTGGCCCGCCGCGAGGAGTTCTTCCGGGCCGAGGGCATCGATTCCATCGGCACCTACCGGCGCCGGCGGGCGGCGGGCGAGCTGCCCGGCGAGGCGTGGGGCGACGTGTTCCTGGTCGTCGACGGCTGGGGCGGGTTCCGCGGCGAGTACGAGGGCCTGGAGCCGGTGGTGACGGACATCGCGGCCCGGGGACTGGGCTACGGCATCCACGTGGTGATCACGGCGGCCCGGTACATGGAGGTGCGGGCGGCCCTGAAGGACCAGCTGCTGAGCCGGCTGGAGCTGCGGCTCGGCGACGTCATGGACTCCGAGTTCGACCGCCGGGTCGCGGCGAACGTGCCCACGGGGATGCCGGGGCGCGGGCAGGTGCCGGAGAAGCTGCACTTCCTGGGGGCGCTGCCGCGGATCGACGGCTGGCACGAGGCGGAGAGCCTCTCGCAGGCCACCGGGGACTTCGTGGCGGCCGTGCGGGCGGGCTGGGCCGGTCCCTCGGCTCCCGGGGTGCGGCTGCTGCCGCGGCTGCTGCACGCGGACCAGCTGCCCAAGGGCGGGGAGTTCCCCGAGCGGGGGATCGCCATCGGGATCGACGAGACGGCCCTGGAGCCGGTCTTCGTCGACTTCGAGAGCGACCCCTTCTTCCTGGTGTTCGGCGAGAGCGAGTCGGGCAAGACGAACCTGCTGCGGCTGATCGCCCGGCAGATCGCCCAGCGCTACCGGCCCGACCAGGCGAAGCTGGTGGTCGGCGACTACCGGCGGGGGCTGCTGGGGGCGCTGCCGGAGGAGTACCTGCTGGAGTACGCGCCGATGGCGAGCTCCCTGCAGATGCACATGGAGGCGCTCGTCGGGGTGTTCTCGCGCAGGCAGCCGCCGACGGACGTCACCCCGCAGCAGCTGCGGGACCGCAGCTGGTGGTCGGGGCCGGACGTCTTCATCGTGATCGACGACTACGACCTGGTCGCCACGAGCCAGGGCAACCCGCTGGCGCAGCTGGTGGAGTTCCTGCCCTTCGCCCGGGACACCGGGGTCCGCTTCGTCATCGCCCGCAGTTCGGCGGGTGCCTCGCGGGCGATGTACGAGCCCTTCATGCAGCGGATCAAGGAGCTGGGCGCGCAGGGCGTGGTGCTGTCGGGCGACCCCTCCGAGGGCGATCTGCTGGGCACCGTCCGCTCCCGTCCGATGCCGCCGGGCCGCGGCTACCACGTCTCGCGCCGGCGCGGCACCTCGCTGGTGCAGCTGGGCCGCATGCCGCGGCCGTAGGGAGTGCGCGGGCGGGGTCGCGCGGCCATCGGGGGAAAGGGGTCCCCCGGCGGCCGCGTTCCCCCGATAATCGGCAGCGAAGACCGAGCAGGACCGCACGACCGACGGGAAGGGCCGCGCATGGGCACCCAGCAGGAGAAGGACGAGCTGTACGCGCTCGACATCAGCGACGTCGAGTGGCAGGGGCCTCCCGGGACCAGCCCGGACGAGGAGCGGGTCGAGATCGCCAAGCTGCCCGAGGGCGCGGTGGCGATGCGGTCCTCACTGGACCGCGACACGGTGCTGCGCTACACGGCGGCCGAGTGGGAGGCCTTCGTCCTCGGGGCACGGGACGGCGAGTTCGACCTCACCTGAGCGGGCCGGCGGCACGGCATGCGAAGGGGGCGCGCCCTGGCCGGGCGCGCCCCCTTCGCATGCCGTGCGTACGCAGCGCCGTACGGGCTCAGAAGGCCTCGGTGAACAGGCGGGAGGCCTTCACGTCGGTGGCGCGGTAGTCGCCCTTGCCGCGCTCGATGAGCTGGGCGACGGACTCCAGCTGCTTCTGCATGTGGTCCGCGCGGCCGTGGTACTTCCTCTGGAGGTCGAGGTAGGCGATGTGAGCCTCGCCGTCCCAGGTGTCGGTGACGACCTTCACGGCCGCCTCCATCTCCTCCAGGTCCTTGAGGATGTTCCTGGAGACGACGCGGATGCGGTCCGCCATCTGCTGGACGCTCTCGTACCGTACCCGGGTGTGGCCGTCTTCGTTGCCTGCCATGTCCTTCTCCTTCGGGCTGGGGTGTGCTGGGGCGGGGCGGGCGTCAGAGGCTCTCGAGGCCCGAGCGGACGCCGCCGGTTCCCGCCGCGGCACCGGCACCGGCGTTGATCGTCTTGAACGCCGCGCGGACGTCCTCGTCCTGCGCGTTGGTCAGGTTCTTCGTCTGCGCGACGGCGTCGTGCAGGACGGTGAGCAGCCGGCGGATCTCGTCGTGGTCGAGGTTGAGGTCCGACTGGGCCTTCTGGAAGCCGCCGGCGCCCACACCGGTCCAGCCCGCGTGCGCGGTGGCGAGGATGTCGGCCAGCTCACGGGCCTGGGCGGTCACGGCGTTGGCCGTCTCGGAGATCTTGTTGGCCGCCTTGACGACCGGATCGTCCGCAAGTCCGAAATTGTTCGTCATCCGAAGCTCCTCACTTCTCAATTCCCCGGCAGAACCGGCGGATTGCATGGCGGAGCGGATGCCGGGGGCGCGAACTCGCGCCACACGCACCGGACTTCCCCCTCCGCTTCACACGGATCGCCGATCACAGTCGTGAAGCCTGCGGTCACTCTAGTCAGTTCGGCCGACCCGCCCAACACCGGCCGCCCGGTTCCGCGGCCGGACCGTGCCGTTCACTGCAAACGGCCGCGGCGGGCGCGCGCGTCGCGCACGACGGTGGCGGTCCCCGCGATGACGGCGATGAGGACGCCCGCGATCCCGAGGGCGTAGGTGCCGAGCCGCTCCTGCCGCTCCCGTGCGGTCTCCGACAGCTGGAGGGCGGCCGCCCGGGGCGCGGCCGCCGGGGGCGGCCCCGGGTCCGGGACGGGGGGCCGGGGGGTGCCGG
Organism: Streptomyces sp. NPDC034085; assembly: GCF_055575555.1. Lineage (NCBI taxonomy): Bacteria > Bacillati > Actinomycetota > Actinomycetes > Kitasatosporales > Streptomycetaceae > Streptomyces > Streptomyces sp. NPDC034085. The sequence continues at coordinate 157,762 of NZ_JBVISL010000014.1, read as the reverse complement.
CGTCCTGGGTGACGGCCCGCACCGGGTCCACGACGCCCCAGCCGACGTAGTCGTCGCGGCCGTTGACCGAACGCTCGGCGGTGTTCTGGATCTGCCAGACCACCTCCTGCGGGGTCCACTGCGGGTGCTCGGCGCGCAGCAGGGCCGCGACCCCGGCGACGTAGGGGGCGGAGAAGCTGGTGCCGTTGTCGACGCACTGGCCGAAGCCGGGGACGGTGGAGACCATGTCGACGCCGGGGGCGGCGACCCCGATGAAGTCGCCGGGCTGGGAGAAGGCCGCCCGTTCGTTGTTGCGGTCGGAGGAGGCCACGGCGAGGACCCCGGGGAAGGCCGCCGGGTAGGTCTTTCGCTTCTGGCCGCTCAGCCCGTCGTTGCCCGCCGAGGCGATGACCACGGCGTTGGCGGCCAGGGCCCGCTGGACGGCCTTGGCCAGCTCGGAGTCCGCGGTCAGCGGGGCGTCGGTGTCCTGGGAGACGTTGATGACCTGGGCGCCCTTGGCGACGGCGTGGTCGATGGCCTGGGCGAGGGTGGCCGCGTTGCCGTTGCCCTGACCGTCGTTCTGCCGGATGGGGATGACGGTGGCCTCGGGGGCGAGGCCGACGAAGCCGGTGCCCTGCTGGGGCCGGGCCGCGATCAGTCCGGCGACCTTGGTGCCGTGCCCGGCGGTGTCGTTGGTGCCGTCGCCGCCCTTGGGGTCGAGGAAGTCCCGGCCCGCGCCCGTGTCGAGGGCGCCGGCGAGCTGCGGGTTGGCGCGGTCCACGCCGGTGTCGATGACCGCGACCCGGACCCCTTGGCCCCTGGTCCGCGCCCACAGGGCGTCGAGCATGACCCGCTGGAGGGCCCAGGGCCGGTCGGCGATCTGCTTCTTCATGGGGAAGGTGCACTCGCCCGCCCCGTCCAGGGCGAGGGCGTACGGGAACTGCGGTGCGGGCGCCGTGCCGCCGAGGGCCGTCAGGGCGAAGGCGGTGGCCGCCACGGCGGCGCGGGAGAGCTGCGACATGGCCGGTGTCCTCACGAACCCTGGGGCTGACGGGCCGAGTTGGTGTCCAGCCGGGGTCCCTTGGACAGGAACTCCGACCAGGCGATCGGCACCATGGCGGGGACGACGTTGCCGTAGCCGAGCCGCACCTGGGCCTGGCTGGGCTCGGGCCGGCCGTCGCCCGCGCCCGGCGCCTGCGGGGCCGCCCCGATGCCCGACCGCGCGGCGTCGCTGTCGCCGTTGGCCTGGACGGCGTACCGCAGGCCGGTGTCGGTGACCAGGAACAGGGCGCCGCCCGCCGAGGTCTGCCGGCCCTGCACCTGGGTGTAGAGCAGGCCCGTGCCGGGGGTGACGTACGAGCTGGTGCCGCTGGCGGTGATGTCGACGGGGAAACCGGTGCCGGCCCAGGTGCTCAGCGTCTGGTTGCCCTGGCCGTCGACGGAACGCAGGACGTTGCACACGGTGTCGCGCCGTTCGCCGCCCTGCACGGCGCCGGGCGTGTCCGCGACCCGGTTGACCTGGCTGGCGCGCCGGCGGGGCCACTTGGCGTCGTCCTTGAAGGGGGCGCCCGGGTTCAGGGACTGCAGGTCGGTCTCGCGGGCCTTGCCGTGCATGTTGAGGCTGTCGGTCGCGGGCGAGGAGATCAGCAGCCACGCCACGAACTCGGAGACCTGTGCGACGCGGTCGGGCAGGACGACGTAGTGCTGGGTGCCGGAGCCGGTCTGCGCGGTCAGCACCATGCCGACCTTGGCGTCGGCGCCGCCCAGGCCCGGGACGGCGGCGTCCGCGCCGGGCGTGCCGGGCAGCTGCGGGAAGGCCAGGTCGTCGCCGGAGTTGAGGGTGGCCAGCCACTCCCCGGTCACCGGCTGCGGCGTCGCGCCGGTGCCGACCAGGGCCGTGGTGAGGGTCCCGGAGTCGGGCCGGCCGTCGGGGAACCTGTACTTGGTGCCGGCCGCGTCGACCAGGTAGCGCTCCTTGGCGCCGCCGGTGTTCTGCACGTACAGCACCTGGGTGCCGGTCGTGCGGTGGCCGTCGTCCAGCAGGCCCGCCTCGCGGTCGGCGAGGACGAAGGCGGCGGTCTGCACGCCGCGGTTGTTGCCGCCGGGCCGCTGGCAGACGGCCCAGCGCTTGGCCCTGCCGGCCTCCGCCGCGGCGGGGAGCCGGTCGGGGGCGTAGGGGATGCCGATGATGGGGCCGCGCGGCGGCTTGCCCGCGTCCAGCACCTTGTCCTCGACCTGGACGACCTTGGACGTGCGCGGGTCGAGCAGCAGCCGCGCCGACGCCAGGTTGAGCACGGGGTGCAGGCGGGTCTGGTCCTTGCCGTTCACCTTGGTGGTCAGCACCACGTACCGGGTCGTCGACTGCTTGCCGACGATGACCATCGCGCCGGGCTTGTCCCACCCCTTGGGCGCCTGCGGTTTGAACATGCCCCAGGCGCCGAAGCCCGCGACCACCAGCGCGCCGATCACCACACCGGGCAGGACCGCGCGCAGCGGGCGGGGAGCGCCCTCTTCAGTACCCGTGGCGGAGGGCTGGAGGAACGCGGCCACGGTGCGCCGCTTCGCAAAGGTGTACGCGTTGAGCTCATCACGTCGGGATGCCATGACCGCCTGCTTCTCCCCGCACGGCCCGGTCGGTGGGGCCGCTCACCGGGCCTTGGTTGTCGGACCGGGGACCTACTATGCCTCTTGACGGAGGGTCGGCAGGGGGCGGGTAGGCTGGGGCGGCCGCTCAGCGCCGTCCAGGCCGGGGTGTTCAGGGCTGGTTGGGGTGGATTGGGAAGGTTCCCGGGGGCGGGCGGCGGCTGCCGCGCCGTGCCGGAACCCGTCGGATCCGCCCCCGGGATGGGGAGGTGCGCGAGTGAGTGCCAGCGTGACGGAGCCGCGGACTGCCGCGGCCGCACCCGCGCGCGGCGGGGTCACGCCGCATCCGCGACCGAGCCCTGGCCGCTTCGGACCGTTCCGATTGCAACAGCTCGTCCTCCTCCAGCTGGCGGCCGCCGCGCTGCTCGTGGCCTGGGTGGTGGAACCGCTGCTGCTGGTGCCCGCCGGCGTCCTGGCGGCGGCCCTGGCGCTGCTCGCCCTCGTACGCCGCCACCAGCGTTCCCTGCCCGAATGGATCGGCGGCGCGCTCGCACTGCGCGCCCGGCGGCGCAGGGCCGCCTCCTTCACGGTGCCCGCCGGGACCGAGCCCGGGCTGGCGCCGCTGGTCGAGGCCGATCCGGCGCTGCGGACCTCGACCTTCGGCGACCGCGAGCGGCGCCCGGTGGGGCTGGTCGGCGACGGGACCTTCCTGACGGCCGTGGTGCAGGTGGACACGGACGCCACCGCACTGCGGCCCGACCGCACGGAGCGGCCGCTGCCGCTGTCCCTGATCCGGGACGTCCTCGACGTGGACGGGATCCGGCTGGAGTCGGCGCAGCTGGTCCAGCACACGCAGCCCGCGCCCGCTCCGCACCTGCCGGCCCGGTCGATGGCGACGCTCAACTACGCCCCGCTCCAGGCCCGCACGGGCACCCCGGCGGTCCGGCTGACGTGGATCGCGCTCAAGCTCGACCCGGAGCTGTGCCCCGAGGCGGTCGCCGCGCGCGGCGGCGGCCTGGCGGGGGCGCAGCGCTGCGTGGTGCGGGCGGCCGACCAGCTGGCGAGCCGGCTGACCGGGGCCGGGTTCCGGGCCACCGTGCTGACGGAGCAGGAGCTGACGGGCGCGCTGGCGACCTCCTCGTGCGCGAACCCGATGGCGATCACGCAGGCGGGCCGTTCGGCGAGTACCGGCCGGCGCACCGAGGAGACCCCGAGGACCTGGCGCTGCGACGACCGGCGCCACACCACGTACTGGATAGGCCGCTGGCCGCAGCTGGGCGGGGCCGGGGCGGCCCTGCCCCAGTTCGTGGCGCTGCTCACCTCGCTGCCGGCGCTGGCCACGAACTTCAGCCTCACGATGGCCCCGGCCGCGCGCCAGGGCGTGACGCTGACCGGACACGTACGGGTCACCGGGCGCAGCGACGAGGAGCTGGTGGCGGCCCGGCGGGAACTGGAACGGACGGCGCGGGGCGTGAAGACCGGGCTGGTACGGCTCGACCGGGAACAGGTGCCGGGGCTGCTGGCCTCGCTGCCGCTGGGAGGGGCGCGATGAGCGGCAGGATACGGGGCGGGGTGCGGGGCGGTTTCGGGCTGATCGGCCCCCGCCGGGAGCGGCACGTGGTCCCGGCGGCGGATCTGGACGCGCTGGCGCTGCCCGTCGGGGACGACGGGGTCGTCATCGGCGTGGACGCCGAGGGGCGGCCGGCGGTGCTCGGCGTCAACCGGCCGACCCCGTACGAGGTCACGCTGATCGGCGGCCTGTGGACGGCCCAGGTGCTGGCCCTGCGCACGGCCGCGACGGGGGCCCGGGTCGCGGTGGAGACCGGGCGGGCGTCCGTGTGGGCCGGGCTGGCCCGGGCGGCCGGCGGCGGGCAGCAGTGCGTGACCCTGCACGAGGTGGGCCGGGTCCCGCCGCAGGGCGCCTCGGCGGGCAGCCCGGTGCTGGTGGTCCGGGACTGCGGGATGCGGCCGCCGCGCGGACGGGTGGTGGCGGGGCCCTGGCAGTCGGTGCTGACCCTGCTGCCGTACCTGAGCCCGGCCGCGCCCCGGCTGCTGGCGAACTCGGCGCTGGCCGGGGTGCAGCGGGTGTCCCCGGACGAGGCGGAGCGGATCGGCGCGCTGATGCGGCTGCCGAGGGCTGCGGTGGAGTCGCTGCCGACCCTGGGGGACGGGGTGACGCTGTGGTGCACGCCGCGGGACCGGAAGTTCGTGATGACCCAGGGCACGGAAACGGAGACCGGGCTGCTGGGGGCGGCGCGGCGCATCGACTGAGGCACCGGTGCGCGGTGACGGTTGCTCAGGGCGGGAGCGGCCTGTAGGCAGGAGTACGGGGGCGCGACCTCGGGGGCTTTCGGTCGCCGGGCGCGATTAGGCTGAGCGCGGGCGCGGCGTCGAGTTGGGCGCCCGACCGGTGTTCGACAGACCAGGAGGACCAGTGAGCGGCGATCGGAACGAGAGGCGCGGCGGGACGTGGGACGTCCCGACGGACGATCAGTCCGACGCGGAGCCCGATGTGACGGGCGAGTTCACCATCGACTACACCCCGCCGGCCTGGTACACCCAGGGCTCGTCCGCGCCGGCCGCGCCGGTGGCGGGGGTGCCCGGGCTGCCGGAAGGCGGCGGCTTCGAACCGCACCGCCCGGCGGACGTGGTCTCGCCGCCGACGATGCGGATCGCTCCGGCGTCGCCGCGCCCGGCCGCGCCGTCCCCCTCCTCCGACGCCCCGTCCGCCGTCCCGGCGCAGGCGGGCGCCCCCGCGGCACCGGCGTCCGGGGGCCAGGAAGCCGGGGGCCCGGGCCAGGCGTCCGGAGCGGCGGCACCGTTCCCGGCTGCGGCCGGAGCGGCGGCTGCGGCCGGCGAGGCGGGGTCCGCGGCACCGGTGCCCGGCCAGCGGGAGGCGGGCGCCGGCGAGGCGTCCCAGGGGCCGGCGCCGCTCCCGGCGCTGCCCGCGAGCACCCCCGCGGCCTTCCCGGCGGCGCCCGCGCAGACCGGGCCGGCGGCCCCGTTCGCGGTGCCCGCCGTGGCCCCCATCGCCGCACCCGCCCCCTTCGCCGAGACCGAGGAAGCGTCCCCCGGCCCCGACGCCCCCGCGCAGGCCGGGCCGGCCGCCCCATTCCCGGTGCCCGCCGTGGCCCCCATCGCCGCACCCGCCCCCTTCGCCGAGACCGAGGGAACATCCCCCGGCCCCGACGCGCCCGCGCAGGCGGAGCCGGCCGCCCCGTTCCCGGTGCCCGCCGTGGCCCCCGCCGCCGAGGCCGAGGGAGCGTCCTCCGGCCCCGCCGGGCAGGACGAGCCGGCTCCCGCTCCGGTGGACGCCGTACCGCCGGCGTTCTCGGCGGCCGCCGAGGAGGCGCCGCCTGCCGCCACGCGGACGCCCACCCCGGCCGGGGGAACTCCGGTCGGGGGACCCGGGGGTGAACTGCCGCCGCTGCCGCCCGCGTTCGGCGCCCCGGGCGCACCCCAGGGCTACGGCTTCCCGCCGCCCGCCCAGGAGCCGCAGCAGCAGCCGCAGCCGGGGTACCCGGCACCGCAGCCCCCGCAGGGATACGGGTTCCCGCCCGCCCCGGAACCGCAGCAGGCCCAGACCCAGGCACCGCAGCCCCCGCAGGGCTACGGCTTCCCGCCCGCGCCCCCGCAGCAGCAGGCCCAGGCACCGCAGCCCCCTCAGGGCTACGCGTTCCCGCCTCAGCAGGCGCAGCAGCACGCACCGCAGGGCTACCCGCCCCCGCAGCCGCAGGCACCCGCGCAGGGGCCGTACCCGCAGCAGCCCCACCCCGGCCAGGGCCCCGGCGCCCCCCTCGGCTACACCGCCGCCGTGGAGCTGTCCTCCGACCGCCTCATCCGCGCCAAGCAGAAGCCGAAGCCCACCCGTTCCGGCTTCCGCTTCGGCGGCAAGGCGGCCGAGGCCGACCGCCAGCGCAAGCTGGAGCTCATCCGCACGCCGGTGATGTCCTGTTACCGGATCGCGGTCATCAGCCTCAAGGGTGGCGTCGGCAAGACCACGACCACCACCGCCCTCGGCGCCACCCTCGCCACCGAGCGCCAGGACAAGATCCTGGCCATCGACGCGAACCCCGACGCCGGCACCCTCGGCCGCCGCGTCCGCCGCGAGACCGGCGCGACGATCCGGGACCTGGTCCAGGCGATCCCGTACCTGCACTCGTACATGGACATCCGGCGGTTCACCTCGCAGGCCCCCTCCGGCCTGGAGATCATCGCCAACGACGTGGACCCGGCGGTCTCCACGACCTTCAACGACGAGGACTACCGCCGCGTCATAGAGACGCTCGGCCGCCAGTACCCGATCATCCTGACCGACTCGGGCACCGGGCTCCTGTACTCCGCCATGCGCGGGGTCCTGGACCTGGCCGACCAGCTGATCATCATCTCCACCCCGTCCGTGGACGGCGCGAGCAGCGCGAGCACCACGCTCGACTGGCTCTCCGCCCACGGCTACGCCGATCTCGTCTCGCGCTCGATCACCGTCATCTCCGGGGTGCGCGAGACCGCCAAGATGATCAAGGTCGAGGACATCGTGCAGCACTTCGAGACCCGCTGCCGCGGGGTCGTCGTGGTGCCGTTCGACGAGCACCTCGCGGCCGGTGCCGAGGTGGACCTCGACCTGATGCGGCCCAAGACCCGGGAGGCGTACTTCAACCTGTCCGCCCTGGTCGCCGAGGACTTCGTACGCGCCCAGCAGCAGGCCGCGCAGGTCCACTGGGGCGCGCCCCAGATGCCCCCGCAGCCGCAGCACCCCCAGCAGCCGCCGCAGGGACAGCCCCAGGGCCCGTACGGGCAGCAGCCCCAGGCCGCCCAGCCCCAGGCCGCCCAGCCGCCGTACGGGCAGCAGCCCTACCCGCAGCCGGGCCAGCCCTGGCAGCAGCCCCCGGCCCTCCAGCCGCCGCAGTACCCCGGCGAATCCCCGCGCGACCCGCGCCTCGGCTGACGGACTGACGGCCTGACGGGCCGGCACACGGCAGGCACGGGGAAGGGCCCGTACCGTCCCAGGACGGTACGGGCCCTTCCCCCGTCGAACGCGGCGGAGCGGCGCGGCGGTCAGCGCCGCGCGGCGTCGAAGGAGTCCGTGAGGACCCGCGCCCGCTTCACGTCGTCCGCGATGGCCTCCAGCAGCCCGTCGAGCGACTCGAACCTCGCCATCCCCCGCACGTACGCGAGGAAGTCGACGCACACCTGCTTCCCGTACAGGTCCAGGCCGACGCGGTCGATCGCGTACGCCTCCACGGTGCGCTCGGTGGCATCGAACTGCACGTTCGTACCGACCGAGATCGCCGCCGGCATCCGCTCGCCGTCGGCCGTCAGCCAGCCCGCGTAGACCCCGTCGGCCGGGATCGCGGTGTGCGGCGGCGTCTCGACGTTGGCCGTCGGGTAGCCGAGCTCGCGCCCGCGCTGCGCACCGCGCACCACGACGCCCTCGACCCGGTGCGGACGGCCCAGGATCTCGGCGGCGCCCTCCATGTCCCCCTCGGCGACCAGCCGGCGCGCCAGGGTCGAGGAGAACGGCACGCCGCCGCCCGCCTCGCCGCGCTCCACCAGGTCCACCACGTCCACCTCGTAGTCGTAGGTGGAGCCCAGCTCGCGCAGGAAGTCGACGTTCCCGGCGGCCCGGTGGCCGAAACGGAAGTTCGGGCCCTCGATGACGGCGCGCGCGTGCAGCTTGTCGACCAGCACCTTGACGATGAAGTCGGCCGGGGACAGCTGCGAGAACTCCGCCGTGAAGGGCAGGATCAGCAGCGCGTCGACGCCGAGACCGGCCATCAGTTCGGCACGGCGGTCGTAGGGGGCCAGGATCGGCGGGTGGCTGCCGGGCCGCACGACCTCGCTCGGGTGCGGGCTGAAGGTGACGACGACCGCCGGGACGCCCAGCTCGTGGGCCTTCGCCACGGCCCGGCCGATGATCAGCTGGTGTCCCCGGTGCACGCCGTCGTAGGAGCCGATGGTGACGACGCTGCGTCCCCAGTCCTGGGGGATGTCCTCCAAGCCACGCCAGCGCTGCACTGTGACCGCTCCTCGCCCGAACCCGTGTGGTCCCTGTACCGGATTGCCGATTGCAGGTCTAAGACTGCCATGCCGTCGGCCGGGGCCCCGCATCGGCTCTGGCCGGAATCGTTCCCCGCCTCACGTAATGTCCGGCGCGGCTCTACGAAGAGTCTCCACGGTACGCCGGGCGCCCGGCCCGAGCAGCGCCGCCGCCTCCGTCGCCGCGTCCGTCAGCCAGCGGGACACCAGCGCCCCGAACACCGGATCGGCCCGGGCCAGCTCCACCGTGCGGTGCTCGAACACCGCCGGGCCGCCCGGTGCCCGCAGCAGCTGCCGCCCGGTGCGCCGCAGCAGCTCGCGGGTACGGACCTCCGGGCGCCGGCCGCTCCCGGCCGCCAGCCCCGCCAGGAACGCGCCGAGCACCGCCGGATCGGCCTCCTCGCGCAGCAGGACGTCGGCCAGTTCGGCGCGCAGCGGGTACGAGGACTCCGCTCCGGGCGCGGCCAGTACGCCGGCCACCGCGGCCCGTACGGGCGGCGGGGCGGTCCGCAGCAGGCCCAGGACCAGCGGGCGCAGCACCGGCCCGGCCGCCGGCCCCTGGTCCAGGCGCCGGTCGACGAAGGCGGCGGCGTGCGGGGCGTCCTCGGGGTGGCGGGCGAGGTGGTCCCGTACGAGGTCGCCGGCGCGGCGGGCCAGGCCCGGGGTGGTGAGCGCGGCCAGGGCGCGGATCACCTCGCCGTCGCTCCGCTCCCGCAGCGCCTCGAACACGGCGTCCGGCTCGGGCAGTACGGGCAGCGCCGCGACCAGCGCGCGGGCGGGGAGCCGGGAGCCGCCGGCGGGGGCGCGGAAGCAGGCGAGGGCGTCGGGCAGGTAGCGGGCCCGGGCCTGGGGGTCGCGCAGCAGCACCGCGAGGGCGCTGCCGTGCAGGGCGGCGTCGCCGGGCCGGTCGAGGAGGGCCTCGGCGGCGCGGCGCAGCAGCTCCCGGTCGGCGGCGGCCCGCACGTGCGGGGCGGTGGCGAGACCGTACGCGGCGGCGGCCACCCGGCGCTCGGGCCGCTCGTCGCGGGCCCAGCGGTCGACTGCCCTGGACAGCGCGGACGGCTCGTCCTCCGCGAGGACGGCGAGCAGTTCGTCGGCTCGGGGGTGCGCGGCGCCGACGAGGGCCTCGGTGAGGTCGTCCGGCGCGAGGCCGCGGTGGGTGTGGAGCAGCGCCTGCGCCGCGGTGGCCACGGTGGCTCCGGGGCGGCCGCGCAGCCTGCGTTCGTCGGTGAACCAGGCGCAGAGCAGGGGCAACACCAGCTGCGGGGCGCGGGCCAGCCGGCGGGCGGCGGCCTCCAGGTAGCGGTGGTCGCAGGGCAGCAGTCGGCGCAGCAGGTCGAGGCGGTCGGACTCGGCCAGCCGGAGCCGGTTCCAGAACCAGCCGCCGAACTCGCCCGGGGCGGCCCGCGCCACGTGCTCGGCGAGGGAGCGCAGGACGGGCAGGTGGGGGGTGGCGTCGGGAGCGCCGAGCAGGACCCCGCGCACCAGCCGCGAGGCCCACCAGACCCGGTCGGCGTGCGCGCCGGCCGGGGCGGACTGGGGGGAAGCGCCCGGCGGGGCCCCTCGGGCCAAGGCGTTCAGGGTGGCCACCAGGGCGGCCAGGGTCTCGTGGAGTTCGGTGGCAGGCAGCCTGCGCAGGGCTTCCACGACGGGTCCGATGCGGTGCCGGGGTACGGGCGGGCCGGATGCGGCGGGGCCGCGGTGCACGAGGTCGTCGAGGGCGCCCGGTACGTCGAGGTGGCCGCCCTGGAGCCAGTCTGAGAGCTCCTCGTGCGCGAAGCGGTAGCCGGGGCCCGCCGGGACCAGCAGGCCCTCGGTGAGGACGGCGGAGGCCCAGCCGGTGCGCCAGGGGAACAGCTCCTCGAAGGCGGCCCGGTCCAGCTGGCCCTGCCCGGGGCCCAGGCACCGCCGGGCGGCCTCGTGCACCCGCCCGGCCACCCGCGCCGCCAGCCGCCGCACCCCGGGGCCGTGCACCGCGGCCCCGGGCCCGCGCCCGGCGCCGGCGGCCGCGATGCGGACGGCGATGCGCAGGGCCACCAGGTCCAGGTGCGCCGCGAAGACCTCGTCACGGCCCGGGCGGCCCTCCGTCACCTCGGCCGCGCGGATCCCCGCGAGCAGGCGCAGGGTGAGCGGGTGCCGCGCGTCGGCCTTGTGCACCGCGTCGTCCGGGATGCCCAGGCGGGCCCGGACGGTCCGCGCCTCCTCGGGGGTCAGGTCCCCGACGGGCAGCGCGGGCGGCATCCGCCGGGCGGCGCGGGCCGGGGTGTGCAGCAGCTCCGGCGGGTACAGGCCGCCGGCCCGCTCCCAGTACTCGGGCCGGGCGGCGACCACCAGCCGGGCCCCGGTGCGGCGCAGCCAGCCGGCGGTGGCCTCGGTCCACGGCTCCAGGCGGTGGGCGAGCTGCGGCGGCATCTCCTCGGGGGCGTCCAGCACCACCAGCAGCGCCCGTCCGGCGGCGTCCGCGAGCCGTGCCACGCGCTCACCGGTCCCGTCCGCCGCGTCCGCCACCCCCGACGGCGCACACCCGGGCGGGACGGCCCCCGTCCGGCCGGCACCCGCCGCGCCCCCGGGCCCCCCGACCGGTCCGGCGGCAGCACCCCCGACCCGCTCGGCACCAACGCCCCCGACCCGGCAGGCCCCAGAACCGCCGGCCCGGTCTCCCGGACCCGCCGCCCGACCGGCACCGGGATCCCCGGCCCGACGGGCAGCCCGGTCGGCGCCCGAGCCCGAAGCCCGCTCGGCGCCCGTGCCCGCGCCCGCGCCCGCGGTGATGATCCGGGCCGCCGCTGCCAGGGCCCGGGTCACGGCGTCGGCCAGGGAGGTGTCGCCGCCGCGCAGGTCGGCCCCGCGCAGCCAGAGCGTCGGCGCGGGGCGGGGTCCGCGCGCCCGGTCGGCGGCCAGGGCGGCGAGGGCGGTGGTGCGCCCGGTGCCGGGTTCCCCGATCAGCCCGAGCACGAGGCCCGCGCCCGCGGTGAAGTCGGCCAGGCCGGCGGCGAGCGCGGGGCGCGGTACGGGTTCCGGCACGGGCTCGGCGGCGGCGGCCGGGGGGAACGCGGAGCCGACGGTGGTGGCGGTCAGCTCCAGGGCTCCGGCCAGGTTGAGGTCGGCGCCGTATCCCGGCACCGTGGCGCAGTTGCGCTCCAGCAGCGCGGCGAGGGGGCCGTCGGGTGCTTGCGCGGCGGCCGCGCGCAGGGCCACGGCGAAGCTGCCGGAGCGGTGTTCCGCTGCGAGAGCAGGGCCCAGTACCGCGAGCACCGCTCCGGTCCCCGCGTCGAGGACCGGCCCCCCGCAGGCCTCGCCGCCGAGCCGCAGCGCGTCCCGGCCGTCCGTGCCGATGGCCAGCTCGACGGTGGCGGGCAGTGCGTGGAAGCAGCCGGTCGCGGTGTAGGCGACCTCCGCTCCCGCCCCGAGCACCCGCGCCTGTCGCCAGCCCCGCGCGGGCAGGCGTACGTACGTCCCCGGAGGGATCACCTCGCGCATCGCCACGGGCAGCGGCCGCACACCGAGTCCGTCGCTGCGTACGAGGGCCAGCCCGAGCTCCGGCAGGGCGGTCACGTCGTCGGCGCCGGCCAGCCAGGTGCGCTCCCCCGGTGCGCGCAGCACCACCCGCGCCAGTCCGTCGACGGCCTCGTGGCTGGTGACCACCGTGCCGCGGTCGTCGGCCACGAAGCCGCTCCCGCGCACCCGCCCGGCCACGTCCCGGATCACCACCAGTTCCGCACCGCCCGCCAAGGCACCGCCCGCGAAGGCACCGCCCGCCAAGGCGCCCCCAGCGAAGGCCCCGCCCCCGGAATCACCGCCCGCGAACGCACCGGAGCCGGCGCCCCTCGTCCCGCCCGTGACCTCGTCCGTCATCACCGCACCACTCCCCCGCCACGGGACCCGTGTGCACGACGGTAGGCAAGTGAAGATCAGCGCGAAAAGCACGGAGGCGAAAGCGCCCCCCAACGCTCCCCGCATTCACTCCGAGCGCCTGCTCGGACGGGTGAATCCGGGGCTCCGCGTGGATAAAGACCTATCCGAGGGGGGTCGTGGAGCGGTGAGCAGCAGTCCGTGTGCGCTCACCGCTCCACGTCAAAGGCAGGGCCCGCTCAGACGAAGACCGCGAGGGACTTCGCCTTGCCGCCCTTGCTCTCCACGAGCCCGAGCAGCTGCCCCTGGGGCCCGTACACGGCGACGGTCCGGCCGTCCCGGTACTCGTCGGGCATCTCGATCCGCACGCCGTTGGCGAGCAGCGAGGCCCGCCGGGCGTCCAGGTCCCACCGCGCGAAGGCGGCGGCGGCCGCCTCGCCGATCGGCATGACGGTCAGCTCCTCCTGGAGCTGGTCCAGCGTGCGCGCCTTGTCCAGCTTGTACGGGCCGACCCGGGTGCGCCGCAGCGCCGTGAGGTGGCCGCCCACGCCGAGGTCGGCGCCCAGGTCGCGGGCGAGGGCGCGGATGTACGTACCGCTGGAGCAGACGACGGAGACGACGAGGTCGACGACCTTGGTGCCGTCCTCGGCCTCGCCTTCGCGCATGTCGTACACCTGGAACGACGAGATGGTCACCGGCCGGGCCGGGATCTCGAAGTCCTCGCCGTCGCGGGCGCGCTTGTAGGAGCGCACCCCCTTGATCTTGATGGCGCTGACCTTGGACGGCACCTGCATGATCTCGCCGGTCAGCTTGGCGATCCCCGCGTCCACGGCGTCCCGGGTGACCCCGGAGGCGTCCGCGGAGGAGGTGATCTCGCCCTCGGCGTCGTCCGTCAGGGTGTTCTGGCCCAGGCGGATCGTGCCGACGTACTCCTTCTCGGTCAGCGCGAGGTGGCCGAGGAGCTTGGTGGCCTTCTCGACGCCGAGGACGAGGACGCCCGTCGCCATCGGGTCGAGGGTGCCGGCGTGGCCGACGCGGCGGGTCTTGGCGATCCCCCGCATCTTGGCGACCACGTCGTGCGAAGTGAAGCCGGACGGCTTGTCGACGATGACGAGCCCTCCCGCAGCCTCCGGCCGGGAGGGGCCCCCAGGAGTCTTCCCTGCGTTGCTGCTCATTCCGCGGCTGCGTCCTCGTCGTCCTCGTCCTCGCCCGGCTTCTTGTACGGGTCGGCCTCGCCGGCGTACTGCGCGCCAGAGGACACCTCCCGCACCTGGGCGTCGGAGGCCCGCGCCTTGTTGAGGAGGTCCTCGATGGTCTTGGCGTTCTCCGGGAGGGCGTCCGCGACGAAGGTCAGGGTGGGCGTGAACTTGGTTCCCGCCGCCCGGCCGACCGCGGAGCGCAGTACGCCCTTGGCGCTCTCCAGGCCCGCTGCCGCGCTGGCCCGGTCCTCGTCGTCGCCGTACACCGTGTAGAAGACCGTGGCCTCCCGCAGGTCGCCGGTGACCCTGGTGTCCGTGATGGTCACGTGCGTACCGAGGCGGGGGTCCTTGACGCCGCGCTGCAGCTTCTCGGCCACCACCTCCCGGATGAGGTCCGCCAGCTTCTTCGCCCGCGCATTGTCGGCCACTGGTCCGTCTCCTTCTTCCTTGCAGACAAGCAATCAGTCTTCATCACCGTGGTACCGCCGTCTCACGGACAGCAGCTCCACTTCCGGACGCGCCGCGACCAGCCGCTCACAGCGGTCGAGTACGTCCGACACGAACCCCGCGTCCCCGCTCACCAGGGCGACCCCTATACGGGCCCTGCGGTGCAGGTCCTGGTCGCCCACCTCGGCCGCGCTCACGGCGAACTTGCGCTGGAGCTCGGCGACGATGGGCCGGACGACGGAGCGTTTCTCCTTCAGCGAATGGACGTCGCCGAGGAGCAGATCGAAGGACAGAGTCCCCACGTACATGCAGTTCCGGATATCCCGCCGGTGCGGGTTCGGTGGCCTGCCGGCCGACGCTCGGCAGGGTCACCAGAACCGTACACGCAACGGCCGGGGCCGATCGACGGATATTCCGCCGACCGGCCCCGGTGCTACGACACGGTGTTACGACACGTGCGTTCCGCCGTGCGCTTACGCGCGGGGCTTCTCGCGCATCTCGTACGTCGCGATGACGTCGTCGATCTTGATGTCGTTGAAGGAGCCGAGGTTGATACCGCCCTCGAAGCCTTCGCGGATCTCGGTGACGTCGTCCTTGAAGCGGCGCAGACCGGAGATGGTGAGGTTCTCGGCGATGACCTTGCCATCGCGCAGGAGCCGCGCCTTGGTGTTGCGCTTGACCTCGCCCGAGCGGACCAGGACACCGGCGATGTTGCCCAGCTTGGACGAGCGGAAGATCTCGCGGATCTCCGCCGTACCGAGCTCGACCTCTTCGTACTCCGGCTTGAGCAGACCCTTCAGGGCCGCCTCGATCTCCTCGATGGCCTGGTAGATCACCGAGTAGTACCGGACGTCGACGCCCTCGCGGTCCGCCATCTGCGCGGCACGGCCGGCCGCACGGACGTTGTAACCGATGACGATGGCGTCGGAGCCCATCGCCAGCGAGATGTCGGACTCGGTGACCGCACCCACACCGCGGTGCAGGACGCGGATGTCGACCTCTTCACCGACGTCGAGCTGGAGCAGCGAGGACTCGAGAGCCTCGACCGCACCGGACGCGTCGCCCTTGATGATGAGGTTGAGTTCCTGGACCAGACCGGCCTTGAGGACCGAGTCGAGGTCTTCCAGGGACACCCGGCGGACGCGCTTGGCGAAGTTGGCGTTGCGCTCGCGCGCAGCACGCTTCTCGGCGATCTGACGGGCCGTACGGTCCTCGTCCACGACGAGGAAGTTGTCGCCGGCGCCGGGGACGTTGGTGAGACCCAGGACCAGGACGGGGGTCGACGGACCCGCTTCCTCGACGTTGTTGCCCTTGTCGTCGAGCATGGCGCGCACGCGGCCGTAGGCGTCGCCCACGACCATCGTGTCGCCGACGCGGAGGGTACCGCGCTGGACGAGGACGGTGGCGACGGCACCGCGGCCGCGGTCGAGGTGGGACTCGATCGCAATACCCTGAGCGTCCTGCTCCGGGTTGGCCCGCAGGTCGAGGGAGGCGTCGGCGGTGAGGACGACGGCCTCGAGCAGGGAGTCGATGTGCAGACCCTGCTTGGCGGAGATGTCGACGAACATCGTGTCGCCGCCGTACTCCTCGGCGACCAGACCGAACTCGGTGAGCTGACCGCGCACCTTGACCGGGTCGGCACCCTCGACGTCGATCTTGTTGACCGCGACGACGATCGGGACGCCGGCGGCCTTGGCGTGGTTGAGCGCCTCGATCGTCTGCGGCATGACGCCGTCGTTGGCCGCGACCACGAGGATCGCGATGTCGGTCGACTTGGCACCACGGGCACGCATGGCGGTGAACGCCTCGTGACCCGGGGTGTCGATGAAGGTGATCTTGCGCTCTTCACCGTTGACCTCGGTACCGACCTGGTACGCACCGATGTGCTGCGTGATGCCGCCGGCCTCGCCCGCGACGACGTTCGTCTTGCGGATGGCGTCGAGCAGTCGGGTCTTACCGTGGTCGACGTGACCCATGACGGTCACGACCGGCGGACGCGGCAGCAGGAACTCCTCGCCGCCCTCGTCCTCGCCGAACTCGATGTCGAAGCCCTCGAGGAGCTCGCGGTCCTCCTCCTCCGGGCTGACGATCTGAACGGTGTAGTTCATCTCGCCGGCGAGGAGCTGGAGGGTCTCGTCGGACACGGACTGGGTGGCCGTGACCATCTCGCCGAGGTTCATCATCACGGCGACGAGCGACGCCGGGTTGGCGTTGATCTTCTCCGCGAAGTCGGTGAGGGAGGCACCGCGCGACAGGCGCACGGTCTCGCCGCCACCGCGCGGCAGCATCACGCCGCCGACCGACGGGGCCTGCATGGCCTCGTACTCCTGGCGACGCTGGCGCTTGGACTTGCGGCCGCGACGCGCCGGACCGCCGGGACGGCCGAAGGCGCCCTGCGTGCCACCACGGGCACCGGGACCACCGGGACGCCCGCCGAAGCCGGGACGACCGCCGCCGCCGGCACCGGCCGGACCGCCGCCGAAGCCGCCGCCACCCGGACGCGGGCCGCCGAAGCCGCCACCGGCCGGACGCGAGCCCGGACCGGCCGGACGACCGGCGAAGCCGCCGCCGCCGGGACGACCGGCGCCACCGGGACGCGGGCCACCGGCACCGGGACCACGGCCACCGGGGCCGCCGCCGGGACGGGGACCGGGACCACCGGCAGCGGGACGCTGCGGCATCATGCCCGGGTTCGGACGGTTACCGCCGGGAGCACCGCCGGGACGCGGAGCGCCGCCCTGCGGACGCGGCATGCCGCCCGGGGTGGGACGGGCGCCGCCGGGACCCTGCGGGCGCGGGGCGCCGCCGGGGCCGGCCTGCGGACGCGGGGCACCCTGGCCGCCGGCGCCGGGGGCACCGGGACGCGGAGCGCCGGCCGGACGGGGCGCCTGCGGGCGCGCCATGCCGGTCGAGCCGCCGGAGGTGAAGGGGTTGTTGCCCGGACGGGGACCGGCCGGACGGGAGCCCTGCGGACGCGGGGCCTGTGCGCCGCCGGGCCGCGGGGCCTGGGCGCCGGGGGTGGCGCCGGCCGGACGCGGGGCGCCGGGACGGGCACCCTGACCCGGGCCGGCCGGGCGCTGCTGCGCCGGACGGGGGCCGGGGGCCGCGGCGGGACGCGCCGGGGCCGCCGGAGGCGCGGAGAACTCGGTCGCCACGGGAGCCGCCGGAGCGGGCTTCGGGGCGGGAGCCTTGGGACCGGGACGCGGGCCGGGAGCGGCCGGAGTCACCGGGGCGGGTGCCGCGGGAGCCTCGGCAGCGGCCGGCTTGGGGGCCGGTGCGCCGGGCTTGGGGGCGGCAGGACGTGCCGCGGCGGCCGGGGAGGGCGCCGCGGGCTTGGCGGGCGCGGCCTTGCGGGGCGCGCCGGGCTTCGCAGCGGACTTGCCGGCGTTGCCGCCGGGCCCCTGCAGTGCGTCAGTCAACTTGCGTACAACCGGCGCCTCGATCGTCGAGGACGCCGAACGGACGAATTCACCGAGTTCTTGGAGCTTGGCCATGACGACCTTGCTCTCTACCCCGAACTCCTTGGCGAGTTCGTATACCCGGACCTTAGCCACATCGCTCCTTTTAGGTCCGGGTTACGCCGGACCGTCGCTACTTCATGGGCGTACTCATCGCGTACTCATCGAGTGCTCATCGCAATCTCGACCTACTTCCAACTCGCGAGGTACCTGACCGCACGGGGTGTCCGTGCCGTACTTCTTTCTTACGGGGTCGCCTCGGCCGGTACGGCCAGGGCAGTGCGCAGTCCCTCCGTGTCGAGCGCTCCGGCGGACCTGAGGGCCCGGGGGAACGCCCGGCGGCGGACCGCCTGGTCGAGGCAGACCACGGCGGGGTGCACGTAGGCACCCCGGCCGGGCAGCGTACCGCGGTGATCCGGGACGCATGCGTCCCCGACCGCCACGATGCGCAGCAGATCGCTCTTGGCCGCTCGCTCCCGGCACCCCACACAGGTGCGTTCGGGGCATGCGCGGGCTTGCGTCCGGCCAGACACGCCTAAGTCTACCTCCCCGTACCGACCTCACCCCTTCAGGGGAAAAATCGAACGGATGTCGTTGTGGTCTCGTACGGCGCTCCGGCGTGCCGGAGTACCTGTCTACCGGCCGGAAACCCCCGGCCGGTACTGGTTTATTCCCGGTCGGGCGCCCGGCACACCGGTCCGTCAGGCGCGGGCGTCCGCGTCCTCGGGTGCCTCGGTGTCCGGCCGGATGTCGATGCGCCAGCCGGTGAGCCGGGCGGCGAGGCGGGCGTTCTGGCCCTCCTTGCCGATCGCCAGCGACAGCTGGTAGTCGGGCACGGTCACCCGCGCGGAGCGGGTGTCCCAGTCGACGACCTCGACCTTGCTCACCCGCGCGGGGGACAGGGCGTTCGCCACCATCTCCGCCGGATCGTCCGACCAGTCGACGATGTCGATCTTCTCGCCGTGCAGCTCGGCCATCACGTTGCGCACGCGGGCGCCCATCGGGCCGATGCAGGCGCCCTTCGGGTTGAGACCGGAGCGGGTGGACCGGACGGCGATCTTGGTGCGGTGGCCGGCCTCACGGGCGATCGCGGAGATCTCGACGCTTCCGTCGGCGATCTCCGGGACCTCCAGGGCGAACAGCTTCTTCACCAGGTTGGGGTGGGTCCGCGACAGGGTCACGGACGGACCGCGGACACCCTTCGCCACCCGGACGACGTACGTCTTCAGGCGGAGCCCGTGCGTGTACTCCTCGCCGGGGACCTGCTCCTGCACCGGCAGGATGGCCTCCAGCTTGCCGATGTCGACGAGGACGTTCTTGGGGTCCTTGCCCTGCTGGACGACGCCGGTGATGACATCGCCCTCGCGGCCGGCGAACTCGCCGAAGGTCAGGTCGTCCTCGGCGTCGCGCAGACGCTGGAGGATCACCTGCTTGGCGGTCGTCGCGGCGATCCGTCCGAAGTCCGACGGCGTGTCGTCGAACTCCTTGGGCTCCTGCCCCTCCTCGAGGTCCCTCGGGTCCTCCGTCGCCCACACGACCACGTGACCGTTGGTACGGTCGAGCTCGACGCGGGCGCGCCGGAAGCTGCCCTCCGTGCGGTGGTACGCGATGAGGAGGGCCGACTCGATCGCCTCGACGAGCAGGTCGAAGGAGATCTCCTTCTCCCGGACCAGACCCCGCAGGGCACTCATGTCGATGTCCACGGCTACGCCTCCTCTTCCTTCTTGTCCTTGCGGCTGAACTCGATCTCGACCCGCGCCTTGGCGATGTCGGTGAAAGCAATACGACGGGCGGTCGCCTTGCGGCCCTTCACACCCGGAACTTCGAGGTCCATGCCCTCGTCGTCGACGCCGAGGATGCGGGCGACCAGTTCGCCGGCATCCTTTCCACCTTCGGCGGACAGCTGGAACTTCACGAGGCGGCCGATCGCCCGAACGTAGTGACGGTGCTCGCTGAGCGGGCGGTCCGCGCCGGGGGAGCTGACTTCGAGGTTGTACTCGTCCTCGCCCATCGCGTCGGACTCGTCGAGCCGGTCGGAGATCTCACGGCTCAGCTCGGCGCACTCGTCCAGGTCGACACCCTCATCGGAATCCACGATGATGCGCAGCATCCGCCGCTTGCCCGCCTTGGAAAGCTCGATGTCCTCGAGGTCCAGGCCCTTGGCGGCGACGAGCGGCTCCAGCAGTCCGCGCAGCCTGTCGCTCTGGGTCGTGCTCATCCGGGTGACTCCTCGGCCGCGTGTGCTGTTGTGGTTTTCCGTCGTGTCAGGTCAAAGGGTATCCGGTCGCGGAGGGTGTTGCCGTCCGCGCTCCGGACGGGACCCCCGGGTACCGTGATCACACCCTGCCCCGTCATCACCCCCGAGGACGCCGCCGTGCCCTGGACCACGCCCTTGAGGCCCTCGCCCTCACGAAGGAGCCTGCTCGTCGGAACCGCCGGTGCGGCCGGGGCCGTACTGCTCACCGGGTGCACCGGTGGCGGCGACGCCCCCGGCGCCGGCAGCGGGATTCCCCTCGAACGGCGGATGCGGGAAGGCGCCGTTCGTGACAGCGAGCGACTGCTGGAACGTTACGACACCACCGCGGCCGCCCATCCGGCCCTCGCCGGGCGCCTCGCACCGCTGCGCGCCGCCGTCGCCGAGCACACCGCGGCCCTGGCCTTCGCGGACCCCGCCGCCCGCGAGCCGTCCTCGAGGACTGCGCCGCCCTCCCCGGCCGCCCCGGGGGCCGCGGCGCCCGCGCCCGGCCCGCCGGCCGCGAGCCGCGAGGCCGTACCGCCGCAGCCCGCCGAGGCACTGAGCGCGCTCGCGGACGCGGAGCGGAGCCTGTCGGAGGCCCGGACCATCGCCCTGGCCGCCGCCCCGGGGGAACTCGCCCGGCTGCTGGCCTCGGTGGCGGCCTGCGGGGCCGTCCACGCCTACCTGCTGACCTCGACCCCGGGAGCCGCCTCGTGAAGCCCTCGCCCTCCCCCGCCGGCGGCGCCCTGCGGGCCGCCCAGGCCGCGCTGGCCGCCGAGCACGCGGCGGCGTACGGGTACGGGGTGATCGGCGCGCGCGTCGCACCCGCCCGGGCGGCGGAGGCACGGGAGGCGTACGGCGGCCACCTGGCCCGCCGCGACCGGCTGACCCGGACCGTGCGGGAGCTGGGCGGCGCGCCGCAGGCCGCGGAGGCGGCGTACGCGCTGCCCTTCGAGCTGCGCACCCCCGACGACACCGAGCGGCTGGCCGCCGAGATCGAGGACCGGGTGGCGGGCGCGTACTCCGACCTGGTGCGGTCGGCGGACGGCCAGTTGCGCCGCGAGGCGGCTGACGCGCTGAGCGCCGCAGCCGTGCGCGCGGCACGGTGGCGCGGTACCGGCGTAGCCTTCCCTGGGCTCACGGAACGCTCGGAGCAGGCCCGTACCAGCTGAAAGGGACCACGCACGCATGGCTTTCGAACCGCCGCAGCGGCTCGTACGGGCACTCGGCGAACTGCCGCCGGCCGAGCGGGACACGGAGTGGCTGGGGCGTCTGCCCGAGCTCGCCGAGGAGGCTCTGAAGCGGCGGGACGTCGCGGCCCAGCGGGTCCAGGCCCCGGGCGGGCGCAGCAGTCTGCTGCTGCTCGTCCGCTACCCCGACGGCACCCCGGCCGCCCTGAAGCTGGCGCCGCCGACGGCCCGGCCCGACCGGGAGCTGGCCGCGCTCGCCCACTGGGGCGGTTTCGGAGCCGTACGGGTCCTGGACACGCGCCACCACGAGGAGGACGGCGCGCTGCTGCTGGAACGGCTGCACCCGGACGTGTCGCTGCGTTCGCTGCCGGAGGCCAAGGCCCTGCTGGAGGCCTGCGGCACGCTGCGCCGGCTGTGGGTGCGGCCGGCCGAGGGGCACCCGTTCGAGACGGTGGCCGAGCGCACGGCCGCCCAGTGCGAGGCGCTGCGGTCGGCGCCGCCGGAGGCGCGGGCGCTCGCGGACACGGCGGTGGCGCTGCGGGAGGAGCTGACCGGCCCGCCCGGCGAGGAGCTGCTGCTGCACGGGAACTTCCGGCAGGGCAAGGTGCTGGCGGGCGAGCGGGCGCCGTGGCTGACCGTGGGGCCCGACCCGCTGGTGGGCGAGCGGGCCTACGACCTGGCCCGGCTGGTGCGGGACCGGCTCGAGGACCAGGTGGCCGCCTCGGCGGGGGCGTCCGGGGCGCGGCGGCGGGTGAACAAGCTCGCCGACTCCCTGGAGGTGGACCGGGACCGGCTGCGGGGCTGGACGGTCTTCCGGGCGGTGGAGTCGGGCTGCCGGGCGCTGGCGGCGGGACGCCGGCGGGACGCGGAGCTGCTGCTGGAGTTCGCGGCCTGGTTGTAGGGCGGGCCGGCGGGCATACCGTGAATAGGTAGGTATGTCCGGCAGGGGGCCGTCATGGTCGAGGAACTGCTGACAGCGGGAATCGCCGCCGCCACGGGCGTCGCGGTGTACCTGGGCGCGGCCGCCCGGGTGGTGAAGCAGTACGAGCGGGGCGTGGTCTTCCGCCTCGGCCGGCTGCGGGAAGGGGTGCGGCCGCCCGGGTTCACCGTGATCGTTCCGGTCGTGGACCGGTTGCGGAAGGTGAACCTCCAGATCGTGACGCTGCCGGTGCCGGCACAGGAGGGCATCACGCGGGACAACGTCACGGTGCGGGTGGACGCGGTGGTCTACTTCAAGGTGGTCGACCCGGCGAGCGCGATCGTCGCGGTCGAGGACTACCGGTTCGCGGTCTCCCAGATGGCGCAGACCTCGCTGCGGTCGATCATCGGCAAGAGCGACCTGGACGACCTGCTGTCGAACCGCGAGAAGCTCAACCAGGGGCTGGAGCTGATGATCGACAGCCCGGCGATGGGCTGGGGCGTGCAGATCGACCGGGTGGAGATCAAGGACGTGTCGCTGCCCGAGACGATGAAGCGCTCGATGGCACGGCAGGCGGAGGCGGACCGGGAGCGGCGCGCGCGGGTGATCAACGCGGACGCGGAGCTCCAGGCCTCGCACAAGCTGGCGGAAGCCGCGGCGGTGATGTCGGACCAGCCGGCGGCGCTCCAGCTGCGGCTGCTGCAGACGGTGATCGCGGTGGCGGCGGAGAAGAACTCGACGCTGGTGCTGCCGTTCCCGGTGGAACTGCTGCGCTTCCTGGAGCGCGCGGCCCCCGTCCCTCCGGCGGCCCAGGACCCGGCCGAAGCCGCCCCGGCCACTCCCCCGGCCCAGAGCCCCGCCGAGGCCACCCCTGTCGCTCCCCCGGCCCAGAGCCCCGCGGAGGCCGCCATCGCCCCGCCCCGGGCCACGACCCCCGGGCCGCCGGCGACGCCTTCCTGACGCGCCGTGTCGGCCGACGGGGGCTGCCGCTGCGCGGGGCCGCCCCCGCACGGGCGCGCTGCGCGCCCGTCGCCTCACGCGCCGGCTGAACCGGAGAACGGGGTCCGGGGGCGGAGCCCCCGGGGAACGGGCGAAGGGCGGGGAGGGGCCCGCCCGCGCAGCGGCAGCCGCCACCACGGCTACGCCAGCCGGGCGAGGGCCTCCTGGAGGGGGAGTTCCTCGCGGGTGCCCGCGGCGCGGTCCTGGAGCTCGACCACGCCCTCGGCGGAGCGCCTCCCCGCCACCAGGATCCACGGCACGCCGATCAGCTCCGCGTCGGTGAGCTTGACCCCCGGCGACAGCCCGGCGCGGTCGTCCAGCAGCACCCGCCGCCCGGCCGCGGCCAGGGCGGCCGCCGCCTCCTCCGCCAGCGCGAGCGGCCCGGCCTTGCCCGCCGCCACCACGTGGACGTCGGCCGGCGCCACCGACGCGGGCCAGCGCAGGCCCCGCTCGTCGGCCGTCTGCTCGGCCAGCGCCGCCACCGCCCGGGAGACGCCGATGCCGTACGAGCCCATGGTGACCCGGACCGGCTTGCCCTCCTTGCCGAGCACGTCCAGCCCGAACGCGTCGGCGTACTTGCGGCCCAGCTGGAAGATGTGCCCGATCTCGATGGCCCGGTCCAGCTTCAGCCCCGCACCGCAGGACGGGCAGGGGTCGCCCGGCTCGACGACGACCACGTCCAGGTAGCGGTCCACCTCGAAGTCCCGGCCGCACACCACGTTGCGGGCGTGGGTGTCGGGCTTGTTGGCCCCCGTCACCCAGGCGGTTCCGGGTGCGACGCGGGGGTCGGCGAGGTAGCGGACCTTGTCCAGGCCCTGCGGGCCCACGTAGCCGCGTACGAGGTCCGGCCGGTCCGCGAAGTCCTCGGCCGTCACCAGCTCCACCACGGCCGGGGCCAGGTGCTCGCCGAGCTTGCCGAGGTCCACCTCCCGGTCCCCGGGCACGCCGACGGCGGTGATCTCGCCGTCCACCTTGACCAGGAGGTTCTTCAGGGTCGCGGACGCCGGCACGCCGAGGCGCGCGGCCAGGGTCTCGATCGTGGGGGTGTCCGGGGTGGGGATCTCCTCCAGCGGCCCGTGGCCGGGCGCCTCCACCGGGGCCGGCGCGAAGGTCACCGCCTCGGTGTTCGCCGCGTAGTCGCAGGAGGGGCAGTCCACGAAGGTGTCCTCACCGGCCGCGGCCGGGGCGAGGAACTCCTCCGACGCCGAGCCGCCCATCGCGCCGGACACGGCGGACACGATGCGGTGGTCCAGGCCGAGCCGCTGGAAGATCCGTACGTAGGCCTCGCGGTGGAGCCGGTAGGACTCCTCCAGCCCCTCCTGCGACACGTCGAAGGAGTAGGAGTCCTTCATCTGGAACTCGCGGCCGCGCAGCACCCCGGACCGGGGCCGGGCCTCGTCGCGGTACTTCGTCTGGATCTGGTACAGCATGACCGGCAGGTCCTTGTAGGACGTGCACTGGTCCTTCACCACGAGGGTGAAGATCTCCTCGTGGGTGGGGCCGAGCAGGTAGTCGGCGCCCTTGCGGTCCTTCAGCCGGAACAGCAGGTCGCCGTACTCCGACCAGCGGCCGCTGACCTCGTACGGCTCCTTCGGCAGCAGCGCCGGCAGCAGCACCTCCTGGGCGCCGATCGCGTCCATCTCCTCGCGGACGATGCGCGAGACGTTGTCCAGGACCTTCTTGCCGAGCGGCAGCCAGGTCCACACCCCGGCGGAGCTGCGCCGGACGTAGCCGGCCCGGACGAGGAGGCGGTGGCTCAGGGTCTCCGCGTCGGCCGGGTCCTCGCGGAGGGTCTTGGCCATGAGGCGGGACATGCGCTGCACGTGTTGCGTAGACATGACGGGAGGCTACCGGGGGGCGTACGGGCAGCGGAAACCGTTTCAGGGCGTGTGCGGGGGCCTGAGCAGCGGCAGCGGGGCTCCCATGACCGCGTACGGCAGGCTCGCGCTCGGGAAGTGCACCTTGCGGGCCAGGTCCCGGTAGCCGAGGGCGGCGTAGAGCCCGCGGGCCGGGCTGTCGGTGTCGATGGCGGAGAGGATCGAGCGGGGCTCGGCGGCGCCGTCGGTGATCCGGGTGATGAGGGCGCGGCCGACGCCGCGGCCCTGGAAGCCGGGGTGGACGTGCAGCTCGGTGATGACGAAGGAGCCGTCGAGCCAGTGCTCGGTGCCGCCGGCCCGCAGGTAGGGCTCGACGATGGTGGACCACCAGTGGCCGCGGTCGTTGGGCATGCCGTACACGAAGCCGGCCAGGGCCCCGTCGGCGGTGAACGCGCCGAGCGCCCGGGCGCCCGGGCAGGTCATGTGGCGCTGGACGATGTAGCGCCGGATGCCGACCTCCTCCTCGCTGAGGCCGAAGGCGACGGCCTGGACGCGCAGGGCTTCGTCCACCCGGCCGGCGAGGTCGAGGTGCCCGATGCGGAGGCCGGCGGGCCGTGCGGGGTCGTCGCCCGGGGAAGGAGGCAGCATGCGGCGACCTTACTTCGGGGTAGGGGCGCTCCGGTACGGCTTCCGGTACGAAACCGGCCGCCCCCGGCCGTACGCCGCGGCAGGGCCCGTACGCACGTCAGAACAGGACGCTCATGAACGCGCCGACCTCGCGGAAGCCGACCCTGCGGTAGGCGGCGCGGGCGGCGGTGTTGAAGTCGTTGACGTAGAGGCTGACCACGGGGGCCACGTCGCGCAGGGCGTGCTCCACGACGGCGGCCATACCGGTCTCGGAGTGCCCGCGGCCGCGGAACTCCGGCGCCACCCACACGCCCTGGATCTGGCAGGCGGCGGCGGTGGCGGCTCCGATCTCGGCCTTGAAGACGACCTTGCCGTTCTCGACGCGGGCGAAGGAGCGGCCGCTGCCGACGAGCTCGGCGACCCGGGCCTGGTAGAGCAGGCCGCCGTCCCCGGCCATGGGCGAGATGCCGACCTCCTCGGTGAACATGGCCACGCAGGCGGGCATGATCAGGTCCATCTCGTCCTTGCGGATCCGGCGGACCAGCGGGTCGGGGGCGATCTCGGCGGAGGGCTGCTCGGTGACCATGAGCGGCTGGCGGGCGCGAACGTCGCGGGCCGGTCCCCAGCTGGGCTCCAGGAGCTGCCACAGCAGCCGGGTGGCCTCGGCGGGGCCGACGATGGAGGAGCAGCGGCGGCCGGTGCGCCGGGCGCGGTCGGCGAAGGCGCGTACGGCGTCGGGGCCGGCGCAGACGGGGACCAGGTTGGCTCCCGCGTAGCACAGGGAGCGGAGCTCGCCGCCGGCGTACCAGCCCCACATCTCTCCGCCCAGGCGCCACGGATCGAGTCCGGCGACCTGGACCCGGGAGGTGACGAAGGCGTTCTCGACCGGCTCACGTCCGAGGATGTCGAGCGCGGCGTCGAGATCACTGGGCTCAAGGACCCTGGTCGTGGTCTGCGTCAACACCGGTGCCTCACCATGCAAGTCTGCTGATCTCCGCACTGTACCCGCCGCGACCTGCGCACGCCCGGTCCCCCAGGTCACGAAAGAGGACCGGCCCCGCCCGCGAGCTGCGGGAACGGGGCCGGGAAGGCGTCGGCGGGGGCCGGGAGGCCGGGGTCAGACGCCGATGGCGACGCTGGGCTCGCCGGAGGCGACGCCGTCCTTCTCCATCTGCTCGGCGATCTTCAGCGCCTCGTCGATGAGGGTCTCCACGATCTTGGACTCGGGGACGGTCTTGATGACCTCGCCCTTGACGAAGATCTGGCCCTTGCCGTTGCCGGAGGCGACGCCGAGGTCGGCCTCGCGCGCCTCGCCGGGGCCGTTGACGACGCAGCCCATGACGGCGACGCGCAGCGGGACGGTCATGCCCTCCAGGCCGGCCGTGACCTCCTCGGCCAGCTTGTAGACGTCGACCTGGGCGCGGCCGCAGGAGGGGCAGGAGACGATCTCGAGGCGGCGCGGCTTGAGGTTCAGCGACTCCAGGATCTGGTTGCCGACCTTGACCTCCTCGACCGGCGGCGCGGAGAGGGAGACGCGGATGGTGTCGCCGATGCCCTCGGAGAGCAGCGCGCCGAAGGCGACGGCGGACTTGATGGTGCCCTGGAAGGCGGGGCCGGCCTCGGTCACGCCGAGGTGCAGCGGGTAGTCGCACTGGGCGGCGAGCTGGCGGTAGGCGTTGACCATGACGACCGGGTCGTTGTGCTTGACCGAGATCTTGATGTCGCCGAAGCCGTGCTCCTCGAAGAGGGAGGCCTCCCACAGCGCGGACTCGACGAGCGCCTCGGGGGTGGCCTTGCCGTACTTCTTCAGCAGCCGTGCGTCGAGGGAGCCCGCGTTGACGCCGATGCGGATCGGGGTGCCCGCGTCCTTGGCGGCGTGGGCGATCTCCTTGACCTTGTCGTCGAACTGCTTGATGTTGCCCGGGTTGACGCGGACGGCGGCGCAGCCGGCGTCGATCGCGGCGAAGACGTACTTGGGCTGGAAGTGGATGTCGGCGATGACCGGGATCTGCGACTTCTTCGCGATGACGGCGAGCGCGTCGGCGTCGTCCTGCGTCGGGCAGGCGACGCGGACGATCTGGCAGCCGGAGGCGGTCAGCTCGGCGATCTGCTGGAGGGTGGCGCCGATGTCGGAGGTGCGGGTCGTCGTCATCGACTGCACCGAGATCGGCGCGTCGCCGCCGACGGCCACGGAACCGACCTGGATCTTGCGGCTGACCCTGCGGTCGGCAAGCTTCGTCGGCACGGACGGCATTCCGAGAGAGATGGCAGTCATCTGCTGTGCTACCCCAAGGTGTGGATCGAGGTCCCGAGATCGGCGGGCTCCAGCCTTCGAGATTACGCCAAGCAGCGCGCGCCCCTTGCATCCGAGGGGGTCACGCCACCCGAACGCGGAGAGCCGGGCACGTCACCGTGCCCGGCTCCCGCGGCGCCGGGGTGTCGCCCGTACGCCTAGGTGATCTTGATCGGGTTGACCACGTCGGCCACGAGCACCAGCAGGGTGAAGCAGACGAAGACGCCGGCGACCACGTACGCGGCGGGCATCAGCTTCGCCACGTCGAAGGGGCCGGGGTCGGCCCGCCGGAAGACCTTCGCCACGGTGCGGCGCAGGGACTCCCACAGGGCGCCGGCGATGTGGCCGCCGTCCAGGGGCAGCAGGGGCAGCATGTTGAACAGGAACAGCGAGAGGTTGAACATGCCCAGCACGTTGAGCAGGATCGACATCTTCTGCTCGCTCGGCAGGTCCAGGGCGGCGATGTCCCCGCTGATCCGGGCCGCTCCGACGATGCCCATCGGGGAGTCGGGTTCGCGCTCGGCGCCGCCGAAGGCCGCGTTCCACAGGGCGGGGATCTTGGCGGGGAGCTTGAGCAGCCCCTCGACGCTGCTGTCGACGATCTCGCCCACGTGGTCGACGGACTCGCCGAAGGACAGGGCGGCGATCTCGTTCTTCGGGCTGAAGCCGAGCCAGCCTGCGGTCACGTACCGGCCCTTGACGTAGCCGCCGTGGCCGTCGGTCTTGGCGACCTGGTTCGCGATCAGGGTGACCGGCACGTCCAGCTGCCGCCCGTCGCGCACGACGGTGACGGTGGCGGGGCCGACGGTGTCGCGGATGCGCTTCTGCAGGGTGGCCCAGTCGGCGACCTTCCTGCCGTTGAAGGCGACGATCCGGTCGTCCGCCCGCAGGCCGGCCTGCTTCGCCGGGGCGACCGGGTCGCCGTCCTTGCAGATCTCGCGCTTCTCGCTCTGCTGGATGACGCAGGGCGAGACGGTCGCGATCTGGGTGGTGGTCCGGTTGACGCCGAAGGTCATCCAGACGCCGAAGAAGATCGCGAGGGCGAGCACCAGGTTCATGAAGGGGCCCGCGAACATCACGATCACGCGCTTCCAGGGCTTGCGCGTGTAGAACAGGCGCGTCTCGTCGCCGGGCTGGAGCTCCTCGTAGGCCGCCGAGCGGGCGTCCTCGATCATCGACCGGAAGGGCGAGGTGGAGCGGGCGGTGACCTTGCCGTCCTCGCCGGGCGGGAACATCCCGATCATGCGGATGTAGCCGCCCATCGGGATGGCCTTGATCCCGTACTCGGTCTCGCCCCTCTTGCGGGACCAGACGGTCCTGCCGAAGCCGACCATGTACTGGGGCACGCGGATGCCGAAGAGCTTGGCCGTGGAGAGGTGGCCGAGCTCGTGCCAGGCGATGGAGAAGAGCAGTCCGACGACGAAGACGAGTACGCCGATCAGGGTCAGCAGCAGGGTCATGCGCGCGCCTCCACGGCGGCCCGCGCCGCCATCTCCCGTGCCCGGGCCCTGGCCCAGGTCTCCGCTTCCAGGACGTCCGCCACCGTCAGAGAAGTTCCCGACGCGGGGGTTCCGTGCTCGTCGACCACTGCGGAGACGGTATCCATGATTGCCGTGAACGGCATCCGGCCGGCCAGGAAGGCCTCCACGCACTCCTCGTTGGCCGCATTGAACACGGCGGGGGCGGTTCCGCCCAGGGTGCCGACGTGCCGGGCGAGGCCGACCGCGGGGAAGGCCTCGGTGTCCAGCGGGAAGAACTCCCAGGTGGAGGCCTTGGTCCAGTCGAAGGCGCGGGAGGCGTCCGGGACCCGCTGGGGCCAGCCGAGACCGATCGCGATGGGGCCGCGCATGTCCGGCGGGGTGGCCTGGGCGAGGGTGGAACCGTCCGTGAACTCGACCATCGAGTGCACGTAGGACTGGGGGTGGACCACGACCTCGATGCGGTCGAAGGGGATGTCGTAGAGCAGGTGCGCCTCGATGACCTCCAGTCCCTTGTTGACCAGGGTCGCCGAGTTGACGGTGATGACCGGGCCCATGGCCCAGGTGGGGTGCGCCAGGGCGTCCTCGACGGTGACGGAGGCCAGCTCGGCGCGGGTGCGGCCGCGGAAGGGGCCGCCGGACGCGGTGACCACGAGCTTGCGCACGTCGGCGCGGGTGCCGGCGGCGAGGGCCTGGAAGAGGGCCGCGTGCTCGGAGTCCACGGGGATGATCTGGCCGGGCTTCGCGAGGGCCTTGACCAGGGGGCCGCCGACGATCAGCGACTCCTTGTTGGCCAGGGCCAGGGTGCGGCCGGCCCGCAGCGCCGCGAGGGTGGGGGCGAGGCCGATGGAGCCGGTGATGCCGTTCAGGACGGTGTGGCAGTCCGAGGCGGCGAGTTCGGCCGCCGCGTCGGGCCCGGCCAGGATCTCGGGCAGCGGCTCGCCGGCGCCGTACTGCTCGCCCAGCGCCTCCTTCAGGGCCGGTACGGCGTCCTCGCGGGCGACGGCCACGGCCCTGACCCCGAGCCGCCGGGCCTGTTCGGCCAGCAGGGCGACCCGGCCGCCCGCGGCGGACAGCGCGGTCACCCGGAACCGGTCCGGGTTGCGCAGGGCGAGGTCGATGGCCTGGGTGCCGATGGACCCGGTCGACCCGAGGATGACGATGTCCCGGCGGCCGGCCGCGGCGTCGAAGAGGAGGTGCGGGTCGGCGAGGGGGGCTGGACTGTCGCTCATGCCCCCCATTGTTGCCGCAACTCAGGGACGCTTGGACACGGAGTCCCCGTCCGTGACGCGGGCCAGGAGTTCGGGCAGGGTTCCGGCGAAGTCGGGGAGCGCCCGGGCGGCGCGCCACCAGGCCCCGGGGGCGTCCCCGAGGGCGGCGTCGAAGAGCCGGTCGGCCTCGGCGCGGGCGGCGAGTACGGCGGCGGGGCGGTCGTGGCGGTCGGGGTGGCCTATGTCCCCGAGCCACTGGTCCTCGTCGAGCGCCCAGCAGGCGGGGACCTTGTGCCGGACCACGTCGGCGCCGGTCAGCAGGGACCGGTCCAGGCAGTCGCGGACCCAGCGGACGTCCTCGGCGGCCGTCTCCATGGGTACGGCGAGGCTCACCAGCGCCAGCTCGCGCTCCCAGGCGCCGGCCGGCTCGCCCGGGGACGGGTCCGGGGCGAGGTGGCGTACGGCGCGGGCCAGCGCCGGGTCGTGGCGCACGTCGCCGGGCGCGGGCGGAGTGCCCGCGGCCAGGGCCGCCGCCAGGTCGGGCAGGGTGCCGCGGAAGGCGGGGGCGCGGCGCCCCAGTTCGGCCCACAGCCGGGGGTCGTCGCCGAGCGCGGGACGCAGGGCGCGGTGCACGGCCGACTGCATCTCGGCCTGTTCGGGCAGGGTCCAGCGCAGGCCGTGCGTGACGGGCAGGTGCCCGAGCAGCAGGGTCCGGGCCGCGGGGGCCACGTAGGTGACGAGCTCGTCGCAGGTGAGCAGGCCCATCCGGACGGCGCGCACGGCGGGGCGGTACCAGTGGCGCCCGTACGTGTCCCCCGTGCGCGCGTCGAGCAGCGCGCGGCACGCCTGCCGGGGCAGCCCGCCGGCCAGCAGCAGCGCCTCGACCGCGCCGGCCGGCAGCGGGGCGCGGGCGTGGGCGCGCAGCAGCGGCTCGGGGTCCCGGAGGTCGAGCAGGTGCGGCATGCGGAGCAGGGTGAGCGGGACCCGGGGGCGGCGGCCGTGCCGGCGCAGCAGCCGGACCAGCTCCTCGGGGGTCAGGGGGCCGGGGCCGGTCTCGGCGAGCAGCGCGGGCGAGGGCCCCGGCCGGGCGGCGTACCGCGCGGGGCCGGGCAGGCCGGGCAGCGGGCGGCCGACGACGTGCGGGTTGCGGGCGATGTAGTGCCGGTCGGTGTCGGTGCCGTGGCGCAGCAGCAGGGTGACGGCCGCGGCGGGCAGCCACTGGTCCCGGCAGAGGTACATGCGGGTGGGCCCGTCGAGCCGGTCGATCAGGTCGGCCACCACGTGGTGCGGTGCGTGGCGCAGCAGGTGCGCCACGCACCAGGCCAGCCGTCGGCAGGCCCGGTCCTCCTCGGCCGTCGCCATCGTCCTCGTCCGCCTCGCGTTTCGTGCCGGTACCGGTGCTCGCTCGTACGTCCGTACGTCCGCACGCCGTACGGACGTACGGACGTACGCGTACTCCATCCTCGTACATCCGTCCGATCTGCTGCCGATGATGGCAGGTCAGCGCAGGGGGCGGTGCACGTTTTCCCGGGTGGAGGGGCCGGGGGCGGCGTCCGCGATCCACGGGCCGTCGCCCGAGGGGTCGAGCACGCCCTCCTCCAGCCAGGTGTAGGTGCCGCCGAGGACCCCTTCGACGACCTTGCGGTCGAGGTCGTCGGTGTTGGACCACAGGCGTCCGAAGAGCTCTTCGACGCGCAGCCGGGACTGCCGGCAGAAGGCGTCGGCGAGCTGGTAGGCCTCGCGGCCGTGGTCGCCGCTCTCGCGCAGGTGCTCGGCGCGCACGCAGGCCGCGCTCATCGCGAAGAGCTCGGCGCCGATGTCCACGATCCGCCCGAGGAAGCCCTGCTTGGTCTCCATCCGGCCCTGCCAGCGGGACATCGCGTAGAAGGTCGAGCGGGCGAGCTTGCGGGCGCCGCGCTCGACGTAGCGCAGGTGGGTGGCGAGGTCGGGGTGGCCGGCCGGGTGGAACTCCCGGTAGGCGCCGGGCACCTGGCCGGGGCCGGCGGCGAGCTTGGGCAGCCAGCGCGCGTAGAAGCCGGCCGCGCGGGCGCCCGCCTTCGCCTTGTCGCCGAGGTCCTTCTCGGGGTCGATGAGGTCGCCGGCGACCGAGAGGTGGGCGTCGACGGCCTCGCGTGCGATCAGCAGGTGCATGATCTCGGTCGAACCCTCGAAGATCCGGTTGATGCGCAGGTCGCGCAGCAGCTGCTCGGCGGGCACGGCACGCTCGCCGCGCGCGGCCAGGGACTCGGCGGTCTCGAAGCCGCGGCCGCCGCGGATCTGGACCAGCTCGTCGGCCATCAGCCAGGCCATCTCGGAGCCGTAGAGCTTGGCGAGGGCGGCTTCGATGCGGATGTCGTTGCGGTCCTCGTCGGCCATCTGGGAGGCGAGGTCCACCACCGCCTCCAGGGCGAACGTGGTGGCCGCGATGAAGGAGATCTTGGCCCCGACGGCCTCGTGCCGGGCGACGGGACGGCCCCACTGCTCGCGTGCACCGGACCATTCCCGGGCGATCTTCAGGCACCACTTGCCGGCGCCGACGCACATGGCGGGCAGGGACAGCCTGCCGGTGTTGAGGGTGGTCAGCGCGATCTTCAGCCCGGCCCCCTCGGCGCCGATCCGCTGGGCCGCGGGCACCCGGACCCGGTGGAAGCGGGTGACGCCGTTCTCCAGGCCGCGTAGGCCCATGAAGGCGTTGCGGTGCTCGACGGTGATCCCCGGCGAGTCCGCCTCGACGACGAACGCGGTGATCCCGCCGCGGTGGTTCTCGCTCCGGGGGACCCTGGCCATGACCACGAGCAGGTCGGCCACCACCCCGTTGGTGGTCCACAGCTTCACCCCGTCGAGGACGTACGTGTCCTCGTCCTCCGGGTCGGGCACGGCGGTGGTCGCCAGGCGCGCCGGGTCGGAGCCCACGTCGGGCTCGGTGAGCAGGAAGGCGCTGATCGCGGTGGTGGCGCAGCGGGGCAGGTAGGTGTCCTTCTGCTCCTTCGTGCCGAACATCTTCAGCGGCTGCGGCACACCGATCGACTGGTGGGCGGAGAGCAGCGCCCCGATGGCGGGGCTGACGGAACCGACGAGGGCGAGCGCCTTGTTGTAGTACACCTGGGTGAGGCCGAGGCCCCCGTACTCGGTGCCGATCTTCATGCCGAGGGCGCCGAGCTGCTTGAGCCCGCGCACCGTCTCGTCGGGGATCCGCGCCTCGCGCTCGATGCGCGGACCGTCGATCTCGTTCTCGCAGAACTCCCGCAGCCGGGCCAGGAAGGCCTCGCCCCGCCGGACGTCCTCGGCGGCGGGGGCGGGATGGGGATGGATCAGGTCGAGCCGGAAGCGTCCGAGGAAGAGCTCCTTGGCGAAGCTGGGCTTGCGCCAGTCCTGCTCGCGGGCCGCTTCCGCGACCTGGCGCGCCTCGCGCTCGGTCACCTTGGGCTGTACGGGCCGTGTTGCCGACATCCGGGTACTCACCTCGCCGCATCGGGGGGACCTACCGATCGGTGCTACCTGTCAGTCGTACCCCTTCCCGGCGCCCGGGAAAATACGGGCGCCTGCAAAAGGGGGACGGCACAAAAGGGGGACGGCCGGAGCCCCCGCACAGTAGGCTCCGGCCGTCGGTCTGTGACCGTACGAGTCGGTCAGATGTCGAGGCCCGTGAGGACCAGGACGCGCTCGTACGTGTAGTCGTCCATCGCGTAGCGGACGCCCTCGCGGCCCACGCCGGACTGCTTGACACCGCCGTACGGCATCTGGTCGGCCCGGTACGAGGGGGCGTCGCCGATGATCACACCGCCGACCTCGAGCTCGCGGTGGGCGCGGAAGGCGACCTGGACGTCGCGGGTGAAGACGCCGGTCTGCAGGCCGAACTTCGAATCGTTGACGGCGGCGAACGCCTCGTCGGTGTTCTCGACCTTGGTCAGGGTCAGGACCGGGCCGAAGACCTCCTCGGTGGCGAGCTTCACGCCGGCCGGGACGTCCGCGAGGACGGTGGGCTCGACCGTGGCGCCGTCGCGCTTGCCGCCCGTGAGCAGCTTGGCACCGGCGGAGACCGCCTCGTCCACCCAGGACTCGACGCGCTTGGCGGCGTCCTCGGAGACGAGCGGGCCGACGTCGGTGGCGTCGTCGGCGGGGTCGCCGGTGACCTGGGCCCGGACCTTCTCGACGACCTTCTCGAGGAGCCGGTCGTAGACGGAGGCGTCGGCGATCACGCGCTGCACCGAGATGCAGGACTGGCCGGCCTGGTAGTTCGAGAAGGTCGCGATACGGGTCGCGGCCCACTCGAGGTCGGCGTCGGAGGACCAGTCGGCGAGGACGACGGCTGCGGCGTTGCCGCCGAGCTCCAGGGTGCAGTGCTTGTGGGGCACCGACTGCTGGATGGCGTAGCCGACGGTGTCGGAGCCGGTGAAGGAGATGACCGGCAGGCGGTCGTCCTTCACGAGGGCCGGCATCTTGTCGTTGGCGACGGGCAGCACGGACCAGGAGCCGGCCGGCAGGTCGGTCTCGGCGAGGAGCTCGCCGAGGATGAGGCCGGACAGCGGGGTGGCCGGGGCCGGCTTCAGGATGATCGGCGCGCCGACGGCGATGGCGGGGGCCACCTTGTGGGCGCACAGGTTCAGCGGGAAGTTGAACGGCGCGATGCCGAGGACCGGGCCCTTGACGAAGCGGCGGGTCAGGGCCAGGCGGCCGACGCCGCCGGCGTCGGTGTCGAGGCGCTGGGCCTCTCCGCCGTTGAAGCGGCGGGCCTCTTCGGCGGCGAAACGGAACACGGACACCGCACGGCCGACCTCACCGCGCGCCCACTTGACCGGCTTGCCGTTCTCGGCGGAGATCAGCTGGGCGATCTCCTCGGTGCGCTCGGCGAGCCGCTTGGACACGTGGTCCAGGGCGGCGGCCCGCACGTGGGCGGGGGTCGCGGAGAACTCCGCCGTCACGGCGTACGCCGCGGCCACGGCCTCTTCGACCTGGGCGTCGGTGGGCACGCTGACGGTGCCGACCAGCCGTCCGTCCCACGGGTTGTGGACGTCGAAGCTGTCCTCGCCGGTGGCCTGGCGGCCGGCGAGCCAGAAGGCGTGGGTGGAAGTCATGCGAATCCCGGCCCTTCGGTGTGTGCTGGGGGCACCTCCCAGCGGTAGCTGGGGGCGGGTCGTTGTCTCCACCACGGTAGGACTCCGCCGGGCCTTCGGTGTTTATCCGGCATGGAGCACCTCCCGCCGCCCCTGCGCCGCTTTGGCACTGTGCCTTTCCCGACGCGCCCCTCGCACGGCTCGGCCGCGCGCGGCCGTCCCGGCTCCCCGCCGCCGCGCCGGCCTCGGTCCGACGGCCTGCCGGCTGGGCGCCGGATGCCTGGCCGGGGTCGGGGCCGTCCGCGGATGGCGTACCGCTACGGGCAGCCATGCGCCCCTCGCGCCGGGCGGCCGCCCGCGGCCGGGCCGGTCGAGCGGCGCGTCGGGAAGGGGAGCGGCGCGTCAGGAGGCGGCCGGGCTGGCCTTCAGGGCGAGCCACAGTTCCATGCGGACGTCCGGGTCGTCGAGGGAGCGGCCGAGGATCTCCTCCACCCGCTTCATGCGGTAGCGCAGGGTGTGGCGGTGTACGCCGAGGTCGGCTGCGGCCGCGTCCCACTGGCCGTGGCGGGAGAGCCACGCCTGGAGGGAGGCCACCAGGTCGCCCCGGCCCGTCGCGTCGTGCTCCCGCAGGGCCCGCAGCGTGCCGTCCGCGAAGGCGCGTACCGCGTCGTCGGCGAGCAGCGGCAGCACCGATCCCGCCGCGAGGTCCTCGTGCTCGACCAGCGCCCGCCCCCGGCGCCGGGCCACGGCGAGGGTCTGGTCGGCCTGCTTGAAGGCGGCCGCGACCCCCGCCGGGCCGGCCGGCGCCGACAGGCCGACCACCAGCTCGTCGGGCTCCGGCCCCACCGTCTCCCGACCGCGCCGGGACTCCAGGGCCTCCGCGTGGTCCGCGCACGCCTGTACCGCCGCGCCCCCGTCGGCGGCCAGCACCACCAGCCGGCCGGGCTCCGGGACCACCAGCAGCGCCTCCCCGGCCCGGGCCGCCGCCGACTCCACCGCGTCGGCCAGCAGCGCCAGCCCCTCCGGCTGGGCCGTCCCCGGCAGCGCCGGCTCCGCGACGATGATGCGGAACGGTGCCTCCAGCAGGGCCCCGTACAGGTCTCCGGCCACGGCCCGCGCGTGCTCCGGCTCCCCTTCCAGCAGCATCCGCAGCACGGCCGCCCCCAGCCGGGACTCCGCGTCGTGCAGGGACCGGGAGCGCTCGGTGGTCAGGGTCAGCAGCGCGACGGCGGAGTGCACCGCGTACCGCTCGGCGGTGCCCAGCGGGGCCCCCGTCCCCACGGCGAGCGCGCCCCGGGCCCGCCGGCCGGTGCCGAGGGACTGGAGCTCGACCCGGTCCTCGGCGCCGCCCACCACCGCGCTCGCCGGCGCCGGCCGCTCCCGCAGCCGCTCCACGTCGGGGGTGAGCCGGGCGGCCCGGCGGGCGGCCCAGTCGGGGGCGGCCGCGACGACGGCGCCCGAGGTGTCGTACAGCGCGGCCCAGCCGTGCACGTGGGCCGCCAGCTTCGCCAGCAGCTCACCGGGGCCGTCGGAGGAGAGCGCGGCCCGGGTCAGCTCCCGCTGCGCCTCGAACCCGGCGGTCACGGCCCGGTACTGGTCGGCGGCCAGCGCGGCGGAGACGGCCTTGCTGATGGCGAGGAACGGGGTGCGCCGGGGCACCTCCAGCAGCGGCAGGTCCTCCTCGCGGGCGGCCTGGAGCAGCGCCTCGGGGACGGCCTCGTAGTTGACCCCGACGGCGAAGCCGATGCCGACGACGCCGGCGGCGGCGAGGCGGCGGACGTAGCGCCGCATCTCCTCGGGGTCGTCGGCGTCCAGCTTCATCGCGGTGACGAGCAGCAGCTCGCCGCCCTCCATGTACGGCACGGGGTCGGCGAGCTCGCTGACGTGCGCCCAGCGCACGGGGGTGTCGAGACGGCTCTCCCCGGCCCGGACGGTGAGCTTCAGCGCCGAGTGCTGGACGAGCGAGGCGAGGGTGAGCGGCATCGGGTTCCAGACGGGGAGGGAGGGGAGGGGGCCGGGCGGTTTTCGCCACGGCGTATGAACGGCCCTTTTCGATTCTGCCACCCCGTACGGGTCCTCTCAGCCGCTGCTCACCCGGTGCCCGAGAGCCGCAGCAGCAGCGGAGCGGCTCGTTCCCCCCGCACGGAGGTGAGCGAGAGCACCGCGCACCCGGGCGGCACGGCGTGCGCGAGCTCGGACGCGGACCAGCGTTCGCGCTCCACCTGGCGGACGGTGACCGCGTCGGTGGTCACGGCCTTGCCGGTCACCAGCTTGCGGAAGGCGTGGACGGCCCGGGTCAGCGGCTGGTCGGCGAAGACCGTCCGGTGGGTGACGTCCCGGGTCTCGACCCACTCGGTGCCCCAGGCCTCGGCGAAGCGCTGCCCGTCCCAGGTGGTGACCCCCGAGAAGGCCATCCGGCAGCCGACCGCACCGAGCAGCGGAGTCCGCAGCCCTTCCGGTACGTCGTCCAGGGTGCGCAGGGTCAGCAGGACCCCGGCGTTCGCCGAGCGCAGCCGCTGCACCCCCCGGACGGTCTCCGGGGTCAGGGTGTGCGAGGCGTCGTCGAGGGCGAGGAAGGCGAACAGCGAGCGGTCGGCGCGGGCGGCGGCGGAGGCGTTGAACTGGGCGAGGAGGAGCCGGGCCAGCATCCGGGAGGCGTCGGCGTGCCCGCGTTCGGGGAGGTCGACGCGGACCCGGACCGGGTGTTCGAGGGCGCGCAGCGAGAAGGGCCGCCCCCGCCGCTCGGAGCCGGGGCCGGCGGCGGCGCCGAAGGCCCCGGTGGCGGAGGCCCCGACGTCGAAGAACGCGGCGAAGGCCGGCCGGTCGAGCAGGGCGGCCCGGTCGGCGAGGGCCGGGCCGGGGTCCCCGGGGGCCCCCTGCTGGCGCAGCCGCGCGTCGAGCTCGCGGAGCATGGCCTGGCGCCCGGTGCCCTCCAGGGCCTGGCGGAGCGCGGTGAGGGCGGAGGGCACCCCGTCGAGCAGCTCGCGCAGTTCGGGGACGGCGGGGAAGCGGCCGTACGCCTCGCGGAAGGGGCCGATCAGCTGGGCGAGTGCGGTCGCGGCGCGGCGTACGTCGATGCCGGGGACGTCTCCGACGAAGGCCTCGGCGAGCAGGCCGGCGGCTTCGTCGGGGTCGGCGGTGCCGCCGTAGAGGTCGAGGTCGTGGACGGAGGCGGGGTCGCCGATGCGCACCACGATGTCGTAGGCGCCGTCGGGGCCCAGCCGGGAGCCGGCCGCGCCGACGGCGACGACGGCGGCCTGCCCGGCCAGCGCCTGGAGCGCGAGCGATTCGACGACGGGCCGCACCAGGCGGGCGGTCTTGCCGGTGCCGGACGGGCCGACGGCCAGCAGGGAGGTGCCGAGCACCCCGGGGTCGAGGGCGAGCCCGGTGCCGCGGCGGGCGCGGGGGTTGCGCTCGCCGTCCTCGACGGTGCCGAGCAGCACCTGGCGGGCCAGCAGGTCGTGGCGGGCGGCGCGCACCGGCAGGTCGCGGTCGCCCGAGGGGTGGACGCAGGCGGCGGCGCCCTTGTCCCTCACGGCGGCGTCGAAGGCCCGCAGCCGGGCGGGATCGGCCCGGACGGAGTCCCAGGCCCGCCGGATCCGCGCATAGTCGACATCGTTCATCCGCCCGGCCCCGGCCTCTCCGGCGAGCCGAGCGGCCACCTCCCCCAGCCCGGCGTCCCGAAGTTCGGGCCATCCGGCCGGGTCGGCGCCGGCGGGCGCCGGCGCGGGGACGGTCCGGGTGCCGCCGTCGGGGACGGGCTTGCGGGCCAGCCGGGCGAAGAGGACAGGGGCCGGCGCCAGGGCCACCCCGTACACGAGGTAGGTGACGAGCTGCTGTGTTCCCCGGCTCATCTGCGCCAGGGGCAGGTGGCCGCCGAGCAGGTCGATGAGCGGCACGGTCCGGGTCCAGATGATCACCGCCACGAACAGGGCCACCGCCGCCGCGCCCGCCAACCGGGCACGGGGACCCCGGGCGGCGACGAGCCGTTCGAAGGCCGTGCCCCAGGAGCCGAGGCGGCTGAACCACCACACCAGCGCCCCGGTGACGAGCAGCATGTACGCCTGGAGGGCGGCGACGCCCGGCCCGTCCTTGGGCGCCCCGCCCAGTTCCCACCAGTCGTGCGGGGTGAGGAGCTTGACTGGCAGGTCGGTGTACGGGATGTAGTTGTCGGTGATCAGGGACCACAGCAGGACGCAGGCCAGGAAGGAGATGACCGCGCCGCTCAGCAGCGACCGGTCGGTGGCGGGATCCTCCTCGCCCCCGGCGCGCGGGACGTGCCCGAAGCGCCAGACGCCCGGTTCGGCCTGCGGGCGCGGGGTGCGCAGCCAGTCCGTGAAGGGGGCGCCGGAGGCCGGTGCATGCTGTGGTTTCGGCGGGGCCCCGAGGGGTGGCGGGGGGCCCGCCGGCCGGGGGACGTGACCCCGGCGGGTCGACTGTCCGTCGTGCGTGCCCTCGGTGTCCATGTACCCCTGCCCCCTGCCCGTTCCCAACGCGCCGCGGCGCTCAATCTAGTGCCCGGTCAGGCCGTTCGGGCCGCACCCCGCGGTGATCGCCGGGACGGTGCCGGATCCTTCCTATGGCCGCCGCGGACAAGGACACGCGGGTACCACTCCCGAACGGAGCATGCTTTCCCCCCGCCGCCGGGCCTAGCCTGCGGACAAAGACACAAGTGCGTCCGAAAACACCCCCCAGGAGCCCTCTATGACCGCTGTCCCGCAGGAGCGCCGCATCGTCACCGCGATCCCCGGCCCCAAGTCGCAGGAGCTGCAGGCCCGCCGCCTCGAGACGGTGGCCGGCGGCGTGGGCTCCGTGCTCCCCGTCTTCACGGCGCGCGCGGGCGGCGGCATCATCGAGGACGTCGACGGCAACCGTCTGATCGACTTCGGCTCCGGCATCGCCGTGACCTCGGTCGGCGCCTCCGCCGAGGCCGTCGTGCGCCGCGCCTCCGCGCAGCTCGCCGACTTCACCCACACCTGCTTCATGGTCACCCCCTACGAGGGCTACGTCGAGGTCTGCGAGGCGCTCGCCGAGCTGACCCCGGGTGACCACGCCAAGAAGTCGGCCCTGTTCAACTCGGGCGCCGAGGCCGTCGAGAACGCCGTCAAGATCGCCCGTTCGTACACCAAGCGCCAGGCCGTCGTCGTCTTCGACCACGGCTACCACGGCCGTACGAACCTGACGATGGCGCTGACCGCGAAGAACATGCCGTACAAGCAGGGCTTCGGCCCGTTCGCCCCCGAGGTCTACCGCGTCCCGGTCGCCTACGGCTACCGCTGGCCCACCGGCGCCGAGAACTGCGGCCCCGAGGCCGCCGCCCAGGCGATCGACAACATCGTCAAGCAGATCGGCGCCGAGAACGTCGCCGCGATCATCATCGAGCCGGTGCTCGGCGAGGGCGGCTTCATCGAGCCGGCCAAGGGCTTCCTCCCGGCGATCGTGAAGTTCGCCAACGACAACGGCATCGTCTTCGTCGCCGACGAGATCCAGTCCGGCTTCTGCCGCACCGGCCAGTGGTTCGCGTGCGAGGACGAGGGCATCGTCCCGGACCTGATCACCACCGCCAAGGGCATCGCGGGCGGTCTGCCCCTCGCCGCCGTGACCGGCCGCGCCGAGATCATGGACGCCGCCCACGCGGGCGGCCTGGGCGGCACCTACGGCGGCAACCCGGTGGCGTGCGCCGGTGCGCTCGGCTCCATCGAGACCATGAAGG
Source organism: Streptomyces sp. NPDC034085 (assembly GCF_055575555.1). Taxonomy (NCBI): domain Bacteria; kingdom Bacillati; phylum Actinomycetota; class Actinomycetes; order Kitasatosporales; family Streptomycetaceae; genus Streptomyces; species Streptomyces sp. NPDC034085. The sequence goes on along the minus strand of NZ_JBVISL010000014.1, from coordinate 116,671 downwards.
AGCTCGACCTCAACGCCGCGGCGAAGAAGATCGAGTCCGTCATGAAGACCCGCCTGACGGCCATGCAGGAGAAGTACGAGATCATCGGCGACATCCGCGGCCGCGGCGCCATGATCGCGATCGAGCTCGTCAAGGACCCGGTCTCCAAGACCCCGTTCCCGGAGGCGGCCGGCGCGCTGGCCAAGGCCTGCCACGCCGAGGGCCTGCTCGTCCTCACCTGCGGCACCTACGGCAACGTGCTCCGCTTCCTCCCGCCGATCGTCATCGGCGAGGACCTCCTGAACGAGGGCCTGGACATCATCGAGGCGGCCTTCGCGGGCATCTGACCGAACGTCCAGTTCGAAGGACTGGAACGCACGGACGCAGCGCGCGCCTCGTACCACCGGTAACGGGCGGGCGCTGTGAAGAAGCTGTGGGGGGCCGATGGCGGGAGCGCGTTCCCGCTGTCGGTCCCCCTTTCGCTGGCGTACGGTTTCTGCAGATGAGTGAGACAGACCGTTCCCGGGAGACCGGGGGCGATACCGGTACCGGGCTTCCCCAGCGCCGTACTGGTCATGCGTTCGCGCACGCTCCTCTCAGATCGGACGGCCGTCCGCCCCAAACCCCCCGGGGCGTACGGCAACCCGGTCCGGGCGGCCGTCCCGGAACCATCCCCCCTGTTCCGGGACGGCCGGCCATCCTCCCCGCGGCCCTGTTCCTGTGCGCCGCCCTCTTCGCCTTGATCACCTGGCAGGTCCTGGTGTCGGGCCCGCTCCTGGCCACCGACCACGCGGTCAGCCGCGCCCTGGTGCGCACCGTCCCCGACGCCGTCACCGAGCGCCTCGCGGACCTCGGCAACGTCCCGGTCGCCGTGCCCGTCCTCGTGCTGGCCATGGCGTACGCCGTCCGGCGCGGCCGGCGCCTCGCGGCGCTCGCGGCCGGCCTGGCGATGGCCGTCGTCCCGGCGCTGATCGTCCCCCTCAAGGCGTGGACCGCCCGCCCGGGCCCGCTGGAGCCCTGGGCGGCCGGCTACTACCCCTCGGGGCACACGGCGACGGCCCTGACCGCGTACGTGGGCGCGGCCCTGCTCCTCTCGCCGTACACCCGCCGGGCGTGGCCGATGGCCGCCGCCCTCACGCTGTCGGCGGCGACGGCAGCCGGCCTGGTGCTGCGCGGGTTCCACTGGCCCCTGGACGTGCTGGCCAGCGTCCTGCTGTGCGTGCCGCTCCTGCTGGGGGTCCGCCGGGCGGTCGGGGGCCGGAGCGGGAGCTGAGGCTCCGGCCGGCCCCCGACCGGGTCACGGCGTGCCGTCCCGCTCCGCCAGCGCCCGCTCCGCGGCGGCCTCGTGCAGCGCGAGCTCCAGCGCCGCCGGGTCGGTGAGCGTCCCGCGCCCGTCCGGGACCACCAGCCAGCGGACCCCGCCCGCCGCCCGGCCGGGGTACGGGACCACGACCCAGCTCCCGCGCCCGGCGCCCCGTACGCCCGTGCCGATCCAGCGGGCCGCCGTGCCCGGGGGCACGAAGAAGCCCACGCGGCCGCCGCCGGAGTGGGCGAGCACCGGGCCGGGCGGGCCGGCCAGCAGGTGGAGGACGCCGAGGGCGCCCCGCCCCAGCTCCCCCGGCACGATCAGCACGTCCCAGTCCCGGCCGGCGGGCAGCAGCGCGACCCCGAGGGGGCTGCGCTCCCACTCCCACCGGCAGGCGTCCGGGTCCGGCGCCGTCGAAACCAGCCATTCCACTGCGGTCCTCGCCCCCGGGAGGGTCATCGCCCGGCCTCCGTTCGTCTCGTCGCGGTGAGGGTTCTCACCGGGAGAGAGCGGGGCCGGGCGGTGTTATGACGCGGGTTGCGGGCCCCCGTGGGGGTGAAGCGGCTCGCGGGGTGGGCGCCGGGTGCGCGCCGGGGCGTACGGCCGCTCCGGGCGTGCGGGCCTCAGCTGTCGAAACCCAGCCCGAGCCGGTCCAGCGTCCTGAGCCACAGGTTGCGGTGGCCGCCCCGGGCGTCGGCGCGGGCCAGCGACCACTTGGTGAGGGCGATCCCGGTCCAGGCGAAGGGCTCGGGCGGGAACGGCATGGGCTTGGACCGCACCATCTCCAGCCGGGTGCGCTCGGTGGACAGGCCGTCCAGCAGGTCCAGCATCACCTCGGCGCCGAAGCGGGTGGCGCCCACGCCCAGCCCGGTGTACCCGGCGGCGTAGGCGACCTTCCCGGAGTGCGCGGTGCCGAAGAAGGCCGAGAAGCGGGAGCAGGTGTCGATCGCCCCGCCCCAGGCGTGGCTGAAGCCCACCCCCTCCAGCTGCGGGAAGGCCGTGAAGAAGTGCTCGGCGAGCTTCAGGTAGGTCTCGGGGCGGTGGTCGTACTCCGAGTCGAGCTTCCCGCGGTAGGGGTAGACCGCGTCGTAGCCGCCCCACAGGATCCGGTTGTCCCGGGTGATCCGGAAGTAGTGGAACTGGTTGGCGCTGTCGCCCAGCCCCTGGCGGTTCTTCCAGCCGACCGAGGCCAGCTGCTCCTCGTCCAGGGGCTCGGTCATCAGGGCGTAGTCGTAGACCGGGACGGTGAAGGGGCGGATCCGCTTCACCAGGGACGGGAAGATGTTGGTGCCCAGGGCGACCCGGCGGGCGAGGATCGTGCCGTAGGGGGTCTCCACCGTCATCCCGGCGCCGGCCTGCGCCAGCTTCAGGCCGCGCGTGTTCTCGTAGATCCGCACGCCCTGCTCCAGGCAGGCCCGCTTGAGGCCCCAGGCCAGTTTCGCCGGGTTGAGCATGGCGACGCCCTCGCGGTCCCACAGGCCCGCGAGGAAGGTGGGCGAGTTCACCTCCGCGCGCAGCGCCTCGCCCTCCAGCCACGCGGAACCGTCCCCGAGGCCGAGCCGCTTCGCCTCCTCGTACAGTTCCCGCAGCTCCTCGACCTGGTGCGGCTCGGTGGCCACGTCGATCTCGCCGGTGCGCTCGAAGTCGCAGTCGATGCCGTAGCGGGCGACGGCCTCCTCGATGGCGTCGAGGTTGCGGGCGCCCATCTCCTCCAGCTTCGCCAGCTCGCCGGGCCAGCGGGCGAGGCCGTTGGAGAGGCCGTGGGTGAGGGAGGCCGCGCAGAACCCGCCGTTGCGGCCGGAGGCGGCCCAGCCCGCCTCCTTGCTCTCGATCAGTACGACGTCCCTGCCCGGGTCGCGCTCCTTGGCGAGCAGCGCCGTCCACAGGCCGCTGTAGCCGCCGCCGACGACCAGCAGGTCGCAGCGCTCGTCGGAGGTGAGGGCCGGCTGCGGAGCGGGGCGGCCGGGGTCGTCCAGCCAGTACGAGACCGGCTTCGCTTCGGAAAGGGATTTCGCAACACTACGCATGGCGACTGGGGCCATGGCTTCCAACTCCCTACAGGGGTCTACTTCGGTTGTGCCTTCTTGCGGCGGTTGCCGGCCCACTGGCCGGCGAGGACCACCAGGACCGCGATGACGAACATCGCCGTACCGATGACGTTGATCTGGACGGGCGTACCGCGCTGGGCCGAGCCCCACACGAACATGGGGAAGGTGACGGTGTTGCCCGAGTTGAAGTTGGTGATGATGAAGTCGTCGAAGGAGAGGGCGAAGGACAGCAGCGCCCCCGCCGCGATGCCGGGGGCGGCGATCGGCAGGGTGACCCTCAGGAAGGTCTGCACCGGTCCGGCGTAGAGGTCGCGGGCGGCCTCCTCCAGGCGCGGGTCCATGGACAGGACGCGGGCCTTGACGGCGGCGACGACGAAGCTGAGGCAGAACATCACGTGCGCGATCAGGATCGTCCAGAAGCCCAGCTGGATGCCCATGTTGAGGAAGAGGGCGAGCAGCGAGGCCGCCATCACGATCTCGGGCATGGCCATCGGCAGGAAGATCAGCGAGTTCACCGCGCCGCGCGCCCGGAACCGGTAGCGCACGAGCGCGAAGGCGATGGCGGTGCCGAGGACGGTGGCCCCGAGGGTGGCCCACAGGGCGATCTGGAGGGAGAGGGCGAGGGAGCCGCACAGGTCGGCGACCCCGCAGGGGTCCTTCCAGGCGTCGAGGGAGAACTCCTGCCAGGCGTAGTTGAACCGCCCGGTGGGGTTGTTGAAGGAGAACACCGTCACGACGACGTTCGGCAGGATCATGTACGCGAGCGTGGCGAGGCCCGCGATGACCACGAGATTGCGGCGGAGCCAACGCATCAGACCAGGTCCTCCGTGCCCGCTCGGCGGATGTAGACGGTGACCATGATCAGCACGATGGCCATGAGGATGAAGGACAGCGCGGCCGCTGTCGGGTAGTCGAGGATCCGCAGGTACTGCGACTGGATGACGTTGCCGATCATCCGGGTGTCGGTGGAGCCGAGCAGCTCGGCGTTGACGTAGTCGCCGCTCGCCGGGATGAAGGTGAGCAGGGTCCCGGAGACCACTCCCGGCATCGAGAGCGGGAAGGTGACCTTGCGGAACACGGTGGCGGGGCGGGCGTACAGGTCGCCCGCGGCCTCGTGGAGGCGGGTGTCGATGCGCTCCAGCGAGGTGTAGAGCGGCAGGATCATGAAGGGGAGGAAGTTGTAGGTCAGACCGCAGACCACCGCGAGCGGCGTGGCCAGCACCCGGTCCCCCTCGGTCATGCCGAGCCAGCTGGTGACGTCGAGGAAGCCGACGGCGTCGAGGGCGCCGACCACCGGGCCGCCGTCGGCCAGGATCGTCTTCCAGGCCAGCGTGCGGATCAGGAAGCTGGTGAAGAAGGGGGCGATGACGAGGACCAGCAGGAGGTTGCGCCAGCGCCCGGCCTTGAAGGCGATCAGGTAGGCCAGCGGGTAGCCCAGCAGCAGGCACAGCACGGTCGCGGTGCCGGCGTAGAGCAGGGAGCGCAGGAACTGCGGGAGGTACTCGGTCAGGGCGTCCCAGTAGGTCTGGAAGTGCCAGGTGACCTCGAAGCCCTCTTCGAGGGAGCCGGTCTGGACCGAGGTGGAGGCCTGGTAGACCATCGGCAGCACGAAGAAGACGAGCAGCCAGACGATGCCCGGCAGCAGCAGCCAGTACGGGATCAGGCGCTTCTTCAGCGACGCCCTGTGGACCGGGGGCTCGGCGGGTGCGGGGGCCCCGGGGGGCGCGGCGGTGGCGGTCACGCGCTCTCCTCGACCGTCTCGATGCCCGCCTCTATGTCCTGGGCGGCGTCCAGGCCGAAGGTGTGCTCCGGGTTCCAGTGCAGGACCACCTCGGCGCCGGGGACCAGGCGCTCGTCCCGCTCGATGTTCTGGACGTACACCTCCAGCTCCGGGCAGACCCGGCTGTCGATGACGAACTGGGTGGAGACGCCGATGAAGGAGGAGTCGGCGATCCTGCCCGTGACCTTGTTGCGGCCGGCGGCGACGGTGTGCTCCTCGGCCGCCGGGACCAGGGAGATCTTCTCGGGGCGCACGCCGACGAGCAGCTGTCCGCCCGCGCGGGGCGTGGTCGAACATCGGGCGGCGGGCAGCCGGAGGGCGGTGCCGGACGCCGAGACGGTCACGTCGGAGCCGGTGGACTCCACGGAGGCCGCGATCAGGTTCGAGGTGCCGAGGAAGTTGGCGACGAAGGTGGTGCGCGGGTTCTCGTACAGCTCGGCGGGGGCGCCCAGCTGCTCGACGCGGCCGCCGTTCATCACCGCGACCGTGTCGGCCATCGTCATGGCCTCCTCCTGGTCGTGCGTGACGTGGACGAAGGTGATGCCGACCTCGGTCTGGATGCGCTTCAGCTCCAGCTGCATCTGGCGGCGCAGCTTGAGGTCGAGGGCGCCCAGCGGCTCGTCGAGCAGCAGCACCTGGGGGTGGTTGATCAGGGCGCGGGCGACGGCCACGCGCTGCTGCTGGCCGCCGGAGAGCTGGTGCGGCTTGCGCTGGGCGAACTGGCCGAGCTGGACCAGCTCCAGCATGTCGTCGACCTGCTTCTTGACGGACTTGACGCCGCGGCGGCGCAGCCCGAAGGCGACGTTCTCGTAGATGCTCAGGTGCGGGAACAGCGCGTAGCTCTGGAAGACGGTGTTGACCGGGCGCTTGTACGGCGGCAGGTGGGTCACCTCGCGGTCGCCGAGGCTGACCGTGCCGGTGGAGGGCTCCTCCAGGCCGGCGATCATGCGCAGGGTGGTGGTCTTCCCGCAGCCCGAGGCGCCGAGCAGGGCGAAGAAGGAGCCCTGGGGGATGGTGAGGTCCAGCGGGTGCACCGCGGTGAAGGAGCCGTAGTGCTTGCTGATCCCGGCGAGGCGGACGTCGCCGCTCGCGGTCTTGTCGGTCATGGGCCTGGGCCTTCGGTGGTGGTGTCGTGGAAGGGGGCGGGGCGCGGGTGGGGGCGCCGGTACGTCGGTCCGGTCAGGCGCCGATGAGCTTGGCGAACTTCTCCTCGTACGCCGTCTCTTCCTCGCTGGTGAGGGAGCGGAAGGCGCGGGCCTTGGAGGCCATCTCCTTGTCCGGGACGATCAGCGGGTTGTCCGCGAGCGCCGGGTCGATCTTGGCGAGCTCTTCCCTGACGCCGTCGACGGGGCAGACGTAGCTGATGAACGCGGCCAGCTGCGCCGCGACCTCCGGCTCGTAGTAGTAGTCGATGAGCTTCTCGGCGTTGGCCTTGTGCCGGGCCTTGACGGGGACCAGCAGGTTGTCGCTGGAGGTGATGTATCCGGCCGCCGGGATCGCGTACTTGATGTCGGGGTTGCCGGCCTGGAGCTGGATGACGTCGCCCGCCCAGGCGAGACAGGCCGCCAGGTCCCCCTTGTCGAGGTCGGCGGTGTAGTCGTTGCCGGTGAAGCGGCGGATCTGCTTGGTGTCGACGCCCTTCTGGAGCCGGCCGATCGCCGCGTCGTAGTCGGCGGTGGTGAAGTGCGCCGGGTCCTTGCCCTGGTCGAGCAGGGTCATGCCGACGGAGTCGCGCATCTCGGTGAGGAAGCCGACGCGGCCCTTGAGGGAGGGGTCGTCGAGGAGCTGGGTGACGGAGTCGACCTTCTTGCCGTCGGTGGCCTTGGAGTTGTAGGCGATGACGGTGTCGATGCCGGTCCAGGGGTAGCTGTGGGCGCGGCCCGGGTCCCAGTCGGGGTTGCGGAACTGCGGGATGAGGTTGGCGTAGGCGTGCGGGAGGTGGGAGGGGTCGAGCTTCTGCGCCCAGCCGAGGCGGATGATGCGGGCGGCGAGCCAGTCGGTGACGACGATCAGGTCGCGGCCGGTGTCCTGGCCGGCGGCGAGCTGCGGGCGGATCTTGCCGAAGAACTCGACGTTGTCGTTGATGTCCTCGGTGTACTTGACCTGGATCCCGGTGCGCTTGGTGAACTCCTCCAGCGTGGGACGGGTCTTCTCGTCGTCGCTGGTGTCCATGTACTCGGTCCAGTTGGAGAAGGTGATCTCCTTCTCCTGGTCCGAGTGGTCGTCGGACGCCACCGCGCCGCCCTCGCGCCTGGCGGGCGGGATGCCGCAGGCGGTGAGGGCGGAGAGGCCGCCCAGGGTGAGCGCCCCGACTCCGGAGGCGCGCAGCAGGGAGCGGCGGGTGAGGGCGCCGCGCCCGCTGGTGAGGCTGCGCCGCATCGCGGCGAGTTGCGCCGCCGAGAGACGGTCGGGCTCGAACTGCTCCATGCGCGTTGCCCTTTCGGGATTCGTGGCCGCGGGTCGGGCGGCAGGCTTCTATCGGTCCCCGAAGACGGTGCGGTGCCAGTCCTTCGCGGCGACCGCAGTATTGTCGAACATCACATGCTTGACCTGCGTGTACTCATCGAACGAGTAGGCGCTCATGTCCTTCCCGTAGCCACTCGCCTTGTAGCCGCCGTGCGGCATCTCGCTGATGATCGGGATGTGGTCGTTGACCCAGACGCAGCCCGCCTTGAGCTCGCGGGTGGCGCGGTTCGCCCGGTAGAGGTCCCGTGTCCAGGCGGAGGCCGCGAGGCCGTACGGGGTGTCGTTGGCCAGGGCCAGGCCCTCGTCGTCGGTGTCGAAGGGCAGGACGACCAGGACCGGACCGAAGATCTCCGACTGGACGGCCTCGCTGTCCTGGGCCGCGCCGGAGATCAGGGTCGGCCGGTAGTACGCGCCTTCGGCGAGGCTGCCGCCCCCTTCGCCGGCCTGCGGGATCTCGCCGCCGGTGACGACGGTGGCGTACGCGCGGGCGCGCTCGACGAACGCGGCGACCCGGTCGCGCTGGGCGTGCGAGACGAGCGGGCCGAGGTCGGTGCCGGGGGCGAAGGGGTCGCCGAGGCGGACGCCCTCCATCAGCTCGGCGACGCGGGCCGTGAAGGCGTCGTGGAGGGGGCGCTGGACGTAGGCGCGGGTGGCGGCGGTGCAGTCCTGGCCGGTGTTGATCAGCGAGGCGGCGACCGCGCCCTGGGCGGCGGCCTCCAGGTCGGCGTCGTCGAACACGACGAACGGCGCCTTGCCGCCCAGCTCCAGGTGGAGCCGCTTGACGGTGGCGGTCGCGATCTCGGCGACGCGCTTGCCGACCGCGGTGGAGCCCGTGAAGGAGGTCATGACCACGTCCGGGTGGCCGACCAGGTGCTCGCCGGCGTCCCGTCCGGCGCCGGTGACGATGTTGACCACGCCGTCGGGGATGCCCGCCTCCTGGGCGGCCTGGGCGAACATCAGCGAGGTGAGCGGGGTGAGCTCGGCCGGCTTGAGGACGATGGTGTTGCCCGCGGCGATCGCCGGGAGGATCTTCCAGGCGGCCATCTGGAGGGGGTAGTTCCAGGGGGCGATGGAGCCGACGACCCCGATGGCCTCGCGGCGTACGTAGGAGGTGTGGTCCCCCGAGTACTCGGCGGCCGCCTGGCCCTGGAGGTGGCGGGCCGCACCCGCGAAGAAGGCGGTGTTGTCGATGGTCCCCGGCACGTCGAACTCCGTCGACAGCTTGAGGGGCTTGCCGCACTGGAGTGACTCGGCGTACGCGAAGTCCTCCGCCTGCGCGGCCAGTACGGCGGCCAGCCGGTGCAGGGCGTCCGAGCGCTCGCCGGGGGTGGCGCCGGACCAGGCGGGGAAGGCCCGCTTCGCGGCGGCCACGGCCTCGTCCACGTCCGCCGGGCCGGCCAGCTCGTAGGTGAGCACCTCCTGGCCGGTGGCGGGATCGACGACGGTGTGCGACCGCCCCGAGGTGCCCGACCGGAGCCTGCCGTCGATGTACTGCGCGCCGTCTGCGAAGCGGTCCTTGACCTGGAAGCGGTTACCCATCGCTCTCACGCTCTCCGTAGCTACAGCTCGAATTGAGTGCCGATCCTGACAGAGGCGCCCTCCCCCGCCAAGTGATTCCGTTGTTGCCTTTTGATTACGCGACGGAATCGGTCGACCATATGTCGAGGCATCCCCGAAATCCCGTACGAAGTGTCAGTGGTGACTGCCAGACTCGCGTGCATGGAGATGATCGACGACTTGATCCGGCAGGTCAGCCGGGGTGAGCGGGTGAAGTACCTGCCCTTCTGGGGCCACCGGCCGCAGCCGGACGGGAAGCTCGGGCGGAGCTGCCTCAGCCAGTGGTGGCCGTCTCCCTTCACTGTGGGTGACGTCCGGTACGCGACGGCCGAGCACTGGATGATGGCCGGCAAGGCGCGCCTGTTCGGGGACGCGGAGGCCGGGCGAGCCGCGCTGGAGGCGCGCAGTCCGGCAGCGGCGAAGAAGGCCGGGCGGCTGGTGCGGGGCTTCGACGAACAGGTCTGGCAGCGGGAGCGGTTCGCGCTGGTCGTCGAGGGCAGCGTGCACAAGTTCGGCTCCGACCCGGCGCTGCGCTCCTACCTGCTGGGCACGGGGTCGCGGGTGCTGGTCGAGGCGAGCCCGGTGGACCGGATCTGGGGCATCGGGCTGGCGCCCGACGACGAGCGGGCCCTCCAGCCGGCCCGCTGGCGCGGCCTGAACCTGCTGGGCTTCGCCCTGATGGAGGCGCGGGAGCGGCTGCGCTCGCAGGCCGCGTGACGGGCCGGCTCCGGGTGGCGGCCGTCATCGTGCGCGAGGGCCGCGTCCTGATGGTGCGCGAGCGGGGACGGGGGCCGTCCGGGCGGCACGACGGGGCGCAGTACTGGACGCTGCCGGGGGGCGGTGTGGAGCCCGGCGAGGATCTGGAGGCGGCGGTCCGGCGGGAGGTGGCCGAGGAGACGGGGCTGCGCCCCCTGGAGGTGCGGTTCGCGTACGAGGCGCCCTACCCCTCCGGGTGGACCACCTGCTTCCGGGTGGAGGTCGCCCCCGGCGAGCCGGTGCTGGGGGTCGACGGCGACCTGGACTGCGCCTGCCCGCGGATGGTGGGGCTGACCTGGGTCCCGCTCCCCCGCGCCGCCCCGGACGGGCCGTACATGGTCCCGACCCTGCTGTCGGCCGTCCCGCGGTGACCGGGGCCGGGCCGGGCCGTCCGGGCGGGCGGATCAGACCCGTTCGCGGGCCCGGGTGTCGACCTGCGAGACCGAGGACGGGGCGTCGCCGCCGTCGTCGGAGTCGCCGACCTCGGGCAGGACGAAGACGAGCAGCGTCATGCCTATGCCCAGCACGATGCCGACCGCGCCGAGGATGAGGCCGGCCAGGGCCACGCCCCCGTTGGTCGCCTCACCGCGGGCGGCCTTGCCCCGGCCCAGCGCCCCGAAGACCACGGCCGCGATGCCGAGGGCGATCGGCCCGATCATGGTGGCGCAGGCCATCACGGAGATGATGCCGAGCACGAGGGAGGCGACCCCGAAGCCGTTGCTCGCGGGCGGCGCGGCGTAGGGGTACGGGTACCCGGGGACTCCCGGCCCGCCCGGGTATCCGGGGTACCCGGGGTGGCCCGGCTGCACCGGCCCGCCGGGGTAGGCGTACGCTCCGGGGCCCGGCTGGGCCGGGTACCCGTACGCCGGCCCGGGAGCCGGCGGCTGCGGGTACCCGGGGTGCGGGGCGGGCGAGGGCGAGGGGTACGCGGAAGGCGCCGGCGCGGGCGGCGGGTACGCCGAGGGGGCGGCGGCGGGCGGCACTCCCGGCATCCCCGCCATCGTGGGCTGCTCGTGCACCGGCGGCACCGGCCGGTCCGCCGGGCGCCCGCCGGGATCGGCCGCGGGTCGCTCGGGCGGCGCCCACGGGTCGCTCGGTTCAGGGCTGTGGTCGGTCATACGGCGCCCCCCTCTCGTACGGCCATGCTAAGCGCTGCCACCGACACCGCCGGGGCCTGCCTACGATGAACCCGACCTGCCCGCACGCGTGTCCTCCCGGAGGCCTCCATGTCCGACCTGCACCCCTTCATCGCGGGGCTGCCCAAGGCCGAACTCCACGTCCACCACGTCGGTTCCGCGTCCCCCCGCATCGTGGCCGAACTCGCCTCCCGCCACCCCGACTCGAAGGTCCCCACCGACCCCGAAGCGCTGGCCGACTACTTCACCTTCACCGACTTCGCCCACTTCGTCGAGGTCTACCTGTCGGTCGTGGACCTGGTCCGCACCCCGGAGGACGTGCGCACCCTCACCTTCGAGGTGGCCCGCGACATGGCGCGGCAGAACATCCGCTACGCCGAACTCACCATCACCCCCTACTCCTCCACCCGCCGCGGCATCGACGAGCAGGCCTTCATGGAGGCCATCGAGGACGCCCGCAAGGCCGCCGAGGCCGAACTCGGCGTCGTCCTGCGCTGGTGCTTCGACATCCCCGGCGAGGCCGGCCTGGAGGCCGCCGCCGAGACCCTCCGCCTCGCCGTCGACCTGCGCCCCGAGGGCCTGGTCTCCTTCGGCCTGGGCGGACCCGAGATCGGCGTCCCGCGTCCGCAGTTCAAGCCGTACTTCGACCGGGCGCGCGCCGCCGGCCTGCACAGCGTGCCGCACGCCGGCGAGACCACCGGCCCGGAGACCGTCTGGGACGCCATCCGCGAGCTGGGCGCCGTGCGCATCGGCCACGGCACCAGCTCCACCCGGGACCCGGAGCTGCTGAAGTACCTCGCGGAGCACCGCATCGCCCTGGAGGTCTGCCCCACCTCCAACATCGCCACCCGCGCCGTGACCGACCTGGACCGGCACCCGGTCAAGGAGATGGTGGCGGCGGGCGTGCTCGTCACCGTCAACAGCGACGACCCGCCGATGTTCGGCACCGACCTCAACAACGAGTACGCGGTCGCCGCACGCCTCCTCGACCTCGACGAGCGCGGCCTCGCCCAGCTCGCCAAGAACGCCGTCGAGGCCTCCTTCCTGGACGCGGCCGGCAAGGCGGAGCTCATCGCGGAGATCGACGCGTACACCGCCGAATGGCTCGCCCGCTGAGTCCACTTGACCGCCGGCGCCCCTGAGAATGGGGGCATGAGCACCCTGACTGCCGTCGGCCACCGCGGCGATCCCTACCGTTTCCGTGAGAACACCCTCGCCTCCGTCCGCTCCGCCTTCGCGCGCGGAGCGGACGCGGTGGAGATCGACGTACGGCTCACCCGCGACGGCGTGCCGGTCCTGCTGCACGACGAGACGCTGGAGCGGCTGTGGGGGCACGACGTGCGCCTGGACGCCGTCACGGCCCCGCAGTTGAAGGAGCTCGCGCAGGGCGGGATCCCGACCCTGCGGGAGGCGCTGGCGGAGGCCGCGGCCGGGGACGGCCGGCTGATGATCGATCTGCCGGGTGCCACGTACGAGGCGGTGAAGACCGTCGTCGACCTGGTGCGCGAGTGCGGGGCGCGCGACCGTACGTACTACTGCGCCGGGCCGAACACCATGCTCGCGGTCCGCGCCGCCGACCCGGGCGCGGAGATCGCACTGACCTGGACCACCCTCTCGCCGCCGCGCCGGGTGCTGATCGACGCCGTGGCCCCGCGGTGGCTCAACTACCGCTTCGGGCTGGTCGGTCCGGAGCTGACGCGGGCCCTGCACCGCGACGGGCTGCTGGTGTCGGCCTGGACCGCGGACACCAAGCGCTCGATGCGGGCCCTGCTGCGGGCCGGGGTGGACTCCGTCACCACCAACAGGGTGGACGTGCTGGCCGCCGTGCGGGCCGAGTCCGGCCGGTGATACGCGGCCTCGGCGGCCTCGGCGACCGGATCCGGCGGGCCGATCCGCGCCGGCAGGACCTGGGCCTGACCCTGCTGGTGCAGCTGGCCGTGACGATGCCGTTCGTCGTGCCCCGGCCGCCCGGGCTGCCGGCCGTGACCTGGACCTCGTACGCGCTGACCACGCTCGCCGTGCTGCCCCTGATCTGGCGGCGCCGGGCACCGGTGGGCGTGCTGGCGGCGGTCATCGTCATCGGCGGGATCTACAACGTCGCCGTCGACGGGCCCGGCCAGCCGCTGCCGTACGCGGGTCTCATCGCCTTCTACACGGTCGCCCTGCTGTGCACGCCCCCGGTCCGCGCGGCCGTGGGGCTGGCCACGGTGGTGGCGGTCGCGCTGTCGGTGGGCTGGGAGACGGGGACGGCGCGGGAGCTGCTCTTCACCCTCTTCGTCTCGGCGGCGGCCTACGCCCTCGGCCGGCTCCAGCACACCCGGCAGGCCTACACCGCGGCCGTCGAGGCCCGCGCCGCCGAGCTGGAGCGGGCCAACCGGATCGAGGCGGAGCAGGCCGCGGCACGTGAGCGGGCCAGGATCGCACGGGAGATGCACGACGTCCTCTCGCACGCGGTCAGCCTGATGATCGTGCAGGCGGAGGCCGGCCCGGTGGCCGTGCGCAGGGCCCCGGAACGGGCCGAGGCGGCGTTCGAGGCCATAGCCGAGACGGGGCGCGACGCGATGGCGCAGCTGCGGACGATGCTCGGTGTGCTGCGCACGGACGAGGCCCCGCCGAGGAGCCCGCAGCCGGGGATCGCGGGGCTGGCGGAGTTGGTGGACCGGGTCCGGGCCGGCGGCCTGAGGGTGTCGTACGAGCGGACGGGCGCGGTGCGCGAGCTGCCGGCCGCGCTGGAGGCGACGGTGCACCGGGTGGTGCAGGAGGCGCTGACCAACGTGGTCAGGCACGCGGGGGCCGCGGCGGTGGAGGTGCGGCTGGAGTACGGGCCGAGGGAGCTCACGGTGACGGTCGCCGACGACGGCCGGGGGCCGGTTCCCTCCCCGGGCGGCGGGCACGGACTGATCGGCATCCGCGAGCGGGCGGCGGCGCACGGCGGGACCGCGCAGGCCGGCCCGGGGCCGGGCGGGCGCGGCTTCGCGGTGCGGGTGGTCCTCGCGTCGTCGGTACCCTCGCCGCTGGAGGTGGGGACGTGACGATCCGTGTGGTGGTGGCCGACGACCAGGAACTGGTGCGCAGCGGCTTCGCGATGATCCTGGACGCCCAGGAGGACATCGAGGTGGTCGCGGAGGCGGGCGACGGCGCCGCGGCGGCCGCGGCGGTGGAGCGGCTGGCGCCGGACGTGGCGCTGCTGGACATCCGGATGCCGGTGCTGGACGGGATCGAGGCCTGCCGGGCGATCACGGCGCGCGGTGGCTGCCGGGTGGTGATGCTGACGACCTTCGACTCGGACGAGTACGTGTACGAGGCGCTGCACGCGGGGGCGAGCGGGTTCCTGCTGAAGGACGTGCGGCGGGACGACCTGGTGCACGCGGTGCGGGTGGTGGCGGCGGGCGAGTCCCTGCTGGCGCCGTCGGTGGCGCGGCGGCTGATCGAGGAGTACACGGCGGCGACGGCCCGGCCCGCCGCGCCCGCCCTGGCCGCCGGCCGGCTGGAGGTGCTGACGGCCCGGGAGCGGGAGACGCTGCTGCACCTGGGGCGGGGGCTGTCGAATGCCGAGATCGCGTCGGCGCTGGTGGTGAGCGAGCACACGGTGAAGTCGCACGTGGGGAACGTGCTGGCGAAGCTGGGGCTGCGCGACCGGATCCAGGCGGTGATCTGCGCGTACGAGACGGGGCTGATCGCGGCGGGTACTCCCTCTGGGGAGTGAGGGACGGCGTGTCGCCTCCCTCGCGCCGGTGAGTTGTCGTACCGCTGAAGACCCCTCTCGGTGGTGATCCGCACCTACCCGTGTGAGCGGCAGCATTGAGGTCATCGGGGGGCAGCGGGCCCCGCGGATCGCACACAGGGGGACCGTCATGAAGGCACGTACGCGCACACTGCTCGCCGCCGCTCTGGTTCTGGGCGTCGCCGCCGGGCCGGTGGCCGGCGCGCAGGCCGCTCCCGCACCGGCTCCGGTCTCGGCGCCCGCGCCCTCGCCCGTGTTCAGCACGCCGCCGGATGCGGCGGCGCTGTGGAAGGCCATCACGGGTCTGGGCGCGGGGCACCGGGAAGCGACGGCCGCCCTGGTCCGGGTGGGTGGTACGAGCGGCAGCTGGCGCGGGAGCTCGGGCGTCGCGGACGTCCGCAGCGGGCGCCCGGCGATCGAGGACGCCCGGTTCCGGGCCGGTTCGGTGACGAAGACCTTCACGGCGGCGGTGGTGCTCCAGCTGGCCGCCGAGGGCAGGGTGGGCCTGGACCGGCCGGTGCAGGAGTACCTCCCCGGCCTGCTCCCGGGCGGCCCCAAGGGCTTCAAGCCGGTCACCGTGCGGCAGTTGCTGAACTACACCAGCGGCCTGCGGTCCGCCGACGGTCCCGGTGACACCTTCGAGGACGAGTACGCCCACCGGTTCGACGTGGTCGACCCGCGGGCGCTGATCGCGGGGGCGGTGGCCAAGGGGCCCGAGTACGACCCGGGGACGAAGCAGCGCTACAGCAACATCCACTACACGGTGCTGGGCGTGCTGATCGAGAAGCTGACGGGGTCGGCGTACGAGAAGGCCGTCTCCGACCGGATCCTCAAGCCGCTTGGCCTGCGCCACACCTCGTTCCCGTCCCGCACCCAGAACCGCATACCGGGCCCCCACCACCACGGCTACCAGGCGGTGGAACGGCCCGACGGGAGCCGCGCGCTGGTCGACGTGTCGGAGTGGAACTCCTCGGCCAACTGGGCCGCGGGGGACCTGATATCGACCACCGCGGACCTGGAGCGCTTCACGGTGGCGCTGTTCGGCGGGGCGGTCGTACCGAAGGCGCAGCTGGAGGAGATGTTCACGGTGCCGGACGTGCCGGACGCGGCCGGCGAAAAGGGCGAACACGCCGTGCACACGGCAGGGATGGCGGAGTTCGTCCTGCCGGACGGCACGAAGGCCTACGGCAAGACGGGCTCCCGGCACGGCTACAGCACGGTCATCGGCGGCACCCGGGACCTGTCCCGGACCCTGGTGTTCTCGGTGAACTCCACCGATGCCAAGGGGCGTGACCTGAACGGGACGACCTACGGCATCGTCGCGGCGGCCTTCTCCAAGTAGCCGGAGCCGCAGTCTCCTTGAAGCGCCTCCAGGCGCTTGATCAGCCGGCGCAGGACCAGCAGGGGCAGGATCCCGAACACGCCGAACGACATGTCGATCACCGACCACCAGAAGGGGATCCCCCGGATCGGCGCGCAGATCACGGCGAGCGGGATGATGCCGACGCAGGCGACCATGGCCGCCTCGACGATCCAGATGTTGCGGACCGGGTCCCGGAGGACTCCGTAGAAGAACACCGCGATCACCAGGTGGGCGAAGGCGAGCCAGTCGGTGCCGTAGAGCAGGAAGGGGTACTCGGCGTCGGCCCGGTCCAGCCCCTCCCCGACCCGGCTCAGCCAGTCGTTGGATATCAGGGCGTTCGCCCAGTGGAGTTCGGTGACCAGGGGGAAGGCGGTGATGCCGCTGAGGGCCAGGCAGATGACGAACAGCACAAGCCAGGCACGGATCCGCCGCTCGAGGGCGTTTCTCTCACTCATGGAAGGGAGCCTACACACAGAATTGAACATGTTCAGCCAATGTGCTGAACATGTTCAGTTCCGCCAGGCCGTGATCACAGTCCGACGATGGCGTTCCAGCGCTTGGCGAGGGCGGGGCGCTCGGCCGAGGAGATGTCCCGGGCCACGGCGAGGCGGGAGCGCATCGCCTCGTCGGGGAAGATCAGCGGGTTCTCGGCGAGCCGGGCGGTCTCCTCGTCCGGGGAGGCGGCCAGGACCTCGCGGGCGGCGGGCACGGGACAGACGTAGTTGACGGCCGCCGCGAGCTCCGCCGCCACCGCCGGGTCGTAGTAGTGGTCGACGAGCGCCTCGGCATTGGCCTTGTGCCGGGCGAGGTTGGGGACGAGCAGGCTCTCGGCCCACAGCTCGGCGCCCTCCTCGGGAACCACGAACTCGATGTCGGGGTTGTCGGCCCGGAGCTGGATGACGTCGCCCGAGTAGGCCTGGCAGGCCAGGACGTCGCCCTTGCCGAGATCGGAGGTGTAGTCGTTGCCGGTGAAGCGGCGGATGTGCTTCTTGTCCACCATGGTTTCGACCTGGTCGCACATCCGGTGGAAGTCGGCTTCGGTCCAGCGGGTGACATCGGTGCCGTTGCCCTGCATCAGCAGGGCGAAGGACTCGTCGAGCCCGGAGAAGAGGGTCACCTTGCCGGCCAGGTCGGGCTGCCAGAGGTCCCGGACGGACTTGATCTCCCGGCCGAGCGCCTTGCGGTTGTAGGCGATGCCGGTGATCCCGGACTGCCAGGGGACGGTGTGCAGGCGGCCCTCGTCGAAGGCGGGGGAACGCAGCTGCGGGTCCAGGTACCGGGTGACGTTGGCCTGGGCCGCACGGTCCATCTTCTGGGCCCAGCCCAGGTGGACGAAGCGGGCGGCCATCCAGTCGCTGACCACCACCAGGTCGTGGCCGGTCGGCTGGTGGTTCATCAGCGACGGGCTGACCTTGCCGAAGAACTCGTCGTTGTCGTTGATCTCCTCGCTGTAGCGGACCTCGATGCCGGTCTTCCGGGAGAAGGACTCCAGCGTCGGGCGGCTCTCCTCGTCCTGGTGGTCGGTGTCGATGTAGAGCGGCCAGTTGGAGAAGGAAAGGGCGCGGTCGCGGTCCGAGAGGTCCCGGCCCCGGCGCCGGTCCTCCGGGACGTAGGCCGCGGGCACGCCGCAGCCGGCGAGGGCGGCGAGCAGGCCCGCGGCACCGAGGCCGCGCAGCGCCGCGCGACGGGAGACGAGTTCAGGCATGGCCTCAGCCTCGGCCAGCGCGAAGGGGCGGGCAATAGACATGATGTCTACTGCCCGCCCCGTCAGGACCCTTCGGTGATCAGTGCGCCGCCGACCGCGCGCGGCGGCCGCGGATCAGCCGTCGAGCGAGGTCATGACGTGCTTGATGCGCGTGTAGTCCTCGAAGCCGTAGGCGGAGAGGTCCTTGCCGTAGCCGGACTTCTTGAAGCCGCCGTGGGGCATCTCGGCGACGAGCGGGATGTGGGTGTTGATCCACACGCAGCCGAAGTCGAGGTTCTTGGACATGCGCATCGCGCGGCCGTGGTCCTTGGTCCACACGGAGGAGGCGAGGGCGAACTCGACGCCGTTGGCGTACTCCAGGGCCTGGGCCTCGTCGGTGAAGGACTGGACGGTGATGACGGGGCCGAAGACCTCGTTCTGGATGATCTCGTCGTCCTGCTTCAGGCCGGAGACGACGGTCGGGGCGTAGAAGTAGCCCTTCTCGCCGACCTGGTGGCCGCCCGCCTCGACCTTGGCGTGCGCGGGGAGGCGCTCGATGAAGCCCGCGACCTGCTTGAGCTGGTTCGGGTTGTTCAGCGGGCCGTAGAGCACGTCCTCGTCGTCCGGCTGGCCGGTCTTGGTCTCGGCGGCGGCCTTGGCGAGCGCGGAGACGAACTCGTCATGGATGGACTCGTGCACCAGCACGCGGGTGGCGGCGGTGCAGTCCTGGCCGGCGTTGAAGTAGCCCGCGACGGCGATGTCCTCGACGGCCTTGGCGATGTCGGCGTCCTGGAAGACCACGACGGGGGCCTTGCCGCCGAGCTCCAGGTGGACGCGCTTGACGTCCTTGGAGGCGCTCTCGGCGACCTGCATGCCGGCGCGCACCGAGCCGGTGATGGAGGCCATCGCCGGGGTGGAGTGCTCGACCATGGCCTTGCCGGTCTCGCGGTCGCCGCAGACGACGTTGAAGACGCCCTTGGGAAGGATGGAGTCGATGATCTCGGCCATCAGGACGGTCGAGGCCGGGGTGGTGTCCGAGGGCTTGAGGACGACGGTGTTGCCCGCCGCGATGGCCGGGGCGAACTTCCACACGGCCATCATCATCGGGTAGTTCCACGGCGCGACCTGGGCACAGACGCCGACCGGCTCACGGCGGATGATCGAGGTCATGCCGTCCATGTACTCGCCGGCCGAGCGGCCCTCGAGCAGGCGCGCGGCGCCCGCGAAGAAGCGGATCTGGTCCACCATCGGGGGCAGTTCCTCGCTGGCCGTGAGCGCCAGCGGCTTTCCGGTGTTCTGCGACTCGGCGGCCACCAGCTCCTCGGCGCGGGCCTCGAAGGCGTCCGCGATCTTCAGCAGGGCCTTCTGGCGCTCCGAGGGCGTGGTGTCGCGCCAGCCCGGGAAGGCGGCGGCGGCGGCCGCCATGGCGGCGTCGACGTCGGCCTGGCCCGAGAGCGGGGCGGTGGCGTACACCTCGCCGGTCGCGGGGTTGACCACGTCGGTGGTCCGCCCGTCGGCGGCGTCCTTGAACTCCCCGCCGATGTAGTTGCGCAGACGACGCAGTTCGGTGGTCACTACAGCCACTCTCCTGATCACATGTCCAATGATTGAGACGACTCTCCAAGCCTAGCCCCTCGGCCGACGCTTTCGACAGAGCCAGACCTCACCAACTACGAAATCCGTTCATTCAGAGATCGCACACAACGGATTTCATCGATTACGGGTTGCGGAACAGACGACTCCTCGTGCACAGTGAGGTCGTGGTCAGTCGAAGCGCAGATTCCAGGAACAGACAACCGTCCCCTTCGGTCGATGCTGTGTCCCTGGCGATCATCGAGCAACTGCAGGAGGACGGCCGCCGTCCCTATGCATCGATCGGCAAGGCCGTGGGCCTCTCCGAAGCGGCGGTGCGCCAGCGCGTGCAGAAGCTGCTCGACCAGGGCGTGATGCAGATCGTCGCCGTCACCGACCCGCTCACCGTGGGCCTGCGACGCCAGGCCATGGTCGGCATCAACGTCGAGGGAGATCTCGACCCGGTGGCCGATGCTCTGACCGCCATGGCCGAGTGCGAGTACGTCGTGATGACCGCGGGGTCGTTCGACCTGATGGTGGAGATCGTCTGCGAGGACGACGACCACCTGCTCGAAACGATCAACAAGAAGATCCGCACGCTCCCCGGCGTGCGATCAACCGAAAGCTTCGTTTACCTGAAGCTGAAGAAGCAGACCTACATGTGGGGAACCCGATAGCCCGTGAGCCAAGACCTCTCCAAGACCGCGTACGACCACCTGTGGATGCACTTCACCCGCATGTCGTCGTACGAGAACGCACCCGTCCCCACCATCGTGCGGGGTGAAGGCACCTACATCTTCGACGACAAGGGCAAGCGCTACCTGGACGGTCTCGCCGGACTGTTCGTGGTCAACGCCGGTCACGGCCGCAAGGAACTGGCCGAGGTCGCCTACAAGCAGGCCCAGGAGCTCGCGTTCTTCCCCGTGTGGTCGTACGCGCACCCCAAGGCCGTGGAGCTCGCCGAGCGCCTCGCCGACTACGCCCCGGGCGACCTGAACAAGGTCTTCTTCACCACCGGTGGCGGCGAGGCCGTCGAGACCGCCTGGAAGCTCGCCAAGCAGTACTTCAAGCTGCAGGGCAAGCACACCAAGTACAAGGTCATCTCGCGTGCGGTCGCCTACCACGGCACCCCGCAGGGCGCGCTGTCCATCACCGGCCTGCCGGCCCTGAAGGCCCCCTTCGAGCCGCTGGTCCCCGGCGCGCACAAGGTGCCGAACACCAACATCTACCGCGCCCCGATCCACGGCGACGACCCCGAGGCCTTCGGCCGCTGGGCCGCCGACCAGATCGAGCAGCAGATCCTCTTCGAGGGCCCCGACACCGTCGCCGCCGTCTTCCTGGAGCCCGTGCAGAACGCCGGCGGCTGCTTCCCGCCCCCGCCCGGCTACTTCCAGCGGGTCCGCGAGATCTGCGACACCTACGACGTGCTGCTCGTCTCCGACGAGACCATCTGCGCGTTCGGCCGCCTCGGCACGATGTTCGCCTGTGACAAGTTCGGCTACGTGCCGGACATGATCACCTGCGCCAAGGGCATGACCTCGGGCTACTCCCCGATCGGCGCCTGCATCGTCTCCGACCGCATCGCGGAGCCGTTCTACAAGGGCGACAACACCTTCCTGCACGGCTACACCTTCGGCGGACACCCGGTGTCCTCCGCGGTGGCCATCGCCAACCTCGACATCTTCGACAAGGAAGGCCTGAACCAGCACGTGCTGGACCAGGAGGGCAACTTCTTCGACACCCTGAAGAAGCTGCACGACCTTCCGATCGTCGGCGACGTCCGCGGCAACGGCTTCTTCTACGGCATCGAGCTCGTCAAGGACAAGGTCACCAAGGAGTCCTTCACGGACGAGGAGACCGAGCGCGTGCTCTACGGCTTCCTCTCCAAGGCGCTCTTCGACAACGGCCTGTACTGCCGCGCCGACGACCGCGGGGACCCGGTCATCCAGCTGGCCCCGCCGCTGATCGCCGACCAGGGCACCTTCGACGAGATCGAAGGCATCCTGCGCTCGGTGCTCACCGAGGCGTGGACCAAGCTCTAGCCGGCCCCGGCCCCACCGGCCCGCCCACACGGCCCGGATCCTCCGTTCGAGTAGAACGCGGGGGTCCGGGCCGTGTGCTGTCACCATTCAAGACGTTCATCTCTTTACATCTCATTGCGGCGCCAGTGACCGAACGGGCTCCGCTTCGTTCCCCGGACGGAGGTGTACGCCATGGTGGCTCCACCGGACACAGCCCGACCCCCCGACCCTGCCCCGCCGCAGGACGACCTGGTCTGGGCACGGTCCCTGCACTACTCCCACAGCGGTACGCCCGGCCTGATCGGGGTCTCCGCCGGAGCCCGCCAGGGTGAGATCCTCGCCGTGACCGGCCCCCGCGGCAGCGGCAAGAGCACGCTGCTGCGCTGTCTGGCCGGGCAGCTGGTGCCCGAACAGGGCGAGGTCTGGTTCGACGGCGTCCCGGTCCACACCCTGAACGCCTCGGCCCGCGAGCGCCTGCGCCGCGACCGGTTCGCCTGCATCGGGCCGGAACCGCAACTGCTGCCCGAGCTCAAGGTGTGGGAGAACGCCGCCCTGCCCCTGCTGATCCGCGGCGCCTCCCACCGCACCGCCCGGCGCGCCGCCCGCGCATGGCTGGAGCGCCTCGACATCGACGGCTTCGCCGGCAAACGCCCCAGCGCCCTCAACCGCGCCGAGTCCCAGCGGGTCGCGCTGGCCCGCGCCCTGGTCGCGCAGCCCGCGGTGCTCTTCGCCGACGATCCGACCGCCCCGCTGCACAGCGCCGAGCGCGCGCTGCTGCTGCGTACGCTGACCACGGCCGCCCGCTCGCACGGCATCACCGTCCTGCTGGCCGGCCACGACGAGGAGACCGCGGCCGCCGCCGACCGCACCCTGGAGCTGCTCGACGGCCGCCCGGCCGGCGCCGCGGCCGACGGCTCCCCCGGGACGACGGAGGACCAGGCCGCGTGCTCGCTCTCCGCCTAGTCCGCGGCTCCCGCCCGGTGGTCCAGCTGCGCCGGCTGCTGGTCGCGGCCGCCGCCGCCGGGAGCGGGTTCCTGCTGCTGTACGTCCTGGAGGAGGCGGCCGTCTCCGGACCGGCCGGATCCGCCGCGTCGTCCGCCCGCCTGCTGTGGGCGCTGGTACCGCTCGCCGCCACCGTGCAGCTCGCGGTGGCCGTGGCCCGCACCGACCCGGCGGCGCGGCCCCGCGAGGGGCTCGACGCCGCCGGGCTCGGCCCCGTACGGCTCGCGCTGGTCGCGGCGGTCTCCAGTGCCGTCGCGTGCGCCCTGGGCAGCGCCCTGGCCCTCGCCGCCTTCCTCCACCTGCGGGGCGACCTCGCCGGGCTGCCCTTCGACGGCGCCGGTGCCGGGCTGCTGCACGCCGGACGGCCGCTGCCGGTGGCCGCCGCCCTCACGCTGCTGGCCCTGGCCCCGCTGACCTCCGCCGCCGCGACGGCCCTCGCGCTGCGGCCCCGGCCGGCGCACGCCGGACTGGCCCCGCAGACCGGCGTGCCCTGGGGGGTGGGGATCGCCGCCTGCGGGCTCGCCGTCCTGGCGTACTCCCCGGCCACCGGAGCCGCCGTCCCGGCCGGCGGGATGCTGGTCGCGGCCGGACTCGCCCTCGCCGGTCCGGGGCTGGCCTACGCGTGCGGGACCCTGGTGCAGGCCCTGCGGCCCGGGCTGCTGCGGCTGCTGGCCGGGCGCGGCCTCCAGGAGGACGCGCCCCGGCTGGGACGGCCCCTGGGCGTGCTCGCCGCCGTCGGCGCGGCCGCCCTCACCGCCCTCGCCCTGCGCGGCCGGGGCGAGCCCCTCGCCCCGCTGGGACCGCTGACCGGGCCCGCCGCCGCCCTGGTGGCCCTGTGTGCGGCCGCGACCCTGCTCACCTCCGCGATCGAGTCGCGCCAGGCCCGCTCGCCCGCCCGGGAGGCGCTGGCCGGCCTCGGCACGCCGGGCGCGGTGCTGCGCAGCGCCGTGGTGCTGCGGGCGGCGGCGCTGCTCGGGGCCGCCGCGGCGCTCGGCTGGGGTGTGGCGGAGCTGACGGTGCCGGCGCTGACCCGCTGAGGCGGCCTGCCCTTAGGGTGGGCCGAATGGCCCACGCAGACATCGAGATCGAGACGCTCGCCGAGTTCGACCGGGTCGTCGCCCGGGGCTCGCTGAGCGGCTACCGCGTCCAGTCGCTCAACCTCCTGGAGCGGACCTTCGCGCTGCTGTCCGCCGACACCTCCGCGGCCGTGTTCCTGGGCTGCGCGATGGAGCCCGACGCCTCGGTGAAGGTCCGCGCGGACGGCGCGCTCGTCTTCCCGCCGGTACCGGACCTGCCGTTCAACCCGTACCGGGGTCTGCTCTACACGGCCGAGGAGCTGTTCGCCGGCCTGGAGGGGGGCTACGAGGCCACCCCGGACGCGCAGGCCTACGCCTGGTTCCAGGAGACCGGCTCGGACGGCGACGTCTTCTCCTCGATGCTCCGCTCCCTCCACGACGACGCCGTCTCCGACGCCCTCGGCGAGCACCTCGCGGGCGCCCGCGTCGTCGGCGTGATGGGCGGCCACGCCATGGTCCGCGGCGCGGCGGACTACCGCGGCGCCGCGGAACTCGGCCGGGCGCTCTCCCGCTCCGGGCTGACGGTCGCCACGGGCGGCGGCCCCGGCGCGATGGAGGCCGCCAACCTCGGCGCCTACCTGGCTCCCGCCCCCGACGAGGCCCTGCCGCAGGCGCTGGAGCTGCTGGCGGAGGTCCCCTCTTTCACCCCGTCCGTCTCCGACTGGGCGCGCGCGGCCTTCGCCGTGCGCGAGCGCTGGCCCCGGGGCGGCGACTCGGTCGGGATCCCCACCTGGTTCTACGGGCACGAGCCCCCGAACGCCTTCGCGGCGCAGATCGCCAAGTACTTCGCGAACGCCACCCGCGAGGACGGGCTGCTCTCCCGGTGCAACGCGGGCGTGGTGTTCCTGCCGGGCGCGGCCGGCACCGTGCAGGAGGTCTTCGACAACGCGACCCCGAACTACTACCGGTCGCGGTCCGAGCCGACTCCGATGGTCCTGGTCGACCGGGCCCACTGGACCGGGCACCTGCCGGTCTGGCCGCTGCTGCGGGCGCTGGCGCGGGGACGGGAGATGGAGTCCCGGATCGCCCTGGTGGACTCGGTGGACGAGGTCCCGGACGCGCTCGCGGCCATGGCCTGAACGGCGGCCGGGCAAAGAACCGGTCAACGCGTTCTCTTGCGGAGGCAACTTCCGGACGCGTTCCGACGTCTGGCAGAGGTACCGCCTTACCTGCCAGACGTTGAACGGAGCCCTCTGTGCTCATAGGCCTGCTGACCGCCGTCGCGGCGTCCATCTGCTACGGGACGGGCTCTGTCCTGCAAGCCGTCGGCTCCCGCCGCGCCGCCCGGACGTCCCCGGCGGCCGCCGGGGTGACCGCCCACGGTGGACCGAACCTGACCTCCACCGCCAAGGCCGCGATGACCTGGGAGTTCATCGTCGGCACCGTCCTGGACTTCGTGGGCTTCGCCCTGGGCGCGCTGGCGGCCCGCCTGCTGCCCCTGTTCCTCTCCCAGACGGTGATCAGCGCCAACCTGGTCATCACGGCCGTGCTCAGCGTGAAGATGCTGGGGATCCGGCTGAGCCGCAAGGAGTGGACCTCGATCGGAGTCGTCTGCGCCGCGCTGGTGCTGCTCGCGACCGCCGCCGGCCACGAGGGCGACCACCACGCCCCGATGGCCACGCACTGGTGGCTGCTGGCCGTGACCCTGCTGATCATCGTCGGCGGCACGGTGGCCGTACGCCTCCTCGGTGCCCGCGCCGCGATCCTGGCGGGCCTGCTGTCGGGGCTCGCCTTCGGCGCGCTGGGCGTGGGCGTGCGCATCCTCGACGGCGTGGACCCCTTCGACCCGGTGACCTTCCTGACGGACCCGGCCCTCTACGCCATCCTGGTGGCCGGCATCGGCGGCATGTACCTGCACACCGTGGCCCTCCAGATCGGCTCGGTGAACGGCGCCACCGCCGCCCTCGTCGTGGGCGAGACCGTGCTGCCGGGCGCGATCGGCGTCCTGTGGCTCGGCGACGCCTCCCGCCCGGGCCTGGCGTGGCTCGCGGTGACCGGCTTCGTCCTCGCGGTCGCGGGCGCCGTCGCTGTGGCCTGGTACGGCAACCACGACGGGGCCGAGGAGCCCGCCGGAGAGCCGGCTTCCGTTCCGGTGGCCTGACGCCCCGGGCCCGGCATCCGCGCCCGGATTCACTCCCGTGGGGCCGCCCGGGTGGCGGGGGCCCGGCGGGTACCGCCTGCTGGAGGCATGGAGTCGACCACCAGGCGGATGCGCACCCCACGGGCCGCCGGGGCGGCCGGGCTCGTCTTCGCCGTGCTGCTCGCGGCGGCGATCGTCCTGATGCGCATCGCCGTCCCCTCCGGGAGCCCGGCCGACTCCCCCGTCGCCGAGGACGACCGCTGGGCGGTCCGCCTCGCGCTGGAGATCGTCCCCTTCGCCGGGATCTTCTTCCTGTGGTTCATGGGAGCCCTGCGCGAGCACGCGGGCGAGGGCGAGGACCGGTTCGTCTCGACGGTGTTCCTCGGCAGCGGCTGCCTCTTCGTCGCCACCCTGTTCGTCGCGGCCGCCGCGGCCGGGACCGTGCTCCAGGAGCCCGTTCCGCCGTCCGGGTTCGGCCGCCCCTTCGCGTACACCGTGCTGACGACGTACGCGATGCGCATGGCGGCCGTCTTCGTCTTCGTCACCTCGACCATCGGGCACCGGCTCGGCGTCTTCCCCCGTCCGCTGGTCGTGCTGGGCCTCGCCACCGGGCTGGTGCTGCTCGCCCTCGGCTCCGGTGTGCCCTGGGTGGAGCTGGTCTTCCCCTTCTGGGTGCTCGTGGTCAGCCTGCACCTGCTGCGCACCCAGCTGCGGCGGCCGGCCTGATGGCCGGGTGGTCCTGGTCCCCTCCGGCGGGCGGCGGCCGGGGCGCGCGCGCATGCTGGAGGTCGGGAGGGCGTCGGGGGCAGCGGGGGTCAACAGGTCACGGAAGGGCTGATGCCTCATGAGGCTTGTCGTCGACCTCAACCGGTGCCAGGGCTACGCCCAGTGCGCGTTCCTCGCACCGGACGTCTTCGCCATGCACGGTGAGGAGTCCCTGCTCTACGACCCGCAGCCCGACGAGGAGCACCGCGACGACGTCGTCCGCGCCGTGCACGCCTGCCCCGTCAGGGCCATCCTGCTGGACGCGGTGAACGGGTCCCTGTCGACGGCGGAGGCGCGCGGTGAGCGGTGACGCAGCCCTGGAGCGGCTCAAGCGCGAAGGCCGCATCGTCGTCGTGGGGGCGTCCCTCGCGGGGCTGCGGGCCGCCGAGACGATGCGCGAGAAGGGGTTCGCCGGTTCCCTGACGATGATCGGCGACGAACCCCACGAACCGTACGACCGGCCCCCGCTGTCCAAGCAGGTGCTGCTGGGCAGGACGACGCCCGACCGGACGCTGCTGCCGCGCACCCGGGACATCGACGCCAAGTGGCGCCTCGGCGTGCCCGCCACGGGCCTGGACATGGCGGCCAGACGGGTGAGGCTCGCCGACGGCGACGAGGTCGAGTACGACCGGCTCCTCATCGCCACCGGCGTCCGGGCCCGGCGCTGGCCGAACGAGGAGGAAGCCGCCCTGGAGGGCGTCCTCACCCTGCGCACCCGCGACGACGGGCTCGCCCTGGAGCGCCGGCTCGCCGCCGGTCCGCGCCGGGTGCTGGTCATCGGCGCCGGGTTCACCGGCTCCGAGATCGCCTCCGCCTGCCGCGAGCGCGGCCTGGAGGTCACCGTCGCCGAGCGCGGCGCCGCACCGCTGGTGGGCGCGCTGGGCGGGGTGATCGGCGAGGTCGCGGCGGAGATGCACCGCGAGCACGGCGTCGACCTGCGGACCGGGATCATGGTGACCGCCCTGGAGGGCGACTCCTCCGGGCAGGTGCGCGCCGCCCACCTGTCGGACGGCACCGTCCTGGAGACGGACACCGTGATCGTCGGCCTCGGCGCGCAGCGCAACACGGAGTGGCTCGCCGGGTCAGGGCTCGGCGCGGGGCCCCGGGGCATCGCCTGCGACGCGGGCTGCCGGGCCTTCGACATCCGCGGCATCGTCACCGACGACATCTACGTGGCGGGTGACGTGGCCCGTTCCCCGCACGCCCTGTTCGGATACCAGTTCCTGTCGCTGGAGCACTGGGGCAACGCCGTGGAGCAGGCCCGCACGGCCGCGCACAACATGCTGAGCGAGAGCTCCGACCGGCGCCCGCACCTGTGGGTCCCGGCCTTCTGGTCCTCCCAGTTCGGCGTGAACATCAAGTCGGTCGGGGTGCCGTCGATGGGCACCGAGATCCTCTTCACCCAGGGATCGCGCGCCGAGCGCCGCTTCGCCGCGGTCTACGGCTACCAGGGGCGCGTCATCGGCGCCGTCACCTTCGACAACTGCCGCTGGCTGCCCTTCTACCAGGAGCAGATCGAGCGGACCGCGCCGTTCCCGCCGCCGTTCGCGACGGTCGACCGCAGGCCCGAGGGCAACAAGCCGGTCCCGGCCGACTTCCCCGACCCGTCGGTGCCCACGCACGGCCCGACCATCACCCTCAGCGGCTACTCACCGGCCGACCGGAGGATCACCTTCAACCCGGCGCGCCCCTGAGCACGAGGACCCCAGATGACTCAAGAACTCCTGCGGCAGATCATCGACTACTCCAGCCGGGCCAATCCGTACCCGCTGTACGAGGAACTCCGCAAGACGCCCGTCTCGCACGACGGGAGCGGGCCCTACGTGGTCAGCGGCTACTACGAGATCCGGAGCCTGCTGCACGACCCGCGGATCAGTTCCGACGCGCGGAACCTGAAGTCGGCGGACGGTGACCCGCTGGCCGATCCGGAGCAGGAGGAGGAGGCGGTGCTGCCCCCGGCCTTCCTGCGGCTCGACCCGCCCGAGCACGACCGGCTGCGCCGGATGACCAACCGGCCCTTCGGCCCTCCGCACTCCCCGCACCGCGTGCACGACATGCGCGGGGAGCTGGGCGGCATCGTCAAGGGGCTGATCGACGGCATCGCGGAGTCCGGCCACCTGGACCGGATCGACCTGGTCGAGCAGTTCTCGTACCCGTTCCCGGTGACCGTCATCTGCCGGCTGCTGGGCGTGCCCCCCGAGGACGAGGCCAGGTTCCACGTGTGGGCCGACACCCTCGCCGCCAGCCTCGACCCCGATCCGGACGCCCCCGACCCCAAGGGCCGGGCCAAGAAGTCCAAGGACGCCCGCATGGAGCTCGGCATGTACCTGGCCGGGCTGATCGAGGAGCGCCGCAAGCACCCCACCGACGACATGCTCTCGGAGCTGGCCACGGCGCAGGGCCCGGACGGCGCCATGACCACCATGGAGCTGCTGAGCACCTCGGCGCTGCTGCTGATCGCCGGGCACGAGACCACGGTCAACCTCATCACCAACGGCATGCTGACCCTGCTGCGCCACCCCGAGGCGCTCGAACGGCTGCGCTCGGACCCGGCGCTGGCGGTGCCGATCGTCGAGGAGCTGCTGCGCTACGAGCCGCCGGTCCAGCTGGTCCCGCAGCGCACCGCCCTCGCGGACATCGAGATCGGCGGTGTGACCATCCCGCAGGGGGCGTCCATCTGGCTGGTGCTGGCCTCGGGCAACCGCGACCCCAAGCGGTTCCCGGATCCGGACCGGTTCGACCCGGACCGGGAGGACGTCCAGCACCTGGGCCTGGGCAGCGGGATCCACAGCTGTTTCGGGGCGCCGCTGGCCCGGCTGGAGGCCGCACTGGCCCTGAGCGAGCTGGCCCGCCGGCTGGAGAACCCGCGGCTGCTGGAGGACCCGCCCCCGTACCGGCAGAACGCGGTCCTGCGCGGCCCGCGCCACCTGCCGATCGCCTGCGACGGCATCCGGGCCTGACGGGTCTGCTCCGGTCCGGCGTCGGGTACCGGGTCAGGACGACGGGAGGACGACCACCTCGGACGGTCCGAAGGCCACCGCGACCCGGTCCCCCACGGCCGGCGCGGCGGCCAGCTCGCACTCGGCCTCCAGCACCGGCCCCGACTCGGGCAGCAGCCGCAGGGCCACGTGGGTGCCGCGGAAGGTACGGGACTCCACCCGGCAGTTCAGCCCGGCCGCGCACAGCACCACGCCGGCCGGGCGGACCAGCAGCCGCCGCTCCCCGTCGGGCGTGCCGGCCGGCACCGGGATCCTGCCCCAGGGGGTGGCGGCGACGCCCTGGACCACCGTCCCCGGGACCACGTTCTCGAAGCCGAGGAACCGCGCCACGAACTCGGACGCGGGCCGCTGCCACACCTCCAGCGGGGTACCGGCCTGCGCGATGCGCCCGTCCCGCATCACCACCACCCGGTCGGCCAGCGCGAAGGCCTCGCCCTGGTCGTGGGTGACGGCCAGGACGGTGGTGCCCAGGCGGGAGAACAGCCCCTGCAACTCGACCACCAGCCGCTCGCGCAGCCCCCGGTCCAGCTGGCCGAGCGGCTCGTCCAGCATCAGCAGCCGGGGCGAGGGTGCCAGGGCCCGGGCCAGGGCCACCCGCTGCTGCTCGCCGCCTGACAGGGAGGCGACCGCCCGGCGCTGGGCGCCCGGGAGCCCGACCAGCTCGAGCAGCTGCGCGACCTGGGCCCCGTACGATCCGCCGGCCGAGCCCCGCATGCGCAGTCCGAAGGCGACGTTCCCGCCGACGTCCCGGTGCGGGAACAGCTGGTGGTCCTGGAACATCAGGCCCACTCCGCGCCGGTGCACCGGCACCCCGGCCTGGTCGGCGCCGCCGAGCAGCACCCGCCCCCCGGACACGGGCTGGAGCCCGGCCACCACCCGCAGCAGGGTGGACTTCCCGCTGCCGCTCGGCCCGAGCACGCACACGGTCTCGTGCTCGGCGACCTCCAGGTCGACCGCGTCGACGACCGCCCGGTCACCGAAACGGACCGAGACCCCTTCGAGCTGGAGCAGGGTCATCAGAACTCTCCCGAGGTCTTGTCGGGTCGCAGTCGCTCCAGCACCAGCAGGGACACCGCGCACACCAGCATCAGAATCGTGCTCAGGGCCATGGCCTGCCCGTAGTTCATCTCCCCGGCCCGCCCCAGCAGCCGCGCGACGGCCACCGGCAGCGTCGGGCGGTCCGGCCGGGCGATGAAGACGGTCGCGCCGAACTCGCCCAGCGAGACCGCGAAGGCGAAGCCGGCCGCGATCAGCAGCGCCCGCCGCACCAGCGGTAGGTCCACCTCCCGCCAGGCCCGCAGCGGCGAGGCCCCGAGCACGGCCGCGGCCTCCCGCAGCCGGACGTCGACGGCTCGCAGCACCGGCAGCATGGTCCGTACGACGAACGGCACCCCGACCAGCGCCTGAGCCAGCGGCACCAGGATCCACGAGGTCCTGAGGTCCAGCGGCGGCTCGTCCAGGGTGATCAGGAACCCGAAGCCCACCGTCACCGCCGACACCCCGAGCGGCAGCATCAGCAGCGCGTCGAAGCCCCGTACGAAGCGCCCTCCGCGCCGGGTCAGGGCGGCGGCCGCGAGCCCGCCGACGGCCAGGGCGACGGCGGTGGCGGCGAGCGCGTACCGGAGGGAGTTCCAGACGGCCTCCAGCGGCGGCACCAGAAACGTTCCGCCGCCGGCGCCCGTCTCCTGCAGCGCCCGGTAGAAGCCGAATCCGTACCCGCCGGGCGCGTCGAAGGACCGCTCCACGAGCACGGCCAGCGGCGCCACGATCAGCAGCACCACCGACAGCAGCACCCCGCCGAGCAGGGCGCGCTGCGCCCGGCCGTGCGGCGGGCGCGCGGTGCGGGCCGGATCCACGAGCCGCAGCGCGGTCTCCCGCCGGCGCACGGTCCGGGCGTGGACGGCGAGGACGCCGGCGATGGCCGCGAACTGGACCATCGTCAGCACGGCGGCCGTCGGCAGGTCCAGCAGCTGCGCCGTCTGCCGGTAGACCTCCACCTCCAGGGTGGAGTACGAGGGGCCGCCCAGGATCTGCACGACGCCGAAGGAGCTGAAGGTGAACAGGAACACCATCAGCGAGGCGGCGGCCACCGCCGGCGCGAGCGCGGGCAGCGTCACCCGCCGCCATGCCGCGAACCGCCCGGCGCCCAGTACCCGGGCGGCCTCCTCCTGGCGCGGGTCCAACTGGGCCCACAGCCCGCCGACCGTCCGTACGACGACGGCGTAGTTGAAGAAGACGTGGGCGAGCAGGATCGCCCAGACGGTGGTGTCCAGCCGGACGCCCCACAGCTCGTCGAGCAGCCCGCCCCGGCCGGCCAGCGCCAGGAAGGCGCTGCCGACGACCACCGTCGGGAGCACGAACGGGACGGTGACCAGGGCCCGCAGCAGCTGCTTGCCCGGGAACTCCAGACGGGCGAAGACGTAGGCGCCGGGCAGCGCCAGCAGCAGGGTGAGGGCGGTCGAGGCGAGCGCCTGCCAGGTGGTGAACCACAGCACACCGGCGATGTCGGGCCGGGCGAGGACCTCGCCGATCCGGCCGAACTGCCAGCCCTCGGCGGTCTTGAGCCCGCGGCCGACGATCGCGGCGACGGGATAGGCGAAGAACAGCCCGAAGAAGGCGAGCGGCACGGCCATCAGAGCGAGTCTGACGGCCGTGGCGCGCCCGCCTTCCCGGTGGCGCTCGCGTCCTACTTCACGACGAGCGAGGACCACGTCTTGACCCACTGCTCACGGTTCTTGGCGATGGCGTCGGGGGCGACCGTCTCCGGCTTCTCGACGACCACGCCGTGCTTCGTGAACAGATCCGGCAGCTTCGCGTCCTTGAGCACCGGGTTCACGAACATCTGGAGCGGCATGTCCTCCTGGAACTTCTTGCTCACCAGGAAGTCGACGAGGGCCTTGCCGCCCTCCTCGTTCTTCGCGCCCTTCAGCAGGCCCGCGAACTCGACCTGGCGGAAGCAGGTGCCGGTGGCCACGCCCGTGGGGGCCTCGGACGGCTGCGGCTCGGCGTAGAGGACCTCGACCGGCGGGCTGGAGGCGTAGGAGACGACCAGCGGGCGGTCCCCCTTGGCCTTCTTGCCGCCGGCGGAGCCGGAGAAGCGCTCGTTGTAGGCCTGCTCCCAGCCGTCGACGACCTCGACGCCGTTGGCCTTGAGCTTGCTCCAGTAGTCCTTCCAGCCCTCCTCGCCGTACTTGCCGACGGAGGCGAGGAGGAAGCCGAGGCCGGGCGAGGAGGTCGCGGCGTTCTCGGTGACCAGCAGGTTCTTGTACTCCGGCTTGACCAGGTCGTCCAGCGTCTGCGGCGGGGCGATCTTCTTGTCGGCGAAGTAGGCCTTGTCGTAGTTGACGCAGATGTCGCCGGAGTCGACCGGGGTGACCCGGTGCTGCTGGTCGAGGACGAACTCCGGCTTCACGCCGTCCAGGCCCTTGGCCTGGTACGGGGTGAAGATCCCGTTGTCGAGGGCGCGCGAGAGCAGGGTGTTGTCGACGCCGAAGAAGACGTCGCCGCGCGGGGAGCCCTTGGTGAGGATCTCCTGGTTGAGGGCCGCGCCCGCGTCCCCGGACTTCAGGACCTTGACGGTGTAGCCGCTCTGCTGCTCGAACTCCTTGAGGACCGTGTCGGTCACGTTGAAGGAGTCGTGGGAGACGAGGGTGACCGTCTTGGACTTCGGGGCGTCGCTCGCGCCCGCGGCCCCGTCCTCGGCGCCGGAGCCGCCGCAGGCACTGAGGGTGGTGACGCCGAGCGCGGCCGCGAGCGTCGCGCCCGCGATCTTCCTGGTGGTGCTCACTGGTGAATTCCTCCTGGGATGACCAGGAGAAGACGCGGCCCCGCCCGGCGCTCTGTGCGAGCGGACGCCGGGCAGGGCGCAACAGCTTGAGTGGTGACCGAACTTCCTACCCCGAATGACCGGGGCGAGGTTCAGAGGGTCTGCGGATGACGGATACCGCACTCTCAGCGCTGTGGCGCTCCCCTGTCGGAATATGCAATTGGTTCGGCCACAGGGTACCCCGCGGCCGAATCAGGCCGGCCGGCGACCGGAATCTAGCGTTCCGAGGCGGCGAGCTGGCCGCAGGCGCCGTCGATCTCCTGGCCGCGGGTGTCGCGTACGGTCACGGGCACGCCGTGCCGGGCGATCGCCTCGACGAAGGCCTTCTCGTCCTCGGGCCGCGAGGCGGTCCACTTCGAGCCGGGCGTCGGGTTCAGCGGGATCAGGTTGACGTGTACGCGCTTGCCCTTGAGCAGGCGCCCGAGCAGGTCGCCGCGCCAGGCCTGGTCGTTGATGTCGCGGATCAGGGCGTACTCGATGGAGATCCGGCGCCCGGACTTCTCCGCGTACTCCCAGGCCGCGTCGAGGACCTCGCGGACCTTCCAGCGGGTGTTCACGGGGACGAGGGTGTCGCGCAGCTCGTCGTCCGGGGCGTGCAGGGAGACCGCGAGGCGGCACTTGAAGCCCTCTTCGGCGAAGCGCAGCATGGCCGGGACCAGGCCGACGGTGGAGACGGTGATGCCGCGCTGCGACAGGCCCAGGCCGTCGGGCTCCGGATCGGTGAGGCGGCGGATGGCGCCGACGACGCGCTTGTAGTTGGCGAGCGGCTCGCCCATGCCCATGAAGACGATGTTGGACAGGCGGGCCGGGCCGCCGGGGACCTCGCCGTCGCGCAGGGCGCGCATGCCGTCGACGATCTGGTGCACGATCTCGGCGGTGGAGAGGTTGCGGTCGAGGCCGGCCTGGCCGGTGGCGCAGAACGGGCAGTTCATGCCGCAGCCGGCCTGGGAGGAGATGCACATCGTCACGCGGTCGGGGTAGCGCATCAGCACCGACTCCACGAGCGTGCCGTCGTGCAGCTTCCACAGGGTCTTGCGGGTGGTGTCGTCGTCGCACGAGATGTGCCGGACGACGTTCATCAGCTCGGGCAGCAGCTCCTGCTGGAGCTTCTCCCGCGAGCCCGCCGGGATGTCGGTCCACTCGGCCGGGTCGTGCGCGTAGCGGGCGAAGTAGTGCTGGGAGAGCTGCTTGGCCCGGAACGGCTTCTCGCCGATCGCGGCGACCGCCTCGCGGCGCTCGGCCGGGGTCATGTCGGCCAGGTGCCGGGGCGGCTTCTTCGCTCCGCGGGGCGCGACGAAGGTGAGCTCACCCGGGACGGGACGGGGGGCCATGCTGTACTCCTCAGTGCGACGGGGTGGGGGTCACCCCGCGCGTGCAGGGCCGGTCCGCGGCGCGGCCGCTGGACGGAAAAGGCGCGCCGCGTACACGCGGCGCGCCCTCCAGGATAACCCGGCCCGGGCCGGTCAGCCCGTGCCGACGAACGCCGCCAGCAGCAGCCACACCACCGGGGCGGTCGGCAGCAGCGAGTCCAGCCGGTCCATGATGCCCCCGTGGCCGGGGAGCAGCGTGCCCATGTCCTTGATGCCCAGGTCACGCTTGATCATCGACTCGCCGAGGTCGCCCAGGGTGGCGCTGACCGCGACCGCGAGGCCCAGCAGCAGGCCCTGCCACCAGGAGCCCCCGTCGATCAGGAACTCCATGCACAGGGCGCCGGCCGCCATGGCGAAGGCCACCGCTCCCACGAGCCCTTCGCGGGTCTTGCCGGGGCTGATGCGCGGCGCGAGCTTGGTCTTGCCGAAGCGCCAGCCCACCGCGTACGCGCCGGTGTCGCTGACCACCGTCAGGACCAGGAAGGTCACCACCCGCTGCGGACCGTCGTCGGGGGTGAGCAGCATCGCGACGAAGGTGGCCAGGAAGGGCACGTAGAACGCGGCGAAGACGCCCGCGGTGACGTCCTTGAGGTAGTCCTCGGGCGGTTCCGTCATCCGCCACACCAGGACGGCCAGCGCCGTGAGCGCCATGGCCACCCAGGCGCCCTCGGCCCCGCGCACGTAGCCCGCGATGATCATCGCCGCGCCGCCGACCGCGAGCGGGACCAGCGGCGCCTTGATGCCCTTCTTCTCCTGGAGCCGGGAGGTGAGCTCCCACAGGCCGACGACGACCGCGACGACGATCACGCCGACGAAGACGGCCTTGACGATGAACAGCGACGCGAAGATCACCGCGCCGAGGCCGACGCCGACCCCTATGGCGGCGCGCAGGTCCCGCCCCGCGCGCTTCTTCTGCGGCGGGGGCGAGGCGTCGTGCGGGGCCGGTGAAGGCGGAGGCGGGGGGCTGGGCATGGGCTCCTGCAACGGCGTCTCGGCGCGGAACGGGGGGCCGCCCACGAAGGCGGCCCCCCGATCGCGTGCTTCCCGGTCGTCGAAGGCACGGCCGGCGGCATCGGGCACGATGGGCATGGGCGCAGTGTGCGGGCCCACCAGCGCATCGTATGCGGGACCCGCCGGAACCGGCTCCGCGGCCCAGGGAGAGTCGTTCATCAGACCTCGAGGAGCTCGGCTTCCTTGTGCTTGAGCAGCTCGTCCACCTGCGCGACGTACTTCGCGGTGGTGTCGTCGAGCTCCTTCTCGGCGCGGCGCACCTCGTCCTCGCCGGCCTCCTTGTCCTTGACCAGCTTGTCGAGGGCGTCCTTCGCCTTGCGGCGGACGGCGCGGATGGAGACCTTGGAGTCCTCGGCCTTGGTGCGCGCGACCTTGATGTACTCCTTGCGGCGGTCCTGCGTCAGCTCGGGGAAGGTCACCCGGATGATGCGGCCGTCGTTGCTCGGGTTGACACCGAGGTCGGAGTCGCGGATGGCCTGCTCGATGTTGCGCAGCGCGGACGCGTCGAACGGCGTCACGATCGCCATGCGCGGCTCGGGCACCGCGAAGGAGGCCAGCTGGTTGATGGGCGTGATGGCACCGTAGTACTCCGCCACGATCTTGTTGAACATCGCCGGGTGCGCACGGCCCGTGCGAATCGCGGCGAAGTCGTCCTTGGCGACGTTGACGGCCTTCTCCATCTTCTCCTCGGCCTCGAGGAGGGTTTCTTCGATCACCACGTGCTCCTGCATGTCAGATGTGGATGGTTCAGGCGGGCGGGCCGGCCGGGCGCCCGGACCGGGCCCCCGGGGCCCGGCGGCGGACCGCTCAGGCCCGGGTGCCCTGGTCGCTCACGAGCGTGCCGATCTTCTCACCCTTGACGGCGCGGGCGATATTGCCCTCGGCGAGCAGTTCGAAGACCAGGATCGGCAGCTTGTTGTCGCGGCACAGCGTGATGGCCGTGGCGTCGGCGACCTTGAGGTCCCGGGACAGCACCTCGCTGTACTCCAGCGCGTCGAACTTCACCGCGTCCGGGTTGGTCTTCGGGTCGGAGTCGTAGACCCCGTCGACGCCGTTCTTGCCCATGAGGAGGGCCTCGGCGTCGATTTCCAGGGCGCGCTGGGCGGCCGTGGTGTCGGTGGAGAAGTACGGCATGCCCATGCCGGCGCCGAAGATCACGACGCGGCCCTTCTCCAGGTGGCGCACGGCGCGCAGCGGGATGTACGGCTCCGCGACCTGGCCCATGGTGATGGCGGTCTGGACACGGCTGTCGATGCCCTCCTTCTCCAGGAAGTCCTGGAGGGCGAGGCAGTTCATGACGGTGCCGAGCATGCCCATGTAGTCGGACCGCGCCCGGTCCATGCCGCGCTGCTGGAGCTCGGCGCCGCGGAAGAAGTTGCCGCCGCCGATGACGATCGCGATCTCGGCGCCGTCGCGGACCACGGCCGCGATCTCGCGGGCGATGGCGTGCACGACGTCGGGGTCGACACCCAGTCCGCCGCCGCCGGAGAAGGCTTCGCCGGACAGCTTCAGCATGAAGCGGCGGCCCTTCTTGCCGTGGTCGCTCTTGTCGTCGGATGCGGTGTGGGGGTCAACGCCCTGATTCATGGAGATCTCCTCGTGCACATACGAAGAAGGCCATTGCCGGTGGGTCCTCGCGGTTCCCTCTGCGGCAATGGCCTCCTCGTCAGATCTGCGGTCGCCTCGCGCGGGCGCGGACGACTGCTTCAGACCCTATAGGGGTCCGGTGTCCGTCGCGTACGGACGGACTCAGATGCCGACCTTGATGCGGGTGAAGCGCTTCAGGGTGACACCGGCCTCGTCCAGAACCTTCTGGACGGACTTCTTGTTGTCCAGCGCGTACGGCTGGCCGAGGAGCGTGACGTCCTTGAAGAAGCCGTTGACGCGACCCTCGACGATCTTGGAGATCGCGGCCTCGGGCTTGCCCTCGGCGCGGGTGACCTCTTCGGCGACGCGGCGCTCGGACTCGACGACCTCGGCCGGAACGTCCTCGGCGGTCAGGTACTTCGGCGCGAAGGCGGCGATGTGCTGGGCGATGCCCTTGGCCAGGTCGGCGTCGGCCTTGTCCAGCTCGACCAGGACACCGATCTGCGGGGGCAGGTCGGGCATGGTGCGGTGCATGTAGGAGGCGACGAAGGCACCGTCGTACTGGGCGAAGCGGTCCAGGACGATCTTCTCGCCGAGGTTGGCGTTGGCCTCGTCCACGAACGCCTGGACGGTCTTGCCGGCCTCGATCTCGGACGCCAGCAGCGCCTCGATGTCCGCCGGGCTGGTCGCGGCCACGTGGGCGGCGAGCTGGTCGGCGACGGCCAGGAACTTCGGGCTCTTGGCGACGAAGTCGGTCTCGCACTTGAGCTCGAGCAGCACGCCGGAGGTGGCGTCCTCGGCGATCAGGGAGGTGACGGCACCGTTCTCGGCGGAACGGCCCTCGCGCTTGGCGACACCCTTCAGGCCCTTGACGCGCAGGATCTCGTTGGCCTTGGTGACGTCGCCGTCGGCCTCCACGAGCGCGTTCTTGCAGTCCAGCATGCCGGCGCCGGTGAGCTCGCGGAGCTTCTTGACGTCAGCGGCGGTGTAGTTCGCCATGAGTCTGTGATTCTCTCTCGAAGTCGTAGATCTACGGCCTGGGGGCCCCTCCCAGCGGTAGCTGGGCGAGGCGGAGGAGCGCGCTCGTGGCGCGGCTCCCCCGCCGTCATCGTCCGTGCTGCGAGTGCCCGGCGCGTGAACGCCGGGCACTCTCAGGGGGTCAGGCCTGCTCGGCGTCGGCGGCCGGAGCCTCGGCGGCCGGGGCCTCGGCCTCGGCGGCCTCGGCGGCCGGAGCCTCAGCGGCCGGAGCCTCGGCCGCGGGGGCCTCGGCGTCAGCCTTCTTCTCGCCCTCGAGCAGGTCGCGCTCCCACTCGGCGAGCGGCTCGGCGGCGGCCTTCTCGCCCGGCTTCGAGTCGCCGGTCGCAGCGCCGGAGCGGGCGATGAGGCCCTCGGCGACGGCGTCGGCGATCACGCGGGTGAGCAGGGTGACGGAGCGGATCGCGTCGTCGTTGCCCGGGATCTTGTAGTCGACCTCGTCGGGGTCGCAGTTGGTGTCGAGGATCGCGACGACCGGGATGTGGAGCTTGCGCGCCTCACCGACGGCGATGTGCTCCTTCTTGGTGTCGACGATCCAGACGGCGCTGGGGACCTTCGACATCTCGCGGATACCACCGAGGGTCTTCTCCAGCTTGGTCTTCTCGCGGGAGAGGACCAGGAGCTCCTTCTTGGTGAGACCCGAGGCGGCGACGTCCTCGAAGTCGATCGCCTCAAGCTCCTTCAGACGCTGGAGGCGCTTGTAGACGGTGGAGAAGTTGGTGAGCATGCCACCGAGCCAACGCTGGTTGACGTACGGCATGCCGACGCGGGTCGCCTGCTCGGCGATGGCCTCCTGCGCCTGCTTCTTGGTACCGACGAACATGATGGAGCCACCGTGCGCGACGGTCTCCTTCACGAACTCGTAGGCGCGGTCGATGTACGACAGCGACTGGAGCAGGTCGATGATGTAGATGCCGTTGCGCTCGGTGAAGATGAAGCGCTTCATCTTCGGGTTCCAGCGACGGGTCTGGTGACCGAAGTGGACGCCGCTCTCCAGCAGCTCCCGCATCGTTACGACGGCCATGGCCATCTCCTTGGTTTTCTCGGTTTTGGTTCCTGACGCCCCACCGCGCCCTGCCCCTGGAGGGACCGAGAGACGCTGTCGCCTGACCGGCTGGACCGGTCGGCGCTGGGGCGTGCGAAGTCGACCCGGTGACCCGGATCGCCACAAGAAGTGTACGGGACCCGGCGGTATGCCGGGTGACGCCGTTGTCCACACCGCTCCGGCCGTCCACAGGCGCGAACGGGGCGCCCCACCCGCGCGGGATCCTGCGACGTATGACGAAGCTGCTGCTCATCCTGCTGCTGGCGCTGCCCCAGCTCCTGCCCGTGCCGCCGTCCCCGCCGGGGTCCGCGGCGCCGGACCCCGGCTCCGCCGCGCCGGCCGGGCCGGTGCACGGGGTGCGCGCGGTGCGCGGAGTGCGGGGAGTGCGCCCCCTGCCCGCGCCGCTGTCGGTGGTGCGCTGGTGGGACCCGCCGCCGACCCCGTACGCGGCCGGGCACCGCGGGGTGGACCTGTCGGCGCCCGCCGGTACGCGGGTACGGGCCGCCGGGCCGGGGCGGGTGCACTACGCCGGGCAGGTCGCCGGCCGGGGAGTGCTCTCGCTGACCCTCCCGGGCGGCCTGCGGACGACGTACGAGCCGGTGCGGGCACTGGTCGCGCAGGGGGAGGCCGTGGAGGCGGGCCAGGTGGTGGCGGTGCTCACCGAGGGCTCCCACTGCGCGACGCCCTGCCTGCACTGGGGGCTCCTGGAGGGCGAGGACGCCTACCTCGACCCGCTGGCCCTGCTTCCCCGGCCCACGCCCCGGCTGCTGCCGGCCGCCGCGCCGTGAAGCGCCGCGACGCCGGATCCGGTCAGAGGGTGACGCCGCGCAGGGCCATGGAGACGGCCGTCTCGGTGATCACGGCGGGGTCCTCGGCGGCACCGAGCTCGATGCGCCGGGCCGCGGCGTCCACCACGCCCTGGAGCAGCATCGCGGCCAGCCGGGGCTCCGGCAGCCCGAGGGCGCCCAGAGCCTCGACGATCATCGCCACCAGGCCGCCGTGCGCGGCGCGGATCTTCTCCCGCGCGCCCGCGTCCAGCTCTCCGGCGGAGATCGCGACCACCGCGCGGTGGCGCCGGTCCCCCACCAACACCAGCTGGGTGCGGACGTACGCCTCGATCTTCGCCTCCGGCGTGGCCGCCCGTTCCATCGCCGCCTCGATCTCGGCGGCCCAGACGGGGAAGTCCACCGCGCACAGCTCTTCGACGACGGCCGCGCGCGACCGGAAGTACTCGTACACGGACGACCGGGCGAGCCCGGTCCGCTCCGCGAGGGCGGGGAAGGTCAGGGCCTCGGTCCCGCCTTCGGACAACAGGGAACGGGCGGCGTCCAACAGGGCGCCGCGCTGCATCGACCGGTGCTCGGCCACGGAGGCCGCTCGAATCCTGGGCACGTCACCACTGTACGGAGGTGGCGCAAGGGGGGGGCGGCTCCGCTGCGGCCGCCGCGCGCTCAGCGGCCGACGTCGGCGAGCTTGGCCCGGAGCTGGAGCACGGACTTGGTGTGGATCTGGCTGACCCGGCTCTCGGTGACGCCCAGCACGTTGCCGATCTCGGCGAGGGTCAGGCCCTCGTAGTAGTAGAGGGTCACCACCGTCTTCTCCCGCTCCGGGAGGGTGTTGATGGCCCGCGCGAGCAGTCTGCGCAGCTCCCGGTCCTCGGCCACCTCCACCGGGTTGTCGGCGGCGGTGTCCTCCAGGGTGTCCATCAGGGAGAGGCGGTCCCCGCCCTCCCCGCCCACGTGCAGCAGCTCCTCCAGGGCGACCACGTTGGCCAGCGACAACTGGCTGAAGACCGCGTGGAGTTCCTCCACCGCGATCCCCATCTCCCCCGCGACCTCGCACTCCGTCGGGGTCCGCCGCAGCTGGGCCTCCAGCGTCGCGTAGGCGCGCTCCACGGCCCGCGCCTTCTGCCGCACGGAGCGCGGGATCCAGTCCAGCGCGCGCAGCTCGTCGATCATCGCGCCGCGGATGCGGGTGATCGCGTACGTCTCGAACTTGATGGACCGCTCGATGTCGAACTTCTCGATCGCGTCGATCAGACCGAAGACGCCGGAGGAGACGAAGTCGGCCTGTTCCACGTTGGGTGGCAGCCCCACGCTGACCCGCCCGGCCACGTACTTCACCAGCGGCGAGTAGTGCAGGATCAGCTGCTCCCGCAGCCGCTCGTCACCCGTGTCCTTGTATGAGCGCCAGAGCAGCTCCAGGGACGAGGGCTCGGTGGACCGCACGCTGCCACGGGCAGCGGGGGGCACCGCAGCGCGGTCGGACCCTGAGGTGTGCTGGGGCATGCTTCGCCTTTGCCGGAGCGGGATTCCTTGGGAGCGTAGCGTGACGGAAGTGTCGCGGTGCGCGAAGAGTACGGGATGGCGCAGGGGCGCAGGCGCGCCCGTCCTCGCACGGGAGGCCCGGGACCGGCGCCTCGCGCACGGTCCCGGCGACTGCAACCGGGAGGACCGCGTCTCTCATCGCCTTCACTCTTTCACCGGAACTCCCCAGGTCAACGACCGCCTCGCCGGTCGGCCCCGGATTGGGCCCCCTCCCGGGATGTCCGCGGGGTCAACCGCCAGCCGTCGCCCTGCCGTTCGACGAACCCCAGAGAGTGAAGTTCGTACAGTCTGCCGATGACTTCATCGGTGCCCGCGGCCGCCGCGAGGGCGATCTCGTCCAGACCCGCGGGCCGGCCGGCCGGGAGCGCTTCGAGTACCCGTGCGGCCTCGGGGGCCAGCAGGTCCCGGGGCAGGACCGGGCCGCGGCGGACGGGAGCCAGCTCGCCCATGTCGCCGACGAGTTCGACCACCTCGTCGGCGTCGGTGACGAGCACCGCCTCGCCGCGCAGCAGCTCGTGCACGCCGGCGGAGAGGCCGCTGGTGGCCGGCCCGGGCACGCCCATGGTGAGGCGGCCCAGTTCCCGGGCGCGGCGCGCGGTGACCAGGGAGCCGCTGCGGTGGGCGGCCTCGACGACGACGGTTCCGCGGGTGAGGGCGGCGATGACCCGGTTGCGCAGCACGAACCGGCTGGGGGTGGGGTGGCTGCCGGGCGGCAGTTCGCTGACCACCAACCCCTGGCGGGTGATCCGGCCCAGCAGCCCGGCGTGGCCGCGCGGGTAGACGGCGTCGACTCCGCAGGCCAGTACCGCCGCGGTGGCGCCGCCGGAGGCGAGGGCCCCGCGGTGGGCGGCACCGTCGATCCCGTACGCCGCCCCGGAGACCACCACCCAGCCGCGCTCGGCGAGGCCGGCGGCCAGGGTCTGCGCCATGTGGGCCCCGTACGGGG
The DNA here is from genome assembly GCF_055575555.1 of Streptomyces sp. NPDC034085. Lineage (NCBI taxonomy): Bacteria > Bacillati > Actinomycetota > Actinomycetes > Kitasatosporales > Streptomycetaceae > Streptomyces > Streptomyces sp. NPDC034085. The sequence continues at coordinate 74,210 of NZ_JBVISL010000014.1, read as the reverse complement.
TGCACGCCCGGGCCCCGACCACGGCGACCGAGCGCACGGCCCAGGTCCGCAGATGGGGCCCGCCCCGCAGCCAGAGGCCGACGGGCCGGGCGTCGCCGAGGTCGTCCAGCTGGGTCGGCCACTCCGCGGAACCCGGGCAGACGAACCGGCCGCCCGAGCCGGCCGCGTCCTCCAGGTCCCGCAGGGGCTCGGCGGCGGCGGCCCGTCTGCGGTACCCGGCGAGCCGCTCGGCCCCCACCCCGCTCAGCGCACCGCCCTCCGCGCCCGCCGGACCGGTCAGGAGCCGTATCAGGCCGACGGCGCCGAGTTCGCGGAGCCACCGGCCCCCGTGCTCGTCCCCCGGCTCCAGCACCCTGGTCAGCGCGGCCCGGGCGACGAGCTCCGGATCGGGCTGCCCGGCGGCGCTCACGGTCCCGTCTCCAGGGCCTGCGCCGCCCCGCGGGCGATCCCGGTGCGCAGCTCCAGCGCGACGGCCGTGTCCAGCGCGTCGGGGCGGTCGCGGCCCCGCAGGTCGGCCACGGTCCAGGCGACCCGCAGCACCCGGTCGAGCCCCCGCGCGGTCAGCAGCCCGCGCTCCATGTCCCGCTCGGCGAGGGCCAGGGCGCCGGGGCCGGCCGGCCAGCGGGTGCGCAGCTCGTGCCCGGGCACCTCGGAGTTGAGCCGCCACGGGGTGTCGGCGAGCCGGGCGGCGGCCCGGTCCCGGGCCTCGCGGACGCGGTCCGCGACGGTGGCGGTGGCCTCCCCCCGGCCGCCCCGGCCCAGCAGGTCGGAGCGGGTGACGGGCTCCACCTCGACCCTCAGGTCGACCCGGTCGAGCAGCGGCCCGGACAGCCGGGCCTGGTAGCGCCGGATCACGGAGGCGGGACATTCGCAGCCGGATCCGTTCAGGGTGTGGCGGCCGCACGGGCAGGGGTTCGCCGCGAGGACCATGAGGAACCGGGCGGGCAGCCGTACCACCCCGGCGGCCCGGGCGATGACCACGTGCCCGGCTTCGAGGGGCTGGCGCAGCGCGTCCAGCACCTTGCCGCTGAACTCGGCGGCCTCGTCCAGGAAAAGCACCCCTCTGTGGGCGAGGGAGACCGCTCCGGGCCTGGGGATTCCGGCCCCGCCGCCGACGAGCGACTGCATGGTCGCCGAGTGGTGCGGGGCGCAGTACGGGGGCCTGCCGACCAGCGGTTCGCCGGGCGGCAGGATTCCCGCGACCGAGTGGACGGCCGTCACCTCCAGGGAGTCCTGTCGGGTGAGCGGCGGCAGGAGCCAGGGCAGCCGCTCGGCGAGCATCGTCTTGCCCGCGCCCGGGGGCCCGCTGAGGAAGAGGTGGTGGCCTCCCGACGCCGCCACCTCCAGGGCCCGGCGGGCGCTCCGCTGGCCGGCGACGTCGGCGAGGTCGGGGACGTCCCCGGGGTCGCCCCGGCCCGAGAGGCCCGTACCGAGTCCGGCACCGGGCACGACCAGCCCCGCGAGCATCGGGTCGGGACGCCCGGCGCCCGGCGGCGGCTCCTCCTCGGGCACCACCGCGCCGGTCAGCACCGCGATCAGCTGCCGCAGGCTCCGTACGCCCAGCACCGAGACGTCGGGGACCAGGGCGGCTTCGGCCGCGCACTGCTGCGGCACCACCACCTGCCGGTATCCGGCCTCGGCGGCCGCGAGCACGGCCGGCAGGATCCCCCGCACCGGGCGCACCCGGCCGTCGAGGCCCAGCTCCCCGATGAGCACGAGGTCGGCGATCTTCCCGGGGTCGACCACCTCGGCGGCCCCCAGTACGGCCGCGGCCACTGCCAGATCGAAGTGGGCGCCGGCCTTCGGCACGGACGCCGGGCTGAGCCCGACGGTGAGCTTCTTCTGCGGCCAGGGCGCGCCGGAGTTCACCACCGCCGCCCGTACCCGGTCCCGGCTCTCGACCAGGGTCTTGTCGGGCAGGCCCACCAGGGTGAAGGCGGCCACGCCCGGCTCCAGGTCGGCCTGGACCTCCACCAGTACGCCCTCGACGCCCACCAGGGCCACCGAGCAGGCCCGCGCGAACCCCATCAGGCCGCCCCCCTGACGTGCTCCACGACGGGCGCTCCGCGCCGGGGCAGCAGCACCCCGACGAGGTCGATCCGCACGCCTCCCGGCGGCGGCCCCCCGTGGTCGGCGAGCCAGCGCCCGGCGAGCCGGCGCAGCCGCTCGGCCTTGCCCGCCCTGACCGCGGCCATGGGATGCTCGAAGTCACCCTCGCGGCGCGTCTTGACCTCGCACACGACGAGGGCGTCCCCGTCGCGGGCGACGATGTCGATCTCCCCCGCGCGGCACCGCCAGTTCCTGGCGATCACCGTCATCCCGGCCTCGGTCAGTCTCCGCGCGGCGAGCTCCTCGCCGTACCGCCCCAACGCCTGCCGTGCCACGCCCTTCGCGTCCATCCGGCACCACCTCCGGCACCGACGGTCCCGCGTTCCGGCCCACCGAGTGGATCTTGGTGGACAACCCTGGCGCTGTGGACAACCGGCTCACCCGCCGGGGTGAACCGGCCCTCAGCCCGGCAGGTCGCCGCCCGGCAGCTCGAGGTCGCTCTTGTTGAGCTCCTCGATGTTCACGTCCTTGAAGGTCAGCACGCGCACCTGCTTGACGAAGCGGGCCGGGCGGTACATGTCCCACACCCAGGCGTCGGCCATCGTGACCTCGAAGAACACCTCTCCCTGGACCGAGTGCACCTGCATCTCGTAGTCGTTGGTGAGGTAGAAACGGCGTTCGGTCTCGATGACGTACTTGAACAGCCCGACGACGTCGCGGTACTCGCGATAGAGCTTCAGCTCCATCTCGGTCTCGTACTTCTCGAGGTCCTCGGCGCTCATGGCATGTTCCCCTTCAGCCGTGCGTCCCCCTATTGTGCGCCAGTGCCGTACGCCCCTAAACGATTTCCGGGGCGAGGGCCACCGGAGCACCCGGGGGACCGTCGTCGAGCAGCGTCCGGAGCAGCTCGGCCAGTCTGGTCGGGTACACCGTCTCACGGGCCGCGAGAAGTTCCTCGGAGGTCCACCACCTGGCCCCCGTGACGCTGCGCCGCTCCAGCTCCGTGAGCCCGCCCATCGCGGTGGCGGTCTGGGAGGTACGGGCCAGGAAGTACCACTCGTCCTGCTCCCAGCGCCTGCCGGCGAAGGGGAAGGAGCAGTACCGGTGCCACAGCACCGGCCCCAGCTCCACCTCCGTGATCCCGGTCTCCTCGGCGAGTTCCCGCAGCGCGGCCTGCTCCCGGGTCTCGGCGCCCTCCAGGCCGCCGCCGGGGGTGAACCACCAGTCGACGGCGGGATCGTCCGGTTCGCAGCCGTGCAGCAGCAGGATGCGGTCCTCGGGGTCCAGCAGGATCACCCGGGAGACCTTGCGCGCAGGCGTGCCGGACGGCTCAGCGGCCATCGGAGCCCGCCCGTCCGCGCCCGCGGCCCAGCAGCCGGGCGAGGGGCCCGTAGGCGGCGCCCACCAGTACGAGGGCCGCGCCGGCCAGGACCGCGGCCACCTGGAGCCGCAGCGGCCCGGGGGCGGAGATCCCGCCGGGCAGGGCGGCGAAGAGCTGCGGCCGCTCCAGCATCTCCATGGACGGCCACGCCAGCGCGTCGACCCGGGCCACGACCGCCGACCGGGGCACCGTCCCCTGGCCGGTCTCCTGCAGGTGGGCCCGGGAGTCCAGGGAGCCGCCGCGCCGGTCGCCCATCAGGAAGAGGTTGCCCTCGGGCACCTTCACCTCGAAGGAGGTGGTGCCCGCGGCCGCCGCGCCGTCGCCCTCGCGGTCGACGTACGGCTCGTCCAGCGGCGTGCCGTTCACGGTCACCCGGCCACCCTGGCCGCAGCAGCCGACGGTGTCGCCGCCGACGGCCACGACCCGCTTGACCATGGGCGAATCGCTCCACAGGGAGTCCTTGAAGACGACCACGTCGCCGCGCCGCACCTCGCCGCCGCCGATCCGCTGCGCCAGCACCCGGTCGCCCGGCCGCACCGTCGGCACCATCGAGTCCGTCGGCACCGTGTACGGCTGGTACACCAGCGCCCCCCAGACGAAACCGCCCAGGAAGAGCACGAAACCGATGGCCACGGCGATCCCCGACAACGTGTTGCCGAAGCCGCCGCGGCCATCCTTGCGCGCGCGTATTGCCTGCGTTCCGCCCATTGCAGCGCTCCCCACCGGAGATCGTCGACCTGGGCGGCACCCTACCCGGCGGTACGCCCCTTGGTCAGCCTCCGCCGGCGCCACATGACGAGGGGCACGGCTCCGACGAGTCCCAGCGCGGCCGGGCCGACCCCGGCCGGGCCCAGTGCGCCGGCCTGCGGCGAGTGCAGCGGAGCCGGGGGCTGGTTGCCGATGCCCGGCTGGTCGAAGGTGTCCGGAACGGGGAGGGTCGACCAGCGGGTGACCGGCCACGCGACGACCACGGCCCGCCCGACGACGTCCTTGACCGGGACGAAGCCCTGGGTCGAGTCCTGCTGGTGGTAGCGGGAGTCCTGGGAGTTCTGCCGGTGGTCGCCCATCACCCAGATCTTGCCCTTGGGCACGGTGATCGGGCCGAAGGGGAAGTCGTCGCAGGCGGAGTTGCCGGGGAAGATGTAGGGCTCGTCCAGCGCCTTGCCGTTGACGACGACCGGGCCGCCCTTCTTGCACTCCACGGTGTCCCCGCCGATGGCGATGGTCCGCTTGATCAGGTCCTTCTCGTCGGCGGACGGCATGAGACCGATCTTGCTCAGGATCTGCTGCGCGATGTTGGGCTCCGGGGTGGCCTCACCGGCGAGCCAGTTCGCGGGGTCGTGGAAGACCACGACCTCGCCGCGCTCGGGCTCCGAGCCGAACCACGGCGTCAGCTTGTCCACCAGCACCCGGTCACCGCGCTGCAGGGTGTCCTGCATCGAGTCGGACGGGATCGAGAACGCCTGCACCAGGAAGGTCTTGATCAGCAGGGCCAGCAGCAGGGCGATACCGATGAGGAGCGGGAGCTCCTTCCAGAAGGAGCGCTGCGGCTTGCCCTCCTCGGCACCCTCCTCCCCGGTCTCGTGCCCGACGGCGTCGTCCGGCCGCTCCTCACCCTCATCGCGTCCGGATCGTGCGCCTACCGCCACATCCCCCACATCCACTCCTCACTCGGAAAACCGCCGCCCGCACCGGATCAGGCACGGGCCCTCCCCTCCCCTAACGAGCGGGAGTTCCCTAAGGCGCGGGAGACCAAGGCCACACTATGCGACCGGGGTCCCCCGGCGGCGCCCGCCGGGCCCGCGCCGCCGCCCCCCGCGTACCGGATCCGGAACCGACAGGAAGGTCGCCGGCTGGTCGAGTCCGTGCCAGTGGTCGAAGGGCCAGGCGATCACCACGGCCCGCCCGACCACGCCCTTCACGTCGATCGTCCCCTCGAAGGCCTCGTCGAGGTGGTAGCGGGAGTCGGCCGAATTGGCGCGGTGGTCCCCCATCACGAAGATCCGCCCGGCGGGTACGCGCACCTCGAAACGGATCTCGGAAGGCGCGTTGCCGGGTGACACGTACGGCTCATCGAGCGGCGCCCCGTTGACGGTCACCCGGCCCCGGCCGTCGCAGCACTTGACGGTGTCCCCGCCGACGCCGACGACCCGCTTGATCAGATCCTGCTCGTCCGCGGAGGGCAGCAGGCCGATGAAGGTCAGGACCTGCTTGACCTGCTTGACGCCGGCCGGGTCCGGGGCGGGCCGCGCGGCCTCGCCCTGGAGCCAGCCGCCCGGGTCCTTGAACACGACGACGTCGCCGCGCTCGACCTGCGAGCCGAACCACGGCGTCAGCTTGTCCACCAGCACCCGGTCGCCGATCCGGATCGTCTGCTCCATCGAGCCGGACGGGATGAAGAAGGCCTGCACGAGGAAGGTCTTGAGCACCAGGGCGATGCACAGCGCGACCGCCACCAGCAACGGCAGCTCGCCCACCCGGCGGGTACGCCTGCGGCGCCGGACCTTGCGCGCCAGCCGGCGCCGCTCGGCCCGCCCGCCGGGTTCCGCGGCCGTGCCGTCGGCGGCTCCGGCCTCCACCGGCTCCACGGGCACGGCAGCGCCCGCCGGCTCCGGCGAAGGCTTCGGCCCGGGCCTCGGTCCGGGATTCGGCCCGCGATCCGGCCCGCGACCCGGTCCGCGATCCGGCCCGGGCTTCGGTCCGGGTCTGCGCCGCGGCCTCTCCGGTTCGGGTTCCCGCTCCGGCTCCGGCCGGCGCCCGCCTCTCGGGCGGCCCCGGCTACCCATGCGGGCCGTCCCCGGTCCGCGCGCCGGGCACCGAGCCCCAGCGGGACACGGGCCAGCCGATCCAGTCGGCCCGCCCGATCACCTTCTCCACCGGCACCATCCCCCCGCCCGGCTCGCCCAGGTGGTCGCGGGAGTCCCGGGACTGGGACCGGTGATCGCCCATGACCCACAGGGTGCCCAGGGGAACGACGATCCGGAAGGGCACCTTCGAGGGAGCGTCACCGGCGTACAGGTACGGCTCCGCCTGCGGGACCCCGTTGACCCGGATCCGGCCGCCCGCGTCGCAGCACACCACGTCGTCCCCGCCGACCCCCACGACCCGCTTCACGAAGTCGGTGTCGGAGGGCTCCGCGAGCCCGAGGGCCGAGAGCGCGCCGTGCACGGCGTCCCCGACCGGGTTGCCGCCCGCGGGCTCCCGTACGAAGGACCCGGCGCCGTCGAAGACCACCACGTCACCCCGCCGCGGCTCGCCGCCGAAACGGTACGCCAGCTTGTTGACCAGGACCCGGTCACCCACCCCCAGGGTGGGCTCCATGGACCTGCTCGGGATCTGGAAGGGCTGCACGACGAAGTTGGCGAACAGCAGCAGGAAGACGGCGCAGAGCACCCCGAGCAGTCCGGCCCGCCGCCAGGGCCCCGGCACCCGGCTGAGCCCGGAAAACGCAGAACGCGGCCGCCCCTCCCCCTGCTCGGGAGAGGAGTGGCCGCGCTGTGTGAGCTCTGCTTCGGTGTCCATCGGGTGCGAGCCTATCCGCCCGTCCCCGGGACCCGGAGGGGAGATCAGCGGTCGCGCTTCTCCTTGATCTTCGCGGCCTTGCCGCGGAGCTCACGGAGGAAGTACAGCTTGGCGCGACGCACGTCACCGCGGGTGACGAGCTCGATCTTCTCGAAGATCGGGGAGTGGACCGGGAAGGTGCGCTCCACGCCGACGCTGAAGGAGACCTTGCGGACGGTGAAGGTCTCGGAGACGCCAGAGCCCTGGCGACGGATGACAACGCCCTTGAACTGCTGGATACGGGAGCGGTTGCCCTCGATCACGCGGACGTGCACGTTGATGGTGTCACCGGGGCGGAAGGCCGGGACGTCCGTGCGCAGGGAGGCGGCGTTGACGCCATCGAGCAGGTGAGACATGTTGTTCGTCTGCTTTCTTCGCACGACGCCACAGGTCGCCGGTGCGGGTTTCCGGAGAGAATTCGGGAGCCGTGCCACTCCCCGTACGGCGATCCCCCTGTGGCAGGAGCGTACGGAAGCACACAGCAGCCGCCTATTCTTCCACGGCCTGCGGCCTGCGCCAAAATCGGCCGTCCTCCGACGGCTTCCAGCCCAGGATGCTCAGGATCTCGCGGTCCTTCTTGTCGAAGGCCGAGGCCTCGCAGCGCTCGATCAGGTCCGGGCGGTTGCGCGCGGTCCGGCGGAAGGCCTCGTCGCGGCGCCAGCGGGCGATCTTCCCGTGGTGGCCGCTGAGCAGCACCTCGGGGATCCCGCGGCCCCGCCACTCGGGCGGCTTGGTGTAGACGGGGCCCTCGAGCAGGTTGGCCATCTCGCCGGGGGCGAAGGAGTCGTCCCGGTGCGACTCGGCGTTGCCGAGCACCCCGGGCAGCAGCCGGGCCACCGCCTCGGTGACGACCAGCACGGCCGCCTCCCCGCCCGCCAGGACGTAGTCGCCGATGGAGACCTCGTACACCGGCATCCGCGTGGCGTACTCGTCCATGACGCGGCGGTCGATGCCCTCGTACCGGGCCGGGGTGAAGATCAGCCAGGGGCGCTCGGAGAGCTCGACGGCCAGTTCCTGCGTGAAGGGCCGGCCGCTGGGGGTCGGCACGACCAGGACCGGGCCGTGGGCGCCGGACTCGTAGCCGTCGGCCAGCGCCGAGTCGAGGGCCTCTCCCCACGGGTCGGTCTTCATGACCATGCCGGGGCCGCCGCCGTACGGGGTGTCGTCGACCGTGTTGTGCCGGTCGTACGTCCAGTTCCGCAGGTCGTGCACGTGTACGTCGAGCTGCCCGCGCGCCCGCGCCTTGCCGACGAGGGAGACGTTCAGCGGCTCGAGGTACTCGGGGAAGATCGTGACGACGTCGAGCCGCATCAGGCCTCGTCTCCGGTGTCCGCGCCCTCCGCGCTACCGGCGGCGTCAGCGGCCTCGGCGTCCCGCGCGGAGGCGATCTCGGCGCGGTCGTCGATCAGCCCGGGCGGCGGGGTGATGACGCAGCGCTGCTCCTCCAGGTCGATCTCGGCGACGATCTCCGCGACGAAGGGGATCATGACCTCGGTGCCGTCGGGGCGCTCGACGATGAAGAGGTCCTGCGAGGGCAGGTGGGAGATCTCGGTGATCCGGCCCACCTCGGTGCCGTCCTCGAGTACGACGTCCAGGTCCATCAGCTGGTGGTCGTAGTACTCGTCCTCCTCCTCGGGCAGTTCCGCCGGGTCCACGTCCGCGATCAGCAGGATGTTGCGCAGCGCCTCGGCGCCGGTGCGGTCCTTGACGCCCTCGAAGCGGAGCAGGAGCCGCCCGCTGTGCACCCGGCCCGTCTCGATGGTCAGCGGACCCGCCGACGCGGGTTCCGTCCGCAGCACGGCGCCGGGCGAGAGCCGCAGCTCCGGCTCGTCGGTCCGCACCTCGACGGTGACCTCACCCTTGATCCCGTGGGCGCGGCCGATCCGCGCGACTACCAGCTCCACCTGATATCTCCTGTTCAGACGACGACGGGCCGGGGCGGGCACGTATGCCCTCCCCGGCCCGTGCCGGTGTTCAACTGCTCAGCGGACCTGGTCCACGTCGACGAGGTCGACGCGGATGCCCCGGCCGCCGATGGCGCCCACGACGGTACGCAGAGCACGCGCGGTGCGGCCGTTGCGGCCGATCACCTTGCCGAGGTCGTCGGGGTGCACCCGGACCTCGAGCACCTGCCCGCGGCGCAGGTTGCGCGAGGCGACCTGCACGTCGTCGGGGTTGTCCACAATGCCCTTCACGAGGTGCTCAAGAGCCTCCTCGAGCATGCTCAGGCCTCGGTCGACTCGGCGGCGGCCTCGGCCTCGTCCGCCTTCTTGTCGGCCTTCTTCTTCTGCGTGATGGCCTCGCCCTTGCCCTCGCCGACGCCCTCGAGGGCCTTGGCGAACTCGTCGAAGGAGCGACGCTTGTCTTCCTTCGTCGCCGGCTGCAGCAGCGGCGCCGGGGCCGGGAGGCCCTTGTGCGCCTGCCAGTCACCGGTGAGCTTCAGAATGGCGAGGACGGCCTCGGTGGGCTGGGCGCCCACGGACAGCCAGTACTGCGCGCGCTCGGCGTTGACCTCGATGCGCGAGGGGTTGTAGGTCGGCTGGTAGATGCCGATCTCCTCGATCGCGCGACCGTCCCGGCGGGTGCGTGCGTCGGCGACGACGATGCGGTAGTGCGGGGAGCGGATCTTACCGAGGCGCTTGAGCTTGATCTTGACTGCCACTGGAGTGGTGTCTCCTGAACTTGACGTGGTTGGGCACTTGAGATGCCACGTGGGGTTGCGGTACTCGGGTGCCCGATGGACGCGTCAGCCGGAGGAGAGAGGGGTCCTATGCGACTGTCGAGTACAGCTGCCCATTGTGCCACACGCCTGCGGCGCCACCGAGCGGCAGGATCCCCCGCCCCGCCCGGCGGCGGCGCGGCCCGCCGCCCGTGTCAGGAGGCGGCCGCGGTGGCGACCTCGGGGATGCGGAAGGGCTTCATGCAGCCGCCGCACACGATCGGCGCCTGCGCCAGCACGGAGGGGACCACCCGGACGTTGCGCCCGCAGTCGCAGACCGCCTTGACGCGCACGCCGCCGCCCGAGGAGCCGTGCCGGGCGGCCGGACCGCGGAAGCTGCGCTTGGTGTCGGCCGCGGTGGCCACCGTATGCGCCTTGAGGGCGCGCTGGAGCCGCTCGATGGTGGGGCGGTAGCGCTTCTTGGCCTCGGGGTTGAGGCTGACCAGGGAGAACCCGCTGCTGGCGTGCGGCTCCTCGGAGTGGTCGAGCCCCATCTCCTCGGCGATCGCGAGGAATCTGCGGTTGTGGTAGCGGCCGGCTCGGGAGGTGTCGCGCACCCCGCGGGCGGCGGCGATGCCGTGGACTGCCTCGTGCAGCAGTCGCTCGAAGGAGAGCTCGGCGCCACAGGCGGACGAGGACTCTCCGATCAGGGACTCGGGCGCGGCAAGGTCAGGCAGCTCGGGGTGGTACCGCTGAATGTCGGCCCACGCCTGCGCCAGCTCTGCGGCGAGAACAGGTGGTGTCGTGCTCACGTCGTGACAACGAGCCGGGGTGCCCCGGTGTTCCGATTCCGGGCCATTCCAAATTTTTTGCACGTACCAGTCAGTTCACTCTGATGCGTCCTGACGAGGACGGGTGCGCATATCCCAGGAGGAGTCGGTACGTAACGAAGGCCATCGACGGCCGACGCCCCCGGCGCGCGGCCGGAGCCGCACGCCAGGGGCGTCCCTGGCCGATCAGTACGAGCGCGCGACGATCGCGAGCGTACCGGGGGCGTCGTCGGCCACCGGGACCGATCCGTCCTCGGCCACCAGGCAGCGTACGGAGACGGCCTGCTCGGCCAGCTTCGCCTCGCCCTCGGGGCCCAGGTCGGCCCACGGGATCCGCGCCCAGCCGCCGGCGATCGCGGCCTCGGCGGCCTCCTCGAGGGTGGCGACGTCGCTCGTACGGGCCTCACGGCGCTCGCGGGACTCGCGCAGCAGCTGCGCCTGGTCCTCGTCGAGCACCTTGGGCAGCAGGTCGGCGAGCGCCTCGATCTGCACCGGGGTCTTCCCGCCCGGGATCCGGCGCGCCAGCATCGCGGTACCGGCCTCCAGGTCGCGGGGGCCGATCTCGATGCGCACGGGGACGCCCTTGAGCTCCCAGTCCACCGCGCGGCGGCCGAAGGGGGTGTCGACGCGGTCGTCGACCTGGACGCGGATGCCCGCGGCCTTGAGCTGGGCGCCGAGCTCGCGGACCTTGGCCACGGCCTCGTCGCCCTTGATCGCCATGACGACGACCTGGACGTGCGCCAGGCGCGGCGGGACGCGCAGGCCGTTGTCGTCGCCGTGGGACATGATCAGGCCGCCGACCATACGGGTCGAGACGCCCCACGAGGTCTGCCAGACGAGCTCCTGCTTGCCTTCCTTCGACAGGTACTGGGTGTTGAAGGCCTTGGCGAAGTTGGTGCCGAGCTCGTGGCTCGTGCCCAGCTGGAGGGCCTTGCCGTCGCCCATCATGCCCTCGAGGGTGAGGGTGTTGATGGCGCCGGCGAAGCGCTCCTTGGCGGTCTTGCGGCCGAGCACGACGTCGATGCCGAGCACGTTCGTCATGAAGTCGCCGTAGACGTCGCGGTGGATCCGGGCGGCGTACTCGCGGGCGTCCTCGTACGTGGCGTGGGCGGTGTGGCCCTCCTGCCAGAGGAACTCGCTCGTCCGGAGGAACACGCGGGGGCGCATCTCCCAGCGGACCACGTTGGCCCACTGGTTGATCAGCAGGGGCAGGTCCCGGTAGCTCTGCACCCACTTGGAGAAGTAGTCGTTGATGATCGTCTCGGAGGTGGGCCGGACGACGACCGGCTCCTCCAGCTCCTTGCCGCCGCCGTGGGTGACGACCGCGAGCTCGGGGGCGAAGCCCTCGACGTGCTCGGCTTCCCTCGTCAGGTACGACTGCGGGATGAACAGCGGGAAGTAGGCGTTCTGGGCACCGGCGTCCTTGATGCGGGCGTCCATCTCCTGCTGCATCCGCTCCCACAGGCCGTAGCCGTACGGGCGGATGACCATGGTGCCGCGGACCGGACCGTTGTCGGCCAGCTCGGCCTTGTTGATCAGATCCTGGTACCAGCGGGGGAAATCCTCCGCCTGCGGGGTGAGAACGGGTGCCTTTGCCATGGCGCGAATGGTACGGCGCCGGGCGCTCGATGCGTGAATCGGGTGGCGCGCTCCTCTGGACGCGGGCGCGAATGGGGAGTTCCCTGGCAACGGGGGCCAGGGGGCGAGACGGAATCAGGAGCGCTCTTTCGATGACACCGACGCCGACGGCGACGCTCGTCGCCCGGGACTGGGCGGAGATCCAGGAACGGATGCTGGTACCGCTGTACGAGGCGGTCTACGACCGGCTGGAGATCGGGCCGGGCGACCGGCTGCTCGGCCTCGACTGCGGGGCCGGGCTGGCCCTGCTGCTGGCCGGAGGGCGGGGTGCCTGCGCCACCGGCGTGGAGGCGGATCCGGCCCGCCGGGCGCTGGCCCGCGAGCGGCTGCTGGAGGTGGTGGCGGCTCCCCCGGTGCCCGGCGCGCGGCCCTACGACGTCCTGCTGGCCTTCGAGCCCACCCAGGCCGCCCTGGCCGGGGCCCTGCCGGCGGTCCGGCGGGGCGGCGCGGTGGTGCTGGCCGGCTGGGGTCCGCCGGAGCGCTGCACGGTGCCGGTGGTGCCGGGCGGCGGCCCGGCGGCCCTGGACCTGGACGCGCTGGCGGCGCGGGCGGGGCTGGTGCCCGACGGGTCGGGGCGGGTGTTCTGCCCGTTCGGGTACGCGGACGTGGACAGCGCCGTACGGGGTCTGCTGTCGACCGGGCTGTACGGCGGCGCGGCGGACCCCGGCCAGGCGGAGAAGGAGCTGGCGGAGGCCCTCCACCCGTACGAGCGCACCGACGGGGCGGTCTGGCTGCCGAACATCTTCCGGTACGTCGTCGCCCGGGTGGCCTAGGGGGTGTCGTCGAAGTGGCTCCGGCGGCCCGAGGGCCGGGAGGGGCTTCGACGGCGCGGCCCGGCGCGGCCCGCTATTTCGCGAGCCGCGGGATTCCGGCCGCCGCGTACGCCGCCTGCTCGTCCAGGGTCTCGGCGGCCAGCAGGGCCTCGGCCAGGGCGTCGAGCTTCGGCCGGTGCTCGCGCAGCAGGCGGCAGGCCTCCTCGTAGCACTCGTCGACGATCCGCCGCATCTCGTGGTCGACGGTGTCGAGCGTGGTGGGGGCGGCGGACAGGCCGTACGGGGCCTGCCCGTCGCCCGGGACGGCGGTCAGCTTGCCGACGCGCTCGCTCATGCCCCAGCGGCCGACCATCCCGCGGACGATGTTGGTGACCTGTTCGAGGTCGTTCTCCGCGCCGGTGGTGACCACGCCGTAGACGCTCTGTTCGGCCGCCATGCCGCCGAGCGCCCCGATGATGCGCCCCCGGAGGTACTCCTCCGTGTACGCGTACCGGTCCGCGTCCGGGGTGGAGAGGGTGACGCCGAGCGCCCGGCCGCGGGGCACGATGGTGATCTTGCGGACGGGGTCGGCGCCCGGCTGGAGCATGCCCAGCAGGGCGTGGCCGCTCTCGTGGTAGGCGGTGCGGCGGCGTTCCTCGAGCGGCATCACCAGGGGCCGTTCCGCGCCGAGCTGGACCTTCTCCAGGGCGTCGGAGAGGTCCGACTGGGTGACCTCGCGCTGCTTGCGCTTGACGGCCAGCAGCGCGGCCTCGTTGGCCAGGTTGGCCAGCTCCGCCCCGGTCATCCCGGGGGTGGTCCGGGCCACCTGGGCGAGGTCGACGCCGGCGGCGAGGGGGATGTCGCGGGTGTGGATGCGCAGGATGGCCTCGCGCCCGTCCCGGTCGGGCGGGGAGACCACGACGGTGCGGTCGAAGCGGCCGGGCCGGGTCAGCGCGGGGTCGAGGACGTCCGCCCGGTTGGTGGCGGCGAGGACGACCACGCCCTCCGAGCCGGAGAAGCCGTCCATCTCGGTGAGGATCTGGTTGAGGGTCTGTTCGCGCTCGTCGTGGCCGCCCATGCCGGCGCCGCCGCCGCGCACCCGGCCGATGGTGTCGATCTCGTCGATGAAGACGATCGCGGGGGCCACCTTGCGCGCCTCGGTGAACAGCTCCCGGACCCTGGAGGCGCCGACCCCGACGATCATCTCGATGAACTCGGAGGCGGACGCGGAGAAGAACGGCACCCCGGCCTCGCCCGCGACCGCCCGCGCCAGCAGGGTCTTGCCGGTGCCGGGCGGGCCGGCCAGGAGGACGCCGCCGGGCATCCGGGCGCCCATCTCCCGGTACTGCTGCGGGTTCTTCAGGAAGTCGACGACGTCGTTGAGCTCGCCCTCGACCTCGTCGATGCCGGCGACGTCGTCGAAGGTGGTGCGCGGCGCGCCGGCCTCCAGTTCGACGGGCTTGGGCGGCCCGCGGCGGCCCAGCCCGCCCATGCCGCCCATCGCCGAGCCCATCCGGCGGGCGATGAGCAGCCAGAGGGCGACGAGGATCAGCATCGGGGCGAGGGAGATGAGCAGGTTGGCCAGGAAGCTGCGCTGCACGACCACCGGGGAGGCGGTGACGGTGACGCCCTTGGAGGTGAGGCTGGACCACAGCTGGTCGTCGGCGAAGGCGGGGCGCTGGGTGACGAACTTGGTGTAGTCGCCCTTGCCGCCGGGGACGGGCTGCTTGCTCTTCAGCTCGCCCTGGATGGCATCGCCCTTGGAGTAGATCTTCGAGACGTTGCCGTCGGCGACCTGTCTGCTGAACTCGGTGTACGAGACCGTCGGCTCGTCGCCCTCGTTGTAGAAGGACAGGACGAGGTTGGTCAGCAGGAAGACGATCAGGGCGGCGAGGACCAGCCCGCGCCAGCCTCCGCCGGGCATCCTCCGCTTGGGCGGCGGGGTGGGCGGGGCGCCTTCCGAGCGCCAGGGGGTGTCGGCCCGGTCGCGTGGCGGTACGGGGGTGGGGCTGGGCACCTGGAGCCTCCTTATGCCGTCCTCCCGGCCGACCATAAGCGACAATCCACACCATTGCCCCCGCAGACGCGGAAGGGCCCCGGCCGCCGTGCGGCCGGGGCCCTTCCGTCCCGGGGCTACTTCATGAACTTCTTGAACTCGTCCGGCAGGTCGAAGTCCTGACCCGGCTGGCCGCCGCCGGCGGGGAGGCCGAACGGGTTGCCGTCCGCGGCGGGAGCGCCGGGCTGCGGGCCCTGCTCGCGGCGGGCCGCGGCCGCGGCCTCCTCTTCCTTGCGCTTCATCGGGTTGCCGCTCTTGCGCTTGCCCTTGGCCTGCTTGACCTGCTTCTTCTGCCGGCCGGGGCCGCCGCCCATGCCCGGGATGCCGGGCATGCCGGGCATCCCGCCGCCCTGGGCCATGCGGGACATCATCTTGCGGGCCTCGAAGAAGCGCTCCACGAGCGACTTCACGGCGCTGACCTCTACGCCGGAGCCCTTGGCGATACGGGCGCGGCGCGAGCCGTTGATGATGTGCGGGTCCTGGCGCTCGGCCGGGGTCATCGACTTGATGATCGCGGCGGTGCGGTCGACGTCGCGCTCGTCGATGTTGTTGATCTGTTCCTTGATCTGGCCCATGCCCGGGAGCATGCCGAGGAGCTTGGAGATGGAGCCCATCTTGCGGACCTGCTCCATCTGAGCCAGGAAGTCGTCGAGCGTGAACTCCTTCGGCCCCTTCGCCAGCTTGGCCGCCATCTTCTCGGCCTCGGCCTGGCTGAAGGTCTTCTCGGCCTGCTCGATGAGGGTGAGCATGTCACCCATGTCGAGGATCCGGCCCGCCATGCGGTCGGGGTGGAAGGCGTCGAAGTCGTCGAGCTTCTCGCCGTTCGAGGCGAACATGATCTGCTTGCCGGTGACGTGCGCGATGGACAGCGCGGCACCGCCACGGGCGTCGCCGTCGAGCTTCGACAGCACGACCCCGTCGAAGCCGACGCCGTCGCGGAAGGCCTCGGCCGTGTTGACCGCGTCCTGGCCGATCATGGCGTCGACGACGAAGAGGATCTCGTCGGGGCTGACGGCGTCGCGGATGTCCGCGGCCTGCTGCATCAGCTCCTGGTCGATGCCGAGGCGGCCGGCGGTGTCGACGATGACGATGTCGTGCTGCTTGGTACGGGCGTACTCGACGGAGTCCTTGGCCACCTGGACCGGGTCGCCGACGCCGTTGCCGGGCTGGGGCGCGTAGACCGCGACACCGGCGCGCTCGGCGACGACGCTGAGCTGGTTGACGGCGTTGGGGCGCTGGAGGTCGCAGGCGACGAGGAGCGGGGCGTGGCCCTGCCCCTTCAGCCAGAAGCCGAGCTTTCCGGCGAGGGTGGTCTTACCGGCGCCCTGGAGGCCGGCCAGCATGATCACGGTGGGCGCGGTCTTGGCGAAGCGCAGCCGGCGGGTCTCGCCGCCGAGGATCGAGACCAGCTCGTCGTTGACGATCTTGAGGACCTGCTGGCCGGGGTTCAGCGCCCGGCTGACCTCCTCCCCGCGGGCCCTCTCCTTGACGTTCGCGATGAAGGAGCGGACCACGGGGAGCGCGACGTCGGCTTCGAGGAGGGCGATACGGATTTCCCGCGCCGCAGCGTCGATGTCCTGCTCGGAGAGGCGGCCTTTGCCCCGGAGGGACTTGAAGGTCGCGCTGAGGCGGTCGGAAAGCGTATCGAACACGGTGGTCGCGATTCCTCGGGTCGGGGGCGTGGTGGTCGTCCCCCAGGGTATCCGGCCCCGCCACCCCCCGGGGGCGGGGCCGCCGGCCCGCTGCGCGGAGCGGTCCCCGACCCTCGCTCAAACGCCGCGCGGGCCGGATGTGCGCAGCACATCTCAGCCCCGTCGGCGTCTGAGGCGCGGGGGTCCGGGGGCGGGGCCCCCGGGGAACGGGCGAAGGGTGGGTCGGGGATCGACGCCCCGCGCACGCGGCGCCTACGTCAGGGCCGCCTGGACCTGGGACGCGACCGCGGTGGCCGCCGGAGGCGGAAGGGGTTTGCCGTCCGGGTCGACGACGTACACGGTGTCCACCGCGTTCGCGCCCAGCGTCGACACGTGCGCGCTGCGCACCCGGACCCCGGCCGACTCCAGGGCCCGCCCGATCCGGTGCAGCAGCCCCACCGCGTCGGGGGCCCGCACCTCCAGGACGGTGGCCAGGGAGGACACCTCCGGGACGACGGTGACCCGGGGCGGCGGCGGGACCACGCCCCGCCGCCGCGGGTACGCGGCCTCGCGGCCGGCGAGCTTGGCCGGGACGTCCAGCGAGCCGTCCAGCGCCCGCACCAGGTCGGTCCGCAGCCGGGCCGCCTGCGGCAGGGCCCCGTACTCCGCCGCCACCCGCCAGCGCAGCACGAGCACCTCTCCGGCCGGCTCCGCGAGCTCCAGGAAGCGCAGGTCGGCCGCCCGCACGGTCAGCCGGTGCAGCGCCAGCACCCCCGCCACGGCCGGGAGGACCCCCGGCTGGTCGGGGACGGCCACGACCAGTTCCACCCCGACGGCGTCGTCCTCCTCCTGGCGGGCGTGCAGCGCGAGCACCGGCTCGCCCGTGCGCAGCGCCTCGACGGACAGGCGTTCCTGCTCGACGGTCGGTATCTGCGGCTCGGTGGCGGCGGGGGCGGTGCCGCGCAGCACGGCGGCGACCCGCCGGACCAGGTCGGCCACCAGCGAGCCCCGCCAGGTGCTCCAGGCGGCCGGCCCGGTGGCCAGGGCGTCCGCCTCGGTCAGGGCGTGCAGGATCTCCAGGGTGGAGAGGGAGCCGACGGCGTCCGCGACCGCCCGCACGGTCGCCGGGTCGTCCAGGTCCCGCCGGGTCGCGGTGTCCACGAGCAGCAGGTGGTGGCGTACGAGCGCCCCCAGCACGGCGACGTCCTGCGCGTCGAAGCCGACCCGCGCGGCCGTGTCCCGCGCGATGGTCTCCCCCACCACCGAGTGGTCGCCGGGCCAGCCCTTGCCGATGTCGTGCAGCAGGGCCGCCATCAGCAGCAGGTCGGGCCGGCCCACGCGGCGGGCCAGCGCGGAGGCCCGTACCGCCGTCTCGATCAGGTGCCGGTCCACCGTCCAGGTGTGCACGGGGTTGTGCTGGGGGCGACAGCGCACCCGCTCCCAGTCGGGGAGCAGCCGACTGATCAGGCCCTCGGCCTCCAGCGCCTCCCAGACCCCCACCATCGGCTCCCCCGCCCCGAGCAGGGTCAGCAGCTGCTCCCGCGCCTCCGCCGGCCACGGCACGGGCAGCGGCCGGGCCTGCGCCGCGAGCCGCCGTACGGCGTGCAGGGAGACGGGCAGGCCCGCCTGCGCGGCCGCGGCCCCGAACCGCAGGGGCAGCACGGGGTCCCGCTCGGGCCGCGCGGCCAGCGCCAGTACGGCCTCCCCGTCGGACTCCACCACCCCTTCGGCCAGCGGTGCCCGTTCGGCTGCGGCCGCCGCGCCCCGGGTCCCCAGCAGTCCGCGCAGCCGCGGCCGGGCGGCCCGGGCGCGCAGCACCCGCCCGACCTCCCGCCAGGTGACGTCGCCGGCGTACGCGACGACCCGCGCGGCCTCGTACACCTCGCGCAGCAGTGCGTCCGCGTCGAGCAGTCCCAGCCGGGCGGCGACCTGGGGCTGTTCCTGGAGCGCGAGCCGGTCGGTGGCCCGGCCCGTCACCAGGTGCAGCGCGTCGCGCGCGTCGAGCAGCCGCCGCCGGGCCTCGGCGAGTCCCTCGCGGGGGGCGTCGGCCAGCCAGGACGCGGCGACGGCGCGCAGGGCGGTGGCGTCGCGGAGCCCGCCGCGCGCCTCCTTGAGGTCGGGTTCCAGCAGGAAGCGCAGTTCCCCGGCCCGCTCGGCCCGCTCCCGGCACAGGGCGTGCAGCTGCGGGAGGCGTCTGGCGGCCTGGTTGCGCCAGTCGGCGAGCACCGAGGTGCGCAGGCCCGCGAGCAGTCCGGCGTCACCGGAGACGAGCCGGGCGTCGAGCAGCCCGAGGTGCGCCTTGAGGTCCTCGGCGGCGGTTTTGCGGGCCTCGCCGGGGGTGCGTACGGAGTGGTCCAGGGCCAGGCCGAGGTCCCACACGGGGTACCAGAGGCGGTCGGCCAGCGCGCTCAGCTCGGCGGGCCGTGCCTTGCCGTCGTGCAGCAGCAGCAGGTCGAGGTCGCTGCGCGGGGAGAGGTCCGCGCGTCCGTAGCCACCGACGGCGACGAGGGCGGCGCCCCGGACGCCGGTCTCCCGCGCGGCCCGCGTGAACTGCGCGTTCAGCCATCGGTCGGTCAGCCCGGACAGGGCGGAACGCCGGGAGGGCCCGGACCGCGACTCCTCCTGGAGGAGTCGCAGCCGGGCCTCGGCGTAGCCGCCGGGTCCGGAGCCGGCCGGGTCCTGCGTGGTCTCTTCGACGCCCGTCACCCGGGAGCTCCCGTCCTCTAGAGCGCGTCGGCGCCGCGCTCGCCGGTGCGGACCCGGACGACCGAGTCCACGGGGACGCTCCACACCTTGCCGTCACCGATCTTCTCGGTCCGGGCGGCGCTCACGATGACGGAGATCAGCTCTTCGGCCTCCTCGTCCTCGACGAGCACCTCGATGCGGATCTTCGGTACGAGGTCCACGGTGTACTCGGCGCCGCGGTAGACCTCGGTGTGGCCGCGCTGGCGGCCGTAGCCGCTGGCCTCGGAGACGGTCAGGCCCTGGACCCCGAAGGCGTGGAGGGCTTCCTTGATCTCGTCCAGCTTGTAGGGCTTGACGATGGCGGTGATCAGCTTCATGCGTCGACCTTCTTGTGCGCGGCGGCTGCGGGGGCGGGTGCGGCGGTGCTCCGTGCGGAGATCCCGCCGCCGGCGCCGCTGAAGTCGTAGGCGGTCTCGGCGTGCTCGACCTGGTCGATGCCGGAGACCTCGACGTCCTCCGCGACCCGCATGCCGATGGTCTTGTCGAGGAGGAAGGCCATGATCGCGGATACGACGAGGGAGTAGGCAAGGACGGAGAAGACCCCGACGGCCTGCTTGCCGAGCTGCTCCAGGCCGCCGCCGTAGAAGAGGCCCTTGGCGTCGGACTGGACGCCGCCGGTGGCGAAGAGGCCGACGAGCAGGGAGCCGGCGATGCCGCCGACCAGGTGGACGCCGACCACGTCGAGGGAGTCGTCGTAGCCGAACTTGTACTTCAGGCCGACGGCCATGGCGCACAGCACACCGGCGATGGCGCCGACGGCGATCGCGCCGAGCGGGCTGACGGAGCCGCCCGCGGGGGTGATGGCGACGAGGCCGGCGACGGCGCCGGAGGCGGCCCCGAGGGTGGTGAAGGAGCCGTGGCGCAGCTTCTCGTAGGCGAGCCAGGCGAGCATCGCGGCGGCGGTGGCGACCTGGGTGTTGACGAACATCACGGCGCCGACGCCGTCGTCGTTGCCGAGCCAGGATCCGGCGTTGAAGCCGAACCAGCCGAACCACAGCAGGCCGGCGCCGAGCATCACCAGGGGGAGGCTGTGGGGGCGCATCGGGTCCTTCTTGAAGCCGACGCGCTTGCCGATGACCAGGATGACGCCGAGGGCGGCGGCGCCCGCGTTGATGTGGACGGCGGTGCCGCCGGCGAAGTCGATGACGCCGAGCTCGAAGAGCCAGCCACCGGCGCCCCACACCCAGTGGGCGACGGGGAAGTAGACGACGGTGACCCACAGGGCGGTGAAGAGCACCCAGGCGCTGAACTTGACGCGGTCGGCGAGGGCGCCGCTGATCAGGGCGGGGGTGATGACGGCGAACATCAGCTGGAAGACGGCGAAGACGTAGACCGGGATGGTGTAGCCGTCCCACAGCTCGGTGAGGCCGATGCCGCTGAGGCCGACGTAGTCGGAGTTCCAGCCGATCAGCGAGCCGGAGTCGGTGCCGAAGGCGAGGCTGAAGCCGAAGAGCACCCACAGGATCGTGACGATCCCGAGGCTGACGAAGCTCATCATCAGCATGTTGAGGCTGCTCTTGACGCGGACCATGCCTCCGTAGAAGAAGGCGAGTCCCGGGGTCATCAGCATGACCAGGGCGGAGCAGATGAGCATGAACCCGGTGTTCGCGGCAGACAGGGTGGGGGCGTCTGCTGCGAGGGTCGTGATGGCTGATGCCATCGGCGTCTCCTCGTCGTCGGTACGGTCGCGTGCGGGCGATCGTGGGAAACCTGAGCGGCGGCGTAAGGTCTGGCCGGTTATTGGCCATGAGATTCGCGCAGGACGGTTTCCGGCGGCGCCGCTGGGTGTTTCGCGCCGATGACGAAGAGGGCGGGCGTGTTACGCCTCCATGAACCGGTGAGGTACGGGTCCGGTCCGGGTCACGTACGGGTCAGGGGCGGATCGGGCGCGGGTCAGGCGGGTGACCGCGCCGGGAGCGGGCTCAGACGGCCTCGGCGGCCTCGGGCAGCCGGGAGGCGAGGAGGTCGGTCAGCCGGACCACCTCGGCGACGTCGCCGTATTCACGGGCGGCGGTGTCGACGGTTTTGCGGAGCCGGTTGTTCACCCGTTCGGAGCGTACCTTTCCCGCCACGTCGAGGGCCTGGCCCACGAGGACGGTGGCCTGTTCGGGCTGGCGCTGGAGCAGGTGGACGGTGGCCATGCCGATGAGGTTCAGGGCGTAGGAGCGCTGGTGCTCCTCGTCCTTGGCGAACAGCTCCACGGCCCGTTCCATGACGGGTTCGGCGAGGGAGGCGTACGTGGGGCTGCGTCCGGCGACGTAGGCGAGGTCGCGGTAGGAGTGGGAGTTCTCGCCGTTGAGCTCGGCCTCGGAGAAGAAGCGGATCCAGTCGGGTTCGGGCTCGCCGTCGAAGCCGACGTCGGAGAAGGTGTCCTCGGCCATGCGCACGGCCCGCTTGCAGCGGCTGGGCTGGCCCATGTTGGCGTAGGCCCGGGCCTCCATCGCGTACAGCATGGCCTGGGTGCGGGGGCCCGCGCAGTCGCGGCTGCCGTACTGGGCGAGGTGGATGAGCTCCAGGGCGTCCTCGGGGCGGCCCAGGTGGATCATCTGGCGGCTCATCCCGGACAGGATGTAGGAGCCCAGCGGCTTGTCGCCGGCCTCCTTCGCGGCGTGCAGCGCGAGGACGAAGTACTTCTGGGCGGTGGGGTGCAGGCCGATGTCGTAGCTCATCCAGCCGGCGAGCTCGGCGAGTTCAGCGGCGACCTTGAAGAGCCGCTTCATGACCGGCCCGGGGTGGTTCTCCTGGAGCAGGTCGGTGACCTCGTGGAGCTGTCCGACGACGGCCTTGCGGCGCAGCCCGCCGCCGCACTGGGCGTCCCACTGGCGGAACATCACGGTGGTGGCTTCGAGGAGGTCGAGCTCCGGCTCGGACAGCCGGGGCGGCCGGTGTCCGCCGAGCGCGCCCGAGGGCCCGGTGTCGGTGCGGGGTCCGAGGTCGGCGGCCGGGGCCGGGACGAGCCAGCGCTGCATCGGCTCGATCAGGGCGGGGCCGGCGGAGAGGGCGAGCGAGGTCCCGAGGAAGCCGCGGCGGGCCAGCATCAGGTCGCTGCGGGAGAACTCGCTGAGCAGTTCCACCGTCTGCGGGCCCGCCCAGGGCAGGTCGACGCCGGAGACGGAGGGGGTCTGGTGGGCGGTGCGCAGGCCCAGCTGTTCGATGGCGACGACGGATCCGAAGCGTTCGGAGAAGAGCTCCGAGAGGATGCGCGGCACGGGCTCGCGGGGCTGTTCGCCGTCGAGCCAGCGGCGTACGCGGGAGGTGTCGGTGCTGATGTGGTGGGCGCCCATCTGGCGGGCCCGGCGGTTGACCTGGCGCGCGAGTTCGCCCTTGGACCAGCCGCTGCGGACGAACCACGAGCTCAGCTGTTCGTTCCGCACAGCGGATTCGCCGCTCGTTCCGCTTGCGCCGTTGCCGCTCACTGGAACGCCCCCATCCGCATCGCCTCTTCACACGAAACCCTGGCCGGGGCGGCCGACGCCGCCGGGGACCTTCACAAGTCCTCCACCGATTGCCTCCGGCATACCCACGGATGGGCCCGCCGTCCGGTTCGTGCACCGAAAGTAATCCTACGATCACCCCGTCGGCGAGGTCGATTCCGGAAACGCCACCATTCGCCACCCCTTTGAATGAACTCGCCGACGGCCAGGCGCGATTCACTTGACACCAAGGCGAAACCACAGTGGTTGGACGGGAGTGCGCTCGGGGCGCGCGCGGCGGGGAGTGCGCCGGGCAGCCCCGGTGGAGGACGCGCCCCGTCCGGCCTCCGACAGGTCTCGCCGAGGTCGTAACCACCGGCGCGTCCGACCCGTTGGAGGGGGCATGGGCATGGGCTTCACGATCGGCGGCAGCCGCAGCACCAAGGAGTTCCGTTCCGGCGTCCGGCGCCGGGGCCGGACCGCGGAGTGCACGACGGTGGCGGAGTACACCGGCATCTGGGGCTGGGACGCGGTCCCCGGAGCCCGCGCCGCCGGCCCGCGGCGCGACTGCTCCTGCGGTCATACGAACTGCGGCGCGCCGGGGGCGCATCCGCTGGACTTCGCTCCGACCGTCCCGGGAGGCGCCACCCTGGACGAGGTCTCCGCGATCTGGGGCGAGTATCCGGGCGCGGCGATCCTGCTCCCGGTCGGCCGCGCCTTCGACGTCATCGAGGTCTCCGCCGAGGCCGGGCGCCGCGCGCTGGTCCGGCTGGAGCGGATGGGCCTGCCGCTGGGGCCCGTGACGGCCACCCCGGACGGCCGGGCGCAGTTCTTCGTCGCCCCGGGCGCCGCCGCCGAGCTGCCGGAGCTGCTGTACCGGATGGGCTGGGACGACGCCGATCTGGACCTGCGCGCCCTGGGCCGCGGCGCCTTCCTGACCGCCCCGCCCTCCGACCACGCGGGCCTCGGCCCGGCCGGCTGGCTGCGCGGGCCCGCACTGGACAGTGCGGGCAGCCCCCCGCAGGCCCGCCTGCTGCTCGGCACCCTGGCCTACACCTGTCACCGCTTCCGGCGCTGACGGCCCCCGCGCACGGCGGTGCCCCCGGTCCTGACGGATCCGGGGGCACCGTTCTGCGTACGTCCTTCGGGACCGCGCCGGCGGCTCAGTCGCCGATGAGGGCGTCGACGAACGCCTCCGGCTCGAAGGGGGCCAGGTCGTCCGGGCCCTCGCCCAGGCCGACGAGCTTGACCGGGACGCCCAGCTCGCGCTGGACGGCGACGACGATGCCGCCCTTGGCCGTGCCGTCGAGCTTGGTCAGCACGATGCCGGTGATGTCGACGACCTCGGCGAAGACGCGCGCCTGGGTCAGGCCGTTCTGCCCGGTGGTGGCGTCGAGGACCAGCAGGACCTCGTCCAGCGGGCCGTGCTTCTCCACGACGCGCTTGACCTTGCCGAGCTCGTCCATGAGGCCGGTCTTGGTGTGCAGCCGGCCGGCGGTGTCGATGAGCACCACGTCGGCGCCCTCGGCGATGCCCTCCTTGACCGCGTCGTAGGCGATGGAGGCGGGGTCGCCGCCCTCGGGCCCGCGCACGGTGCGCGCCCCGACCCGCTCGCCCCAGGTCTGGAGCTGGTCGGCGGCGGCGGCGCGGAAGGTGTCGGCGGCACCGAGCACCACGCTGCGGCCGTCGGCGACGAGCACGCGGGCGAGCTTGCCGGTGGTGGTGGTCTTGCCGGTGCCGTTGACGCCGACGACCATCACGACGCCGGGGGTGTCCATGCCGCTCTCGGTCTTCACGGCACGGTCGAAGTCGGTGCCGACCAGGGCCAGCAGTTCCTCCTTCAGCAGGGTGCGCAGCTCGGCGGGCGTGCGGGTGCCGAGCACCTTGACCCGCTCGCGGAGCCGCTCCACCAGCTCCTGCGTCGGGGCGACACCGACGTCGGCGATGAGGAGGGTCTCCTCGATCTCCTCCCAGGTGTCCTCGTCGAGGTGCTCGCGCGAGAGCAGCGTGAGCAGCCCCTTGCCGAGCGAGTTCTGCGAACGGGCGAGCCGCGCCCGCAGCCGGACCAGGCGGCCGGCGGTGGGCTCGGGCACCTCGATCTCGGGCGCGGCCGGGACGGCCTCTTCGACGGGGGCCTCGGGGGCCGCTGCCTCCGCCTCGGGGAGCACGACCTCCTCGATGGTCCGGCGCGGCTCTTCGGCCGTCGGCGCGGAGTCCTCCCCCACCTGCGGTTCGGCGGGCGGGGCAGTGATGGTCGGCGTGCTCGGCGGCGCCGTGGGGGGCAGCTGCTTCTTCTTGCGGCTGCTGACCACGAGCCCGCTGATCGCGCCGACCGCGACCAGGGCGATGACTACAGCAAGGATGAGGATTTCCATAACGCTCCCCAGTATCGGCCACGGCGGCCCCGGAGCCCGGACCTCGGCGCCCGTACCGGGCACTAAGCCCCCATTTAGTGTTTTGCCCGCACATCCACGATGATGGACGACTTCCTCCCTCATCACGCCCCACGGAGCAACCGCATGTCCGCTGAGTCAGCTGCCGAAACCCGCGGGCTGGAGCCCGTACCCGACGGCGAGCGCACCGGCCGGGTGCGCGAGCTGGTCCCCACGTGGGTCGCCGCGAACATCAGCGTGCTGCTGCTCACCATGGGCGCGGGGCTGGTGATCTTCAACAAGCTCAACATCTGGCAGGTGCTCGTCGTCGCGGTCGCCGCGCCGGTCGTCTCGTACGGGATCGTCGGCCTGGTCTCCATCGCCGGCAAGCGCGGCGGCGCGCCCGGCATGGCGCTGTCGCGGGCCGTGTTCGGCCAGCGCGGCAACCTCTTCCCCGGCGCCCTGATCTGGGTGGCGCGCTGGGGCTGGGAGACGATCAACGCCGTCAGCGGCGCCTACGCCGTGCTGACCGTCCTCGACCTGCTCTTCGGGGTGCGGAGCAGCACCGCGCTCATCGTCGTCACCCTGCTCTTCTTCGTGGGCTGCACCTTCGTGGTCTCGGGGCTCGGCATCAAGGCGCTGCGCGTCTGCTCGACGTGGTCGACGTACCTCTTCGGCGGCTTCAGCGTGCTCGTCCTCGGCTACCTGCTCTTCACCACCGACTGGTCCGCCGTCTTCGGCAAGCCGGCCGGCTCCACCGCGATGATGGTCGCGGGCATCGGCACCATCGCGGCCGGCGGCATCAGCTGGGTCCCCTCGGGCCCCGACTTCACCCGGTACCTGCCGCGCACCGCCTCCGCCAAGGGCATGGTCGGCGCGACGATCGGCGGCGCGGGCGTGGTCGTCCTGCCGATGGTGCTGATGGGTGCGGTGATGGCGGTCGGCACGCCGGACCTGGCGAGCGCGCAGGACCCGGTCTCCTTCATCGGCGAGCTGCTGCCGACCTGGATCGCGGTCCCCTACCTGCTCATCGCCCTGATCGGGATGCTGCTGATCAACTCGATGTCGATGTACTCCGCCGGCTTCACCGCGCAGACCCTGGGCATCAGGGTGCCGCGCGCCTGGGCGGTCAGCGTCAACGCCGTCATCAGCCTGGTCTTCGGCTTCCTGCTGATGGTGGTGGCGACGAGCTTCTTCGGCTCGTTCATCTCCTTCCTGACCCTGCTGGCCGTGGCGTTCTCCGCGTGGATCGGCGTCTTCGGCGTGGACATGCTGCGCCGCACCTCCTACGACGGCCCCGCGCTGCTGGACACGACCGCGGGCAGCGCCTACTGGTACCGGGGCGGCTTCGCCTGGCAGGCGATGACCGCCTGGGGCGTCGCCCTGGTGGCGGGGCTGCTGTTCACCCGGGTGGACTGGTTCAGCGGGCCGCTCGCCGCCACCTGGATCGGGGAGAACGGCCTCGGCTGGGTGACCGGCATCGCCGTCTCCGCCGCGCTGTACGCCGTACTGCCGCGCACCGCCGCCCCTGCCGTGCCGGGGCCGGGCGCGGAGCGCGAGCCCGCCGGAGCCCTGGCCGACTGACGCAGCGTCAGCTAACGTCCCCCCTCGCCCGCCCCGCCCGCATCCGGCGGAAGGGGCGCACCAGGCGAAGGGGGACCCTTCCATGCCCATCACCGTGGCCCGGTTCAACCTCGTCGACCCGAACGCCACCCCGGAAAGCCTCTCCGCCCGCTACCGGGCGGCGCTGGAGATGGCGCAGTACGCGGACGAGCACGGGATCGACACCGTCCAGACCGAGGAGCACCACGGCACCTCCAACAACTGGCTGCCCTCCCCCTTCGCCTTCGCCGGCGCGGTCCTCGGCGCCACCCGCCGGATCGCGGTCACCGTCTCCGCGATCATCGGCCCGCTCCACGACCCGCTGAGGGCCGCCGAGGACATCGCGGTGCTCGACCTGCTGAGCGGCGGCCGGCTGGTGACGGTGGCGGGCATCGGCTACCGGCCCGAGGAGTACGAGCAGCAGGGCGTGGAGTGGGGCCGGCGCGGGCGGCTCCAGGACGAGCTGCTGGAGACCCTGCTGAAGGCGTGGACCGGCGAGCCGTTCACCTTCCGCGGCCGCACCGTACGCGTCACCCCGCGCCCCTTCACCCAGCCGCACCCGCTGCTCCTGGTCGGCGGCAGTTCCAGGGCGGCGGCCCGCCGCGCGGCCCGGCTGGGGCTGCCCTTCTTCCCCAGTGCGCACCTGCCGGAGCTGGAGGCGTACTACCAGGAGCAGCTCGCGGAGCACGGCACCGAGGGGTTCTGCATGATGCCGGCCGCCGAGACCCCGCTGCTGCACGTCGCGGAGGATCCGGACCGGGTGTGGGCGCGGTACGGCGAGCACTTCCTGCACGAGGCGGGGACGTACGCCTCCTGGCAGTCCGAGGAGATCCGCAGCGCCGTACGGTCGGACGCGCGCTCGGTGGCCGGACTGCGGGCGGAGGGCGTCTACCGGGTGCTGACCCCGGAAGAGGCGGTGGCGTACGCCCGGGGCGCCGGCGAGGCGGGGAACCTGGTGCTCCACCCGCTGTGCGGGGGCATGCCCGTGGAGGAGGGCTGGCGCAGCCTGCGGCTGCTGTGCGAAAAGGTGCTGCCCCGGCTCAGGGACTGAGCCGGGGCAGCACCGCGGAGGAGAGGGGTGGTGGCGGGGAGTGGTTACCCCATCTCCTCCAACGCCTTGCCCTTGGTCTCCGGCACCCACTTGAGGATGAACGGGATCGAGAGCACGGCGAAGACGGTGTAGATGACGTAGGCGCCGGACAGGTTCCAGTCCGACAGGGTCGGGAAGGTGACGGTGATGACCCAGTTGGCGACCCACTGGGCGGCGGCGGCGACGCCGAGGGCGGCCGCCCGGATCCGGTTGGGGAACATCTCGCCGAGCAGCACCCAGACCACCACACCCCAGGACAGGGCGAAGAAGAGCACGAAGCAATGCGCGGCGATCAGCGCGACCGTGCCCTGGGTGTCGGGCATGGAGATGTTGTCGCCGGTGCCGGTCTTGTAGGAGAACGCCCAGGCGCAGAGGCCGAGCGAGACCGCCATGCCGGCCGAGCCGATCAGCGCGAGCGGCTTGCGGCCGATCCGGTCGACGAAGATCATCGCGATCACCGTGCCGATGATGTTGATGATCGACGTGGTGAAGGAGTAGAGGAACGAGCTGGTCGGGTCGATGCCGACGGACTGCCACAGCGAGGAGCTGTAGTAGAAGATCACGTTGATGCCGACGAGCTGCTGGAAGACCGAGAGGCCGATGCCGATCCAGACGATCGGCAGCAGGCCGAAGCGGCCGCCGAGCAGGTCCTTGAAGGTGGACTTGTGCTCGGAGCGCATGGCCGCCTCGATCTCGGCGACGCGCCCGTCCAGGTCGACCTTGGCGCCCTCGACCTCGGACAGCACCTTCTTGGCCTCGGTGGTGCGGCCGACGGAGATCAGGAAGCGCGGGGACTCGGGGATGACGAAGGACATCAGCCCGTAGAGCACGGCGGGGACCACCATCACGCCGAGCATCCACTGCCAGGCCTCCAGCCCGCCGACCTTCCCGCGCTGCTCCCCGTCGGCGAGGTTGAGGATGCCCCAGTTGACCAGCTGCGAGACGGCGATGCCGATGACGATGGCGGCCTGCTGGAAGGAGGCGAGCCGGCCCCGGTACGCGGCCGGGGACACCTCGGCGATGTAGGCGGGTCCGATGACGGACGCCATGCCGATGCCGAAGCCGCCGATGACGCGCCACGCGGCGAGGTCCCAGAGCGCGAACGGGAGGGCCGAGCCGATGGCGCTCGCGGTGAAGAGGACGGCGGCGATCTGCATGCAGCGGATACGGCCGATCCGGTCGGCGATGCGTCCCGCGGTGGCGGCGCCGAGGGCGCAGCCGATCAGTGCGGCGGCGATCACCTGGGCGAGTGCGCCCGATCCGACGTCGAAGCGGTCGCGGATGGCGACGACGGCGCCGTTGATGACGGAGCTGT
The DNA here is from genome assembly GCF_055575555.1 of Streptomyces sp. NPDC034085. Taxonomy (NCBI): domain Bacteria; kingdom Bacillati; phylum Actinomycetota; class Actinomycetes; order Kitasatosporales; family Streptomycetaceae; genus Streptomyces; species Streptomyces sp. NPDC034085. Next base: position 45,116 of record NZ_JBVISL010000014.1, on the reverse strand, counting down.
CGTAGCCGAAGAGGAATCCGCCCATCGCCGCGGCCGCGGTGATGAAGATGACGTGCCCGAGGTGGTCGGGCTGGGACGCGCGTCCGCCGCCGGGCGCCGGTACCTGCGCTGTGCTGCTGGTCAAGGTGTGCTCCGTGGGGGGTCGTGTCCGTTCTCCTAGTGGCGCACAGGTCAATATCGGGCACCACTGGAAGGCGGGAGGCAGCACAGAGCCTATGTGTTCATTTCCTGAAGTCAAGAGGTCATGTGAAGGCCGGAATAACTTCAGGCCAGGGCCGTTGATTTCAGGTTTTGAAGGGTAGGAGCCTTCAGCGGAGTCGCTGGCTGATGACCTTCGAGACGCCGTCGCCCTGCATCGACACGCCGTAGAGGGCGTCCGCGACCTCCATCGTCCGCTTCTGGTGCGTGATGACGATCAGCTGCGAGCTCTCCTGGAGCTCCCGCATGATGCGGATCAGCCGCTGGAGGTTGGTGTCGTCCAGGGCGGCCTCGACCTCGTCCATCACGTAGAACGGACTGGGCCGCGCCTTGAAGATGGAGACCAGCAGCGCCACGGCCGTCAGCGAGCGCTCGCCGCCGGACAGCAGGGACAGCCGCTTGACCTTCTTGCCGGGCGGGCGGGCCTCGACGTCCACCCCGGTGGCCAACATGTCGTCCGGGTCCGTGAGCACGAGACGGCCCTCGCCGCCGGGGAACAGCCGCGAGAACACCCCCTCGAACTCGCGGGCGGTGTCCTGGAAGGCCTCGGTGAAGACCTGCTCGACGCGCTGGTCGACCTCCTTCACCACTTGAAGGAGGTCGGCCCGGGTCTTACGCAGGTCCGCCAGCTGCTCGCTGAGGAACCGGTGGCGCTCCTCGAGTGCGGCGAACTCCTCCAGCGCGAGCGGATTGACCTTGCCGAGCTGCTGGTAGGCGCGCTCGGCCGCCTTGAGCCGCTTCTCCTGACGGGCGCGGTCGAAGGGGCCGGGCCGGTTGCGCGGGTGCTCCGGGTCCGCCGGAAGCTCCTCGCCCTCGGCCGGCGGGGACGGAGGGACCGGCTGGTCGGGCCCGTACTCCGCCACCAGAGCGGCCGGCTCCACGCCCAGCTCCTCCAGCGCCCGCGTCTCCAGCTGCTCGATCCGCAGCCGCTTCTCGGCGCCGAGCACCTCGCCGCGGTGCACGGAGTCGGTGAGCTTGTCCAGTTCGCCCTTGAGGTCACGGCCCCGGCCGCGGGCCTCGCCCAGCTCCCGCTCACGCAGCCCCTTGGCGTGCTCGGCGGCCGTCCGCTCCTGCTCCGCCCGGCCGATCGACACCTCCAGGTGCGCGAGCAGCTGCCGCGCCCCGTCGGCCACGGCCCGGGCCACCCCGGCCTCGTGCCGCAGCCGCTGCCGGCGCCGCTCCGCACGGGCCCGGGCCTCGCGTTCGGCGCGGGCGCCGCGGTCGAGCGCGTCCGCCCGCCCGGCCAGGCCCTTGACCCGCTCCTCGTGGGTACGCAGCTGGAGGCGGGCCTCCATCTCGGTCTGCCGCGCGTTCGCCCCGTCGGCGGCGAGCCGGTCCCGGACCGCGGTGTCGGGCTCGTCCGCCAGCGGCAGCTCCTGCGCCGCCGCGAGCCGCTCCGCGCACTCCTCCACGTCGGCCCGCGCACGCTCGTACGCCTCCTCGGCGGTGGCCGCCGCCCGGGCGCTGCGCTCGGCTTCGCCCAGGGCACCCTTCGCCTGCCCGGCGAGCCTGCCGAGCTGCTGGGCGGCCCCGGCCCGGGCCCGCTCCCCGGCCCGGCGCCGCTCGGCCAGCTCCTCGGCGCGGGCGGCTGCCTCGGCGTGGTGCCGCCGGGCGTCCTCCTCGGTCCCGGCCAGCGCGCGGCACTCGCCGTCCAGCCGCTCCAGTTCCGCCGCCGCCTCGTCCACGGCGGCCTGCACCTCGATCAGGCTGGGCGCTCCCGCGGAGCCGCCGTGCGCGACGTGGGCGCCGAGCACGTCCCCGTCGGTGGTCACGGCGATGAGGCCGGGGCGCTCGGCGACGACGGCCTCGGCCTCCTCCAGACTCCCGACCACGACGTGCTCGCGCAGCACCCAGCCCACGGCCCGCCGCACCTCGGCGTCCCCGCCGACGAACGAAGCGGCCGCCGGGTACCCGCACCCCGCCGCCACGTCCACGACCGCCGCCGCGGCCTCCGGCCCCGCCGGGGCGGAGCCCCGGAGTCGGGCGGGGGCGGGGTGGGAGGCGCCTGCGTGGGCCTGTCCTGGCAGCCCGGCGGCGCCCGCTGCCACGGGGCCCTGCCCCGGGATCAGCGCGGGGCCCGGGGGAGCGATGAGGAACGTCGCCCGCCCCGCATCGGCATCCCGCAGGTGCCGGATCGCCCCCGCCGCCGCCCCCGCGGAGGCCACGGCCACGGCATCGGCGGCAGCCCCCAGCGCGGCGGCCACGGCGACCTCGTACCCCGGGGCCACCGCCACCCGCTCCGCCGCCGGCCCGAGCAGCCCCGCCAGCCGCTCGCGCGCCGCGAGCAGCGCCCCCGTCCCGTCCTTGCGCCGCAGCCCCAGCGCGAGCGCCTCCCGCCGCGCCGACACCGCCGCCCGGGACCGTTCCGCCGAGGTCAGCTCCTCCCGGGCCGCCGCCAGCGCGGCCTGCGCCCCGGTCAGTGCGGCCTTCGCCGCCTCGTACTCCCCCTCCACCGAAGGGTCCTCGAGCCCGCCGACCTCCTCGGCCAGTTCCTCGTACTCCTCCCGCGCTGCCCCCGCCCGGGCCAGCGCCTCGTCCCGGGCCGCCACGAGCCGCTCGACCTCCGCCTGCGCCGCGCCCGCCCGCGACCGGGCCGCCCCGAGCCGCCCCGTCAGCCGGGCCAGCTCCTCACGCCGGTCGGCGATGGCCCGGGCGGCGTCCCGCAGCCGGCGCTCCTCCTCGGCGAGCGCCCGCTCCAGCCCCGCCCGGTGCTCGGCGGTGTCCTCCAGCGCCCGCTCGGCCGCCTCCAGCGCGGCCGTCAGCTCCGCCTCCTGCTCCCGGATCCGCGCGGCCTCCCGCTCCATCTCCTCGGGGTCGCGGCCGCGCCGCTCCTCCTCGGCGGGGGCCGAGGCGCTCCTGACCCGGGCCTCGGCCAGGGACGCCGTCCCGCGCACCCGCTCGGCCAGCTGCGACAGCTCGTACCAGGTGTGCTGGGCCCGCTGGAGCCGGGGCGCGAGGCGGCGTACCTCCTCCTCCAGTCCGGCCTCGCGCCGCAGCGCGTCGGCGAGGTCCCGCTCGGCGGACTCCTTGCGCTCCTTGAGGGCGGCCTCGTCGGCGATCTCCGCGTCGAGTGCGCTCCTGAGGGCGACGAGGTCGTCGGCGAGCAGCCGCAGCTTCGCGTCGCGCAGGTCGGCCTGGATCACGGCGGCCCGGCGGGCCACCGCCGCCTGCCGCCCCAGCGGCTTGAGCCGGCGGCGCAGTTCGTCGGTCAGGTCCTGCACCCGCGCGAGGTTGGCCTGCATCGCGTCGAGTTTGCGCAGCGCCTTCTCCTTGCGCCTGCGGTGCTTCAGGACGCCCGCCGCCTCCTCGATGAAGGCGCGGCGGCCCATGGGGTCGGCGTGCAGGACGGAGTCGAGCTGGCCCTGGCCGACGATGACGTGCATCTCGCGGCCGATGCCGGAGTCGGAGAGCAGCTCCTGGATGTCGAGGAGCCGGCAGGTGTCCCCGTTGATCTGGTACTCGCTGCTGCCGCCGCGGAACATGATCCGCGTGATCGTGACCTCGGCGTACTCGATGGGCAGGGCCCCGTCGGAGTTGTCGATGGTCAGGGAGACCTCGGCCCGTCCGAGCGGCGGCCGCCCCGTGGTGCCCGCGAAGATGACGTCTTCCATCTTCCCGCCGCGCAGGGACTTGGCCCCCTGTTCCCCCATGACCCAGGACAGCGCGTCCACCACGTTGGACTTGCCCGATCCGTTCGGGCCGACGACGCAGGTGATGCCGGGTTCGAAGCGCAGGGTGGTGGCGGACGCGAACGATTTGAAGCCGCGCAGGGTCAGGGACTTGAGGTGCACGCCGCCGGACTCTACCTTTCACGTTCGGTTTCACCCCTGAAGGTGCAGGGCACATCAGACGTTAAAGGAAGCACCACGCGCCCCCGGCGCGGCGGGGCGGCAGCCGTGCGGGAAAGAAGGAGCCGGAGCGGGTCAGGACTCCGGGGAAAGCCCGGGGAAAGAAAGAAGGGACGCCGAGGCGTCCCTTGCAGATCATTCGGGGCTGGAGTCGAACGACGGGTGAGCGCGGACTAGGTGAGCGCAGGCTCCGCCTTGGATACGTCCACGATGCTGTCGAGCACCGAGTCTCCGTGCTGAGCGGCGGCCGCGGTCAGTGCGTCGTTCTCGGACTGGATCCGTCCGAGCTCGGACTCGAGGTCCTGGACGCGCTGCTGAAGCCGTCGCATCTCGGCGAGGAGTCGCGGGTCGGAACCGCCGACGTAACCGAGAAGCGCCTTTGCCATGATGGATGGTCCTCCACACTGAGTGACCGACCGAAGCGGTGTGGGTCGTGAGGGAATCGCACCCGCGGATGTCCGACAGCGACAACCAGTAGCCAGTCACTGCGCGCCTTGTCTTGCTCAAACTGCCTACTGCCAGCACTGCCAAACAGCTCAGGTGCGCGGGGCTTCCAGCGTCTCACCAAAAAGTTTGACGGTCAACACGATCACGCCCCGTATCGGCGGGCGGCCCGGTCCGCGCGAGGGGCGGAGAGATCCGCTTCGCCTCCGAGCCTTCCACGGATGTCCGGCCGCGGCAACGCCTCGGCGGCGAATGCGCAGATCCGACCGGGTGCGGACCTTCCGGAGGCCTGATCCGTCCCTGACCGGTCGCTCGCTCACCGGATCTCGAAGCCGTCGTAGCCGCCGCGCGGTGTGCCCCAGATCTCTGTCACTCCGTCCACCCGGCCGGGCGTGTCGGAGGAGCGGAGCCAGTCCAGCAGCCGGTGGCAATTCTCACGTTGACCTTCCGCCACCACCTGCACTCGGCCGTCGTCGAGGTTGAGCGCGAAGCCGGCCACTCCGCCGATCTCCAGAGCATTGGCCCTGGTGAACCAGCGGAAGCCCACTCCCTGTACACGGCCGCGCACCCAGGCGGTCATGCGGACATCTTCATTCATGCAAGAACGCTAACCGGGCAAAGGGTTTCGCAGCACGTCACCCCCCTGGGCCCATGGGCTACAGTCCCCCACCAATGACTCACCCGTTCGGGTGAGCAAACGTTGATCTTGCAAAGGGAAGGCACGGCACCCATGGGACGCCACCGACTGCACGCCGCACCTCGGCGCGGCGCCAAGCGCACCGCCGTGCGTACCGGGCTGCTCGGCGGCGCGGTGGCGGTGGCCCTCGGTACGGCGGCCGTGACGACCGGGTTCGTCCCGGTCGGCGGCTCCTTCCCGTACGTCGGAACGGGCTCCGGCGAGAAGACCGAGGCCCGGGCCGAGCCCTCCCCCACCCCCGCCGGCGGCGGGGCCGAGCAGCCGAACGGCCTGGCCAACCTGTCGGGCCGGGCCTCCGCCGCCCCCGAGGCGAGCGCGTCCCGGACGGCCCCCTCGGCCTCCCCCAGCCCGTCCGCCCCGCCCTCCCCGTCGGCGTCACCGTCGGCGTCCCCCTCGCCCTCGGCCTCTCCCAAGGCCCCGGCGAAGAGTGCGGCTCCGGCCGCCCCGAAGCCCGTGGCCCCCAAGCCCGTGGCTCCCGAGCCGGTCGCCCCGAAGCCCCCGGCGGCGCCGAAGCCGCCGGCCCCGCCGGCGACCGACGGGCACTCCGCCGAGGAGGCAGAGGTGCTCGCACTGGTGAACCAGGAGCGCGCCCAGGCCGGGTGCGTCCCGGTGCGGGCGAACCCGCCGCTGGCGGCGCTGGCCGGTGCCTTCAGCAAGGACATGGCTGTACGGGGCTTCTTCGACCACACCGACCCGGACGGGAACACTCCGTGGCAGCGGGCCCAGAACGCGGGCATCTCCGGCATGGGCGGCGAGAACATCGCGCGCGGCCAGGGGGACGCGAAGTCGGTGATGCAGGCCTGGATGAACAGCCCGGGCCATAAGGCGAACATCCTCAACTGCGAATTCCGCACCCTGGGCGTGGGCGTCCACTTCGCCTCGGGCGGCCCCTGGTGGACGCAGGACTTCGGCTTCTGACGGCCCGGCCGCCCGGGGGCTTCCCGGGCCGACACGGGGATGTCCGGGCCGCCGGGGAGCTCCCGGCCGGCCGCCGGAGCGGCGCGGCGCTCAGACCGCGGCCACCGCCAGGGCCGCCCGGCCCGCCAGGACCACGCGGGTGTGCTCGGCGACGCGCCGGCCGAGGTGCTCGGCGGTGGCGATGTCGGCCTTGTGGACGCCCTCCGGACCCTCGTCGGAGTTGGTCTGGGCGGCCGCGCCGGAGGAGAAGCCGAGGCGGTTGAGGTCGAACTCGGTGCCGGCGGTGGAGTTCCAGCCCGGCTTCAGACCCAGGTTGACCCAGCTCATGCCGTGCTGCGAGGCCAGCATCTGGAAGTACTGCAGGGTGTTCAGCTTGTCGCCGGCCTTGGAGGCGGAGTTGGTGAAGCCCGCGGCGACCTTGTCCTGCCACGCGTCGCCGAACCAGCGCTTCGAGGTGGCCTCGGCGAAGACGTGGAAGGCGCCGGACGCGGTGCCCATGTAGGTCGGCGAACCGAAGATGATCGCGTCGGACCCGTCGAGCAGGTCCCACTCGGCCTCGCCGATCTCGTCGACCTTGATCAGGTGGACCGTGGCCCCCGTGGCGGCGGCGCCGGCCCGGACGGCCTCGGCGACGACGGCGGTGTGGCCGTATCCGGAGTGGTAGGCGATGGAGACGACGGGGGTGGCGGTGTGCGCGGACATGGCTGTTCTCCTCAAGAGCGTGGGGGGCGGCGCGGTGCGACCGGCGCAAAGCGACGCTGAGGAAAGGTAAGCACTAACTTTTAGAAAGCGCAAGCAGAAAGTTAGCGCTCCCTCGGAGTACGCTTGTCGTATGCAGAAGCCCGCCTGTACCGGAGCCCTCCCGGCCGACCTGGCCTTCGACGTCTTCGCGCGCACCTGCCCCTCGCGGGAAACCCTGGAGCACGTCACGGGCCGCTGGGGAAGCCTCACCGTGGGCGCGCTGCGCGAGGGCCCGTGCCGCTTCAACGAGCTGCGCCGCCGGGTCGAGGGCGTGAGCGAGAAGATGCTCTCCCAGACCCTCCACGCCCTGGAGCGCGACGGCATCGTCCACCGCGAGGCGCAGCCGACCAACCCGCCCCGCGTGGACTACGAGCTGACCCCCCTGGGCTGCGAGGTCGCCGACCGGCTGCTCGCCCTGATCCACTTCGTGGAGGGCAGCATGGCCGAGGTCATCGCCTCCCGGGAGTCCTACGACGCCGCGCGCGGCGGCCGCTGACAGCGCGGGCAGAAGAAGCTGGACCGGTTCATCCACGCCCGCCGCCGCATCGGCGTACCGCAGCGGCGGCATGGCTCGCCCTCGCGCCCGTACGCGTCGAGGGACCGGTCGAAGTAGCCGGACTCGCCGTTCACGTTGACGTACAGGCTGTCGAAGCTGGTGCCGCCGACGGCGAGGGCGGCGTTCATGACCTCCCGGACATGGGTCAGGAGTTCCGCGCTCCGGGGGCGGGTGAGGGTGGCGGTGGGGCGCTCGTAGTGCAGTCTCGCGCGCCACAGTGCCTCGTCGGCGTAGATGTTGCCGACCCCGCTGATCAGCGACTGGTCCAGCAGCGCCCGCTTGACGGTGGTGCGCTTCGCGCGGAGCGCCAGGTGGTAGGCACCCTCCTCGAAGAGCGGGTCCAGCGGGTCGCGGGCGATGTGCGCGATCACGTCCGGCAGCCCCTCGGCGCTGCCGGGGACGGTCTCGTGCAGCGAGAGCCCGCCGAAGGTGCGCTGGTCGACGAAGCGCAGCTCGGTGCCGGCGTCGTCGGCGAAGCGCACCCGGATCCGCAGGTGCTTCTCGTCGGGGGCGCCGGCCGGCTGCACCAGCAGCTGCCCGCTCATCCCGAGGTGGCCGAGGACGGAGAGCTCCCGCCCCTCCAGGGGCAGCCACAGGTACTTCCCGCGCCGGCGGGGCACCCCGATGGTCTGGCCGGCCAGGCGCGCCGCGAAGTCGGGGCCTCCCGCCAGGTGCCGGCGTACGGCCCGGGGGTGGAGCACCTCGACCGCCTCGACGGTCCGCCCGGCCACCCAGCGCTCCAGGCCGCGCCGCACCACTTCGACCTCGGGCAGCTCGGGCATGGGTTCCTCCTGGACGGGGGCGAGGACGACGGGGAAACAGCGAACCCCGCCGCACCGGGATGCGACGGGGTCACTGTAGAAGAAAGCGGTCAGACGCCCGGCGCCGGGTCGGCGGGAGCCGGCGCCCCGTCGACCTGTGCCGGTGCGGCGGCGGCAGCGGCCTCCGCCGCCTTCCGCTCGTCCGCGGCGGCGCGGATGCCGCGCCAGGCGGACTCCGCGGCCTGCTGCTCCGCTTCCTTCTTGCTGCGGCCGGTGCCGGTGCCGTACGAGACACCACCGACGCGGGCGGCAGCAGTGAAGGTCTTCTCGTGGTCCGGGCCCGTCTCGGTGACCAGGTACTCCGGTACGCCGAGCCCCTCGGCGGCGGTGAGCTCCTGGAGACTGGTCTTCCAGTCGAGGCCGGCACCGAGGTTGGAGGACTTCTCGATGAGCGGGTCGAAGAGCCGGTGGACCAGCTCCGAGGCCGCGTCGAGGCCCTGGTCGAGGTAGACCGCGCCGATCACCGCTTCAAGGGTGTCGGCGAGGATGGAGGCCTTGTCCCGGCCGCCCGTGCCCTCTTCACCCCGGCCGAGCCGGATGAAGGAACCGAGGTCGAGGCCACGCCCGACCTCCGCCAGCGCACGAGAGTTGACCACCGCGGCCCGCAGTTTGGCCAGCTGGCCTTCGGGCAGGTCGGGGTGGGTGGTGTACAGCGTGTCCGTGACCACCAGGCCCAGCACGGAGTCCCCGAGGAACTCCAGGCGTTCGTTGGTGGGCAGACCGCCGTTCTCGTACGCGTAGGAACGGTGGGTCAGCGCACGCACCAGAAGGGCGGACTCGAGTCGGTACCCGAGCCGCCCTTCCAGAAGCGTGTGGGACGAGGCCGCGTTGTTACTGTCTGCCTGCTTCTCAGCGTTGGACAGCTCAGACATTGCGCCTCTCACCAGCCGCTCAGACCTCGAGGACCTGGCGCTTGTTGTAGGTGCCGCAGCTCGGGCACGCGATGTGCTGGAGCTTCGGCTCCTGGCAACGCTCACACGAAACCAGGGTGGGGACCGCAGCCTTCCACTGCGACCGGCGGTGGCGCGTGTTGCTGCGCGACATCTTCCGCTTCGGAACAGCCACGGCTACTTCTCCTGCTTCTCGGCGGCGCTCTGAACGTCGTCAGATGCAGTGCCGCTCATGTTGTCCTTCTCGTCGTCCTGATCGGTCACGACGAGTTCCTGCAAAGCCGCCCAACGGATGTCGACGGCGTCGTGGTGGTGCTCCGGGTCGTCGTTCAGGCTGAGCCCGCAATCGGGGCACAGTCCGAGACAGTCCTCCCGGCACACCGGCTGCATCGGCAGTGCGAGCACCACCGCGTCACGCAGCACGGGTTCGAGGTCGAACAAGCCGTCCTCGAGGAAGAGCGTGTCCTCGTCGTCCTCGGCGTCGTCGGCCGGCTCCGCCTTTGCGCGGCCCCGGTCGTCGGCGTCAGGGTACGAGAACATCTCCTGGAAGTCCGCCTTGAGCTCGCGCTCGACGGTCTCCAGACACCTTACGCACTCCCCCACGGCCGACGCACGGACGGTGCCTGTGACAAGCACCCCTTCCATGACCGACTCCAGGCGGAGGTTGAGCTTCATCGGGGCGCCCTCCGGCACTCCGATGACGTCGACGAGACCGAAGTCCGCCGGCGTCTCGACCTCGCAGGACAACCGCTGCATGGCACCAGGACGCCGACCCAGCTCGTGCGTGTCGAACACGAGGGGGTTGCGGTGGTCGAGGCGGGTGTTCAGGGTCGTTCCTGCTTTCACAGATCGCTGAAGATCAAAGAATGGTGCGCGTATCCCGCACGTACGGGCAGCACGGATCGCGGTGCATACGCGCGACCGAACAGCCAGGATACCCGGCCCTTCGCTCTGAGCCCAATCCGGGCCTAGCGCCCCTGTTCGTACTGGCGCAGCTGGTCGAGGTTGATCATGCTCGTGTCGAAGAAGCTCGTCTCGTCGAGCGCCGGCTGCCGGGGGTGCTGCGGCTGCTGCGGCTGCTGGTACGCGGCGTACGGGTCGGGCTGCTGGAGGTAGCCGCCGTACGGGTCCGGCTGCTGCGGGTAGCCGGTGTAGGCGTCCTGGTAGGCGTACGCGTCCTGCTCGGGGTGCTGGGCCGGCTGCTGGGGATACGGGGCGGCGTAGGAGGCGGTGTACGTGTCGTACACCGGCTCCGGCTGGGCGGGGACCGGCAGCGGCTCCGGCCCTGGGTCCGCCAGTCCGGCGAGGAAGTCCGCGTCGCTCGAGGGGCGGGCCCCCTGCGCTCCGGCGGCGTCCTGCGCGGCCATGTGCGCGCCGAGGTCGTCGGTGGGGACCCGGCCCAGCAGCTTCTGGCGGCCCCGGCCGACGGCCTCCAGGGTCTTGGCGAGCACCGCCTCGAAGGTGGCCAGCTTCCGGTCCACGTACGCGTCCGCCTGCTCGCGCTGCGTCCGCGGGTCGGAGCTGCGCTCGGGGGCGTCCGTGTCCTCGAAGGCGTCGTGGCCCTGGCCGTCCGGGCCGGGACCGCGGCCCAGCAGCTTCTCCCGGCCGCGGTCGACCGAGCCGATCGTCTTGCTGAGCACGACCTCGAAGTTGGCCAGCTTGCTGTCCACGTAGTCGTCGGCCTCGGCCCTGATCTCCGCGGCCTCGCGGCGGGCCTCCGCCAGGATCCGGTCCGCCTCGCCCTGCGAGCGGCGGGCGATCTCGGTGTCGGAGATCAGCGAGCTGCGCTGGGCGTGCGCGGTCTCGATGATGCGCTCCGCCTCCCGGCGGGCCTCCTCGACCAGCTGCTCCCGCCCGCCGATCAGCTCCCGGGCCTGGGCGAGCGAGCCGGGCAGGGCCTTGCGTACCTCTTCGAGCTGCGCGAGGAGCTCCGCACGGTTGATCACGCAGGAGGCCGACATCGGCAGGGAGCGGGCGCCGCCGACGGCCGCGACGATCTCGTCCAGCTTCTTCTGTACGTCCATGGGGGGCTCGCGCTCTCTTCGCCTCGGACTGACGGGACGACTGTAGGGCCACCGGGCGGACGCGGGGGACGGGCCGGGAAAGCTCAGCCCGTCCGTCGTGGGGTCACTTGGCGCGCAGCCGTTCGGTCAGCGCCGCGTGCACGGGCGCGGGCAGCAGGTGGGCGACGTCGCCGCCCCAGGTCGCGACCTCCTTGACCAGGGAGGACGACAGGAAGCTGTAGGTGGGGATGGTCGGTACGAACAGGGTCTCGACGCCGGACAGGCCCCTGTTCATCTGGGCCATCTGGAGTTCGTAGTCGAAGTCGCTGACCGCGCGCAGGCCCTTGACGATGGCCGGGATGTCCCGCTGCTTGCAGAAGTCGACGAGCAGGCCGTGGAAGGCCTCGACCTCGACGTTGCCGTAGTCGGCGGTCGCCTCGCGGATCAGCTCGATCCGCTCCTCGACGGTGAACAGCCCCTGCTTCGACTTGTTGATCATCACGGCGACGTGCACGACGTCGTACAGCCTCGCGGCGCGTCCGATGACGTCGAGGTGTCCGTTGTGGATGGGGTCGAAGGACCCCGGACAGACCGCGCGGCGCAACTGAACTCCCTCGTTCATGAGTCTTCGCTGGTGGAGGCGGCGCGACCGTACCAAAGCGTGCCCTCGCCGTACTTCCGCGAACGGAGCGGCTCGAAGCCGTCGGGCCACGGGAAGGCGCCGCTCCTGGTGCTGCGTTCCACGGTGACCAGTGCATCGCCGGTGAGCCAGCCATTGGAGCGGAGTGTGATCAGGATCTCCCGCAGTTCCCCGTGGTCCACGGCGTACGGCGGGTCGAGGAAGACGATGTCGTACGGCTCCCCGTGCGCCGGGACCGCGACGATCTGCTCGGCCTTGCCGGCCCGGAACTCGGCGCCGGGCAGGCCGACCGCCTTGATGTTGTCCCGGATGGCCTTGGCGGCCTTCGCGTCGGGCTCGACCAGCAGCGACCGCTCGGCGCCGCGGGAGAGGGCCTCCAGGCCGACCGCGCCGGAGCCCGCGTACAGGTCGAGCACCCGGGCGCCCTGCACGCCGTGCAGGGACTCCCAGGTGGAGAAGAGCCCTTCGCGCATCCGGTCGGAGGTCGGGCGGGTGCCGGTGCCGGGCGGCACGGCCAGCCGTCGCCCGCCGGCGGTGCCGGCGATCACGCGGGTCATCTGGGGTCCTTCGGTGTTCGGGGGCTACCACGGGCACCCCCATTGTCATCCCTTCTCCAGGTACTGCTCCCGCTCGGTGTCCAGCAGCGCGCCGAGGGCGGTGCGCAGGCCGGGGAGGTGCTCCAGCTCTGGGTCGGCGGCGACCACGCGGGCGGCTTCCTCCCGGGCCTGGGCGATGACCTCCTCGTCCTCGATGACGGCGAGCATCCGCAGCGAGGAGCGCACGCCCGACTGGGCCTGGCCGAGGACGTCGCCCTCGCGGCGCTGTTCGAGGTCGATCCGGGAGAGTTCGAAGCCGTCGAGGGTGGCGGCGACGGCGGCGAGCCGGGCGCGGGCGGGGCTGGCCTCGTGCATCTCGCTGACCAGCAGGCACAGGCCCGGTGCGGAGCCCCGGCCGACGCGGCCGCGCAGCTGGTGGAGCTGGGAGACGCCGAAGCGGTCCGCGTCCATGATCACCATGACGGTGGAGTTGGGGACGTTCACCCCGACCTCGATGACGGTGGTGGCGACCAGCACCTTGACCTCGCCGGCGGCGAAGCGGCGCATGACGTCGTCCTTGTCGGCGGGGTCCATCCGCCCGTGCAGGACTTCGACGGCGAGCCCGGCGAGGGGTCCGCGGCTGAGCTGCTCGGCGATCTCCAGCACGGCCAGCGGCGGCCGCTTCTCCGCCTCGTCCTCCGCGGAGGCCTTCTTCTTGCCGGCCTCGTCCTCGCCGTCGCCGATCCGCGGGCACACCACGTACGCCTGGTGGCCGTTCTCCACCTCCTCGCGGACCCGCTCCCAAGCGCGGGTGAGGAAGTGCGGCTTGTCCTTGGCGGGCACCACGTGGGTGGCGATCGGGGAGCGGCCGGCGGGCAGCTGGTCGAGGACGGAGGTCTCGAGGTCGCCGAAGACGGTCATCGCCACGGTGCGCGGGATCGGGGTGGCGGTCATCACCAGCAGGTGCGGTGGCTGCTTGCCCTTGGAGCGCAGGGCGTCGCGCTGTTCGACGCCGAAGCGGTGCTGTTCGTCCACGACGACCAGGCCGAGGTCGTGGAACTGCACCTTGTCCTCGATGAGCGCGTGCGTGCCGATGACGACGCCGGCCTCTCCGGTGACCAGGTCGAGCAGGGCCTGGCGGCGGGCGGCCGTGCCCATGGAGCCGGTGAGCAGGACCACCTTGGTGCCCTGGTCGGAGCCGCCCAGCATCCCGCCTTCGGCGAGTTCGCCCATCATCTCGGTGATCGAGCGGTGGTGCTGCTGGGCGAGGACCTCGGTGGGGGCGAGCATCGCGGCCTGTCCGCCGCAGTCGACGACGGCGAGCATGGCCCGCAGGGCCACCATCGTCTTCCCGGAGCCCACTTCGCCCTGGAGGAGGCGGTGCATGGGGTGGCTGGTGGCGAGGTCATCGAAGATTTCGCGGGAGACGGTCTGCTGGCCTTCGGTGAGGGTGAAGGGGAGTTTGGCGTCGAAGGCGTCCAGGAGCCCGCCGGGGGCGGGGCGGCGGGCGACGGCCGGGAGCTGGGAGTCGGCGTGCCGGCGGCGGGCCAGGGCGACCTGGAGGACGAAGGCCTCGTCCCACTTCAGGCGTTGGCGGGCGTCCTCGACGTCGGCCTTGGTGGCGGGGCGGTGGATCTTGAGCAGCGCCTCGGTGAGCGGGACCAGGCCGCGGCCCTCGCGCAGGGCGGGCGGCAGCGGGTCGACGGCCTCCTGGGCGCTGGGCAGTACCGCGTCCACGCACTTGGCGATCTTCCAGGACTCCAGCTTGGCGCAGGCGGGGTAGATCGGGATCAGCTGGTTGGCGAAGGCGGTGGCGGCGTCCCGGTCGGAGGCGTCGGCGCCGAGGGGCTCGTAGGCCGGGTGCGCGAGCTGGAGCTTGTGGTTGAAGCGCGACACCTTGCCGGCGAACATCGCGCGGCTTCCGGGGAGCAGCTCCTTGTGCGGCTTGTGGACGCCGGCGCCGAAGAAGACCAGCTGGAGGCGGCCGCTGCCGTCGGTGATGGTGACTTCCAGGCGCTTTCCCCCGCCGCGGCTGCCCTGGTAGGTCATCAGGCGGGCGTCGGCGACCTGGGCGACGACCGTGACGTGCTCGTCGAGCTGGTCGGCGAGGTCCGCCAGCGACGTCAGCTCACCGCGCTCCGCGTACCGCCGGGGGTAGTGGTGGAGCAGGTCCAGGGCCGTGTGCAGGCCGAGCTGCTCGGCCAGCACCTTGGCGGTGGCGGGGCCGAGGGTCTTCTTGAGGTCTTCGTCGAGCGCGGGCACGTGTTCCATTGCACACCATGCCTGTGACAAGGCTGCTATTCGACTCCGATGAGCAGGGGCGCGCAGTAGCGCCCGCCGCGGTAGGTGACCGTGTCGACGGCCAGGTGCGCGTGCTGGACGTACGCCTCCAGGTGCGCGGCGAGGGTGTCGGGGACTTCGGGTCCCAGGACGAGGGTGACCAGTTCGCCGCCGGAGCCGAGCATGCGGTCCAGGACCGCCTCGGCGGTCTCGGGCAAGCCCGCGCCGATGACGGCGACGTCGCCGTCGATGAGCCCGAGGACGTCCCCGGCCTGGCAGATCCCGGCGGAGGTGAAGGACTGCCGTTCGGCGACGGCCAGTTCCCCGTAGCGGGTGGCCCCGGCGGCCGCGGTCATGGCGACGACGTCCTCGTCGAAGCTGCCCTCCGGGTCGTGCACGGCGAGGGCGGCCAGGCCCTGGACCGCCGAGCGGGTGGGGATGACGGCCACCCGTACCCCTTCCGCGCGCGCCTGTTCGGCGGCGGCCGCGGCGGCGGCGCGCAGCTCCGGGCAGCCGGGCAGCAGGACGACCTCGCGGGCGTGTGCCCGGCGGACGGCGTCGAGCAGCTCTGCGGCGGCGGGCTGCTCCCCGGGGCGGGCCAGCACGGTGGTGGCGCCGGCCTCGCCGCACAGGGTGGCCAGCCCCTCGCCCGGGACGACCGCGACCACGCCCCGCTGGGCGCGGGGGGCGGTGGCGCGGCGGCGCTGGTCGCCGAAGTGGGTGATGCGGATCCGGTGGGGCCGCCCGGCGACGACCCCGGCCTCGACGGCGGCGCCGGGGTCGTCGACGTGCACGTGGACGTTCCACAGCCCGTCGCCGCCGACGACCACCAGGGAGTCGCCGAGCGCGTCGAGGGCGGTGCGCAGCGCGTCGACGGCCTCGTCGGAGGCCTCCAGCAGGTAGACCACCTCGTACGCGGGGCCGTCCTGCCCGTGCTCGCACGGCTCGGGGTCCAGCGGTACGGGCAGGGGCACGGCGGGGCCGCGTACGGGCTCGGCGGCGGGTTCCCGGCCGGACAGCGCCTGCCACAGGGCGCCGAGTACGGCGACCAGTCCGCAGCCCCCGGCGTCGACCACCCCGGCCTTCCCGAGGGCGGGCAGCTGCCCCGGGGTCTCGGCGAGGGCCGCGCGGGCCCCGTCGTAGGCGGCGCGGGCGACCTCGGCGGCGGTGGCGGCGGTCCCGGCGGCGGCCGCGGCGCGGGCGGCGGCCGCGGCGACGGTGAGCATGGTGCCCTCGACCGGGTGCGCGACGGCCCGGTAGGCCTCCTCGGCGGCGCGGGTCAGGGCCCGGGCGAGCAGCGGGCCCGAGGCGCGGCCGGCGGGGCCGGCGCCCAGGACGTCGGCGACTCCGCGCAGCAGCTGGGCGAGAATGGTCCCGGAGTTGCCCCGGGCGCCTATGAGGGCGCCGTGCGCGTAGGCCCGTACGGCCGCGGCGAGGGTGGCGGGGGCCGCTGTGCCTTCCGTCACCCCGGCGAGGGACTCGTCCAGGGCCCGGGCGGCGGCTTCGGCGGTGAGGTAGAGGTTGGTTCCGGTGTCGGCGTCCGCGACCGGGTAGACGTTGATCGCGTCGATGTCCTCGCGGGCCCGGCCCAGTGCGGCCAGGGCCAGCGAGCTCCAGGTGCGCACCGCGTCGGCGTCGAGGGTGTGCGGGCCAGGCTCGTGGGCCACCGGGCGTTCCTCCTTGTGCGGGCCGGGGTTCACCGCAGGGTAACGAAGGGGGGCCTCCGCTTCGGGCGCCCGGGGCGGAGGTGTGCCCCGTCATGGTAGTTTTCTCGGACCCAAGCAGTCGTTGTATGCTGCTCAGGTTGCCCGTCGAGAGTCGGGTCATTCGTCCGGCAAGCCACTTCAGATCTCTGATTCCGGTGCGCCGGATTCCACCGTAATTGCATCTGAAGTCTTGGAGTGACCTGTGGCTGCCAACTGCGACGTTTGCGCCAAGGGGCCGAGCTTCGGCAACAACATCTCCCACTCGCACCGCCGCACCTCGCGTCGCTGGAACCCGAACATCCAGCGCGTCCGTGCCGTGGTCAATGGGACGCCGAAGCGCCTCAACGCCTGCACCTCGTGCATCAAGGCCGGCAAGGTCTCGCGCTGACGCCTCCCGTCGTCGTAGCGCAGCTCTTTCCGGTTGCCAAGAAGGCCGGTTCACCTCTGGTGAACCGGCCTTTTGCCTTGTCCGGCGGGCACGCCTGACGGGCGGCCGCGCCTGACCGTCGGGGTACGCCTGCGGCTCAGCGCCACCGCCAGGCGTGGTCCACCGGGCCGATGCCGCCGCCGAGCGCGAAGCCGGCGGCGATGGCGCCGGTGACGTACTCCTTGGCCGCCGTGACGGCCGCGGGGACGGCGAGTCCCCGGGCCAGGCCGGCCGCGATCGCGCTCGCGAGCGTGCAGCCGGTGCCGTGGGTGTGCCGGTTGTCGTGCCGGGGCGCCCGCAGCCACAGCTCCTCGGAGCCGTCGCTGAGCAGGTCCACGGCCTGGCCGCCGTGCGCCGCGAGGTGGCCGCCTTTGATCAGCGCCCACCGGGGCCCGTAGCCGAGGACGGCGTCGGCGGCCCGCCGCATGTCGTCCTCGCTCTCGACGGCGAGCCCCGTGAGCTGCGCCACCTCGTCCAGGTTCGGCGTCGCCACCGTGGCCCGGGGCAGCAGTTCCCCGCGTACGGCGTCCAGTGCCGAGGCGGCGAGCAGCGGGTCCCCGTGCTTGGAGACCCCCACGGGGTCCACGACCACCGGGGCGCGAGTGCCGGCCAGCAGCCCCGCCACCGTCTCCACCAGCACGGCGGAGGACAGCATCCCGGTCTTGACGGCCTGGACGCCGATGTCGTCCGCCACGGCCCTGTACTGGGCCGTGACGGCCTCGGCGGGCAGCTCCCAGACCCCGCGCACCCCGAGCGAGTTCTGGGCGGTCACGGCGGTGACCACGCTCATGCCGTGCACGCCGAGCGCCAGCATGGTCTTGAGGTCGGCCTGGATGCCGGCGCCGCCGCCGGAGTCGGATCCGGCGACGGTCAGGCAGCGCGGCGGCGCGGCCCCGGAGGACCCGGCGGTGCTCACGGGGTCTCCTCGGCGGCCGGGTCGGCGCCGAAGTGGTCCCAGCCGCCGGTGCTGGTCCAGGGGGCGCCGTCGACGGTCACCTGGGGCAGCGCGGAGCGGTGCTGGACGGAGCCGATGACCTTCCAGCGGGCCGGGAGCTTCACGTCGGGCGGGAAGGTGGCCACGATGGCGTGGTCCTCTCCGCCGGTGAGCACCCACTGGAGCGGGTCCACGCCGACGGCCTGGCCGATGTCGTGCATCTGGGTCGGGATGTCCACGGCCCCCGAGCGCAGGTCGATGCGGACCTTGCTGGCCTCGGCGATGTGCCCCAGGTCGGCGATCAGGCCGTCGCTGACGTCGGTCATGGCGGTGGCGCCGAGCCCGGCGGCCGCGGGGCCCGCATGGTAGGGCGGTTCGGGGCGGCGGTGCGCCTCGACGAACGCCCGCGGGGAGCGGAAGCCGCGGGAGAGCACCGCAAAGCCCGCCGCGGACCAGCCGAGCCAGCCGGTGACGGCGACGACGTCGCCGGGCTGGGCGCCGGAGCGCAGGACGGGCTCGTGGTTGCGCAGGTCGCCCAGGGCGGTGATGGAGACGGTGATGGTGTCGCCGCGCACGACGTCCCCGCCGACCACGGCGGCGCCCGCGACCTGGCATTCGTCGCGGATGCCGTCCATCAGCTCGGTCGGCCAGGTGACCGGCAGCTCGGCCGGGACGACGAGGCCGAGCAGCAGCGCGGTGGGCACCGCGCCCATGGCGGCGATGTCGGCCAGGTTCTGCGCGGCCGCCTTGCGGCCGACGTCGTAGGCGGTGGACCAGTCGCGCCGGAAGTGCCTGCCCTCCAGCAGGATGTCCGTGCTCGCCACGACCCTCCGGTCGGGGGCCGACACCACCGCGGCGTCGTCGCCGGGTCCGAGCCGGACCGCCGGGGTGGTGGTGAGCCGTGAGGTGAGCTCCCGAATGAGCCCGAACTCCCCCAGCTCGCCCACAGTGCCCTTCATCGCTGTGCCCCTTCTTGGCAAGTCCGCTTGCGGTCGCGAGCCGTCACAGCTCTGGGTACCGTCAACAGATAGGTCAACTTCTGCTCTGCGTACGCCCCGCCGTGCGCGGCGCCGGGCCCCCGGGTCTCCCCGTGGCACGCGGCGACGCGGTACCGTGGCGTCCCTTCTTCCCCGGGCCCGCCCGATGTCCCCGGGCCCATCCGAAGGTTAGGGGAAATGATCCTCGTGGCCGCCCTGGAGGTTCCGTGGTACAGGCGTACATCCTCATCCAGACCGAGGTGGGCAAGGCGTCGGTCGTCGCCGAGTCCATCTCCAAGATCGCGGGGGTGATCCAGGCCGAGGACGTGACGGGGCCGTACGACGTGATCGTGCGCGCCCAGGCCGACACCGTCGACGATCTCGGCCGCATGGTGGTCGCCAAGGTGCAGCAGGTGGAGGGGATCACCCGCACCCTGACCTGCCCGGTGGTCCATCTGTAGCCCCCGTCTACTCTTGGCCGGTGATGTCATTGCCGCACCGCCGGCCCCTCCGTGTACTGGCCCTGCCCGCCGTGGCCGCCCTGGCCCTCGCGGGCTGTGCCCCGGGGGATTCCGGAGCCCGGGTGGATCCGCCGCCCGCTCCGCCCGCCGCGGTCGCGAAGCTCTGTGCGGCTCTGCACGAGGAGCTCCCGGAGACGGTGGACGGACTGGCGCGGACCGCGACCTCACCGGAGTCCGGTCTGACCGCCGCGTGGGGCGGCTCGGCGATCGTACTGCGGTGCGGTATCCCCAAACCCCCCAAGATGGCGGATCCCCAGCAGGACGGCGTCGAGGTCGACGGCGTCGCCTGGCTGGTGGAGAAGCCCGAGGGGGGCGGTCTGCGGTTCACCACCGGGGCGCGGCTGGCGTACACGGAGGTCCGGGTCTCCAAGGAGCATGTCACGGACGCGGGCATGCTGGTCGGCCTGTCCGGCGCCGTGGCCAGGACCGTCCCGGTGGGGATCTCCTCGTACTGACCGCCGGGCTCCCCGTGCCCTCCGCGCTCACACCGCCGCCCGCCGGCGTGCCCCTCGAAAGAGGGGCTCCCGGCGGGCGGTCGGCTGTACGGGGCCGGGCGGCGCTAGCGCAGCCCGGTGGAGCGGCGCAGCGCCGCCTGGATCAGGAGGTCCACCAGCTCCCGGTACTCGATGCCGGACTCCTGCCACATCCGCGGGTACATCGAGATCGGCGTGAAACCGGGCATGGTGTTGATCTCGTTGATGACGAAGGCGCCGTCCTCGGTGAGGAAGAAGTCCGCGCGCACCAGGCCCTCGCAGGACGCGGCCTCGAAGGCCTCGATCGCGAGCCGCTGCACCTCGGCGGTCTGCTCCGGGGTGAGCGGGGCGGGCACGATCCCGGAGGCGGAGTCGATGTACTTCGCCTCGAAGTCGTAGAAGTCGTGGCTGGAGACCGGCGGGATCTCGGCGGGGGCGCTGGCGCGCGGCCCGTCCTCGAACTCCAGGACGCCGCACTCGATCTCGCGGCCGCGCAGCAGCGCCTCCACGATGATCTTCGGGTCGTGGCGGCGGGCCTCGCGGATCGCCGCGTCCAGCCCGGAGGGGTCGTCGACCTTGGTGATGCCGATGGAGGAGCCGGCCCGGGCGGGCTTGATGAACAGCGGCCAGCCGTGCTCGCCGGCGAAGTCCAGGATCTTCGCCTCGGCGGCGGCCTGGTCGGCCTCCCACTCGCGGGGGCGGATGGTCACGTACGGGCCGACGCTCAGCCCGAAGGAGGTGAACACCCGCTTCATGTAGTCCTTGTCCTGGCCGACGGCCGAGGCGAGGACGCCCGAGCCGACGTACGGGACACCGGAGAGCTCCAGGAGGCCCTGGAGGGTGCCGTCCTCGCCGTAGGGGCCGTGGAGCACGGGGAAGACGACGTCGACCTCGCCCAGCGCCTTGGGGACGGCGCCGGGCTCGGTGTAGACGACCTCACGGCTCGCGGGGTCCACGGAGAGCACGACGGCGCCGTCCGGGGACTCCGCGAGGGCGTCCACGCTGGGGAGCTCGCGGTCCGCGATGGCCATGCGCTCGGGCTCGTCGGCGGTCAGGGCCCACCGGCCGTCCGTGGTGATGCCGATGGGCAGCACCTCGTACTTGGCACGGTCGATGGAGCGCAGCACCGCGCCCGCCGTGACGACCGAAATGGCGTGTTCCGAGCTGCGGCCGCCGAACACGACGGCCACGCGGGGCTTGCGACCCTGCTGCTCAGGGGTCTGGGGGAGGTTCTCGCTGCTCATATCGCCACGAGGGTACCCGCTCAGACGTCCGGAAAGGTGTCAGTGGCGTTCCGGTTTGGCGCTGCGCCCCATCAGTTCCTTCAGCGCGACCAGCGGCGGCTTGCCGTGGTGCACGATGTCGACGACCGTGTCGGTGATCGGCATGTCCACTCCGTACCGGCGTGCCAGATCCGCCACGGACTGGCACGACTTGACCCCTTCCGCGGTCTGGCTGGTGACCGCGATGGTCTCCTCCAGGGTCATCCCGCGGCCCAGGTTGGTGCCGAAGGTGTGGTTGCGGGAGAGCGGCGAGGAGCAGGTGGCGACGAGGTCGCCGAGGCCCGCGAGGCCGGAGAAGGTGAGCGGGTCGGCGCCCATCGCCAGGCCCAGCCGGGTGGCTTCGGCGAGCCCGCGGGTGATGAGGGAGCCCTTGGTGTTGTCGCCCAGGCCCATGCCGTCCGCGATGCCGACGGCGAGGCCGATGACGTTCTTGACGGCGCCGCCGAGCTCGCAGCCGATGACGTCGGTGCTGGTGTACGGGCGGAAGTACGGGGTGTGGCAGGCGGCCTGGAGGCGCTGGGCCACGGCCTCGTCCGCGCAGGCGACGACGGAGGCGGCGGGCTGCCGGGCGACGATCTCGCGGGCCAGGTTGGGCCCGGTGACGACGGCGACGCGCTCGGCGGGGACCTTGGCCACCTCCTCGATGACCTCGCTCATCCGCTTGGCGGTGCCGAGTTCGATGCCCTTCATCAGGGACACGAGCACGGTGCCGGGGGCCAGCAGGGGAGCCCATTCGGCCAGGTTGGCGCGCAGCGTCTGGGACGGGATGGACAGGACGGTGAAGTCGGCGCCGCGCGCCGCCTCGGCCGGGTCGGTGGTGGCGCGCAGGTTCGCCGGGAGCTCCACACCGGGGAAGTAGTCCGGGTTGGTGCGGCCGTTGTTGACGGCGTCGACGACCTCCGGGCGGCGGGCCCACAGGGTGACCTCGCATCCGGCGTCGGCGAGCACCATGCCGAAGGCGGTGCCCCAGGAGCCGGTTCCGAAGACGGCGGCCTTCACGGGACGTGTCACTTGGTGCCCTCCCCCGCGGCCTTGCGCCGCTGCTGCGCCCTGGCCTTGCGGTGGTCGTAGGGCTGCGCGGGCGCGCTCTGGCCCCGCAGCTCCTCCAGGAGCTTGGTGATGTCGGCCATGATGGCCTCGGTGGCGCCCTTGAGGACCTCGGGCGTGGGCTCGCGGTCGTAGAAGGCCGAGAGGTCCACGGGCGGTCCGGCGAGCACCTGGAGGGTCTTGCGCGGGAACAGCCGGACCTTGTTCTCCTTGGCGTAGGGCGGCATCGCGAGGTTCGCGCCCCACTGGGCCACGGGAATGACGGGGGCCTTGGTGATCAGCGCCACGCGGGCGACGCCGGTCTTGCCGGCCATCGGCCACATCTCCGGGTCCCGGGTGAGGGTGCCCTCCGGATAAAACGCCACGCATTCGCCGCGCTCGACGGCGGCCACGGCGGCCCGGAATGCGTCCAGGGCGTTGGTGGTCTCGCGGTAGACGGGGATCTGCCCGGATCCGCGCAGGATCGCGCCGACGAAAGGCACCTTGAAGAGGCCGGCCTTGGCGAGCAAACGCGGCACGCGGCCGGTGTTGTACTGGAAGTGCGCGTAGGAGAGCGGGTCCAGATACGAGTTGTGATTGACGGCGGTGATAAATCCGCCGTCGGCCGGAATGTGCTCCATTCCCCGCCAGTCCCGCTTGAAGAGCACTACCAGCGGCGGTTTTGCGATGACCGCCGCCAGGCGGTACCAGAAGCCGATTCTGCGGCGGGACACTCGGACACCTTCCTCTAGGACCGGGGCGCGGCGCGGCCGCCTTGGGAGCCGGACAAGTGTCGCCCCCGGTCCGGTCTCTGTCGAGGACACCGTACGCCCCGCCCACACCGCCCGGTCCCCCTGCGCCCGCCCGGGGGCGACAATGGGCCGACTGATGACCGGGCCATGACCTGCCGACGGGTCGGGCGGGTGCCGCAGCGCACCGGAGGGAAGGGGGCCGCCACGAACGCCGTGTGGAGCCTGGTGGTCCCGCTGAAGCCCCTGGCGCTGGCCAAGAGCCGTCTGGCGGCCGCCGTGGGCGCGTCCCGGCCCGGGCTCGCGCTGGCTTTCGCGCAGGACACCGTGGCGGGGGCGCTGGCCTGCGCCTCGGTCACGGATGTGGTGGTCGTCACGGACGACGCCGCGGCGGGGGCGGAACTGGCCAGGCTGGGGGCCCGGATCCTGCCGGACGCCCCCGGCGCGGGGCTCAACGCCGCGCTGGCCCACGGGGCGCGGGCGGTGCGGGCGGGGCGGCCCGGTGCTCAGGTGGCCGCGATCAACGCCGACCTGCCGGCCCTGCGCCCGCCGGAATTGCTACGTGTGCTCGATACCGCGGCGGCATTTCCGCGGGCATTTCTGGCGGATGCGGCGGGAATCGGCACCACCTTGCTTTCCGCCGGTCCGGACGCGGAATTGGCACCTTCGTTCGGCGGCCGGTCCCGGGCCCGCCATTCGGCCTCGGGAGCGGTGGAAATAGCCCTCGCGGACGTGGAGAGCGTACGCCGGGACGTGGACACGGGGGCGGACCTCCGCACGGCCCTGGCCCTCGGAGTGGGGCCGCACACCGCCCGATACAGTGCCCGTATGCAGGCGACCGCGTACACGTACGACTCCCAGACCCGCAGCGGCAGCGTGCTGCTGGACGACGGCACCCCGGTGCCCTTCGAGGCCGCGGCCTTCGACGCGGGCGGTCTGCGGCTGCTGCGGCCCGGGCAGCGGGTCCGCATCGAGACGGACGGCGAGGGCGCGTCCCTGCGCATCACGCTGGTGACCCTGCAGACCTTCTGAGCCCCGCGCCGCTGCTGCGGGCGGATCCCTGACCGGGGCCGTGACCTGCGCGGAACGCACCGCGGGCCGGCTTCCCCCGGTGGGGAAGCCGGCCCGGCGTGCGGGGACCGGCGCCCTTACTTCTTGCGGGCGGTGGTCTTCTTCGCGGTGGCCTTGCGCGTCGCCGTCTTCTTGGCGGGCGCCTTCGTCGCGGTGGCCTTCTTGGCCGCCGGGGCGGTCTTCTTCGCCGTGGCGGTGGTCTTCTTGGCCGTCGCCGTGGTCTTCTTCGCCGGGGCCGCCTTCTTGGTGGTGGCCGTGGCCTTCTTGGCGACCGCGGACTTCGCGGCCGTCTTCTTGACGGTCGGGGTGGCCTTCTTGGCCGTCGTCTTCTTCGCCGCGGTCTTCGTGGCCGTGGTCTTGGCGGCGGCCTTCTTCGCCGTGGTGGCCTTCTTCGCGGCGGCCTTCTTGACCGTGGCGGAGGCGCCGCCGGTCAGGCTGCCCTTGGGGGCCTTCTTCACGGCGACCTCGTCGCCCTTGGGGAGCTTCTTGGTGCCGCTGACCAGGTCCTTGAAGCCCTGACCCGCGCGGAAGCGGGGGACGGAGGTCTTCTTGACCCGGACGCGCTCACCCGTCTGCGGGTTGCGGGCGTAGCGGGCGGGACGGTCGACCTTCTCGAACGAGCCGAAGCCCGTGACCGAGACCCGGTCTCCCGCGACGACCGCGCGGACCATGGCGTCCAGTACCGCGTCGACGGCGTCCGCGGCCTGCTGGCGGCCGCCCAGCTTGTCGGCAATCGCTTCTACGAGCTGCGCCTTGTTCACGTCTTCCCCTTCGGAGACATCGCCAGAACGAATGTGTTCAAGCTTATTTCGCACGTTAGGCGGATATATACCGCAAATCAAACACGAAACGGGCTAATCACCCTAGTGCCGCAACGAGGTAGGCCGTTACGGAGTTCCTTCGCATCAGTCGCCTTCAGGGAATCGACCCTCGTCGAGGTCCTTCATCAACCTGTCCAGGCGCCTTGCCGCGTCGGCGAGATCGTGCTTCGCCGCGGCAGTGACGACCAACAGCTTCCGGGACAGCGCCATCCTTACGCCCTCCGGGACTTGCAGTGCGCGCACCCTTGTGTGTGCTTCTTTCAACCGGTCCGCGACGAGTTCGTAGAGCTCGAGTTGACTGTCGCGTTCCATGCACAGATTGTGCCATCTGGGGCGAGTTGTCGCCTCACGGGGCCTCAACAAACGGCTGTGCCCCCCACCGGAAGGCGGGGGGCACAGTGTTGCCGATGTGATCACCCAAAGGCGAATAAGCGCTGATCAGGCTGGAATCAGTGCTGAATCGTGCGCGGCTTGAAGGCCGGGCGGCCGCTTTCGTACGTGTCGATGTCGGCTTCGTTCTGAAGGGTGAGCGAGATGTCGTCCAGGCCCTCCAGCAGACGCCAGCGGGCGTTGTCGTCGAGCTCGAACTCCGCCTCGACGCCTTCGGCTCGGACCTGGCGGTCGACCAGGTCGACGGTGATCTCGGCGGTGGGGTCGGCCTCGGTCAGCTCCCACAGACGGTCGACCGTCTCCTGGGGCAGCACGACGGTCAGCAGACCGTTCTTCAGCGAGTTGCCGCGGAAGATGTCGGCGAAGCGGGAGGAGATGACCGTCTTGAAGCCGAAGTTCTGCAGGGCCCATACGGCGTGTTCGCGCGAGGAGCCGGTGCCGAAGTCGGGACCGGCGACCAGGACGGTCGCGCCGGCCCGCTCGGGGCGGTTGGTGACGAACTCCGGGTCCTTGCGCCAGGCCTCGAAGAGCCCGTCCTCGAACCCGTCGCGGGTGATCTTCTTCAGCCAGTGGGCCGGGATGATCTGGTCGGTGTCGACGTTGCTGCGGCGCAGCGGAACGGCCCGGCCGGTGTGGGTGGTGAAGGCTTCCATGGTTCAGACTCCGGCGGTCGCGGTGGCGTCGGACAGATCGGCGGGCGAGGCCAGATGGCCCAGCACCGCGGTGGCGGCGGCCACCTGCGGGGAGACCAGGTGCGTACGCCCGCCCTTGCCCTGCCGGCCCTCGAAGTTGCGGTTGGAGGTGGACGCGGAACGCTCACCGGGCGCCAGTTGGTCGGGGTTCATGCCCAGGCACATCGAGCAGCCCGCGTGCCGCCATTCGGCCCCGGCCTCCTTGAAGACCTTGTCCAAGCCCTCTTCCACGGCCTGGAGCGCGACCCGGACCGAGCCCGGGACGACCAGCATCCGTACGCCGTCGGCGACTTTGCGGCCCTCGACGATCCCGGCGACGGCGCGCAGGTCCTCGATGCGGCCGTTGGTGCAGGAACCTACGAAGACGGTGTCGACCTTGATCTCGCGCAGCGGCTGCCCGGCCGTCAACCCCATGTACTCCAGGGCCTTTTCGGCGGCCAGGCGCTCCGAAGCGTCCTCGTACGAAGCCGGGTCGGGGACGTTGGCCGACAGCGGCGCGCCCTGGCCCGGGTTGGTGCCCCAGGTGACGAAGGGGGCCAGCGTCGTGCCGTCGATGACGACCTCGGCGTCGAAGACCGCGTCGTCGTCGGTGCGCAGCGTCTTCCAGTAGGCGACGGCCGCGTCCCAGTCCTCGCCCTTCGGGGCGTGGTCGCGTCCCTCCAGGTAGTCGAAGGTGGTCTGGTCAGGGGCGATCATGCCCGCGCGGGCGCCGGCCTCGATCGACATGTTGCAGATGGTCATGCGGGCTTCCATCGACAGCTTCTCGATGGCCTCGCCGCGGTACTCCAGGATGTAGCCCTGGCCGCCGCCGGTGCCGATCTTGGCGATGATCGCCAGGATCAGGTCCTTGGCGGTGACGCCCTCGGCCAGCGCGCCGGTGACGGTGATCGCCATCGTCTTGGGGCGGGCCAGCGGCAGCGTCTGGGTGGCCAGCACGTGCTCGACCTGGCTGGTGCCGATGCCGAAGGCCAGCGCGCCGAAGGCGCCGTGCGTGGACGTGTGCGAGTCGCCGCAGACCACGGTCGTGCCCGGCTGGGTCAGGCCCAGCTGCGGCCCGACGACGTGGACGACACCCTGCTCGACGTCACCGAGCGAGTGCAGACGGACACCGAACTCGGCGCAGTTCTTGCGCAGGGTCTCCAGCTGGGCCCGGGAGACCGGGTCGGCGATCGGCTTGTCGATGTCGATGGTGGGGGTGTTGTGGTCCTCGGTCGCGATGGTGAGGTCGAGGCGTCGGACCTTGCGGCCGGCCTGGCGCAGCCCGTCGAAGGCCTGCGGGCTGGTCACCTCGTGCAGCAGGTGGAGATCAATGAAGAGGAGATCGGGCTCGCCCTCGGCGCGCCGGACGACGTGGTCGTCCCAGACCTTCTCCGCGAGTGTCCTACCCATCGCTTTCCCTCCGGCCGGCCGGTCGGGCCGGCGCTTATGTAGAGATCTGGTGCGCCTGATCGCCCGCTACCCCACCTGCGGAACGACGGCTCGGACCCAGTGGTTCGTGGACCCGCACATACAGACTCGCTCGTTCTTGGAAAATTTGAACTTGCGTTTCACAGTGTGAGACGTGAATATCGTTTCATGGACAACTCTAGCGGCGTCGGCGTTCTCGACAAGGCAGCTCTGGTACTGAGCGCACTGGAGTCCGGTCCGGCCACCCTCGCCGGGCTGGTCGCGGCGACAGGGCTCGCACGACCCACGGCACATCGCCTGGCCGTGGCACTGGAACACCACCGGATGGTGGCGAGGGACATGCAGGGCCGGTTCATCCTCGGTCCGCGGCTGGCAGAGCTTGCCGCCGCGGCCGGCGAGGACCGCCTGCTGGCAACGGCCGGACCGGTGCTCACGCACCTCCGTGACGTGACGGGCGAGAGCGCGCAGCTCTACCGTCGTCAGGGCGACATGCGCATCTGCGTGGCGGCCGCCGAGCGGCTGTCGGGCCTGCGGGACACCGTCCCGGTGGGCTCCACCCTCCCCATGAAGGCGGGGTCGGCCGCGCAGATCCTGATGGCCTGGGAGGAGCCCGAGCGGCTCCACCGGGGCCTGCAGGGCGCGCGCTTCACGGCCACGGCCCTGTCCGGCGTACGGCGCCGCGGCTGGGCGCAGTCGATCGGCGAGCGGGAGCCCGGCGTGGCCTCCGTCTCGGCGCCCGTCCGCGGCCCGTCGAACCGCGTGGTGGCCTCCGTATCGGTCTCCGGGCCGATCGAGCGCCTGACCCGCCACCCGGGGCGCATGCACGCCCAGGCCGTCATCGACGCGGCCGCCCGGCTCACGGAGGCCCTGCGCCGCTCCGGCTGACCCCTCCCGGTCGCAGACCTCTCCCACCAACCCCCGGGCCCGGGGGCGCGTACGACGCCGCACACGTCCGAACTCGCGCCGCCGGGCCCGTACTTGTGCCCGGAACCGTCGGACGGCGAGGGGCGCCGGAACGCGGAAGAGGCCCTCCGCGATGATCGCGGAGGGCCTCTCCCTCATGTACCCCCGACCGGATTCGAACCGGCGCTACCGCCTTGAGAGGGCGGCGTGCTAGGCCGCTACACAACGGGGGCTAGCTCTACTGCGGTACTGCGCTGGGCTACCAGGACTCGAACCTAGAATAAGGGAACCAGAAACCCTCGTGTTGCCAATTACACTATAGCCCAATGGTCTAGACCAGCCAGACCTTGGTACCCCCGACCGGATTCGAACCGGCGCTACCGCCTTGAGAGGGCGGCGTGCTAGGCCGCTACACAACGGGGGCCCTAGCGATCCTGCATCAAGACCTCCGGGAGCGACCCTGGAGATCCCGCGGGAAGGATCTGTACCCCCGACCGGATTCGAACCGGCGCTACCGCCTTGAGAGGGCGGCGTGCTAGGCCGCTACACAACGGGGGCAAAGCACTGCGTTACTACTGCACTGCGCTGGGCTACCAGGACTCGAACCTAGAATAAGGGAACCAGAAACCCTCGTGTTGCCAATTACACTATAGCCCACCGAACTTCAAGCCCCTGGGGGCCTTCCGTTTGGTCAGCGCCTCCGTTACCGGCCTTTCGGCCCGCTCGGGCGGCGCAGAAAGAACATTACCGGATGCCTGACCGTGCTCCAAAACGGGTATCAGCGGCCAGCAGCTCCGGCAGTCCGTCCAGTGCCTCGATCCGGTGAACGCCGACGGGGCCGGGTCCCCGGCCGCCCTCCCGGTCGAGCCAGACGGCCGTCAGCCCGGCGTCGCGCGCCCCGCGCGCGTCGATCTCCGGCTGGTCCCCGACGTACGCGACCTCCTCCGGAGGCAGCGCGAGCGCCCGGCAGGCGGCCAGGAAGGCGGCGGCGTCGGGCTTGCTCACGCCCAGCTCGGCGGCGCAGACCAGCACCTCGAAGCGGTCGCGCAGCCCGAGGTGGCGCAGCTTGGGGTCCTGGTTGGCGGCGGAGGAGTTGGAGAGCACCCCGTGCCGGTGGGTGCGGGCGAGGGCGTCCAGTACGGGCAGCACGTCCGGGAAGAGGACCCAGGCGGCCTTGTAGTGCTCGACGTACCGCTCGAACCAGGCGTCGGCCTGTACCGCCGTCATGGCGGGCCTGCCGAGGAAGTCCCGCACCCGGTCCTGGCGCTGGCCCTGGAAGGTGACCTCGCCGGCGGCGAACCGCGCCCAGTGCAGCTCCGTGAGCCTGCGCCACAGGGCCAGGGCGTCGAGCGGGGATCCGTGGCGCCCGGCCATCCCCTCTTCCCGCAGGTGCGCGGCCAGCCCGGCCGCATCGGCCCCCGTGTAGTCGAAGAGGGTGTCGTCGATGTCCCACAGCACGGCGCGGATCGGCATACGGGCGAGCCTACGCCGCGTCGTCCGCGGGCGAGGGCACGACGAAGAAGTCCGTCACGAAACAGGTGACCCGGCCGTCGGCGTCCCGTCCCACCCACGTCGGGTAGTGGCCGTCGCCCCAGCCGGAGCCGAAGGCCACGAGGTTGTGACCGTGCTCACCCGTGAGCAGGTGCGGGCCGGGGCCGTGGCCGGCTTCCTCGAAGGCGTCCCAGAGCGGACCCTCGTCGCCCTCGCAGTCCGCGAAGGAGTCGTCGGCCGCCGGGTCGTAGAAGCAGCCGGTGCCCGCGTCCACCCCGTAGCCGAAGTACCCGTCGTCCGCGAGCGCGGCGGCGTCCTGGCCCTCGGTGACGGCCATCTCCCAGGCCGCCGTCGCCGTGTCCCGGATCACCAGGCGGGCGGCGGCCGTGCGCAGGTGCGGGCGGTCGCCGGGCTCCTCGCCGGGAGTGGTAAGGGTGGCGAGCGCCGTCTCGGCGCGGTAGCGGCCGGGGGCCACCTCGGCGGTGAAGGGCCTCGCCCATCCCCCGCCCAGGTCGACGAAGGGGTCGCAGGCGGTCACCCGGCCGCTGGGCAGCCACAGCTCGCCGGCTACGGCCACCGCGATCGTGCCGCGGTCGCCGTTCTCGTAGACGAAGGAGTGGCCCGGCGTGAAGTACCGGTCGAAGTCGGGGACGGTGAGGGGCATGGTGCGGCCTTCCACGGAGCGCGTGATCAACTCGGGGCACCCTAGGCCCCGGCGCCGACAACGCCGCAGGGGCGGCGGCCGGGTCGGCCGCCGCCCCTGCGGGGGTGGGGTGCGGGTCAGGCGGCGAGCTTCGCCAGGGCCGCGTCGATACGGGCGAGCGAGCGCTCCTTGCCCAGGATCTCCAGGGACTCGAAGAGCGGCAGGCCGACCGTGCGGCCGGTGACGGCCACGCGCACCGGGGCCTGGGCCTTGCCGAGCTTGAGGCCGTGGGCCTCGCCGGCGGTGAGGACGGCCTGCTTGAGGGACTCCGGGTCGGACCAGTCGGCGGTGGAGAGGTTCTCCCGTGCCGTGGTGAGCAGGGCAGCGGGCTCGCCCTTCATCGCCTTGTCCCAGGACGCCTGGTCCTCGACGGGATCCTTCAGGAAGAGGAAGTCCACGTTCGCGGTGATGTCCGACAGGACGGTCACCCGGGTCTGGGCGTGGGGAGCGATCCGGTCCCAGGCCTCGGCGTCGAAGTCCTCGGGCGCCCAGTTGGCGTGCGGGGCCCGCAGCCAGGGGGCGCAGGCGTCCGCGAAGGCCTTGGGGTCCATCCGGCGGATGTGATCGGCGTTGATCGCCTCGCACTTCTTGAGGTCGAAGCGCGCCGGGTTGGCGTTCACGCCGTCGATGTCGAACTTCGCCACCATCTCCTCGATCGAGAAGATGTCCTGGTCCTTGGAGAAGGACCAGCCGAGGAGCGAGAGGTAGTTCAGCAGGCCCTCGGGCAGGAAGCCGCGCTCGCGGTAGAGGTTGAGCGAGGACTCGGGGTCGCGCTTGGAGAGCTTCTTGTTGCCCTCGCCCATCACGTACGGCAGGTGGCCGAAGGCGGGGGTGGCCTTGGCGACGCCCAGCTCGGTCAGCGCCTTGTAGAGGGCGATCTGGCGGGGCGTGGAGGACAGCAGGTCCTCGCCGCGCAGGACGTGCGTGATCTCCATCAGCGCGTCGTCCACCGGGTTGACCAGCGTGTACAGCGGGGCGCCGTTCGCGCGGACGATACCGAAGTCCGGCACGTTCTCCGGGGTGAAGGAGAGCTCGCCGCGGACCAGGTCCGTGAAGGTGATGGTCTCGTCGGGCATCCGGAAGCGGACGATCGAGGTGCGCCCCTCGGCCGTGTACGCGGCCACCTGCTCGGCGCTCAGGTCGCGGCAGTGGCCGTCGTAGCCGGAGGGCCTGCCGGCCGCACGGGCGGCGTCGCGGCGGGTGTCGAGCTCCTCGGTGGTGCAGTAGCAGTGGTACGCGTACCCGCCGTCCAGGAGCTTCTTCGCGATGTCCGCGTAGATGTCCATTCGCTGGGACTGGCGGTACGGGGCGTGGGGGCCGCCGACCTCGGGGCCCTCGTCCCAGGTGAAGCCGAGCCAGCGCAGCGAGTCGAGCAGCTGCTCGTACGACTCCTCGGAGTCGCGGGCCGCGTCGGTGTCCTCGATGCGGAAGACGAACGTACCGCCGTGGTGGCGGGCGAACGCCCAGTTGAAGAGGGCGGTCCGGACCAGGCCCACATGGGGGTTGCCGGTCGGGGAGGGACAGAAACGTACGCGGACGGGTCCGTTAGCCACGCTTGATCACCTTGTTGGTGAGAGTGCCGATGCCTTCGATGGTGACGGCGACCTCGTCGCCGACGTTGAGGGGGCCGACTCCGGCCGGGGTCCCCGTGAGGATGACGTCGCCCGGGAGCAGCGTCATGGCCTCGGTGATGTGCACGATCAGGTCCTCGACGGAGCGGACCATGTCGCTGGTGCTGCCGAGCTGGCGCTGTTCCCCGTTGACCGTGCACTGGACGGCCAGGCCCGCGGCGACGGCCGCCGGGTCCAGGCCGGTCTCGATCCAGGGGCCGAGGGGGCAGGCGCTGTCGAAGCCCTTGGCCCGGGCCCACTGCTTCTCGCGCTGCTGGACGTCGCGGGCGGTGACGTCGTTGGCGCAGGTGTAGCCGAGGATCACGTCCTTCACGCGCTCCTTCGGGACCTCGCGGCACATGCGGCCGATGACCACGGCGAGCTCCGCCTCGTGGTGCACGTCCTGGGAGAAGGAGGGGTAGACGATCGGGTCGCCCGGGCCGACCACGGAGGTGGAGGGCTTGAAGAAGGTGAGGGGCGCCTCGGGACGGCCTTGGTCGTCGACGATGGCGTTGCCGAGCTCCGCCGCGTGCTCCGCGTAGTTGCGGCCGATGGCCACGACCTTGTTCGGGAGCACGGGCGGCAGCAGCCGAACCTTGCTCAGCGGGACCTTCGTGCCGGAGAGCTCGAAGTCCGCGAACGGAATGCCCTTGATGATGTCGAGGACGAGCTCACCCTCGGCGCCGGGGGCAGTGCTGCCCTCGACCGCGCCGAACGCGACATTGCCGTCGATCGAGAACCTGGCGATGCGCACGTGTTGCGTCTGCCCCTCTGTATTTCCGCTGGCTGGAGTGTGGACCCCAGGCTAACGCGGTGGGGGGCGGCGCTTCGCGCTCCTTTACGGAGCCGCTACTGCGGAGGGGCTACTGTGCCGCGGCGACGGGCGCGTCCATGAGGACGGTGCGGCGGGGGTTCGCGGTCTGGGCGGGCAGCTCGACGGAGTGCTCCGGGGTGGCCGGCGCCGCCTGCAGGTCCTCGGCGTCCTTCAGGTGCGCCAGGGTGGTGCGGCGGGGGTTGGCTATGTTGCGGAACATCAGCGTCGTCTTCATCGGAGTTTCGGGCCCTCGGGTCGCTTCGTGGGGTGGGGGTTGTCGGATGCGCCGGACGGGGCGCCAACCCTTTAACAGGCAAGGCTAAACATCCGAATCCCCGGCCGAACCGGTAAGTAATGGCCCCAGTCGTGTGAGTTTCCTCACCAGTGACCGGGCAATACGGGCATAACGCTCGGTCAATTTCCCCCGTCGAAACGGACATTGCGCCACTGAATGCGCCATTCCGCTCCTGATCATCTCGACTGGGACACTGGGGCAGACGGGAGCTTTGGTTGACGTACGTCCGTTTTATCCACATAGTGCCTCCACATCCCGTAGCCCCCCTGTCACAAGCCGTGACCGGCTGGCCGGGCCGACACGCGCACCTTGTTGGAGATCCCCCACTGTGCTGGAATTCGCGGGACCGCCGCGGGTATCAGCCGGCGCGCAGGTGGCGCAAGAGAGCGCCGCGCGCGGCGGCAATGGAGAGGGAGACGCGCCGGTCACCGACGACCACCACGGGGCCGTCAGTGCCCCACGACTCGACACCGTTTCGCCGTTCACCCGGCGGGACGCCTGGTCCAGAGGTTGCGACGCTAGTGCAGGGACGATTCAAGAGGGATGGCAGCGCTGCGGCGGAGCAGGAGCCGCGCGGCGGGATCGACCGTGGCTCCTCGCCCCAGCACGCCCAGCACCGCGGGCCGGCTGCCGACGGAGCGGGCCCCGACACGTCCGCGTCGGTGAAGGCGAAGGGCCGCGGCAAGTCCGGCAAGGCCCCGAAGCCCGGCAAGGCGGTCAAGCCGAGCAGGGCCAAGGGCAAGGCCGAGTCGCCGGTGACCGAAGAGGCGATACCGAAGGCCCCCAGCGGGCCCGGCTCCCGTCTCGCCATGCAGAACTGGCGCATCAGCACGCGACTCGTGTCGCTGCTGACCCTGCCCGTCGTCGCCGCCACCACACTCGGTGGTTTCCGTATCAACGACTCGCTCGAGGACATCCAGCAGCTGGAGCACATGCAGCTGCTGACCACGATGACCCGCCAGGCGACCAGCCTCGCCGCCATGCTCCAGGAGGAGCGGGACAAGTCGGCCGGTCCGATGTCGCTCACCAAGGACGGCAAGGCCAACAGCCTCGTCGAGGGTGTCCGCGACCAGACCGACGCCGCCGCCAAGGCCTTCGCCGCCGCGACCGACAAGGTCGACAACGCGGAGGACAAGGACGAGACCCTCAAGTCGATCCGCAACAACATCCTCCAGATCGGCCGCCAGCTCACCGGCATCGAGGACATCCGCAAGAAGGCGTACCAGAACGGCGCCCAGCAGACCGTCACCGAGTACAACGCGCTGATCGTCTCGCTGCTCTCGCTCTCGCAGGACATGGCCCAGGCCACCTCGAACCCCGAGATGATCAAGCGCACCCGTGCCCTGGCGGCGTTCTCCTCCGCCAAGGAGTACGCCTCCATCCAGCGCGCGATCATCGCCGCCTCGCTCCCCGAGAGCGGCGACAAGCAGGGCAAGCTGGAGGAGAACGACCGCCTCTACGCCCTCTCCGCGCTGCGCGGCGAGAGCCAGTCGAAGAAGACCTTCGAACTCGTCTACCAGGGCAAGCCCGAGGAACTCCTCAGCTCGCTCGGTGACGGCAACTCCGAGATCGGCAGCGCCGACCACTACGCCCGCCGCGTGCTGAGCACGCAGGGGCAGTTCGTCAAGGAGAAGAACCGCTCCTGGATGGACTGGTACGACGCCGACGACACCAAGCTCCGCGAGATGCAGAAGATCGAGCTGTCGCTGCTCGAGGACATGGAGCAGAAGGCCCGCGAGCTCAAGAACGAGTCGCAGCAGGACGCCCTCGTCAACGGTGCCCTGATCCTCCTCGTCCTCGGTGTCTCCTTCATCGGCGCCTTCGTCATGGCCCGCTCCATGATCCGCTCGCTGCGCCGCCTCCAGGACACCGCGACCCGCGTCGCCCAGGACCGCCTGCCCGAGCTCGTCAAGCAGCTCTCCGAGTCGGACCCGCAGGACGTCGACACCTCCGTGGAGTCCGTCGGCCTGCACACCCGCGACGAGATCGGCCAGGTGGCCGCGGCCTTCGACGACGTGCACCGCGAGGCCGTCCGCCTCGCCGCCGAGCAGGCCCTCCTGCGGGGCAACGTCAACGCGATGTTCACCAACCTCTCGCGCCGCTCCCAGGGCCTCATCCAGCGCCAGCTCTCGCTCATCTCCGAACTGGAGTCGCGCGAGGCCGACCCGGACCAGCTGTCCTCGCTCTTCAAGCTCGACCACCTCGCGACCCGCATGCGCCGTAACGGCGAAAACCTCCTCGTCCTCGCGGGCGAGGAGCCGGGCCGCCGGTGGACCCGCCCCGTCCCGCTCGTCGACGTGCTCCGCGCCGCCGCGTCCGAGGTGGAGCAGTACGAGCGCATCGAGCTGGCGTCGGTGCCCGGCACCGACGTCGCCGGCCGCGTCGTCAACGACCTCGTGCACCTGCTCGCCGAGCTGCTGGAGAACGCCACCTCGTTCTCCTCCCCGCAGACCAAGGTCAAGGTCACCGGTCACGCGCTGCCCGACGGCCGCGTGCTCGTCGAGATCCACGACACCGGCATCGGCCTCTCCCCCGAGGACCTCGCGGCGATCAACGAGCGGCTGGCCTCGCCGCCGACCGTGGACGTCTCCGTCTCCCGCCGCATGGGCCTCTTCGTGGTCGGCCGCCTGTCCCTGCGACACGGCATCCGCATCCAGCTGCGCCCCTCCGACTCGGGCGGTACGACGGCCCTCGTCATGCTCCCGGTGGACGTCGCCCAGGGCGGCAAGAAGCCCGGCCCGACGCCGGGTGCCGGCGGCGGCCAGGGCGGCCCCGGCGGTGCTCCCGGTGCTCCGGGCGCTCCCGGCGGCCAGCAGTCCTCCGTGTCCGGTGCGGGCGCGCGTCCCCCCGTGGGCGCCGGCCAGCAGCGCGGCCAGGTCTCCGGAGGCGGCCAGCGCGCCGCCCTGCCGGGGCGCGACGGCGCGGCCGGTGGGCAGCAGCAGCGTCCCAAGGGCCCGCAGGGCCAGGGACCCCGTCCGCAGGGCGGTCCCGCCGCCCCGACGGGCCAGTCGCAGGGCCAGGGTGCCTTCGGCGGCGGTGCCCCGCTGCCGGGCCGCGGCCAGGCCGGCGGCCCGCAGGCGCGGCCGGCCGGCGGACCCGGAGGGTTCCCGCAGCAGAACGGCCAGCAGGGCGGCTTCCCGCAGCAGGGCAACGGCTTCGAGCGGCCGCAGCCGCCGCAGGGCCAGACCCAGCAGCACCAGCAGGCCCCGCAGCAGCCGCAGCAGCCCTCGCAGCACCAGCAGCAGGCCCCGCAGGGCCGGCCGCAGCAGCAGTCCGGTCCCTCGGCCCCCGTCCAGCGCAGGCGGCCGCAGCTGCCGGCGCGCGACGGCGCCGGCCGCCCGGAGCTTCCGGGCGCGGGCGGTCCGGCCGCCGCGGCCCCGCAGTCCACCAGCTGGGGCGCCGCGGCCCAGGGCGGGCACGAGGTCCCGCGCGGGCACGACGAGCTGTCGGGCCCCGGCTCCACGGCCGAGTTCGCCCGCCCGGACTTCAACGCCCCGCCGCCGCAGGCCACCGGCGGCAACCCCGCCCCCGGCGCCACCGGCCAGTTCGAGCGCCCGCAGCCGGCGGGCCCGCTGGACCCGGCCTCGACCGGCCAGTTCGCCCGCCCGGGCGGCCCCGGTGTCGGCGGCTACGCCGAGCAGCAGCCCCAGCGGTCCGGCGGTTACGCCCCGGCGCCGCGCGCCGAGGCCCCCGGCCTCCCGCAGGCGTACCAGCCGGAGGCCCTGCCGCCGGCCCCGGCGCAGCACGCCCCCGAGCCGCGCAGCCCGATCTTCGACACGCTGGAGTCGAACTGGACCCGCCAGGACGGGCAGCAGCCCGCCGGGCAGGGTCCGGCCGTGCCCCAGCAGCCGCACCAGCCCCAGCAGCGCGCGCAGCAGCCGCTCGCGCAGCGCGGCCAGGAGTTCGCCGCCGAGCCCGCCGCGGCGGTCACCGGCAGCAGCCCGACGGTCAGCTGGAAGCCCTCCCCCAACGACGAGCTGATGCGGCAGGCCGAGCGCGTGCGCCAGCCCGCCGCCGGCGGGATCACCACCTCGGGGCTGCCCCGGCGGGTGCCGCGCGCGAACCTCGTGGCCGGTACCGCCCAGCAGCAGGCCGAAACCCAGACCGGTCCGCAGGTATCGCGTGCTCCGGACGATGTCCGCGGCCGTCTCACCAATCTCCGTCGCGGTATCCAGCAGGGCCGCCAGGCCGGCAGCACCGGCCCCGCGACCGGCAGTTACCACATCGACCCCACTTACCAGCAGGAGCGATAGTTGAGTTCGATGAGCCAGGCGGCACAGAACCTGAACTGGTTGATCACCAACTTCGTGGACAACACCCCCGGGGTGTCGCACACGGTGGTGGTCTCCGCCGACGGACTCCTTCTGGCGATGTCGGAAGGCTTCCCCCGTGACCGCGCCGATCAGCTGGCGGCCGTGGCCTCCGGTCTGACCTCGCTGACCGCCGGAGCCTCCCGCATCTTCGAGGGCGGAGCCGTCAACCAGACCGTGGTGGAGATGGACCGCGGGTTCCTCTTCCTCATGTCCGTCTCCGACGGATCCTCACTGGCCGTGCTCGCGCACCCCGAGTGCGACATCGGCCTCGTCGGCTACGAGATGGCCCTCCTCGTGGACCGCGCCGGCAACGTCCTGACCCCGGACCTGCGCGCGGAGCTCCAGGGAAGCCTGCTCATCTGACACCCCCACCCCGGCCGGACGGTACTTCCGGCCGGGGCACCGGGTCCGCGCACCCGGAAATCCAGTACCCCCGACAGGCCGTCATGTCCCCCCACCGGCCGCCCTGTCAGACGGCACGCTGACCACTGCTGTCCAGCCCGGAGGATCAATGACCCCGCCCCCCGCCTACCCCGACGCGTACGGAGATCCGTACTCGGAAGGCGACCAGCCGCTCGTCCGCCCGTACGCGATGACCGGCGGCCGGACCCGTCCGCGCTACCAGCTCGCCATCGAGGCGCTGGTCAGCACGACGGCCGACCCGATGCACCTGTCCGGCATGCTGCCGGAACACCAGCGCATCTGCACCCTGTGCCGTGAGGTGAAGTCGGTCGCGGAGGTCTCCGCGCTGCTCTCGATGCCGCTCGGCGTCGCCCGGATCCTCGTCGCCGACCTGGCGGAAGCCGGCATGGTGGCCATTCACCAGCCGGGCAATGGAGAGGCCGGCGGAACGCCGGATGTAACGCTGCTCGAGAGGGTTCTCAGTGGACTTCGCAAGCTCTGACGGTGGGGCGGCTCCGCGCTCCACCACCTCCGCGAAGATCGTGGTGGCGGGCGGCTTCGGCGTGGGCAAGACCACGTTCGTGGGCGCCGTCTCCGAGATCAACCCGCTGAGAACCGAGGCCGTGATGACGTCCGCGAGCGCGGGCATCGACGACCTCACGCACACCGGTGACAAGACGACCACCACGGTCGCCATGGACTTCGGCCGCATCACCCTGGACCAGGACCTGATCCTGTACCTCTTCGGTACGCCGGGCCAGGACCGCTTCTGGTTCATGTGGGACGACCTCGTCCGCGGCGCCATCGGCGCGATCGTGCTGGTCGACACCCGCCGGCTGGCGGACTGCTTCCCGGCGGTGGACTACTTCGAGAACAGCGGCCTGCCCTTCGTCGTGGCGCTCAACGGCTTCGAGGGACACCAGCCCTACACGCCCGAAGAGGTCCGCGAGGCGCTGCAGATCGGCCCGGACGCCCCCATCATCACCACCGACGCCCGCCACCGCGCGGACGCCAAGAGCGCGCTCATCACGCTCGTCGAGCACGCCCTGATGGCCCGGCTCAAGTAACACCTTTTCCAAGGCAATGCGCCGGGGCGGGCTGTGTTCTCCAACACGGCCCGCCCCTCGCGTTCATAACGTTTCGACAGTGAATTGCCGTCGGCCGGACACGGGCCGCGTTCAGCCGGTACCGCTGCGCGCACGACTGACCCCATTTTTGCCGCAGCTCGCTCTTTATGTCCGATTTATGTGGGGCGTTAGGTTCGTGGAATGGCCGGATTCAACTGTTTGGAACACGGCGCTGAACCGTGCTGGAATTCAACGAACTAGCTAGTAGCACCGCCGAGAGGTTGTTGGTCGAGTGAGGCGAAGCAACTCGAGCCCCGCGGATGAACCCGCGCGAGGCAACTTCACCCCGCCGCCGCGCGCGGCCATGTCGCCCGTCGACGTGCCCGTGGAACCACCCCCGAGCAGCGGCAGCACCAGCAAGTTCTCCCCGCGCAACTGGCGGGTGGCCACCAAGCTGAACGCCATCCTCCTGGTACCGGTCCTCGTCGGACTGGTCATGGGCGGCTTCCAGGTGAAGGGCTCGGTCGACAGCTGGAACGAGGCCAAGGACGCCGAGAAGACCGCCCGGATCGTCCAGGCCGCGGCCGAATACGGCCAGGCCCTCCTCAACGAGCGCGACCTCACCGCCGAGCCCCTCCTGAAGGGCGACCGCAACAACGAGGCCGTGACGAAGGCCTACGCGGCCACGGACGCGGCCAAGGCCAAGTTCGCCCGGGCCGCGAAGGACCTGCCGTCCAAGCAGGGCCTGGAGCGCCGCCTCGAGCTCTTCCGCCAGGAGGAGCCGAAGCTGGAGCAGGTCCGCAAGACGGCCTACGCCATCCCTGAGACCCAGAAGAAGAACCTCCCCACCTCGGCCGGCCCCATCCCGACCGAAGAGGGGTACGTGCTGGTCCAGCACTACCTGATGCAGTTCTCCAACGAACTGGGCCTGGGCACCGGAAACGTCACCAGCTACGGCCGCATGGTCTACGCGGTCGAGCTGGCCAAGGCCGCGAACTCGCTCCAGCGCTCGGTCGGCACGCACCTGCTGGTGCGCCCGAACGACAACGAGGAAGTCCGCAAGGCCCAGCTCGTCGCCTTCTCCTCCTACGCCTACCTCGAAGAGATCGCCATCGGCGAGTACGTCGCCGCCGGCACCGACGAGGACACCAACCGGCTCAAGGAGGTCATGGGCAAGAAGTCCCAGGAGGGTGCCGCCAAGCTCGCCCAGGCCAAGCAGGCCGCCGAGCAGGCCGGCACCCCCTTCAAGGCTCCGCCCGTGGTCAACGGCTCCGCGCTCACCGGTATGACCGAGGCGATAGCCAGCGGCGAGAAGAGCGCCAAGCTCGCCCTGAACGGCACCACCGCCCCGGCCTGGCAGGCCGCCGCCACCGCCAAGTTCGACGGTTACGCCGAGATCGAGAAGGACCTCCTCGACAAGGCCGTCAAGGACGCCGTCGCGGTGTCCGACAAGTCCCGCGGCGACGCCATCCTGACCGGTGCCATCGTGGTCGTGGCCCTGCTGGCCGCCTTCATCCTGGCGGCCATGATGGCCCGCCAGATGAGCCGCTCCATGCGCCGCCTGCGCTCCTCCGCCTTCGACATCGCCGAGCAGCGCCTGCCGGCGCTGGTCGACCAGCTCTCGCGCACCGACCCGGGCAAGGTCGACACCCGCGTGCAGCCGATCCCGATCACCTCCCAGGACGAGATCGGCGAGGTCGCCCGCGCCTTCGACCAGGTCCACCAGGAAGCGGTCCGGCTCGCCGCCGAGCAGGCCCTGCTGCGGGGCAACGTCAACGCGATCTTCACCAACCTCTCCATGCGCAACCAGTCGCTGATCGAGGGCCAGCTGACCCTCATCACCGACCTGGAGAACAACGAGGCCGACCCGGACCAGCTGGAGAACCTCTTCCGCCTGGACCACCTCGCCACCCGTATGCGCCGCAACGGCGAGAACCTCCTCATCCTCGCGGGTGAGAACCCGGGCCGCCGCTGGGACCAGCCGGTCCCCCTCGTCGACGTGCTGCGCGCCGCCTCCTCCGAGGTGGAGCAGTACGAGCGCATCGAGCTCTCGGGCGTCTCCGACGCCGAGATCCACGGCCAGGCCGTGACCGACCTCGTGCACCTCCTCGCGGAGCTCCTGGAGAACGCCACCACGTTCTCCTCCCCCCAGACCAAGGTCCGCGTCAACGCGACGCGCCTGCCCGACGGCCGCGTGATGGTCGAGATCCACGACAAGGGCATCGGCCTCACCGCCGAGGACTTCGCGGACATCAACCACAAGCTGGCCAACCCGCCGACCGTGGACGCCGCGATCTCGCAGCGCATGGGCCTGTTCGTGGTCGGCCGGCTGGCGGACCGCCACAGCATCCGCGTCCAGCTGCGCCCCTCGGGCGAGGCGGCCGGCACCACCTCGCTGGTCATGCTCCCCGACGCCATCACCCACGGTGGCGGTGGCGAGGGCATACCGGAGGACGACTTCACCGTCTCCTCGATCATCCCGCAGCAGAAGGCCCAGTCGGCCGCCCCGCTGCGGACGGCCGCCGAGCTCGGCTTCGACGACTCCCGCTACGACGCCCAGGGCGGCCCGGCGGGCGACGCGCAGCCGGCCGACCCGGTCGTGCGGTCCCTGGGCCGCGAGGAGCGCAGGGCGGCGCTGGAGGCGCAGCTCAACTATCCCCAGGCGCAGTCGCAGGAGCAGTACCCGGAGCCGGACTCCCAGGAGTATCCGGAACCCCAGCCCGAACACGGGTACCAGGAGTACCAGGGCTACGAGCAGCAGTCCGCACAGGGGTACGAGGCCCCGTACGAGCCCCAGCAGCAGCCGCAGGCCTACGAGTCGTACACGGACCAGGGCTACGCCTATCCGGAGTCCGGCTACCAGGACGCCCAGCAGCCCGCTCAGGCGTACGAGGGTGGCTACGAGGACCGGTCCCAGCAGGCCGAGTGGCCCGAGCAGAACACCTACTCGGGCTCCTACCAGCAGGATTACGGGACCGATTCGGAATCCCCCTCCGCTCCCGAACCGGCTCGGGACCGCGTAGGCTTCGACCGTCAGGGCGCCGCTGCCGACACCGGTCACGAGTTGACCGGAGCGGGCCTGCCGCGACGCGGCAGCCCACAGCAGTGGCAGCCGGCACAGCAGGAAGCGGAGTCCGCAGGATCCCTCTTCGCGCAGCGGCCGCAGCGTCAGCAGCAGCCCGCCGAAGCGCAGCGGGAGCCGGAGGAGGCAGCAGCCGGCGGGGGCTGGCGTTCGACGAACGACGAGCGCTGGCAGCAGGCCGGCAAACTCCGTGAGCCGAAGGCGGGCGGGGTCACCCCGTCCGGTCTCCCTCGGCGCGTGCCCAAGGCCAACCTGGTCGAGGGCGCTGCGGAGACGACCCCGCAGGGCGGCCCCCAGGTCTCCCGCGCCCCGGAGGACGTCCGTGGCAGGTTGAGCAACCTGCGACGCGGTGTCCAGCAGGGACGCAGTGCGGGTTCCGAGCAGTCAAGTAACAGCTATGACCAGGAGCGTTAGTGTGAGCGCGATGAGCCAGGCGGCGCAGAACCTGAACTGGTTGATCACCAACTTCGTGGACAACACCCCTGGGGTGTCGCACACGGTGGTGGTCTCCGCCGACGGCCTTCTGCTGGCGATGTCCGACGGATTCCCGCGCGACCGCGCCGATCAGCTGGCGGCCGTGGCCTCCGGTCTGACCTCGCTGACCGCCGGAGCCTCCCGCATCTTCGAGGGCGGAGCCGTCAACCAGACCGTGGTGGAGATGGACCGCGGGTTCCTCTTCCTCATGTCCGTCTCCGACGGATCCTCGCTCGCGGTGCTCGCGCACCCCGAGTGCGACATCGGCCTCGTGGGCTACGAGATGGCCCTCCTCGTGGATCGCGCGGGCAGCGTCCTCACCCCGGACCTGCGCGCCGAGCTGCAGGGAAGTCTTCTCAACTAGCAGACGGGCAGTGCGTTTCGCGTCATCGCACCATAGGGTGCGGTGGCGCGGTTCCACAGGGAGTACTGCGTTCTTGGAGTCGGAGGAGGAAACGTGACAACACCCGGAGGACATCCTTATGGCGGCCAGCAGCCGCAGGGTGGGCACGACCAGAACCGCTTCAACTTCCCCTCCTCGCCCAGCCGGCCCGTGCCGGAGCACAACCCCTACGCCCAGCAGCCGTACGGGCAGCCCCAGCAGCCCCAGGCGCCCCACCGGGTTCCGCAGCAGCCCCCCAGGGCCGCGCAGCAGCCGCAGGCCCCCAAGGCGCACAACCCGCTGGTGCGCCCGTACGCGATGACCGGCGGCCGTACCCGGCCGCGCTACCAGCTCGCCATCGAGGCGCTGGTCAGTACCACGGCGGACCCCGCGCGGCTGCAAGGGCAGTTGCCCGAGCACCAGCGCATCTGCCGCCTGTGCCAGGAGATCAAATCCGTCGCGGAGATCTCGGCACTTCTCTCCATTCCTCTTGGTGTCGCCCGCATCCTCGTCGCCGACCTGGCGGAGGCGGGCCTTGTCGCCATTCACCAGCCCGGCGGCGACGAGTCTGCCGGCGGCCAGCCAGATGTGACACTGCTCGAAAGGGTGCTCAGTGGACTTCGCAAGCTCTAACGGCGGAGCGGCTCCGCGCTCCACCACCTCCGCGAAGATCGTGGTGGCGGGCGGCTTCGGCGTGGGCAAGACCACGTTCGTCGGCGCGGTCTCCGAGATCAACCCGCTGCGCACCGAAGCCGTCATGACCAGCGCTTCCGCCGGTATCGACGACCTCACCCACACCGGTGACAAGACGACCACCACGGTCGCCATGGACTTCGGCCGCATCACCCTGGACCAGGACCTGATCCTGTACCTCTTCGGTACGCCGGGCCAGGACCGCTTCTGGTTCATGTGGGACGACCTCGTCCGCGGCGCCATCGGCGCCGTGGTCCTCGTCGACACCCGCCGTCTCGCCGACTGCTTCCCCGCCGTCGACTACTTCGAGAACAGCGGCCTGCCCTTCGTCA
The DNA here is from genome assembly GCF_055575555.1 of Streptomyces sp. NPDC034085. NCBI lineage: Bacteria > Bacillati > Actinomycetota > Actinomycetes > Kitasatosporales > Streptomycetaceae > Streptomyces > Streptomyces sp. NPDC034085. Next base: position 1,506 of record NZ_JBVISL010000014.1, on the reverse strand, counting down.
TCGCCCTCAACGGCTTCGACGGGCACCAGCCCTACACGCCCGAAGAGGTCCGCGAGGCGCTCCAGATCGGCCCGGACGCCCCCATCATCACCACCGACGCCCGCCACCGCGCGGACGCCAAGAGCGCGCTCATCACGCTCGTCGAGCACGCCCTGATGGCCCGCCTGCGGTAGCGAGCCCGCGGCGGCGCCCCCGAGGCCGTAGAAAGGCCCCCGTGTCCCGGCACGGGGGCCTTCGCCGTTCCCGGGCCCGGTTCCGGGGCCCGGTTTACGGGCCCGTACGGCCCCGGCGGCCGCTGCCGCGGGCATGCGGAAGGCCCCGCACCCCTTCTGGGGTGCGGGGCCTTCCGCGTGCGTACGTCCGCTGCTCAGCCGCGCCAGCTGTGGGGGGCCTGGAAGCCCCGGCTGCGCTCCAGACGGCGCCAGCCGGCCGTGGAGCGGGGGGTGGCGGCCTCTTCCGGGGTGGCGGCGGCGCGGGCGAGGAGGATCGCGGTGATCGCGGCCAGCTCCTCGGGCTCGGCGTTGCCCTTCTCGACCTTCAGCAGGGTGTCGGTGGCGGTGCTCATCGTCGGCAGGTCTCCTTCGCTCGTTACTGCGGCGGGTTGCCGTGCTTGCGAGACGGCAGATCGGCGTGCTTGGTGCGGAGCATCGCGAGGGCGCTGACGAGCACCCCGCGGGTCTCGGCGGGGTCGATGACGTCGTCCACGAGACCGCGCTCGGCCGCGTAGTACGGGTGCATCAGCTCGGCCTTGTATTCCTTGACCATCCGGGCCCGCATCGCCTCGGGGTCCTCGGCGTCCGCGATCTGCTTGCGGAAGATCACGTTGGCGGCGCCTTCGGCGCCCATGACGGCGATCTCGTTGGTGGGCCAGGCGTAGGTGAGGTCGGCGCCGATGGACTGGGAGTCCATGACGATGTACGCGCCGCCGTAGGCCTTGCGCAGGATCAGCGAGATCCGCGGCACCGTGGCGTTGCAGTACGCGTACAGCAGCTTGGCGCCGTGGCGGATGATGCCGCCGTGTTCCTGGTCGACGCCCGGCAGGAAGCCGGGGACGTCCAGCAGGGTGATGATCGGGATGTTGAAGGCGTCGCACATCTGGACGAAGCGCGCGGCCTTCTCGGACGCGTGGATGTCCAGGACGCCGGCCAGGTGGCCGGGCTGGTTGGCGACGATGCCGACGACCTGGCCGTCGAGGCGGCCCAGGGCGCAGATGATGTTGCGCGCCCAGCGCTCGTGGATCTCCAGGACGTCGCCGTCGTCGACGAGCTCCTCGATGACCTTGAGCATGTCGTACGGGCGGTTGCCGTCGGCGGGGACCAGGTCCAGCAGGACGTCCGAGCGCCGGTCGACCGGGTCGGTGTTCTCGTGGACCGGCGGGTTCTCGCGGTTGTTGGAGGGCAGCATCGTGATGAGGTACCGGACCTCGGAGATGCAGGTCTCCTCGTCGTCGTACGCGAAGTGCGCGACGCCGGAGGTCTCGGCGTGCACGTCCGCGCCGCCGAGGCC
>NZ_JBVISL010000013.1:0-176526 GCF_055575555.1 Streptomyces sp. NPDC034085 | reverse complement strand
CCCGCGGAGCGGGTCCCACAGCGCTGCGCGCTGTGCCAGCGAACCGCCTCGCTGCGCTCAGCGGGGCTCGGCTTCGCCGAGCCATGGCCGGCCCTTCGGGCCGGAGTCCTGCGCTGCGCTCCGGACCGTTCAGGGTTCCGCTGCGCTCCACCCTGAACCGCCTGTTCCGCAGGCTTGGGTGACTCCGTTTCACGGAGCCCGGGCCTTCGGCCCGTTGGGCGGGTCCGCTTCGCTCCCCCGCCCGGGCCTTCCGGCTCCGCCTTCAGGACCCGCCCGCTTCGCGGGCGGGTGGCAGCGGGGACGGGTGCGTGCTGCGGTCGGCTCCGGGCCTAGGGTTCCCGGGGCTGGCTGGGAGGAGGCTGAACGACATGCGGCTGTACCCGTGATGTAGTGGATGACGAAGCTTGCTGTCAGCCGGGGGCGAGCAGTCTGAAGCATGCGAGAGATGAACCCGCACCCCCTGGGGTTGCTTCATTCTTAATTGCGGATTCTCTCTGGAAGGGATGGGTTGCATCGCTGGCGGCCTGCTGTGCGCGCGTCGATCAGTGAAACTGGACGGCGTTTGGCAGATGTGAACAGGCGACCAGGGTCCATAGTGTTGCGCTGTCTCGCTACTGGGACAGGTCCGATTCCCAGCGTGGAGGCTGGAGTCCGCGCAGGCCGTAGTCGGGCGGCAGCCATCCCTTCTTCCGTCTGTCGATGGTCTTCTGGGTGTGGGGCGGCGGGTACGGGCACCCGTACATCCGCTCAGGGCCAGGGGCAGCCCACGGGCGCCGGTAGTGAACCGTGCACACAGGCCAGACGGTCTTCTCCGGCGATTTCGGAGCCGGTTTCGCTGTCTTCCGGGGCCGGCGGGGCTTGGAGCGAGGCGGCTGGGGAGGGCGTAGCTTGCAGCTCTCGGCGAAGGCGGTCAGGGACGGCAGGCCGGTGCTGCCCAGCGGGTCGGTGAAGAGGGGGCCGTTGGTGCCTGCCTCGATCCTCCAGAGGAAGGCTGCGGCCCGCAGCAGGGGTCGGGCCCAGGCGGGGACGTGATGGGTCATGCAGCCCCGGCGAAACCCATGGTCGTGGAGCGTGACGGCCGTACCGTCTGGAGCCAGGTCGTGGATGTGGACGGTATCGAGCTGGGTGGTGGAAGCCGCGGTGAACACCGCCGTGGCGAGGTGCGCCGCCAGGTACGGATGCGCGGTGGCCCGATGGGGCCGCCAGGCGACTTCCGCCTGGGTGAGGGAGGGCATAACCGGCGGGAAGAAGTCCCGCTCGGCTGCCATGGGCGCAGCGCACCGGCAGGGGTTGGCCGGATCCTCGTCGACGGTCAGGGTGGTCAGGGCCGGCAGGCCGATCCAGCGGTTCGCCAGCGGGCGCAGCGGCCCGGGTGCCCGCCGTCCGGGAGCGGCGGTATCGGCCTCGGGGAGCAGTGCGGCAGCCTCGGCGATCGTGTGTTCCACCTGCTGCAGTTCACGTTCCAGGAAGGCCCGCATGGCTCGGTGGTGGCAGACCAGGACCAGCCGGACCCCGGTGCGTCGGCGCAGGGCGAGCAGGCTTTTGAAGCGGTGCGGGGTCAGCAGGTGGGCTCGTAGCAGGGTGAGGTGGGTGATGGGGGTGGCGAGGATCCAGGCGGCGGCGATCGACCAGACCGGGGCCGGGTCGAGCTGGTGGTAGCCGTCCAGGGGGACGGCCTTGGCGAGGGCGGCGAGGATGTCGTAGGCGAGCGCGATGGAGGAGTCGGCGCCCGGGGTGGGATGCACCGTGATGCGTCCGTCGTGCGGGGCATGGGAGGCCAGGGCCGCGCGGGTGTGGACCACGTCGTCGTAGGGGTCCAGGACCACCGTGACCGGCGGCGGGTTGGGGCAGTGCAGCATCAGGCCGCCGCGCGGTGGCTCAGCTTGCTGTAAGCCCAGCGCAGCAACTCCTCGTCCACACCATCGCGTCCGGACTCCTTCATCCCGACGGTGAGGTGGTGGGTGATCTTCGCCCAGGCCCGGAAGTTCCCGTGGGCCGCTTCCTGGTCGCACAAGGCGATCAGATCCTGGTCCGCGTCGGTCCAGATGGGGTGGAAGGCAGGAACGACGGCAAGGACCTCGTCCAGCGGCATCCGGTCGATCTCCTGCCACGCGTACACCCTCGACTCCAGCATCGGCTCGCTCTGCAGCATCTCGAAACAGCCGTTGCCGCCGGTGAAGACGATCGTGAGATCGGAGTCGGCGTCATCCCACAGGTAGCGCAGGTACTCGAAACACAACTTGGACAGCCACTGGGCCTCGTCGCAGACCAGAACGTGCGACTCCTCCAGCGCGCCGCGCAGCATCCGGTCGAACTCGATCGCATGCGACGGCGGACGGCCCTGCAAGCCGAGAGCGTGGAACAGCTCGTGGCGCAGGTCCCGGGTCGAGGGCCGGGCCCGGAACTGGATCCGGTGCGTCAGCTTCGGCGCGAGCTCGCGCAGCGAAGCGTTCACGGCGAAGGACTTGCCGTTGCCGGCCTGCCCGTAGATGCAGATCATCGCCTTCGCCTCGATCGCGGCCCGGATGTTCTCCCGAGCCGTGAGCAGGGCCCGGGTGGAGACCACCTGGGCGCCCGGCAGGCGCATGAAGTGATCCTCTCGCTCCCTGGGAAGGCGTCCCCTGCGTTCAGCCGTAGCCATCTGGCGTCACTCCTTGCTGCCCGAACCGGGCCCGGTGTCTGTCGCATCGGCCGGCACAGCGGTACTGGGGCTGTGCTGCTCTGGGGTGGAGGACGTCGTGCCGGGGCGTGGCCGGGGCCGGGCCCAGCCAGCGGGTGGCTCCCGCGGCGGGATCAGGTCCGGCAAGGCTCGGGCCGCCAGATCCACGGCCTGGGCCCGGAAGATCTCGGCTTCCGCCTCGCTCGCGGTCTCCGTACGCCGCCGGCCCGGCGCAGCCGCCGTCGTGGTGGCCGTGTAGCGGGTACGGCGCAGCCTCTCGGCCGCCTTCAGGTCCGCCTTCAGCCCCCTGGCCCTGCTCTCACGGACCCGGGACAGGGCCCGGCGCTGAGCCGGCGTCGCGGCCTCGGCGAGATAGGCGCTGCCCAGATGCCGGCCCCAGCCCTCGGCAGAGAACACCTCGATCCGCCCGTCGAAGTGCGGCAGATACCGCAGCCGGACCTTCGTACCGACATGGCCGGCCATCCACGGCGCGACGTAGGCGCGGCGCCGCCAGGAGACCCCGTTCGTGGTGATCTTCCGGATCCGGCCGTCGTCCTCCAGCGCGAAAAACGCCAACCGCTCCTCCGGGACATCCTCGACAGGTGTCGGATCCGCCTCCCAGGCCTGCCCGGGCGTGCAGCCACCGATGAGGCCGCCCGGACGGTGCTCGGTGTTCCACCAGGCCACCCAGTCCAGCAGAACCTTCACGAAGTCCGGGTAGGGCAGCAGGTCCTCCACCGGATCGGGCCGGTACGCCTCCGCGGGCCGGGCGCGGCGGGTATACCCGGGGAGGGAGACGAGCAGCATCTCCTCGACCGCGCCGTTAAGGGCCTCGATGGTGCCTTTCCGGTAGGGCTTGTACGCCGGCAGATCATCCACCGGGACAGCGAAGCCGCCCAACGCCCGCGACACCGCCGTCGACAGGAAGTCCTTGCCTCGGTCCACACGCACCCGGCCCGGCAGACCGCCATACGGCCCGTACGGCTCCATCCGGCTGATCCCCGCCCGCAGCGCGGCCAGGACTGCGTCCCGGGCCGGCTGATGCGGGGTGACCGCCACCCCCACGATCACCTTCGACGCGACATCGATGAACCACGTCACCCACGGACACACCGCCGCCCCATCCAGGCCAACCCGAACCGGGATCCGCTTGTGATCCCCCTCCCAGCAGGCATTGCGATGCGTCGGCGGGCGCTTGCCATACACGTCGTAGCGGCGACGCGCCGCCTCACCACCCCTCAGACCAGCCCGCTCCCCCACCGACAGGTCCTGGCGCACGGCACGCTGCAGAGTACGAAGAGAAGGAACCGCATCCGGGATACCAGCTGCAGCAGCTTCGGCGGCCAGTTCACGGTGCACCGCAGCCACATTCCCACCCCACACCGCCAGACGAGCACGCAGATCCAGCGTCACACCGACCCGTGACGGAGTCCGTGCGGACAGCCGGCCCTCACGCCGGGCTACCGCCACCCAGTTCCACACCGTCCGCAGAGAAACCCCGAGAGCTTCAGCGACCGCACGCGCATGCTCTGTGGCCAGCTCACCCCGAGAATCGAGGGCCACCAACCGCGCCACTGCGTCTTCACGCCCAGCGCGTCGCCACCACGGCGTGTCCTCGTCGGCAGAAATCTGATCGGACACCCGCACCCCCAGCCCGAACCCCGCACCATGCGGCTGTCCACGACCAGGACCGTCCATCCCGACACGCCGAACGGGCACACACGAACGGATGAAGCAGAGGATCCGCTTCCCCACAGGCACGGGATCGCGGCTATGCGGATGCCGACCGCCGGCGCGGCTCGATGAGCAGTGCGTGCATGGGCTTGCTTCGATGCGGGCGCATGACTTCCAGCCAGGTCACTCCATCGTCCAGGAGACGGCCCATATATCCGAAGCCGTTCCACCCCAGATCGACGAAACAGCGCTCGGTGTCCTGCTCCCGGCCGAACAGCCGCTGACCGTGCAGCTTCACCTCGCCCAGATCTACGCCCCGCTGCTCCAACGCCACCAGGGCGCACGTCGCTGCGCGGCGCAGAGGGCTCGTCTCCACCCATCGCCGGCGTACATGCCAGACGGCGTCGGGGTCTTCGAGCTCACCGTCCACCAGCCTCAGCGGCGTAATGCTGATCTTGCCCTTCGCGTGGCGGCCGAACAGCTCGATCCTCGCCGGGCGCGGCACGAGGCTCTCCAGCCCCTCGAACTCGGCCAGCATGTGGTCCCTGGGCGCCCTCCCGGCAGCCGGGTCCGCTGTCAGGGAGGCAAGGCGCTCGCGAGCCAGGGCGAACGGCTCGCCTGTCCGCCAGAGCAAGAACAGCTCGAAACCCTCGTCCTGCAGGCTGCTGCGGCCCCGGAACTGGAAGGAGATCCCCCTGGTACGGCCCCTCAGGGCCTGCCGCATGCCCACGTAAGAGTCGCGGCCGTTGATCGAGGCGTCCAGCGACTCACCGAGCCAGCGCTTGTCCGTTCCGTGCTCGATGACGACGTCGACGTCGTTCGGCTCCAGCGCACCCCGCGCGTACGACCCGAAGACGTACACCTCCTCCACCAGGCCCAGCGGCCAGCCACCGCCCTCGAGCCGCGTGATCATGTCCGCCAGCAGACGCGTCGCGCGCTCGCGCTTCACCCGGCCGCTCCCTCGGCATAAGCAGCGCGGAACTCCTGCGCCACCACGAAAACAGAACCCCGCACCGCACGCGGCTTCCCGTCCTGCCACGTCCGCCCGATCACCTCCGCCGAGGCCCTCCCCCGCGCCAACTGATACTCCTCAACGGCCGCGGCGAACTTTTCGGGAATCTCCCGCCGATCCACCACACCCGCCACCGCAACCTGCGGGAAGGAACCACCGAACGTCTGCAGCCGCGACCACCCCAGCGACCGGCCTGCCTTCCGCAGCGCCGAACGGAGCAGATCTACCCCGCCCAGCTCCTCTGCCTCCTCAACCCCGAGCCGGAGTTCGTACGACCCGCCAAAGCCACCCCCACCCGGCGGACACGAACGACGCAACAACGGCACCAACACAGCGACAAGACGCTCATGACGCGGATCACCCGCAAACGACGGCATCCAGCGAGCGTAGCCAGCCACAACCCGCCCTCACCCGGCGTTCCGCCACACCCACCCACAGGAGCGACAAGGACCCCACACACCAAACGACAACAGCCTTCACCAGGAAAACGACACCCCAGTACCGCCGCACCCCAGCCCAGCACCAGTGAAAACCGGTGACGCACACCCAGTGCACATCACACGACGCCCATCAACTCCTGAGGTGACATGTCGTCGCACGGTGATGGAGTTGGTGGCAAGGCTGGCCTCGGAGGCGGAGCAGGTCATCGAGAGGTTCCTCGATCCCGCTTGGCGGCCAGCGTGGGAGCGGGCCCTGCCTGAGGGTCCTGGTCCTACTGGGGGACCCTGAGCCCTGGATTCGGCGGGACGCCGCTGACGTGGTCGGTGTCTGCGGAAGTTCTGGTGAGCTGACCCTGCCTTCGCTGCTGCAGCGCTGGAAGGCCGAGGATGATCCAGCGACCCGGCTCGATGTGATCCTCGCAATCGGTCAGGCTGTGTTGCGACAGCCCGCGGGCGTGCACGCCGCCGAAGTCTCCGACCTCCTTCAGGGGCTGCTCAATGCCCCGGAGGCACAGGTGCGCCTGGCCGCAGTGCACGCACTCGCCCCAAGTAGGCCGGGCCTCCTCGAACAGCGGCTGGAGATGTTGCTGGAGGCAGTGCGGGACCCCAGTGTCGAGTTGTGGCGCCACACTACGGCGATGGACTCCGGGACACAGGGTGTCCAGCACCGGACCGCCGCCCTGTTCCCCGGACCGTGCACCGACTTCGCTCTTGGCCTACTGAAAAGCCATCCCGCCGAAGAGCAGAGAACCGGCGCCCTGGCCCAGGCAGCAGGGCTGCTGGCCCAGTGGCGCCGTGGAACATCGCAGAAGGGCAAGCCCGCTGTGGTGGCAGTGTCAGTGCCTCACGTCTGGACTCATGCGGGCAGGCTCGCATGGCCGGACGACGACGCTGCTCCGGGGTGCACAGCGCTGCGCTGTGCAGGCCCGGATCCGGGCCGGACGGCACGAGCGGCGGGAGCCCGGGCTGCACCGCTCCACATGGGTGCTCGTGCTCGCTCCCGTGCTGCGGCCGAACTCGAGCACTGCGGACTGCTACGAGTGTGGGAGTCCGTCCCTGCCGACGCCCCGAAGGCCAGGCAGACGCCAGGCAGGGGGCCCACACGCGGGTCCGTCCCTGTTCTCCAGGGAGGCACACGGCGCTCCGGACTGGAGGCTCCATGCCCTGGAACAGCAAGCCGCCGCGGTCCGACGAACCGGAGGACGGTGGTGGAGCGCTCGATCGGGGTGGGAACCGCAGCACACGCGGGACGCTGCTCGTTGCAGTGGGCCAGGCCTTCCTGGTCCAGCTGGCCGGCGAGGCCGCGCACTGGGTTGTCCAGGGCGCGGAGTGGCTGATCAGCCACCTGTAAACGCGTCGCGCCTCCCGGGGGTCGGATCCCGGAAGGCGCGCGGTGCGGGGGTTCACCCGCGGCGGTCTCTGTCCATGCTTCGCAGGCCGGGCAGAGGCCGCCGACTCGTTGTTGGTGCACCACCACTGTGGCAACGACCGCTGACGACGACAGGACTGCTTTACCCCTATGCGGTAGCGCACAGCCTGGCCTGGTCGTGGACGTCGACGCCGAGCTGCGGTCCTGGAGCCTGTCGAGGCGTCCCGTACGCACTCCACAGCGTCATCAAGTTCAACTCCGACGAGAACGCCAACTCCGTGGTGATGCCCTCGGTGGCACCCGGTTTACGACAGGCGCGTGGCCGGGACGGCCCTCAGCGCAGTCCCGCCCATGGTCTCCTCCCGGAGGAGGAGGCGGGGCCGGGGCCGTAGGGTCCCGGACCAGGGGTGGACGGGACCGGGGTCCTCGTGCCCTTGGGTGATGTGCCGTACCAGGGCGGGTTCCTAGCCTCGGGGCATGCAATCACACGAAGCGGACGATGCTCAGGGAGACCCTGTGACCACTGTCAGCCCCGCCGGACGCCGCGCCTTGGCCGTGGGCCTCACCCTCGCCGCCTGCCTCACGTCCTCCCCCGTCCTGGCCACGGCCGCCGAGACCCCCGCCCAGGACAGCTCGGGGGCCGGACTGGACCGGTACTACCGCCAGCACGTCGGCTGGGGCAGCTGCATCAAGGGCCCCGGCGACACCACGGGACGCGATCTGGACCAGGCAGGCGTGCAGTGCGCGGACGTGACCGTGCCCCTGGACTACGCCGACCCCCGGGGGCGCACGATCACTGTGGCGATCTCGCGGCTCAAGGCCACCGACACCCGCCACCGCATCGGCTCGATCCTCCTCAACAACGGCGGTCCGGGCGGTCCCGCGCTCCAGTCCCCGCCGCAGGCCCGTGCGTCGATGAAGGAGGTCGGCGCGCGCTACGACATCGTCGGCTTCGACCCGCGCTTCATCGGGCGCAGCACCGCGCTGGACTGCGGCTTGCCCGTCGGGATGACCTGGCTGTCCGCCGGCGCCGACCGGGCGGGCTTCGACCGCCAGGTCGCCCTGCAGAAGAGCCTGGCCGACAAGTGCCGGGCCACCGACGCCGCGGTGCTCCCGCACATCACCACCCGCAACACGGCCCGCGACATGGACGTCATCCGCGGCACGCTCGGCGAGCGGAAGATCTCCTTCCTGGGCTACTCGTACGGCACCTACCTGGGCACGGTCTACACGCAGATGTTCCCCGGCCGCCACGACCGGATGGTGCTGGACGGGGCGATCAACCCGAGCGACTACCGCCCCCGACTGCTGAAGGGCACCGAGCGCGAGAACGAGAAGGCGCTGTCCGACTGGGCCGTCTGGGCCGCGGAGCACCACGACACATACGGCCTCGGCCGCAGCCGCGCCGAGGTGTTCGCCGCCGTCGACCGCATCATCGCGGCGACCGCGCGCGGTCCGCTGACCATCGGCGCCGGCGCCGATGCCTTCCGGATCGACGACAGCCAGGTGCCGCTCCTGCTCTTCTCGGGCATCGCGGACGACACCACCCCGGCGCGGGCGTCGTTCGGCGAGCTGCTTTCCGTACTGGCCAAAGCCGCGGAGGGCCGACCGACGACAGTGCCGCCAATGCTCGTCCCGGAGCTCCGGTACGTGCTGCGCGGTGAGGGCGAGCCCACCGGCGCGCAGTCCGCCGTCATCTGCGGGGACGTGGCCGCCGCGCGCGATCCCGAGATCTACTGGCGGGACATCGAGCGCAACCGCATCGCGCACCCGCTGTTCGGCGCTCTGACCAACAACATCAACCCGTGCGCCTTCTGGGACTCGCCGCGCGAAGAGCCCACCCGGGTGCGGCGCGATGCCCCTGCACTGATCGTCGCCGCCACCGGTGACCCGCGTACGACGTACAAGGGAAGCGTCGAGCTGCACAAGCAGCTGCCGAGCTCCAGGCTGGTCACCCTCGAGGGCGCGAACCGGCACGCCCTCTTCGGGCGCTACGGCAACGCGTGCGTGGACGACCAGGTCAACCGGTACCTGGCCACCGGCAAGCTGCCGTCGAGGGACCGGACCTGCGTCAAGCAGGCGGGGTAGCGGCCCGCGGTTCACGTTCCGAGTGCGCGGGCCAGCAGCATTCTGCGGTTGTTCGTCGCGGTCTTGGCGAACACCGACTTGAGGTGGTCCTGCACAGTGTGCTCGGAGACGAACGTCTAGCCGGGTACGGCCGCAAGTCCTCCATGAGGACAGGCCGATACGCCTCCGCGGGCCGGGGCACGGCGGGTGTACCCGGGCAAGGCGACCAGCACCGTGCCCTTGGGGTAGGGCTCGTACGCGGGCAGATCATCCACCGGAACAGCGAGGGCGCTCGAAGCCTTCGCGATCGGGTTCGACAGGAAGTCCCTGCCTCGGTCCGCATGCACCCGCCCCGGCAGACCGCCATACGGCCCGTAGGGGTCGGCACGGCTGAGCCCCGCCCGCAGCGTCGCCAGCACCGCATCCCGGGCCGGCCGATGTGGGGCACCGCCATCCCGCCCCCACCCTCGACACGGCTTCCGGGCCGGACGTGCATGGGCCAGCGTCCTGGGAGGCCGGCGCGGGCGGGACGGTGTGTCAGGTGCGTTCGTAGGCTACCTTCGCGAGGTCGATGGCCTGGTCGCGGGTCTGTGCGTCGACGATCTGGACGCTGATGCGGTACTGCTCGTTGCCGCCTTCGAGTCGGTAGGCTGCCGGTGCGAGACTGGCGAGCAGGGCGTCGTCCGTGTCGTAGGGGAGCCGCAGGTTGACGACGCCGTTGTGGGCGTACACGTAGGCGAACGCTCCCTTCGGTGAGCCGTGCCGGCGCACCCTCAGGTAGTCCCCGTAGTCGAGTGCCGACTCCGCCTCGGCCCGCTGACGTTTGATGCCGTGCACCTTGACGTGAGGCCAGGCAGTGGCTTCAGCGAGGAACGCGATGAAGTGGTCGGCTGCCGGGTTGCCTCGCAGGAGGGCCCGCACTGTCGCCTGTCCCTCGTGGGCGACACCGGGGATCGCGACGGCATCAGAACCCGCGGATCCGCCTACGACGTCCGCACGTGGCCTGGCTCCCTGGGCGATCAGCTGCTGGACGGCTTGGGATGCGTCGAGCTCCTCAGCGGTACCCTCGAACTGAAACACAGTCAGTTTCATCGTTTCCCCCTCTGTGTGATGAACTGCGTCTCACTCTACTCAGTTTTCTGAGAGTACGGGCCAGTTATGTATTTACGGCAAAACAGAGCGCCGTGGTGGCTGCGAGCCTGTCGACCTCAGGGTGACTGCGGTCAGGGTGAGGCCTCCGGCGACGAGCCACTGGCCGGAGAAGACCTGTACCCGGCGGCCGGCCACTTGGGGGCCCGGGACGAGCAGGTGTGCGGTGAACCGTCCATCGGGACGGAGGGTGATATCGGCTTCGTCGAAGTCCAGCCACTTCCCGGTCAGCGGGAACCACAGCTTGTACACCGCCTCCTTGGCGCTGAACAGCAGCCGGTCCCAGTGGGTGGAGGGATGGGTGAGGGCGAGGCGGGCCAGGCGTTCGCGTTCGGCGGGCAGAGCCAGGTACTCCAGTACTCCTTGCCGCAGCGGTTCGTGCGGCTCGGCGTCGATGCCCACTCCGGCCAGGACCGTGGTGGATGCGACCACCGCCGCGCGGTATCCGGCGCAGTGCGTGATGCTGCCGACGGCTCCGTCCGGCCACAGGGGCTCGCCCTTGCGGCCGGGAAGGATCGGTGCGGCCGGGATTCCCAGTTCGGCCATGGCCTGCCGGGCGCAGAGCCGGACCGTATGGAACGCGTTGCGGCGTCCCGGTGCGGAGCGGGCTACCGCGGCCTCTTCCTGCGGATACGGGGTGACCGGATCGAGATCGTCGAGGCGCTCGGCGCAGGCGACCGAGGGCGGCAGCACGGCGGCCATCATGTGCGGGGATGGGGGCTTGTCCGCTGTCACGCGGTCGGCCGTGGGACGCGTCACTGGCAGCGGGCCGTCTCGGGTCGGATGATCAGGCGGACCCGGGTGTGGACGTCGGGTGGCAGCCGGCCGTCGAGGGCGAGGCCGTACCGGGCGGCCAGGCGTCGGAAGAACTCGCCCTCGCCGTCCGGCAGGATCCGGTGCACGCGGCCCCGGACCTCCAGGTAGCGGTACGGCTGTTCCGGGTCGTTGATCGACACGGAGATGCGGGCATCCCGCTGGACGTTGGTGTACTTGACCCGGGTGGTGGTCGTGGTGAACGACAGCTCAGCGTTCTCCCACAGCATCCACATGGGGTTGACCTGCGGGGCGCCGTCCGCCCGGAGGGTGGCGAGATGGCAGAAGAGCGGCCGGCGCAGCAGGTCCTCGTGGCTGCTCGGCACCACCTGGCGGGCCATCAGGTGCCCCTGCCGGCCAGTGCGGGTACGTGGTCCAGGTCATTCGCGACGTGCAGTGCCACGGTCCGCGCCGTGGGGCGCGCCCGCTGGGCCAGCTTCGTCAGGGGTCCCGCGGGCGCCAGTTCGATGAGCAGCGCCTGTGGCGAGGAGGTCCGGGCTATCGACTGCGCGCACAGATCCCATCGAACCGTCGAGGTGAGCTGGGTGACCAGGCGGCGGCGGAGGTCGTCCGGCCCGGCGACGAGTGCGCCGTCCGCGTTGCCCAGCATCGCCGAGTCGGGTGTCTGCCACGGCGCCTGGGTCACGGCATGGGCGAACGGCTCCTGCGCCGGGGCCATCGCACCGGTGTGGAAGGCCCCGGCGACGTCCAGCCGGGCGACTCGGATGCCGCGGGGCGGGTTCGTGGTGAAGGTCTCGGTGGCGGCCGAGGGGCCGGCCGCCACGAACTGGTGGCTGCCGTTCCAGTTGGCGACGGTCAGTCCGGCGGCGTGGATCGCGTCGACGATCGACTCGTCCGGTGCGCCGTCCCTCTTGGAAGGCATGCACGCCACCATGCCGGTCGGGGCGTCGGCGCACGCCGCTGACATGGCCTGCCCGCGTGCGCGGGCCAGGGCGATCGACGTGGCCGGGGTGAGGTAGCCGGCGCCGGCGGCCGCGGCGAGCTCGCCGACGGAGTGCCCTGCGTACAGCACTCGGGCCGGGTCCAGGTCGGTGCGGGCCCGCAGTCGCTCGAGCGACAGCAGTGCCGCTGCGGTGATCAGGGGCTGTGCGACAGCCGTGTCGCTCATCGCGACGGCGTCCTGGGCGGCCTCCCGCAGGTCGAGCCCGGCGGCCTCGGACCACTCGGCGAGCAGCTTCTGCGCCCGGGGTGCCCGCGCCAGCCAGGAATCGAGCATTCCGGGCCGGTGTGACCCCTGTCCGGGCACGGTGATGACGTAGTCGTACATGGTTCTCGCTTTCTTTGGAAGGCAGGTCAGCCGTCGCCGGTCGCCGCGGTGAGGGAGTCCGCGGGCCGGCTCAGGGTGATCGCGCGCTCCACGGTGAGGACGTCCTGTCCGTCACCGGTGCGGGAGACGCCGCAGAACACCGCGGTGTCCTCGTGCGTGTCGAGGAGTTCCACCGAGTGCACGAGGAGTTCGCCCGCCCGCACCGGGCCTTCGAAGCGCAGGTTGCGTGCTGAGCCGAACACCAGCAGCCGGTCGGGGGCGGCTTCCCCGGAGTCGAGCGCGACCAGCAGCCCGCAGGCCTGGAGGAAGGACTCGAGTACCAGTACCGAGGGGAGCCGGGCGGGGCGCGCCGGGCCGAGGTGTCCGCCGAGTTCGTGCCGCGACACGGCCTTGACGGCGGTCAGCGCGCCGGGCCGGTGGGTCAGGATCCGGTCGATGTGAAGCGCCGGGTGGCCGTACGGCAGCAGGTCGGCGGGGTCCGGGTGGTCGGTCATGGCGCGCACCTCCAGGTCGCGGTGATGCGGGCGCACCGGCGGCCGTCGACGGTGCAGGTCGTCGTGGTCGACAGCAGGGGGCGCCGGCCGGTGATCCGGGTGTCGAAGACGACCTCGTCCCCGGCCAGTGCCGGCAGGCTGAACCGGGCCGACTCGACGGAGACCAGGTCGATCCCGCCGGGTGTGCCGTCCAGGTGGAGTTCGAGCATCTGCTGGACACCCTCGATGAGGAACACTCCGGGGTAGACCGTCAGCGAGGGGAAGTGGCCGCTGAGGTAGGGGTCGTCGGCGCGTACCGTCTTGCGTGCGGTGATGGCGCCGTCCTTCGCCTCGACCGTGTCCACCGCGGTGAGGGGCCATTGCCTGGCGGCGGTCATCGGGGGCTGTCCTGCCTGCGGAGCAGGAGCAGCACGGCGGCAACCGATACCGCGGCGAGGACCACCGAGATCCACATCACCTGGTGGAACGCGGAGGCGTGGACCGACGCCAGGGTGTGGGCCTGGTCCGGGTACTGGGCGAAGAGGTGCTTGACGTCGCCCGAAGCCAGTTCGTCAGCCGCGGTGGCGGCGTTCAGGTCCGAGGGCAGAGGGGTTTGCGCGAGCCGCGTGTGGACGAAGGAGGCGACCAGGGCGACGACGACCACGGAGGCGAGGGATTCCGCGGCGAGCCGGATGGTGTTGAACATCCCGGCTGCCATCCCCGCTGAGGTGTTCGGCACGGAGCCGACGGCGGCACCGTCCATGACTCCGTTGAGCACGCCGACACCGGCTCCGGTGACGATCAAGGGGAGCGCCAGCACCCACAGGGGGCTGTCGCCCTCGGCGAAGGTCAGGCCGAACGCGCCGGCGCCGATGAGTGTGAGGCCGCCGGCCAGGATCAGCCGGAGGGGCATTCCCGCGGCGCTCAGCCTGCCGGACACCATCGGCACCAGGAAGATCGGAACGGTGAGCAGCAGGATCCGCAGACC
The DNA here is from genome assembly GCF_055575555.1 of Streptomyces sp. NPDC034085. Taxonomy (NCBI): domain Bacteria; kingdom Bacillati; phylum Actinomycetota; class Actinomycetes; order Kitasatosporales; family Streptomycetaceae; genus Streptomyces; species Streptomyces sp. NPDC034085. The sequence goes on along the minus strand of NZ_JBVISL010000013.1, from coordinate 162,594 downwards.
GGCCGCCCCGTTGCCCAGTCCGCCGACGCTGAAGAGGAAGGCGGGCAGCAGCAGGAGCAGGCCGATGAATCCGAACGCGAACTCGATGTTGACGAGGTTCACGGTCAGGAACTGCCGGTTCGAGAAGAGGCTCAGTTCGAACATCGGGTTGCGCGTACGTCGCTCGTGGACGACGAACAGGACGAAGGTCAGTGCCGCGCCGGCGAACAGGGCGATCGTGCGCGCGCCCGCCCACCCGGACTGCGGGCCCTCGATCGTGCCGATCGTCAGCAGCAGGAGAGCGACGGTGAACAGGCCCGCGCCCGGGAAGTCGAACCGGCTGCCCTCGCGGTTGCGGGACTCGGGCAGCAGGAGGGAGCCGAGCAGCCCCACCGCCACGATGACGGCGTGGAAGCCGAACACCGCTCGCCAGTCGAGGAGTTGCGCGATCAGGCCGCTGATGGTGGGGCCGAGTGCGAGTCCGGCGCCGATGACCACTCCGACCAGTCCGAAGGCCTTGGCCCGGGCCGGGCCGTCGAAGGCGTTCGCGACGATGGCCGTCATCGACGTCACGATGGCGCCGGCGCCGATCCCGGCGGCGGCCCTGGCCACGTCGATCACCAGGGTGTCCTGGGCCAGGATGGTGGCCAGCAGGGAGACCAGGTACATGCCGGCTCCCAGGCGGAAGATCCGGCGCCTGCCGTACTGGTCGGCGAGCACGCCCGTCGCGAGCATGGTGCTCGCCGCAGCCACGTTGTAGGCGTTGACCACCCATTGGAGGGGGGCGAGGCCTCCGCCGAGGTCGGTGCCGATCGCGGGTAGCAGCAGCGGTGTGCCGCTGACGCCGAGGGGGACGATGACGACCGCCACCGCGGCCACCGCGAGCACCGGCCAGGACGGCCCGCGGTGCGCCGGGGTGTCGTCGGCGCCCGTGGGGAGGACGGACTCCGTGCTGGTCACTTGTGGGACCCCTGTCTGTGAGTTCTGGTCTTACGCGGCGAGGGAGCCCGCGAACGAGGCGATGGCGCGTACGAGCGAGTTGGCGGGCAGGTCGGCGAAGAGGACGTCGTGGTGGCTCAGTGCCTTGTCCTCGACGAGTTCGAGACGGCTGATGGCCGACAGCCGGGCGAGTTCCTTCGCGGAGTCGAGCGAGGATCCGTTGGTGAACGCGGAGGCGTAGGCCAGTACCGGGACGTCGATCCGCGCGGTGTGCAGGCCCCGCAGGCCGAGCAGCTCGGTGGTCCCGCTCTGCTCCAGCGAGTCCGCGGCGATGAGGTCGAGCAGCGTGCGGTTGAGGGTGTACCACTGGAACGCACCCGCGCCGAGGGAGTGGGCGTGGGCGACGGTACCGAGCCGGGTCGGTCCGTCCTGCACCCAGCTGCCGCCGTCGAAGTGCCCGGCCGTCACGCCGTAGCCGGGCTTGGCGTTGCCGAGGTTGACCAGGGCGGCGAACACTTCGTGGTTGGTCGCCGAGGCCGGTACGGGGTAACGCGCGGGCAGGCGGGCGGCCAGCGGCGAGAGGGCGGTGGGCTGTTCCAGGAGCGCCCTGGCAGCCAGCTTGTAGAAGAGCGCGGCGGTCTCCGGCGGTCCGTCGAAGCCGAGGGTGGCCGAGGTGGAGCTGTCGGTCTCGAACACCCCGCCCGTGCGGATGCCGCCCAGCCAGCCGCGTGCCGTGTCGAGGTCGATGCCGAATTCCATGCCGGCGCCGCGGAAGGCGTTGAGCGCGCCTCCGTCGACCAGGACCAGGCCGTCGATACTCCGGTGGCCGCCGACTCCGTCGAAGTCCCAGGACGCGTAGTGCACGACCTCGGCGGCGCCCACGGAGTGGCCGCCGAGCAGGACCTTGCGTCCGCCTTCGGCGGCTGCCGCGATCGCCACCCGGATGTCGTCGACGAGGACCTGCAGGCCCCATTCGGCGTACTCGGCGAAGTGTGCCGGGTCAGGGCGCCGGTAGCGGCCTTCGAGGTAGTAGGCGAGGGCCTGGTCGAGCGGTGCGTCGGTCCGGGAGGTGTCGGTGAGGAACACCTCTCGCCGGTCCATCGCCCAGAACTGCACTCCGGGCGCGACCGCGGCGACGGTCCGGCCGAGGCTGGTGAAGCCGGCGGCCGCGCCTTCCTTGCCGCCGAGGAACAGCACGACGGTCGAGGCGGCGGGGTCGCCGATCTTCAGCAGGCCGATCGAGGCGTCCGTACCGTTCCGGTCCGGCACCGGAAGGGTGACGTACTCCTCGCGCCACGGGTAGGACGAGGTCGTCTGAGCTGCATCCGTCACGGGTGATGCCTTTCGGTGGGTTCGGGATTCTGCGGTGGCCGCGGGCGGGGCGGGCGGGCGGGTCACAGGCCCATCCCGATGCCGCCCCCGATGGGTATGGAGGCCCCGGTGATGAACGCGGCCTCGTCGGACACCAGGAAGCCGACGAGGGCGGCGACCTCCTCGGGCGTACCGGTCCGGCGCAGCGGAGTCTGGGAGACCACCTGCTCGCGCCTGCGGTCCTTCAGGCCGGCGATCATCTCGGTCTCGATCAGGCCGGGGAGGACGGCGTTGGCGGTGATGCGGGCCCGGCCCAGTTCCCAGGCGAGGGACCGGGTCAGGCCTATGAGTCCGCTTTTGGAGGCGGAGTAGCTCGTCTGCCCCGGCGAGCCCCACAGGCCCATGACCGAGGAGACGAAAACGATGCGGCCCCACTTGTTGGCCACCATGTCGGACACGGCCTCGCGCACCACGTTGAAGGCGCCCGTGAGGTTGGTGTCGAGCACGCCGGCCACGTCGTCGGGGGCCTGGGACATCAGCAGCCCGTCCTGGGTGATGCCCGCGCTGCTGACGATGACGTCGATCTCGCCGAGGGTCTCCCGGGCCTCGCGCACCGCTGCGGTCACCGAGTCGGGGTCGCGGACGTCGCAACGGACGAACGAGACGCCGTCCGCCTCGGGAGGGGTGCTGCGGTAGGTACCCACGACGCGGTAGCCGCGCTTGGCCAGGTCCTTGGCGATGGCCTCACCGATTCCGCGGTTGGCCCCGGTGACAAATGCCGATCGCGAGCTCATCGCGATTCTCCTTCGTGGGTCGCCGCTTCGCGGCTCAGCATGCAGTTGATGAGTGCGATTGCGGATTTCGTCGCGCCTCCGCCGGACAGCACGCCGGACCAGCCTGCCTGCCGGGCGCCTGCCACGTTCTCGGGCAGGTCGTCGGCCAGTACGTGGAACCGGGGGGCCAGGCCCGTTCGGGCCTCGGCGAGACGGAACATGTCAGCTTCGGGTTTGCGGGTTCCGACGTCGCACGACAGCAGTACGTCGTCGAAGACGTCCGCGACGGCGGGGAAGGAAGCAAGGGGTGTGCGCCACTCGGCCGGGAGGTTGGACAGGAGTCCTATGAAGGCTCCCGCTGCCCGCCACTCCGTCAGGGCCGCCACCCAGTCCTCATCGGTCCGCTGGTCGCTCCACCAGCGGCTGCGGAAGTCGGACAGGTCGGCGGTGATGCCGAAGCGGTCGAGCAGCTCCCGTTCGATTTCCGCGGTCCAGCGGCGCTCGTCGAGGACGCCCGAGTCGAGCACCGCCATGCCGTCCGGGCAGCCGTGGCGTTCGCCGATGGAGCGCAGGGACCGGCGGATCTGCTCGGGAGTGAAGTTGCGGCCCTCGCAGAACCGCCGCACTCCCTCGCTCAGGGGCGGGGTGAGGACGCCGCGGAAGTCGCTCCAGATCGCGAGTGTCGTCATGGCCGGCTCACCATCGACGTCAGTTCGAACCACATGCGGGTGACGACCAGGTCGTTCTGCCGGCAGACGACCTCCACGTGGTTGCCGTACTGACGGGCGACGACGGCGGTGGGGGTGTCGAGCTCGGCGAACCCGGGGAACTCGGCACGGCAGCCGCTGATGATCCAGTTCACCGCACGGTCCGTGCAGGCGAGGGCGAGCTGCCTGCCGGCCTCGATCAGGACCATCGCCGGGTAGTGGTCGTAGTCGTGGTCGAACAGGCTGACATTGGCGAGGTCCGCGTCGAGGATCGCGGTGGCGCCGTCGGCGGTGCGCCGCAGTCCGGCGAGGACGACGTTGGCGGTCTGCGTCCGGCCGACCCGCTCGGGTTCCGCCGTGTCCTGGTGACGCTGGAAGGTGGCGCGCATCGACGCGGTGGTCGGCGCCGCCAAACCTCCCCGCTGGTAGGCGCGCAGGTCCGGGTACCGCCCTTCGGCGACACCCTGGACCGCCATCCGCGAGCTCAGCACCGGCTTGTCCGAGCCGGTGACGACGGCTTGCTGCGAGTAGACGATCTGCTTCGGCGAACCGTCGCCGCGCAGCTTCATCTCCTCTATGGAGGTGGTGATCAGCAATTCCCCGGAGGAGTTCATCAGCGTGCCGACGTTGCTCAGCCGGACGTCGATGGTGTTGAAGAAGGCGGCGACATCGAGCGGCAGGCCTTCGTAGCGGTGTGCCGCGCTCATCGCCGCCTGCCGGCACGCTTCGGTCATCAGGAGGAGGTCGAGCCGGTGCCGGCCGTGGTGGTCGAGGTAGTAGGGGCTGATGTCGGTGGTGACCGTCATGGTGTGGTAGCGGTGTTCGGCGTCCCAGCGCGGCGGGGAGACGAGGATCTCCCTCGGGTTGGCGCGGTGCACCAGTTCCTGCGAGATGCGCTGCACTGCGGTGGTCATGGGGTGCTGACCCCCTTGGTGGAAGTGGTGTGCGGTGCGACTGCGGCCACGATCCCGTCCGGACGCACGATGCAGGTGACACGTCGGCTGATGCCCAGCGCGGAGCGCAGTGCCGGGCCGGTGAGCGACACGACGTCGAACTCCTTCCCGCGGGCCGCCCGGCGACTGACCGTCGTCCGGTGGCCCGGCGTGCCCGCGGGGTCGAACTCGATGGCTATCGGCTCGGTCATCGACAGGAAGTCGTGCAGACGCGCCCCGGGGGCGCCATCTGTGGAGATCTCGACGTTCGGCAGCCGGGCGTGGCTGCGGAGGGCCCCGACGGCCTTCGGACGTCCCCGTCCCGGGCCGGGGCTGAACCGCTGGACGATCTGGGTCTGGCGGGGGATGACCACGCGGTCGAGCAGCCCGGTGCGCTCGGCCCCGTAAAGGACCGCGTCCCGCAGGCGCCCGCGCAAGCCGCGCACACCCCACATCCGGGTCTGGAGGTCCGTGTCACGCAGCACGTTCGCGACGACCTGGTGGCGCTCGTCGGCCCACTGTGTGAAGACGCGGTCGGAGTCCGAGGCGGCGACCGAGCCGCGGCAGACGCCGGCGAGGCGCCATGCCAGGCTGGTCGCGTCCTCCACGCCGGTGTTGATGCCCTGCGCGCCGGCCGGGCTGTGCGCGTGCGCCGCGTCCCCGACAAGGAAGACCCTGCTTCGCCACACGTGTTCCGCGGCCTTGCGGTGGATCCGGAACCGGCCGGCCGTATGGCCTTCGAGGAACCGCACCGGAACCGGCGACCGCATGCTGACCACGCGCGCCACCGTGTCGAGGAGCGGTTCGCCTTCCGGGATCTCGCGGGGCGCGCTGATGAAGGCGCGCCACTGCCGGTCCGGGAGCGGCACCATGACGAGCACACCGGTGTCTGTCATGAAGTAGTGCGCGGAGTCGGTGGCGAGCTCGGTGTCGCAGGGGCCGTCCGACAACAGGAAGGTCTGTTCGTAGGTCTGGCCCGAGAACGCGATGCCGGTGGCCGTGCGGACGGAGCTGTGTACGCCGTCCGCCCCGATCACCCAGTCGTACGTTTCCTCCTGCGCGATGCCGGTGTCCAGGTCGGTCAGGGTGGTGGTCACCGTGGCCGCGTCCTGCCGCAGCGCGGTCAGTTCGGTGTGGGTACGGATCGAACCGCCGAGTTCGCCCAGCCGCTCCCGCAGGATGCGTTCCGTGGTGTGCTGCGGTATGGCCAGGGCGTAGCGGTACTTGGTGTGCCGGAGCTTGCTGAAGGTCAGGCTGGCGACGCGTGTTCCGTTGGAGTGGTAGTGCTGGTTGGTGAGAGGGTGCCCCGCGGCCTCCAGCCGGTCGGCGATGCCGAGACGGTCGAAGATCTCCAGCGCGCGCGGCCACAGGACGATGGCCTTGGGGTGGGTGTGCGGGGCGGCGGCCTTGTCGACCACCGTCACCGGAAGCCCTTGGAGCCGTAAGGAGACGGCTGCGGCCAGGCCGGCCGGGCCGGCGCCCACGATCAGGATCCGGACGCTCATGTCTGCGCCCCGATCCGCAGGACGGCCGCACCGACGGCTCCGGAGATGTCGATGCCGGTGATCAGTGCGGTGCTACCGGGCCGTCCGACCGCCAGTGCGGCCGCGACCTGCAGGGCTCCGGTGGCGCTGCCGCATTCGCCGAGCGTCTTGCGCACGTCCACGCGGTCGGCGGTGAACCCGGCCAGCGCGGCCTGCTCGGCCTCCGCCAGTACGGTCCCCTCCGCACCGGGCAAGACGATGTCGACGGCGGTGTCGTCCACCCCGGCCTGCCGGAGCACTGCCGTGATGACCCGGCGCAGGGCGTCGGTGAAGCCGGCGTCCGTACGTTCGGGAGCGAAACCCACCGCGCAGGCCGGTACCGTGGCCAGTGCGGGGGCCTGGCTGAGCCCCTCGGGCTCGAGGGCGAACACGGCGGCGGCTTCGCAGACGGGCACGGTGTCGTGCACGATCTTCTTCGACCGGATGCCCCAGGCCGTGTGCGGGGACAGTTCCTCGACTCCGCCCACCAGCATCCGCTGTCCGTGGCCGCGGTGTATCAGCCGCGCCGCGTACTGCAGCGCCGAGAAGGCGCTGAGGTTGCCGTTGGCGAGAGTGGAGTTCGGGCCGCGGAACCCGTGCCAGATGGCGACCTGGCTGGCGCAGCAGTTCATCGTGGTGTTGGGGAACCGGGCCGGGTTGATCAGGTCGATGCCGGCTCCCTCGATCACGCTGGAGTCCAGTTCGATGCTGCTGCGCAGGCTGCCCACCATGCTGCCCATCGCGACACCGGTGGACTGCCAGGAATCGTCGGTGATGCCGGCGCTGTCGGTCAGTCCCTGTTTGAGCCGGGCGCTGGCGGCCAGTCCGAGAGCGGTGGTGCGGTCGATGTTCTTCGTGCCCTTCTTGGGCACGAAGTCGGTGATGTCGAAGGAGGGGACGGCCGAGATGTCGCCGGGAATCGCGACGTAGTCCGCGGCATCGGCCTGCGGCGGCGGGTTCAGCGGCAGTTCCTCGGCAGCGGGTGCGTTCAGCCGCTCCCGCAACGCCTCCATTCCGGTGCCCGCGACGGAGAGGACGGAAATTTCGGTGATCCGCGGTGCTTGGGCCTGGGTCATCGTGCGGGCTCCCCTGCTGCGGTGGGCACGGTCTGATCCGTGACTGCACCGAAGATCGTGATCGCGTTGTTGCCGCCGAATGCGAAGCCGTGGTTCTGGGCGACCCTCACGCGTGCGCTCCGCGCTTTCCCGGCCACGAAATCGATGCCCGGCCCGAGCTCCGGATCGGCTTCTTCGAGGTTGATCGTCGGCGGGAGGAAGGAATCCTCGATCGCCTTGCAACAGGCGATCGCGCCGAATCCGCTGGCCGCTCCCATGGTGTGCCCCAGCATCGACTTGATCGAGCTCATCGGTGGGTGCGCTTCACCGAACACACTACGCGTCGCCGTGACTTCGGTGACGTCGTTGGTAGGCGTGCCCGTGCCATGGGCGGAAATGTAGTCGACGCTGCTCGCGTCGATTCCCGCATGGGCGTGGGCCCGCCGGATGCAGTTCGCGATGCTGTCCGCATCGGGGTGCACGATGTGGTGCGCGTCGCAGGAAAGACCGTATCCGAGGAGTTCGGCGTAGATGTGGGCGCCGCGGCGTATGGCGTGTTCCATTTCCTCCAGCATGAGTACCGCACCGCCTTCGGCCGTGACGATTCCGGTCCGGTTCCGGTCGAAGGGCCGCCCCACTCCGTCGGCGATGGCACCGAGGCTGAGGAACCCGGCATGCGTGAACCGGTTCACACTGTCGGATCCGCCGGCGAACATGACGTCCGCCTCACCCGAAGCGATCTTGTCGCCGGCGCTGCCGATGGCGTAGTTGGCGGCTGAACAGGCCGTGGGAATCGTCATCGTCTCGCCGCAGAGGCCGAGTTCCACTGATACGGCGGCCGCTATGTTGCCCGCCGGCAGCAGGCTGACCAGGTCGGCGTCCATGAGGCCGGGACCGCGCTCCAGCCACTGGCCGGTCAGGGTGTCGACCGTGGGGGCCTCTCCGTTGGTCGTGCCGATGATGGCCCCCGCGGCCATCCGGAGATCATCGGATAAGTCGATGCCGGAGTCCTGGAGGGCCAGGCGGGCGGCGGCGGCCGCTATCTGCGCGGTCCGGCCCCACTGGCCGGGGTCGATCGTGCGGACGATCGCCTCGGGCGCGAAATCGTGCACCTCACCGCCAAGGCGGCTGGGGAAGTCACTGCTGTCGAACGAGCGGATCTCCGAGATTCCGCTCCGGCCGCGCTTGATGCCCTCGGTGAAACTCTCGACGCCGGTCCCGATGCTGCTGACGCAGCCGATTCCGGTGACGACCACCCGGCGGGTCCTATCCTTCATTGACGGCCGCCTCACCGGCGCGGAGCTCGATGATCCGCCGGACCATTTCGTCCACGGTGCGCAGGGTTCCGGCTTCTTCGCGCGGCAGGCGGATCGCCAGTTCCTTGTTCACTCTCGCGAGGATCTGGATCAGGCCGAGCGAGTCGGCCTCGTACTCGTCCATCAGGTTCGCGTTGAGGTCGAGCTCATCGGGCTCGACGTCGAGTTCGAGTTCGTCGACGACGATCTCCAGCGTGACCTGCTTGATCGTTTCGTCGCTGAGTTGCGTTTCCACGTGTGCCTCCATCAATGCTTTCGAGCAGTCGAAATCGCCCAGACCGCCCAAGGGTGCGGTGTGGTGTTATCTGACTTTGAGGACGGTTTTCACCCATCCGTTTGGCCTGGGCTTCAGCGTCACCGTCGACGCGAAAGAGGATTTTTCCTGTACGAGGATTTCGGGAGTCAGAATGCGCCCGTCATCGACCAGTCGGGCCAGCCACTCGATGTCGTCGGCCAGCGTGCGCCGCGGATCATCCTGCAGCAGATGCATCGTCTCGATGACTCGGCCGTGACGGCTGTCGTCTCCCTCGAAGTCCCCCGGCCGGAACTTCTCGCACTCGCGCGCGGTGTGTCCCACCGCGATCAACCGGCCGTTGGCTCGCAGTTGCCGAAAAGCGTGAACGAGGACATCACCTCCGACGGTGTCGATGACCGCCCCGACCTGTTCGCGATTTTCGGCAGGCGTTGTCAGTACCTCTTCGGCCCCCAACGCCCGGTGTCGGCTGTGCCGTTCCGACTTGCGGTCCACCGCGACCACGTACGCACCGGCCATGGTCAGCAGCTGCACGGCGAAGACACCCACTGCGGAGGCGGCGCCGGTCACCATGACCCGCGTTCCCAGCGTCGACCCCAGGCGGCGGATCACCCGGATCGCGGTTCCGCCGGCCACTGCGATGACCGCCATCGAAGTCGGTGAGCTATCCGGCGGCACACGGAAGGCGAGTTGCTCCTCCACCACCCGGTATTCGGCCCAGCCGCCCATGTGTCCGAGTGTGGTGACCAGGTCACCGGGCCGGAACCGCGACGTGGCGCGTCCGGTCTCGAGCACCGTGCCGACGGCTTCCCAGCCGGGGACGTACCCTCGGGGGGCGCCCGGCAGAATATCGGTGATCTCGCCGAAGTTCGCTGAGGAGGCACGCACGGAGACGAGAATCTGACTCGCCTCCAGCGGCGGGCGGTCGACTTCGGCAGGCGCGATTCCGCCCACGCCATCAGCCACCAACGCCCACATGCGGTTGCCACCCACGTCCTTGCTCAACTCCCGTCACGATCCCCGGACCGACCCCCAAGTGGGGGTGACTCCCACAAGGGTTACACCCCCAGACGGGAATGACTTCCTAGTGGGGGTCAAATCCAGTCGGATGCTGCTACCGTCCGCTTCATGGAGAACAAACCCCCCCAGAAGCGCCAAGCAGAGTCGCTGCGCGACATCAAGAAAGCCGAGGTCAAGCAGCAGATAGTGCGCTCTGCTCGCGAACTCGCCGCGTCGTCCGGTTACGACGCGACCACCGTGGCTCAGATCTGTCACCACGCGCGGGTGGGCACCAGCACGTTCTTCCGGTACTTCCCGGAGAAGCAAGCGGTGTTCCTCGCCCCCGAAGTCGAACTGTGGGACCGCTACTTGGAGGAGCTGCCCCCCGAGGCGTCGACCATGGCGGACCTCAACGGCCCCCTGGAGCACGTGCTCTCCACTGCGGGAGAGCAGTGGGCTGACGACTTCGCCGCGTCTCTCGACCTCGCGGCCGGCAGCCTGACACTGGCCAAGCACAGCTTTGACCACTGTGTCGAGATGGAGCTCACCATCCTGGACCGGGTCATCGCGAACGGCACGCGCGACAGCCTGGTCACCCACATGCAGGTCGGCGTCTTCCTCGCCTCCTGGCGCATCGCGCAGAGCCGTTGGCGCGAAACGGGCGACCGCACCATCAGCTCGCTGGTCACGATCCGGCGCTCCGCGTTCGATCTCGTCAAGCGCCTCGGCTCCGACGTGCATATGGCTTGATCTAGCCTGAGATCTTTAAGGATGTGTCGGGCAGACCGCGGTTTCGATGCGGTCTCGCCCGTAAACGGCCGCTCGGTGCGTCCAGGCGGGGGGTGGAACGCGGCAGCGAGCGGCCGTTGTCCGTCCGGCGGCGCTGCCGCCGGACGTTCCGGAGGTCCGCCGGGGTGGGGGAAGCGGCGGCTGGGGGGCGTCAGGCTTGGGATTCGGCGGGCTGTTGGGCTTGGGCGCGCTTGGTGACTACTGCGGCTGCCGCCAGGGCGCTCGCGGAGAAGGCCAGGGCGAGCATCCAGCGCTGGTCGAAGGTGTGGCCCGTGGCGTGGTCGAGGGAGTAGCGGCCCGCTCCGGCGAGGCCGATGGCGGCCGCGGTGAAGCCGAGGAAGGCCGGGTACTCGTATCCGCCGGCCTGGGCGAAGAACCCGGCGGGGGCGTGGACGGATACGGCGCCCGCCATGGCGCCCGCCGCCGCGGCGCCCGCGGCCGGGGTGGCCAGGCCCAGGACGAGGAGGGCGCCGCCGCCGGTCTCGCCGAGTCCCGCGGCCAGGGCGCTGTGCCGGCCGGGGGTGAAGCCCATGTGTTCCATCGCGGCTGCGGTCTTGTCCAGGCCGCCGCCGCCGAACCAGCCGAACAGCTTCTGCGTGCCGTGTGCCATGAGGACGGCCCCGGTTCCGGCGCGGAGGGCCAGCAGTGCGAGGTCGCGTCGGTTGATGCAGCTCATCGGAGTCTCCCTGTGACGGCGGTGCGGGTACCGGGAACATCCGTATCCCTTTCGGGCGGTGACGCCTCGCGCCGAGGGGTACGTCCGCCGAACGGACCCATGGAACGGCGGGGGCGGCCCGGCGGACACGGGGAGTCTTTTGTGGACTTCCTCCAAAGGAGCAGTGGTGGACTCCGTCGATCGCGGCACCTGATGACGCGCAACTGCCCTGGCACATTGGGGAATGGCTTGATCGTCTCCTGCCGGCAGCGAGCGGGCGGGAGTGTGTCGTCTGGACAAAGGGGGTTGTGCGATGGACACGGGTGCGACGGAGGTCGTGGTGACGGGTCTGGGTGCCACGACGCCGCTCGGCGGAAACGTTTCCTCGACGTGGGCCGGGCTGCTGGCCGGTGAGTCCGGGATCAGCGCGATCGAGGAGGAGTGGGCGGAGCGGCTGCCGGTGCGGATCGCCGGGCGGCTGCGGGTCGAGCCGGGCGAGGTCATCGACCGGGTGCAGGCCCGGCGGCTGGACCGGTGCGAGCAGGTCGCTCTGGTCGCGGCCCGTGAGGCGTGGGCCGATGCGGGGAGGCCGGCGGTCGAGCCGGAGCGCCTGGCCGTGGTGATCGGCACGGGCGCGGGCGGCGCGCTGAGCATGCTCGGGCAGGACGACGTCCTCGAGGCGTCGGGGGTCCGCAAGGTCTCACCGCACACCGTGCCGATGCTGATGGCGAACGGGCCGGCGGCCTGGGTCAGCATCGAACTGGGTGCCCGGGGCGGGGCGCACACGCCGGTCAGCGCGTGTGCTTCGGGTGCCGAGGCGATCGCGCTGGGCCTGGACCTGATCCGCCTGGGGCGTGCGGACGTGGTCGTCGCGGGCGGGGCGGAGGCATGCATCCACCCCCTGCCGCTGGCGGGGTTCGCGCAGGCCAGGGCGCATTCCACCCGTAACGAGGCGCCGCGGGAGGCGTCCAGGCCGTTCGACGTGGGCCGGGACGGTTTCGTCATCGGGGAGGGGTCGGCGCTGGTGGTCCTGGAGCGGGCCGGTTTCGCCGCCGCCCGGGGCGCGCGGGCGCACGCGGTGCTGGCCGGCGCCGGGGTCACCTCCGACGCGCACCACATCACCGCCGCCCATGCGGACGGGCAGGTGCGCGCGATGCGTCTCGCCCTGTCGGCGGCCGGGCTGTCCCCGCTCGACGTGCAGCACGTGCATGCCCACGCGACCTCGACCCCGGCGGGCGACCTCACCGAGGCCGAGTCGATCGCCGAGGCCGTCGGGGTGCATCCGGTGGTCACGGCGACCAAGTCGATGACCGGGCACCTCTTCGGTGCGGCCGGTGCCATGGGCGCCCTCGCCTCGATCCTGGCGCTGCGTGATCAGGTCGTGCCCGCGACGGCGAACCTCGACGAGCTGGATCCGCGGGTGAAGCTCGATGTCGTGGCGGGACGGCCGCGGCGGGGCGCGTTCGGCGCGGCGTTGACCAACTCGTTCGGATTCGGCGGGCACAACGCCTCGCTGGTGTTCACCCGGGGAGGTGGCTGAGGGTCTGCTGGCCGACGGTGTCGGCGAAGGCGCGGGCCAGGGGGGCGAGGGCGTCCCAGCGGCGGACGGCCCAGCCGACCGGCAGGGGTGGGAGGGCGGGTACGGGGACCAGGCGCAGGGGGCCGTCGGGGGTGGTGCGCAGGGCCGGGACGGCCGGTACGACGGCGTGGCCCAGGCCGAGTTCGGCGAGCAGGAGTGCGGTGTCCCAGTCCGCCACGCTGGTGTCGGAGCCGACCCGGACGCCCAGGTCGGTGAAGGCCGCGTCCAGGCGGGCTCCGGAGAGGGAGTTGGGGGGCAGGCGGACGAGGCGGGCGTCCGTCAGGTCGGCGGGGTCGATGGCCGGGCGGGCCGCCAGCGGGTCGTCCGCGCGTACGGCCAGGACCCAGGGCAGGTCGACCACGGGGCGTTGTTCGATGCCGGGGACGGGGGCGCCGATGGTGATCCAGGCCAGGTCGAGGGTGCCGGCCAGGAGGGCGTCGAAGCAGCGGCGGCTGGAGGTCTCGGTGCGGAATTCCAGGCTGACCGCGGGGTGACGGCGGCGGAAGGCGGCGATGGCTTCGGCCATGAAGTGGCGGACGGTCACGCCGCCGGTGCCGATGCGTACGGATCCGCCCTCGCCGCGCGCGAGGTCGCCGAGGCGGCGCAGCGCCTGGTCCAGGCCGGTGATGCCGTCGGCGGCGGCCTCGTAGAGGATGCGGCCGGCCTCGGTGGGCGCGACGCCGCGGGGCCGGCGTTCCAGCAGGGTGACGGCTGTTTCGCGTTCGAGGCGCTTCACGTGCTGGCTCACCGCGGACTGCGTGCGGCCCAGTTCCCGCGCCACGGCGCTGAGGTTGCCGGCCCGGCATACGGCCACGAACACGCGGAGGTCGTCCAGAGTCACAACACCCAAGCTATCGCTTGGGTGTTGGCAAGGAAACCCCAGGATTGACGCGAGGTCGGGGAGGGCGGGAGGATTTCGGCGGGCCCAGGCGGCAACCCTGTCCGGCGGCCACGGCCGGGTCCGGAACCGGACGTGGCCGCCGGACGGGTGCCGACCACCGCCGCAGCACCCCCCTGCGGCTCCGGACGTCGATTGTCAGTGGTGGGTGGGAAGGTAGGAGCATCGAGTCGGAAAAAGGGGGAGCGGCCATGTCCGGTAACCAGAACTACATCAATCACGTTGCTCTTGTGCTGGATGCCAGTTCGTCCATGTCGCATCTGAACGGCAAGGTCGTCGAGGTCGCCGATCAGCAGATCGCGTATCTGGCGCGCCGGTCGAAGGAACTGGACCAGGAAACCCGTGTCACGGTGTACGTGTTCTCCAACCAGGTGGAATGCGTCATCTACGACAAGGACGTGCTGCGCATGCCGTCCCTGAAGCAGTTGTACCGGGTCGGGGGGATGACGGCCCTGCTGGCGGCCACGCTGAAGTCGCAGCGGGAGCTGGCGCAGACGGCGCAGCTGTACGGCGACCACAGCTTCCTGACGTTCGTGCTGACCGACGGTCAGGAGAACGCGAGCCACCGGTGCTCCGATGCGCCGGCCAAGGACCCGCGTGAGCTGGTGCAGGCCGTGTCCACGATGATCGCGACGCAGGCGGACAACTGGACGCTGGCCGTCCTCGTGCCGGACCAGATGGGCAAGCGCGAGGCGATGCAGTGCGGTTTCCCGAGGGACAACATCGCCATCTGGGACGCCACGAGCACGCAGGGCCTGGAGGAGGCCGGGCAGGTGATCCGGCAGGCCACCGAGAATTTCATGGTGGGCCGCACCAAGGGCATCCGGGGATCGCGGGCGGTGTTCTCCACGGGTGCGGAAGCGGTCAACAAGGAAACCATCGAGGCGGCCGGTCTCACGCCGGTGAAGCCTTCGGAGTACCAGCTGATTCCGGTGGGCCGGGAAGCGGGGATCCGGGAATGGGTCGTCGAATGCGGGCACACGTACCGCACCGGTTGTGCGTATTACCAGCTGAGCAAGTCGGAAAAGATCCAGGCGCAGAAGAAGATAGCGGTGCTGGAGAAGAAGACGGACCGGGTGTACACGGGGCCGGAGGCCCGGGCGCTGCTCGGCCTGCCGAATGCGGAGGCCCGCGTGAAGCCCGACCACAACGACGACTTCACGATATTCGTGCAGAGCACCAGCGTGAACCGGAAGCTCGTTCCGCACACGCGGCTGCTGCTGATGGTCTGACACGGGGTGAGGTGCCGGGGGGCGGCCCCGGGAGGGGCGGGGCCGCCGGGGGTGTCAGGCGGGGACGGCCGGGTGCAGGGCGGCGAGGCGGGCGAGCGGCTCGGCCTCCTGGGGGTGGCGGGCCTTGACGTAGGCGATCTGGCGGCGCGGCGTGCACCCGCGCAGCAGCTTCGCCCGGTCGGAGCCCGTGGAGTAGTGGATGTGCGAGAGCCCCTCGGCCATCGCGGTGCGCAGGAGTTCGTAGTAGACCAGCCCGAAGTAGAGGGGCAGTCTGCCCTGGGCCTCGTAGTCGAACCCGGCCTGGCGGGCGTACATCTCGCCCTGGTGGGTGAAGGTGAGGGCGAAGCCGGTCAGGTGTCCGTCGAGGTGGGCGGTGGTGACGCGGGCGGCGTCGCCCGCGTGGCGGGCGACGCTGTGCAGGACCGCGGTGAAGGCGTCCGCGTTGGCGGGGGTGCCGTACTTGGCGTAGAGCGCGAGCTCGAGGGGGGCGAGCTGTTCGATGAGGGCGGGGGTGAGCGGCTGTGTCCGGTAGGTGACGCCGGCCTCGCTCAGGGCGCGCAGTTCGCGCTTGATCTTCGTACGGCGTGACGGTTCGAAGCGGGCGAGGTAGCTGTCGAAGGAGCCGTCCTCGGGGACGGGCAGGGAGTACGCCGTCTGGCCCGGCAGCGCCGTGTAGCCGCGTTCGGCCAGCACGGCGCGCAGCGGGTCGTCGTCCTCGTCGACGTAGAGGAAGGACACGGCCCGCAGCCCGGCCGCCCAGGCCTCTTCTTCGGCCCGCTGCACGAGGGCGGTGAGGGTGGCGTGTCCGGCGTCGGGGCCGGGGGCGGTGCCGGCCTTGGTGTGGGAGGGGTTGCGGCCTCCGCAGGCGAGGGCGGGCAGCAGGCCGGCGGTCCAGGGTGCCTCCTCGCCGGTCGCCGTGCGGTGGATGGAGTCGACGACCCGGGCGGGGCTGCAGAAGACGTACGGGGTGTCGTGGTCCAGGGGGTACGCGGGCAGGACCCCGGTGGCGGGGCCGTCGCCGTCGTGGGCCGTGAGGTAGTAGGGGGCGGTGGCGGCGGTGGCTTCGGCGTGCCGCAGCCAGGGGGTGGCGGCGTAGAAGCCGCGGGGGCCGAGGAGGGTGTCCCAGTGCTGCGGGTCGGCGTCCCGCAGGGCGCGGTGGACGCGTACGCGGGGCCCGGGGGCGGCGGTCACCGTTCGCCGCCCGCCGCGGGGGCGATCACGGGGGTGAGCTGGCCCAGGGCGGCCTCGGCCCGGCGGACGGCGTCGCCGGTGGTGTCGCCGACGGCCACGACGTAGCCCAGCAGGTCGAGGTTGCTCTCGGCGGGCCGTACGGGGTCGCCCGGGTGGACCTCCAGGTCGACGTCCACCACGCCCGGCACGCGGCGGGCCAGGTCGGCGCCGCCGATCTCGGTGAGGGTGCCGGCCTGGCGGGCGGAGAGGTAGCGGGAGGCGGCGGCGCGGTCGTGGGTCGCGGTGAGGTCGGCGGCGCCGCCGGTGTGCAGCCGGACGACCTCGCGCTGGAGGTAGATCCCGGTCGCCTCGCGGATGAGCTGGGTGATCTCCGCGCCGGGCATCCGGCCGTTGACCTCGACGACGTAGGGGCCCTTGTCGGTCATCTTGACCTCGACGTGCGCGGCGCCGAAGTCGTGGCCGACCGCTTCCAGTGCCCGGCGGGCCAGCTCGGTGCACTGCGCGCGCACCGGCGCGGACAGCATCGAGGGGAAGGTGTCGCCCATCTCCACGAAGTGCGGGTGGGCGCCGAGCGCCTTGTCGGTCACTCCGAGGAACCGGCGCTCGCCGTCCACGAGGACGGATTCGACGCTCACCTCGAAGCCGAGGAGGTACTCCTCCACGAGTGCTCCGGGGCGCCTGGGCTGCCCGCGGAAGTCGGTCGGGGAGGAGCTGATGTCGCGGTAGGCGGCGAGGACCTCGTCCGGTGTGCGGCACAGGGTGACGCCGATGCTGGCGGATTCGGTCATGGGCTTCACCACGCAGGGGTAGCCGAACCGTTCGGCGGCGGCCAGCGCGTCCTCGTCGCTGGTGGCCTGGTGGAAGCCGGGCACCGCGACGCCGGCCCCTTCGCAGGCGCGGCGCATCAGCAGCTTGTCCCGGCAGGTGCGGGCGGCCTGCGGGGACAGGCCGGGGAGGCCGAACCGCGCGGCCACCTCGGCGACGATGGGGATGTTGTAGTCGGTGACGGTCATCACGCCCCGTAGCAGGCCCTGTTCGTGGAAGGGCAGCAGGGCTTCGGCGACGGCGTCGGCCGAGTTGGTGTCGGTCCGGACGATCTCGTCGATGTGCCGGGAGAAGACCTCCTCGGCGATCCCGACCACCCGGTAGCGGTCCGGGTCGTTGCTCACCAGGACGGTGTGGAGGCCGAGTTCGTGGGCCGCGCGCAGCGGGGTGAGGCCGAAGTTCGACAGCTGGCTCTCGACGACGGCGATCACGCCGGGTGCGGTGTTCATGTCTGGTTCTCTCCAGGTTCGGGGGCTGGGACCGGGGTGGGGCCCGCCGCGGGGGCGGGGGAAGGGGCCGGGGACACGGCCCGGGTGATCGGCCGGCGGGCTGCCAGGCTCAGCAGGAGGGCGGCCAGGGTGAAGGCGGCGGGCGTGCACAGCGCCGCGCCCGGGCCCAGCCGGTCCGCGATCAGGCCCGTCGCGGCCGAGCCCGCCGCTCCGCCGAGGGCGATGAAGCTGCCGACCCCGGCGAAGGCCTGGGTGGCCCGCCCCTGGGCGGTCATCTCCCCGATGAGCTGGAACTCCTCCGCCCCGGCCGGGGCCATCGGGAGGCCGCTGAGCACGAGCAGGACGCCCAGCAGCACCAGCGCCCAGGTGGCCGGCAGCCCTGCGTCCAGGGCCAGCCGTACGGTCGGCAGGGCCGCCAGGGCCAGGGTGAGGACGATCAGCAGCCGCAGGTAGCGGTGGTACGTCGTGCCCCCGAAGGTGCGGGCCCCGTAGAGCAGTCCGCCGGCGACGCTGCCGGCCGACTGGAGCGCGACGAGGGTGCCGGCGAGTTCGGGCGCGGAGCCCTGGTCCCGCAGGGACGCGGTGACCGCGACCACGAGCCCGCTGGACAGCGCCGCCGTCAGGGCGATCGCCACCAGGACGGACAGGGCCGCGGCGCGGACCGGCCCCGGGTCCCGCCCGGTGGGGTCCGCTGCCGCGGCGGCGGGTGCGGTCCGTCGGCCGCGGCCGCGTACGGCGGGTGCCTGCCCGTAGCCCAGCCCTCCGGCCCCCAGCAGGACCGCGGTCGCCAGCAGTGCCCCGCGGGCGCCGGCAAGGGTGGCGAGGACGGTGACGGCCGTCGGGCCGAGGATGAACAGCAGTTCGCTGAGGGTCGCCTCGAAGGAGTAGGCCCGCTGCCGCAGGGCCGCGTCGTCGGTGAGGGCCGGCCACAGGGCCCGCATGGACGCGCCGACGGGCGCGGTGGCCAGCCCGGCCGCGCACGCCGCCGCCAGCGCCACCGCGGTCGGCGCCGATCCGGCCCACAGGGCGGCCGACGCCAGGGTCAGGCCGGCGACGGGCCCCGAGACGCGCAGGACGGTGCTCGGGCCGGACCGGTCCATCAGCCGTCCGGTGAAGGGCCCTCCGACCGCGCTGCCGACGGCGTAGGCCGCACCGGCGCCGGCGCCGACCGCGAGGCTGCGCCCGGACTGGACGCAGCTGAGCAGCAGGGCGAGCGGGACCATGGTTCCGGCCAGCCGCGCGAGCGCGGCGGGCACCGCCGCCGCGCTCGCGCCCGGAAGCCTCAGGAGCTCCAGGTAGGCCTTGATCATTACGGGGTCCCGGGCGCGGGGTCCGGCGTGCGCGGGTCGGCGAGGGCGAACACGTCCGCTCCGGTCTCGGCGCGCCAGACCAGCTCCTCGGCGTCCGCGTCGAGGGCTACGACGGCGGCCCGGGTGCGGATGAAGTTGTTGCTGCGGCCGAGGGAGTAGGCCCCGGTGTCGTGGAGGCACAGCAGGTCCCCGGGCCGCAGGTCGTCCGGCAGCTCGGTTGCGGCGGCGTGCACGTCGTTCTCGTAGCAGAGCGGCCCGGCCACCGACCAGGTGCTGTGCTCGGCCGCGTACGGCCTGCCGATCGGCGTCAGACGGTGGACCTCGCCGGTTCCGTTCCACGGGGCGACGTTGTTGCCCGCGTCGAGGATCAGCCAGCGGGCCTCGGGCAGTTCCTTGCGCGACATCACCCGCGTGACCATGGCCATGACGTCCGAGACCAGCCAGCGGCCGGGCTCGCAGGCGAGCGCCACCCCGTCGAGGCCGCGCCGCTGCATCTGCCCGTCCAGTTCCTTCAGCAGCCGGGCGATGTCGAGGAAGGGTTCCTCCTCCGGTACGGCGCTCTCCCCGCGCAGCGCCGCCAGCGCGCCCTGCGGGCCGACGCGGGGGCGCCGGATGCCGGGGACGCCGAAGCCGCCGCCGATGTTCACCTCGCTCAGGCCGAACCTGCGGTGCAGGGCGGCTGCCTCGTCCAGGACGCGTTCCAGGGCCCGCAGCATCAGGTCCTCGTGCACGATCTGGCTGCTGAGGTGGGCGTGGACGGCGCGCAGGGCCAGGTGGGGCGATGCGGCGATCCGGTCCACCAGCGAGGCGAGCTGCGGGGAGCCGGCGGGCCAGCCGAAGCGGGTGCGGGCGGCGGCCCGTTCGGCCTGGGCCCGGTAGGAGGGGTCGGTGGAGGTGGAGACCGGCAGGCCCGGGGAGATGCGGACGCCGACCTCGACGCGCTGCCCGGTGCGGGCGGCGATCGCCTCCAGTGCCTCGATCTCCTGCTCGCCGTCGATGTTGACCCGTACGCCGTGGCGTACCGCGGTGGCCAGTTCGGCGTCGGTCTTGACCGGGCCGTTGAACACCATGGCGGCGGGGTCGAAGCCGGCGGCCAGCGCGGCCTCCAGCTCGTAGCCCGAGACGACGTCGGCGCCCAGGCCGCGGGCGGCCAGCCGCCTCATGAGGTAGGGCAGGTAGTTGGTCTTCACCGAGTAGTAGGCGCGGGCCGGCCTGCCGAGTCCGCCGAGCACGTCCAGCAGGTGTTCGGCCGCGCGGTCCAGGCGCTGGGCGTCGAGCACGTGCACGGGGGTGCCGTGCCGCTGGGCGACCTCGGCCAGCCGTACGGGGTCCCAGCCGGCTTCCGTGACGGCTTCCGTGCCGGTCTCCGTGCCCGCTTCCGTGCCTGCCCGCGGGCCGGCGTCGGGCTGTGGGCGGCTCATGCGGACGCCTCCGGCCGGGCGGTGTACGCGGAGGCACCGGTGAGCAGGCGGAAGCCGGCGTCGATGTGGTCGCGGGTGCTCAGGTCGGCGTAGCGGCGGTGCCAGTCGCCGGAGGCGAGGTCCGCGCGCAGGCGTTCGACGCCGCGGGTGACGGCCCGTTCGTCGGTCAGCGCGAAGGCGGAGCAGGCCCTGCGCGTGGCGGGATCGAGGTAGGCCTCGGGGCGGCGCCAGAAGGCGGTCATGAACCCGTCGGTGAAGTCGTGCCAGACCGGCATCTCCGTGACCTCGCAGGGGCCGAGGAGCTTGGTGAGCCGCTCGATGGAGGGGACGCGGGAGCATTCCGCCTCGGCGATCTCCGGGACGTAGTCGCGGGTGAACCAGAAGTCCTTCTGCACCTCCATGTCGTAGGTGACGATGGAGAACCTCCGGGCGACGCGCTGGAGTTCGGCGATGCCGGCTTCCAGGTCGGACCAGTGGTGCACGGTCAGGACGGCCATGACGGCGTCGAAGCTCTGGTCGTCGAAGGGCAGCCGCTCGGCGCTCGCGACGACGCACGGCGCGGCCTGCGGTCCGCGCTGCGCCCGCATCCGCAGGGACGGTTCGACCGCGACGAGGCGGCGGCCGGCGGGTTCGTAGGCGCCGGTTCCGGCGCCCAGGTTGAGCACGGTGAGGGCGTTGCCGAGGGAGGCCTCGATCTGGGCGGCCCAGCGGTGGTCGGGGCGGCGTACGGAGGAGTAGCCGACGCCGATCCGGTCGTAGACGGGTGCCTGGCCGGCGGGGATCCGGCCTTCGGCGGCCGTGGCCGGCGGGGTGGGGGGCACGGGAAGGGACATGGGCTCAGACCTCGTGCTCGCGCGGACCTCGGCTTCGTACTCCTCGCCGTAGCGCCGGTTGTCCCAGGTGTTCACGGCCACGAGCCACACGTCCCGGTAGCCGCCCTCGTCGGTGAGGTGCTCGATGTCGGTGACGTGGTGGAACATCAGGCGGTCGTCGAAGACGATGGCCTGGCCGTCCTGCAACGTGGTGCGGAAGAAGGGCTCGCCGCCGCCCAGGGGCATGAGCTGGGTCTCGCCGCCGGAGATGTTGTGGCGGCGGGTGACGGCGACGATGCCGTACTGGTGGCCGTCGCGGTGCGGTCCCTCGGGTGCGGCGACGCCCTCGACCTGCGGGGTGGAGACGACCCTGCACTGGTGGATGTTGAGCTGCCAGACCGTGTCCTTGTCGAGGCCCAGGGCTTCGGCTCCGGCCTCGATGAGCGGTGTGGGGTCGGTGGTCAGCGGCTCCAGCGTGCGCATCTGGCCGCCGACGAGGTCGTTGTACTGGCGCGGCTGGGCGAAGTGACGGTGTGGCAGCAGTTCCAGCGTCCACCGGCCGTCGTGGAAGAGACGGAACTGGGAGAAGCGGCGGTAGCGCTGCGTCGATCCGGTGTACGGGTCGAGCGGCAGTTTCTCGAACTCGGCCAGACTGTGCTCGTCCAGCGGCGGAGTGTCTATGACAGCGAAGCCCTGGTCGCCAAGACCCATCTGAACCTCCAACGTCAGCAGCCCGGATGGTGTGTTCCGGGCTTGGAAGCAACGTTGCGCAGGCTAGGCAGGTGTAGCGCACACCTACAAGATCTTGATCTTGGCATGAACGGCGGTTGAACTCGACAGGTTGTCGAATGGACAGCGGGGGTGTTCGCCGGTATAGGGAGGTGCGTTCCGGTACGCGCTCGACCTCGGCCACGGCATGGCAATGACCTGAATCTTACCATCCGTCATGGCCGGAAAGCGACGGTCCTTCAGGTGCTCAGGCGGCGGGCGGGCAGCGGAGGGTGTCGGCGGTGACCGGGGCGCCCTCGGCCTTGTTGCGGTCGTAGGTGACCGCTTTGACGTGAACCGGGTCGGTGCCGACGGTGACGTCGAAGGCCTTGTCGTGGTCGGGGGCGGGGCGCAGGCGGGCGCCGGGGAGGGCCGCCGCCAGGGTCGCCGCGTCCGCTTCCCCGCCGGGGGCGTACGTGATGACGGGCGGGCCCCCGGGGCGTACGGCGGGCGCCGGCTGCGCGGTGGCCTGGAAGCCGCCCCGGGCGAGGGCCTCGGCGACGGCGGGGTCGTCGACGCGGACCCGGATGCCGGCCGGGTTGGTCTCGGCGGGGGTCTCGGGAACGGGCTGGATGCGGGGGTCGCCCGTGAGGGGGCGGTCTTCGGCGAGGGCCTTCCACAGGGCGGCGGAACGGGCCTCGTGCCAGAGCAGGGTGGAGCCCACGCCGGGGACGCGGTGGTCGAAGACGCGGATGGGGACGGTGGCGAACTCGGTGCGCTCGGCGCGCAGCCGGCCGAGGGTCCAGCCGATGCGGACGAGGTCGTCCAGCCCCGTTGCGGGGCCGGTGCGCACGGTCTTCAGGAGGGTGCGGGCGGTCCGGGCCGCGCGGAGCGGGTCGGCGAGGGCGCCCTCGGCGGAGAGGCGGGCCAGCAGTTCGTTGACGGTGCGCTGCTGGCGGCGGACGCGGCCGAGGTCGCCGGGCCGGTTCACGTGCCGGGCGCGGACGTAGCGCAGGGTCTGGTTGCCGTCGGTGTGGTGGACGCCCGCGGTGATGTCGAGGCCGGAGCCTTCGTCCAGCAGGGGCTTGTCCGTGCAGACGGTCGCGCCGCCGAGGTTGTCGACGGTCTGCTCGAAGCCGGTGAACCCGGTCTCCAGGTAGTGGTCGACGTGGAGGCCGGTGACCTGTTCGACCGTGCGGACGGTCAGGGGCCCGGCGCCGATCGCGTACGCACCGTTGATCTTCCCGAAGCGGGGCGGACCGGGGAGGGGGTACTGGACGTAGGAGTCCCGGGGGATGGAGACGACGCTCGCGCGGCGCCCGTCCTCGGAGAGGTGCACGAGCATCATCACGTCGGTGCAGTTGCATCCCTTGCCGCCGACGTGCAGGCGGCGCTTCTCGGCGGCGCTCAGGCCCGCGCGGCTGTCGACGCCGACGACGAGGACGTTCGTGCCGCGGCCGCCCGCGGTGTCGCGTTCGGCGGACAGGGCCCGGGAGCCGGTGTGGGCGCCCGCGGCGAGGGTGGCCAGCAGCGTGAGGGCAACGGTGAGTCGACGCAACGCGCATCCCCTGACGTGTGAGGTGGTGGCGGAAGCCGCGGAAGGGACGGTACTGCGCCCGCCGGGGACGGGCGGGGCTACGCGCCGTAGTGCGCGGCCAGATTGTCCCGGGCGGGCCTGGCCCGCCCGGCCGGGCCGCGGGCGAACGCGCGCAGGACGTTGGCGGTGACGGTGCGGGTGAAGTGGGCGGCGCGGGCGTCCAGGCCGTGGTTGCCCCGGCGGCCGACGGGTCCGCCCGCGTCGAGGGCCTCGACCCAGCGCATGGTGCCGGTCGCGAAGACGGCCGCCCCGCCGGGCAGCGACAGGTAGGCGGTGTCGGCGTACGAGGCGCGGCCCTTGCGGACCACCGGCGAGTGGGCGAGGACCTCGATGGGGCGCGGTGTCGGGTGGGCCGGGTTCACCCGGTCGTACTCGACGCCCACCAGGTGCGCGAAGGCGTCGCCGGCCCGGGCGCCGGTGCCCTCCAGGAGCCAGTGTCCCGGGTGGGTCACCACGTAGGGGGCGTCGACGGGATAGCCGTCGTAGATGACGCCGAGCAGCGAGCTCTCGGGGTCGCGGGCGGGCGCGCGCCGGAAGTCGTGGGTGGGCGGGAATCCGCGCCGGTAGCCGGGGTCCTCGGCGTAGTCGTCCTTGTAGCAGACGACGACGCGGTCCTGGCCGGCCGGGGAGGCCTCCAGGCGGATCCGCCGGTAGCAGCAGTTGGCGCCGAGCACGGCGAGGTTGGTGCCCGCGTCGCGGGCCAGGGTCACGTGGTGGCGCTGCTCGGGGCTCCAGTACTCGTCGTGGCCCGGGGAGACGACGGCGGCCGCCCCGTGCAGCAGTGCGGGTTCGCGTGCCAGGTCGACGCCGGTCGCGTAGGCCAGGGGCAGGCCCAGTTCCTCGGCGAGGGCGACCAGGGGGGCTTCGTAGACGAGGAACTGGCCGGCTCCGTGGCGGCCGGAGTAGGGGCGGTCGAAGGAGACCTGGAGGGACCGCGAGGCCTTCGTGCCCGTCCGGCCCTTGTACAGGTCAGCGCCGCCCCACCGGTTGTACGCCTGCCAGGTGGCCACCGCGTTCACCAGGACGGTGCGGCCGGCCGTGGAGGAGGAGCGGAGGGTCACGGGCACGTACCGCTGGGCGCGCCCGTCGGTGGTGTCCAGGCGCAGCAGGTAGCTGCCCTCCGGCCAGCCGGAGGTGTCCAGTTCCGCCGTGCGGTGCCAGTCGGCGCGGGCCATCCGGGTGGCGGGGTCCGTGGCGGCGGGCGGCTGGAGGACGCCGGGCAGCGGGGCGGAGCGCCACACCAGGCGGGCCCTGGCCCCCCGGTACCAGCCCATCCGGTAGGCGGAGACGGTGTAGGAGGCGGAGGTCGTCGACACCCGCAGCCCCAGCGGTTCTCCGGGGCGGACGGCGGCCCGTTCGGCGAAGCCCTCGACGGCGCGCGCCGGTCCGGCGCGGGTGATCCGCCAGTCCGGGGAGCCGGGCCGGGCGTTCTCCGCCGCCACGTCCAGGCCGCCGGCCGCCGGCGTACGGCGTACGGGGCCGTCGGCGCCGGTCGCCGCACGGGCGGCCTGGCCGGTCCGGGTGGTGATCGCGGCGGCGGCAAGGCCGAGGATCAGCCGGCGTCCGGGCCGCCCCTGCATGTCGTGCACGCCCTCCGTTGTAGCCCACCGCCCGGCCGCGGCCCGGCAGGACGCGCCTGGCCGGTCGTGGAGGCCCGGCGTGGCGCGGGCCGTCGCCGCGGGGCGCCCAGCCATTGCGGGGGGGGGCCGGGCCGGGGGAGTTCGCCTCGGCGCGGGCGGGGCGGTCGCAGATCTTGATGCAAAGGGCACTGATCGGCGGGTTCCGGCCTTCTGGTACTTCTTCAGGCCATGAAGAAGATCACTCGCCGACAGGCTCTGGGCATCGGTGCCGGGGCGGCCGCCGCCGTGGGGCTGACCGCCTGCTCGTCCTCGTCGGCTCCCGCCCCGGCGGCAGGGGCGTCCGGGGCGCCCAAGGTGTCCGGAGCACCCGTCTCCATACCCACCGGCGCCATCGACGAGGTGTACGAGGGGCGCCGCATCCAGATCACGCTGGGGCCCGGCGGGCACCACGGCGTCGGGGTCCCCACCATCAGGATCGACGGCAAGGAGCTGCACCTGATGGGCAACGCCGACGGCAGCTGGGTCACCGTCGTCAACCACTACGAGAGCTTCCCGGACCCCCTTTCGGCCGCCCGGGCCGCCATCCGCGAGCTCCAGGGCGCCGAGCTGGCCCCCTTCGTCGCGAAGGAGGTCCAGCTGTGACCGTGCGCAAGAACCAGGCGGCCCTGACCCCCGACGAGAAGCGCGCCTTCGTCAACGCGGTGCTGGAGCTGAAGCGGACGGGCGTCTACGACCGCTACGTCAACGCCCACAACTACTACCTGATGAACGACTCCGACTTCGGCAACCGGATCGGGCACCGCACGCCGTCGTTCCTGCCCTGGCACCGGCGGTTCCTGCTGGACTTCGAGGCGGCGCTCCAGCGGGTGGACCGCAGCGTCACGCTGCCGTACTGGGACTGGACCGTCGACCGCACGCCCCAGTCCTCCCTGTGGGCCGCCGACTTCATGGGCGGTACCAGCCGGGGCCGGGACGGGCAGGTGCTCGACGGGCCCTTCTCCTCCACGGGACGCAGGTGGCCCATCACGGTCGGGGTGGACCGGCGGGACTACCTGCGGCGCGGGCTGGGGTCGGGGACGCCGCAGCTGCCGACGAGGGCCGAGGTGGACTCCGTGCTCGCCGTGCCGGTCTACGACACCGCTCCCTGGAACAGCTCCTCGAGCGGGTTCCGCAACCACCTGGAGGGCTGGCGCGGGGTCAACCTGCACAACCGGGTCCACGTGTGGGTGGGCGGCCACATGACCAGCGCGGCCTCCCCCAACGACCCGGTGTTCTGGCTGCACCACGCCTTCGTCGACAAGCTGTGGGCCGACTGGCAGGCCCGCAACCCGAAGGCCGGCTACCAGCCCGCCGGGCGGACGCCCAACGTGATCGACCTGCACGCCCCGCTGCCGCCGTGGAACAACGTGACGCCGGCCGACATGCTCGACCACCGGCGCTTCTACACCTTCGACAAGCCGTGAGGCCGGGGCCGGCGGGCCCCTTCGGCCAAAACGCGTTGATCGGGTCCGCGCCCCCTGCCTAGGCTTCCCGTCCATGCCCCGGATGAAGATGCACGCCGACGAGGTCGACGCGGACGAGGCGCTCGTCGCCCGCCTGGTGGCCGCCCAGTTCCCCCGGTGGGCGCACCTGCCGGTCACGGAGGTGCGCTCCGCCGGTACCGACAACCTGATGTTCCGGCTGGGCGACGACCTGGCCGTGCGGCTGCCGCGGATCCCCGGTTCGGCGCAGCAGATCGACCGGGAGCTGCGGTGGCTGCCGCTGCTCGCCCCGCGGGTGCCGCTGGCCGTGCCGGTGCCGGTGGGCAGGGGCGTTCCGGGTGAGGGCTACGGGTTCGGCTGGGCGGTGTACCGCTGGCTGGACGGGGAGAACCTCTTCGACGAGCCGCCGGCCGATCTGCGGACGGCCGCCGAGGACCTGGGCCGTTTCGTGGCGGCGCTGCGGCGGGTGGACACCGCGGGCGGGCCGGCCTCCTTCCGCGGCGGGTACGTGGGTACGGCCGACGCGGAGGTGCGCGCCGCGATCAGGGACCTCGGCGCGGACGGCACGGTGGACGCGGACGCCGCGACCGCCCTGTGGGAGGACGCGCTGCGGCTTCCCCGGTGGCAGGGCCCGCCGGTGTGGCTGCACGGGGACCTCCTGCCGGGCAACCTGCTGGGCCGGGGCGGGCGGCTCAGTGCCGTCATCGACTTCGGGTGCGTGGGCGTGGGCGATCCGGCCTGCGACCTGATGGCGGCCTGGACCCTGCTGTCGGCCGGGACGCGCGGGGTGTTCCGCGAGGAGGCCGGGGCGGACGACGCGACCTGGGCGCGGGCGCGGGGCTGGGCGCTGCGTTTCGGGCTGACCGCCGAGCACTACTACCGGGTCCGCAATCCGGTGCTGGCCGAGGTCGGCCACCGGGCGGCGGCGGAGGCGGTGGCCGACTTCAGGGGCCGCTGAGCGGCGCGGTGCGCGAGGGAGTGCCGCCGAAGTGGCTCCGGTCAGGAGGGACTTCGGCGACACGACCCAAGGGGCCCGCGCCCCCTCGGTGGGGGCGCGGGCCTCTTCGTCGGCGCCGCGGGGGCGGTCAGGCGGCGGCGGGTTCGCTCGTGGCGGGCTCGGCGGGCTCGGCCTGCCTGCGGTCCCGCATGACCAGGACGGCGAGGACGGCGGCGGCCAGGATGGCGGCGGCGCTGATGGTGAAGGTCGTCGACATCGCGGAGACGAAGGCCTCTCGGGCCGTGCGCACCATGCCCTCGTCGCCGCCGGCGGCGGCCAGGGCTCCGGCGATGGAGTGCCGGGCCGCCTCGGGCGATCCGTCCGGCATCTCGGCGGCGAACCCGGAGGCGAGGAGCGAGCCGAGGATCGCGATGCCGAGGGCGCTGCCGGCCTGCCCGATGGTGTCGTTGAGGGCCGAGCCGACGCCCGCCTTCTCCTCGGGGATGGTGGCCATCAGGGCGCCGACGGCGGCCGGCATGGCCGCACCCGCGCCGAGGCCGAGCAGGCCCAGGGCGACCGCCGGGACGGTGAAGCCGCTGTCCGGGGAGGCGGTGGTCAGCAGGGCGAAGGAGCCGGCCATCACGATCATGCCGCCCACGATCAGGGGGCGGTTGCCCACCTTGGAGGCGAGGCCGGCGCCCGCTGCGTTGCCGACCAGGGCGGCCACGGCGAGCGGGACGAAGGCCAGGCCGGCCTTGAGGGGCGAGTAGCCGAGGACGAACTGCAGGTACTGGGTCAGGACCAGCAGCAGGCCGCCGTTGCCGATCTGGACGAGGGTCAGGGAGAGGGAACCGCCGCTGAAGTTGCGGTTCTTGAAGAGGACCAGCGGGACCATCGGGGAGGCGGTGGCGTTCTCCCAGATCACGAAGCCGGCGAGGCAGGCCACGGCGACGAGCAGGGTGAGCGAGGAGCGGCCCTCGAAGGCGCCGTGCTCCGGGATCTCGATGATCCACCAGACCAGGGCGGTCATGCCGACGGCGGAGAGGACGGCGCCCAGCGGGTCGGGCTTCTGCCAGGGGCCCTTGGACTCGGGCATCAGGGTCAGGGCGGCGATCACGGCGAGGACGACGACCGGGACGTTGATGAAGAAGATCGACTGCCAGGAGAAGTGGTCGATCAGGACGCCGCCGAGGACCGGGCTGCCCACCAGGCCGAGCATGGAGACCGAGCCCCAGGCCGCCATCGCCTTGGGCCGCTCGTCCTCCTGGAAGACGGTGATGAGGATGGAGAGGGTGGACGGCATGATGAGCGCGCCGCCGACGCCCATCGCGACGCGTACGGCGATCACCTCGCCGGGGTTGGAGCAGAAGGTCGCGGCCAGTGACGCCGCACCGAAGAGGACCAGGCCGACCAGCATGACCAGGCGCCGGCCGAAGCGGTCGCCGAGGCTGCCGGAGGTGAGCAGGAGCCCGGCGAAGACCAGGATGTAGGAGTCGAGGATCCACTGGGTGTCCTGCGCGCCCGCGCCGAGGTCCGTGGTCATGGCCGGCACCGCGACCGTCAGGGCCATGGAGTCGACCACCAGGACCAGCGAGCTCAGGCACAGCACGATCAGGATCCACCAGCGGCGGGGGTTCCTGGTTTCCATGAGTGGTCCCTTTCGTCTCGGCGTCGATCGCTGTGGTGCGTACGACGTTTCCTGATGCGCACACTGTACGCAACACGGAACGCTGTACGCAAGGACGGATGCGTCGGTGGGAATGGGCGTACCGGCCGGAAAAAAGATCCGGCGGCCTGTCACATCCGTGCGGGGCGGCGGGTCAAGGAGGTGTCGAACGCAAGAAACCCCGCCCCGAGGAGCCCGAGATGTCCACCACCGCCACCGTCGTCACCCTGGTCGCCGCCTTCATGGCCGGCTTCTCGGGCGCGTCGATCTTCGCCGGCGCCAAGTTCACGGTCGAGCCGCTCGCCCAGTACGGCGTCCCGCGCGGCTGGTGGAACCTGCTCGCCACCGCCAAGATCGCGGGCGCCCTCGGCCTCCTCGTCGGGTTCTTCGTCCCGGCGATCGGGATCGCCGCCGCCGTCGGGCTGGTGCTGTACTTCACCGGCGCCGTGATCACGGTCCTGAGGGCCCGCGCCTTCGGCCACGCGGTCTTCCCGTTGGTCTACGCCGCCCCCGCCGCGGCCGTCCTCGCCCTGGTCTGAGACCCGGGCGGGGAGCCCCCGCCGCACGGTCCCGGCGCGGCCGGCCGGCGGGCGGGGCCGGCGGGGGGAGGGAAATACTTCGGCCGGAGGTGAATCCTTTCCGGAGCGTGCCGCCTCTTGTCCGTGTACCGGTCGAACGGGCCGGGAGGGAACCGGAGGAAGGAACACCCATGATGGTCATCAGCCTCGCAGTGATCGGAGTGCTGCTCGTGGGCGCGTGCAGCTGGCACCTGGTGCGGCGTTACAAGAACCGATGAACCGCCGCTTCCACTGGCCGGACGACCGGCTGATCAAGGCCGCTCAGGACGGCGACGTCACCTCGCTCACCACCGTCGTCATGGAATCGCAGCCCCACGTGCGCAAGTTCGCCCTGTCCCTGTGCGCCTCGCCGCAGGACGCGGAGGACGCGGCGCAGGAGGCGCTGATCATCCTCTACCGGAAGATCGGCACCTTGCGCGCCACCGGCGCGCTCGCCTCGTGGATGTTCCGGATTGTGCGCAACGAATGCCTGCGGCAGGTACGTGTGCTCGCCTCGCGCAGCGAGGGGGCGGCGCCCGCGCCCGAGGCGGCCGCCGAGCCGTCCGCCGAGGACGCGGTGCTGCACCGGCTGGAGGTGGAGAGGGTCGCGGCCGCGGTCAGCGCCCTTCCCCGCGACCAGCGGCAGGTCCTGATCATGCGGGACATACAGGGGCTGCCCGGCAGGACCGTCGCCCACGCCCTGGGCCTGAGCAGCGCGGCGATGAAGTCGCGACTGCACCGGGCGCGGGCGACGCTGCGCCACTCACTGGAAGGGACCGGCCGGCTCGTGGAAGGAGACCCGACATCGTGAACACCGGGAAGAGCGGGGATTTCGCCAGCAAGTCCGTCCCGCGCCACCTGGCGCGGGGCGCCATCGGCTTCGGGCTGCTCATCGGCTCGATCGCCCTGGTGCCGGTCGCCGGGCCGGCGACCCTGCTGGCGGCGCCGTTGGCACTGATCGCCTTCCGCGGCTGCCCCACCTGCTGGATGGCCGGCCTGGCGCAGACCATCTCACGGGGCCGTCTGGAGCGCCGGTGCAGGGACGGGGTCTGCACCCTGACCGCGGCTCACCCCGCGGCTCACCCCGCCGCGGAGGCGGCGGGGGTCAGCGGGGGACCGTCCACGGGTCCGGACCGGTGAGGAGGGCCGCCAGGTCGCCACGGTCGCCGCGGTCGTCCCGGGCGTCGCCGGTGCCTGCGCGGTTCAAGCGGCGCCTGTGCTGTCGTCGATCCGGAAGGTGATGACGTCGACTTCGTCGGACCCCGTCAGATCCGGGTAGTGGCCCCGGAGGGCTTCCCGGAGTTCGGTCGCGGTCGTCAGCCCCTCGGCTTGGGCGTCCTGGTCGGTGAGGTCGCTGACCAGGCAGTGCCTGATGCCGGTCACCTCTGCCGGCAGGACGACTTCGGGGTCGCTTTCGAACACCAGCCGCGCCGGCCCGGGCTGGGCCGGGTCCCGGAAGCGGGTGGTCCTGGTCTTGGCGCCGGAGCGGACGTCCTCGAGGTAGCGGGGGTTGAACCGGATGATCGGGGGACCGGCCGTCTCGGGGTCCTGGTAGAGCGACGGGTCGAGACCGTTCATGCCGGCCTCCGGGGTCCATCGCTGGGCCAGCGGCATCAGGTCGGCGGCGAGCACGGACCTGAGCCCTGCGGGCGTGGGCACGATGACGCGCATGGTGGGGTAGTGGTCCACGAAGACCTGCCGATCGCGCCCGCACGGCCCGACGACCCCCCGCCCGTGGTTTCCCACGGCGACGATGCAGCGCATCTGGCGGGCGCCCTGGGCTCGTGCGGCTCCCAGAGCCACGAGTTCGGCGCAGGGTCCGCCGGTGAAGTGGTAGAGGTTCACGCCGGCGAACATCCGGTAGTCGGCGGCCATGACCGCAGCCCCCACCGTGTGGATCCCGTCTTCGTCGGGCCCGGCGTCCGTATGCGCGTCTATGGTCCGGCGTGCCAGCTCCACGAGTTCACGCTCGTCATCATCGAGAGCTCGCACAGATGACGGTACGTACACGTTCTCAGCCTTCCCCTCCATCAGCGGTCACCAAGATCATTCCATGCCGTGCCGGTGGGCTCGACGGGATTTCGGCTCACCGTGTCAGGCGGCGTCGTGCTCGTCCCGGCGCAGCTCGGGCTCGTGCTTGTAGCCGAGGATCAGCACGTCCCGGACCGCCGCCTTGCCCGGGTCGACGGGGTGGACCGGGCGGACCGCGTGCAGGATCCGGCCGTCCGCCCAGAACATGGTGTCCATCTGCTCCGTCAGGCAGAATTCGGCGACCAGCTCCTTCTCCAGGCTGTAGACCTGGGACTCCCCGCCGGCGGCGTTGAAGCGGCCCATCAGGTGGATCGCACCGAAGTCGACCTCGTCGCGGTGCGGGCCCTCGGGAGTGGGCTCTCCCGTCTCGTCGGGGGTGCTGATGATCCGGAACTGGTGGCACTGGACGTCCCAGGGGTCGTCGAGCCAGGACTCCTCGGGTACGGGGAACTTCTCGAAATCGGAGCGCAGGAGCCGGGTCAGGAGCGGGTTGGCCAGGGTGGCGCGGCTCAGCGGGGCCACGTCGCGGTCGATGCCGCCGGCGTAGTCGTTGGCGTTCGCCGACTGGAAGTAGGGGCGGTGCGGGCGCAGCCGGACCTCCCCGGTGCGGGGCACGAAGAAGAAGCGGTCGTAGCGGCGCTCGCGGAAACGGGAGCCGCCCTTCAGGTACCGGTCCGTCTCCAGGTTCTCCCATTCGGCGGCCAATTCCTTGACGTACTGCCCTGATTCGGCGTCGATGACGAGCCGGTCGGCCGGCAGCAGCGAATATCCCCTGGCCCGCAGTTCTTCTCGTGCTTCGGTCTGCATTGTGGCTCCTCCACACCGGATCTCACGCACTCCTGCTCCGCACCGAGGCTCCCACAGCGCTGCTGACGCTGAACTGACAGACCCGCCGGGTCAGAGGGGCGTCAGCAGGTCGTCACGAGCAGCGTGCTTCACTCGACCGGTATGACAGAACAATTAATGGCCTCGCCCCGGGCGGAACGACGGACGGTCCTGGAAGAAATCGTCGTGGCGGAATTCAAGACGGCGCTGCTCATGCCCGAGGACGAGGAGCTGCCGCTGGAGGACAGCTTCTTCGAGCTCGGCATGACGTCCTTGCTGCTCACCATGGTCAAGCAGCGGCTCGAGGAGCGGCTGGGGCGGGGCATCAGCAGTACGGCCCTGTTCAACCAGCCCACCGTCGAGCGGCTGACCGAGCATCTGGCCTCGGACGTCCTGGCCGACATCTTCGACGCGAAGTGAGAGGGGCGGCCGCCATGCCCGGAACGCCGGAGGAACGGAATGCACAGGAGAGGCTCGAAGCCGCGGAGGAAACGGTCCGCAGGCAGGAAAGGGAGCTCGGACAGTTCCTTTCCGAGAAGCACGAGCCGATCGCCGTCGTCGGTATCGGAATGCGCCTGCCCGGCGGCAACGATTCCCTTTCCGACCTGGATTCCTTTCTGCGGGAGGGGCGATCCGGTATCGGCCCGCTGCCGCGTGAGCGCTGGGTTCCGGAGGTGGCCGACGGTTCCGTCACCGCCGTCGCGGGCGGTTTCCTCGATCGTATCGACGAGTTCGACGCGCAGTTCTTCAACATTCCGCCCAAGGACGCACCCTTCGTCGATCCCGCGCAGCGGCTGCTGATGGAGACCGTGTGGGAGGCCCTGGAGGACGCCGGCATCGACCCGGCGGGCCTGCGGCACGGTGACGGCGGCGTCTACGTGGGCGCCTCGCCGCTGGACTTCGCCCTGGAGCTGGAGGGCCTGGCGGACGAGCAGCTCGACGGGAGCCTGACGACCGGGCTCGGCGCCTACTCCCTTTCGGGGCGGCTCTCGTACTTCCTCGGCTGGCGCGGCCCGAGCCTGACGACGGACACCGCGTGCGCGGCCTCGCTGACCGCCCTGCACCTGGCGGTCGGGGGGCTGCGGCGCCGCGAGTGCGGCATCGCGCTGTGCGCCGGGGTGAACACGCTGCACAACCCGCGTTCCTACGTGATCCTCTCGCACGCCCAGATGCTCGCCCCGGACGGGCACTGCAAGACCTTCGACGAGAGCGCGGACGGCTACGCGCGCGCCGAGGGCTGCGGGGCGCTGGTGCTCAAGCGGCTCTCCGACGCGCTGGCGGACGGGGACCGGGTGCTGGCGCTCGTCCGCGGGACCGCGATCGGGCAGGACGGCGAGAGCGCGGGACTGAGCGCGCCCAACGGCACGGCGCAGGAGGCCGTGATGCGGGCGGCGCTGGCCAACGCGCGGCTGGAGCCGGGCGACATCCAGTACGTGGAGGCGCACGGGACGGGGACCCCGCTGGGCGACCCGATCGAGATGGGGTCCGTCAACGGGGTGTTCGGGGCCTCGCACGACAAGGAGGACCCGCTGGTCATCGGCTCACTGAAGGCCAACCTCGGGCACATGGAGCCGGCGGCCGGGCTGGGTGCGGTGATCAAGGTGATCGCGCAGATGCGCGCGGGCGCCTTCTTCCCGCACGTGTGGCGGAACCTGTCGGGGCGGATCCCGTGGGAGAACTACCCGATCACGGTGGCGGCCGAGGAGCGGCCGTGGAAGGCGCCCGTGCGCCGGGCCACCGTCAACGGCTTCGGCGTGGCCGGGGCCATCGCGGTCGCGGTGCTGGAGGAGCCCCCCGGACCGGAGGCGGCGGCGACGGAGCACGAGGAGGCGTACGGGGACCGGGGCGAGGGGCGCGGGCACGTGTTCACGCTGTCGGCCAAGTCGCGGCCGGCGCTGCGCCTCCAGGCCGAGCGGTACGCCCGTTTCCTCGCCGAGCACCCGGACACCGGCCTCGCCGATCTGTGCCGGACCCGGGCCACGGGCCGCTCCCACTTCCGCCACCGGGCCGCGGCCGCCGTGGCGTCCACCGGCGAGCTGGCCGCGCACCTGGAGCGGTGGAGCGCGCCGGCCCGGGGTGGGGAGAAGCCCGACGCGTTCCGCAAGACGGCCTTCCTGTTCACCGGTTCCGGTTCGCAGTACGTGGGCATGGGCCGGGCCCTGTACGGCCGCTTCCCCGTGTTCACCCGGTACGTCGACGAGTGCGACGCCCTCTTCGCCCCGCTGCTGGGGCGTTCGGTGGCGGCGGTGATGTTCGGTGACGCGCCGGACGCCGAGGAGACCCTGGCCCGCACGTCCTTCACGCACGCGGCCCTGTTCACGCTGGAGTACGCCCTGGCGCGGCTGTGGCTGTCGTGGGGGGTGCGGCCGAGCGTGCTCATCGGGCACAGCGTCGGCGAGATCGTCGCGGCGACGGTGGCCGGGCTGTTCACCCTCGCCGACGGCGTCGCCTTCCTCGCCGCGCGCTCCCGGCTGATCGAGTCGGTGGGCACACCCGGCTCGATGGCGGCGGTGTCGGCGCCCGTGGAGGAGGTACGGCCGCTGCTGGAGCGGTGGCCGGAGCTGGCCGTCGCGGCGGTCAACGCCCCCCGGCAGTGCGTGGTATCCGGCGGGACCGGGGCGCTGGCGCAGGCGGTGGAGGCGCTGCGCGCGGCGGGGTGGACGGTGACGGAGCTGCACGTGACGGCGGCGTTCCACTCGCCGCTGATGGCCGGGGTGTCGGAGCCGCTGGCCGAGGTGCTGCGGGGGATCGCCTTCCACGAGCCGCAGCTGCCGGTCGTGTCGAACCTGACCGGGCGGATCGCCGCGCCGGGCGAGATGGCGACGCCGGAGTACTGGGTGCGCCACGTCAACGAGACGGTGGAGTTCGCCGCCGGGGTGCGCACCATCGCGGAGCGCGGCCGGCACGTGTTCCTGGAGGTGGGGCCGTCCTCGGCGCTGATCTCGCTGGCCCGGCGCGGCGTACCGCAGGAGCAGCACCGCTGGCTGAGCAGCCTGCGCGCGAAGGACACCACGGGCGCGGCGCTGGACGCCGCGCTGGCGGGTGCGTACGCGGCGGGGCTGTCCGTCGACTGGGACGCGGTGTACGCGGACGGGCCGGGGCGGCGGATCGCGCTGCCGGGCTACGCCTTCGACCGGCGCGCCTACCGGCTGCCGGCCCGGCCGGCCGGGCGGGGGGCGGCCGGCGACGGGCATCCGCTGCTGGGTCGGGAGACGTCGCAGGGCGGGCCGCAGCGGGAGTTCCGGGCGCGGATCAGCGCCGCGCAGCCGGCGTACCTCGCGGACCACACCATCGGCGGCCGGGCCTTCCTGCCCGCTTCGGCCTACCTGGAACTGCTGCTGGCGGTGCAGGACGAAGTCCACGGCGACACCGGCCGGGCGGTGGAGGACGTCCGCTTCCACGAGGCGCTGTTCCTGTCGGACCGCCCGGCGCTGCTGCTGACCCGGGTGCGGACCGCACCGGACGGCCGGCTGGCGGTGGAGGTCTCCAGCCGGGCCGCCGACGAGCCGGAGGGTGCCGAACGGCTGCACGCCACGGCCTCCGTCGCGGCGGAGGCCGACTACGCGGGCAGCGGTCTGGCGGGCCCCGGCCGGACCCTCCTCGCGCTGACCGGGGCGCTGGACGGCGAGGAGCCCTCGCGGGTGCTGGACGCCGGGGAGGTGAAGGCCGCCTACGCCGGGGCCGGGCTGGAGTACGGGCCGCAGTTCCTGCGGGCCCGCTCGGTGACGGCGTACGGGCCGGACTTCGCGGTGACGGAGCTGTTCGGCGGGGACGTCTCGCGGGCCGAGCTGCTGCCGCCACCGCTGCTGGACGGGGCGACGCACGCGCTGGCGGCGCTCGCCGACGACGGGCGGCGGTACGTGGCCACGAGCGTGGGCCGGCTGCGCGCCTTCAAGAAGCCGCGCGGTGCGGTGCTGCGCTCCGCGGTCCGCGTGACGCGCGCCGAGGACCCGGAGGCGGTGGATCCGGCGTTCACCCTGGACGTGCTGCTGCTGGAAGAGGACGGCCGGCCGGTGGCGGAGCTGTCCGGGATGGGCTTCACCCGGCTGCCGGACCGTCCGGTGGAGGCGGCCGCCGCGGAGCGGGCGGCGCGGCACGCGGCGTCCGCCGCGCCGGTGGACGTGGAGACGCTGGCGGCGGCCCCGGCGGCGGAGCGGCAGGAGGCGCTGGTCTCGCTGGTGCGGGCGACGGTCGCGGCGCTGCTGGCGGTCGACGACCCGGAGTACGTCGACACCCGGGCGGGCTTCCTGGAACTCGGGGTGGACTCGCTGACGGCGATCGTGCTGAAGACGCAGCTCCAGACGCGGCTGGGCGTCCCGCTGGTCTCGTCGGCGGTGTTCGACCACCCGTCGGTGGAGGAGCTGGCCGAGATGCTGTCACGCCTGCTGGCCCGGGAGGCCGTGGCGGCGGCACCGGCCCCCTGAACAACGGCCGGGCCGCACCGCCCGGCCGGCCGCGCCGGGCCGTCCGGGCGGGCCCCACCACCCGGCCGGCCGGCGGGAGTCCGCGCCCGGCAACACGGCGTGGCCGTCCCGGCGGGCACTCCCGCCCGGCCGGCCCGCCGGGCGACCGCGCCGGGCCGCACCGCCCGGCCGGCCAGGCGGCCCCGGCGGGCAACCGCACGACCCCGAGCACACGAGCGACGACACGAGGGAAACCCATGGACAACCGTACGGAGGACCGGACCCTCGCCGCCCGCGCGGCGCTGCACGCCCGGACCCGGCCCGACCAACCCGCGGTGATCTGCGAGGACCGCGCCCTGACCTACGCCGAACTGCACCGGGAGAGCAACCGGACCGCGCACGCGCTGCTGGCCGCGGGCCTGGCGGCCGGGGCCAGGGTGGGCTACCTGGGCCGGGAGTCCGAGCGCTACTACGACCTGGCGCTGGGCTGCGCGAAGGCGGGCGTGGTGCTGGTGCCGGTGAACTCGCGGCTGACGGTCGGCGAGGTCGAGCACATCCTGCGCGACTCGCAGGCCGAACTGCTCTTCGTGGAGCGGGAGTTCAGACCGCTGGTGGACAAGCTGCGGGCGGTGCTGCCGCAGCTGGCGCGGGTCGTCGAGATGGACTCCGACCGGCACGTGGCGGGCGGCTTCCTCGACTGGAAGGCCGGGCTGCCGGACACCGAGCCGCCGGCGGCCGGCGCGGCCGGCTTCGACGACGCGGTGGCGCAGCTGTACACGAGCGGGACGACCGGGCTGCCCAAGGGTGTGGTGCTGGCGCAGCGGACCTTCTTCACCTTCATCGCCGACACCCGCGCGGCCGGGGTGGACTGGATCGACTGGCGGCCCCAGGACCGGGGGCTGAGCTGCTTCCCGGGGCTGCACACCGCCGGCTTCGGCTGGTTCATGCACTCCTTCAACGCCGGCGCCACCACGGTGGTCATGCGTCAGTTCCTCGCCGACGAGGCGACCCGGCTGATCGGGCGGCACGCGGTCACCACCCTGTGGGCGGCGCCCGCGATGCTGCGGATGATGCTGGCCGAGCGGGGCACCACGCGCGAGACCTTCGCGACGCTGCGCAAGGTGGTCTACAGCGGTTCACCGATCGACCGCGAGCTGCTGCTGACCTGCATAGACGTACTCGGCTGCGAGCTGGCGCAGGGCTACTCCTCGGCGGAGGCGGGCAGTTTCCTGACCGTTCTGGCGCCGCAGGACCACACCGCGGACAGCCGGGTGCTCGCCTCGGCGGGCCGGGCCGTGCCCGGCGTCGGGCTGCGGATCCTGGACGGGGAGGGCCGCGAGCTGCCCGCCGGCGAGGTGGGGCGGGTGGTGGTCAGGAGCCCGGCGCGGTTCCTGGAGTACTGGCGGCTGCCGGAGGTGACCGCCGGGGCGCTGTCCGGGGAGTCCGGCGAGTGGCTGTCGATGGGCGACATGGGCCACCTCGACGCGGACGGCTACCTGTTCCTCGCCGACCGGGTCAACGACACCATCATCGTCGCGGGCCAGAACATCTACCCCACGGAGGTCGAGAACGCCCTGCGCGCCCACCCCGCGGTCGCGGAGGTCTCCGTGTACGGGGTCCCGCACCCCGACTGGGGTGAGGCCGTACGGGCCGCGGTGGTGCTGCGCGAGGGCGCCGGGGCGACCCCGCGGGAGTTCCTGCGCTTCCTGAACGGCCGGATCGCCGGGTTCAAGATCCCCACCGGGTACGACATCGTCGGGGCGCTGCCGCGCAATCCCACCGGGAAGGTGCTGCGACGGGTGCTGCGGGAGCGGTTCACCGGGGCCCCCGCGCCCGCGCGTTCTCCCGCGCGCGCCGGCTGACCGCCGTGGACGCCGTACGGGGTCCCGGGCCGGCGGGCCCGCTGCCCGAGGTGCAGGGCGCGTCGCGGTGGCTGCATCCGGCCGACGCCGAACCGGACGCGCGGTCGCGGCTGTTCCTGCTGCACCACAGCGGCGGCGGCGCGTCGATGTACCGCGCGTGGCCGGGGCAGCTGCCCGGGTCGGTCGCCTGCCAGGCGGTGCAGCTGCCCGGGCGTCAGGAGCGGCGGCGCGAGGCCCCGTACACCCGGCTCGGTCCGCTGTCGCAGGCCCTCGCCCGGGTGGTGTCGGACGAGCTGGACGAGCGCCCCTACGCGGTGTTCGGGCACTCGATGGGGGCGCTGCTGGGCTACCGGCTGACGGTGGAGATGGAGCGGCGGGGCCTGCCCGCGCCGGCGCTCCTCGCCGTGTCGGGGTGGGCCCCGCAGGGCTTCTCGGCCCCGGCGGCACTGTCCGCGGACCCGCTGGAGGCGCTGCGGCTGCTGGGCGGGCTGCCGGAGGCGGTGGCCGGGGACGCGGAGCTGCTGGCGGCGGCGGTGCGCGCGATGGGCGCGGACGGCGCGGTGTGCGCGGACTTCTCGGACGACGGGGCGGCCGTGGGCTGTCCCGTCGTCGCCTACTCCGGGCGCGGGGACCCCCTCCTCGCGCCCGGCGCCATGCGGTCGTGGGCCGGGCGGACTCCGGAGTTCCTGGGGTGCCGGACCTTCCCCGGGGACCACTTCTACCTGAGCGCCCACGCCCGCGCCATCACGGCCGACCTGGCCCAGCTGCTGCCGCGGTACGCCGCGGGGTGCTGAGCGGGCGGCGCTCCCGGAGAACCGGAGGTATCCCGTCATGCTGCCCCGACCCAACGAACTCCTCGCGCGCTACGTCGCGTTGTGGAACGAGAAGGACGCACGGCGCAGGCGCGACCTGGTGCACGGCCTGTACGCGCCGGACTGCGTCTACGTGTTCTACCGCAAGGATCCGATCCGGGGGCACGCCGCGCTCCTGGACCAACTGGCCTACACGCACGAGGTGTACGGCCCGATGGGGTACGAGTTCCGCTCCTCGAACAACGCGACCGGCCACCACGACGTCGTCCGGTTCAACTGGGTGATGGTCTCGGCGGCCACGGGCGAGATGGAGATGTCCGGCCAGGACATCGTCGTCCTCGCCGAGGACGGTCGAATTCAAGCCGACTACCAGTTCCACGACAGGATGCCCTCGTCGTTCGTCTACAACGACGGGTACGAGCAGCACGGCGTGGCGGTACGGCACGCCCGGCCGACCCGTACCGGCGCCGGCGGCCCCTGACGTGCGGCGGACGCGGACGCGCCCCGGCCCCGCGGCACACCGGTGCCGCGGGGCCGGGCGCGTCGCGCACGGGCCGTCAGAGGGTGGCGGCCGCCATGGCGTTCGGCACGTGCTGGCGCAGGACCAGCTCGGTGGTGGCCAGGGCCATGCGGGCGGGGCCGTCCGAACCGAGCACCTCGCCGTTGGCCAGCGTTCCGCCGACGATGAGCATCAGCGTGTCGGCGAGGGCGTCGGGGTCCTCCGCGCCGGCCTGGGCGCCCCGGTCGCGGAACCAGTTGCGCAGGCCCTTGAGGTGCAGCTTCGCCTCCTGGCGGCCGGGGTGGCCGGGCTCGCGGAACTCGCTGGAGGTGTTGTAGTAGATGCAGCCGTGGAAGTCGGGTTCGCGGACGCTGGCGTGGAAGAACTCCATCAGCGCGAGGATCTGCCGGGCCGGGTCCCCGGGGTAGGGCGCGGTGACCTCTTCGGCCCGCTCCCACCACTGGGCGTCGCTCTCGCGCAGCCAGGCCGCGATCAGCTCGTCCTTGCTGGCGAACTCGCGGTAGAGCAGGCTCTTGCCCACTCCGGTCGCGTCGATCACCTGCTGCATGCCGACGGCCCGGACCCCCTGCTCACCGAAGAGTTTGGCCGAGGCCTCCAGAATCCGCCGCCTCGTGCCTGGTGCCGGTGTGCGCGCCATGTCTGAACTCCTTCCCCTCTCCCCCGCGGTTCCCAGCATACGTTTGACACAGGGGTTTGTGAGCGCTAGAAATGGACCGATCAGTCCAGGACTGATCGGTCCGTCATTCTTTCCGTAGAGCCCACTGCTGCCACTGCTTCCGACGACACTCCGATCGGAGTCTGATCATGACCGAGGCATCCCCGACCTCCCCTCCTCTCGCACGGGTGGTACCGCCCGCCCCCGCGGTCAAGAGCCTTCCCCTGCTGCTCCTGGTCGTGTGCGCGGTGCAGTTCCTCGACGCGATGGACATCGCGAGCATGGGACCGGCCCTCCCCCTGGTCCAGGCGGACCTGGGCATGTCGACCTCCGCACTCCAGTGGGTCGTCTCGGCGTACGCACTGGGCTTCGGCGGGTTCCTGCTGCTGGGCGGCCGGCTGGCCGACCTGTACAACCGCAAGAAGCTGCTGATCGGCTGGCTGGCGGTCTTCGTGGTGGCCAGCGTGCTCGGCGGCATCGCCGATGACGGCGTGGTCCTGGTCGTCGCCCGACTGCTCAAGGGCGTCAGCGCCGGCATCACCGCACCGGCCGCCATGGCGATCCTGCTCGACGCCTTCCGTGACGAGCAGTCACGCAACCGCGCCCTGGGCACGTTCCTCGCCGTGGCGTCGGCCGGTTACTCGCTCGGCCTGATCCTGGGCGGCCTGATGGCGGGCGTCTCCTGGCGGCTCGTCCTGTTCGCGCCGGCCGTGGCCGGCGTCCTGGTCGCACTGCTCGCCGCCTCGGTGGTGCCCTCGCAGCAGGAGAAGGGCAGGAGCGGCAGCCTCGACATCCTCGGCGCGGTCACGGTGACGGCGGGCGCGGTGGCCCTCGTGTACGGACTCAGCCGGGCCGCCAGTGACGGCTGGGGCGACGCGCAGACCATCGGCTCGCTCATCGCCGCCGCCGTCCTCTTCCCGCTGTTCGCCGTCGTCGAGAGCCGCCACCCGGCCCCGCTGGTGCCCCTGTCGGTCTTCCGCAAGGGCCAGCTGACCCGGTCGCTGATCGCCATGCTCTTCTTCGGCGCCTACGTCTCCTTCCAGTTCGTGCTGACCCTCTACTACCAGGAGCAGCTGGGCTGGTCCCCGCTGGAGGCCGGCCTCGCCTTCCTCCTCGGCGGCGTGCTGACCGCGGGCACCGCCCGCTACGGCGCCGCGCTGGTCACCAGGTACGGCGCGTGGCCGGTCGCGACCGGCGGCCTGGTCCTGCTGAGCATCGGCTACCTCGGCTGGGTCCTGCTGATGGGCCAGGTCGACCCGCTGGTCACCCTGTTCGCGCAGCAGCTCCTCGGCGGCCTCGGCTTCGCCGCGGTCTACCCGGCGCTGAACATCGCCGCCGTCGGCACGGCCTCGCCGGACGAGCAGGGCCTGGTCTCGGGTCTGTTCAACGCCGGCGCGCAGATCGGCAACGGCGTGGTCATCGCCATCACCGCCACGGTCTTCTCGCTCAGCACCGGCGGGATCGCCCCGTACCGGGCCGGCCTGTGGACCGTCACCGCCATCACTCTGGGCGTCACCCTCGTGGCCCTGGCGGGCGCCGCCCGCTACCGCCAGAAGGCCGCCGCCTGACCGGAGGGCGGCGCCGCCGCGGCGGCGCCGTCCTCCCCCCGATCGGCCGTGCAGCACGTCTGGCGCACCCATTGGATCCCCCGCATCCGGCGCCGGACGTGCTGCACGGCCTTGTCGCGTTCGCCCGGCGGTACGGCACTCCGGTGAAGGCGGGGCTTCATTGACACGCTCCCACCCGACCAAGTACGGTCGGGACCGATCGGTCCACTAAAGTTCCAGAGCATGTCCAGCACACTGCTGACATTCCTTCAGGGCCGAATCGCACGCCGGCGCCAGTGCACACGACACCGTTCTCTTTCCATCTCGCGGGGAGATGTTTGTGTTGCTGTTCTCAGTCCTAGGCTCCATGGAAATAATGAAACAGAGAGTCGCCGTGAGGCTCGGCGGCGCCATGCAGCAGACGCTCCTGGCGACCCTGCTCGCGGCCGGCGGATCCCTCGTCACCGTCGACTCCCTCATCCTCGAACTGTGGGGGACCACACCCCCCAACAAGGTCGAGAACGCCCTCCAGGCGCAGGTCAGCAGGGTCCGCCGGACCCTGGCCGCGGTGGAGCCCGAGCGGGAGGGCTCCCGGGTGGTGACGAGCACCTCCGGCTACCAGTTCCTCTTCGACCGGTGGGAACTCGACGCCTACCTGTTCCTCGACACCGTGGACGCGATCCACGCGCGCTCGGGAACGGACACCCTCTCCGGCCACCGGCAGAACATCGCGGACCTTCGCGAGGGGTTGTCCCGCTGGCGGGGCCCGGTATTCGGCGGACTGGCCGGCGGGCCGATCTGCCAGACCGCCTCCACCCGCTATCTCGAGGCCCGCAATTCCGCGCTCATCCTGCTCTACGATCTGGAACTGCGCACCGGCGGCCACGAGCGGATCCTCCCGGAGCTGACCGAGCTGTACTCGCGCAACCCGAACCACGAGCAGTTCTGCATGCTGCTCATGCGCGCCCTGTACCGCTGCGGCCGGCAGCTCGACGCCCTGACGGTCTACCGCCAGTGCCGGCACAACATGATCGAGTCCCAGGGCATCGAGCCCTCCCCCGTCCTGAGCCAGTACGAGCGGGCGATCCTCACCCACGACCCGATGCTGCTCCAGGACGAGCCCTACTGGCCGGTGCCGGCCCTCGTCGCGGGCTAGCCGGGAGCCCGGCGGATGGGCGAGAGCCTGCTGCTGGTGGCGCACGGCAGCCGTGACCCCCGGCACGCGCGGACGGTGGCCGCCCTCACCCGGCGGATCCGGTCGGCGCGGCCCGGACTCCCCGTGGCCACCGCCTTCCTGGACTTCGACCCGCCGTCCGTTCCGGACGGGCTGGAGCGGCTGGCCCGTCACGGCGCCCGGCGGGTGGTGGTCCAGCCGCTGCTGCTGACCCGCGCCTTCCACGCGTCGGTCGACCTGCCCGGCGCACTGCACCGGGCGCCGGCGTCCCTCGCCGTACGGCAGGCCCGCGTCCTGGGCCCGGACCCGCTGCTGACCGCCGCGCTGGAGCGCCGGCTGCACGAGGCCGGCCTCCGCCCCGGGGAGCGTACGGCGACCGCCGTGGTGCTCGCGGCCGCGGGGACCGCCGATCCGGAGGCGGCCGCCGCGCTCGCCGGGACCGCCCGCCGGTGGCAGCGCACCGGATGGCGGGCCGTACGGCCCGCCTTCGCCTCGGGCGGGACCTTCCCCCGTACCGAGGACGTGGTGCGGATGCTGCGCGCCGAGGGCGCGGAGCGGATCGCGGTGGCCCCGTACGTC
The DNA here is from genome assembly GCF_055575555.1 of Streptomyces sp. NPDC034085. Lineage (NCBI taxonomy): Bacteria > Bacillati > Actinomycetota > Actinomycetes > Kitasatosporales > Streptomycetaceae > Streptomyces > Streptomyces sp. NPDC034085. The sequence continues at coordinate 118,712 of NZ_JBVISL010000013.1, read as the reverse complement.
CTGGCGCCGGGGCGGCTCCCGGACCGCATCGCGGCGGGCGCGGCGGCGGCGGGGGCGGACCACCTGGGCGCCGTGCTCGGCGCCGCCCCCGAACTCGTACGGCTCGTCCTGCGCCGGTACGACGAGGCGCGGGCGGGGGCCCTGGCGCTGACGGGCTGACGCGGGTACGGGATCACGGGCGCAGGCCGCGGCGGCGCAGCATCCGGCGCTCCGCCGGGGCGAAGACCAGCAGTTCGACGGCGATGCCGACCAGCAGGATCAGGACGATGGCCAGGAAGATGCGGGCCATGTCCGAGGTCTCGCGCCCGGATTCCAGCAACTGGCCGAGGCCGAGGCCCAGGTCGGGGGAGCTGGCGATGATCTCGGCGGCCATCAGGGAGCGCCAGGAGAACGCCCAGCCCTGCTTCAGGCCGGCCAGGTAGCCCGGCAGCGCGGCCGGCATGACGACGTGCCGGGCGCCGCGCAGGCCGGTGGCGCCCAGGGAGCGGCCGGCCCGCAGGAACAGCGGCGGGACCTGGTCGATGCCGGAGACGAGGCCGTTGGCGATGGAGGGGGTGGCACCGAGCAGGACGACGGCGTACATCATCGAGTTGTCCAGGCCCAGCCAGAGCACCGCCGGGGGTACCCAGGCCACCGACGGCAGGGACTGCAGGCCGGACAGGAGGGGGCCGACGGCGGCGCGTACGCACGCGACCCGGGACACGAGCAGGCCGAGCGGGGTGCCGACGGCCAGGGCGAGCAGGAAGCCCGACAGGCCGCGCCAGACGCTGGTCCAGACGACGTCGAGGAGGGTGCCCCGCAGCCACAGGTCGGCCAGGCTGTCCCACACCGCGGAGGGCGGCGGCAGCACGTGGTCGTCGGTGATGCGGGCCAGGACCAGCACCTGCCAGGCCGTCAGCACCAGCACGACGGCGGTGGCGGGGGGCAGGGCCTTGGCGAGGAGCACCCGGCGCAGCGGGGTGCGGGCTCCCTGGCGGGTTTCCAGGGCGTCCAGCCCGGCCAGCTCGTTGGCGGCGGTCCGGGGCCTGAGGTCAGTGCCGGCCATGGCGGCGGATCTCCCCTCGCAGGTGTTCGGTGATCTCCAGGGACAGGTCCGCGACCGCCGCGTCCTCGATGCGGCGCGGCTGGGCGAGGTCCACGGCCCATGCGCGGGCGACCCGGCCGGGGTGGGAGGAGAGGAGGACGACGCGCTGGGCGAGGCGGACGGCCTCGCGGACGTTGTGGGTGACGAAGAGGACGGATATCCCCGTCTCCTGCCAGATACGGGTGAGTTCGCCGTGCAGGACGTCGCGGGTGATGGCGTCGAGGGCCGCGAACGGCTCGTCCATCAGCAGCAGCCGACTGTCCTGGGCGAGGGCGCGGGCCAGCGCCACGCGCTGGCGCATGCCGCCGGACAGTTCGTGGACGCGCTTGCCGTGGGCGCCGCCGAGGCGGACCAGCTCCAGCAGCCGTTCGGCCTCCGTCGTGCGGTCGGCCTTGGCCACCCCGCGCAGCCGCAGGGCGAGTTCGACGTTCTTGCCCGCGCTCAGCCACGGGAACAGGGCGTGCTCCTGGAACATCAGGGCCGGGCGGCCCTCGGCGGTGATGGTCCCGGCGGTGGGGGCGTCGAGGCCGGCCACCAGGTTGAGCAGGGTGGACTTGCCGCAGCCGGAGGCGCCGAGGAGGGTGACGAACTCGCCGGGAGCGACGTTCAGGCTGATGTCGTCCAGGACCACCTGGGGGCCGGCGGGGCCGGGGTAGGACTTCGAGACGTGCTCGATGCGGACGGCCTGCCGGTCCGTCGTGGTGCTGTTCTCCGCGTTGATGAGGGCGGTCGCCATCGCGGCTCACCTCCCTCGGGCGTCGGTGCCCAGGCCCGCGGCGTCGACGGTGGGCTTGCGCAGGGAACCGAGGACCTCGTTGAGCGGCCCGAGGTCGTAGATGCCGTTCAGGTCGGGCTCCTCCAGGAGGCCGGCCGCGACCGCGTGGTCGGACTGGGTCTTCAGGGTGGCGGCGAGCGGGTCGTCGGTGACGAGGATCCCCGGCCAGGCCCCGTCGAGGACGGCGGGCTCCAGTTCCCTGCCGCTGAGGGTCTTCAGGGCGGCGTTGGCGGAGGACTTGGCCTGGTCCTGGTGGGCGTTGATCCACTCGTTGGTCTTCACGGTGCCGCGGAGCACGGCCTCCACGACGTCCCGGTGGGCCCGGAGGAACTTCTGCGAGACGACGACGTTCGTGATGACGAACGTGCCGCCGGGCCACAGGTCCCGTTCGTCCAGCAGGACGGTGCCGCCCTGGGCGACCAGTTTGGACGCGGTCGGCTCCGGCACCCAGGCGCCGTCGACGGAGCCGGAGCGGTAGGCGTCGGGGGTGATGGTGTTGGTGGTGCGGACGACGGAGACGTCCCCCTTGCCGCTGGCGGCGTCGACCTTCCAGCCGCGTGCGGAGATCCAGTCGAGGAAGGCCACGTCCTGGGTGTTGCCGAGCTGCGGGGTGGCGATCCTCTTGCCCTTGAGATCGTCCAGGGTCTTGATCTTGTCCGGGTTCACCACGAGCCTGACGCCGCCGGAGGCCGCGCCGGAGACGATCCGCAGGTTCCGGCCCTTGGACTTCACGTAGCCGTTGACGGCGGGCGAGGGCCCGATGAAGCCGATGTCGACGGAGCCCGCGTTCAGGGCCTCGATCTCGGCCGGGCCGGCGTTGAAGGTGGTGGTCTTGAGGACGGTCCCGCCCAGCTCCCGCTGGATCAGGCCCTCCCGTACGCCGACCAGGGCGGTGGCGTGGGTGAGGTTGGGGAAGTAGCCGAGGGTCACGGAGCCGGCGGAGAGCTTCTCGCCCGCCGCGCCGACCGGGGCGGCGTCGGGGACCTGGGCGGCCCGGGATCCGTAGCCGCAGGAGGTGAGGGCTGCGGCGAGGAGCAGGCCGAGGGCCGTGGTGCGGCGGGGGCGGCGCGGTGGGCGCATCGTCAGGGGGTCCGTTCGTTCTCGGTGAAGGCCTCGCCCGCCATGCCCGCGGTCAGGGTGGTGCCGTCGGAGGGGTCGATGAGGAGGAAGGACCCGGTGCGGCGGGATTCGGCGTACGCGTCGAGCGCGAGCGGCTCCCCGGTGCGCACGACGACGCGGCCGATGTCGTTGGCCGCCAGCCGGCCGGGGTCGGGGTGCTGGGACAGGTCGTCCAGGGTCAGCCGGGAGGGGATGTCCCGGACGATCGCCTTGACCGTGCGGGTGGTGTGCTTGAGCAGGACGCGCTGACCGACCGTGAGGGGCCGGTCGGCGACGTGGCAGACGGTGGCCGTGACGTCCTGGGTGGTGTGCGGGGCGGCCCCGGCGGGGGCGATGAGGTCGCCGCGGGAGACGTCGACGTCGTCCGCCAGGCGGAGCGTGACCGACTGGGGGGCGCGGGCCGCCGACACGGGTACGCCTAGGGCGTCGATGGCTTCGATGACCGAGGTGCGGCCGGACGGCAGGACGGTGACGGCTTCGCCGACGCGCAGGACGCCGGAGGCGATCTGGCCGGCGTAGCCGCGGTAGTCGGGGTGCTCGGCGCTCTGCGGGCGGATCACGTACTGGACGGGGAAGCGGGCGGGGGCGGCGGTCGGCCCGTCGCCGACAGGGACGGTCTCCAGGTGCTCCAGGACGGTGGGGCCGCCGTACCAGTCCATGTGCGCGGAGGGCTCGACGACGTTGTCGCCGGCCAGGGCGGAGAGGGGGATGGCGGCGACGTTCCGGAGGCCGAGGTCCGCGGCGTAGGCGGTGAACTCGGCGGTGATGGCGGCGAAGACGGCTTCGTCGTAGCCGACGAGGTCCATCTTGTTGACGGCGAGGACGACGTGGGGGACGCGCAGGAGGGCGGCGACGGCGGCGTGGCGGCGGGTCTGCTCGATGACGCCGTTGCGGGCGTCGACGAGGACCACGGCCAGGTCGGCGGTGGAGGCGCCGGTGACCATGTTCCGGGTGTACTGCACGTGCCCGGGGGTGTCGGCGAGGATGAACCGGCGCCGCGCGGTCGCGAAGTAGCGGTACGCGACGTCGATGGTGATGCCCTGCTCGCGCTCGGCGCGCAGGCCGTCGGTGAGCAGCGCGAGGTCCGGGGCCTCCTGGCCGCGGTCGGCGGAGACCCGCTCCACGGCCTCCATCTGGTCGGTCAGGACCGACTTGGAGTCGTGCAGCAGGCGGCCCACCAGGGTGGACTTGCCGTCGTCCACGGAACCCGCGGTGGCGAAGCGCAGCAGTGTCGTCGTGTCGTCCATGTCTAGAAGTACCCTTCGCGCTTGCGGTCTTCCATCGCGGCCTCGGACAGCTTGTCGTCGGCGCGGGTCGCGCCCCGCTCGGTGAGGCGGGAGACGGCGATCTCGGCGATCACGGCGTCCAGCGTGGTGGCGTCGGAGTCGACGGCGCCGGTGCAGGACATGTCGCCGACGGTGCGGTAGCGGACCAGCCGCTTCTGCACCGGCTCGGTGTCCTTCGGGCCGCCCCACTCGCCGGCCGTCAGCCACATGCCGTTGCGCTGGAAGACCTCCCGCTCGTGGGCGAAGTAGATCTCGGGCAGTTCGATGCCCTCGCGGGCGATGTACTGCCACACGTCCAGCTCGGTCCAGTTGGAGAGCGGGAAGACGCGCACGTGCTCGCCGGGGGCGTGGCGGCCGTTGTAGAGCTGCCACAGCTCGGGGCGCTGGCGGCGGGGGTCCCACTGGGAGAACTCGTCGCGCAGGGAGAACACGCGCTCCTTGGCGCGGGCCTTCTCCTCGTCGCGGCGGCCGCCGCCGAAGACGGCGTCGAACCTGCGGCTCTGGATCGCCTCGGTGAGCGGGACGGTCTGGAGCGGGTTGCGGACGCCGTCGGGGCGCTCGCGGAGCTTGCCGGCGTCGATGTACTCCTGGACGGAGGCCACGTGCAGGCGCAGGCCGTGCTTCTCGACGGTGCGGTCGCGGTAGGCGAGGACCTCGGGGAAGTTGTGGCCGGTGTCGACGTGCAGCAGCGTGAACGGCACCGGGGCGGGGGCGAACGCCTTCAGCGCCAGGTGCAGCATGACGATGGAGTCCTTGCCGCCGGAGAACAGGATCACCGGCTTCTCGAACTCGCCCGCCACCTCGCGGAAGATGTGCACCGCCTCCGACTCCATCGAGTCCAGGTGGTTCAGCGCCCTCGCAGCCTTGTCGACGGGAATGACGGTGGTCACGCGAGACCCCTCTGTTCGAGCAGCGCGAAGAGCGCCGCTGCGGATTCCCGGACGGTCTGCGTGTGCGACTCGATCCGCAGGTCCGGGTCCTGCGGTGCCTCGTACGGGTCGTCGACGCCGGTCAGACCGGAGATCTCGCCCGCGGCCTGCTTGGCGTACAGGCCCTTCACGTCCCGCTCGGAGCACACCTCGACCGGAGTGGCCACGTGCACTTCGAGGTAGTGCGACCCGGTGGCCGCGTGCCGCTTGCGGACCGCCTCACGGCTGTCCGCGAACGGGGCGATCACCGGCACCAGCGCCTTGACGCCGTTGCTCGCCAGCAGCTCGGCGACGAAGCCGATCCGCTGCACGTTCGTGTGCCGGTCCTCACGGCTGAAACCCAGGCCGGCGGAGAGGAACTCGCGGATCTCGTCCCCGTCGAGGACCTCCACCCGGTGGCCCTCGCCGCGCAGCCGCTCGGCCAGCGCGTACGCGATGGTGGTCTTGCCCGCGCTCGGCAGCCCGGTCAGCCACACCGTGGCGCCCTGGTCGCTCACGCTCATCTGCTCTGTCTCCGTACGTTCTTCGCTCGTCGTCATCAGCCGTGCAGTCCGCACTCGGTCTTGCCCCGCCCCGCCCACCGGCCGGCCCGGGCGTCCTCGCCCTCCGCCACCCGCCGGGTGCACGGAGCGCAGCCCACCGAGGCGTAGCCGTCCATCAGCAGCGGGTTGGTGAGCACACCGTGCTCCGCCACGTAGGCGTCCACGTCGTCCTGGCTCCAGCGGGCGATCGGCGCAACCTTCACCTTCCGCCGCCTCCCGTCCCAGCCGACCACCGGCGTGTTCGCCCGCGTCGGGGACTCGTCACGGCGCAGCCCCGTCGCCCACGCGTCGTACGCGGTCAACCCCTGTTCCAGCGGCTTGACCTTCCGCAGCGCGCAGCACAGGTCCGGATCCCGGTCGTGCAGCCCCGGGCCGTACTCGGCGTCCTGCTCGGCCACCGCCTGCCGGGGGGTGAGGGTGATGACGTTGACGTCCATCACGGCCTCGACCGCATCACGGGTGCCGATCGTCTCCTCGAAGTGGTAGCCCGTGTCGAGGAACACCACATCCACACCGGGGAAGGCGCGGGACGCCAGGTGGGCGACGACCGCGTCCTCCATCGAGGAGGTCACGCAGAACCTCTTCCCGAACGTCTCGGCCGCCCAGGTGACGATCTCCAGCGCGGAGGCGTCCTCCAGGTCCCGGCCCGCCCGTTCGGCGAGTTCTTGCGTCATTCCGTGTACGTGAGTCGTCGTCATCCGGCGGCTCCTTCTCAGGGGGACGCGGCGAACGGGCAGGAAATTTCTGAGCCGAGATTAGCAATGCCGACACATAAAGCACTGACGGTCCGCTGATCGCCGGTATTTTCGGCTTTTTCGGCGTGAACCAGCCACTCTACGGCTCCCACCAGCGACGACTTGCAATTCAGGGGTTTTGCGGAGTTCCTCCGGACGCACCGTCAGGGCGCTGTAAGGCTCCCATCAGCGGACCGCCAGCACCCCTGTGCCATAGTGAGCCGAAAATCGCTTGGTAATTCCCGTCGACCGGCCGGTCCGCCCCTTTTTCCGGCCGTTACCCCGGAGAGGGAACGCGGAGAAATGAGCCTGCAAGGTCTGCGCCGAGGAAGGCTGATACGCCGCCTCGCACTCTGTCTGTCGGCGGTGGGACTCACCGCCTCCATGCTCACCGCGGCGGGTCCCGCCGCCGCCGGTACGCCGGAGACCTGGACCTCCAGCTTCCAGGGCGGCGACGGCGTCACGTACACGGCGACCAACCACCTGGTGGACGCCTCGCGCGGGCCGGGCCGGCAGTGGATGCTCGTGTGGTCCGGGCCCGCCAAGCAGCCGGCGCCGGACTTCCTGACCGTCATCGACGCCACCCCCGGGTCGCCGACGTACGGCAAGGTCGCCAACACGGTCACCGTCGGCCCGAACAACGGCAACGAGCCGCACCACATGCAGTACGTGTGGCACAAGGGCGACCGGATCTACGCCGGCGGCATCATGAGCGACACCACGTTCGTCTTCGACGCGAAGGCGCTGCCCGCGCTGACGATCGCCGGGGTCAACACCGCCGCCGACACCCCCTGCGGGACGCTGCCCGACGCCTACCAGGTGCTGAGCGACGGGACCGCGTACGGGACGTACATGGGCGGCCCGAACGTGACCGGCCCCTGCACCTACACCAACGGCCAGGTACGCGTCGGCAACGGCGCGGCCGGCTCGCCCGGCGAGATCGTCCGGATCGGCCGGGACGGCGGGACCCTCGCGGAGATCCCGGCGGCCACCGAGGCCGGCGAGGACCCCGCCCAGTGCGGCAACGTCCCGGCGCTGCCGGCCGCGACCTGCGCCAACCCGCACGGCGTGGCGGTCCGCGAGGACCTGAACGTCATGGTGGCGAGCGACTTCGCCGAGGCCCGCAACTTCATGACGCCCGACTCGGCGCTGAAGGAGAACCTGGCGCGCCAGACGGTCCGCGTCTTCGACATCACCGACCGCGACAACCCGACGCTGAAGTCGGTGTCCAAGGTCGCCGACGGGCCGCGCGGGGCGCAGGAGCAGCGCGCCTTCTTCCGCGAGTCGCGGGTGGTCATGGAGACCGCGCTGACCAACCGGCCCGGGCACAAGGGCGCGTTCGTCTCCTCGATGGCCGGCGGGGCCGTCTTCTACACCCCCGACATCACGGTGCCCGACCCGCAGTGGAAGGAGGTCTTCGACGACACGACCGCCTACCGCAGCTTCCGGCGCGACAAGGACGTCACCGGCAGCGGCGACAACGGCAGCTGGCTGGCCGTCAGCCCCGACGACCGGTTCCTCTTCCACACGGTGATGGGCCAGTCGGTGCCCTACGGCAAGCCGCTGGAGGAGACCACGGGCATGATCTACGTCCTGGACATCCAGAAGCTCCTCGCCGCCGGCGACGGTGCCACGTGCTCCGTCGACGAGCTGGGCGAGGCGGCCCGGGGCGGCCGTGAGCGGGACTGCCCGGAGCTGGTGAGCACCGTGCCGATCCGCGACGTCAGCTCGGGCGGCCCGCACTGGGGCGCCATGGACAACTTCAGGCGCGGCGCGGACGGCGTCTACCGGGAGACGACGCAGGTCAGCCGGATCGCGGTGGCCAACTACTTCGTCGCCGGCTCCTTCGGCGGCGGCGGTGACCACCGGGTGTGCATGTTCGACGTCGACCGGCGCGGCAGGGTGTCCCTGGACCGGTCCTTCCGGGACGAGAACACCGGCAAGCCCTGCGTCGGCTTCGACCGTGCCTCCTGGCCGCACGGCGACTTCGGTGACGCGCAGCCGCACGGCGTCCTGTTCGTGGTGAGCGACAGCGTCGTACGGCGGTGAACGCGGTCCTCGCGGCGGCGGTCGTCCTGACCGCCGCCCTGGCGCTGGGCGCGCTGCTGCTCCTGCGCACGCGGCTGCTCGCACGCCGTACCACCGCCTCGGCGTACTTCGCCGCGGCGGTGGCGTGCGCGGTCCTCGCGGGGGCGTGGGGCGGGCCGCTGCTGCCGGCGGGTGCGGGCGGGGCGCGGCCGGTGTCGGCGGGGCCGCTGCTGGGCTCCCTCGGGATGGGCGGCGCGCAGGTGCCGGTGCTGGTGGTGCCGAACCGGCCGGGGTACAACCTGGTGGGCGTCGCCGCCCCCGAGGCCTCGGCCGGGACGGACCGGGAGCGGCTCGTGCGGGGCGGCCGGCGGCCCGGCTCGGCGCTGACCTGGGTGCCGGTCGAACTGCCCGCGGGGCCCGGGCGGGTGTGGGTCTCCGCCGGCGGGTCGCTCGCGCCGCTGGCGGTGGACACGGGCCGCGCGGGCGGGAGGGCCGCGCCGGCCGGGCTGAGCGGCGCCGACGGGCCGGAGTGCGCGAGCGCCGCCGCCGGTGCGGTGCTGGGCGGCAGCGCGGAGCCGCCGGCCGGGTGCCCGGCCGACGCGCTGGCGGAGGCGGACGCGGCCGCGCTGCGGGAGACCGTCGGCTTCCTCGCCGGGCGCGGGACGCGTGCGCTGGCCCTGGTGGAGGACGACTCGCCGCGCGGGCGGGCCGCGGCCGCACAGGTGCGCGGCGCTGCGGCCCGCGCGGGGATCGCGGTGGGCAGGCCGGACTCGACCCGCCGGCCCCTGGTGGTGACCTCCGGCTGGGCCGGCGCGGACACCGCCGTACGCGACGTCGAGGCGGGGCGCGCCGTCGCCGAGGGCACCTACCTGGCGCCCTGGCTGCTGAGCGCACCGCTGCTCTCGCCGAGCGCGGGCCAGCTCATCCCGCTGCGGTACGCGCCGAACGGCCCGGCCGCCGTGGAGTACGCGGCGGCGCTCGGCGCCCGGCTGCCGGGCGAGGTCCCGACCGCCGCCGGGTACGAGGCGTGGCGCGCGGCCCGCGGCTCTGCCGGGCCAGCGCCCGCGAAGCTCTACGCCGCCGCGGTGCTCTACGTACCCGGCAGCGGGGGTCCGGCCGCGGGCGGCGGACACCACCACACCGAGTCCGCGAGCTGGCTGCCCAGCGGAATGATCGTTCCCGTCGCGGGCCTCGGCACCACCCCTTGAGGAGGAGCAGGACCATGACGGAAACAGTCGCCGCGCCACCGGTCCGGACCGCCGGATCCGCGCGCCCCGCCGCCGCGAAGCGCCCCGAGGGGCAGTGGGCGCTGGGCGGGCGCGCACCGCTCAACGCCAACGAGGAGTTCAAGGCGGTCGAGGACCCGCTGCTGGTGCGCGAGCGCATCGAGCGTGTCTACTCCCGCGAGGGCTTCGCGAGCATCGACCCCGACGACCTGCGCGGCCGGATGCGCTGGTGGGGGCTGTACACCCAGCGCAAGCCCGGGATCGACGGCGGCAGGACCGGCTCGCTCGCGCCGGAGGAGCTGGAGGACGAGCACTTCATGATGCGGGTGCGCAGTGACGGCGGCACCCTGGACGCCGCCCAGCTGCGGGCGGTCGCCGACGTCTCGATGCGCTTCGCCCGCAACACCGCCGACGTCACCGACCGGCAGAACATCCAGCTGCACTGGGTGCGGATCGAGGACGTCCCGGCGATCTGGCGGCGGCTGGAGGAGGTCGGGCTGTCGACCACCGAGGCGTGCGGGGACTGCCCGCGCGTCATCGTGGGCAGCCCGGTGGCGGGGGTGAGTACCGACGAGGTGCTCGACGCGACCCCGGCCGTACGCGAGATCGCCGCCCGCTACGTCGGCGACCCCTCCCTCTCCAACCTGCCGCGCAAGTACAAGTCGGCGGTGTCGTGGCTGCCGGACGTTCCGTACGAGATCAACGACCTGGCCTTCCTGGGCGCGGTCCATCCGGAGCACGGTCCGGGCTTCGGCATGTGGGTGGGCGGCGGCCTCTCGACGGTGCCGATCCTGGCGCAGCACGTCGGCGTCTGGGTCCCCCTCGCCGACGTCCCGGACGTGTGGGTGGCGGTGGCCCGCCTCTTCCGCGACTACGGCTACCGGCGGCTGCGGGGCCGGGCCCGCCTGAAGTTCCTGGTCGCCGACTGGGGGGTGGAGAGGTTCCGCCGGGTGCTGGAGGAGGAGTACCTGGGCCGCCCCCTCCTCGACGGCCCGGCCCCTTCCCTCCCCCCGGCGCCGATCGACCACATCGGCGTGCACCGCCAGCGCGACGGCCTGTGGTACGTGGGCGCGGCGCCGGTGGCGGGCCGCCTCTCCGGCACCAGGCTCGCGGCCCTGGCCGACCTCGCCGAAGCGCACGGCAGCGGCCGGGTACGCCTGACCCCGTACCAGAAGCTCCTGGTCCTGGACGTGTCGGACCCGGAGCCGCTCGTCACGGACCTCGCCGGGATCGGCCTCCAGGCCCGCCCGTCCCCCTGGCGGCGGAACACGATGGCGTGCACGGGGATCGAGTACTGCAAGCTGGCGATCGTCGAGACGAAGGAACGGGCGGCGACCCTCGTAGCGGAGTTGGAAAAGCGCCTGTCGGGCGAGGAGGCAGCCCTCACCATCAACGTGAACGGCTGCCCGAACTCCTGCGCCCGCACCCAGGTCGCGGACATCGGCCTCAAGGGCCAGCTGGTCCCGGACGAGACCGGCCGCCAGGTCGAGGGCTTCCAGATCCACCTGGGCGGCACCCTGTCCCTCTCGGCGGACCAGGAAGGCACCTTCGGCAAGAAGCTCCGCGGCCTCAGGACCACGGCGGCGGACCTCCCCGACTACGTCGAACGCCTGACCCGCACCTACCTCTCGAACCGCACGTCCCCGTCGGAGTCCTTCACGGCGTGGGTCACCCGCTGCGACGAGTCGGCCCTCCAGTAGGGCCGCCGGTGTGCATGCCCGACTCATGCGGCCCGCTCCGGCGCACCGGGTCCGGGGCGGTACGACTCGGCACGCCGTATAGCATTGGAAATGGCATAATGATGTCATGACCGAAGACGAGATCGAGTTCCCACCCGGTGATGGCCCCAGCAGTGGCATCTCCGTGTCCCTCACCGCAGGAACCCTGCAAGCGATCAGGGACCGGGTCGGCAAGCGGGGCGTGTCCGCCTACCTCGAGAAGGCGGCCCAGCGGCAGATCGAGCGTGACAACCTGGAGGAGCTGATCGCCGACTTCGAGGTGGTCAACGGTCCCGCCGATCCCGAAGCGGTGGCGGCCAAGCGGGCCAAACTCACCGGCGGCGCCTCCACCGGAGCCGGGGCGGCGGCGTGAGCGGTGCCTTGATCCTGGACAGCGAGGGCCTGGCCAAGGCCGTGCAGCGCGACCGGGAGATCCACGAGTGGCTCACCGCCGCCCACACCGCCGACCTTCCGGTGATCACCTCGGCCGCAGTGCTGGTCGAGGTGATCCACCCCCGGATCAACGACGCGGCGCTCAGATGGACGCTGTCCCGGCTGCGGGTCGAGCCCCTGACCCAGCCGCTCGCCCAGTCCGCCGCCGCCCTGCTGCGCGCCGCCGGCCTGCACGGCCACAAGTACGCAATCGACGCCATGCTCTGCGCCACGGCCCTTGCACAGCCGGGCCAGGTCACGATCCTGACGTCCGACGTCGAGGACATCTCCTTGCTCACAGCCGAGCATCCCCGCGTGACCGCCGAGAAGGTCTGACGCCCCCACGGACCGCGCCCCTCCACCGGAGACCTTCACGGTGTCACGCCGGCTCGACGTTGCCGACGGCGGTGGTGAACTCCCGCCCGGACGCGCCCCGGATGTACGCGAGCTCCATCCAGCGCTCGATGCCGGTGTCGGAGACGTTCTCGTTGACGACGGCCATCAGCTCGCCCTCGACACCGGACGCGATGTCGCGGACGCGCTTGCGGAGCAGCCGGTGCGGCACGTACTCGTACTGCTCACTCATCCGGTACCTCCGAGCACATGCCGATGAGGAAGTACTCCCACCCGACGTGGGCCGGGGTGGTCGCGGAGCTTCCTCGCCCCGCGTGGCTGCAACCAGTCAACAGCCAGCGGCCCACGTGGGCCAGGAAGGGGTGGCTGCCTCCGCACGATGATCGGGGATTTCCACCGGTCCTTGTTCGCGATCGCCGCCTCCGCCCAGGTGGCCCGGGAATGGGCGGACCGCTACCGCACCGAATGGAGCACTGCGTGACCATCGAGCTGAAGCGCTACGGCCACGACGACCTCGGCGACATCCGCCGGACCCTGTTGGACATGCACGAGGACGCGTACGCGGACCGCCGGCACGAGGAGTTCGTCCAGCGCTTCCCCTGGTTCGTGGACCACTGGGGCGGGAAGCCCGGCTTCTCCTGCGTGATCGCCTGGGAGGGACCCGTGGCGGTCGGCTTCTCCTACGGCGCGCCCGCCACGCCGGGGCGGGAGTGGTAGCAAGGACACCTCGACACCCCGCCGGAACGGCCCGACACGCACGACGCGCTCCTCGAAGGGCGGCCGGAGGCGCTGGCGGTACTCACCGTGGACACGAAACGGCCTCGTCTCCAGGCGATGTACGAAGGGTGGGGCTACCGGAAGATCGGGGAGAACCAGCCGTTCGCGGATTCACCGGTGTACGCGGTCATGCTGACCGGCCTGACTGGCCGGTAACGGCGCCCACACGACGATGGACCTGAAGTGGTACGCGCACGCCGACGCCCCTAACGTCCGCTCCTTGCTCCTGGACATCCACGACGAGGTGTACGCGAACGATCCCGACCCGTTCCACTCCCGCGAGCGGTTCTCCTACTTCGTCGACCTGTGGTCGGGGCGGGAGGACTGGACGTGTGTCTCGGGCTGGGAAGACGGCGGGCCGGTCGGATACGCGTACGGATCGAAATTCAAACCGGGCGGCTGGTGGAAGGGGGCGGATCGACCCAAGGGCGTGCGCGGCCGGATCTTCGCCCTGTCCGAGCTGATGGTGACACCCCAGTGGCAGGGCACCGGCCGCGCACAGCGGATCCATGACGCACTGCTCCACTCCATGGACGTGGACTTCGCGACGCTCCTCGTGGACTCCACCCACGCGAAAGTGCAGGCGCTGTACGAGCGATGGGGCTACGAGAAGCGGGACGAAGCCAAGCCCTCCGACGACTCACCCGTCTACGCGGTGATGGTCCGGAATCTGTAGCGATGACACCGAGGCGGATCACATGACGACCCGACTGCGTCGGTTCACCGACGTGGAGCAGGCCCGCGGCCCGCTGATCGAGGCGTACGCCGAGGTACGCGCACCGCTGCTGCACTTGCCGAACTACGCCGTGCCCACCCTCGCCGAGCGTCTGGAGCGCTACGGCCGTACGCCCGGCTTCGCGGCCGTGCTCGCCTTCGACGCCGACGACCGGGCGGTCGGGTACGCGTACGGCAACACCGTGGAGGCCGGGGACCTCTGGTGGAAGCGGATCGGCGACCTGGACGCGGGGTACACCCGTACGCGCACCCTGGCGCTCAGGGAGATCGGCGTGACGGTTCCCCACCGGGGGACGGGCCTGGCCCGGCGGCTTCATGACGCGCTGCTGGCCGGCCGCGCGGACCGGTACGCATCGCTCATGGTCAACCCGGCCGCCGGAGACGGAAAGGTCCAGCGGGTCTACGAGTCGTGGGGGTACGAGGCGATCGGCCCCGTCCGGCCCGCCCCGGACTCCCCCGTGCTCACGGCAATGGTCCGGCCGTTGAACCCGTGATTAGCCCAGGACTCCCGCCAGACGCCGAGATGCGAGGAGCGCGTAGCGATCTTTCGTGCCTGGGTGCTCCGCAGGGGGATCTGGCCGACCTCTGATGCAGGGAGCGGCCCCCGGCCCCTCGCCTCATCGCTGAGAAACCCGCTCCTCTCTTCCTGTCCCGTGACCGTTCTTTCGGGGGCTTCCCGGCAGTCTTTCGGCTTTCCGGGGCGGGGCGGGCTGTCAAGGGGCGCCGAAGGCGATCACGCAGTGACGCGACGAAGGAGCGCCCTTGACAGGCCGGCCCGACACGGAACGACGATGGGACTGACGGGAAACCCCCGAACCGGCTGCGAGACCGCCGCAGGGGGGCGCGCTCACCACCCCACCGGCCCGCACACGGGGAGGCGGGCCCCCACCCCGCGAGGGGGAGATAGCGGCCACCCGCAGCCGTCAGCCAGTCGCCCGTTCCTCCGCCAGGGCCTCCAGAACAACCTGCACGCTCCGGTCCACGTCCTCCGTCGTCGTGCGCCAGTTGACCACCGAGATGCGCATCGCCGCCCGGCCCTCCCACACCGTGCCGCCGAACCAGCAGGTGCCGCTGCGCTGGATGCGGGCGATGACCCGGCGGGTCGTCTCGTCGTCGTCGCCGAAGCGGACCAGGAGCTGGTTCAGGACGACGTCGTTGAGGAGTTCGACCCCCGGCACCCCGGTCAGGCGGTCCGCGAAGCGGCGTACGTGGGCGCAGCAGCGTTCGACCAGGTCGGCGACGCCCGAGCGGCCCAGGGTGCGCAGGGCGGCCCAGACCGGGAGGCTGCGGGCGCGGCGGGAGAAGTCCGGGACCCATTCGATGGCGTCGCGTTCGCCGTCGGTGCCGGGCGGGAGGTAGCCGGCGCGTTCGTTGAGCATCGCGGCGCGGTGGGCCTCGGGGTGGGCGATGACGACGATGCCGCAGTCGTAGGGGACGTTGAGCCACTTGTGGGCGTCCAGTGCCCAGGAGTCGGCGCGCTCCACGCCCTCCACGAGGGGGCGGAGCTTCGGGCTGGCCGCGGCCCACAGGCCGAAGGCGCCGTCGACGTGGACCCAGGCGCCGTGGCGGTGCGCGATGTCGCAGATCTCCCCCACGGGGTCGACGGCGCCGGAGTTGACGTCGCCGATCTGCGCGCAGACGATGACCGGCCCGTCGATCCCGGCGAGGGTGGTCTCCAGTTCCGCCGGAACCATGCGGCCCTTCTCGTCCACCGGCACGTTGCGGATGCGCGCGGTGCCGAAGCCGAGGTAGCGGGCGGCCAGGTCGATGGTCATGTGGTGCTGGGCCCCCGCCACGATGGCCACGTCGGGCGCGCCGCCCAGGCCTTCGCGTTCGACGTCCCAGCCGGCCTCGGCGAGGAGTTTGTGCCGGGCGGCCGCCAGGGAGGTCAGGTGGGCCATGGTGCAGCCGGTGGGGAAGCCCACGGAGGCGTGGGCGGGCAGGCCCAGCAGCTCCAGGACCCACTGCGCGGCGACGTGCTCGGCCACGGCGATGGCCGGGGAGAGGTTGTAGAGGCTGGCGGTCTGGTCGTACGCCGCCACGAGCCAGTCGGTGGCGATGGCGACGGGCAGGGTGCCGCCGGTGACGTAGCCGAAGTAGCGGGGGCCGTTGGCCGTGGGGATGCCGCCTTCGGCCACCGCGCGGCCGAGCACTTCGATGGTCTCCGTCGGATCGGCCGGTCCGGAGGGCAGCGGGCCACCGAACATTTTCAGCAATTGTTCGGAGCCGGCAGTGGCACCCACCGGCCGATCGGCGAGACCCGCCAGATATTCGGTGGCCTGCTGATAGGCCAATGCGAGAGGCGCACTGTCTGCTGTGGTCATACGGCAAAGCTAGGCGGCTGGTACTGACGTGCGACTGACTCAAATGGACTGAAGGAACGGAAACTTGGACGGCGGAGGCCGTTGGACTGTATTACTTTCTCCTGTGCCCCGGACCGATCCGGCCGGGCCACCCGTGCCGAGCCATGAGACATGAGGAGTCCCGATGTCCGACGAGCAGACACGCAAAGTCATCGAACAGTTCAACCAGGCTTTCCAGCTCCACGACCCCGGCCTGCTGAAGGACATCCTCGCCGAGAACTGCCGGCTGGAGAACTCCGGCCCCGCCCCCGACGGCACGAAGCACGTCGGGTATGCCGAATGCCTCCAGTTCTGGACCGCGATCGCGGGCAACGACAACATGACCTTCGAGGTGGAGGACGTCTGGACGGCCGGCGAGCGCGCCGTATGCCGCTGGACCCTGCGCTGGGGCGGCGGCGCGCGGGACTTCGTGCGCGGGGTGAACGTGCACCGCCTGGAGAACGGCCTGCTCGCCGAGAGCTTCGGCTACGTCAAGGGATAGAACGGCGGGAAAGGAAGGGGCGCGGGCCGGAATTCCGGACCGCGCCCCTTCCTCCTGTGCGGCGGGTGCTGTGCGGCGGGTGCTGTGCGGCGGGCGTCAGTCCGCCAGCTGCGACACGATCATCACGCAGTCCTCCAGGGCCCTGGTGGCGTGCCCCTTGCCCTGCGTGTCCTCGACCAGCTGGGTGTTGCCGGGGACGAAGGTGCGCCAGGTGCCGTCGCTGACCCCGCACTCCATCCGTCCGCTGACCAGCGTCATGATCTGGCGGCGCGGCGCCGGGTGGAAGTCGCCGAACCAGCCGGCCGGAATGTAGAGGTAGACGGCCTGCTTGGCCGGCACGCCCTCGGAGACGAAGAGCGACGGCGCGGGCGGGGCGAAATTGACGGCCGTCACCTCCAGCGTCTCGTCGATGAAATGCGATTCGCCGTTCTCGTCGTTGTAGAGACGCGATACGGAAATTTTGGCGGTCTCGGCGCTCACGGGAACTCCCCTGTACCTGGTGAAGTGAAGAAGTCCGATCGCCCTTCACTATCCCAGCCGGCACTGATGGGCCCCTGACCGGGCGGCGGAATTCACGTCTCAGAAATTCATCAGCCCCGTGTCAGCCGCACCGTGCCAAGCTGAGGGCAGAGAAAGGCCGTTGGAGAGGTACCCAAAGCGGCCGAATGGGGTCCGGCTCCGCGCCGGACGGGCTCTGCCCACGCAGGTTCGAATCCTGCCCTCTCCGCAGGTGCTCATCCCAGGCACGCGCATCCCGATCCGACGACCAGGGGTGCGCGTGCTTTGGCATGAGGGGCCCCGTGCACGCGAGCACGGCAGGGCCCCTTCGGCGCCCCTCTCGTCCCCGGCTTCGCGGAGCGAGCGCAGCACGCCCGTCCGCCCGCGCGTCCGCGTGACGGAGACGTATGTCCTTCCTCTTCCCCGACCCGGCGCGACCCCGACCACGGCGTCGTCTTCCCGAGGGACCCCGAGAGACATGGAGACGCAGTTGCCCACCAGCGACCACCCCAACGTTCCCACGATCCGCAGGACCGACGCCGCCGCGCTCGTGGACGAGGTCTCGTCCTGGCTGACCGTCGACGCCGACGAGATCGACGCCAAGTTCCTGGGCGAGCGCGCCCGCGTCGTCGAGGCCGTCACCGAGATGAACGCCGCCGCCGTCGCCGGCCCCGGCCGCGACGACGCCCACTACCACCAGCAGCTCCTGCTGTCGCGCATCTACCAGACGGTGATGCAGATACCCGACCGGCCGAGCGCCGAGGGCTCGGTGCTGCTGCACGAGGTCACCCGGCTGCTGGAGAACGCCACCCTCCAGGCCGAGGACGCCCACCTGGAGCCCGGGCTGCTGGAGTCGGCGCCGACCGAGCCCAGGCAGTTCCTGTCCTGGCTCAAGGGGCTCGTCCGCAAGCACCGGGCGTTCAAGCACCCGTACTACACGGACTTCATCAACCGCGAGGCGCAGAGCGAGGACCTGCGCACGTACGTCATCCAGGAGTCCCTGATCGACGGCCGCTTCGACGACTTCCTCGCGATGATGCAGATCGGCACGGCCGGCGCCAGCAAGATGGAGATCGCCGCCAACTACTGGGACGAAATGGGCAACGGCGAGCCGGAGGCCGTGCACACCCACCTCTTCAACAAGATCTACGAGGTCTTCGACGTGCGCCCCGAGGACCTCGAGGCCGCGATGACCACCACCGACCTGCACTCGGGGAACCTCGCGGTGCTGCTGTGCCGCTACCGGCACCTGTACCCGGAGGCGGTCGGCTTCCTGGGGATGACCGAGTGGCTGGCGCCCGACCGGTTCCGCAACGTCGTCCGGGCCTGGGAGCGGCTGGGGCTGCCCGAGGTCGGGATCACCTACCACCGGCTGCACATCACCATCGACTCCCAGCACGCGGCGGGGTGGTTCCACAACGTGGTCATCCCGAGCGCCGACACGGCGTACATGCGCCGGGGCATCGCCCGCGGCGCGCTGTGGCGCGCCAACTCCTCCGCCCGTCACCTCGACGAGCGCCTGGAGCTGGCACGGCCGGCGTCCGCGCGCACGCCCGTCGCCGCGGGCTGAGCCGTGTCCCTGCGGGAGCACGGCTTCGCGCTCGTCGGGCTGGGCCCCGTTCCCGGGGCGGTCGCCGCCGCCTTCCGCGAGCCTCCGTACCGCGTCGTGCGGCTGCGGATGTCGTGGACGGCGGACGACGACTGGCTCTTCCTGCCGGTCCCCTCGTACGACGCTCCGTACGACGTGCCGTACGAGGGGACCGAACGGCGCCTGGAGGCGGGGCTCGCGGCGCTGCTGCGGCGCGCCCTGGGCGGGCCGTGGCTGGACGTGCACACCGACTGGCTGATCGAGCTGCACCTGCTGCGCACCGTCGCCCCGGCCGGGGCGGCGGTCCCGGTCCGGCTGCCCGGGCCGGTCCCGGGCGCCGGCGGGTTCGCCCTCGTGGCGGTGGTAGGGCGGACCGGGGCCGGGACGGCCCGGTCCCGGCTGTACGGGCCCGGCGGGTCCGCGCCCCTGCTGGACGCGGCCCCGGCGCCGGGGCAGGGGCTGCTGTGGGACCGGCGGGCGGTCGGTCGCGAACGCCACGAACTGCGGGCGGGCCCCGGCGGGCCGGTGGTCCAGGACGTCCTGGTCGCCCACGCGTCCCGTCCGGCCGGCCCCGAACCGGCCCTGCGCCGGCGCCCGATGCTGGTCCGCGGCCCGGCGGGCACCCTGCTGCACACCCGCCCGGCCCTGCGCTGAGCGGCCCGGGGCAGGCGGGGCCGGGCACACGAAGGGGGGCGGTGAGGAGGAATCCTCACCGCCCCCCTTCGCACGCCCCGCGCCGGGCTACTCCCCGGCCTCCCGCAGCAGTTCGTCCAGGCGGGTGAGGGCGGCCTCGCACAGGCGGGCGGCCTCCGGGTCGTCGGGGGCGGCCGCGCAGGCCTGGAAGCGGTCCACGAGCAGCAGGCCCTGGGTCTGGATCTCCTCGGACATCACGTACGACCTCCCTCTCAGACCGCGTTGCAGGCGCGGAAGACGTGGACCAGCGCCGGCAGGCTCGCGCCGTGCTGGAAGGCGATGTACTCCGGCAGGA
Source organism: Streptomyces sp. NPDC034085 (assembly GCF_055575555.1). Lineage (NCBI taxonomy): Bacteria > Bacillati > Actinomycetota > Actinomycetes > Kitasatosporales > Streptomycetaceae > Streptomyces > Streptomyces sp. NPDC034085. Next base: position 99,055 of record NZ_JBVISL010000013.1, on the reverse strand, counting down.
CCGCGGAGGGCGCCCACTTCTGCTTGTACTCGAGCTGCGTGCGCGCCGGGTAGATGTGCGCGCCGTGTTCCCACAGGTGCTCCATGAACCAGTGGAAGCCCCGGCTGTGGCCCGGGAACTGCGGGGCCGTCAGCGAGGTGAAGGGGGTGAAGCCGAAGTGCAGCCAGCGGGTGCCCTCGGCCGTGAACACGTCGATGGCGGCCTTGTTGAGGGCCTCCATCACTCCCGGCGGGGCGTCGGGCCGCCGGCGGCTCAGGTCGTGCATCCAGCCCGCCTGCGGGCCGTAGACGGGGGCGTAGGAGACGTAGCCGATCAGCTGTCCGTCGCGGACGGCGGCGAACAGGCGGCGCAGGTGCTGGTAGCGGCCGCCGGTCTGGCCGACGAGGAACTCCAGCGGCTTGGCGCCTTCGCCCTTGGTGGAGAGCCAGGCGGTGTCGAGTTCCGCGATCCGGTCGGCGTAGGCGTCGTACTCGACCTCCGCGATCTCCAGGCCGCTGCGCAGGGCGCGGGAGATCTTGTTGCGCAGCTGCATGAACCGGGTGCCGGCCAGGGTGAACGCCTCCAGGTCGACGGCGTACGAGGCGCCCATCTGGTTGACGGTGAAGCCCTGGTCGACGTAGACGTCGGCGTCGGCGCCCTGGAGCTGTACGGACACGACCTCGCGGCCCTGTTCGGCGGCGAAGGCGGTGAAGCCCGCCAGCAGCCGGGCCCGGGGGCCGCCCGGACCCGCGGGGGCGAAGGGGGCGAACGGGCCGCCGAACTGGACCAGGTAGCGCCCGACGGGGCGGTAGACGATCACCCCGGGCACGTCCGGGAGCCGGAAATGGCTGTTCCCGTCACTGAAGGCGAAATAGGCGCTCGGATTTCCCGCGTCCGCGTACTGCCGGATGGCGTCGAGCGCGACATCCGTCTCCAGAACCGTTTCCGTCATTTCAGATCCATTCTCGCGCCGACAGATTCTTCACTTATGGCATGCGGAGCCCTCCCCCACAACCCCCGCCGGGCCTTCCGGTCAGCTGTCCGTCAGCGGAGGGTCAGTTGAAAACGCTGGTCAGAAGAGCGTCAGGCCTCAGTCAGATAGCGGGTGAAAGACTTCTCACCGCATATTGACTTCCGGATCACGGGGAATCCCCGCCGGTGCGGAAGAGAATTCCGAGACAGCCCGAGGAGAACACGGCGATGCGTTCCCTGACGACAGCGCGCGGGATCTGCGAGCAATTCCACGCAGGCCTTCTCGACGCACTCGAAGAGCTGCCGCTCATGACCCGGGAGGGCGCGGACAGCCCCGTGCTGGAGCTGTACCGCGAGCACGGCGGTCCCGGGCTGCTCGTGCCGGCCGCGTACGGCGGCGCGGCGGCCTCCGCGCTCCAGGCGGTGCGGGTGCAGCGGGCGATCGCCGCGGCCTCGCCCTCGCTGGGCGTGGCCACGGTGATGCACCACTTCACGGTGGCGATGCTCTTCCGCCTGGCGGAGGTCGCGGACCGGCTCACCCCGGCCCAGCTGAAGCTGATGTCGGCGGTGGCCTCCGACGGGCTGCTGCTGGCGTCGGGCTGGGCGGAGGGGCGTACCGACCAGAACATCCTGGCGCCGGCGGTCGTGGCCGACCGGGTGCCGGACGGTGGCGGCTACCTGGTCAACGGCTCGAAGAAGCCGTGCAGCCTGTCGCGTTCGATGGACGTGCTGACGGCCAGTGTGATGGTGGCGCACGACGACGGGCGCTCCTCGCTGGCGCTGATGCTGATCCCCGCCTCCTCCCCTGGCATCGAGACCCGGCCGTTCTGGGCCACGCCCGTGCTGGCCGCCTCGCAGAGCGACGAGGTCCGGCTGACCGACGTGGAGGTGCCGGAGGACCTCGTCATCCACAGCACCCCCGAGGACGCCGAACGGCTCGACGACCTCCAGACGGCCGGCTTCACCTGGTTCGAGCTGCTCGCCACCTCCTCGTACGTGGGCGCCGCGTCCGCGCTGGTCGCGCAGGTGCTCGACGGCGGCCGCGGCAGCGCGCCCGAGCGCGCGCAGCTGGCGGTGCGCCTGGAGGCGGCGGTGTCGCTGGTGGAGGGGGCGGCCCGGTCCCTGGAGGACGGGACCGAGGGCGACGAGGCGGTCGCGGCGGTGCTCACCGCCCGCTACGCGACGCAGGACCTGCTGGCGCGGACCGTCGACCAGGCCGTCGAGATGCTCGGCGGGATGGCCTTCATCCGCTCCGGGGACGTGGCGTACCTGTCGTCCGCGGTGCGGGCCCTGGCCTTCCACCCGCCGTCGCGCGCGAGCGTCGCCGCGGAGCTGGCCGGCTACTTCGCGGGAGGGCCGCTGCGCCTGTCCTGACCGTTCGGCCCGCCCGCAGCACACCGCAGCCCGCCCGTCGGAAGGACGGCCCCCATGGACATCAAGAACCCGGTGGAGTCACCGGTCACCTTCAGCCTGCACCGCCTGGAGTACCTGGTCGCGTTCGCCGTGACGATCGGGTTCATCCTGTGGCACTTCACGGACATCAACTGGTTCGCGGCGATCGGCCTGTTCCTCTACATCGACCTGATCGGCTACATCCCGGGCGCCGTCGCCTACCGGCGCAGCGCCGACGGCCGGATCCCCAAGGCCTACTACGTCCTCTACAACACGATGCACAGCCTGCTGTCGGTCGCCGCCGTCGGCCTGCTGTGGATGTGGCTGATCGGGCCGGAGTGGGCGCTGCTGGCGCTGCCGTTCCACGTCTTCGGCGACCGGGGCGTCTTCGGGAACTTCCTGAAGCCGTTCGGGCTGCCCTTCGAGCCGGAGGACACGCCGCTGGTGCACCAGGTGACGGCGATGCTCAAACGCCGCTCGGCCACCGCCGGGCGGGTCCCGCTGCCGTACGAGGAGCACCCCGCGACCGTCGCCGCCACCGCCCCGGCCGTCGGGGTGACCCGGTGAGCCGCTACCCGGCCTGGCTCACCGACCGCTCCCCCGCCGCACCCGCCGAGGGGTACGAGGACCCGGAGGCGGCCCGGCTGGCGCTGCGCCGGCTGGCGTCGAGCGTGACGGTGCTGACGGTGAGCCGCGACGGCGTCCGGCACGGCACGACCGCCAGCGCCGTGGTCACCCTGTCCCGGGACCCGCTGGTCCTCGGCGCGTGCCTGCGGCCGACCTCGACCTTCGCGGCGATGGTCCGCCGGGCGGGCCGCTTCTCGGTGAACGTGCTCGGCTCGGCGCAGCAGGACGTGGCCCGCCGCTTCGCGAACCCCTCGCGGCCGCTCGGCGACGCCCAGTTCGACGGCTTCGACTGGACCACCGACCCGCTCACCGGCGCCCCGCTGATCGGCGGGAGCCTGGCCCACATGGCGTGCCGGGTGCTGGGCTGGCACCAGGTCGGCGACCACGACATGCTCCTCGCCGAGGTCACGGGCGGCCGTCACGCCGTCGACTCGCCGATGCTGAGCTTCGCCGGCCGCATGCACAGCGCCTGTGTCACCCCCGCCGCGTCCGTCCCCGTTCCCGCTTCCCCCAGTGAGGTCGCATCATGAGCACCGCTTCGCAGGTCCCCGTCGAGGCCGACTGGGACCGCGCGCCCAACCTGCTCGACGGGGCGCAGGAGATGACCCTGACCGCCGAGGAGTGCGATCTCGGGTACTGGCTGTCGGCCGTCGCGCAGGGGACGCTGCGCGGGCGGGCGGGTGCCGGGCACGCCGCCGAGACGCCGGCGCACATGAAGGAGGACGGGCCGCTGCGGCAGGCGCTCGTGCTGGAGCTGGGCAACCGGTCGCTGGCGGAGTCCCGGGCGGTGGAGGTGCTGTCCCACTACGTGATCGGCGCGCCCGGGGTGGTGGAGCAGGAGTTCTTCACCACGCAGGTGGTCGACGAGGCCCGGCACGCGATGATCTTCCGCAAGCACCTGGTGGACCTCGGGGTGCCCGCGGCGGGGCTGCTGGGCTTCATCAGGGAGCAGGGCGCCGACTACACGCGGCGGGTGCTGAACCCGATCGCCGAGTTCGCCACGTCCGTGGTGCGCGACGAGGGCGACTTCATCGGCGCCGTCGCGGTGTTCACCATCGTCATCGAGGGGGTGCTGGCGCCCGCCGCCGAGCTCAGCGAGCGCAAGTGGACCCTGCTGGACCCGGCCGCCGCGGAGATCGCGCGCGGGGCGTCCATCGACGAGATCCGCCACCTGACGGTGGGCAGCTCGATCGTCCGCGAGCACCTGGCCCGCACTCCCTCGTACCGGCCGCGGCTGATCGAGCTGATCCGGCGGGGCCGGCGGCTGTGGGACGAACTGCCCTCGGAGGAGTTCGTGCTGGAGCGCGAGGAGCTGTTCCAGGAGGGCATGTTCGCGCACGCGGAGCTGCTGGAGGGCTACGAGGTGTTCCCCGGGTGCAGGCTGCTGGAGACCACGCCCAAGCAGCGCTACGACCTCGCCGAGCGGTGGACCGACGACATGGCCGAGGTGCGGCTGCCGTACATGGGCGTCCCGGAGGCCGTCGACATCATCCGCAACCACCCGAGGTGATCCGGTGACCTCCACGATCCCCGTCGGCGCGGCGACGGGGGAAGCCGCCGCCGGGCCGGGGCTGCGGCGCACGCTGACGACGCCCCGGATCGTCTTCCTGGTGGTCGCCGCGGCCGCCCCGATGTCCGGGGTGGTGGGCTCGGTGCCCCTCGCCTACGCCATCGGCAACGGCGCGGGCGTCCCCGCCACCTTCGCCCTGGCCGGCCTGATACTGCTGTGCTTCTCCGTCGGGTACGCGGCGATGAGCCGGTACGTGGTGGGCGCGGGCGGCTTCTACACGTACATCGGGCAGGGCCTGGGGCGGCCGCTCGCCGTCGCGGGCGGGCTGACGGCGGTCGTCGCCTACACGGCGGCGGTCGCGGGCGTGGCCGGGGCCTTCGGGTACTTCGCCGAACTGGTCTCGGCCGCCCACGGCCTCCCGGTGCCGTGGCCGGTGTGGACCGGCGGGGCGCTGGCCCTCACGGCGGTGATGGGCTACCGGCGGATCGACCTGAGCGCGCGGCTGCTGGCGGTGCTGATGGTCGCCGAGGTGGCGGTGCTGGGTCTGCTGGCGCTGGCCATCGGCGTGCGGCACGGCGCGGACACCCTGCCGGCCGCCGCGTTCCGGCCGGACACCGTCCTCGCGCCGGGGCTCGGGGTGGCACTGATGTTCGCGCTGATCTCGTACGTGGGTTTCGAGGCGGCCGCGCTGTACGGGGAGGAGAGCCGCGACCCGCGCCGCAGCGTGCCCGTCGCCACGTACGCGTCGGTCGTGCTCATCACCGTCTTCTTCGCGGTGATCAGCTGGGCGGCGGTCGGGGCGGTCGGCGCGGACCGGGTCGCGGACACCGCGGGCAGGGAGCTGGGCGACCTGTTCTTCCGGCTGTCGGACGACTACCTCGGCACCTTCGCGACGGGCGTGATGCAGGTGCTGCTGTGCACCAGCCTGTTCGGGGCGCTGCTCGGGCTGCACACCGCCGCGAACCGGTACCTGTTCGTCCTGGGCCGGGAGCGGGTCCTGCCGGGCCCGCTGGCGCGGGTGCACCCCCGGCACGGCTCCCCGCACCGGGCGAGCGCGGTGCTGTCGGTGGCCACGGCCGCCGTGTGCGCCGCCTTCGCGCTCGCCGGGGCGCATCCGTACACCAACCTGGCCACCACGATGCTGGCGCTCGGCACCGTCGGGATCGTCGCCCTCCAGGCGGCGGTGGCCGTGGCCGTGCTGGTGTTCTTCCGCCGGCACCCCGAGGCGCACTGGTGGCGCACCCGGCTGGCTCCCGTACTGGCCCTGGCCGGCCTGCTGGGGGCGCTGCGGCTGCTGCTGGGCAACTTCGCGCTGGTCACCGGGACCACGTCCGTCTGGGTGAACCGGATCCCGTGGCTGATGGCGGGCGCCGCCCTCGGCGGGCTCGGCTACGCCTGGTGGCTGCGGGCCCGCTCGCCCGCCCGGTACCGGGCCATCGCCACCGCACACGTCACCGACGAGGACTGAGGAGCCGTCATGCACGACCCCCACAGCCTGCTCCAGGAGGCGGCCGAGGCCGATCTGGCCCGCCGCGGACACGTCCTGGACCGGGCCGCCCTGCGCGACCTGACCGAACGGCGCGCCCGGCTCGTCGCCGAGCGCGACAAGCTGCGGGCGGAGCAGAACCGCTCCGCCCGGGGAGGGACCCGCCCCGACGAGGCCGCGCGGGCCCGGATGGCGGAGGCCAAGGAGCGCCTGCGGTCGGTGTCGGAGGAGCTCCGGGAGGCGGAGGAGCAGCTCGGCGCGCTGCTGTCGGCGGTGCCCAACCGGCCCGGCCCGGACGTGCCCGACGGGACCGAGCAGGACCCGCCGGTGGTGCGCCGCACCTGGGGGGAGGTGCCCGGCTTCGCGTTCACCCCGCGCGACCACGTGGACATCGGGACCCGGCTCGGGATCCTGGACCAGGTGCGCGCCGCCAGGCTGTCGGGGTCCCGGTTCGCCGTGACCCGGGGGGCCGGGGCCCGGCTGGAGCGGGCGCTGGCCGCGTTCCTGCTGGACCTGCACACCACCGAGCACGGGTACACCGAGCACGGGGTGCCGCACCTGGTGACCCGGGAGACGATGACGGGCACCGGGCAGCTGCCGAAGTTCGAGGACGACCTGTTCCTGACGACCGCCGCCGACCGGGACCTCCTGCTGATCCCGACGGCGGAGGTGCCGCTGGTCAACCTGTACCGGGGCGAGACCCTCCAGGAGGGCGGGCTGCCGCTGGCGCTGACCGCGTGCACGCCCTGCTACCGGGCGGAGGCCGGCTCGTACGGCCGGGACACGCGGGGGCTGGTGCGGCTGCACCAGTTCGAGAAGGTCGAGCTGGTGCGCATCTGCCGGCCGCAGGACTCCGCCGCGCAGCTGGAGCTGCTGACCGGGCACGCGGAGACGGCGCTCCAGCGGCTGGGCCTTGCCCACCGGGTGGTCGAACTGCGGGCCGGCGACCTGGGCTTCGCCGCCCGGCGCACCTACGACATCGAGGTGTGGCTGCCGGGCCAGGGCACCTACCGGGAGATCTCCTCCTGCTCGGACTGCGGGGACTTCCAGGGGCGCCGGGCCGGCATCAGGGTCCGCGGCCGGGACGGGCGCAAGGAGTTCGCGGCGACGCTGAACGGTTCGGCGCTGCCGGTGGGCCGTACGCTCGTCGCGGTCCTGGAGCAGTACCAGCGCGCGGACGGCTCGGTGGCCGTGCCGCCCGCGCTGGTCCCGTACACCGGTTTCTCGGCGATCGCCGCGGACGGTTCGCCGGTGGTCAGCGCGCCCTGAGCCCCGGTCCCCGGACCGGCGCCCGGGCCCGGGCCCGTACGAGGTCACCGGCCCGGTCCGGGTCGGGCCAGGTCAGGACGGTGACCGGGGGCAGTTCCCGGGAGACGAAGGCGGTCATCGCCCACGGCGAGTCCTGGCGGGTGGGCTGGAGCGCGGTGTGGCCGTGCCAGGGCCGGGTGCCGTGCCCGGATATCCCGCGCAGGGTGACCGAGCCGTCCGGGCCGAAGGCGAGGTCGACCTCCCCGGCCCCGTCGGTGAGGCCGCGCCCGGTGGCCTTGACGGCGGCCTCCAGCAGGGTCCAGGCGTGGAAGAAGGTCTCGGGGCCCACGCCGTCGGGGACCTTGGGGTAGACGAAGGTGAGCACGTCCAGGCTGGTGCCGGCCGGGCGGACCAGTTCCACGTCGACGCCGATGGGTCCGGTCTCGGTGGCGCCGAGCAGGAGCAGGCCGTCGGAGCGGGACCAGCTGACGTGGGTGCCGGGCTGGTCGGGCAGGTAGGGCTTGCCGGCGGGGTCGTAGTGGATGCGCAGGTCGTGCGCGTCGAGGCCGAGGCGTTCGGCCAGCAGGCGCCGGACGGTGAGCCGGGCGCGGTAGAAGCGGTGGGCGGCACGCGCGTGGACGAACTCGGCGCCGCGCCGCAGTTCGTCCTCGGTGAGGCCCTCGGGATAGTGCGCGCTGATGTCGGTGGGGGCGACCTGGTCGAGGTCGACCAGCCATGCGTCCATGACGCTCCTTTCTCGGACACGTCCCTGCCGTGGACGGCTACAGGGTGAACACCTGCGTGCGGGAGCGCGCGGGGTCGCCCGGGCGGAGGTGGAGCCGTCCGGCCGCCGGGAACGCGACGGCAGCGGCGACCGTGCGTTCGGCTCGGATGTCGCCCCGGTCGGGGACGCGGACGGGGGGCCGTGCGAGCAGCGCGAAGTGGTCTTCGGCGTCCGCGTCGCCGGGGATGGCGGCGAGCCCCTCGCGGGCGGCGGCGAGGCGGCGCAGCGAGGAGTTGCGGGCGAAGACGTTCAGCTCGTCGGCGGGGGCGAAGTCGGGGTGGAGGTAGTGGTTGGTGTGGGCGAGTTCGCCAGGGGCCGCTTCGGTGACGCGCAGTTCGCCGTCGAGGTGTTCGGCGTACAGGACCCGTTCGCGGTCGCAGAGCAGGAGGGAGCGGGAGCTGGCCAGCGGCAGGCCGGCGAGGACCTTCAAGGCCTGGGCGGTGTCGGCGGCGGTGTCCAGGAGGTGGCGGATGGCCAGGTACGGGGGGACGCCGGGGCGCCAGGTGCCGCCGAGGACGAGGTTGAGTCCGACGGCGAGGCCGTCGCTGTTGACGCCGAGATAGCCGAGGAGTCCGGCGAAGCTGAGCACGAGGGAGCGCCGGGCGGCGCCGGCGCGGGCGGTCTCCAGGACGGCGATGTGCGTGTCGAGGTTGCCGCTGAGGTCGACGGTCTGGGCGAGGACGGGCGGGGCGCCGGGCCGGGTGCGGGCGTAGGCGGTGCAGTCGCCGCCGGAGCGGACCGCGGAGTAGCCCGTCAGTTCGCGGCGCAGCTGGAGCAGCCAGGCCTCGTCCCGGCTGATCCGGGCTCCGTCGGCGAGGCCCGCGACCTCCTCGGCGAGGTCGGGCAGGGCCGCCTCGACCGCCTCCCGGTGGGCGGTGATCGAGGGCAGCAGGGAGGCCGGGGTCAGGGGCCGGTCGACGAGGTGGGCCAGGCGGGCCACGCCGTCGTCGAGGAAGGCCCGCAGGGGCGCGGCCAGGGCCCGGCCGTGGGCGCGGCCGATCTCGTAGGGGGTGCCGGAGGCCCGTACGAGGGTGATGGCGGGTCCCGTCGGGTCCTCGTTCATGCCGGTACGGCCTTCCTGGGGCCGAGCGCGAGGAGGGCGCGGACGGCGGGCCATTCGGAGCGCAGGACGCTGTAGAAGACGGCGTCGCGGCGGCGGCCGCCGGGCATGTAGTTGAAGCTGCGCAGGACGCCTTCCTCGGTGGCGCCGATGTTGGCGAGGCCCCGGCGGGCGCGGGTGTTGAGGACGTCGGTCTTGAACTCGGCGCGTTCGGCGCCCAGTACCTCGAAGGCGTGTTCCAGCAGCAGGGCCTTCGACCAGTGGTTGACGCCGCGGCCGCGGAAGTCGCGGCCGAGCCAGGACCAGCCGACTTCCAGGCGCCGGTCGGCTTCGGCCATGTTGCCGAAGCTCATGCTGCCGGCGATGCGTCCGCTGTCCTTGTCGGTGACGGTCCACACGGCGCGGCGGCCGGCGGCGTGGTCGGCGAGCCCGGCGTCGAAGAAGGCCTCGAAGTCGGCGTCGGTGGCGACGGCGGCGACGAAGTAGCGCCAGATGTCGGGGTCCATGGCCACCGCCCGGACGCCCTCGCGGTCGGCCTCGGTGATCGGGGTGAGGCGGACCCGGTCGTTCTCCAGGACGGCGGCGGTGTGCTCGGTCCAGCTCAGGGCGCTCATGGTTCAGGCTCCGGTGGTGGCGTGGTGGTGGCGGGCGAGGGCTTCGGTGACGTCGCGCAGGGTCTTCATGGCGGCGAGGTCGTGTTCGGTGAAGTGGGCGAGGTCGACGCCGGTCTCCTCGCAGACCTCGGTGAGGAAGAGGACCTTGTTGAGGGAGGTCAGTCCGTAGGCGGAGACCATGTCGGCGTCGGGGTCGACCTCCTGGGGCTCGACCTCGGGGATCAGGACGAGGGAGAGCTGGTCGCGGGCAGCGGCCTCGATCTCGGCGCGTGCGTCGGCGGTGTCAGGCATGGATTCCGGCCTCCTGGGTGTGCAGCGGGGCGTGGTAGGCGGCCCGGATGTCGGGGCGCTTCGGCTTGTACTGGGAGGTCAGCAGGCCGCCTTCGATGCTGAACGGCGGATCGGCGACGACGACGCGGCTGATCCGCTCGTCGGCGGTGGTGGCGGCGTTGACGGCGGCGAGGCGGGCGGCGATGGCCTGGTGGTCGGCGGGCCGGCCGGCCGGGGAGACGACGGCGACGAGCTCGGTCTGGGTGGGGCTGAACAGGACGCATTCGGCGATCGCCGGGTCGGCCCGCATGAGTTCCTCGATGGGGCGGACGATGACCTTCTTGCCGTTGTCGAGGACGATGACGTCGTCGGCGCGGCCGTGGACGAAGAGGAAGCCGTCCTCGTCGAGGTGGCCGAGGTCGCCGGTGCGGACGGTCCCGTCGGGTGAGAAGACCTTCTCGGAGTCGCCGGGGCGGGCATAGGCGTAGTGGTTGTTGACCGGGTGGGTGCTGCGGACGCTGATGACGCCGTCCTCGCCGATCAGCACCTCCTTGCCGCGCACCGCCCGGCCGACGCTGCCCTCGCGGTGGGCGCCGGGGTGGTTCTTGGTGACGATGCAGGTCTCGTTGAGCCCGTACCCCTCGTAGAGCGGCAGGCCCGCGGTGTCGTTGAAGAACCGCAGGACGGCGGGGGAGGCGGGGGCGGAGCCGGTCCACAGGTAGCGGATCCGGTCCCCGAAGAGGGTGCGCGCGACCTGGGCGGGGGTGCGGCCGGCGGGCCGGCGCAGGCGGGCCTCGATCTGGCGGCGGGCGCTCTCGTAGAAGGCGGGGACGCCCATGACGACGGTGGGGCGGACGCGGCGCAGGGTGGCGAAGGCGGCCTCGTAGGTGGTGACGGTGACGTCGTGGCCGTGCAGCAGGGCGGAGTACACCCAGTAGCGCTGCTGGAGGAGGGAGAGGGGGAGGAAGACGAAGAGGTGGTCGTCGGGGGTGTGGTGGAAGATCTCCTGGACGGCCTTCAGGGAGCTGTCGATGCTGCCGGCGGTGGCGCCGAGCCCTTTGGGGATCCCGGTGCTGCCGGAGGTGAACTTGAGGGTGGTGACGTCCTCGGAGCGCCAGGTGACGGGCGGCAGGGGGGTGTCGGGGCCGTCGCCGGGGGCGGCGAGGTCCCACAGGCCGTCCATGGGGAGGGTGTCGGGGACTCCGTCGGCGCGCTGGTCGGTGCAGAGCAGGTGGAGGGCGTAGTCGTCGAGGAGTTCGGGGGACGGGGTGAACTTGCCGGGCTCCAGGCCGGCGGTCTGCGCGCCGAGGCGCAGGGCGGCCAGGTCGAGCAGCACCCATTCCAGGCTGTTGGCGGCGAGGATCCCGATGCGGTCGCCCGGGCCGATGCCGTGGTGCTCGCGCAGGTGGCGGGCGAGGTGGCCGGAGCGGGCGTGGAGCTCGCGCAGGGGGACGGTGCGGGTGCCTTCCAGGCGGGCCACGTGGAGGTGGCCGCCGGTCGGCTCCGCCGTGGTGATGCGGCGGATCGTGTCGGGGACGGTCGTGTGCCGGCTGCCGGCCGGTGGGGGCTGTTCGCGCAGTTCCCCGCGCCCCTGATCGGGTACCGCCGGCTGTCGGCTGCCCGTCTGCTGTGGCTGGGCGCGCAGTTCCCCGCGCCCCTGATCAGGCACTGCCGGTTGCCGGCTGCCGGTTTGCTGTGGCTGGGCGCGCAGTTCCCCGCGCCCCTGATGGCGGGTCATCGGGTGGCCGCCGGGGTGAGGGCCTTGGCCATGGCGCGGACCGTGTCCGCCTCGGTGAACTGGTCGAGGGTGAGGGTGACCCCGAACCGCTTGCGGGCCGCCGTCAGGATGCGGGCCGCGGCGATGGAGTCGCCGCCGAGGGAGGCCAGGGTGTCGAGGGCGCCGATGTCGGGGCGGCGCAGGACGGTGGACCAGATGTCGCAGAGGATCTTCTCGGCCTGGGTGGCGGGGGCGCTGCCGCCGCCCTCCCGGCCGGCTCCCTCCTCGGCGCCGAGCGCGGCGAGGCGCGTACGGTCCACCTTGCCGTTGCCGGTCAGCGGCAGCTCGTCGTGCCAGAGCACGGCCGCCGGGAGCATGTAGTCCGGCAGGTCGGCGCGCAGGGCCCGGCGCAGTTCGGTCAGGTGGGGGCGGTGGCTGCCGGAGGGGACCAGGTGGGCGATGAGCCGGCTGCCCTGGGCGGCGACGACCGCGCGGGAGACCTCGGCGAGTGCCGCGAGGCGGGTCTCGACCTCCCCGGCCTCGATCCGGTAGCCGTTGATCTTGATCTGGAAGTCGGTGCGGCCGAGGATCTGGATGCTGCCGTCGGGCAGGTACCGGCCGAGGTCGCCGGTGCGGTAGAGGCGTTCGCCGCGCCCGGGGTCCTCGTAGAACCGCTCGGCGGTGCGCTCCGGGTCGCCCCAGTAGCCGCGGGCGAGTCCCGTGCCGGCGGCGGTGATCTCGCCGGTGACCCAGTCGGGGGCGTCGAGGCCGTCGCGGTCCAGGACGTAGGCCCGGTTGTTGGCGTTGGGACGGCCGTACGGGATGGATCCGCTGCCGTCCTCGTCCTCGCCGACGGGGTGCAGGATGTTCCAGACCGTCGTCTCGGTGGGGCCACCGAGGGAGACGACCTCCAGGCCGGGCATCATCGCGCGCAGCTGCGCGGGCAGGGCGGGCGGAAGCCGGTCGCCGCTCATCATGACGAGGCGCAGTCCGGGCGGTACGTCGCCGTCGGCGCGGGCCTGGCCGTGGAGCAGGCCGACGACGGCGGGGACGGAGTTCCACACGCTGACGTGGTAGAGCCAGCACAGCTCGAGCCAGTGGGCGGGGTCGGCGGCCCGGTCGTGGTCGGGCATGACCAGGGCCGCGCCGGCCGACAGGGCTCCGAAGACGTCCCACACCGACAGGTCGAAGTGGAAGGCGCTGACGGCCATGAACCGGTCCTCGGGGGTGATCTGGAAGCGGGCCTGGCAGTCGGCGACGACGTTGGCGACGCTGCGGTGGGTGACCATGACGCCCTTGGGGGCGCCGGTCGTGCCGGAGGTGTAGAGGACGTACGCGAGGTCGTCGGGGCCGGATCCGGGCAGCCGGTCGGGGACCTCGGCGCGGCCGGAGCAGGGGCGGGTGAGGTCGTAGGAGGCCATGGAGCCGGTGGAGGTCCAGCCGGTGTTGGTCAGGACGCAGCGCACCCGGCCGTCGGCGAGCATGTACTCCTGTCGGGCGGCGGGCAGGCCGGCGTCCACGGGCAGGTAGGCGGCTCCGGCGAGGACGGTGGCGAGGATGCCGACGAGCTGCTCGGGTCCGCGGTGCATGACGAGGCCGACGAGTTCGCCGCGGCCCACGCCCTGTTCGCGCAGCCAGGTGGCGGCGGTGGCGGCCCGGTGGAGGAGTTCGCCGTAGCTGACGGTGCGGTTCGCGGTGAGGACCGCGGGGGCGGCGGGGGTGCGGGCGGCCTGGGCGACGATGGCGTCGCCGAGCATCTCCTCGGGCCGTGCGACGGCGGTGTCGTTGGCGGCGGCGCGGCGGGCGCGCTGGGCGGGCGGCAGCAGGTCGAAGGCGTGGTGCTGCCAGGCGGCCCCCTCGGTGAGGGTGTGCAGCAGGGTGCGGTAGCCGTGGGCGAGGTCGTCGAGGAGGCCCTCGCAGAAGAGTTCGTCGATGCCGTCGAGCTGGACGACGAGTTCGCCGTGCTGTTCCATCGCGAAGGCGTTGAGCCACACCTGGGGGGTCTGGCTGACGGAGAAGACCTCCTTGCCGAAGAGTTCCAGTGCCGAGCCGTCGACCTCGCTGCTGACGTGTCCGATGGCGCTGTTGAAGGTGTAGGGCATGCGGGCGCCGGCCACGCCGCCGCGGCGGCGGGCGAGTTCCTTCAGGACCTCGATGCCGGAGAAGTGCCGGTGGTCGATGTCGGTGTGCAGGCGGGTCTGGAGGGCCCGGGCGCGGGCGGCGAAGGGCAGGGAGCGGTCGATCTCGGCCTCGACGAGGAGGGTGTCGGAGAACTGGCCGATGGCCTCGAAGACGCGGGGGTGGACGGGCGGCCGGTGGGCGACGGTGGTGGTGAGGGTGAAGCGCTCCCCCGCGCCCCAGGTGGCGAGGGTTTCGGCGTACGCGGCGAGCAGCAGCGCGGAGGGGGTGAGCCCTTCGGAGCCGGCGCGTTCCTTCAGGGCGGTCCAGGAGGCGCGGTCCAGGCGGACCTCGCGCTGGGTGAAGCGGGTGCCGGTCAGTGCGGCGGGGCTGGTGCGCAGGGGCAGGTCGGGGTGGGGGGCGAGGTCGTCGGCGCGTTCCATCCAGTACGCGCGCGAGCGCCGGGCCGGGGCCCGGTCGCGGGCGGCTTCGAGGGCGGCGAGGTAGTCCTCGTAGGGGAGTTCGTCGTGGACTTCGGCGGTGGGGTTCTGGTAGGCGTGCCACCAGGCGCGGAAGAACAGGAACATGCTGATCCCGTCCATCACGAGCCCGTCGTGGCCGACGTGGAGCACCGTCTTGTCGTCGTCGAGGATGGTGGCGTCGACGGTGAGCAGCGGGGCCTGGTCGGCGGGGAGCACCTGGTGGGAGCGCATCTCGCGCAGTTCGGCGCGGATCAGTTCCTGCTGGCGGGGGCTGTGGGCGCGCAGGTCGAGGACGCCGATGCGCGGGGAGGCGGCGTCGCCGTGTTCGGTGGCCTGGCGTTCGTCGGAGAGGAAGCGGGAGCGCAGGGCGCTGTGGGCGGCGACGACGGTGTCGAGGGAGGCCTGGAGCCGGTCGAGGTCCCAGTCGCCCTCGATCTCGTGGAAGACGTGGCTGGAGACGTCGCCGATCTCGAAGACGCCGCTGCGGCCCAGGTAGTAGCTGCGCTGGAGGGGGGTGAGGGGGAAGCCGGGGCCGTGTTCGGCCTCGCGGGCGAGGTGGGCGACGAGGGCGGGCTTGGCGGCCTTGACGCGGGCGATGAACTCGGTGTCCATCCGTTCGCGGTTGCCCTGGAGGCGCAGGTCGCCGTCGGCGAGGGCGACGGACAGCCCGCGCTCGGCTATCTCGCGCAGGATCCGGCGGGTGTTCATCGGGCCTCCCGGGAGGTCAGGGCGGCGACGGCGGAGGGCTCGGCGCGTTCGGCGATGACGGCGGCGAGTTCGGCGAGGGTGCCGCCGTGCAGGAGTTCGTCCATGGAGAGGTCGACGTCGAGGGCGTCGAGGATCTGGTACTGGACGGTGACGGCCTGGAGGGAGCCGGCCGCGAGCTGGGTGAGGGTGCGGTGGGCGATCTGTTCGTCGTCGGCGAGCCGCAGGGCGGTGCGGGCGATGCGGGTGAGCCAGGGGGTGAGGGGCGGTTCGGCGTCGGGGGCGGGCTGGAAGAAGACGGCGTCGGCGAGGGCGAGTGCGGTGCCGGGCGTGAGGAGTTCGACGGTACGGGGCCACGTGCCCGGGGCGTCCTGGCCGAGGGCGGCGGCGAGGCGGGCGGCGAAGCGGGGCATGACGGGGGCGGCGGCGTGCGCGAGGAGGCGGGCGGCGGCGAGTTCGAGGGCGACGGCGGTGCGGTTCTCGTCCTCCCAGCCGGGGGTGTCGGTGAGGAGGCCTTCGGCGCGGGCGAAGCGGGCGGTGTCGCGGACGATGCCGTCGAGTTCGGCGGCGGCCTGGTTGAGGGAGAAGGCGTCCTTGCCGAGGGCCGCGGTGACGGCGGTGAGGCGGCTGCCGAGCCGGGCGAGGAAGGCGGTGTGCTCGGGGGTCCAGTTCCCGGCGTCGGGGGCGCGGCCGCCGTGGTGCTTGGCGACGCGGGCGCCGAGGTCGGTCAGCCACTGCTGCCAGGTGCCGATGAGGGTGTCGGCGAGGACGGCCTCGTAGGCGGCGCGCCGGAAGTCGGTGCGCAGGCCCTCGGGCCGGGTGGCGGCGAGGAAGTAGCGGACGGAGTCGACGGTCTCGGGGCTGAGGACCTCCTTGCCCCAGATGGCGTGCCGGCGGCTGGTGGAGAACTTCTCGGCGTCGAGCAGGTAGAACTCGTTGACGTGGTAGTCGATGTCGGGGGTCCAGCCGGGGAAGGCGAGCCGGTACAGGACGGGGTAGAGGACCGAGTGGTAGAAGCTGTTGTCGTAGCCGAAGAAGTGGACGATCTTCCAGTCGGGGGCGGGGTCGGCGGCCCGCCAGGGGCGGCCGAGGCGGGCGCCCAGTGACTGGATGCCGTGCAGGAACCCGTAGCTCATCTCGGGCCACACCCAGATGACCTGCCCGTCGGTGTCGCCCTCGCGCGGCTCGACGCCCCAGTCGGAGGGGTGGGTGAGGGGGATGTCGAGGGCGGGGCGGCGGAAGAGCCGGTCGGCGAGTTCGCGCAGCCGGGCGGGGACGCGGCCGCGACGGTGGTGGGCGCGGACCTCGCCGGCGTGGGCGTGCAGGGGCAGGTTCCAGCGGGCGGCGGGCGCCCGGCGCGGGGCGGCGGTGGAGGCGGCGCCGGTGGGGCGGGGGTCGGTGAGGTCGGCGACGGTGTTGGGCTCCCCGCACTCCTCGCAGAGGTTGCCGGAGGTGGTGCCGCCGCAGCCGGGGCAGCCGCCCCGGACGTCGGCCTCGTAGAGGTAGCGGCCTTCGGCGGCGTCGTAGAGGGCGTCCCGTTCGGTGACGGCGATCCCGCCGGAGCCGGTGAGGCGGCTGAAGAAGTCCTGGACGCCCTCGCGGTAGCCGGGGTCCTGGTCGGTGACGGTGTACTGGTCGACGGGTATGTCCATCAGCCGCAGGGTTTCGGCGATCTCGGCGCTGTAGTGGGCGGCGGTCTCGGCGGGGGTGCGGCCGTCGGCGCGGGCGGCGCCGAGGACGTAGCTCTGGTAGTCGTCGCTGCCGGTGAGGTGGTAGGCCTCGGCGCCGTTCATGCGCTGGAAGCGGGTGAAGGCGTCGGCGCCGAGGTAGGGGCCGGCGAGGTGGCCCAGGTGCAGGTCGCCGTTGGGGGTGGGCGGGGTGGAGAAGACGAAGACGGGACGGTCGCCGAAGCCGGCGCGGGCGGGGGCGGCGGCGCGGGCCCCGGCCCGTTCGGCGTCGCGCCAGTACTGGGTGAAGAAGACGAGGTCGCCGGCGGTGTCGTGCGGACCGGTGTTCCTCAGGACGTGGGACTCGAAGGGCTCGAAGAGGACGACGGTGCCGGGGGCGGCCGGGTGGCGTGCGCCGTCGACGACGAACTCGCCGCGGCCGCTGACGATGACGAACAGCTCGCTCTCGTCGTGGTGGTGGCCTTCGGTGGCGCCGCCGGGGGCGACGCGGCCCCAGCCGGCGCCGGTGCCCAGGCCCTCCACGCCGCTCATGCCGATGCCGAAGGCCTGCTCCAGGGCGCCGGCGTCATAACTCGCGATGATCATGTCGTGGCCTTTCGCGGGGACGGGAGGGAGGGGATCAGGTCGGCGGCGCGGGCGGCGAGCGCAGGGGCCAGCCGGTAGCCGGAGCCGCCGGCCGCGCCCGCGAAGACGAGCCGGCCGTAGGGGTCGAGGCGGGTGACGAGGGGGGTGCCGGCGGGCCCGTACGCGTCGCAGAAGACCCGGCCGGAGCGGCAGTGGGCGGCGAGGCCCGGGGCGTAGCGGGTGAGCAGGGCGCGGGCTTCGCGCAGGTGGCCGGCGGTGAGCGCGGGGTCGACGGTGGCGGGGTCGGCGTCCCATTCCCGGCAGGTGTAGCTGAACAGCCAGTGCCCGCGGTGGTGGAGGGGCAGCAGGAAGGCGTCCTCGGCGTCCAGGACGAGGGCCCGGTCGCCGGGGGCGGGGGGCACCTCCACGTGGAGGGCGACGATCTTCTTGACGCGGGCTCCGAGCGGGGCGACGAGGTCCCGCCAGGCGGGTTCCGCGAGCCAGGGGCCGGGGGCGATGACGACGTGTCCGGCGGTCAGGGTGGCGCCGCCGGTCAGGGTCAGGCGGGCGCCTCCGGGGCCGGCGGCGACGGTCTCGACGGCGACGCCCTCGTGGAAGGAGACCTCGGGGCGCAGCTCGGCGGCGAGCAGCTGGGTCAGGGCGGGGACGTCCGCGTACTGGCAGCCGTCGCCCTCCCAGGCGCCGAAGTCCCGGGGCAGCGCGGGGACGGCGGACGGCAGTTCGGTGGTCCAGCGGAGCTTGGCCTCGGGGAGGTAGGTCTCGCGGAGGCGGTCCTCGGCGGCCTCGGGGGCGAGGACGGTCATGCCGAGGGGGTGGATGGGCAGGTCGGGGCGGGCGGTGTGGAGGTCGGCGTAGTAGCGCTCGCTCTCGGCGGCCAGGGTGCGGACGGTGTCGTCGGCGCCGCGCGGGAAGTGCAGTCCGGCGGAGCGGCGGGTGGCGCCGGAGCCGATCATGTCGCGGTCGAGGACGGTGACGGTGGCGGTCCGGTCGCGGGCGAGGACCTCGCGGGCGACGAGGACGCCGAGGATGCCGGCGCCGACGACGGCGACGTCGGTGCGGGCTCCGGCGGGGCCGCCGCTGTGGGCGGCGGTGGTCCGGTAGACGGCGGGGTCGGAGGGGTCGGCAGGTGCCGGCGCGGTCGTCGGGCGGGCGGCCGGGTCCGCGGCGAGGGTGCGGCAGGCGCGGGTGCTGTCGGTGTTCATCAGGCGCTCCACCGTTCTTCCTGGGGGCCCTTGGAGGACCATTCGATGAAGGAGGCGAGCTGCTCGTCGCCGCGGACGCCGCACAGCCGGTCGGCGATGCGCCGGCTGCGCCAGGCGTTGAGGCTGAGGTTGGGGTCGGCGAGGCCGCGCTGGCCGCGGACGCCGTTCTGTACGAAGATCCGCCGGTCGGCGGGCCCGTCCCAGCGGACGGCGTAGTCCTCGTCGACGCGCAGCTCCTCGCCCTCGTGCTCCAGGCGGCCGGTGAGGGGCGCCAGGAAGTCCATGGCGGCGGGCCGGTAGCCGGTGGCCCAGACGACGACGTCGGCCTCGAACTTCTCCACGGACTCGGCCTCGCCGGTGTGGCGGGCGCAGACCTCCCAGCCGCCGAAGGGGCCGGGGCTGACGTCGAAGACCTCGCGGCCCGGGTGCAGGGCGACCAGGTCCTCGTTGCCCTCCACGAACCGGTGGACGTAGATGGTCTGGTAGATCTCGCGCAGCGTTGACTCGGAGATCCCGTCGCTGGTGAGGATGTTGTGGGAGTTCAGCGACTGGCGGCGCTCGCGCGGCAGTCCGTAGAAGTAGTCGGCGTGGCTGGGCATGTAGTAGTCGTTGGTGAAGGGCGAGTCGTCGATGGGGAAGTAGTTCTGCCGCCGGGAGATCCACGAGACCCGGCGGGGCAGGTCCCAGCCGCCGCGGGAGATCAGGTCGAGGAAGGCCTCCGCGCCGGACTGGCCGCCGCCGACGACCACGACCCGCTTGCCGCCGACGTCGCGGGCGGCGTGGACGTAGTCGGCGACGTGGAACTGGGTGGGGCCGAGCAGGTGTTCGCCCTGCGGCGGGATCCAGGGGCGGCTGCCGACGCCGGCGACCACGTTCTCGGCGGTGAGGGTGCGCCGGTCGGTGCGGACGGTGAACACGCCGGCTCCGTCGTCGAAGTCGACCTCGCGGACGTCCTCGCCGAAGACGATGTTCTCGTTGCGGCGGCTGGCCCAGGCCAGGTAGTTGCGGAACTCCAGCCTCGGCACGTCGTCGAACTGGGCGTTGAGGAAGTGGTAGACCCGCCCCTTGGCGTGCAGGTAGGACAGGAACGAGAAGGGGCTGGCGGGGTCGGCGAGGCTGACCAGGTCCTTGAACTGGGAGACCTGGAGGCTGCTGCCGGGGATCTGCTGGCCGTCGTGCCAGCTGAAGGACTCCTTGCGGTCGAGGAAGAGATTGGGTACGTCCGGCCTGCTGTGCAGCAGGGAGGCCAGGCTGAGGTTGGCCGGTCCCACGCCGACTCCCACGCAGCGGAAGTGCGTGATGCCCGGCCGGAAGCTCTCGTGCCCCATTGTCGGAACCTCTCGTTCGATTCGGTGGGTGAGGGAGGGAGGGGTGGGTGGGGTGGGAGCGCGGGCCGGGGCCGGCCGTGCGCGGTCGTACGGCGGTCAGGCGGGTACTCCGGTGGCGGTGGAGCCGGTCTCCTCGCGGGTCCCGGCCAGCCCGTGGGCGCCGAGGAAGGCCAGCCAGCGGGCGGCCTCGCCGGGGGTCGCGGCGCCGCGGTTGAGGCCGGCGGGGAGGGCGCCGGCCAGGATGCGGGTGACGCCGTAGGCGACGGGCAGGGAGACGCAGCGGGCCATCGCTGACTCGGCGGGGTCGCCGGTGAGGTCGAGCAGGCGCGAGCCGTTCCAGTGCCCGCCGGACCTGGTGCGCAGGTCCAGGGAGACGGACAGGACGACGCGGTCGCGGTCGGCGGGGGTGGTGGGGTGGCGGGCGGCGAGGTCTGCGGCGAGGGCGCGGACGGCCTGGGGGTCGCCGGCGGCGACGGTGTCGAAGACCTGCCGCCAGGCGGCGCGCCAGCCGGCGTTGCGCAGGGTGCCGCGTACGAAGGTGTCGAGGTGCCAGTAGTACGGGATGCCGTACTGGGCGACGAAGGGGAGGCTGTCGCGGTTGGGGTAGGCCTCGAAGTCCTCCCCCGCGAGGGTCAGGGTGCGGGTGGCCTCCCAGGGGCGCGGGGCGGTGACCTCGCCGCCTCCGGCGACGTACCGGGCGGGTGTGCCGAGGGCGGCGAGGACCCCGTACGGGGCCCAGCTGAAGCGGTAGCGGAAGGGTCCGGGGACCGCCGGGACGCCTCCGCAGTAGGAGGTGAACACGGCGGTCGCCGGGGACGGGCCGACGGCCTCGCGGGCCCGGGCGACGAGGTCGTGGGCCATCAGGTGGTCGATGCCGGGGTCGAGTCCGGCCTCGGTGAGGACGACGGTACGGGGCCCCGCGGCCGCCCGCTGCGCCTGCTCGGCCAGCTCCGGGGTGGTGTAGCTGGTGCAGGCGAAGTGGGCGGCGCGGTCGGCCGCCAGGCGCAGCAGCGCGGGGTGTTCGGCGGCCGGGAGCATGGAGACGAGGACGTCGCCCGGGCCCGTCCCGGCCGCGAGGGCGCCCGGAGCGAGGGCGCGGACCTCGGCGCGGCCCGCCAGGCCGAGGGCGGCCAGGCGGGCGGCGGCGCGCTCGGCGGTGCGGTCCCACAGGACCACGCGGCGGGCGCGTTCGCAGACGAGGGACAGGCCCGAGCGGCCGGTGGACAGGCCGGTGCCTATCCAGTGGACGGTGCCGGAGGCCGGCGCGGGCTGCTGGTCGGTGGTCAAGGGGTTGCCTCCTGGGCGTGTACGGCGGCCTCGAAGGTGTGCAGGGCGCGGGCCCAGACGCCGTCCCACTCGGCCAGCCGCAGCAGGTGCGGGGTGAGTTCGGCGGAGAAGGCGGTGCTGGCCTCGACGGGGAGCAGGGAGGGGAGGTTGTCGATGGCGATCAGGTCGAGGGGGCGTTCGCCCTCGCGGAGGGTGCGCACGGGCTCGGTCCAGGTGGTGGTCTCCTCGTAGACCGGCAGGACGTTGCAGTCGGAGGTGACGTCGCAGGTGACGTCGCTGACGAGGGAGAGCCGGCGGGCGGGGTCGTCGAGGTCGGCCTTGGTCAGGAACGGCGGGACGGGGGTGGTGGTCAGGACGGTGTTGACCAGCAGGTCGTGTCCGAGGAGGGCGGGGCGGTCGATCGGGCGGGTCTCGGCGAGGTCCCAGCGGGTGGGGTCGAGCCCGGCCTGGACGAGGGCGTCGCAGGCGCCGCGGCCGCAGCGGCCGAGGGCGCCGATGACCAGGGCGGTGGTGGGGTCGGGGGCGGCCGCGCCGGCGGCGAGGAGGGCGTCGAGGGTGGGGCGGTCGGTGGGGCGCAGCGGTGCGGTGAGGGCGCCGCGGTGGTGCAGGACGGCGAGGGCGGCGCCGAGGTAGCCGGCCCAGTAGCCGAACGCGGCGACGCGGCGGCCGGCTTCGTCGGTGAGGTACTCCATGTCGAGCAGGGCGCCGCCGCCCGCGGTGAAGCGGGAGAGCAGCTCGCGGGCGCCGGACTGGCCCTTGTAGGCGTGGCCGAAGTAGATGTGCCGGTGGCGCAGGGCGGGGGCGCCGGCGCCGGCGGGGAGTTCCTTGAGGCCGAGTACGTAGGCGTCGTCGGGGGCCTGTTCGTGCCAGGACGCGGTGGGGGCGGTGGCGCAGCCGGCGTCGGTGTAGCCGGTGAGGGGGAAGGCGCGCTGGTCCGACTCCTCGACGGTGATCCGGATGCCGGCGGCGGTGAGGCGGGCGGCGTCCTGGGGGGTGAGGGGGGCACGGCGCTCGGTGGGGCGGGCCTCGTGCCGCATCCAGAGGTGAAGGCTGTCCGACATGTTCCGGTTTGTCCTGTCTGAAGGCATAGGGGTGGCTGACCCCCGGCCTGATCGCGGTTGCGGGGGCTGCGTCGGCTTCCGTCGGGGACGGCCCGCGCGCTAGAGGAGCGGGATCCGGGCGTTCGCCAGCGGGCGGTAGGCGGGGGTCGCGGTGGTGCCCAAGCCTGCCGCGCGCAGTTCGGTGACGACGGCGGCGGCGAGGGCCGTGGCGAGCTGCCCGCCCGGGCAGCGGTGGGCTCCCGCGCCGAAGGTGAAGACGGCCGGATTCACCCGGCCGGGGGTCAGCGCGTGCGGGTCGGGGTTGACGGCGGGGTCGCGGTTGGCGGCGGCGAGCAGGACGAGGACCTGCTGCCCGGGCTCCACGGTGGAGCCGGCGTGCGTGAACGGTTCGGCGGCGAAGCGGCGGGTGTTCTGGATCGGGGCGTCGTGGCGGACCACCTCGCGCACCAGGGCGCCGGTGTCGGCCCCGTCCGCGCCCCGGGCGAGGGCGACCAGGGTGTTGCCGATGAGCCCGGCGGTGGCGTCGTAGGTCTGGGAGAGGAAGCCGATGGCGTTGGACAGCAGCGGCCCCGGATGCGGCCACCCGTCCCGCCCGGCGGCGGTGACGAGCTCCCGCACCAGCCCTTGCCCTGGCCGGGCGGAGTACGGAACCCGCGCACCCCCGGCACCCACCCCGGGGCCGGAAGCCGGGGCCCCGGAGGGGGGCGCCTGCGCTTCGGCCAGGGACGGGGCCAGGAGGGCGCGGAGGCGCGTGGCGGCGGCCGAAGCCGCCCCGTACTGGTCCTCCGTAGCAGCGGCGGGAATGCACTGCACGAAGTCACCGATGGCTCGGGCCGCCTCCCGGGAGGCGCCGTCGGTCAGGCCGCTGAGGGTGGCCACCACCCGGGCCGGGACGGCGAACAGCAGCTCCTCGTACGGGACTTCGCCGCCCGCCGCCAGTACCTCACGGGTGAGGCGGGCGGCCAGCGAGGCCGCGTACGCGGTGTCCGCGCGGGCCAGCGCCCCGGCCACGACCCCCTTCAGCCGGGCCGCCGCCGCGCCGTCCGTCATCCGTACGAGCTCGCCGAACACCTCCCCGGCGGGCGTCCCCGCGATCCCGGCCGGGACGGGCTCCGCGACGGGCCGCACCCGCAGCGCGCCGCTGCCCAGCACCGCGCGCACCGCGGCCGCGTCGGCGGCCACCCAGGCCCCGAGCGCCTCGTCCCAGGCGAAGGGGCGCTCGGCCACCAGGCGCGCGTAGTAGGGGTAGGGGTCGGCGAGGCGCACGGCCTCGACGGGGCTGCTGACGGTGGTGGTGCTCACTGGAGGCTCCTTGTTGAACTATTGGTACGGGCCGCTGGGTTCGAGAGCGATGAACACAGCAACCATCAATTGACTAACCACAACAGCGAGCAGCCGGCTCCGCGAGAGCGGCGCCGGTTTAGGCGCGAAGGGGGGCCCGGGCGGCCCTGCGCATGTCCAGGGATCCCGCTATGGCCATCCTCAGCACCTCCGAGGTGCCCTCGTAGATCCGCAGCGAGCGGATCTGCCGGTACAGCCGCTCGGTGACCGAGCCCTCCACGATGCCCGCCGCGCCCAGCAGTTGCACCGCGGCGTCCACCACGCCCTGGGCCGCCTCGGTGGCGTGGACCTTCGCGATGTTGGAGTGCCGGGCGAACCGGCGGCTGCCGCGGTCGGTCTCCCAGGCGGCGCGCGCCACCAGCAGCGCGGCGGCGTTCAGCTGGACCTCCATGTCGGCGAGCGAGGCCTTCACCAGCTGGAGGTCGAAGAGCGTGCCCCCGTACGCCTCCCGCGCCAGCACGTGCGCGAGCGCCGTGTCGAAGGCCCGCCGGGCGAAGCCGAGTGCCGCGGCCCCCACCGTGGTGCGGAACCGCTCCAGCAGGTCGACCGCGACGACGAACCCCTTGCCGGGCCGTCCGAGCACCGCCCCGGCCGGCAGCCGGCAGTCCTGGAAGGACAGGTGCGCGAAGGAGCGCGGGGCGATCGCGTCGATCCGCTCGGCCCGCAGCCCGGGGGTGCCGGCGGGCACCAGGAAGGCCGACAGTCCCAGCGGCCCCGGGCCGTGCCCGGTGCGGGCGATGACCACGAACACGTCGGCGATGGTCCCGTTGGCGATCCACGCCTTGCGGCCGTTCAGCACGTACGAGCCGTCCTCGCCGCACACCGCCTCCAGCCCGACGGACGCCAGGTCCGAGCCGGCCTCCTTCTCGGAGACCGCGAAGGCCCCGATCAGGGTCCCGGCGGCCATCCCCGGCAGGTAGCGGCGGCGCTGCGCCTCGCTGCCGAAACGCAGCAGCGGGGTCGCGGCCAGCGCCTGGACGGAGAAGGCGAAGTCGGCCAGGTCCTCGTTGTAGGCGAGGGCCTCGCGGCGCAGGCACACCGCGCGGAAGTCGTCCACGGGCGCGCCGCGCGGGTCGAGTTCGCTCAGCCAGCCGGCCGCGCCGAGGACGCCCACCAGGCGCCGTCCGGCCGCGTCGGGGTCCAGGGCGCGGATCTCCTCCCACAGCATCCGGTTGCCGTCGCACCAGGCGCCCGCCTGCGCGGCGAGGCGGCGGTGGGAGTCCTCGTAGAAGGGCAGCGCGAGGACCTCGGGGTCGAAACTCGTCGTCGTCTCCATCGCCCCGCTCCTCAGATCACCAGGTCGGCGGGGGCGGCGGCGGCCTCGGCGCGGACCCGCTTCACCAGGGCGTGCTCGACGAAGAAGGCGAAGGAGGCGTAGCCACGCCAGATCCGGCGCCATTCGCGCTGGACGGCCTCCTCGCCGGACAGGTGCCGGACGTCGTCGAGGTAGGCGACGACGAGGTCGGCGGACTGGCGGGCGTGGCCCGCCGAGAAGTTGTCGATGGACAGGTGGGCCTCTTCGTAGGAGACGTCGAGGCCGTGCCGGCGCAGTTTCTGGATCTCGTGCAGCCGCATCGCGCCGAGGCCGAACATCTCGATGCCCAGGTTGTAGCCGAGGATCTCGTTGTAGAGGCTGTCGGGGAACAGCGACAGGCACAGCTGGTGGATGGAGAAGCCGTACAGGTGGTCCGGCAGGTCGCCCTGGTGCAGGAAGGCCTCCTGCCGGATGTGCGGCAGGTCCATGTCCATGCTGGCGAGCACCTTGTGGATGAGCGTGATGTGGTTCTTGGCGGTGTCGCCGCGGCCCATCTCGTCCGCGTAGATGGAGAAGAGCAGGTCGTCGCTGCGCCGCCCGCGCCGGCCGAGGTTGGCGACGCGGTGCGCCCAGGCGCCGTCGATGAGGCTGCCGAGCGCGTACGTCGACTGTTCGAAGACGACCTCGTCGCGGGAGGGGATCTCGGTGAGCGGCTCGTACGGGTCCACGAGCTTGTCCCAGTAGATCCGCTCGACCCGCTCCAGCAGGGCCTCGGGCGTGTACGGGAACCAGGAGGCGTCGGTGAGCAGTCCCGCGGCGCCGTGCTCGAAGAGCAGCTCGGCCCCGGCGAGTCCGGCTTCGGCGCGGGCGCGGGCGGCCGGCAGGACGCCGGGGTGGCGCTCGAAGTTGACGAGGCGGTGGAAGAACCGGCGGTGGTCGCGGGTGTCGGCGAGGGCTTCGGGGTCGCGCACCAGGAGGCCGGCGGGCTCCGCCGAGGCGAGCCGCTCGCCCCAGGCACGCGCCCCGTCCTGCCCGGCGGTGGTGGGGGCCAGGTCCGCGCCGGCGGGCTCGCCGTCGGCGACGGACCGCGCCCAGGCGGCCAGGACGGCCGCCTCGCGCTCGTCGAAGATCCCGAACATGGGGCCGCCGAACTTGATGGACTTCAGGAAGCGGCAGGGGCCGCCGTCGCGTGCGGGCCGGACCTGCCGGGCGGTGCGGAATTCACGGACGAAGGCGGCGGCGTCGAGCCGGCCGTCGTCCAGCCAGTCCGTGAGCCTGCGGGTGCCCAGGTGGACGGCGCGGTGCTGGCGGCCGGCGTGCGGGGCGTGCCGTTCCACGATCCGCGCGACCTTCGCGTCGAGCGACAGCCCGTCGTGCCAGGCGGCGAGTTCGGCCAGGGCGGCGGTGTGCTCGCGCTCCAGGCGTACGACCAGGCGTACGGCGGCCAGGGCGCGGCGGCGGTCCTCGGGTCCGGTCGGGGAGCGCCGGGTGTAGGAGAGGTACGCGGCGAGCAGGGGGCGTACGTCGCTCTCGGCGAGCATCGGCTCGCTGCCGAGCAGGACGTCGTCCAGGCCGAGGGCGTGGGCGGCGTAGTGGACGCCGACGACCTCCGGGAGGAAGGAGGCGGGCAGCCGGGACAGGGCGAGGTGGAAGGCGCCGTGCAGGGCGGTCAGCGGCAGGGCGCCGGCGTCGTCGAGGAAGGCGGCGGCCTCCACGGCCGGGAGGAAGACGCCCTGGGCGACCAGGGCCCGGCGGCGGCGGGCGGGGAGCCCCGCCTCGGCGGTGCCCTCGCCCTGGAGGCGCCAGTGGTGGCCGAAGAGGCGGCCCACGATCTCCGCGGGCTGGGTGGCGGCCTGGGAGAGGGTGTCGAGCCAGCAGCCGCCGGTCAGCGCGAGGGGGGCGCGCTGGCGCAGGACGGCGGTGCGCACCTCGGGGTCGGGGTGGGTGCGCAGCGGGGCGAGGACGGCGGCGAGTTCGGCGCGGGCGGCCAGGACGCGGGCGGCGACGGCGTCGGCGATCTCGGCGTCTTCGGCGTCTTCCGTGCCGGCGTCTTCCGTGCCGGCGTCTTCCGTGCCGGCGTGCTCGGCGGTGTCTGCGTCGGCCGGGGTGAGGAAGGCGGCCAGGACCCGGCGGGCGGCGAGCAGGACGGCCTCGCTCTCCTGGTCCGAGAGGAGCCGCCGGAAGAGGTCGGCCGGCGGCGCGGCGGTGATCCGGGCGGCCTCGGCGGCACCCGCCGCCGAGGCCTCGACGGGGCCGGACGGCAGCGAGGTGGTCAGGTCGGGGAGGGCGAAGGCGGGGGCGTAGAAGCTCCGCGCCATGTCGAGGGAGGTCTCCTCGTCGGGGGTGATGGGCGCGGTCATGTCAGTGGTCCCCCAGCCGGGCGGTGTGCGTCGTGGCGGCCTGTGCGGAGTGGGGCGCGAGCTTGCGCAGCAGGACGCCGATCCGCACGCCCGGGACGCTGGACGCCAGCAGGTAGTGGCCGTGGGCGGCGAGGGCTCCGGCCGCGTCGCGGTCGACCAGGTTGATCAGCGGGTCGGCGGCGAAGCAGTGGCCGGTGCGCGCGATGTTGTCGAGGAAGAGCTGCTCGCGGGTGAAGCCGGCCTGGCGTTCCTTGAGGACGACCAGGGGCTTGTAGAGGTTGGCGTGGAGCACGCCCCGGATGTCGCCGATCTTCATGCCGGCGTCCTCGAGGATCCGTTCGTTGACCTCGCGGGCGAGGTCGGAGCTGATCTCGTTGGACCAGTCGAGCCCTGCGGGGTCCTGGGCGCCGGCGCCCGCGACGATCTCGTACGCGTCGTCGCCGAGCGGCTCGGCGCTGATCAGGCAGGAGGCGGCGCCGTCGCTGAAGAGGGCGAAGTTCTCCATGCGGACGCCTTCGTCGGTGACCCGGTCCGCGGTGACGACCATGACGCGCCGGTGCATGCCGGCGGCCACGTACGCCTGGGCGGTGCGGATGCCCGCGAGGAGGTTGGCGCAGCGGCCGAGGGTGAGCCCGGTGAAGGCGGCGGCGCCGAGGCCGGTGGCGGCCATGACGTTCTCCACGAAGGCGCCGTGGGTGCGCGGGCCGCCGGGGAAGCGGGTGGAGCACAGGATGAGGCAGTCCACCTCCCGGGGGGAGACGCCGGCGCCGTCGAGGGTGGCGCCGGCGGTCTCGGCGGCGAGGGCCTCCAGGGTCTTGGCCGTGCGGTGGACCGTGCCCCAGCCCCACAGTTCGGCCCGCGGGGGCATTCCGAAGCCGCGGGCGCGCTCCAGGAGGCCCTCGACGGTCGTGTGGTCGGCGGCGGTCTCGCCGAGTACGTAGCGGGGCGCGGACAGGTGGACGGCCGAGGCCTCGGCGGGGGCCTCGGCCGGTGCGGAGGCGGAAGGTGGCGCGTACGGAAGGCTCACGGTGCCGGATCGCTCTCTGGGTCGGCGGACGGGGCGGGGGCGGCGGCCAGCAGGGCGTTGGCCTCGTCGTACGGGAGGGCGTCCGCGACGAAGCCGAAGGTGCCCGCCCCGCTGATCTCGCGGGCGGCGCGGGTGAGGGCGCCGAGGGCCGCGCGGGAGAGCGCGGAGCCGGTGCTGATGCGGCGCACGCCGAGGGCGCCGAGGTCGGCGACGGACAGCTTGAGCGCGGCGGTCATCAGGACGTTGACGGGCCGTTCGACGGCGGCGCAGACGGCGCGGACCGCCTCCGCGTCGGGCAGGGCCGGGGCGTAGAGCACGTCGGCGCCGGCGGCCTCGTACGCCTTCAGGCGGCGGATGGTGTCGTCGAGGTCGGGCCGGCCCTGGAAGAAGTTCTCGGCGCGGGCGGTGACGGTGAAGGGGAAGTCCAGCCCCTTGGCCGCCTCGACGGCGGCGGCGACCCGCTCGACGGCTTCCCCGAGGGGCCGCACGGGCTCGTCGGCGCGGCCGGTGGAGTCCTCGACGGAGCCCCCGACGAGGCCTGCGGCGGCGGCGAGGCGGATGGTCTCGGCGACGTCCTCGGGCCGTTCGCCGAAGCCGCTCTCGAGGTCGGCGGTGACGGGCAGTGCGGTGGCGTCGACGATCGCGGTGGCGTTGGTGAGGATCTCGGCGCGGCTGAGGCGGTCGGCCCCGTCGGGGCGGCCGAGGCTGTGGGCGAGGCCGGCGCCGGTGGTGGCGAGGGCGGCGAAGCCGAAGGAGGCCAGGATGCGCGCGGAGCCCGCGTCCCAGGGGTTGGGGACGACGAACGGGCGGGGACCGGCGTGCAGGTCCCGGAAGGCGACGGCGCGCCGGAGGCGGGCGGCCGGGTCGGTGCTGGGCCGGGTGGTGGGGTGCATGGGATTCCTCGCAGGGGTGCTGTCGTGCGCGGGCTAGATGAGCTCAACGTACGCAGCGCCGGCAGGGGTTGCGTCGGCGGCCGCGCGGGCCAGCGGGCGCAGGACGGAGGTGACGGCGTCGGGCCGGTCCTCGAAGTAGAAGTGGCCGCCGTCGGTCCAGTGCCGGTCGGGCGGCGCGGCGCACTCGCGGGACCAGGCGTCGAGCGCGGCGGCGCCGACGTGCGGGTCCTCGGTGCCGTTGAGCAGGACGACCGGGACGGCCAGCGGGGCGCCGGGGCGGTAGCGGTAGCCGGCGACCATGCGGAAGTCGGCCTTCAGGTGGGGCAGGAGGAGTTCCTGTACGGCCTCGTCCTCCAGCACCTCGGGCGGCAGACCGCCGAAGAAGCCGACGGCCTCGGTGAAGGCGCGGCCGTCGAGCCGGGCCGCTTCGACCACGCGGCGGGTCGGCAGCAGGGAGGGGGCGCTGCAGCCGGAGACGACGAGCCCGGCGAAGCCCCGTACGCCTTCGAGGCGGCGGGCCACCTCGAAGGCGAGGGCCGCGCCGAAGCTGTGGCCGAAGAGGAGGAAGGGCCGGCCGTCGGTGGTGGCGAGGGCGATGGCGGCGGCGGAGCCGTCGGCGAGTGCGGCGAGGGAGGCGGGGGCCGGTTCGCGGAAGCGGTGGCCGCGGCCGGGCGGGCAGACGGCGAGGACCAGCGCGTCGTTCCCGAGCGCGGACTGCCAGCCGAGGAAGGTCCGGGGGTTGCCGCCGGCGTGCGGGAAGCAGAACACGCGTGCCGCGGGGGCCCCGGCGGCTGCGGTCTCGGAGGTCAGGAACCAGGGGGAGGCAACCACGAGGATCAGCCATTCCTTTGCCGGTCGGTCGGTGGCGGGAGGTGAGGCAGTGCAGTACGGGGCGCCGGGGGCGGATCAGTTCCAGCCAACGTCGTCGGTGGAGGAGGGCGTCGGCGCGGGGGTGGTGCCCGGCTGCGGGTTGTTCCAGCCGACGTCATCGGTGTCACCGGCCACGACGTGCGGGTTCGCGTTGTTCCAGCCGACGTCGCCGAGGCGCAGGTGGCTGCCGGAGTCGGCGGGGAAGGCACCCTGGGTGGCGATGCCGGCGACCGTCGTGCCCAGGCCGAGGGCGATGCCCGCGGTCGCCAGTACGACGCGGCCGCGGATTCCCGAAACACGGCCGGCCGGACGAGTCACCTTGTGGTTCTTCCCCATTTTCCCCAGTCCCCTCAAGTCGTTTCGCCTTTGGCCATTCAAAGGAACGCCAAACCGAGGCGGTTTCCGGCGGTGCTGATCTCCGGTGCGCCTTCTCGGTGTTCGTTCCTGCGGTGAGACCAAATCTCCCCTGCCCGCTCGAGACCAGGTAGACCTACGATGGCTCCGGTTTACGCATTGCGGGAACCCACGGGGTCTCAACCGCCGCAGATGCCTGCATATCGGACAGACAGGGGTGGCAAGTGGACGTAGTCAAATACGTCAAAACCGCACATAGCGGTGCACCTGAGGAGCTGTGCGCGGCCGCGGCAGGGGAACCGCAGGCGTTCTTGCGGGAACTCGCAACGCATCTGGGCCTGCTGGCGGAGGAAGCCGCGCAGCAGGCGGCGGCCGGCCCCGCCCGGGCGCCGGCGCCCGCGCCGGCGACGTGCGGGGAGGAGGTGGTCGGGCCCGGCGTCCGCTATCTGCACGGCCTGGGCAGCATCTCGACGGCGATCAACGACGCCCTGTCGTCGGTCCGGCGGGACATCCTCACCGCCCAGCCCGACGGGGCGCGCCCGAGCGCGGTGCTGAAGGACGCCCTGGAATCCGTACGGCGGCACATCGCGGCGGGGATCGCCATGCGGACGCTGTATCAGCACACCACGAGATTCGACGAGGCGACGAAGGAATACGTCCGCACCGTCACGGAATACGGCGCCCAAGTACGGACACTTGAAGAATTCTTCGACCGTCTGATCATTGTGGACGACGTCGCGTTCATTTCGGCAAACGAGGACCGTACCACGGCGATCTCCATTACCGAACCGACTATCGTACGATTTTTGCGAGACACGTTCGACAAGGCCTGGGACCGGGCGAAACCCTTTCCCTTCGTCCCGCTCCACGCCGCGAAGGCGGCGGACGAAGTGGTTCCGGCGATCCGGGAGTCCATCAGCCGGCTGCTCGTGGAGGGCTACTCCGACAAGGCCATCGCACGCCGCATAGGCATCAGCGAGCGCTCCCTCCAGGCCCACATCGCGGCCATCAAGCAGGACCTCGGCGCCCTCAACCGCCTCCAGCTGGGGTACCTGCTGGGCCGCAACGAAGCGACCTACGTGGTGTGAGGCCGCGTGGCGGCCCGTCAGCCGCCGCTCTCGCGGACCACCCAGTCGAGGTACGCGGCCGAGCCGCCGACGACCGGGAGGACGATCCATTCGGGTACCTGGTAGGGGTGGGTCCGCGCGACCCATGCGGCGAGGGCCGGCAGGCGGTCCCGGCTGGTCTTGTAGGAGACCCGCCACTCGGTGGCGGTCTCGACGCCCTCCTTCCACCGGTAGACGGCGGTGAGGGGGGCGTCGACGTGCGCGCAGGCGGCCAGCCGCTCCTCCACCGCACCCCGGGCGAGCCGCTGCGCCCGGGCCTCGTCGTCGATGGTGGTCTGCGCGATCACGATGTCGGTCGCCACGGCTCTCCTCACGCCTCGGTCCGGCGACCCTAGCCAGCCGGACCCGCTCCTGGCCAGCGCCTCGTTCAGGCGGTGCGGGCGGTGATGTCGCCGTAGGCGGTGGTGGCGTGGATGGTGAGGGCGGGGGTGCCGCCGGTGTTCTGGAGGGCGTTGTGGACGCGGCCGTAGGAGGTGCCGGCGTCGAGGGAGGCGGTGACGCCGGGGGCGGCGCCGACGGAGATGTCGCCGTGCTCGGTGCGCAGGGTGAGGGTGCCGCCGGTGGCCTCGGCGACGGCCAGGTGGCCCTTCTGGGTGCGGAGGTCGGCGGAGCCGGACAGGCGGCCGACCGTGATGTCACCGGCGGCCAGGGTGATGCGGGCGCCGGCGGCCTCGTCCAGCTTCACGGTGCCGTGGGCGCTGTCCAGGGTGACCTCGCCGAGTCGGCCGACACCGCGGAACTCGGCGCTGGCCGTCTTCGCCTCGACGTGGGAGCCGGCCGGGAGCTGGACGGTGACCTCGACGGCTCCGGAGGCGCCGAACGCCTGGTTCCTCTGCGGGGCGTTGATGCGCAGGACGCCGTCCCGGTAGTCGACCGTGGTCTCCTCGGCGGCCTTCACGTCACGGCTCTTGGAGGCGTTCGCGGGCAGGACCTCGACGGTGGTGTCGGCGCGGTCGGCGGCGATGAAGCGGATGTTCCCGGCGGGGACGTCGAGGACGGTGGAGATGGCGGCGGGGGTGGTGAACTTCTGCATGGTGGCCGTTCCTTCGGGATCGTTGTTTCCGACGACCGAAAAGCTACGGCGCGTTCACCAACACGGCAACGCACGCGTTGCGCATGACCTCTATTTGTGCAGCTCAGAGCGCCAGAATCGTTGCAACGTCCGTAAATTCAACGCAACGATCCCGCTCCAATCGTTGCAACAGGCAGAAGTTGAACGCTACGGGACGTCCTTGACGAAGACGATCCCGTCGGCGGCCGCCAGGTGGGCCGGGTCGAACGGGGCGTAGCCGAACCAGGGGGACACGCGGGGCTGCGGGCGCCGGTCGCCGAGTGCGGCCGCCAGCGACCGGGGGTCGACGACGCAGCGGTCCTCGGTGCGCGCGTACAGGAGCCCTTCGAGGGTCTCCGGCGGCGGCGCGTCCACGCCCCGGTGCCGGAGCGTGCCGAGGGCCGTGGCGACGAAGGCGTACTCCTCGCCGAGCCTCGCGCTCACCAGCGCACCGGCGCTCCACCACTCCAGGGGCTCGCCGCCCATCCGCATCGAGCTCTTCTCCCGTTGGAGGTGCGCGTTGTGGGCGTGGACGAACACCGGCCCGCGTTCGGCGAGGGCGAGGAGGTTCTGGGCCATCATCGCGTCCCGCACCCCGACCAGCCGGGTCATGCGGGCGGGCGAGGCGTCGGCCATCCAGTGGTGGTAGCGCAGCAAGCCGAGCGCCGTGCGCCCGTACAGCCGCGCCCGCTCCCACTCCTCGCGCGAGGCCGCCGCGACCGGCGACGGCATCCGCTCGTCCAACAGGGCGGCCAACTCATCTGCGTACAGGCGGAGTTGGAGGGCGTCGGCCGAGCGCCCCACGGACCGGGCCGGGTCCGTCATCGCAGCGGGTTCGGTCCACCGGCCGTCTGCGCCGAGCAGGCGGTCGAGCGTCTCCCGCGTGCAGGGCAGCAGGTCCGCGTCCACCCGGGCCGCGAGGAAGCCGTGCAGTGCGGTGAGGGCCTGCCGGGGGCTCGCGGCGCCGGTGATCTCCAGCGGGCCGTCGAAGCCGGCGAAGCGCAGCCGCTCGTCCTCCGGACGGCCGTCGTTGTGGGCGCGCATCCAGCGCACCAGCTCGCGGTTGGCCGCGGAGGTCCCCCAGCCGTGGCTGATGCCGTGCTCCGTGACCTCGTCCAGGGCGCCCGCACCCGAGGTGATGTGGTCGTCCACGACCAGGCCCCCCATGCAGTCGCTCTCGATCGCGATCGTCCGGTAGCCCTCTTCGACGAGCTGCCGGAAGAGCTCGTTGCGCAGTTCGAGCAGGGTCTCCTCGCCGTGGGTGGGCTCGCCCAGCGCGAGGAGGCGGGGCCGCTCCGGGAGCACGCGCAGGACGGCGGCGGCGTCGACGGCATGGACGGCGTCCTTGATACGAGTCGTCATGCCTTCAACGCTATCGTTGAACCTCCGGTGGAAACTTTTTCGGTGAACGAGCAGGAAACATGGCCCAGAACCTTAAAAGCAAGGATCGGCTCAGGCCGGTCGATCTGGCCCGCGGCCACGGCCTCTCCACGCAGGCGGTCCGCAACTACGAGGAGGCCGGCATCCTCCCGGCCGCCGCCCGCACGCCCCACGGCTACCGCACCTACACCCCGCTGCACGCGGGGGCGCTGCGCGCGTTCCTCGCCCTGGTGCCCGGGCACGGCCACCGGACGGCGACGTCGATCATGCGGGCCGTCAACCAGGGCTCCGTCGACGAGGCGCTGCGCCTCGTCGACGAGAGCCACGTCCAGCTCCTGGAGGACCGGCGGACCCTGCACGCGGTGGAACGCGCCCTCCGCGACCTGCACGCGGCCCCGGCGCCCGAGACGCCGGGCGGCACGTTCATCGGACCGCTGGCCGGCATGCTGGGAATCCGGCCCGCGACGCTGCGCAAATGGGAGGACGCCGGGCTGGTGCGCCCGCGCCGCGACCCGCGGACCGGGTACCGCGTCTACGACGAGGCCGGCGTCCGGGACGCCCGCCTGACCCACCAACTCAGGCGCGGGGGCCACCTGCTGGAGCAGATCGCCCCGCTGATCGCCCAGGTCCGCTCGGCCGGCGGGCTGGAGCCCCTGGAAGCCACCCTGCACGACTGGCACACCCGCCTGTCCACCCGCGCCCGGGCGATGCTGACGGGCGCCGCCGAACTGGAGGCCTACCTCCGCGCCCGCGCCTAGGCCGGCTGCTTCGCCGCGGCCACCGCCTTCGTGGGCCGCGCCGGCCGGCTGCGCGACACCGCGACGCCGCCCAGGCAGATCGCGCCGCCCAGCAGCGTCAGCCAGCCCGGGACCTCGTCCAGCAGGGCCCAGGCGATGAGGACCACCACGGCGGGCACCGCGTACGTCGTCGCCCCCATCTTCCCGGCGGTGGTCCGGGACAGGGCGTACGTCCAGGTGGTGAAGGCGAGGGCGGTCGGGAAGAGCCCCAGGTAGACCATGTTGAGGGTGGCGGACAGGGGCGCCCGCGGAAGTTGTTCGAGGAGCTGCCCGGCGAAGGGCAGGGTGCAGACGGTGCCGACGAAGCAGCCGTACGTCGTCACCTGGAGCGGGTTCGCGTACCGCAGCGCGGGCTTCTGCGAGACCACCCCGGCCCCGTAGGCGAGCGCGGCGACCAGGCAGAGCAGCACACCGGTCAGGGACGAGGCGCCGCCCTTCGAGGTGGACATCCCCACGACGACCGCTCCCGCGAAGGAGACGCCCATCCCGGCCAGCAGCATCGGCGGGAACCCCTCCTTCAGCATCCACCCGCTCAGCAGGGCGATGACGATGGGCCCGATGTTGACCACCATGGCGGCGGTGCCGGCGTCGACGCCCTGTTCACCCCAGTTCAGCGCCACCATGTACAACCCGAACCACAGCACCCCGGAGGCCATGATCCCGGGCCACGCCTGACGCGGCGGCAGCGGCGTGCGTTTGACCAGCAGTACGGCGCCGAGCGCCACCGAAGCGGTCAGCAGCCGGCCCAGCGCAAGCGCGCCGGGACCGAAGTGCTCCGCCGACGCGCGGATGGAGACGAACGCGGAGGCCCACATGGCGACGGTGACGGAGGCGGCCGCGAGGGCACGCCGATCGGTCCTGGTTCGAAAGGCACCAGCCGTTTGGTCCATGCCGGCCAACGTACCGACGGCCACCGGCCCTGCCTAGGTCGTCTCCGGCGTTCGCGCCATGGCGGCAGAGAGCCGTCAGAAGGCCGTCAGGGGGCCCTCAGCGGGGCATCAGAACGGCCCGCCGGACGCCGCCGGACGCCGGTGCGGCAGTCCCCCGTCCGCGGCGGCGGGTGGATGCGCCGGATGCGGGAGCCGACCCGGGCGGCGGGGCTCAGCCGGCCTTCTCGCACGCGTCCGTGAGCAGCAGCTTCTTCTGCGGTTTGCCCATCGCGTTGCGGGGGATCGCGGGGACGAAGCGGACCTCGCGCGGGCGCTTGTGCACCGACAGGTGCGCGGCGACGAAGTCGGTCAGTTCGGCGCCGGTGACGCCCGCGGCGACGACGAAGGCGACGATCCGCTGGCCGAGGTCCGCGTCCGGGACGCCGACGACGGCCGCCTCGGCCACCTTGGGGTGGTCCAGCAGGGCGTTCTCGATCTCGCCGGCGCCGATGCGGTAGCCACCGGACTTGATCATGTCGATGGAGGCGCGGCCCACGATGCGGTGGACGCCGTCCTGCGGGTCGACGGCCGCGATGTCACCCGTGCGGAACCATCCGTCGGCGGTGTACGCGGCCGCGGTCGCCTCGGGCCGGCCCAGATACCCGGAGAACAGCGTCGGCCCGGTCAGCTGGAGTTCGCCGATCTCGGCGCCCGGCTCGGCGGCGATGCGGGTGCGGATCCCGGGGAGCGGCGTGCCGACGGTGCCGGGGCGGACCTCGCCCCCCGCGCGGCCGCTGACGGTGATCAGGGTCTCGGTCATCCCGTAGCGCTCGACCGGGCGGTGGCCGGTGAGGCGCTCCAGGTCCCGGAAGACGGGCGCGGGCAGGGCGGCGCTGCCGGAGACGAGGAGGCGGGCCCCGGACAGCGCGGCGGCGGACTCCGGTTCGGCGGCGATACGGGACCACACGGTCGGCACCCCGAAGTACAGGCTGCCGCCCGCGGCGGCGTAGGCCGCCGGGGTCGGGCGGCCGGTGTGCACGAGGCGGCTGCCGGTGCGCAGGGCGCCGAGGACGCCGAGCACGAGGCCGTGGACGTGGAACAGCGGGAGCCCGTGCACCAGGGTGTCCTCGGCGCTCCACTGCCAGGCTCCGGCGAGGGCGTCGAGGTCGGCGGCGAGGGCGGCGGCGGTCAGGACCACGCCCTTGGGCGGGCCGGTGGTGCCGGAGGTGTACAGGATCAGCGCGGGGTCCTGCGGGCCGCCGCCGTGGGGCGGGGCGGCGGCCCGCCGGGCGAAGTCGACGCCGATCTCGACGGCGCCGGAGTCCCGCAGGACGTGCTCGCGTTCGGCGGGGCCGGCGTCCGGGGGCAGCGGTACGAAGGGCACCCCGGCCAGGAGCCCGCCGACGGCCGCCGCCACGGTCTCCAGGGAGGCGGTCGCCGTCACGGCGAAGGCGGGGGCTCCGGCGACGTCGGCGGCGACGGCGCCCGCCGTCCCGAGCAGTTCCTCGTACGAGGCGGTACGGCCGGCGACGCACAGGGCGTCCTCGCGGTCGCCGTACGTCCCGTCAAGCGCGGTCAGCACGCGGCTCCTCCCGGTCGGTGGGCTGGCGGACCCCCAGGCTACGTCCCCCCCGCCTGCGGCCGGCCCGAGCGGCCCTCGTCCCGGACGGGGGACGGGCCCGCCCGGCGGCGCCGCTGCCCGGCCGCCCGGGCCCGGCCGCCCGGGCCCGGCCGTGTGCCGCGCAGCCGTTCCGGATCGCGGGGACGGCCGGCCGGGTGCGGTTCGAGGCTCTGTACGAAAGGCCGCCCCGGCCGGGGGAAGCCGGGGCGGCCGATGGGCCGTGGGGGCGGGTCAGATGACGCCCTGGGCCAGCATCGCGGTGGCCACGCGTTCGAATCCGGCGATGTTGGCGCCCGTGACGTAGTCGCCCCGGGCGTCGTAGCGGGCGGCCGTCTCGTACGCGACCTCGTGGATCCCGCTCATGATGGCGGCGAGTTCCGACTCGACCCGGTCGCGGGTCCAGGCCGCGCGGCCCGCGTTCTGGGCCATCTCCAGGGCGCTGACCGCGACGCCGCCCGCGTTGGCGGCCTTGCCCGGGCCGAAGGCGACGCCCGCCGCCTGGAAGAGGTGCACCGCCTCGGGGGTGGTGGGCATGTTGGCGCCCTCCGAGACCGCCTTGACGCCGTTGCCGATGAGGGCGCGGGCGTCGTCGGCGCCGAGTTCGTTCTGGGTCGCGGAGGGGAAGGCCAGGTCGGCCGGCACCTCCCAGACCCGGGCGCCGGGCACGAACGTGGCGGAGGGGCCGCGCCGGGCCGCGTACTCGCTGACGCGTCCCCGCTCGACCTCCTTGACCTGCCGCAGCAGCGCCAGGTCGATGCCCTTGTCGTCGACCACGTAGCCCTGCGAGTCGGAGCAGGTCAGCGGGTGGGCGCCGAGCTGCTGGAGCTTCTCGATCGTGTACAGGGCCACGTTCCCGGAGCCGGAGACCACGGCCGTCAGGCCGTCCAGGGACTCCCCGCGCACCTTCAGCATCTCGGCGGCGAACAGGACGCTGCCGTAGCCGGTGGCCTCGGGCCGGATCGCGGACCCGCCCCAGCCCTGCCCCTTGCCGGTCAGCACCCCGGCTTCCCAGCGGTTGGTGATGCGCCGGTACTGGCCGAACAGGTAGCCGATCTCGCGGCCGCCGACGCCGATGTCCCCGGCCGGGACGTCGGTGTGCTCGCCGATGTGGCGGTGGAGTTCGGTCATGAAGGACTGGCAGAAGCGCATGACCTCGGCGTCGGACCGGCCGTGCGGGTCGAAGTCGCTGCCGCCCTTGCCGCCGCCGATGCCGAGCCCGGTCAGCGCGTTCTTGAAGATCTGCTCGAAGCCGAGGAACTTCACGACGCCGATGTCCACGGAGGGGTGGAAGCGCAGGCCGCCCTTGTACGGGCCCAGCGCGCTGTTGAACTCCACCCGGTAGCCGCGGTTGACGTGGACGTGCCCGTGGTCGTCCGTCCACGGCACCCGGAAGATGATCTGCCGCTCCGGCTCCACGAGCCGCTCGACGAGCCCGGCCTCGGCGAACTCGGGGCGCGCCGCGAAGACGGGGACGAGGGTGTCCAGCACCTCCCGTACGGCCTGGTGGAACTCGGGCTGGGCGGGGTTGCGGCGCTCGATGTCGGACCGCAGTGCGTCCAGCCTGTGCTTCGGGTCGGTCACGGTCTGATTCCTCTCCGGCGTCCTGGCGGGCGTGCGGGCCCAGCCCGGAGGGTACCGCGCGGCGGGGCCGCCCTTGGACAGGCCATCCTGCCTGCACCCGCGGCGCGTTGGGCTCGTGCGATGCGACGAGGGGTGGCGCGGGTACGACCGTGGGATCGGCCGGAGAGGGGCGCGCACCAGGGTGGACGGGCCGCGGATGGGCGAGAATCCGGCCAGCGGGGTGCGGCACGTGCCGCACGTCCGACACACAGCTACCTGCACGGGGGACAACGTGGAAACGGCACGGTTCGCGTCACTGATCGCCGCGACGATCACCATGGGCCTGGTCAGCGGCCTCTTCTACGGCTTCTCGGTGGCGGTGATGCCCGGGCTGCGCGCCTCGTCCGACCGCACGGTGGTCGAGACGATGCAGCGGATCAACGTGGCCATCCTCAACGGGTGGTTCCTGCTCGGCTACGTGGGCGCGCTGCTGTTCACCGGGCTGGCCCTGGGCCTGCACCTGCCGGGTGGCGGGCGGCACGCGCTGGTGCCGCTGGCGGGGGCGTTCGTCGCGTACGTCCTCGCCATGGCGGTCACCGGCCGGGTGAACATCCCGCTCAACAACGCCCTGGAGCAGGCCGGCCCGGCGGACCGGATCGCCGATCCGGCCGCCGTGCGCCGCGCGTTCGAGGGACGCTGGGTCCGCGCGAACGTGTGGCGCACGGCCTTGTGCACGGTGGCGTTCGGACTGCTGGCGTGGGCCCTGGTCCTGCACGGGCAGCACGCCTAGGCGGGGTCTTTCGGATCAGGCCGGATCGGGGCCGGGTCAGCCCGCGGCGGCACGGGGCGCGCCGCGCCGGGGTCAGCGGACGGTGGCGCGGCCGTGGAGGAGGAGGGCCCGGGCGAGCGCCGTGAGGGCGGCGGTGCACAGCAGGGTGCGCAGGATGTTGGTGGTGACCCAGGTGCCCTTGAACTTCTCCAGCACCGCGAAGTCGGTGAGTCCCGCCGCGTCGCCCGCGTCGGCGAGCTCGTTGTTCAGCGGGATGTTCACCGCGAAGGTGATGACGAGGACGACGAGGTAGGCGAGGGCGGCGGCGGCCGCCCACACCGCCGGCCCGCGTCTGCCCTGGCGGTGCGCGACGACCGCGGCGGCGGCGGTGGCGAGCAGGGCGAGGACGAAGGCGCTGCCGAAGAGGCCGTTGCCGTCGATGGCGGCGTTGAAGTTCTGCATGGCGGTGACGTACGTACGGTCGTCGCCGGCGGCCAGTCCCGGCATCACCGAGACGTCGAAGGCGAAGAACAGACCCGCCATCAGACCGATGAGGACGGTGGAGAGTCCGAGCAGGAGGGTGGCGGCCCTGCTGGTCGCGCTGGGCGGTGTGCCGTGTTCCGGGTTCAAGGATGCGTCCTCGCCTACTGGCTGGTTACCGGCGGGCCCCCTGCCCGCACGCGCAGCGATCGTGGCATCAGAACCGGTGCCGTACCAGCGGTTTCCCCGAGAAAGCCGGACGGGTCGGGGAGTTCTCCCCGGCCCGTCCACATGGCGGAATACCGACGGCGGGCCCGCGCTCGCTGGCCGGCCTCACCACCGCTGCCGTGCGCGGTACGGGTCTTGGGGCGCCGCGCCTCGTGCGCACCGGGCGCGGCGGCCGGCTTCAGGCGTTCTCGAGTCCTCCTCCACCGGCGGCGCGCAGCATCTCCCCCGCACGACCTCGCGGCGGTGCGGAGGGGTGGGGCGACGACGATGGCCGAGGACACGCGTGGTACGGCGCAGGGGGGCCTGGCCGTCCTCTTCACCGGGCAGGGCAGCCAGCGGCTCGGGATGGGCCGCGGGCTGTACGGCACGTTCCCCGTGTTCGCCGATGCCTTCGACGCCGTGTGCGCGCAGCTGGGCGGCGGGCTCAAGGAGGCCGTCTTCGGCGAGGACGCCGACGCCCTGGACCGGACCGGGACCGCGCAGGCGGCCCTCTTCGCGGTCGGGGTCGCGCTGTACCGGCTGGTCGAGTCGTGGGGCGTCGTACCGCGGTTCGTCGGCGGGCACTCCGTCGGTGAGATCGCCGCCGCGCACGTGGCGGGGGTGCTGTCGCCGGCCGGCGCTGCCGCGCTCGTCAGCGCGCGGGGACGGCTGATGGAGGCGCTGCCCGAGGGCGGGGTGATGGTCTCCGTCCAGGCGGGCGAGGACGAGGTGGCGCCGCTGCTGGTGCCCGGCGTGGCCATCGCCGCCGTCAACGGGCCCCGGGCCGTCGTCGTCTCCGGCGCGCGTGCGGCCGTACGGGACGTGGTCGCGCGGCTCGCGGAGCAGGACGTCAAGTCGAAGGCGCTGCGCGCCGGCCACGCCTTCCACTCGCCGCTCATGGATCCGATGCTGGAGGAGTTCCGCGCGGCCCTCGCGGGCATCGAGTTCCGGCTGCCCCGGATCACCTTCGTCTCCGCGCTCACCGGCACCGTCGTCACCGACGAGGTCGCGCGGCCCGACTACTGGGTCCGCCACGTGCGCGGAGCCGTCCGGTTCCACGACGCCGTCCGCACCCTGCGGGCCCGGGGCGCCACCACCCTCCTCGAACTGGGCCCCGACGCGGTCCTCACCACCATGGCCCGCGCCTGCCTCGGCGACGGCAGCACCGCTCTCGTCCCGGCCCTGCGCCGCGGCCGGCCGGAGGAGCAGACGCTGGTCGGCGCGGTCTCCGCGCTGCGCCGCCGGTCCGGGGCCGGCCGGCCGCCCCGGGTGCCGCCGGAGGCGTACGCGTTCGGGCAGGCGGGTCGCCGGCCGGAGTCCGGGACGGCGGCGGCGGGGCGTGCGCCTGCCGCACTGCCCGCAGGGGCGGCGGGCGGGGGCACCTTCGCGGGGCTGCTGCGCGGGGCCCGGGCGCAGGGCCGGACCGCCGAGGGCGCGGCGCTGCTGATGGCGGCGGCCGAGCTGCTGCCCGGCTACGACGCGCGGTCGGGGGTGGAGCGCTGGCCGGCTCCGGCGCGGCTGGCGCCGCCGCGGGAGGGGGCGGCGGACGTGTTCGCGTTCCCCTCCCTGGGCGCGGCCTCCGGCCCGCACGAGTACCGGGCGCTGGCGGCGGCCCTGGACGGCCGGCGGGGCCTGACGGTGCTCGCGCACCCGGGCT
Organism: Streptomyces sp. NPDC034085; assembly: GCF_055575555.1. Lineage (NCBI taxonomy): Bacteria > Bacillati > Actinomycetota > Actinomycetes > Kitasatosporales > Streptomycetaceae > Streptomyces > Streptomyces sp. NPDC034085. The sequence continues at coordinate 57,322 of NZ_JBVISL010000013.1, read as the reverse complement.
TCGGGGGTGATCCGGTGCTGCCGCGCAGCCGGCAGGCCCTCGTACGGGCCCAGGCGGAGGCGGTGGCCGAGGCGGCGGGCGGGGCGCGGCCGGTGCTGCTGGGGCACTCCTCCGGCGGGTGGATCGCGCACGCGGTGGCCCGGGAGCTGCCGGAGGTCGGCGGGGAGGCGGCCGCCGTCGTCCTGCTCGACACGTACGCCCGGGACGCGGGCCTGCACGGTCTGGTGGCGTTGACGGAGCGTCTGCTGGACCCGGCGGGCCCGCTGGGCGTGCCCGAGGACGGACGGCTGCTCGCGATGGGCGGCCACCTGCGGGTGTTCGCGGACTGGACGCCCGAGCCGGCCGCGGCGCCCACGCTGCTGGTGCGCGCCTCGGCGTCCGCGGCCTCCGCGGCGGGCGGCTGGGAGTACGCGGACCACCTCGCGGAGGTGGACGGCGACCACTTCTCCCTGCTGGGCGCGGACGCGGGCGCCGTGGCGGACACCGTGGACGGCTGGCTGCGGGACGTCACCCGCTGACGGCGAACGGCCCCGGCCGGCCGGCTGCCGTTCGCGGGCCATTGACGACGGCGGGGCCCCGGGCAGGGACCGAATGCCGGTGCGGGACGCCCGCTCGAGTGGGAATCCGGCGGAATTCCGTTCAGGTAGGGGCGGGGCGGCCGGCGGGAATACGGAAAAAGGCTGCCGCGATCCGATGGGGTATTCGGATCGCGGCAGCCCGGGCGGGGTGCGGGGGTGATTCAGCCGGCCTTCCGGCGGAAGGTCCGGCTCTGGCCGTGGGGGCCGTTGTAACCCTTGAGCTTGAGATGGCCCTCGCTGTTCGCCTGCCGGGAGCGGGAGATCCGGGCCTTGCGCTCCAGAGCCTCCCGGAACTCCGCCTTGCCGTCGCTCTCGGCGGCCTGGTTTTCCGGCGTATCGGTCACGGGTACCTCCTGCGTTCTTTTCCGGAGCGGTCTTATGGTGACATCCGCGTGCTCCCTCCGGCGACCCCGTTTCACGGTGGTCGGCGGAATTCCGGCGGAGAAAGCAGAAGGGCCCGGCCGCAACTCGGTGGGGAGTTGCGGCCGGGCCCTTCGATCAGGCGGAGCGGCCGGCGGGTTCCGCGGCGCCGTCAGTGCCGGACGGGTTCCGGCTCACCCGGCACGGGACGCGAGCACGGCCGGCTCGTGACGGCACACGGCGTGCGCGTCCTCCCCGTTCTCGAGGACCGCGGCGGCGGCGCGGTCGAGGATGGACATGGCCCAGCCCGGCAGGTCCTGCTCCATGTCCGCCGCCGCGCTGGCCCAGCGCTGGCGCCGGTCGCGGGAGACGTTCACCTGGATCCGCATGCCGATGGCGTTTCGGTCGTTCTGCTCGTCCGCCTCGCGCGCGGCCTTCACGCGGGCGCGCAGGAAGTTCCGGGACCAGTTGAGCCGCTCGGCCCGGTCCATCCAGTAGTCCTGTTCCTGCTCCGGCAGGCTCGCCAGTTCGGCGTGGTGCTGGAAGCTCAGCGCCGGGCGCCTGCGCACGGGCGCGAACCGCCGTGCCACCCAGGCGTAGTTCCTCAGCGTCTGGTAGTCGAGGTCGGTCTCCTCGACCGCCCGCCGGTAGCGGTCCGGGTAGGACGACTGGCCGTAGATGAGCCAGTCCCCGAGCCACCAGGCGGACGAGTCCGCAGCGGCGAACAATCGATTACCAATCGTCCTCCAATCGTCCATGGATATCCCGGAAGGCATTTCCAGTACGGTTCGGCGCGCAGCGACCTGCTCGACGGCCCCGGCACGTCTCTCGACGGCCGCTTGCGCGGCCTGTCGAAAGACTCCGAACCGTTCCCTCGTTTTTACATCCCCCATGACGATCCTTCAGAGCTATCGATTCACTTGAGACAGTCGACACCACTGTACCCAGCCACGAGTGCGTCCCGTCCCGCCCGTCGGCGTCCTGTCGGGGATGAACTCGGGATTACGTGAAGATACGGCGAAGGAGATGTGTGAACCTGCGAACCGGGCGGCTCGGCGTCAAGACCGGTCCTCCGGGTTTCCGGCGTCGTGCACGAAGAGCGCGACCTGGACGCGGTTGTTGAGGCCGAGTTTGGTCAGGATGCTGGAAACATGGGTCTTCACCGTGGAGACGCCGAGATACAGCGCCTCGCCGATTTCCGCATTCGATTTCCCCTGGCCGATACCGAGGGCCACCGCCCGCTCCCGCTCGTTGAGGACCGCCAGCCGCTCCTCGGCGTCCCGCCTGCGGCTGCCGTCCGGCAGGGACACGACCCGGTCGATGAGCCGCCGCATGACGGGCGGCGACAGCACCGGCTGGCCCTGGGCCACCCGTCGGATGGCGGCGACGATCTCCGCCGGCGGGGTGTCCTTCAAGGCGAAGCCGGCGGCGCCCGCGCGCAGCGCACGGAGCACGTACTCGTCGGCGTCGAAGGTGGTCAGCACCAGCACTTCGGGGGCGTCGCTCATCGCGCGCAGCGCCTCGGTGGCCGCCAGCCCGTCCATGACCGGCATGCGGATGTCCATCAGCACCACGTCGGGACGGTGCCGGCGCGCCAGCTCGATCGCCTCGGCGCCGTCACCGGCCTGGGCGACGATGCGCAGGTCCTGGGCTCCGCCCAGCATCACCGACAGCCCCATGCGCACCAGCGGGTCGTCGTCGGCGATCAACACGTCGACCGTGGGCTGCTCGGCTGAGGTCATGCGGTGAGCATAACCGCAGCAGAACGGCCCCCGAGGCCCCCGGGCGGGGGGCGGGGCGGGCGACGGCGCACGGCACGGAAGTCGAGGCGCGGAGGGCACTTTGGTCCCGTCCGGCGGCCGGACCGCGGTGCTTCGGTCGCGCCGGGATGTACCGGTGAGGGATCTGCGGCACGGACAGGTCTTCCTAGCCTGACGGCATGCCAAAATTCCTTCAGTTCGCGGGAGCCTTCCTCGTCGTCGCCGGGATCAGCGGCACCATCGACCAGTTGGCGGTACAGCCCTTCCTGAGCCCGGTGCTCAACTTCGTCAACCTGTACGTGGTCCCCCACATCTCCGCGCTCCACGGGTACGAAGTCATCTGCAACCTCTCCCTGTCGGTCCTGGGAGTCATCCTGGTCATCGTCGCCGACGGTGCCCGAAAGACCGCCGTCTGAGCCGTGCCGCACGCGTGCCACGAGTCCGGCGGACACCATCCGTAAGAACAGGACGACGGCCGCCGAACCGTGTCCTACGTGGTGAGGTGATCGCCGAGGTGGCCAGGGGCCAGGGCACGTGGAGCTGGGTGGTTCCGGACGGGCTGTGGGAGGCGGCGAAACCGCTGATCCCGCCGCCCAGGGTGCGGCCGCAGGGCGGCGGGACCCCGGACACGCCTGACGAGACCGTCTTCGCCGCGATCGTGTACGTGCTGGTCAGCGGGTGCGCCTGGCGGGCGCTGCCGCCCTGCTTCGGCATATCGAAGTCGACGGCGCACCGCCGGTTCCTGCTCTGGTCGCGGTCCGGGGTGTGGGGCCGCCTGTACGAGGCGACGGCCCCGTACGGCGACGGCTCGGACGTGTCGGTGCTGACGCGGGTGCTCCTGGACTCCGCGCGCGCCCGGTACGACGGGGCGGGCCCCGCGTCCCGCGACGGGCTCGGCCCGGGGCGCCGGATTCCGCGGTGCGCCCTGTGCCGGCACCGCCGGACCTGCCCTTCCTCCCCGGCCGGCCGGCCGGCGCACGGGGGCGGACCGCGGGTGCCGCGCGGCGGCTGACGGCTCCCGCGGCGGCCCTCCGCGCGCGCCGCCACATGGGACACGGCCTTCGTGCGCGATCCCGGCCGCGGGGGGAACAGCGTCCGGCCCGCGCCGGGTTGTGACGCAGGGACGCCCGCGGCTGTCCCGCCGGCGGGACGCACCGGCGAGCCGCACGAGCGGGACGCGAGCAGGTTCAGACCATCCTCATAGGACCGCGGATCACGATCGGACCCGCGGGTTCACAGCACCATTTACCACCCTTGCGAAAACTCGAACGCCGTACACATGGCAGCCGGGTTCAGTGAAAGGAGCAGAAAGACATGCTCGACCACGCCAAGGAGAATCCCGTCACCGTCAGCCCCTCTGCGGCGTTTGGTCAGGCCATCCGAAGAAGAACGACGCTCTCCATCCCGCGTGGCATGTCGATGGAGGCCTGGAGCAGCCTCGGGCAGCAGATCGAGGCGATTTCCAATTCCTCTTCGTGGTGGCTCGGAGACTGGCTCATCTACGGTCAGAGCGAATTCCCGAACCGCTACAAGCACGCGATAGCGCAGACGTCGCTCGACTATCAGACCCTGCGGAACTACGCCTGGGTCGCCCGTAGTTTCGCACCGCACCAGCGGCTGGCCGAGCTGAGTTTCCAGCACCATGCCGAGGTGGCGGGCATGGATCCCGAGGAGCGGGGCCGGCTGCTGAGCCAGGCAGCGGAGCAGGGATGGTCCCGCAACGAACTGAGGCGGCAGGTCAGGGCGCGCAAGTCACCGGTCGAGGAAGAGCGTCCCGTTCCGCTGAAGATCAAGCCGAACGACGATCAGCGAGAACGCTGGCAGGCTGCCGCCCAGCACACGAGGCAGGATCTCCTGACGTGGATTACCGCGGCTCTCGACGACGCCGTGGAGTCCATTCCGGCCGTCGGCAGCTGAGTTCTCGTATTTCGTGTTCCGCTCTTCTTACGAGGGCATATCGGCGGTGCAACATGACGGTATGACTGGAGCAGAGGCGCCTTCCCCGGCGCTGTCGATCGGAACGCCCCGCGACCGGATCCGCCCGCCCCGCCACCGCGTGGAGAAGCGGGCCGTCTGGTGGTGGACGATCCGGGTCGTCATCTCCACGGCCGTCGTCCTCGGGACACTGGGGCTCACGTACTGGCTCTGGGACGCGTCCCGGCCCTGGCTGGGGCCGGGGCTCGTCATCCTGGCGGCCGGCCACGCGGTCACCGCGGTGCTCATGCCGAGCCTGCGGTACCGCGTCCACCGCTGGGAGTGCACCGAGCACGCCGTGTACGACCTCAAGGGCTGGCTCGTGCGGGAGTGGCGCATCGTCCCCGTGTCCCGCATCCAGAGCGTGGACGTGGTCCGCGGCCCCGTGCAGCAGTGGCTGGGCCTGGCCACGCTCCGGGTGGTGACCGCTTCCCACGAGGGCCACGTCAAGATCGTCGGACTCGACGCCGACGTGGTCGCGCGGACCGCCGCCGAACTCACCGCCCTCACCCAGGCCACGCCCGGGGACGCGACGTGAGTGCCGTGGACGCCGCCGGGACGGACGCTGCGGCGCCCGAGGACGACCTCGACGGGGCGCCCTGGCAGCGCCTGGACGGGCGGCTGATCTGGGTCAACCTGATGCGGCTCCTGCTGTCGCTGGCGCCGACCGTCCTGTCGGTCCTCTTCTTCGGCACCGGACGGCGCCTGTCGGACCTGTGGCCCGCGATGGCCGCCACCGGCGTCGGCGTCGTCATCAGCGTCGGCGACGTCGTGCGGTGGCTGCGCACGCGCTACCGGATCACCGGGGAGCTCGTCGAGATCAGGACCGGCCGCATCATGCGGGTCTACCGCCAGGTCCCGCGCGACCGCATCCGCGCCGTCGACCACAAGGCCCGGCTGCGCCACCGGCTCGCGGGCCTGCGCGTGGTGGTCATCAGCTCCGGCGGGGCCCGGCCGGCGCTGCGGCTCGACGCGGTCTCCAAGGAGAGCGCGCAGGCCCTGCGCCTGGAGCTGATGCGCGGCGTCCCGGACCCCGAGGCGGAGCAGGCCGCGTCCTTCCGGGAGACCCCCATCGCGCGGGTGCGCTGGTACTGGATCTTCTACAACGTCATCAACATCTGGGGGATGCTGGTCGGGGCGCTGATGCTGTGGAGCCTGGACTCCATGGCGGAACTGGTCGGCCTCGACCTCACCGGTGCGATCGGCGGCGTCGTCGACCGCCTCGCCCCCGGCCGCTGGGGCTCGTACGCGCTGTGGGGCGCCGTGGTCTTCCTGCTCGGCTTCCTCGCCCTGGCCACCGGCTTCGTGCAGGACAACTGGCACTTCACGCTGGTGCGCAGGTTCAAGGAGGACGGCAGCGAACTCATCACCCGGCAGGGGCTGATGTCCACCCGGGAGGTGCACCGCGACGACCGCCGGCTGCGCGGGGTGCAGCTCAGCGAACCGCTGTTCTGGCGCTGGATCGGTCTCACCGAGACGGCGGTCGTCTCCACCGGGCTCGCGAGCTGGTCGCTCACCGGGGAGCCCGCCAGCAGCATCCTGCCGCGCGGCCCCGTCCGCGAGGCCAGGCGGGTGGCGGCCCTGGTCCTGCCCGGCCCGGCGCGGCCCCTGGAGGCGCCGTTGCGCCGGCACCCCCGCGGCGCGCTGCTGCGCAGGCTGCTGTGGGCGGTGGCCTCCTGCACCGGGCTGTCGGGGCTGGCCGCCTGGCTGGGCGCCACGGGAGCGGTCCCCGGGTGGGTCTGGGCGGTGCCGCTGTGGGCGCTGCCGCTCGCCGCCGCCGGGGCCGTGGTCGCGTTCCGCGCCCTGGGGCACGCGTACGCGCAGCCGTACCTCGTGATGCGGCACGGCCTGTCCCGGCGTCAGACCTCGGCGCTGCGGCGGGAGGCGGTCCTCGGCCTGAGGATCCGCCAGTCCCTGGTGCAGCGGTGGCTGGGGCTGGTGAGCGTGGCCACGCCGACCGCTGCCGGACTGCGCATCTACCAGGCCCCGGACATGAGCGTCGAGCAGTTCGTGGCACTGGCCGGCGAGGCCGTTCCCGAGCTGCTCGCGGAGTTTCTCGAAGGCGGCGCACCGGAGAATCTCCCCACCCCCGCAAGTAATGCCCGGTGACGGCTCCCGGCTTTCCGGCCGATACGGAATGATCTGGGTCGGCGATCCGCCTCCCGAAGTGAATCCATGTGCCCTGCGGGCTACCGCCCCGGCCTCTCCGCAGCAGCACGAGAGTTGTCACCACCGGATTTTATGGAGTACATAGAAATGTGGCGCACCAAGCTGACCGACGGGTTTTCCGTGAGTGCGCTCGGCCTTGGCTGCAGTTCGATGTCCCACGGCTACGGAGCCGGTCCGCGGGATGACGAGGAATCCACCCGCGTCATCCACCGGGCCCTGGAACTCGGCATCAACGTCTTCGACACGGCCGATGTGTACGGTCCGTTCACCAATGAGGAACTCCTCGGCCGCGCGCTGGAACACCGCGGGGACGACGTCGTCATCGCGACCAAGTGCGGAATGATCGCCCAGCCCGACGGGAAGTTCGTCCGCGACGGCCGGCCCGAACACCTCCGCCGTGCCTGCGAGGCGTCCTTGCGCCGGCTTCGGACGGACACGATCGGCCTCTATCAGCTGCACCGCGTGGACCCGGCCGTGCCGATCGAGGAAACGTGGGGCGCCCTCGGCGAATTGGTCACCGAGGGAAAGGTGCGCGGCCTCGGAATTTCGCACGCCACCGGCGAGGAACTCGAGCGGATCCACGCGGTCTTCCCGATCACGGCGGTGCAGTACGAGCTGTCGGTCTGGTCCCAGCAGAACAAGCGGGACGTCCTGCCCTGGTGCCGGCGCAACGGCGTCGGGTTCCTCGCCTTCGCGCCCATCGGACGCGGCTACCTCTCCGGCCGGGTCGCGCACGAGCACCTGCACCCGGACGACTCACGGGTCCGGGACCCGCGGTTCGGGGCGGATGCCATGCGCGCCAACCGGGCCATCCTCGACGGCCTTCAGGAGATCGCCGCCCGCCACGAGGGCGCCACCGCCTCCCAGGTGGCGATCGCCTGGGCGCTGGCGCAGGGCCCGGACGTGGTCCCGATCCCGGGTACGCGGCACCTGCACTGGCTGGAGGAGAACGTGGCGGCCGCCGGCCTGCGGCTGACCGCGGCGGAGCTGAGCCTGCTCGACCAGCTGCCGACGGCGGTGGGCGACATGCGCTGGGACAGCCTCCGGGCCGGCCGCGCGCCCGCACCGCAGGCGCCGCACGCGGGGGGCGGCACGGCGGACGGGACCTGACGGCCGTCCTCCGCACGCCCACGCCTCCCCGACCGATTGGATCCCGACGTGCTCTTCCCGCACACCGCTTCCCGCCGCCTCGCGTTCCGCCCCGCCTCCACCCGCCACCACTCGGAACTCGTCCGCACCATGCTGCGCACCGGCATAGAGAGCGTCAGCCCTTCGGCGCGCGGGGAGGGCCGCGACCTGTCGAAGTGCGACGCCGCCTTCCTCGTCACCGCGCGGGGCAGCGGGGACGTCCTCGGGTTCAGCACGCTGCACGGGCTGGATCCCGCGGGGCACGTCAAGTCCGGGGTCTATCTGGACCCCCGGCGCGCCCGGCTCGGGGTCGGTTCCGAGGCGATCTACCTGACGATCAACTACGCCTTCGCGATGTTCGACATCGACAAGGTCATCGCGCAGACCACGGAGGCCACCTTCGGCTCGGTAGGCCTGACCCCCGACAGCAGTCAGGCCACCGCGGTGCTGCGGGAGCACCTCTACTTCCGCGGGCGCCACTGGGACCTGCACACCTTCGAACTCGGGCGCGCCGAGTGGGAGCGCCACGTCGACGGCGCCCTGGAGGGCGTCCTCGGCCCCGGGCTGAGCTGGCGCCGGGCCCCCGCGGGGCCCGCCGCCGCGCCCTTGCGCCCCCGCCCCGCGGCCTGACGCCGCCGGGCGCGCCCGCGCCCGCCGCCCACCGGAACAGGATTAAGGAGAACCAGTGCCAGGTCACGCAACGGCACCGCTGATCACCGTGCTCGGTGCCTCAGGCCTGCTGGGTACGGCCGTCAGCAGGGAACTCGCACGCAGGCGCGTCCGGCTCCGGCTCGTCGGCCGCCGCCCCGTGGCGGTCCCGCCCCGGCCCGTCGCGCTGATCGAGGAACGCCGGGTCGACCTCACGCGGCCCGGCGCGGTGGCGGACGCCGTGGCGGGCTCCGACGCGGTGGTCCACCTCGTGGCGCACCTGTCCGGGAAGGGCACCTGGCGGGTCGCCGACGGCGACGCCCTCGCCGAGCGGGTGAACGTCGGGCTGGTGCACGAGGTGATCGAGGCGGTCCGCGCCGAGCGCCGGGCGGAGCCGCCGGCGCTGCTGTTCTCCGGTTCGCTCTCCCAGTCGGCCAGCGTGCCGGCCGCCCCGGCGGACGGGGTCCCGCCGCAGTCGCTGCTGACCACCTACGACCGGCACAAGCTGGCCGCCGAGCAGGCCATCGCGGACGCCACGGCCGAGGGCGTGGTGCGCGGCGCGACGCTGCGCCTGTCGACCCTCTACAGCCTGGGCACGGACGCGACGGACCTCGACCGGGGCGTCGTCGCCGCCATGACCCGGCGTGCGGTCGCCGGGCAGCCGCTCACGGTGTGGCACGGCGGCAAGGCCAAGCGCGACCTGCTCGGCATCGACGACGCGGCCCGGGCCTTCACCGCCGCGCTCGACGCGCTCGACGCGGTCGTCGGCGGGGCGTGGGAGGTCGGCTCGGGCGAGCAGACCAGCGTCGCGGAGCTGTTCACGGCGATCGCGCGGGCCGTGTCCCGGCACACCGGGCTGCCGCCGGTGCCGGTGGTGGACACGGTGCCCGCCGAGTTCGCCCTGCCGACGGACCGGCTGGACTTCGTCCTGCGGTCCGCGCGGTTCCGGGAGCTGACCGGCTGGACGCCCCGCGTACCGCTCCGGGAAGGCCTGGACCGCCTCTGCGCCGCCGTGGCGGGAGCACAGCACGGTGTGACGGCCGCCCGCGCCGGTCGCGACTCCTAGGGGGAATCATGCGCGTACTGTTCACCTCCACTCCGGACAAGAGCCTCTTCCAGCAGATGGTGCCGCTGGCGTGGGCGCTGCGCACCGCCGGACACGAGGTCCGTGTGGCGGTCCCGCCGAAGTTCGCCGAGGTGGTCACCCAGGCGGGACTCACCGCCGTCCCCGTCGGCAGCGACCGTCCCGTCTGGCGGCTGCCGCAACTCGATCCCGACCGGATGGAGGCGGACCGCAAGGGCCTGCCCGACCCCTACAGTGCGGCCGAGCGGGCGCCGGAGGACCTCGACTGGCAGACGATGCGGGCCGGTTACGCGCACGTCGTCGGCCAGTGGCACAAGACCGACAACTTCCCGATGACCGCCGACCTGGTGGAGTTCGCCCGGCACTGGCAGCCCGACCTGGTCCTGTGGGAGCCGCTCGCGTACGCCGGCGCGATCGCCGCCAAGGCGGTGGGCGCGGCCCACGCCCGCCTGCTGTGGAGCATCGACGTGCTCGGGCTGACGCGGGAGCGCTTCCTGCGCCTGAAGGCGTCGCGGCCGCGGGAGGAGCAGGGCGACCCGCTCGCCGAGTGGCTGGGCGGATACGCCCGCAAGTACGGCGGCCCGGGCGCGGAGTACACCGAGGACCTCGCCACCGGCCACTTCAGCATCGACCAGTTCCCCGCCTCCATGCGGATGGCCGCGGACCTGCGCTACGTGCCCATGCGGTACGTGCCCTACGGCGGGCCCGCGGTGGTTCCCCGGTGGCTGTGGGAGCAGCCCGCGAGGCCCCGGGTCGCCCTCACCCTGGGCATCGCCGCCACCAACCGCTTCGCCGGCCACGTCGCGGACGTGTCGGACATCCTCGAGTCGCTGTCCGACCTCGACATCGAGGTCGTCACCACCCTCGCCGAGTCCGAGCAGCGCAAGCTGAAGCGGATCCCCGACAACGTCCGGGTCGTGTCGTACGTGCCGCTGCACGCCCTGCTGCCCACCTGCAGCGCGGTGATCAACCACGCGGGGCCGGGGACCTTCCTGACCACGGTGCTGAACCCGGTGCCCCAGATCGCGGTGCCCTGGGACTTCGACGAGCCGGAACTGGCCCGCCGGGCCGCCGCGGAGGGGGCCGTCCTGTCCGTCCGGGCCGACCGGGCCACGGGGGCGGTGGTGCGGGAGAACCTGCTGCGGGTCCTCGGCGAGCCGTCCTTCCGGCAGGCGGCGGCGGAGCTGCGCGAGCGGTTCCTCGCCCTGCCGACGCCCAACGAACTGGTGCCCGTGCTGGAGGAGCTCACCGTCGAGTTCCGATCTCCCGTCCGTCGTTCCGAGTAAGGCGAGGCCATGCGTGTCCTGTTCGCGGCGAACCCGCACAAGAGCATCTTCCAGTACATGGCGCCGATGGCCTGGGCGCTGCGCACCGCCGGCCACGAGGTGCGCTTCGCGAGCCTGCCCCGGTTCGCCGACGTGATCACCCAGGCCGGTCTGACCGCCGTGCCCGTCGGCCGCCGGCAGAACCCGGCCCGGCTGCTGGAGCTGGTCGATCCGGCGCTGCTGGCGAAGTCGCGCGCCGGTCTGCCCACGCCCTGGGACGTCGCGGAGGACCCGTCCAAGGCGACCTGGGAGCACCTGTCCACCGGCTACGAGCTGGCGACGGGGTCCCTGCGCGAGGACAACTTCCCGATGACCGGCGAGCTGGTGGAGTTCGCCCGGCACTGGAAGCCGGACCTGGTGGTGTGGGAGCCGTTCACCTACGCCGGCGCGATCGCCGCCAAGGCCGTCGGGGCGGCCCACGCCCGGCTGCTGTTCGGCATCGACGTCTTCGGCGTGGCCCGCGAGCACTTCCTGCGCCTGAAGGCGGAGCGGCCGCGGGGTGAGGACGGCGACCCCCTCGCCGACTGGCTGGGCGGGTACGCGCGCAAGTTCGGGGGCGAGTACACGGAGGACATGGCGGTGGGCCACTTCACCATCGACCAGTTCCCCGCGAGCCTCCAGACCCGCGCTCCGGGCCTGCGGTACGAGCCGGTGCAGTTCATCCCGTACGGCGGCCCGGCCACCGTCCCGGCCTGGCTGTGGAAGGCCCCGGAGAAGCCCCGGGTCGCCCTCACGATGGGCCTGAGCGCCACCGAGGTGTACGACGGCTACACCATCGACACCCGCGACGTCCTCGACGCCCTGGCCGACCTCGACATCGAGCTGGTCGCCACCATCGCCGACAGCGAGAAGGCGGCGCTGGGCCCCGTACCCGGCAACGTCCGGCTGGTGCCCTACGCGCCCATCCACCACCTCGCGCCCACGTGCAGCGCGTTCATCCACCACGGCGGCGCCGCCACCCTGGCCACCGTCGCCCGGCACGCGGTGCCCCACCTGTCCCTGACCTACCACTGGGACCAGCCGATCCTGGGGCGCCTGATCACCGGACAGGGCGCCGGGCTCGACCTGCACACCAGCCTGGCCACGGGCGAGAACGTCCGTGCCGCGGTCCGGCGCCTGCTGGACGAGCCGCGGTTCACCGAGCGCGCCGCCGCACTGCGCGACGAGACCCTCGCCCTGCCCACCCCCAACCAGCTCGTCGCGCGGATCGAGGAACTCACCGCCCGCCACCGCGACACCACCCACGCCTGACGCACACCAGAAGGGCAGCACCATGCGCGTCCTGTTCACCACCTATCCGGAGCGAACGCACTTCCTGAGCATGGCCCCGCTGGCGTGGGCGCTGCGCACCGCCGGACACGAGGTCCGCTTCGCCAGCCAGCCCAAGTTCGCCGACGTGATCACCCAGGCCGGTCTCACCGCCGTGCCCGTCGGCCGCGACCGGGACCTGTGGCAGATCCTGTCCCGGGACCCCGACTGGCTCGGCCGCTCGGACCGGGGCGGGATGCCCCTGCCCTACGACGTCGCCGAGCGGCAGCCCGACGACATCACCTGGGAGTACCTCAGCGAGGGGTACGCGACGCAGATCGACCGCTGGCACAAGAGCAGCAACGTGCCCATGGTGACGGAGCTGGTCGAGTTCGCCCGGTACTGGAAGCCGGACCTGGTCGTGTGGGAGCCGCTCACCTACGCCGGCGCGATCGCGGCCCGGGCGGTCGGGGCGGCCCACGTCCGGCTGCTGTTCGGCACCGACATGTACGGCGTGGCCCGCGACCACTTCCTGCGTCTGCGGGCCGAGCGGCCGGAGCGCGGGCGCACCGACCCCTTCGCCGACTGGCTGGGCGGCTACGCCCGCCGGTACGGGGGCGAGTTCGGCGAGGACCTGATCACCGGCCAGGCGACCGTCGACCTGGTCCCGGAGTGCCTCCAGCACCGCGCGGACCTGGACTACCTCCCGCTGCGGTACGTGCCGTACGGCGGTCCGGCCGTGGTGCCCGCGTGGCTGCACGGTGCCCCGCGCAAGCCCCGGGTGGCCCTCACCCTCGGGCTGAGCACCACCGGGCACGGTGGCGAGTACGTCGTCGGCGTGCAGGACGTCCTCGACGCGCTCGGCGAGATGGACGTCGAACTCGTCGCCACCATCGCGGAGGCCGAGCAGCGCAAGCTGACCCGGATCCCGGCCAACGCCAAGGTGGCCTCCTTCCTGCCGCTGGACGCGCTCGCCGCCACCTGCGACGCCGTCATCCACCACGCCGGTTTCGGCACCCTCGCCACGACGGCGCTGCGCGGACTGCCGCAGCTGATCCTGCCGTGGGACAACGACGGCCCCGCGCTGGCCTCCGGCGTCGCCCGGACCGGTGCGGGGCTGGTGCTCAACCCGCGCGAGGCCTCCGGGGCGGACGTGCGCGACGGGCTGCGCGCGCTGCTGTCCGAGCCGGAGTTCCGCCGGGGCGCCGCCGTGCTCCGCGACCGGATGCTGGCGATGCCCGCGCCGAACGAGCTGGTCGGTGTGCTGGAGCGGTTCACGGCCGAGCGGCGTGAGCGCGCGACGGCGGCCACGGCCCCACTCGGAGCGTGAGCCGTGCGCGTCCTGTTCGTCGCCAATCCCGAACGCGCGCACGTGCTGGCCATGGTGCCGCTCGCGTGGGCGCTGCGCACCGCCGGACACGAGGTGCGCTTCGCCGGCGCCCCCTGGTTCTCGGACGTGGTCACCCAGGCGGGGCTCACCGCCGTCCCCGTCGGCCGCGACTACGACCTGTGGGAGCTGCTGCGCCGCAGCATGCACACCGTCGAGGACTGGTCGTACCGGCCCGAGTTCGGGCTGCCCGCGCCGTACGACGTGGCGCAGGACCCGGAGCGGGCCGACTGGCGCCACCTGACGGAGGGGTACGCCGGGATCATCCACCAGTGGCACAAGCCGGCGACCTTCCCGATGACCGCGGCCCTGGTCCGCTTCGCCCGCGCCTGGCGTCCGGACCTCGTCCTGTGGGAACCCCTGGCGATGGCGGGTCCCCTCGCCGCCCAGGCCTGCGGCGCCGCCCACGGCCGGCTGCTGTGGAGCGTCGACGCCTTCGGCAGGACCCGGGAGGAGTTCCTGCGGCTGCGGGACGCGCGGCCCCCGGCCGAGCGGTCGGATCCGCTCGCGGAGTGGCTGGGCGGCCATGCCCGGCTGTACGGCGGCGACTGGTCCGAGGACCTGGCCACGGGGCACTTCACCATCGACCAGCTCCCCGCGTCCCTGCGGCCGGCGAGCGCGCTGCCCACCCTGCCCATGCGGTTCGTGCCCTACGGGGGGCCGGCGGTGGTGCCGCGCTGGCTGTGGAGCGCGCCGCAGCGGCCGCGGGTGGCGCTGACCATGGGGATCAGCTCCGCCGCGCACGGCGCCGGCCACGGGTTCGACGTCCAGGACGTCCTCGACTCGCTGGCCGACCTGGACGTCGAGGTCGTCGCCACCGTCGGCGAGGAGCAGCGCAAGGAGCTCTCCCGGGTGCCCGACAATGCCCGTCTGGTGTCCTACGTCCCCCTGCACGCCCTCGCGCCGACCTGCGACCTGGCCGTCCACCACGCCGGGTACGGCACGTTCCTGACGATGGCGCAGCACGCCGTCCCGCAGCTGCTGCTGCCCTGGGACTTCGACGGCCCCACGCTGGGCCGGCTCGCCGCCGCGCAGGGCGGCTCCCTGGCCATCGGGGCGGAGCGGGCGACCGCGGCGTCGGTGCGCGAGGCCGTGGTGCGGCTGCTGGGCGAGCCCGGCTTCCGCGAGCGGGCGGCGGCGCTGCGGGAGGAGTCCCTCGCGCAGCCGGCGCCCAACGAGCTGGTGCCCCGGCTGGAGGAGCTCACCGCCGCGTTCCGCTCCTCCGCCCGCCGCTCCGCCTGAGCCCGCGCGCCCCGCGGCGCCCCCTCCCGTCCCACACCCGGAAGGCAGCACTCATGCGCGTCCTCTTCACCGTCCTCCCCGAAAAAACGATCTTTCTGAGCATGGTCCCGCTGGCCTGGGCGCTGCGCACGGCCGGCCACGAGGTCCGGGTGGCCTGCCAGCCCAAGTTCGCCGACGCGGTCACCCGGGCGGGGCTCACGGCCGTCCCCGTGGGCCGCGACAGCGACCTGTTCCGGGTGGCGCGGCTGGACCCGGAGGAGCTGGAAGCGGCGCGGGCGGGGCTGCACGCGCCCTGGGACGCGGCCGAGGACCCGGCGAAGGCCGCGTGGGAGCCCATGCTGAACGGCTACTACGACGCGGTGGCGAAGGGCTTCAAGCCCGACAACTTCCCGCTGGTCTCCGGCCTGGTGGAGTTCGCCCGGCACTGGAAGCCCGACCTGGTGGTCTGGGACCCGCTGACCCAGGCCGGCGCGATCGCCGCGAAGGCCGTCGGCGCCGCCCACGCCCGCCTGATGTTCGGGCTGGACGTCTTCGGCGCGGCCCGCGAGCGGTTCCTGCGGCTGAAGGCGCAGCGGCCCGAAGGGGAGCGCACCGACCACCTCGCCGACTGGCTGGGCGGCTACGCCCGCAAGTACGGGGGCGAGTTCAGCGAGGACATGGCGACCGGGCACTTCACCATCGACCAGTTCCCGCGCAGCCTCCAGGTGGAGGCCGAGGACCTCGACTACGTGCGCATGCGCTTCGTCCCGTACAACGGCACGGCGACCGTCCCCAAGTGGCTGTGGAGCGGACCTTCCAGGCCGCGGGTGGCCCTGACGATGGGGCTCACGGCCACCGACCACTACGACGGCTACACGATCAGCACCCAGGACGTCCTGGACTCGCTCGCCGACCTCGACATCGAGCTCGTCGCCACGCTCTCCGAGGCCGAGCGGGCCGGGCTGCGGCACGTGCCGGAGAACGCCCGGCTGGTGTCCTTCGTACCCCTGCACGCACTGGCGCCGACCTGCTCCGCCGTGATCCACCACGCCGGAACCGGCACGGTCGCCACCATGGCCGGGCACGCCGTTCCGCACCTGTCGGTCCCGTACCACTTCGACGAGCCCCTCCTCGCCCGGAAGATCGTCGAGCAGGGGTCGGGGCTGGAGCTGGCGCACCACAGGGCGACGGGAGCGGCGGTCCGCGAGAACGTGCTCCGCCTGCTGGAGGAGCCGCGGTTCGCGGCGCGCGCCGTCGACCTGCGCGAGGAGATGGCGGCCCTGCCCGCCCCCAACGAGCTCGTCCCCCTGCTGGAGGAGCTCACCGACCGCCACCGCACGCCCGCCCGCTGACGCCGCGCGGCCGCCGAACGAGAGACGAAGCATGCGCATCCTGTTCACCTGCTATCCCGAGCGCACCCACTTCCTGCTCATGGCCCCGCTCGCGTGGGCGCTGCGCACCGCCGGCCACGAGGTACGGGTGGCCTGCCAGCCGAAGCTGGCCGACGCCGTCACCCGGGCCGGGCTGACGGCCGTGCCCGTCGGCAGCGAGCGCGACCTGTGGCAGGTCGCCGGCCGGCTCAAAGGCAGCGGGGCGCGGCTGGCCCCGGGTCTGGCCGAGCCGTACGACGCGGCGGAACGCGCCGCCGGGGACATCACGCTGCCGTGGCTGCGCGAGGCGTACCGGGTGCGGATCGAGGCCGCGCACAAGATGACGAACGCGCCGCTGGCGCCGGGGCTCGTCGAGTTCGCCCGGCACTGGAAGCCCGACCTGGTGGTCTGGGAGCCGCTGACCTTCGCCGGTGCGATCGCGGCCGAGGCCGTCGGCGCCGCCCACGCCCGCATGCTGATCGGGGCGGACGTCTACGGGATCGCCCGGCAGCACTTCCGGCGGCTGCGCGACGCCCTGCCGGAGGGCGAGCGGGGCGACGACCCGCTCGGCGCGTGGCTCGACGGCTACGCCCGGCGGTACGGGGGCGGGTTCACGGAGTCCATGGCCACCGGCAGGTTCTCCATCGACCTGCTGCCCCCCTCGCTCCAGGTGCACGCGCCCGGCCTCGACTACCGGTCGCTGCGCTTCACCCCGTACGGCGGGCCGGCGGTCGTGCCGCGCTGGCTGTGGGAGCCGCCGCGCCGCCCCCGCGTGGCCCTGACGCTCGGTCTGACGGTCAGCGACCACGGCCTCGCCTACCCGGTGGACGTCCAGGACATCCTCGACCACGTCGCCGACCTGGACATCGAGCTGGTGGCGACGGTGAGCGAGAAGGCCGCCAAGGAGCTGCGGCGGGTTCCCGGCAACGCCCGGCTGGTGCCCTACGTACCGATGCAGGCGCTGCTGCCGACCTGCGCGGCGGTGATCCACCACGCCGGGGTGGGCACGCTCACCACGGCGGCGTTCTACGGCGTGCCCCAGCTCGCCCTGCCCTGGGACGTGGACCAGCCGCTCCTGTCCGGCCGGCTGGCCGCGCACGGCGCGGGCCTCACCACGCACGCGACGCGGGCCACGGGGCCGGCCGTCCGCGCGGGCCTGCTCCGGCTCCTCGGGGACCCCGCCTTCGGCGCCCGCGCCCGCGACCTGCGCGAGGAGGTGCGGGCGGCGCCGCACGCGAACGCGGTGGCGCGGGAGCTGGAGGAGTGGGTGGCCGCCGGCGCCCGGTGAGCCGGCGCCCGGTGACCCCGGGCGGCCGTCCGGCCGGGGCCACCGCCGGTCAGCGCGCGAGCCGGCGCCAGTACTGGCGCTTGCTGCGGTCGCACACGACGAGGTCGAGGCGCTGGAGGTCGCGGCGCAGTTCCTCGAGTTCCTCGGCCGAGCCCGGCTTCTTCAGGAACTGCTGGCGGGCCTTGAACAGGGCGTGCGCCTGGGCGGGCAGGTGGGGGCTCTCCGGCACCCACAGCTGGAACTCCGCCTTGTGGGGGTCCTCCTCCGCCCAGGCGTAGCCGTGCCCGGTGAAGGCGTCGGCGAGCCGGCGCCGGTCCTGGTCGCAGTCCTCGCGCGCCAGTTCCTCGGTGCCGTGGCCGAGCAGGACGAGCTGCTTGCCGTCGCGGAAGGCCATGGCGATGTCGGAACCGGCGAATTCCTGCGACTCTCCCTTGCGGGTGAACAGCACCCGGGTGTCGGACACGGTGACGGACAGCTCGCTGAACTTGACGAGGAAGCCGGCGATCAGGCCGGCCAGGCCGCCGAGGACGATCGCCCCGATGGTCAGACCGGGTTCGGGGATCGCGGAGACCAGTTTCGCCGGGCCCTGCATGGGCGCCCAGGGCAGGGTCACCACCCACTTCGCGAGCGCCTTGGCCAGCCAGCAGATCCCGGCTCCGACCAGCCCGAAGACCAGGCAGACGAGCACTTGGCCCCAGAGCGGTTCCGAGACCTCGGTGGATTCGCCCGCCTTCGGATTCAACTCTTTCGCCACTGCTGGACTCTCCTGTTCGTTGATCGGTCACGCCGCGCTCGCGGCGTTCTGTTGCGGTGCGCGTTCGCTGCGGGGTGCCGTCCCGTACCCGGGGAGGCCGGCGCTACGGCCAGGGCAGCCGCGCCGTGATCCCCCAGCCGCCGTTGCCGGTGGGGCCGTACTCCAGCCGTCCGCCGGCGAGCGACACCCGCTCGGCGAGCCCCGCCAGCCCGTGTCCGGCGGGGCCGCGCCCGACGCCCGCGGGCCGGGGGCCGGGGGCCGGGTTGGTCACCTCGACGGTGAGGCCGTCGCCCTCTCCCCCGGTCACGTGGACGCTCGCGGGGGCTCCCGGCGCATGCTTGCGCACGTTGGTCAGGGCCTCCTGCACGACCCGGTAGGCCGTGCGGCCGATGAGGTCCGGGACCGCCTGCGGGATCTCCTTGAGGAGGCGTACCCGCATCCCGGCCGTGCACGACTCGGCGACGAGCCGGTGCACGTCCCCCAGCGTGGGCTGGGGGCGTTCGCCGGTTTCCGGTGCGCGCAGCACCGTCAGGACCTCGCGCAGCTCCTGCAGCGCCTGGTGCGCGCTCTCCCGGATCACCCCGGCCGCCCGGGCGATGTCCTCGCTGGGGGCGTCGGGCCGGTATTCCAGCGCGCCGGCGTGCAGGGTGAGCAGCGACAGCCGGTGCCCGAGTACGTCGTGCATCTCCCGGGCCACCTCCTCGCGGGCCCGCATCTGTGCCTGCTCCGCCCTCAGCTGTGCCTCGGAGGCCACCCTGACGAGCAGTTGGCGCCGGTGGTGGACGAACAGCCCCCACCCGACGGCACACCCCTGGACGATGGTCCCGAAGACGGCGTAGTGGAACGCCGACATGGCGGGGTCCGGGCGCAGCAGGGAGTCGCCGACGACCGGCAGCAGGCTGGCCGCGTAGACGATCGCGGTGGTCCGCGGCTTGCGGTGCACCGCTACGGAGAACAATGCCGCGAGCATGGCGCCCGAGACCATCTCGAACGGCACCGAGAGTGCCATCAGTACGCAGGCGACCTCGACCGGCCTGCTGCGGCGCAGCCACAGCAGGACGCAGCCGAACGCGCCGGCCATCTGCTCGACGTGCATCCAGTTGAACCCGGGCTCCGGGGTCACCTGGGTGCGGCTCTTCGCGATCGCCACTCCGTAGGCCACCGCGAGCAGGAACAGGGCGGTGTCCACGATCCAGTCCCGTGGACTCCGCCGAACGGGCTGAGAAGCAGTCGTGGAGTGAGGCACGGTTCGGACTTTACCGTCGTGATCTCTTCCCGCCGGAGGTCCGGCCGGTGGACGATACCTTGGTCGGACTGTTGGAGACGTTCGTCTCGGACGAGGTCGCAGGACGGCGTCACACACGTCCTCCCCCCGTCTCGCCGGCGGGACGCGGAACGCGCCGGCGGGCCGTCGCGCCAGGCCGTTTCCCGCTCTCCGTTCCCGTCGCCGCGCCCCCGGGAGTCCTCGGCCGGGGCGGCGGACGGGCCTGTCCGGCCACGCGGTCCGCACGGACCTCCCCCCGTCCGGACGGCTCCCGCGCAGCACCGGCGACGCAGCCCTTCAGGCCGGCCACTTTTTTCCCGAGAGAAGGCCCAGTTGACGAACACACCAGGTCCGACGAGCGACGCGCCCAACGATGTCCGCCCGATGAACGGCGCGGAGTACCTGGAGTCCCTGCGGGACGGCCGCGAGGTGTACATCCACGGAGAGCAGGTGCGGGACGTCACCGCGCACCCGGCGTTCCGCAACAGCGCCAGGTCCGTGGCGCAGCTGTACGACGCGCTGCACGAGCCGGAGTCCAAGGGCGTGCTGAGCGTCCCGACCGACACCGGCAACGGCGGGTTCACGCACCCGTTCTTCAAGACCGCGAGGAGCTCCGGGGACCTGGTGGCCGCGCGGGACGCCATGGTCGCCTGGCAGCGGCGCGTGTACGGCTGGATGGGCCGTACCCCGGACTACAAGGCGGCCTTCTTCGGGACCCTCGACGCGAACGCGGACTTCTACGGGCCGTTCGCCGGCAACGCCCGGGCCTGGTACCGGCGGGCGCAGGAGCGGGTGCTCTACTTCAACCACGCGATCGTCCACCCGCCGGTGGACCGCGACCGGCCGGCCGACCGGACGGCCGACGTGTGCGTGCACGTCGAGGAGGAGACCGACGCCGGCCTGATCGTCTCGGGCGCCAAGGTCGTGGCCACCGCCTCGGCGATCACGAACGCGAACCTGATCGCCCACATGGGTCTGCCGCTGCGTGACAAGCGCTTCGCGCTCACCTTCACGATGCCGATGGACTCCCCCGGGCTGAAGCTGTTCTGCCGGACCTCCTACGAGATGCACGCGGCGCTGCTGGGCAGCCCGTTCGACTACCCGCTGTCGAGCCGGCTGGACGAGAACGACTCGATCATGGTGCTCGACCGGGTGCTGGTCCCGTGGGAGAACGTGTTCATGTACGACGCGGCCGCGGCCAACTCGTTCGCCACCCGGTCGGGGTTCCTGGAGCGGTTCACCTTCCACGGGGTCACCCGCCTCGCCGTCAAGATCGACTTCATCGCCGGCTGCCTGCTGAAGGCCGTCGAGGTGACCGGGACCTCCGGCTTCCGCGGCGTGCAGGCGCAGATCGGCGAGGTCCTCAACTGGCGCGACATGTTCTGGGGGATGTCGGACGCGATGGCGAAGTCGCCCACGGAGTGGGTGAACGGAGCCGTGCAGCCGAACCTCAACTACGGCCTCGCGTACCGGACGTTCATGGGCATCGGCTACCCGAGGATCCGGGAGATCATCCAGCAGGTCCTCGGCAGTGGTCTGATCTACCTCAACTCCCACTCCAGCGACTGGAAGAACCCCGAGATCCGGCCCTACCTGGACCGCTACCTGCGGGGCTCGCGCGGGGTGGAGGCCGTCGACCGGGTCAAGCTGCTCAAGCTGCTGTGGGACGCGGTCGGCACGGAGTTCGCCGGACGGCACGAGCTGTACGAGCGCAACTACGGCGGCGACCACGAGGGCATCCGCGTGCAGACCCTGCTGAGCTACCAGGCGCGCGGGCAGGCCGACGCCCTGAAGGGCTTCGCGGACCAGTGCATGGCGGACTACGACCTCGACGGATGGACGCGGCCCGACCTCCTCGGGCCCGAGGACCTGCCCCGCCCGGCCACCGGGTACTGACCGTGCCCGGTACCCGCGGGCGATCTCCCGGCAGGCGGTCCTCGCCCGCCGGGACTCCACGTACGGCACGACGTACAGCACGACGTTCTCAGGGCAGGGGGAGCCGGTGACCGCGCACACGCTCAAGGGGATCCTGGCGACGGTGGGGAACACGCCCCTGGTCGAGCTGGAGCGGATCTCCGCCGACCACGGACTGCGGGTCCACGCCAAGATGGAGCGCTTCAACCCCGGTGGCAGCATCAAGGACCGCTCCGCGCTGGCCATGCTGCTGGAGGGGCTGCGCACCGGTGAGGCCGTGCCCGGCAGGACCACGGTGATCGAGTCCAGTTCGGGGAACCTCGCGATCGGCCTCGCGCAGATCTGCTGCTACCACGGGCTGCGGTTCATCTGCGTGGTGGACCCGCGCACCACGGAGCAGAACCTCGCGATCCTGCGGGCCTACGGCGCCGAGGTGGAGGTCGTCGGCGTGCCCGACCCCGACACCGGGGAGTTCCTGCCCCAGCGGCTGCGCCGGGTCGCCGAGCTGGCGGCGACCGTGCCGCACGCCTACGTGCCGGGCCAGTACTCCAACCCGCTCAACCCCCGGGCCCACCTGGAGACGATGCGCGAGATCGACCAGGCGCTGCGCGGCTCGGTGGACTACGTGTTCTGCGCGGCCGGCACCACAGGGACCCTGGGCGGATGCGCGGCGTACGTCCGCAGGCACGGCCTGGCCACCACGGTCGTCGCGGTCGACGCCGTGGGCAGCAGGCTGTTCGACTCGCCGGTGTCCTGCTCCCGTCTGATCCCGGGGCACGGCGCCGCCGTGGTGCCCGCCGTGTTCGATCCCACGGCCGCCGACCGCGTGGTGCACGTCAGCGACCTCGAGGCGGTGGCCGGCTGCCGCCGGCTGGTGCGGCGCGAGGCCGTCCTCGCCGGGGGGTCCTCCGGCGCCCTGGTCGCCGCGCTGGAGAAGCTGGCGCCGGAGATCCCGGCCGGCTCGACCTGCGTCCTGATCCTGCCGGACGGCGGGGACCGCTACCTGGACACCATCTACTCGGACCACTGGGTGCGCCGGCACTTCGGCGAGGTCCCGCTCCCGGCGCCGGCCGCGCACGACGCCGGCGACGCGTACGCGGCGCTGCGCGCGGCGACGGCTTCCGGCTGAGCGGGGGCCGCGCGGACGCCGCGCGGACGCCCCGGTCACGCACGAGGCCCAGGTCCCGGCACGGGCCTGGGCCTCGCCCTCACATCCCCTCGGTACGAAGGAGACTCCCTTGCTGGTCATCGGTCACGGTGAAGTGCGCGACGTCATGCGGGGGCAGGAGGAACGGATCCTCTCGCTGGTCGGCGACACCTACCGCCTGCACGACGAGGGCCGCACCGCCCTGCCCCGCTCGGTGTTCCTGCGCTTCCCCGACAGCCCCCGCGACCGCATCATCGGCCTGCCCGCCTACCTGGGGGGTGAGGACGCGGTGGCCGGGATGAAGTGGATCGCGAGCTTCCCCGGCAACATCGCCGCCGGCCGGGAACGGGCGAGCGCGGCCATGATCCTCAACTCCACCGTCGACGGCCGCCCGGAGGCCCTGATCGAGGCCTCCCTGATCTCGGCCCGGCGCACCGCCGCCTCCGCGGCGCTCGCCGCCGCCCACCTGGTCACCGGCCCGGAGCCGCACGGGATCGCCCTGGTCGGCTGCGGGCCCATCAACCGCGAGGTGCTCCGCTTCGTGAAGGTCCGGCTGCCCATGCTGCGCGAGGCCGTGCTGTTCGACACGGACCGCGCCCGCGCCGAGGCCTTCGCCGCCGAGGCCGCCGCGGACCTGCCGGACCTCGCGTTCAAGGTGGTGGAGCAGGCGCGGGAGGCGCTCGGCTCCCACCGGCTGGTCTCCCTCGCGACCTCCGCCGGCGAGCCCCACCTGGACCTGTCCGCGTGCCGGCCGGGGGCGACGGTCCTGCACGTCTCGCTGCGCGACCTGACCGTCGAGGCGATCCTGGGGGCCCAGAACGTCGTCGACGACGCCGACCACGTGTGCCGGGAGCGGACCTCGCTGCACCTGGCCGAACTCGCCTCCGGCGGACGGGAGTTCATCGACACGACGATCGGGTCGCTGCTGCGCGGCGGATCCGGCTTCCGCAGGGACCCGGGCCGGACCGCGGTGTTCTCCCCCTTCGGTCTGGGCGTGCTGGACCTCGCCCTGGCGCGCTGGGTGCGGGACGAGGCCCGGGCGCGGGGCGCGGGCACCCGCGTCGACGGCTTCCTGCCGTAGCGGGCCGTCCTTCCCGCACGCACGCGTACGGCCGGTGCCCCGCCCTTCCGGGCGGGGCACCGGCCGTCGTACGGCTCAGACCTCGACGACGAGCGCGTGCGCGCGGATCTCCTCGACCAGCGCGGCCTGGCGCAGGGAGCCCTCCTGGTGCTCGCGCACGTCGAGGCCCCTGAGGACGGCGCCCGCGAAGGTGTCGACGACGTTCGCGAACTGGTGGTCGGCCGGCAGGACGAACTGCTCCTGGTGGTCCTGGCGCTCGACGCGCATCACCGGCTGGTACGTCTCCGGCGGTGTGAAGGCGCGGTCGAGGACGATGCGCCCAGTGCTCCCCGAGAGGCTGTAGGTGTTGCGGTACGAGTGCTCCATCCCGAAGGTGAGCCGGGCGGGCACCCCCTCGGGCGTGCACAGCAGGACGCTGCCGGACAGCACCACGCCCCGGCTCCGGTCGTGCCGGAACACCGCGCCGACGACCTTCAGGTCGCTGCCGAGGAAGTACTGGGCCGCCCGCACCGGATAGCCCCCGAAGTCGAGGAAGGCGCCGCCGCCGACCGCGCGCTGGTAGCGGATGTCGCCGGCGGGCTTCGGCGGGATGGTGAACGCGCTGGTGAACTCGCGCACCTCGCCGATGGCGCCGTCGGCCAGGGCCTTGCGCACCGCCGTGTGCTGGGAGTGGTAGAGGAACATGTAGTTCTCCAGCAGGACCAGCCCGCGCGCCCGCGCGTCGGCGACCAGCCGGACGGTGTCCTCGCGGCTCGCCGTCAGCGGCTTCTCCACCAGGACGTGCTTGCCCGCCTCCAGCGCCCGGGAGACCCACTCGGCGTGCAGCCGTCCGGGCAGCGGTATGTAGACGGCGTCGACGTCGTCGCGTTCGAGCAGCGCGTCGTACCCCTCGACCGGCACCCCGCCGAACCGGTCGGTGAACCGGACGGCGGACTCCCGGCTCCGGCTGGCGATCGCCGCGACCTCCACGGCCGGGTTGCCCTCGACGGCCGGGAGCGTGCGCCGCCAGGCGATGTCCGCGCACCCCATGATCCCGATGCGCAGTCTGTCGCTCGTGCTTTTGAACATGTGGAAGAACTCCGCTCAGCATGGGGTGAGAAGACGGGCGCCCGGTGGGCCGGGACGCCCCGTGGGGCGTCAGCCCTTGATCGCGCGCTGCTTCAGCGCCTCGTAGTGGGCGAGGCACTCCTCGTAGGTCGGGAGCATGCCGAGGGACACCGCCTCCGCCAGGGTCGGCGCGGCGGCGTCCTTCTCCGACATGACGGGCGGTTCCTCGATCCCCCACGGGATCCCGATGTCCGGGTCCAGCGGGTTGACCTCGATCATCGTGCCGGGGATGTACGCCTCCGAGCACAGGTAGTTCATGCACGCGTCGTCGGTCAGGGACAGGAACGCGTGGCCGATGCCGTCGGCGAGGTAGACGGCGGTGCCGGACTCCTCGTCCTGCGGGGTCATCTCGTACATACCGAAGGTGGGCGAGCCCACCCTCAGGTCCACGGCGACGTCGAGGACGGCGCCGCGCACGCAGGTGACCAGCTTCGCCTGGCCGGGCGCGAGCGAGGTGCTGTGGATGCCGCGCATGGTGTTGCGGCAGCTGACGGAGTAGTTCGCCTGCCCGACGGTGAACGGATAGCCGATGATCTCCGTCAGGATCTCGGCGCGGAAGGCCTCGTAGAAGGATCCGCGCCGGTCCGGGTACTTGTTGGGGACGATCCGGTAGGCCCCCTTGATCTTCGTTTCGGTTACTCGTGCCGCATCAAACATGGCCCCACCCGTCTCGGAGTTTCGCGCGCGTTCTCATCACCCGGCCCGTCCGGCCCGCCCGGTCGGCGCCCGCTCAGCACAGGCTGAGCAGACAGGTGAGCAGGGACCGGGCCTCGATGTTGAGGTAGTGCCCGTGGCGGAGCAGGCCGGTCAGCTCACGGACCGTCATCCAGCACAGGTGGGGCGGTACGGCGGCCGGGAAGTCCTCGCCCACCTCGATGATCTGGTAGCGCGTGCCGGCGTGGTGGAAACGGCCGCCCTCCTCCGACAGGACACGGTCGTAGCGCGTCGTGCCGCCGCCCGGGAGCAGGGCGTCGCGCAGGAAGGGCTCCTGGACGGCGTCCACGTCCTGGCCCGGGTGCAGGTGCACCGTCGGCGCCATCTCCACCTGGTCCATCAGGCCGTACTCGGGCCGGGCGCGCACCAGGAGCCGGAGCGTCCCGTCGACCGTCCTGGCGACGAACGCCGCCCGGCCCTCCCCGCGCGGGTGGAGCAGGGGCTGGGTCCACCGGGCGACCTCGCGGTTGCCGGCCGTGACCTCGACGGCGATGATGCGGAAGCTCTCGGCCGACTCGTCGGTGATCTCCCAGTCGTCGCGCTTCCAGCCGGCGACGTCGGCCAGCGGGACCAGCCGGGCGGTCCAGTCGACACCGGTCTTCGCCTCGTTGAACCAGCTGAGGATCCTCTGCGCGCCGTCCGTGCCGAAGCGGCCGTCCGGCGCGGGCCCGTCCCGGTAGGAGCGCACCAGGGCGTCGCGGAAGGAGTCGCCGGTGGGTGTGCGGGCGCCCTCGGGGACCAGGAACGGCATGCAGGACAGCACGGTGCGGGCGTCCATGTTGACGAGGTGGTCCACCGCCATCAGTTCGCGGACCAGGTCCAGGGGGAGCCAGCGGAAGTCCTCGTGCTCCGGCACGTCCCCGGTCGCGAGCACCACCATGTTCCGGTTGCGCTTGCGCCAGAACCAGGCGCCCTGCTCGGACTGGAGCACGTCCACGAGCACCCGGCCGCGGTCCGGCCCCGTGAAGTGCTCCAGGTAGCGGGTGGAGGTCCCGCGGTGCACCTTCATGTAGTTGCTGCGGGTCGCCTGGACCGTCGGGGAGAGCTGGAGCGTGTTGGAGTTCCCCGGCTCCATCTTGGCCTGCATCAGGCAGTGCAGGACGCCGTCGAACTCCTTGACGAGGATGCCGAGGATGCCGATCTCGGGCTGGTGGATGACCGGCTGCGACCAGATCTCCGTGCCGCCGTCGCGGACCTGGAGCCCTTCGACCGTGAAGAACCGGCCGCTGGCGTGGCCGAGGTTGCCGGTCAGCGGGTCGAACTCCCACGCGTCCAGGGCTTCGAGGGGGATGCGACGGACCGAGAACGCACCGGCCCGGTGGCGTTCGGCCCACCAGGCGTGGAACTCGGCGGTGGACTTGAGGATCACCGGGCTCAGAGCCTTCCCAGGACGTCGGACACCGCGTCGATGACCCGCTCCTGCTCCTTGTCGGAGAGGGAGGGGTACATGGGCAGGGAGAAGATCTCGTCCGCCACGCGGGTGGTGACCGGCAGCGCGTCCGCGGCGTACCCGAGGTGGGCGAAGCCGGACTGGGTGTGCACCGGCCACGGGTAGCTGATGTTCAGCGCGATGTCGTGCTCCGCCTTGAGCTCCTCGATGATCCTGTCCCGCAGCGGATGGCGCACCACGTAGACGTAGTAGACGTGCTCGTTGCCCGGTGCGGTCTTCGGGGTGATCAGGGCGGTGCCCGCGAAGGCCTCCTCGTACCGCCGCGCGATGGCCCTGCGCCGGGCCGTGTAGGTGTCGAGGCGGGTCAGCTTGCGGCGCAGGATCTCGGCCTGCACCTCGTCGAGGCGGCTGTTGTAGCCGGGGGTCTCGACGACGTAGTAGCGGTCCTCCATGCCGTAGAAGCGCAGCCGGCGCAGGCGGGCGTCCACCTCCGGGTCGTCGGACACCGTGGCGCCGCCGTCCCCGTAGGCCCCGAGGACCTTGGTCGGGTAGAAGGAGAACGCGGCGGCGTCGCCCATCGTGCCCGCGAGCGTGCCGTGGTGGCGGGCGCCGTGCGCCTGCGCGCAGTCCTCCAGGATCACCAGGCCGTGGGCCTCGGCCAGCGCCCGCAGGGGCGCCATGTCCACGCACTGCCCGTACAGGTGGACGGGGAGCAGGCAGCGGGTCCGCTCGGTGATGACGCCGGCCACCCGGTCCACGTCCATCAGGTACGTGTCGGGGTCGATGTCGACGAAGACCGGCACGGCACCGACGGCGTCGATGGCGATGACGGTCGGCGCGGCGGTGTTCGACACCGTGATCACCTCGTCGCCGGGGCCGATGCCCAGGGCGCGCAGGCCGAGCACGATCGCGTTGGTCCCGTTGTCGACGCCGACGCAGTGGGCGAGGCCGTGGTAATCGGCGAACTCCCGCTCGAAGGCGCTGACGCTCTTCCCCAGCACCAGTTGCCCCGAGCTGAACACCGTGTCCACCGCGTCAAGAATGTCAGCGCGTTCTTCGTCGTACTCGGGCAGGTAACCCCATACATGCTGGGTCATCGCGGCACGTCACCTCCAACAGGGTGGTCGTCAGGATTGCAAGAGCCGGCCGGGGGAAACACCCCGGCCTCCGGGGGTTCAGACGATTTTCTCCAGAAGAGCCACGCCGTGCGTATTCCAGTCCTCACGGTGAATTGCGAGGACGTGGACGTCCCACAGCCTTCCGTGGAAATACGTGTGCTCGGGCAGGATCGCCTCGGTGCGCACCATGGCTTCGTGGGCGTCGCCGAATCCGATGGCACGGGTGTCCGGCGACGTGCGGTGAATGTACACCTTCCGGGTGCGCCACATGGAGAACGCGAAGTTGGCGGTCAGCGCGTGGACGTCGCCGCTGATTTCTGCGGCCGTGCCGCCGGTGAGGTGGACCTCGATCCGGAGGTGGCCCGCCGGATTGACCGCGGAGACGGTGCTGAGCCCGACGACCTCGTCCGTGTCCTTGTCACGGACGAGGAAGCACGCCGCCAGCCCCTCCCCGAAGGTCTTGGTGAAGACGTCCAGCACGGGCAGCCCGGCGGTTCCAAGCCGGAGCAGGACCTCGTACGCCGCGGCGGCGTCGTCGGCGCCGGCCGGGCGCAGCGCGACCCGCCGGGTCTCGGTGTACGGGAAGAACATGGGGCACTCGCCTCTTTCGCGGTGGTCACCGTCGGCCGGTGTCCGGCCGCGTCCCTCGGGAATGCGTACCGCCGGAAAATGCGGTCGGCAATGCGGAAGCCCGCGGCGTCTCATCGGCCTGGGCGAGGGGAATCACCGGACCGTACGCACGCCCGGCGATGGGGGTCAAGACTTCCCGGGAAGAGCCGGGCCGAAAGCGGACCGACCGGCCGCGGCAGCCGGGGGCGGGACGCCGAAACGGCCTGCGGTGTCTCGCCGGCGGGACGCCCGCGGGCAAAGCGGGGATCCGCGCATTGACCCTGTGGCGGGCCCCGAACTACGGTCGGACCCGGTCAGCGGCAGGCCTCGAATTCCGTCCGGCAGACGCCCGACCGACCTCGGACAGTTCATCCGCGTACACCCTTGAGGAGCGTAATCCGAACATGATCCTGGACAATGAGACCGTCGCGGAAGAAACCCCGACCTTCATCGAGGAATTCACGGAACTGATTCGCCGGACGGCCGCCACCATCTGCGCCGAGCAGCCCGACGTCCCGGAGCCGGAAGAGCTGCGCGACCTCGATTCCTTCTCGATGGTCCAGGTCCTGCTCGACCTGGAGAACGAACTCGACCTGAAGGTGCTGGAGGGGCTGGAGGGATTCGACGGACGGACCTTCCAGGAGATCGCGGAGCACATCACCGAGATCGCCCACCGTGCGGGCACCTACCCCGAGTTCGAGGCGAACGTGCGGCGGATCGTCCACGCGGACTCCGACTGACCCCGGGCGTCCGACCGCCTCCCGCCCCCATCCCTGTCCCGCCCGAGCCTGGGAAGACCACATGGACGACCAGAACAACGACCGCGCCTACCTCGTGGTCCACAACGACGAGGAGCAGTTCTCGATCTGGTGGGCCGACCGGCCGCTGCCGGCCGGCTGGTACGCCGAGGGGACGGAGGGCAGCCGGGAGGAGTGCCTCAGCCGCATCGAGGCGGTGTGGACCGACATGCGTCCGCTGAGCCTGCGCCGCCGGATGGAGCGCTCCGCCGCCGGCTGAGGAGTCCGCCGGCCTTCCCCCTGCCCGCCCCTGTCCGGGGCGATTTCGCCGAAGGAGCATCTGTGAACGACGGGACGCTGCCGGCCCCCGCGCACCGGTCGCCCGTGCGACCCGACCCGGCGGGCGCGCCGGACCCGCTCCCGCTGCTCGCCGAGCTGGTCGTGGCGCAGGCCGCCGCCACCCCCGACGCGCTCGCGGTCGACGGTGCGACCGCCGGCACGGGTTCCCTGACCTACCGGGAACTGGCCCGGCGGTCCGCCCGGCTGGCGGGGCGTCTGGCCGCCCTCGGCATCGGGCCGGGGAGCCTGGTCGGGGTGTCGCTGCGCCGGAGCCCCGATCTGGTGGTGGCCCTGCTGGCGGTGTGGCGGGCGGGCGCCGGCTACGTGCCCATGGACCCGGACCACCCGGCCGAGCGCCTGTCCTGGACCCTCGCCGACACGCGGACGCCGCTGGTGCTGACCGAGCGTGCCGTCGCCGCGGCGTTCCCGCGCCGCGGGGGCACCCGCCTGCTGGTGCTCGACGGGTCCGGTGGGGCGGACGAAGTGGCGCAGCCGGCAGGCGAGTTGCCCGGCGCCGGAGCCGCCGGCCACCCGGCCTACGTGCTCCACACCTCCGGCTCCACCGGCCGCCCCAAGGGGGTCGTCGTCCCGCACGGCGGGATCGCCAACCGGGTGCGCCACCTGGCCTCCCGGCACGGTCTGGGCCCCCGCGACCGGATGCTGCTGAAGACCACCGTCGGCTTCGACGCCGCCGGTCTGGAGCTGTTCGCCCCGCTCGTCAGCGGCGGCACCGTCGTCCTCGCGCCGCAGGGCGTCGAGCGCGACCCGGCCGCGATGCTCGACGCGGTGGCCGCCGGCCGCGTCACCGTCCTCCAGGCCGTGCCCTCGGTGTGGAACGCCCTGGCCAACGCCCCGGGCTGGGACGGCTGCCGTTCCCTGCGGCTGCTGTTCAGCGCCGGCGAGCCGCTCCACGCGGAGCTGTGCCACCGGCTGCTGGAGCGCGCGCCGCAGGCGGAGATCTGGAACACCTACGGGCCCACCGAGTGCTCCGTGGACATCACCGAGCACCGCTTCGATCCCGCCGTGGCCGCCGGTCCGGTGCCCATCGGGCGCCCCATCGGGGGGCTGAGCGCGCTGGTGCTGGACCCGGACGGCCGTCCCGTCGGACCGGGCGGCACCGGAGAGCTGTACGCCGGCGGGGCCGGCGTCGCCACCGGCTACCTCGGGCGGCCCGCGCTGACCGCCGAGCGCTTCGTCCCCGACCCCTTCGGCCCGCCCGGCGCCCGGCTGTACCGCACCGGCGACCTCGTGCGCCGCTCGGCCACCGACGAGCTGGAGTACCTCGGCCGGCTGGACCGGCAGATCAAGGTCAACGGCGTACGGATCGAGCCCGGGGAGGTCGAGGCCGCGCTCCTCGCCCACCCGCGCGTGGACGCGGCCGTCGTCGACGCGGTGGCCGACCGCGACGGCGGGCACCGGCTCGTGGCCTGGATCCAGCCGCACGGCACCGCGCCCGACGCCGCCGAGCTGCGGGAGTTCGCCCGCCGCGTCCTGCCGGAACAGCTGGTTCCGCGCGTGTTCACCGTCGTGGCCTCCTTCCCCCGGACCGCCAGCGGCAAGACCGACCGGGCCGCTCTGCCCGCGCCCGGCGCGGACGGCGCCGCACGGCCCCACGTGCCGCCGCGCACCCCCGCCGAGCAGGCCGTCGTCCAGGCCTGGGCGCAGACGCTGGACGTGCCCGCCGAGACCCTCGGCGCCCACGACGACTTCTTCGCGGCCGGCGGCTCCTCCCTGCTGCTGGGGCGGCTCGCGGGACGGCTGACCGCCGCCTCGGGCCGGCGGATCGAGCTGCGCGCCCTCTTCTCGGCCGTCACCGTGGCCGAGCAGGCCGCCCTCCTGGACCGTGCCGGGGACTCCCCCGCGCCGGACGGCCCGCCGGACCGGGGGCCCGCCCCGGTGGAGGAGGACGCCGTGGTGCGCGTCCCGCGCGGCGACGCGCTGCCGCTGTCGAGCGGGCAGCAGGGCCTGTGGCTGCTGGAGCGCATGCGGCCCGGCAGCCCCGAATGGGCCGAGCTGGTGTGGATCCGGCTGCCCGCCGCATGGACGGCGGGAACCATCGGAACCGCCCTCGGGCTGCTGGCGGACCGGCACGAGATCCTGCGCACCCGTTACGCGCTGCGCGACGGGCAGCCCGTACAGCTCGTGGACGGTCCCGGCCGGCCCGTGGACCTGCGCGTCGCCGACGCGGCCGACGCCGACGCCCTGCGCGGGCTCGCGGCCGGGGAGCTGGAACGGGGCTTCGACCTGGAGCACGGGCCGGTGTGGCGCGCGCTGCTGGTGCGCACCGACGACGGGGGCCAGGTCCTGTTGCTGGCCGTCCACCACATCGCCTGCGACGGCTGGTCCTCGGTGCTCCTGGACCGCGACCTGCGCGCCCTGGGCGAGGCCGTCCACACCGGCCGGCGGCCCGCGCTCCCCGAGGTCGGCGCGCAGTACGCGGACCACGCCGCCTGGCAGCGCCGCCGCCTCGACGCGGCCGCGGCCGGCGGCGCCGACCGCGACCTGGCGTACTGGAAGGCGGCCCTGGCCGGCGCCACGCCCCTGGAGCTGCCGGCGGACCGGCCGCGCCCCGCCGAGCGCGACGGGCGGGGGGCCCTGCGCACCTTCGTGGTGCCGGCCGCCCTGACGGGGCGGCTCGCCGCCCTCGGCCGCGAGTCGGGCGCCACCCTCCACCAGACGCTGCTGGCCGGCTTCGCCGCGTTGCTCGCCCGGCTCACCGGCCGCGCGGACGTCACCCTCGGCATGCCCGTCGCCGGCCGGGACCGGCCCGAAGTCGCCGACACCGTCGGCTACTTCCTCAACACCCTGGTGCTCGACTGCCGGCTGGACGCCGGCCTGCCGGTCCGCGACGCGCTCGCCTCGGTACGCGAGACCGTGCTGGACGCCCTCGCCCACCGGGACCTGCCCTTCGACCGCCTCGTGCGGGAGCTGCGGCCGCCGCGCGACCCGTCCCGCACCCCCCTGTACCAGGTGATGTTCGACTTCCACGAGGAGGGACGCACCGGGACCGCGCTGCGCGCGGACGACCTGGACGCGTTCGCCGCGGCCTGGGGCTCCGCCCGCACCGACCTGACCTTCGTGGTGCAGCGGCAGGCGGACGGCACCCTGCTGGGCATGGTGGAGTACGCGACCTCCCTGTTCGACGCGGCCACCGTGGACCGGCTGGCGGCGTGCTGGGTCCGGCTCCTGGAATCCTTCGCCGACTCCCCGTCGGCCCCGCTGGCCGCCGCCGAACTGCTGCCCGACGCCGAACGCGACCGCCTGCTCGCCCTCGGGGCGGCCGCGCCCGCGGCAGCCGGCGAGCCCGACGGCTGCGTCCACGCCGCGTTCACCGAGCGGGCGCGCAGGACCCCGGACGCCACCGCCGTCGTGTGCGGCGACGAGCGGTGGACCTACGCCCGCCTGCGGGAGCGCGCCGACTGGTTCGCCCGCCGGCTGCGCGCCCTGGGCGCCGGCCCGGAGACCGCGGTCGCCGTGATGCTGCCGCGCACCCCCGATCTGATCGCCGCCCTGCTCGGTGTCTGGCAGACCGGAGCGGCGTACGTGCCGCTGGACCGGACCGCGCCCGACGAGCGGCTGGCGTACGTGCTGGGCGACTGCCGGGCCGCCGTACTGGTGTCGGACGAGGCCGGCCGGGCCCGCCTGGCCCCCCGTCACCCGGGTGCGGTGCTCACCGTCGACGGCCCCCCGTCCCCGGCGGCCGCCGCTCCCGCCTCCCCGCCCCCGGGCGACCCCGGCGACCCGGCGCGCCTCGCCTACCTCGTCTACACCTCCGGTTCCACCGGCCGTCCCAAGGCCGTGGGCGTCGAACACCGGGCGCTGCTGCGCCTGCTGCGCGCCTGTGCCGACCACCTGGACTTCGGCCGCGGGCCGGACGACGCCTGGCTCGCGCTCGCCCCGGCCACCTTCGACATCTCCTTCACCGAACTGGTGATGCCGCTGGTGTCGGGCGGACGCGTGGTCCTGGCCCGTGACCGGGAGGCCGACGACCACGCGGGCCTGCCCGCGCTGATCGAGCGCACCGGTGTCACCCACCTCCAGGCGGTGGCGCCGCAGTGGCGCATGTTCCTGGACGCCGGGCTCGGCCACCGGCGGCTCGTCGGGCAGACCGGCGGCGAGCCGTGCCCGCCCGACCTCGCCCGGGAGCTGTCCCGCCGCCTCAAGCGGTTCGTCAACGAGTACGGTCCGACCGAGACCACCGTCGCCGCGACCCGCTGGGAGATACCGCGGGACGTGACGGCCGTCGCCATCGGGCGGCCGTACCCGCACGCCAGCGCCCGCGTCCTGGACGCGCTGCTGCGCCCCGTGCCCCCGGGCGCGACCGGTGAGCTGTGCGTGGGCGGACTCGGGGTGGCCCGGGGCTATCCGGGCCGGCCGGGCCTCACCGCCGAACGCTTCGTGCCCGACCCGTACGGTCCGCCGGGATCCCGGCTGTACCGCACCGGCGACCTGGCCCGGACGCTCGCGGACGGCACGCTCGTCTTCGTCGGCCGCGCCGACGGCCAGGTCAGGATCCGCGGCCGCCGGGTGGAGACCGGCGAGGTGGGCGCGGTGCTGGCCGAACACCCCGGCGTGGCCCAGGCGGTGGTCGTCGCCCACGGGACCGGGGACGCGGCCCGCCTGGTCGCCTACTGCGTCCCCGCCGGCGCGGCGCTGCCCGCGCGGGGCGAGCTGCTGGAGCACTGCGCGCGCCACCTGCCCGCGTACATGCTGCCGACGCTGGTCGTGCCGCTCGCGGCGCTGCCCCTGACCCGGCACCACAAGGTCGACCTCGCGGCGCTGCCCGCGCCCGACCTGAGCACGGCGGCCGACGACGAGCCGTACACCGCCCCCCGGGGGCCGCTGGAGGAGGGCATCGCCGCGATCTGGCGCGCGGTGCTGGCCGGACCCGACGGGCGCGCGCCCCGGATCGGCGCCCGCCACGGCTTCTTCGCCCTGGGCGGGGACTCCGTCCGCGCCGCCCGGGTCGTCGCCCGGATCCAGGAGGAGTACGGGGTGACGCTGCCGCTGCGCGCCCTCTTCGACCGGCCCACCGTCGCCGGACTGGCCGAGGCCGTCGAGGACGCCGTACGGCGCGAGATCGCGGAGCTGAGCGATGCCGAGCTGGACGCCGCACACAGGGAGTACCACGCATGACCGAAGCCACCCCGCCCCCCGCGGACGCGTCCGCCGCGTCCGCCGCGGCCCTGCGCGAGGAGCTCCTGCGCCGCCGGCTGTCCGGTTCCGCTCCGCGCGCCCGCCGGGGCATCCCGCGGCTGCCCCGTGAGGAGCCGCTCGCCCTGTCCGCCGGACAGCGCCAGATGTGGTTCCTGCACCAACTGGACCCCGCCGGACCGGAGTACCTGCTGCCGGTGGCGTACCGGCTGCGCGGGCCGCTCCGGGCGGACCGGCTGCGCCGCGCCTTCGACCTGCTGTGCGAACGCCACGAGATCCTGCGCACCCACTACGTGCTGGTCGGGTCGGAGCCCCGGCAGGTGGTCCGGGCCCCGGGCCCCGCCGACTTCACCGAGACCGGACGCGGCGGGCTGTCCGCGGACGGACGGGCGGCGGCGGTCCGGGAGATCGTGGAGGAGGAGTCGCTGCGGCCCTTCGACCTCGCCGCGCAGGCACCGCTGCGCGCGCGCCTGGTCCGCTTCGCCGAGGACGACCACCTGCTGGTCGTCGTCCTCCACCACATCGCCTGCGACGCCGCCACCCGCCCCCTGCTGCTCGCGGAGCTGTCCGAGCTGTACCAGGCGCAGGCCGAGGGGCGCGCCCCCGCCCTGGCGGCGGAGCCGGTGCAGTACGCCGACTACGCGGGCTGGCTCAACGCGGAGCAGGACGGCCCGGAGGTCGGCCGCGCGCTCGACTGGTGGCGCGCCCACCTGGCCGGACTGTCCTCCCTCGACCTGCCCACCGACCGGCCGCGCCCGGCCGTACGGTCCTGGGCGGGCGCGCTGGAGGACTTCACGGTGCCCGCCCCGGTCGCCGGGCGGCTGGCCGCCCTGGCCGGCGAGGGCGGCGCCTCCTCGTTCATGGTGCTGCTCACCGCCTTCCAGGTCCTGCTGTCGCGCTACGTCGGGACGCGCGACATCGCCGTCGGCACCTCGGTGTCCGCGCGGATCCGCCCCGAGCTCGCCACCATGGCCGGCTACGCCTCGGACAGCCTGGTGATGCGCGCCCGCTGGGACGGTGACGAGTCCTTCGCCCGGCTGCTGGAACGCAACCGGGACACGGTGCTGGCCGCCTTCGACCACCGCTCGGCCCCCTTCGACCGGCTGGCCGACGCCCTGGAGCCGGACCGCGACCTGTCCGCCACCCCCGTGTTCCAGGTGATGTTCGACCTGACCCGGGCCGACGCCGCCGAACCCCTCGACCTTCCCGGGGTGACGGCCGGGCCGGTCGAGGTGCCCGGCCGCACCGCCCGTTTCGACCTCACCGTCCACCTGGAGGAACAGGGCGACGGCTCCCTGCGGGGCTCGCTGGAGTACGCCACCGCGCTCTTCGACGCCGCCACGGCCCGGCGGATCACCGGCCACTACACCCGCCTGCTGGGCGCCGTCGCCGCGTCCCCCGGCAGCCGGGTCTCGGAGCTGGACATCTTCGACGCGCACGAGCGCGCCCTGCTGCTGGACGGCCCGGCCGAACCCCTGGCCACCCGTACGCCCCTGGACCCCGGGGCGCTGCGGCCCGTACACGAGACCGTCTCGCGCCGGGCGGCGGCCACGCCCGGGGCGGTCGCCGTGGTCCACGGCGGGCGCCGCGTGACCTACGGCGAGCTCGACGCGCTGGCCCATGGGATCGCCCGGCGGCTGCGCGGGCTCGGCGCGGGGCCGGAGAGCACCGTCGGTGTGCTCCTCGACCGCGGCCCCGAGCTGGTGGCCACCCTGCTGGCCGTCTGGCGCACCGGCGCGGCGTACGTCCCCCTCGATCCCGGCTATCCGGACGAGCGCCTGGAGTTCATGCTCGCCGACACCGGCACCCGGCTCGCCGTCACCGAACTGCGGTACGCGGACCGGCTGGCGGGTACGGCCGCCCGTCCCGTGGTGCTCGACGACGACACCGAGCGCGCGGTCGTCGGCGGCCTCGCCGCCACCCCCGTCGAACCGCCGGCCGGCGGCTACGACATCGACCACCTCGCCTACGTGATCTACACCTCCGGCTCCACCGGCCGCCCCAAGGGCGTGCTCGTCACCCACCGGGGGCTCGCCAACTACCTGGGCTGGACCGTCGACGCGTACGCGAGCGCCGGGACGGGCGGAGCCGCGCTGTTCTCCTCCGTGGCCTTCGACCTCGGCATGCCCGACCTGTTCACCCCCCTGATGACGGGGCAGCCGGTCCATCTGCTCGACCAGGACTTCGACATCACCGAGCTGGGCCGGCTGCTGCTCCAGGAGGCCCCGTACGCGTTCCTCAAGCTCACCCCGGGCCATCTGGACCTGCTCTCCCGGCAGTTGTCCCCCGAGCAGCGCCGGGACCTGGCCCACCTGGTGATCGCCGCGGGCGACTCCTTCACCGGCCGGCTGGCCAACCGCTGGCTGGAGCCGGAGGGCTCCGGCGGCCGGCGGCTGGCCGCCGAGTACGGTCCCACGGAGATCACCGTCGGCAACTCGGCGCACTTCGTCGACGGCCGCGTGGACTCCGAGCTGGTCTCCATCGGCCGGGCCATCCCCAACACCACCATGCGGGTCCTGGACGGGGACCTGCGCCCGGTGCCGATCGGCAGCGTCGGCGAGGTGTGCGTCGGCGGCGTCGGCCTCGCCCGCGGCTACGCGAACCGGCCCGGCCTCACCGCCGAGCGCTTCCTGCCCGACCCGTACGGCCCGCCCGGCTCCCGGCTGTACCGCACCGGCGACCTCGCGCGCGTCATGCCGGACGGCGACCTCGACTTCGTCTCGCGCGCCGACCACCAGGTCAAGCTGCGCGGCTACCGGATCGAGCCCGGCGAGATCGAGACCGTCCTGACCTCGGACCCCGCCGTGGCCGAGGCCGTGGCCCTGGTCCGGGAGGACGCGCCGGGCGACAGGCGCCTGGTCGCCTACCTGGTGCCGGCCCCGGGCGCCGGATCCGCCGCGCTCGCTCCGGCCCGGCTGCGCGGGCTGCTGGGCGCGCGCCTGCCCGAGTACATGGTGCCGTCGGCGTTCGTCACGCTCGACGCGCTGCCGCTGACCGCCAACGGCAAGCTCGACCGCACCGCCCTGCCCGCCCCCGGGCGCGCCGCGACCGCCGTCGGCGAGCACGTCGCCCCGCGAGACGAGGACGAGCGGGTCATGGCCGGGGTGTGGTCCGAGGTGCTGGGCCTGGAGCGGATCGGCGTCCACGACAACTTCTTCGACCTGGGCGGTGACTCGCTGCGGGCCGTCGCGCTGGTGGGGGCGCTGCGCGAGTCGGGCCGCCGGGTGGCGGTCCGCGACGTCTTCGAGCACCGCACGGTGGCCCGGCTCTGCCGGGCGCTGCGTCAGGACGCGGCGGCGGGCGCGCCGGCCGGGGAGGCGGCCTTCGAACCGGTCGCCCCGTTCGCGCTGCTGTCGGCCGGCGAACGGGCCGCGCTGCCCGCCGACGCCGTCGACGCCTATCCCGTCTCGCTCACCCAGGCCGGGATGTTCGTGGAGCTGTTCCGCGACCCCGAGGTGAACCGGTACCACAACGTCACCTCGTTCCGGATCCGTGACGGGCGGCCCTTCGACCCGGCGGCCTTCCGCGCCGCGGCCGACCTGGTCGTCGCCCGGCACGAGGTGATGCGGACGTCCTTCGTGCTCGGCGGACCCGAGCGGCCGTTGCAGATCGTGCACGCCCGCGGGGCGATGCCGTACGTCCACGACGACCTGCGGCACCTGCCCGAGGACGAGCGGTGGCCGGCGCTGGCGGCCTTCGCCCGCGCCGACCGCGCGCGGCTCTTCGACGTCTCGTGCGCGCCGCTGATGCGGATGGCCACGCACGTGCTGGACGACGACGGCTGGTGGCTGTCGATCACCGAGTGCCACCCGGTCATCGAGGGGTGGAGCTACCACTCGCAGCTGATGGAGATGCTGGGCGCCTACGGGCGGCTGCGCGACGGGCAGGAGCCCGATCCGGCACCGGCGGCGCCGGCCGTGCGCTACGCCGACTTCATCGCGGCGGAGCTGCGCTCCCTGGCCGGTGAGGAGGACCGGGTCTACTGGCACGGACTCCTCGACGGGTACGAGAAGTTCCGGCTGCCGTCGGGCTGGTCGGGCGGCCGGGACGCGCCGGCCGGGCGGTACCGCCTGGACCTGCCCCTGCACGCCCTGCGGCCCGGACTGCAGGCGCTCGCCTCGCAGACCGGCGTGCCGTACAAGAGCGTGCTGCACGCCGCGCACGCGAAGGTGCTGAGCCTGCTGACCCGCCAGGACCGCTTCCGCGGGGGCATGGTGGCGGACGCCCGGCCCGAGGTCAGCGGGGCGGACCGGGTCTCCGGCATGTACCTCAACTCGGTGCCCTTCCCCTACGAACGCGGCGCCCGGACGTGGGGCGAGCTGGCCCGGCGGACCTTCGCCGCCGAGATCGCGCTCTGGCCGCACCGCCGGTTCCCGATGCCCGCGATGCGCCGCCCCGGCGGTGACCCCCACCTGGTCGACGTGCTCTTCCACTACCTGGACTTCCACCAGGTCGACACCGATCTCGTCGACACGGCCGCCACCGTCGACGACAGCCCGAACGAGTTCCCGGTGGTGGTCGGCACCCCGCTGCGCGACCACCTCACCATCGCCTCCGACACCCGGACCCTGCGGCGCGACCGTGCCGACCGGCTCGCCCGGCTCTACCTCGCGGTCCTGTCCGACATGGCCGCCGGGGGTGCGGACGGCGACGCCCGGCGCGGGTACCCCGAGGCCCCCGAGCTCGACGCGGGCCGGAGCGTGCTGCCCGCCGGCCCGGACGCGGCCGCCCCGGAGTTCGAGCCCGCCCCGGAGTTCGAGGACACCCTCGCCGCCTTCGAGGCGCAGGCCGCCCGTACCCCGGGGGCGACGGCCCTCGTCACCCTCGACGGCCGCCTGACCTACGCCGAGCTCGACTCCCGGGCCGGGCTGCTGGCCCGGCGGCTGCGCGGACTGGGCGTCGGCCCCGAGGACCGGGTGGGCGTGCTCCTGGACCGCGGGGCGGACCTGGTGGTGGCGCTGCTCGCCGTCTGGAAAGCCGGGGCGGCGTACGTGCCGTGCGATCCCTGCACGCCGGACGCCCGGCTGCGGGCGGTGTTCGCCGGGGCCGGCTGCCGGCTGGTCGTGACGGAGAGCGCCCACGCCTCCCGCACCGCCCCGTGCACGCCGGTGCTCGCGGCCGGGGCCGCCGAGGACGGCGCGGCTGCGCCGCAGCCGCCGCGGGCCCCCGCCCGCGACCTCGACCCGGGCCGCCTGGCCTACGTCCTGCACACCTCCGGCTCCACCGGCGAACCCAAGGGCGTCGCCGTCGACCACCGGGCCCTGGCCCACTACCTGCGCTGGGCCGCGGCCGCGTACGCGGGAGCCGGGACGGGCGGCGCCCCCTTCTTCACCTCCGTCGGCGCCGACCTCGGCGTCCCCGCCCTGTTCGTCCCCCTGCTGACCGGCCGGACCGTGTACGTACTGCCGCAGCGGTTCGAGCCGGACGAGTTCGCGAAGCTGCTGGCGACCTGGGCCCCGTACGCCTTCGTCGGCATGACGCCGGGTCATCTCGCGCTGCTGGAGACCCACCTGGACGACGCGCAGCTCGGCGCGCTGGCCGGGCTGCTGGTCTGCGCCGGTGACGCCTACCCGGCCCGGCAGGCCGAGCGGGTCGCGTCCCGGATCGCGGCCGCCGGCGGGCGGATGCGGCTGGCCGCGGAGTACGGGCCGACCGAGGCGACCGTGGCCGCGGCGGCGTACCGCCTGTCCGGACCCGTCGGCCGGGCGCTCGTACCGCTGGGCTCCGCGCTGCCGGGCACGACGCTGCGGCTGCTGGACGAAGACCTGCTCGCGGTGCCCGACGGCGTCGTCGGCGAGGTGCACATCGGCGGCCCGGGCCTGGCCCGGGGGTACGTGGGCCGACCCGGCACGACGGCCGAGCGCTTCGTGCCCGACCCGTACGGCCCGCCGGGCGCCCGGCTGTACCGCACCGGTGACCTCGCCCGGGTCCTGCCGGACGGGCGGCTGGAGTTCGCCGGCCGCGCGGACCGGCAGCTCAAGGTCGGCGGCCACCGCATCGAGCCCGCGGAGGTGGAGGCCGTGCTCGGCGCCGACCCGCGGGTGCGCGAGGTCCTCGTGGACGCCGTCCCCGGGTCCTCGGGCGGGCAGCGGCTCACGGCCTGGGTGGTGCCGGCCGACGGGGCCGCCCCGCCGGCGGCGGAGCTGCGGGCCCGGGTGGAGGCCGCGCTGCCGGCCCCGTTCGTCCCGGCCTCGTACCGGATCGTGGACGCCCTGCCCCTGACGGCGAACGGCAAGTACGACCGCGCGGGCACGGCGGCGGCCGGGGCGCGGCGCGAGACCACGGTCGTCCGGGCTCCGTACGCGGCGCCCCGCACGGCCACCGAGCGGCGGCTGGCCGAGGCGTGGCAGCACGTGCTCGGCCTCGACCGGGTCGGCGTCCACGACCGCTTCCGCGACCTCGGCGGTGACTCGCTCGCCCTGCTGCGGGTGCTGTCCGTCGCCGGGGCGGCCGGACTCGTCGTCGATCCGGGCACCGCCCTGCGCCATCCGACCATCGCCGAGCTGGCCCGTGCCCTCGGCCCCACCACGGAAGAGGACTGATGTCCATGGACCGGCGAAGCGTCCGCCACCTGATCTCCCTCGACGACCTCACCGACGCGGACCTGCGCCATCTGGTCGAGCGCGGTGCCCGGTTCTCCGCCGGCGGGGGCGGTTCCGGCCGGCCGCTCGACGGCGCCGTCACGGGGATCTACTTCGCCAAGACGTCGACCCGTACCCGCACCGCCTTCTCCGCGGGGGCGCTGCGGCTCGGCTCTTCCCTCGTCACCTACGGTCCGGGCGACCTGCAGACGAACACCGGGGAGACGAGCGAGGACACCGGCCGGGTGTTCTCCCGGATGCTGGACGTCCTGGTGGCCCGGACGGCCGGGGACCCGGCGGAGATGCGGGCCTGGGCCGCCCAGAGCCGCATGGCCGTCGTCAACGCGATGAGCGCCGAGGAACACCCCACCCAGGCGCTGACCGACCTGACGACGATGACGCGGCACTTCGGCCGCGTCGAGGGCCTGCGCGTGCTCTACCTCGGCGAGGGCAACAACACGGCGGCGGCGCTGGCGCTGGCGCTGACCCGCTACCCGGGGGTGGAGTTCGAGCTGCGTACGCCGCCGGGGTACGGGCTCACCGCCCCGATCGCGCGGAAGGCCGCCCGGCAGGCCGCGGCGGCGGGGGCGCTGTTCCGCGAGCGGCACACCATGGAGGCGCTGCCCGCGGACTTCGACGTCGTGTACACCGCGCGCTGGCAGACGACGGGCACGACGAAGGCGGACCCGCGCTG
This sequence comes from Streptomyces sp. NPDC034085, assembly GCF_055575555.1. Lineage (NCBI taxonomy): Bacteria > Bacillati > Actinomycetota > Actinomycetes > Kitasatosporales > Streptomycetaceae > Streptomyces > Streptomyces sp. NPDC034085. The sequence continues at coordinate 15,179 of NZ_JBVISL010000013.1, read as the reverse complement.
GCGCGAGGTGTTCGCCCCGTTCCAGGTCCGCGAGGAGCTGTGGGAGACCAGCCCGAAGGCGGTGTTCATGCACGACCTGCCCGCCCACCGGGGGGACGAGGTGACGGCGGAGGTGCTGGACGGGCCGATGAGCATCGCCTTCGACCAGGCCGAGAACAAGATGCACAGTGCGATGGCGGTCCTGGAGTGGTGCCGGGGGGCGGAGCCGGCGGCGGACGGCGCCTGACCGTACGCCGTGCGGCCGTCCCGGGGACGGCAAGGCCCGGGGGCCTTGCCGTCCCCGGTTCAGTCCAGCACGCTCCCGCCGCCGCGGCGGTCGGCGCGGGAGCGGCGGTGGTCCACGACGGCGTAGACGCGGTGCAGCCAGCGGTCCGTGCCGTCGTAGCGGGGTGTGAAGGCCGTACGCCCGTGCACGCTCAGGCGGTTGTCGACGACGGCCAGGTCCCCCGCGGTCAGGGCGAAGGCCTGCGCGGTGCCCTCGAAGGCGGTGCGCAGCTCCTCCATGGCCTGCTTCGCGTCGCCGTCGAGGGGGTGGGTGCTGTTGAAGTCGACGACCACGTCGTGGTCCTCGGGCGCGCCGCGCAGGATCGGGCGGGGCGACGGCGGCAGGTCCCGGGAACCGCCGAAGGAGGGCGGCGCCTCGGTGACGAAGCGCTCCTGGGACAGCACCTCGCGGGCCTGCCGCGACAGCAGCGGCAGGGCCCGGCGGACGGAGGCGGTGCGCAGCCGGGCATCGCCCGTCGGGTCGGTGCGCACGCACAGCAGGCCGACGTAGTCGGGGCGGTTGCGGTGGAAGGCGTTCTCGGTGTGCATCTCCAGGAGGACCGAGCCGGCGTTGCTCTGCTGCCGTTCCCGGCCGGGCACCGGCACCACGTCCTGGACGAGGGCGCCGGACTTCTCGTTCCGGTAGGCGATGACCTCCCCGAGCTGGAGCATGATCATGGCGATGGCGCCCGTCGCGGTGGTCGCGGAGCGCCGTACGGAGCCGGGCCGGGTGGGGGTGGCGGGCAGCTGTTCGGGGACCGGGAGGTTGCGGACCAGCAGCACCCCGTCGGGTCCGGCGTCGTGCCGGAACTCCCGTACGGCGGCCTGGAGCCGCGACGGCAGCCGGGCGGAGGCGGCGCGGGCCGCCGCGAGCCATTGCGGGGCGTCCAGGGCGCCGGACGCGGCGCGGGCGAGTTCCGCGGCCACGTCCGCGATTTCCTCGCGCTCGGCATCGGTGATCACCAGCGCCGATTCGGCCGGGGCGGGAAGATAACGTGTCTCTGTTGTCATTGTCGCTTGCCTTCTCACTGAAGCCGCGCGCGAGGACCGCCGGCGCGGACTCCCTCGGGATTCGGCCCCGATCCCGCGATTTCTGCGGATCTCCTCTTGCGGACCGTACGCGCGGACGGGGACGCAGCGAGGATAGGCAGCGGGGACGCCGGTATGACAGGCCGTTTCGCGATTTCGTGAACGGGCCGGGCGGGGCCGTCGGGGAATGCCGTGCGCGGCGGTTTTTTTGTCCCGCCAGCGAGACACCGGGCCATGTGCGCGCTTCCACCGCGCACGATTTCTGAGGCAGACTCACCGGGACCCGCTTCGGACGGCGCACAGAGAACGCTCCGAAGCTTCTGCATTCGTGTGGCCGGCCGCCGGTCGGACTTCCAGGAGCATGTATGTCGAGCAAGTTCCACTGCCGTATCTGTGCCGCTCCGGTACAGAGTTTCTTCGACTTCGGGCGCCAGCCCCTGTCGGACGCCTTCCTCCCCGTGGACGCGGATCTCGGCCAGGAGTTCTTCTTCCGGCTGGACGTCGGCGTCTGCGAGTCCTGCACCATGGTGCAGCTGACGGAGGAGGTCCCGCGGGACCGGATGTTCCACGAGGCCTACCCGTACTACTCGTCGGGCTCCGCGTACATGCGGACCCACTTCGAGGACCTCGCCAAGCGCCTGCTGTCCACCGAGCTCACGGCGGACGACCCGTTCATCGTCGAGCTGGGCTGCAACGACGGCGTGATGCTCAAGGTGATCGCCGACCACGGCGTCCGGCACCTGGGCGTGGAGCCCTCCGGCGGTGTCGCGGACGTCGCAGCGGAGAAGGGCGTCCGGGTCCGCAAGTCCTTCTTCGAGGAGGCCACGGCGCGGGAGATCCTCGCCGAGGACGGCCAGGCGGACGTCATCTACGCCGCGAACACCCTGTGCCACATCCCGTACTCGATCCTGCCGGGCGTGCGCGCCCTGCTGAAGCCGACCGGGGTGTTCGTCTTCGAGGACCCCTACCTCGGGGACATCGTCGAGCGGACCTCCTTCGACCAGATCTACGACGAGCACTTCTACTTCTTCACGGCGCGGTCGGTGCGGGAGATGGCCCGGCGCAGCGACCTGGAGCTGGTGGACGTCGAGCGGCTGTCGGTGCACGGCGGCGAGGTGCGCTACTTCCTGGCGCCCGCCGGACAGCGCCGGCCGTCCGAGGCCGTGGCCGCGCTCATCGCCGAGGAGGAGGAGCGCGGGCTGGCCGACCCGGCCACGCTGCGCGCGTTCGGCGAGCGGGTCCTGAAGATCCGCGACGACCTCAAGGCGCTGCTGGAGCGGCTGCGCGACGAGGGCAGGACGGTGGCCGGCTACGGCGCGACGGCCAAGAGCGCCACGGTGACCAACCTCTGCGGCATCGGCCCCGACCTGGTCCCGTTCATCTGCGACACCACCCCCGCCAAGCAGGGCCGTCTCAGCCCGGGAACGCACATTCCGGTGAAGCCGCCGACGGCGTTCTCCGAGTCCTACCCGGACTACGCGCTGCTCTTCGCGTGGAACCACGCCGAGGAGATCATGGCGAAGGAGCAGGAGTTCCGTGACGCCGGGGGCAAATGGATCCTCTACGTGCCCGACGTGCACATCGTGTGAGCCGGAATTCCGATCGCCCCCACCCTGACGAAAGGGAAGAGACATGAAGGGAATTCTTCTCGCGGGCGGCAGCGGGACGCGTATGTACCCCTCGACGCTCGCGACTTCGAAACAGCTTCTCTCGGTCTACGACAAGCCCATGATCTACCACCCCCTTTCGGTGCTGATGCTGGCCGGCATCAGGGAGATCCTGGTGATCTCGCAGCCGACCAGCATTCCCGCGCTGCAATCGCTGCTGGGGGACGGCGCGCACCTGGGCCTCACCATCACCTATGCGGAGCAGCAGGAACCGCGCGGTATCGCGGAAGCGCTCATCATCGGCGCGGACCACGTCGGGGACGAGCCCTTCGCGCTGATCCTCGGGGACAACATCTTCCACGGCGCCGGATTCCCGCGGCTTCTGCGGGAAGCGCAGGAAAGCCTGGACGGATGCACCCTCTTCGGCTATCCGGTCTCCGACCCCGAGCGGTACGGGATCGCCGAGACCGACTCCGAGGGGATGTTGGTGTCACTGGAGGAGAAACCGCTCAAACCGCCCTCCGACAACGCGGTCACCGGCCTGTACTTCTACTCCCCCGAAGCGGTGGAGATCGCCCGCGGGCTCACCCCCTCGGACCGCGGCGAGCTGGAGATCACCGACGTCAACCGGGCGTTCCTGAAGGAGGGCCGAGCCCGGCTCATCCGGCTGGGACGGGGCTTCACGTGGCTGGACGCGGGGACGCACGACTCGCTGCTGGCGGCCAGTCAGTACGTCCAGGTCATCGAGGCGCGCCAGGGCGTCCGGGTGGCGTGCATCGAGGAGATCGCGCTGCGCATGGGCTACATCGACGCGGAGGACTGCCACCGCCTCGGCGTGCGGATGAAGAGCTCGCAGTACGGCCGGTACCTGATGCAGATAGCCGAGGTGGCCGCCTGACCGCGGCCCGGTTCCCGTCTCCGCGTCCCGCCCGTGCGGCGGGGCGCGGGCGGGACCTCAGTACAGGGGAGTTCGGGTGGAGTATCAGAAGCTGACGCCGGCGCGCGCGCTGGCCCTCGGGGCGGGCGCGCCGCCGGAGGTCGCCGACCGCGCCTGGTGCGTGCGCTGGGACGAGGTGCCGGACGCCGCCCGTACGGTCCTCCGTACGCTCCCGGCCGCGCTGGAGTTCCACACCTCCGGCAGCACCGGCCCCAGCCGCCGCTGGCTGCGCGGCCGCGGGGACTCCTGGCGCGAGGCCGGCATGCTCGCGGAGTTCGTCCGGCGGGACGCTCCGCAGGCGGTGGTCTCCTTCGCCCCGCCGGTCCACGTGTACGGCGCGCTGGCCACGGTGCTGCTGCCCGCCCGGCTGGGCGTGCCGGTCTGGTACCGGCCCGGCTACATCGGGGGGCTGCCGGACACCGGCGCGCGGCGGATCGTGGTCGTGGCCACGCCCTGGATCTTCTCCCTGCTGCTGCGGCACATGGACCGCGTCCGGTCCCTGGAGCACGTCACCGTCCTGTACAGCAGCGCGATGCTCCCGGCCGACGCCGCGGTGTTCCTCCGGGAGGCCGGGCCCGGGCGTGCGGCGATCGTGGAGCTGCTGGGGTCGACGGAGACCGGCGGGGTGGCCGTGCGCCGCTGGAGCGAGGGCGAGCCGCCCGCATGGACCCTCTTCCCCGACGTCGCCTTCGCCGGAGGCGGGAGCGGTCCCGCTCCGGACGGCCGCACCGGCGACGGCGCGGCGGACACCGCGGTCCCCCTGGTCATCCGCAGTCCGCGCCTCGCCCACCGGCCGGGCGAGCCCGCGCCGCACGAGTGGCCGACGGGCGACCTCGTGGAACCGGTGGACGGACGGACCTTCCGGCTCCTGGGCCGCACCGGCCGGCTGGTCAAGATCAACGGGCAGCGGATCAACCTCGACGAGGCGGAGCACACCCTGCGCGCCCGCCTCGACTGCGCCGACCTGGCGCTCGTACCGGTCGACGACACCATGATCGGCGAGCACGTCGACCTGTACGTGGTGCCCCGGCCGGGCACCGCGTCCGCCGGCACCGACCTTGCCGCGGTGCGCGCCGTCCTGGGTGCCCGCCCGCGCACGACACATGTGGTGCCCGCCCTCGGCCGGTCCGCGATGGGCAAGTTGCAGCACCTCACGACCTCACACTCACCGACAGGGATACCAACGTGACTCAGACCCCCGTCCCGGCCGACCGCGACGTCCTCGACATGCCCTCCCTGGACGCCATCGTCGAGGCCGCCTCCTGGACCGCGAAGCTCGGCCCGCTGACCGACGCGGACGTGGCCCGGATGCGGGAGAGCGGCGCCGTGGTCGACCGGTACCTCGCCGAGGGCAAGCCCGTCTACGGGCTGACGCAGGGCTTCGGTCCGCTGGTGACGCACTCGGCCAAGTCGGAGATGGAGCAGGGGAACTCGCTCATCTCCCACCTGGGCACGGCGCAGGGCCGGCCCGTCGACCCCGACGCCTCGCGGCTGGTCTTCTGGCTGCGGCTGAACAGCATGCGCAAGGGCTTCTCCGCCGTCTCGCCCGATTTCTGGGAGCGGCTGGCCGACCTGTGGAACGCGGGCTTCACCCCGGTGATCCCCCGGGACGGCACGGTGAGCGCGAGCGGTGACCTCCAGCCGCTGGCGCACGTGGCGCTGGCCTGTTCCGGACACGGCGAGGCCTGGGTGCGCGACGCGCGGGGCGCCTGGTCCGTGCGCCCGGCCGCCGAGGCCCTCGCGGAGCTGGGCGCGCAGCCGCTGGAGTGGCCCGTCCGCGAGGCCCTCGCCTTCGTCAACGGGACCGGGGTCGGGCTGGCCGTCTCCATCCTCAACCAGCGTTCGGCCCTGCGGCTCGTGCGGGCCGTGGCGTCCCTGACCGCCCGGCTGACGGTCCTGCTCGGGGGCAACGCCGAGCACTACGACGAGGGCGTCGGCCTGGCGCGCGGCCAGGTGGGGCAGCTGCGCGCGGCCAGGTGGATCCGCGCCGACCTGCCCGGGGACCACCTGCGCGACGAGCGCCGGCCGCTCCAGGAGCCGTACAGCCTGCGCTGCGCGCCGCAGGTGCTCGGCGCGGCGCTGGACCAGCTGGAGGCGGCCGGCACGTTCCTGCTCCGCGAGGCCAACGGCGTCACCGACAACCCGATCACCTTCGAGGGCCGGGTGCTGCACGCCGGCAACTTCCACGCCATGCCGGTGGGCTTCGCCTCCGAGCAGACCGGGCTGGCCATGCACATGGCCGCCTATCTGGCGGAGCGCCAGCTGGCCCTGCTGGTCAGCCCCACCACCAACGGCGACCTGCCCATCATGCTCACGCCCCGCGCGGGCCGCGGCGCCGGACTGGCCGGGGTGCAGATCAGCGCCACCTCCTTCATCTCGCGGATCCGGCAGCTGGTCACCCCAGCGTCGCTGACCACGCTGCCCACCAACGGCTGGAACCAGGACCACGTGCCCATGGCGCTGAACAGCGCGAACGGCGTGGGCGAGGCGCTGGAGCTGGGCTGGCTCGCCGTCGGCTCGCTCGCCCTGGGCGCGGCCCAGCTGGCGGTGATGACCGAGCGGGAGGCGCAGACCGCGGGAGTGTGGGCCGAACTCGCCGGAATCTCCCCGGCCCTGGAGGCCGACCGCCCCATGGCCGGCGAGGTGCGCGCGGCCGCCGTCCTCCTGCGCGACCACGCGGAGGGCCTCCTCGGCGCCGACGCGGAAGGCCTCCCCGGCGACGGCGCCTGAGGACGGACGCAGAACCCCGCCGGCCCCGTACCCCCGCGGGGCCGGCGGAGCACCCCCCCGCCGACCGCCCGCCCGCGTACCGCCGCACCCACCGCACACGAGACTGGAGACCACCCGATGACCCGCTGGGGGATCACCCTCCCACTGACCGGCGTACCCCTGCCGGCGCACCGGGAGCTCGTCGAGCGGCTCCCCGACCTGGGCTACACCGACGTGTGGACGGCCGAGACCGCGGGCACCGACGCCTTCACCCCCCTGGCGCTGGCCTCGCAGTGGTCCTCACGGCTGCGGCTGGGCACCGCCGTCGCCCCGGTGTTCACCCGCGGGCCCGCCCTGCTGGCCATGACCGCCTCCTCCCTCGCCGACTGCGCGCCCGGCCGGTTCGCCCTCGGCATCGGGGCGTCCTCGCCCGGCGTGGTGCGGGACTGGAACGGACTGGAACACACCCAGCCCTACGCCCGCACCCGCGACACCCTGCGGTTCCTGCGCTCCGCCTTCACCGGCAGGCCCGTCAACGCGCAGTACCCCACCTTCTCGGTCCGCGGGTTCCGGCTGGAACGGCCGCCGGCCACTCCCCCGCCGGTGCTGCTGGCCGCGCTGCGCCCCGGCATGCTGCGGCTCGCCGCGGCCGAGGCGGACGGGGCGATCACCAACTGGCTGGCACCGCACGACGTGCCGAAGGTCAGGGCCGAGGTCGGGCCGCAGACCGAGCTCGTCGCCCCGGTCTTCGTCTGCGTCACCGAGGACGCCCGCGAGGCCCGGCGCCTGGGCCGCATGATGATCAGCAGCTACCTCACGGTCCCCGCCTACCGGGCGTTCCAGGACTGGCTCGGGCGGACGGAGCCGCTCGCCGCGATGCACCGGGCCTGGGACGCCGGCGAGCGGTGGCGTGCGGTGATGGCCGTACCGGACGAGGCGGTGGACGAACTGATCGTGCACGGCAGCCCCGAGGAGTGCCGGGCGCGGATCCGCGCGTACGCGGAGCACGGGCTCGACACTCCCGTGATCGCGCTGCTGCCCTCCCAGGGCGGCGATCCCGTCGCGCAGGTCGAGGCGCTCGCTCCCGGGCGGGACTGACGGCGTGCTCCCACTGATCGTTCCGGCCGGTGTCGAGACGGCCGAATGCCACGAGGACGAGCCGGCGCCCGTGCTGTTCCCCGAGGAGCGGGCGCTGGCGGCCGGCCTGGGCGCCGCCCGGCGCCGCGAGTTCGCCACCGTGCGGCACTGCGCCCGGCGCGCGGGCCTGCGGATCGGCGTCCCGCCCGCTCCGCTGCTCACCGGTCCGAGGGGCGCGCCCCGGTGGCCGGACGGGGTCGTCGGCAGCCTCACGCACTGCCGGGGGTACCGCGCCGCGGCGCTGGCCCGGGCCGGCGACGCGCGTGCCATCGGCATCGACGCCGAGCCGCACCGGGCACTGCCGGACGGCATGCTGGACCGCATCGCGCTCCCCGAGGAGCGCGCGGAGCAGCGCGGCCTGCGGGCCCTGGACGCCGGGGTGTGCTGGGACCGCCTGCTGTTCTGCGCCAAGGAAGCCGTGTACAAGGTGTGGTCCCCGCTGACGCGGGCCTGGCTGGGCTTCCACGAGGCTTCGGTGAGCATCGCGCCGGCGACCGCCGCCCCGGCTGCCGGCACGACGGCGGGCACGTTCCGCGTACGCCTGCTCAAGGCCCCGCCGGACGGCGCCGCGGGCCGCGTGCCGCCCGTCCTCGAGGGCCGCTGGATCGCCTCCGGGCAGCTGCTCCTCACCGCGATCGTGGTGCCGGCCGGTCCCCCGGCCCGTACCGCCGGTGCAGCGCGCGGGGGCCGCCCCCGCGCCTGAGCCCTCCGCCGACCCTTCCCACCCTTCCTTCCCCACCGGTCCGTGCCGGTGCTCACGACAAGGTGCGCATGCCCCATGACGACCCGGATGCTCGTCACCGGGGGAGCCGGATTCATCGGCTCCCACTACGTCCGTACGCTGCTCGGCCCGCAGGGTCCCGGCGACGTGTCCGTGACCGTGCTCGACAAGCTCACCTACGCCGGCTGCCCCGCCAACCTCGATCCGGTGCGCGCGCATCCGGGCTTCTCGTTCGTGCACGGCGACATCTGCGACCGGAAGGTCGTACGGGACCTCATGGCGGAGCACGACCAGGTGGTGCACTTCGCCGCGGAGTCCCACGTCGACCGTTCCATCGAAGGCGGTGACGAGTTCTTCCGCACGAACGTCCTGGGCACCCACACCCTCCTGTCCGCCGCCCACCAGGCGGGCGTGGACACCTTCGTCCAGGTCTCCACCGACGAGGTGTACGGCTCGATCGACGAGGGCTCCTGGCCCGAGTCCCACCCCCTGCGCCCCAGCTCCCCGTACTCGGCGAGCAAGGCGGGCGGGGACCTGGTGGCGCTGTCGTACCACCACACCCACGGCCTGGACGTGCGCCTCACCCGCTGCTCGAACAACTACGGGCACCACCACTTCCCCGAGAAGGTCATCCCCCTGTTCATCACCCGGCTCCTGGACGGCGACACGGTCCCGCTGTACGGGGACGGCGGCAACGTCCGGGACTGGCTGCACATCGACGACCACGTCCAGGGCATCGAGCTCGTACGGACCGGGGGGCGCGCCGGGGAGGTCTACAACATCGGGGGCGGCACCGAGCTGTCCAACCGCGAGCTCACCGAGCTGCTCCTGGAGGCCACCGGCCGGAAGTGGGAGGAGGCCGTGGAACACGTCGCGGATCGCAAGGGCCACGACCGCCGCTACTCCGTCGACTGCACCAAGATCCGCGAGGAGCTCGGCTACGCCCCCCGCGTGCCGTTCGCCGAGGGACTCGCCGACACCGTGCGCTGGTACCGCGACAACCGCGCCTGGTGGGAGCCGCTCAAGGCCCGGGCGGCCCTGTGACGGCACGCGGGGCGCGGCCCTGGCTGGTGACCGGCGCCGGGGGCATGCTCGCCCGGGACCTGCTCGGCCGGCTGGCGGACGCGGGGATCGACGCCGTGGCCGCCGGCCGCGCCGAACTGGACGTCACCGACCCGGTCGCGGTGCGCGCGGCGTTCGCCGCGCACCGCCCCGCCCTGGTCGTCAACTGCGCCGCGTGGACCGCGGTGGACGCCGCCGAGGACCACGAGGCTCAGGCGCTCGCGGTCAACGGCACCGGACCGCGCCTGCTGGCGGGGGCCTGCCGCGCCGCGGGCAGCCCGCTGTTGCAGCTCTCCACCGATTACGTCTTCGACGGCCTGCGCCGCGAGCCGTACCCGGAGCACGCGGCGGCCGCCCCGCGCAGCGCGTACGGACGCAGCAAGCTGGCCGGCGAGCGGGCGGTCCTGGAGCTGCTGCCGGACATCGGCTACGTGGTGCGGACCGCCTGGCTGTACGGCGCCGGCGGCGACAGCTTCGTCCGCACGGTGATCGGGCTGGAGCGCGAGCGGCCGACCCTGGACGTGGTCGAGGACCAGTGGGGCCAGCCGACCTGGACGGCCGATCTGGCCCGGCAGCTGGTGGGGCTGGGCCGGCGGGCGCTGGCCGGCACCGCCCCGGCGGGCGTCTACCACGGCAGCAGCGGCGGCCGGACGACGTGGTTCGCCTTCTGCCGGGAGATCTTCCGGCTGCTCGGCGCCGACCCGGAGCGGGTCCGTCCCACCACCGGCGACCGCTACGTACGCCCGGCGCCCCGGCCGGCCTACAGCGTGCTCGGCCACCAGCGCTGGCACACCGCGGGCATGGCGCCGATCCGGCACTGGCGGGCGGCGCTGGCCGAGGCGCTGCCGGCGATGGGCCACGGTCCGGCGCTCCGCCCCGTGACGGCGGGCGCGCCGGAGGAACGCGACACGCACGAGAAAGCCGAGATCACATGCGACCCCTGCGCATAGAAGGTGCCTGGATCCACGAGCCCGAGGTGTTCGCCGACGAGCGCGGCAGCTTCCACGAGTGGTTCAAGGGCGACGCCTTCCGTGCGGCCACCGGGCTGGACCTCCCGCTCGCCCAGGCCAACGTCTCCGTGTCCCGGCGCGGCGCCCTGCGCGGCATCCACTTCGCGGAGGTCCCCCCGGGGCAGGCGAAGTACATCACCTGTGTGCGCGGCGCGGTCCTGGACGTGATCGTGGACGTGCGCACGGGGTCCCCGACGTTCGGGCAGTGGGAGATGGCCCGGCTCGACGACACCGGCCGCCGGGCGGTCTACCTCTCCGCGGGGCTCGGGCACGCCTTCCTCTCCCTCACGGACGACGCCACCGTGGTCTACCTGTGCTCCGAGGGCTACGCGCCCCACCGCGAGCACGGCATCCACCCGCTGGACCCGGACCTCGCCATCGACTGGCCCGCGGACCTGGTGCCCGTCCTGTCGCCGAAGGACGCGCGGGCCCCCTCGCTGGCCGAGGCGGGCCGGCGCGGCCTGCTGCCCGCCTACGGCGCACGGCCCCGCCCGGCACGGCGGCCCGCGCACGTGGCCATGTTCAGCGTGGCCGCCCACGGGCACGTCAATCCCAGCCTGGAGGTGATCCGCGAACTCGTCGCCCGCGGCCACCGCGTGACGTACGCCGTCCCGGAGTCGTTCGCCGACGTCGTCGCCGCCACCGGGGCCGAGCCGCGCACCTTCACCACCACGCTGCCCGCCGCCGGCGCGCCGCACGCGTGGGAAGGCGAACTCGTCGACCACCTGCGGCTGTTCATGGCCGATGCCGGCCGGGCCCTGCCCCAGCTGCTGCGGCTGTACCAGGACGACCGCCCCGATCTGGTCCTGTACGACCCGATGGCCTACGCGGCCCCCGTCCTGGCCGGCCGCTGGGGGATCCCGGCCGTCCAGCTCTCCCCGCACGCCGTCGCCTGGGAGGGCTACGAGGAGGACCTGGCGGCGGGGCGGGTGGGCGCGGCCCACACCTGGCTCGCCAACGACGGCGTGTCCATCGGCCCGGGGCGCGTCGCCCGCCGCCCCGAACGCTGCATCGCCCTGGTCTCGAAGCTCCTCCAGCCGCACGCCGACCGGGTCGACGGCTCCGTCTACTCCTTCACGGGCCCCTGCCGGGGCGCCGGCGGGCACCCGGACGACGGCTGGACGCGCCCGGCGCACGCCGAGCGGGTCGCCCTGATCTCCCTGGGCACCCTGTTCACCCGGGCCGGCGACTTCTACCGGGCGTGCGTCGCGGCCTTCGCCGACCTGCCGGGATGGCACGTCGTCCTGCAGATCGGCTCCGGCACCGACCCGGCGGAGCTCGGGGACGTCCCGCCCCACGTCGAGGTGCGCACCTGGGTCCCCCAGGCGGCGGTGCTCGCCGAGGCCGACGTCTTCGTCACGCACGCGGGCGCGGGCAGCGCGCACGAGGGGCTCCTCCACGGGGTGCCGATGGTGACCGTTCCGCGGGCCGTCGACCAGTTCGGGAACGCCGAGATGCTGGAAGGGCTGGGCGTCGCCCGGCGGCTGGCGGCGGACGACCTCACGCCGGACGCCCTGCGCGCGGCGGTCCTCGCCCTCCTCGCCGACCCCGGGCTCCCGGAGCGCTTCGCCGGGATCCGGCGCCGGCTGGCCGCGGAGGGCGGTGCCTCCCGCGCGGCCGACCTGATCGAGGACGCCCTCGCCTCCCCGCCGCCGCCCTCCGGCTCCCCCGCCCGTACCGCTACCCGACCGTGACGCCGGGGTCGCTCTGATCAACCCGCACCGGATCGTGTGCCGGCAGCCGCGGCGGTGTCGGACGCTTCCGCGGTGAAGGCCGTCTTCCTGAGCGGAGAGGCCCGGCGCGGGCTCCGGCGGCGGCCGCGGTCTCGATGGTGCGGCCGGTCCTGGTAGTGGGGGCGGCCGCCGTCGGCCCAGGTCGACGGGGGACGGCGGAAGAACCACATCAGCCACATGGGTGTGCTCCGGTTCCGAGGAGGGGGAGGGGGAGGGAGAGCGGCAGCAGCGCACGGTCGAGGGCCTCGGCGGTCAGGAGGGTGCCGCGGGCCGCGAGGTAGCCGTCGGGCCTGATCAGGAGCCAGCCGCCGGGCGGGGTGCCCAGCGCCGTGCGCAGCCGCCGGCCCGGGTCGGGGAGGGAGGCGGCATCGCCCAGGATCCGCACCGACAGCCAGGCGCCGTACTGGGCGCCGGCCGCGGCAGCCACGGTTTCCGGCGTACCCTGCGGCCCTGCTCCGCCCGCCGCGAGCAGCAGGGACCATCTCGGATCCCTGAGTTCCGCGCGCAGGACGTCGCAGGCCGGCCCGGCCTCGGTGACGCGCGACCCCGGCCCGGGGGCCGGGGTCGGTTCGGGTCCTGCCACCCCGACGTGGTAGCCCGAGATGAACTCGACGGCGCTCCTGGTGGTCAGGGAGCTGTCGCGGTAGGCGAGCCCCAGCCCCGAGCGGCGGCCCAGTGCCGTGCGCCGCAGGGCGGGGACGCGGTCGGCGAGGGCCAGGAGCCCCGGCCGGGGACCCGGGTCGGCGGAGAGCTCCTCCTCGTAGCTGTGCAGCAGCCGCGGACCTGCGTGGCCCTGCTCGACCATCGCGAGCTTCCAGGCGAGGTTGTATGCCTGCCGGATACCGGTGTCGGGGTCCCGGTCCACTCCGGCCGTGAAGCGGCGGCCGGCGTGGCCCGAGGGCTCCGCGGACCCGTCGCAGGTGACCAGCCAGGACGGGCCGGGGGCGTACGGGGGCCGCACGCCCCATTCGACGCCCACCCCGAGGGCCGCCACAGCTTCGCGCAGCAGCGCCCCGAGGAGCGCCCGGTCGATGACGACGGTGTACGGGTAGCGGGTGGGCAGCGCCGAGTAGTCCGCGTCGAGCCCGCTCGTACGCCCGTTGAGGAGGACGCCGTCCACGATGCCCATCTGGTCGAGCACTTCCAGGGTGCGCGGGCGGAGGTCCACCGGGTGGCCGGCCGCGGCCGGTCCGGCAGCGGCGTCGACCACGCGTACGGGCAGTCCGCGGCGGGCCAGTTCGTGGGCGACCGTCAGGCCCGCGGCGCTCGCGCCCACGACGAGTGGCCGGCGTCGCGGCTGCTCGGTCACCGGGCTCATCCCCTCTCCGTTCCACGGCCGGCGGGGTGCCGAGCCGCCATGAGCGTGGGCAGGGCCGCTCAACGGAAGACCGAGTACCTCTCGATGCGCGGTGGAGCCGCGGGGCGGTCCGCGGAGCTGCGGGACCGGGCCGCGGGAAATCTGTTCGGGATCTGGTCTGTACCGGGCAGGCCGGTTCATCGGCGGTGACCATCGGGGTGCGTCTCGATCCCGGTGGCGCAAGGAGACCAGTCAGGAGGCGACCGTGTACGAGTTGAGCGCGGAACAGCGGGAGGCGGCAGCTGCCGTACGGCGGTTGCTCTATGCCCAGCTTCCCTCTCGTGCGCTGGTCGTCGTGGCGCAGCTGGGTGTTCCCGACCTGCTCGCCGAGGGGCCCTTGGACATCTCCGCCATCGCGGAGCGGACCGGGACGGACGCCGTCGCGCTCGCCCGGCTGCTGCGCGGTCTCGCCGTGTTCGGCCTGTTCGAGGAAGGCGTCGGCCAGGTCTACTCCCTGACGCCGCTCGGTGAGGCCCTGACGTCCGGGCACCCGGCTTCCGCGCTGCCGTCGGCGACCCTGGTCGCAGGGCAGTTCGGCGAGGCCTGGGACCGGTTGCTCGAGACCGTGCAGTCGGGGCAGTCGCCCTTCGAGCGCAGCCGGGGCGTCTCGCTGTTCACCCACATGGAGCAGGACGAGGAGCTTCGCGCCACCTTCGACGATTCCCAGGGCCGCGGGCTGGCCCTGGAGCTGGACGAGATCCTGCGCTCGATCGACTTCTCGGTGTATCCCACGGTCGTCGACGTCGGCGGCAGCGACGGCACGTTCCTGCGGAAGATCCTTGCGGCGCACCCCTCCATCAGGGGGGTCGTCTTCGATCTGCCCAGCTCGACGTCCCTCCAGGCGGAGCGCACCGCCCCGGATCCGCTGGAGGGCCGCTACTCCGTGGCCACGGGGGACTTCTTCGACAGCGTCCCCGAGGGCGGCGACCTGTATCTGCTCTCGCACATCCTGCATGACTGGGACGACGAGAGGGCGGTCCGGATCCTGCGCACCTGCCGCGCCGCCATGTCGGACGACGCGACGCTGATGGTCGTGGACCTGATCGCCGCGGACCGCGGGCAGCGGGACGAGCGGCTGCACACCGCAGCCCTGATGGATCTCTACATGCTCTCGCTGTTCGGCGGAAACGGCGGCCAGGAGCGCACCGCGGCCCAGGTCGAGGTCCTGCTGGACAAGGCTGGTTTCCGGATCACCCGTGTGGACGCCCTTCCCAGTGGCATGAACGTCATCCGCGCGGTCCCCACCGCCTGAAAAATCCTGGAGGAATCCGTCATGGGACGTCTCTTCACTTCCGAGTCGGTGACCGAGGGTCACCCCGACAAGATCGCCGACCGGATCAGCGACACCATTCTCGACGCGCTCCTGCGCGAGGACCCGACCTCCCGGGTCGCGGTCGAGACGCTGATCACCACCGGCCAGGTCCACGTCGCCGGTGAGGTCACCACCAAGGCCTACGCGCCGATCGCGCAGCTCGTGCGCCAGGCCGTCCTGGACATCGGCTACGACTCGTCCGCGAAGGGCTTCGACGGCGCCTCCTGCGGTGTGTCGGTGTCCATCGGGGCGCAGTCCCCGGACATCGCGCAGGGCGTGGACACGGCCTACGAGCAGCGCG
>NZ_JBVISL010000012.1:0-197974 GCF_055575555.1 Streptomyces sp. NPDC034085 | reverse complement strand
GCGGCCACACCCCCAGCAACACGGCACGACAGCACAGCGTGCACCCGAAGGCCCCGGTGGCCGGCCCCACCAGGCCGGCCACCGGGGCCTTCCGCATCCCACCCCGCCGATCCGGCGGTGCATCCCCGCCGCGCCACGCCGCCCGCGGCCGCGGGCCCCGCACCGGACCGATCACGGTGGTGGGGCCGCCGACGCCCCGGCTAGCATCCGACGATGGTGACACCGGCCGACACTTCCTTCCGCGACGCACTGCGCCGAGCCGACGTCGGCTGGCTGTCGAGGCACGTCGACGCCCGTCTCTGCCCGCCGGCCGTCCTCGGACGTCTCATCCGTCACGGGGATTCCCGCGTGCGGCACCTGGGGCTGGCGCTCCTGGCCGAGCGCGTCGCCGTGGGCCACCACACCGCCGACGCGCCCGAGACGGCCGAACTCGCCGCACTGCTCCCTCTGTCGACAGAGGGACCGCCGGAGGCGGAACTCGTCCTGGCCCGCCTCCACGAACGACTGGGGCCCCACCGCCCGGGGGCGCCCCGGCCGCCATGGCGCGACGCCGGCCTGCCGGCCCGCGTACGGATCGCCTGGCTGCGAGCCGAGCTCCTGAACGACCCGACGGTGCTGCGGCAGGAGACGCCCGGCGAACTGCTCTACCAGGTCGTACGGGAAACGGACATCGCCCGCGCCCACCGCCCCGCGCGGCTCGTGAGCGAACTGGTGGACAGCGGTGACGGGGTGTTGCAGGCCGAAGCGCTACGGCTGGCCCGGCAGGGACTGCACGCCGGTCTGCTGGCTCCCGCCCCGGTCCGCGCCCACCTGATCAGCCTGCTCGGTGCCGGCAGCGTGGACGTCGTCACCGCCGCCCTGGAAGAACTCGGCGAACCGTGGGCGGCGTTGGACCCCCTGCCGGCGAAGACCCTGGCCCCGATGCTCTCCGCCGACGCGGTGAGAACACGGCCCGGAGCGGCCGAAGCCGCCCTCACGGCCGCGGCCCGCCACGGGCACCCCCGGCTGCTGTGGCAGGTCGTCGCGGATCCGGACCTGCCGCCGGGCCCGCGCCGGCGGGGGATGGAACTGCTCGGCGACCTGGCCGAGCGCGGGGACATCGGCGAGCTGACCGCCCTCGCAGCGCGCGACCCCCTGCTGTTCGGCGGCCCGGCGGTCACGTGCCTGCGCGGCCTCCACCGGCGCGGCCACTTCGCGGACGGTCCGCACGTCCCGTCCGTCATCGGCCTGGCACTCGCCGATCACTCGATCCCGGCGGACGAGGTCGCGACGATCCTGTTCACCTGCCGCCAGACGGTGTTCCGCGTCCTGGTGGACGCTCCCGCCGACGATCCGAGCTGGCCGCGGCGGCTCACCCTGCTGACCGCCCTGGCCGGCCAGGGGGACGGGGAGCTGCCCATCGGGGACGTGATCACCCGGCTCCTTCCTTCGGCGCCGGCACCCGCGCCCTTCCTCGACGCCCTCCGCGTGCTGCGCCATACGGAGGCCGAAGAGGCCGTGCTCGCCCTCCTGCCCTCGGCGCCCACCGCGGCTCTGCACGCCCTGGAGGCCCTCGGCGGACACCGGACGGTCACCGCCCTGGAGGACGGGTTCGGCCTTACCGCGGGGACGGGCGCGGGCGTGATCGCACCGCACCTGCGGGCCGTGCGGAACACCGCGCTCGAGGTGCTGTGGCACCTGACCGACGACCCGTCCCGGCGGCGTGCCCTCCTCGTCCGTCTCGACCCGGCCGATCTGCCCGCCCGCATCGCGGCGGACCTCGGCGGACCCGACGAGCGGGAACTGGCGCTCCTCGGCTCCCACCTGGACCCGGACCAGCCGGCGACAGCACTGTGCAGACTGGCCGCCCACGGCGGCGCCGGCACCCTCGCGGTCATCGAGGACCTCCTCCTGCGCGTCGTCTCCGAACTGGCCGCGTCCTGGGACGCGGACGGAGCCGCCCCGCACCCCGAACGCGGACAGCCGGCCGGGGAGCCGGCCATACCGCAGGACGTCCTGGACGCCGTCCACGGCCTCGGGCGGCGCCTGCACGAGCGGCGACGGATCAGGCCGACCTGCCTCCTCGACGCGGCGACCCCGCGAGAGGCCGGGTACGCACTCGTCGCGAGCATGGCGCTGGACCTGCTGGACCGGCCCGGACTGTCGGCACGCGAGCAGACGATCCTCCTCGAACTCCTGCTCCGGGCCCCCTACGCACGCACCCGCGCGCGGACCCACCGCCTGGTGCGCCACCGGGACCGGCACGTCCGCAAGCACGCGATCGCACTGCTCGCCCGCGACACCACGGGGGACGACGCCCAGGCCCTGTCGGCGACCCTGATCGCGCTGACCACCGCACGGGACATCCAGACCGTCCGCCAGGCCCTGCTCGCCCTCGGCCACGCGCGGGCCCGCTGGGCCTCCGCCGCGATCGCCGCATGTCTCGCCCATCCGAACATGAACATCAAGAAGACCGCCGCGGAGAGCCTCATCCGCGCGGGCGCGCCCCCGGCCGTACCGGCACTGCTCCACCAGCTCGGGCACCACGACAATCCGGGACTGCGCGGCACGATCACCGAGGCGCTGCGCGCCGTCCTCGGCGACGCGTACGCCGCGACCGTCCTCGCCGCCGCCGGACGCAGCGAAGACGCCCGCGCCCGCGACCTGCTGCTGGCGGCCCTCGACGGAACCCTGACCGCGCGCTCGATCCTCGCCTTGGACGAGCAGGGGTCACCGGTGGCGGCGCCCCTGCTCGCCCTGGTGGCGGCCGGCCGGGTCGGTCTCGCCGCCGGGACGGTCGCGGACCTGGCGACGGCCATGTCCCGGCACGCGATCGCCGTCCCCGCCGCGCCCCGGCCGGCGGCGGACGCCTCAACGGACCCCGGCGTCGAGTCGCTGACGACGCGGGGCTGGAGCCCGGCCGTCGCGCTGCGCATCGCCGAAAGCCGCGACCTCCCGCACCCCACCCGGCTGCGGGAGCTGCGCCCCCTGCTCGCGGACTGGCTCCGCCTCGCCCGCTCCGAAGCCGCCGCCCGCAACCGCGTACTGCGGCTCGTGCTCCGGCTCTGCCCCGCACCGTGGACCAGCGGGGAACTGGCGCTCTTCGCCCGGTCGGCGGGGCTCCTGCTCGACGGACTCGCCGAAGCCCCCCTCGAAGACCGCAACGGTCGCATCGCCGTACTGGAAGCGGCGGCGGTGTTCCTGCCGGCGGTCGAGAAGCAGGCGGTCGCCGACGCGGTACGCGCGCTGCCCCCGGCAGCCGGGGCAGGCCTGCCCGTCCTGAGGCTGCTCCGCGGCCTCGGCGCGGTGCTGGTCCGCGCCGACCTCGAACGGGCCCTCGCCTCGGCCCGGCTGGGCGCCGACCCGTGGCGGGCCGAGACCGATGTGCTGCGGGACGCGTTCGCCGCCCCGCCGCCCTCACCGGCCGGGGCCGGTGCGGAGGCGTGGCGAGCCGCGCTCCACGCCGCCGCGCGCACACCGAGCGCCCTGCGCGCGTTCCGCGAGACGTGCCGGCAGCACGACGCCCTCCCCGGCTCCCGCCACCGGCTGGCCGCGCTGATCGAGACCCACGCCACCGCCGACCCCGAGGTCCGCACGCTGCTCATCGACTGGATGACGGACCTTCAGCCCCTCGACGCCCCACCGTGGACGATCACCGAGAGCACCCGCGCGCCGGCGCCGCAGCCGAGGACCGTGCACGCCGACGACCTCGACCAGCCCCGGTCGACCGCGCTGCGGGACCGTCTGCTGGCCATGCTGCGGTCGTCCGACCCGGACCGCCGGCACACCGCGGCCCTGACGCTCTCCCACTGGCCCGAGCCCGAGGCCGGTCTGCCCGTGCTCCGGGCGTTCCTGCACGGCCGCGTCGAGGTGCCCGTCGGCGCCGGCCTGGCCCGCGCCCTGGGCGCCATCGGCGAGCAGGAGCTCCGCGCGGACGGCATCCGCCACGACAGGGTGGCCGCCGTGGCAGGCCGGCTCGATCCGCAGGAGCTCGTACGACTGGTCCCGCTGCTGCTGGAGTGGTGGGAGCACGATCCGCCGGCGACCCGCTCCGCGGTCGGGCGGGCGCTGCGCCTCGTCCCGGCGGACGTCCTGGCCGAACACCTCGGCGACCGTCTCGCCGCCGGCGCGTGGGGGTTCCTCGACCTGCTGCGAGGGCGTCCCCTGCTGCGCACCCCCGCGCTGGCGCGGACCCGTCGGCGGCTGTCCGCCGAAGGACGCGACGACCTCGCGGACGGGCTGCTCCTCGTCGACGGCCCGTTGCGCAGCACGGACTCCGTACGGCAGGACGCCGCCGTGCTGGCGGCGCTCCGCGGCCGTCTCCCGGCAGCGTCCGCGGGAACGCCGGCACCGCCCTCCCGGCAGGAACTGCTGGAGCAGGCCCGCACCGGCGACCCCGCGCGGATACGCCGGGCGCTCACGCGGCTGGCCGAGGGGCACAGCGGCCCCCACCCGGACCACGATCCCGGGCTGCGGGACGTGCTCGCCGGGTTGCTGCGTCACCCCAAGCCCGGGATCCGCCTGCACGCGCACCGCACCTCGCGGGTCATGCTGGACCGGCGGACCTACCTGGAGCACACGTCGATCCTGCTGGACGACCCCCAGCCCGACCTGGTCCGGACGGCCGTCCGCACCCTCTGCCACGCTGCCTGGGCGCCGGCGGCCCCCGCCGTGACCGCGATGCTGGAGCACGCCCGGCCCGCCGTCCGCAAGGCCGCGGCCGAGGGGCTCGTCGCCATGGGCGGGCCGGCGGTCCCCGCTCTCCGACGAGCTGCGGCCCACGTCCGTCCCGACAAACGGCCCCTCTACACCGCGATTCTGGAACAGATCACCCAGGGGGTGTCAGCGCGGCCCTCCGGCGACGGGCGGTGACACCCTCCTGCGTCCGTACGGGTCGACGCGGTTACCGGTACGGGTCGAAGGGGATGCCCGCCGGTTTGGCCTCGGCGAGGTGGGCGGAGAAGGACCCGTCCTTCAGGCCGAAGTGCGCACTGCCGAAGTCCGCCTGGCTCAGCTTGTCCCGCAGCGTCGCGGGGTAGCCCGTCCAGCCGACGAGGGCGGGGAACTGCCAGGCGCTCCGGTGGTTCTCGGGCGGCTCGTCGTTGGTGTTCGCGGCACGGAAGCAGTGCGTACCGACGCCGTCCTTGTGGTAGACGATCTTGGGGTGGGTGCCGTCCCAGCGGATCCCGTCCCGCGTGTGGAGGGTGAAGTCGCCGTGGGCGGAGGTGGCGACGTACTTCGCCTCGCCGCCCTGGATCCACACCACCACGTGCTCCCAGTCGTGGCGGTGGCCGCCGAGGCTGATGCCGGGTATGGCCTGGTCCTTCTCGAAGTACAGGGCGTACATCACGGCGCACCAGCCGTTGTTGCAGGTGGCGCGGGAGTAGCCGTTGGTGTTGGCGAGGTCGGAGGCGTCGCGGCAGTTGCCGTTGAGGGCGCCGGTGGGGCTGAGGCCGCCGTTGAGGACTCCGGTGGGGCCTATTGCGGGCGTCGGGTAGCAGCCGTCGGTGTCGTAGTCGTACGCCGGCTGGAAGGCCAGCTCGACGGCCTCGGCGTTGACGGGGAGCGCCGGGGGAGGAGCCGCGAAGGCCGCCTGGGGGAGGGCGACGACCAGCGCGAGGGCGGCGCCGACGACGAAGGATGATCTCCAGACGTGATGACTCGTCCGCACAACAGGCCTCCGCCCGGTCGGGGTTCGCGTGAACGCGGCCCCGGCCGGAGCGGCGGGCGCGCCGGGAGCATCATTCGCGAACCCCGACGGCACGGCAAGAGTCCCGACACGGCTTCTTCACCGCACGGCCGTCAGGGGCAACACGCCTGTGGTGCAAGCTCGTTGACGACACGCACTACGGCGCGGCCTACGACACGCGCTACGGCACGGCCTACGGCCGCCGCCAGTCGTCCGTCGTCAGGTGGGATCCGGCCATCGGGCCCATGCGGAGCATGCCGCCGTCCACGGCCCAGGAGGCTCCGGTGACGTAGCCGGCGTCCGCACCGGCCAGGAAGGCGATGACCGCCGCGACCTCGCGGGCGTCCCCGGGCCGGCCCAGCGGCACCCCCGGCCGCTCCACCCGGTGCACGTCCTCGTCCTCCTGACCGGTCATCGGGGTGGCGATCTCGCCGGGGGCGACCGCGTTGACGGTGATGCCGTGCTCGGCCAGCTCCAGCGCCATCACCTGGGTGAGCAGCCCGAGCCCGCCCTTGGCGGCGCAGTACGGCGCCGCACCGACCCGCGGCTGGTGCTCGTGGACCGAGGTGACGTTGACGATCCGCCCCCCGCCGCCCTGGGCGATCATGCGGCGCGCGGCGCGCTGGGAGCACAGGAACGGGCCGACCAGGTCGACGTCGAGGACGGCCCTGAGCCGCTCGAGACCGATGTCGAGGAAGGGTTCGGCCGTACCGGTACCCGCGTTGTTGACCAGGACGTCGATCCGGCCGAGTTCGTCCGCGAGGCGGTCGACGACGTCGGCGGCGGCCGGCAGGTCGGTCAGGTCGAGGCGGGCCACGGACGCGCGCCGCCCCGCGGCGCGGACCTCCTCCGCGGTCGCCCGGGCGCCTTCCTCGTCCCGGTGCCAGGTGATGCCGACATCCATGCCGGCGGCCGCCAGCCGGACGGCTGCCGCGCGCCCGATACCGGAATCCGCACCGGTGACCACGGCCACCCCGGGAGGGGAATCCGCCTTCGCCGCGGCCGCGCCGCTCTGGCCTGCCGTGTCTGCGCCGGGTGCGGACATGAGCCCTCTTTCTGAACAGTGGGAACGGAACGGACGGATGTCCGTCCTACCGTGCCCCTGTCCGTCCGTGCCGCCCGGTATGCGCCCCCGCGCGTCGCCCGACGTGCGCACGGGTTCCCACCACGGGGCTACAGCACGCCCGAGGGGCCGCCACCGTGCGGTGGCGGCCCCTCGGCTGTCTGTCCGGCTCAGGTGCGGTCGTCCATGTCGTCGGAGATGTCGTCGAGGGACCGCTGACCCGACTGCCGGCTCTCGTCCGCCCGCTGCCGCAGCCTCTCCTGCTCGCTCTGGCCGCGCTGCTTCGCGTCGCCCTGCTTGTTCTGGAGCTTGTCCTTGGCCTGCTTCGCCTTGGCCTGCATTTCGTCCTTGATTCCCATGGTTCTCCTCGGGTTCGGGGTGGGTCGGCCTCTCCCAGGAACGCACAGGTCGGCGCGTCCGCCCTCTTGGAGCGGGCCGTTCAGGTGAGCGGGTGAGGCCTCCGGGGGATTTGTGCGGAACTCGCCGCCGAAGGGTGGGGATGTGACTCCGCCCACCCTCCCTTGACCCTCGAAGGAAGGCCTACCTAAGTTCGTCTTATGTCCCCGTACCCCTCCACACCCCCGGCCGGCTCCGGCGACGCCGCCGAGCCGTTCGACTTCGCCGTCGACCTCACCGCCCAGGAGATGCTCCGGCGCGCCCAGGTCATGGCCGCGCTCGGCCCCGACTGGGACCCGGTCGAGGTGCTGCGGGGCGAGGAAGAGGCGTACGACCTCCTCTACTCCGGCCTCGACGCCGAGCAGCAGCGCGTGTACGACGAGCTGGTCGCGGCCGGCGTCCTGCCCGTGCGCGGGGGCGGCCATGCTGCCGCTTGACCCGCAGGCCGACATCGGGCGCCGCGCCTGGGTGCCCTGCCCGGGCTGCGAGGACACCCGGGGCTGTGAGCCGTGCGAGGAGCGCCGGTCCTGCTCCCGGCACTGGCGCTACCTGCTCTCCAACAAGGGCAGCCTCCTCCACTTGCAGTGCCCCGGCTGCGCCCACGTCTGGACGCACGAGAGTGGCTTCGGCGCCACCCGCTCCCTGTGGAGCCGCGTGACCAGCGGCCTGCCGCGGCCCTCGCCGTAGGTCTCGGGCCCTGCCCACCCTGCAAAGGGGGGCCTGGCGGCCGTCGCGAAAGGGGTCGGGAGCGCCTCGGACGGGGCCGTCGCCGCACTCCGGCGACCGTTGCCCCCCGGAGTGCGGCCGGCCCCCCCGCGCAGCCGTCCACGAGCCCGCCCCTGCCCTCAGCGCACCGGCTCTGACCTGGTGTTTTCCGCGCAAGTCCCTAGGCTGTGGATCTCCGCTGGACAGCACCGAGGGGGACTCCATGAGCGAGGACGGCACCGCCTACGACGCTTCTCACATCAAGGTTCTGCACGGCCCGGAAGCGATCCGGCTGCGCCCTGCCATGTACGTCGGCTCGACCGGCGAACGCGGCCTTCACCGGGTGGTGCTCGACGTCGCCCACCGGGCGGTGAACGAGGTCTTGGCCGGCCGCGCCACTGCCGTGGAGGTCACCCTCCTGCCCGACGGCTGGGTGCGGATCTCCGACGACGGCCCGGGCCTGCCCGTCGAAGCCGCCGGGGACACCGGGAGGCCGAGCCTCGAGGCGCTGCTCGCCCGCCGCCACACCGCGACGCAGCCCGTCAGCCGCCACGCGGTGGCGATGACCTTCTTCGGCGTCGGCCTCTGCGTCACCAACGCCCTCTCCAGCCGCCTGCGGACGGAGGTGCGCCGCGGTGGTGTCCGCTGGGTACAGGACTACGCGCGCGGTACCGCGCTCGCCCCGCCGCAGCCGGCGGGCCCGACGACCGGGAGCGGGACCACCATCGCCTTCCGGCCCGACGCCGACGTCTTCGGCGGTCACCCGTGCTCGTTCGAGGTGTTGGCCGAGCAGTTCGGGGAACTGGCCTTCCTCAACCGCGATCTCGACATCGTCCTGACCGACCGGCGTCCCCCCGGCCCGCCCCGGCGCCGACGGTTCCGCTGCCCGGACGGAGTCCGGGAGTACGTCGCCCTTCTCGACGCGGGAGCCGGGACGCCCGTCCATCCGGACGTCATCTGCTTCGAGCAGGAGGACCCGCGGATGGAGGGCACGCTGGAGGTGGCCCTGAGGTGGAACGGCTCCCGCGAGGAGCGGGTCCGCAGCTTCGCCAACAGCTCGCCCACCCCGTCGGGCGGCACGCACGTGGACGGCTTCCGCGAAGGGCTGGCCGCGGCCCTCACCGCCTGCGCACGGGATCGGCTGCTGCCGGCGCCCGCCGCCCCCGGCCTCAGCGCCGACCGGATCGGGGTCGGCCTGACGGCGGTCGTCTCGCTGAAGCTCGACCGCCCGGAGCTGTCCGGCCCCACGAACAGCCTGCTGGCCAACACCGCCGTACGCGCCTGCGTCGCCGAGGCCGTACGGCAGCACCTGCGCACGTGGTGGGAGGAACACCCCGGGCAGGCGGCTGCCATCGCCGCCGGGATCCCGCGGGACACACCCAGCCGGACGACGTGACCGGGTGTGGACGGTACGCGGCCCGGGCTACGGAAGGGGGCAGGAGAGCGGGAGGACGCGTTCGGTCAGCCGGCCGGTGAGGTGGGTGTCCGTGACGGTGGCGTCGGCGAGCCACTCCGCCCGGGCCAGCTCCTCCACCAGCACACGCAGCTCACCGGGGCTGACGGGGCACCAGGCGGCGAGCACCTCCAGGCCGACCCCCTGGCCGAGCGGGCCGAGTCGCCCGTCGGCGTCGGTCTGGGTGGCCAGGGTCAGGGCGAGGAGCCGCGTCTCGGCGGAGGCCTTCGCCTTGCGGAGCTTCTTGTCCGAGGTGACCCTCTGGGCCCATCCGCTGAGCTTCGGCCGCGTCGCCTTGCCGAACGTGAACGGGCCCGGGACGTCCTGACGGGGCACCAGTGAGGGAACGGTGATGCGGCCCGGGTTCTCCGGTCGCGCGGCGAGCAGGTCGGCGGCCGTGCCGGGAAGCCCGAGCCAGCCCCGGCCGGCCAGCTGCTCGAGCAGCTGCTCCGCATCGGTCAGGCCGAGCCCGGTGAGGTCCTGCCCGACGACGTTGCCGGCACCGGTGAGGGCCGTGCGCAGCGTGAGCAGCAGGGTGACCAGCCGGGCTTCCGCCCCGGGCAGCGGGGCGTGATCGGCCGCGTGGGCGAGGACGGACCGCGCGTGCTCCCACTGCGCCGGCACGGTCAGCAGCCGCACCACCGCCGTCTCGTCGCCGTCCACCGTGCGGCCCGTGCGCTGCTGGTGCTGGAGACGGGCGGTGGCGGCGGCCTGTTCGGCGCGCTGGGCGTCCAGGCGCAGTCGCGCGTCGCCGGTGACCTCGGCCCAGGTGGTGAAGGCGCGCGCCTTGCGCTCCTGGAGGCCGGCGAGCACGGCGAGGTCGGGTTCGGCGCGCTGCTGGTACGCGCGGAAGAGATCGCCCAGCTCGATGAGCTCGTCCCGCAGGGCGAGGGGCCGCAGGCCGGTCGGGACGATCCGCTGCGCGATCCTCCCGTGACGGGGCCGGGGCCGGCCCGTCGCCGAACGGGGAGCCGGCACCTCCTGCGCACCACCCGCGGCGGAGTCGTCGGAGAACCGCAGCCCGTCCGTGGGCGTGGCGACGCGGGGGGCGGCGGGGGTGGTTCCCGGCGGTGCGGTGGTGACGACGCGCGCGCCGGGTGTGGCGGCCGCGCAGCGCGAACAGCACTCCACGGCCCGCCACCAGCGTCCCTCCCGGTCGCAGACCACGGTCAGCACGACCGGTCCGCCGCACCGCCACGGTTCGGCCCGGCCCGACCGGTCGTCGGGACGGAGGTGCGCGGTGCAGCCCTCGGCCTTGCAGGCACAGTACGCGTCGGCCCGCGGCACGGGGACGGCCTTCAGGTGCTCCTTGAGGTGGGCGATCGCCGCCGCACGGCCCGCGGCCGCGGACGGCAGCCGCTGCTCGGCGCAGGAGGACCGGCTGCACGAGACGCGCACCGCCGCACTGCCCCGGGCGGCGGCGTCCAGACGCACGGTCCACCTGCGTCCCAGCACCCGCTCGTCCAGCTCGCGGGCCGTGGCCTCCGTCATCCTGTCTTCCTCCCTCTGGCGTGTCCCATGGCCCGCGCGCGTCCCCGTGGCGACCGGACGCGGCGTCAGCGCGGGCCCACCGTACGCGGCGAGGGCCGCGGCGACCGGTGAACGCGCCCTGTTCACCGAAACCGGTGCAGCCCCGCCGGCGGGACAGCTTCGAGAGGTCGTCTCCTACGGCCGGGCGAGCGGCCCGGCGGTCTCCCAGACGAACCCGTCCGGGCCGGTGACGGCGGCGGCGGTGCTGCCGAGGGCGATGCGGTGCGAGCCGCCGCCGTCGGCCGGGACACCGGCGTCCTTGGCCAGGGCGCGGCGCTTGTACAGCGCGAGCTTGACCGGGCTGGACGGGCCGGCCGCGAACTCGGTGTACTTGCCCCCGAAGCTCCTGGCCACGCTCATGCCCCGGCCGACGTGGAACTCCTTGGCGGCCTTCACGTCCTCGACACCGAGCAGCAGGACGATGTCGTCGATCTCGCGGGTGGCCGGGCCGGTGTCCTTCTTCGCCGAGGTCGCGACCTTCCAGATCGCCCCGTCCGGGGCCTGGACGACGCCGCCGTAGCCCCACAGCGTCTTCGCGGCGGGCTTGAGGACCGTGGCTCCGGCGGCGACGGCGGCGTCGAGGAAGCCGTCCACGGTGGCCGGCCCGGACACCGTGAGGGCCAGGACGAAGCCGCGGAACCCGGTCGAGGGGGCCTGCGACGCACGCAGGCGTACGGAGGAGTCCACGCCGAAGGCGGCGTAGAAGCGGCGGGCGGCCTCCACGTCGGCCACCTCGAGGGTGACGGACGCGAGGGAGGTGCCGGATGCGGGGGAAGCGGTGATTGCCATGCCCCTCACGCTAGGTGCGGCCCGCCGCCCGGCGCTTCTCGATTCCTGACCGGTCACCGCGGCCGTTGGCAGGGGCGGTGCCCAGTGACGTTTCTGTGGTGAACGCGGTGCGCCGTTCGAGTGAGTAAAGGCCGTCTAGGTACAGAATCTAGAGATGGTCTGGAAATGATCAGTTTTAGGTAAAGCGCTGCCGTGTCGCAGGCGCTCCCTCGCCTGCCCATGCGCCCAGCACATCAAGGAGTTGACGATGAGTTACGGCAACAAGCTCCGGGCCCGGATCGCCGAACCGGGCACCACCCCCCTGATCGGCGTGTACGACATGTACTCCGCCTCGGTCGCGGCCGGCCACTACGACGGCATGTTCGTCTCCGGCTTCGGGTTCGCGGCCTCCCACTACGGCCTGCCCGACATCGGGTTCATCGCCTGGCCCGACATGCTGTCCTTCGTCCAGCGGCTGCGCGGCGCGTTCCCCCAGCACCACCTGCTCGTGGACATCGACGACGGCTACATCGACGTGGAGGTCGCCTGCCACGTGGTGGAGGGACTGGAGCGCATCGGCGCCTCCGGGGTGATCCTGGAGGACCAGAAGCGGCCGCGCAGGTGCGGGCACGCCGACGGCAAGCAGGTCCTGCCGCTCTCCGAGTACCTGGACAAGCTGCATGCGGTACTGGAGACGCGGACGGACATGCTCGTCGTCGCCCGCACGGACGCCACCGAGGAGGCCGATATCCTCCACCGCGCCGCTGCCCTGGCCGCCACGGACGCGGACGTCGTCCTCGTCGACGGGGTCCGCAGTGCCGAATGGATCAGGCGGATCCGCGAGGTGGTCGGCTCCAAGCCGCTGCTGTTCAACCAGATCGCCGGAGGCAAGTCCCCGAGGCTCTCCCTCACCGAGCTGGCCGACCTCGGCATCGACGTGGCCATCTACAGCACGCCCTGCCTCTTCGCGGCGCACCAGGCGATGGACACCGCCCTGACCGAACTGCGGCTCGCCGACGGGCGACTGCCGGCCGCCGACGGATCCAGCGCCATCGGCGTCGGTGAATCCACCAGCCTCCTGGCGAAGAACATCACCCGGCACCAGCCCGTGCCCGCCGCGCGTGAGAGCGCCCACGCGTGATCCGCGCACGCCTGCGGGCTGCCGCCTACCTGGCGATGACCCTGGCGTGCGGCAGCGCCGCACCCGCCGCCGCCGAGGGAAGCCTGATCACCGTCATCGACAACTCCCACGCCGACTCCGTGCTCGAAGTCGACCGGACCGCCAACGTCCAGAGCGGCAGCGGCAGCGCCGGCAGCGACCACGAAGGCAGCACCGCCGACGTACTCACCGCCCTCCTCCACCCCGCCCGCCCCGACGGGGCCACGGCGTAGACGGGCACGACGGCGGCCGGGCTCCCCCACGGAGCCCGGCCGCGATCGGTGGCCCCGCTAGGCGGACGCGACCACCTCGCCCGCGGTGACCTGGGGAGGCCGGGGGAGGAGGGACGCCAGGTTGTCGCGTACGAAGTCCGCCGCCCGCTCGATCGATGCGTCGGCGCCCGCACGGTCCTGGAAGACGCTGGTCGAGACCATCACGCCGTTCCCGGCATCGACCCAGTAGTAGGCCACGAAACCGGCGACCTGCCGCATGAGCGGCACGAAGCCCTCGTTCACGAGGCGCCCCGCCTCGGCCGGGTCGGTCACCCCTTCGTACCGCCGGACTGCTGCGTACATGGTTGATCCCCTCAACGGATTCGGCGTCGGCGTTGCGAAGATGCCGTACCCGTGTCGCACGCGCTCGGCTCGCGCGGCGCCCGGCAATCACCGGAAGGGCCCCCTCGGCCGTTCCGGCACGGGCTCGCGCGGGCAGCCCCGGCCGAGGGCCGCGGCCGCGCCGTCACTCCATGCGGCCCCGGGCCGTTCGCAGCAGGTCGGCGGCGGAGGCGACGGTGACGTGCGATCCGTCGACCCAGCTGCTGTAGCCCGCGATCCGCAGGCAGTGGCCGTGGTACGGGCCCCCGACGACCACCCGGCCGCTGTCGTCGAGCTTGTAGGCGTCGGCGTCGATCTCCGGTGCGGGCTGCGCTCTCGGGTCGGGGCATTCCGTGCCGTCGGTGTCCGACCTGAAGGACACCGTCCAGAAGTCCTCGGAGGACTTCGGCGGCCGGTAGCGGCACTCGAACCCGTACGGGCCTTCCGAGCCCACCGCCACGAGCGGAACGCCGACCGACTTCTCCACCACGGCCTTGGGCAGCATGTCGCAGGGGCGTTTCCAGGACACGGGCGCCCCATCACCGACGCCACCGCACCCGGCGAGCACCAGCAGTGCACCCACCGCCAGAGCCGGTACCCGGCGGCCGGTCACAGCGCCACGCGTCTCGGCGGGCGTATCGACCCGCATGGCGGCATGGATCCCCCTGCTTCTCGGCCTTCTGCTCGCGCTGATTCTCTTCGGCGCCGGTTTCGCGGTCAAGATCCGCGCCTGCCGGATCGTGCAGGACCGGGTTCGGGGAGCAGCATGGAAGAGGGCTCTCAACCGGCGCGCGCTGCGGGCCGGCCGCGTTGAGGAGGGAGCGTTCAGCCATGGCCGCACAGGAGCCGCGGGACGAGGACGAGCGGGAACGGCGGGCGGGGCCGTCGCCGCCCGGAGGGCTGCTCGATCTGCTCAGCGTGGCCGCCGTCGTGCTGGACATCCGGGGGCGGATCGTGTTCTGGAGCCCCCAGGCGGAGGACGTCTTCGGCTACACCGCCAAGGAGGCCCTGGGCCAGTACGCGGCCATGCTGGTCCACGACGAGCACCGCGACCTGGTGGCCGGACTCTTCGCCGAGGTGATGAGCACCGGGGCGAGCTGGGCCGGCGCGTTCCCCATCCGGCACAAGGACGGCAGCACGCGCCTGGTGGAATTCCGCAACATGCGGCTGCTGGACGACCTCGGCGACACCTACGCCCTGGGCATCGCCGCCGACCAGACCACCCTCCAGCGCGTCGAGACCGACCTCGCGCTCTCGAAGCGCCTGGTCTCGCAGGCCCCCATCGGCATCGCCCTGCTCGACACCGACCTGCGCTACCTGCTGATCAACCCGGCCCTGGAGCGCATCAACGGCACACCGGCCGCCGATCACCTCGGCCGGCACCCCCGCGATGTCCTGGCCTTCCTCGACGCGGAGACCATCGAGTCCGTCCTGCGGCAGGTGCTCCTGACCGGCACCCCGGTGATCGACCAGTACACCGTCGGCCGCACTCCGGCCGACCCGGACCACGACCGCGCCTGGTCGGTGTCGTACTTCCGCATCGAGAGCGCCGACGGCAGGGTGATCGGCGTTGCGACCTCGGTGGTCGACGTCACCGAACGCCACCAGGCCGCCACCGAGGCCGACCGGGCCCGGCGCCGCCTGGCCGTCATCGCCGACGCCTCCGCCCGCGTCGGCACCACGCTGGACGTCGAACACACCGCCCGCGAGCTCGTGGACGTCGCCGTGCCCGACCTCGCCGACATCGCGACGGTCGACCTCCTCGATGACGTCCTGGCCTTCCGCCCCGCCCCGTCCGCCCGGGAGCCCGGCCCCGAAACGTTCCGGGCGCTCGCCGTGGCCACCGCCTACGCCACCCCCGCGGCCACCGCCGCTCTGCAGGCCGGGGACCTGGCGGCCTACGGAGCCGACCGGCTGATCACCCGCTGCGTCCACACCGGCCAGCCGATGGTCATCGCCCACGCCGACGGCAACGACTACCGGCACATCGCCCGCGACGCCGAAGCCGCGGAGGCCTTCGCCGAGACCGGCGTGCACTCCTACCTCGCGGTGCCGCTCATCGCCCGCCACGAGGTCCTCGGCGTCCTCGACCTGGTGCGCGCCCGCAACCCCCTGCCCTTCGACGAGGACGACGTCCTCCTCGCCGGGGAGATCGCCGCCCGGGCCGCCGTGGCCATCGACAACGCCCGCTGGCACCAGAGCGTCCGCAACACCGCCGAGACCCTCCAGCGCAGCCTCCTGCCGGGCCACCCGCCCCCACTGGCCGGCCTGACGGTCGCCTCCCTCTACCAGCCCGCCCAGGCCACCCACGAGGTCGGAGGCGACTGGTACGACGTCATCCCCCTCACCGGTGACAAGACCGCCCTCGTGGTCGGCGACGTCATGGGCAACGGCATCGACGCCGCCGCCACCATGGGACGCCTGCGGACCGCCACCTGCGCCTTCGCCGACCTCGACCTCGCACCCGACGAAGTCCTCCTCCATCTCGACAAGATCACCCAAGGTCTCGAGCACTACATCGCCACCTGCATCTACGCCGTCTACGACCCCCACACCCACCGGTGCCACATCGCCAACGCCGGCCACCTCCCGCCCGTCCTCACCCCGGCCGGACGGCCCGCCGAGCTGGTCGAGCTGCCCACCGGCGCACCGCTCGGCGTCGGCGGCGTCCCCTTCCACACCACCTCCTTCGCACTCGCCCCCGGCGACCGGCTCCTCCTCTACACCGACGGCCTCGTGGAAACCCGCCACCACGCGATCGACGACCGCCTGCAGATGCTCCTGGACATCCTCCGCGAACCCCGCCGCGCCCTGAACGACACCTGCCCCTGGCTCCTGCGCGCCCTGCGCCACCCCGACGACCACGACGACGTCGCCCTCCTCATCGCCGAAGCCACGGCCTCTGCGCCCTCTCCGCCCGATCGGCGCGCCTGACCGCCAGCGCGGCGGCCGGGACGCGGCAGCACCATCGCGTTGCGGTACGTCGAACCGCTGGGGACACTGGCACCGTGGGCCAGTACGTCGAGCTGGGCAGCGTCAGGACGTGGTACGAGGCGGAAGGTGCCGGCGACCCTCTGCTGCTCCTGCACGGAGGCCTCTGCACGAACGAGACCTGGGGCGCGCAGCGCCCCGACTTCGCCGCCCGGTACCGGGTGTTCCTGCCGGAGCGTCGCGGACACGGCCGCACCCCCGACGTCGCGGGACCGTTCTCCTACCAGGACATGGCCGACGACACCATCGCCTTCATCGAGGCGGTCGTCGGCGGCTCCGCGCACCTCGTCGGCTGGAGTGACGGCGGCATCGTCGCCCTGCTGGTCGCGATCGCCCGCCCCGACCTGGTCCGCAAGGTCGTGGCCATGGGGGCGAACTTCCTGCCCGGTCCGGTCAGCACCGCGGCACCGCAGATGTTCGACGCCATGGCGGCGGACAGTGCCGACATGGCGTTCTTCCGCGAGGCGTACGGGGCCGTGTCACCCGACGGCGCCGACCACTGGCCGGTCGTGGTGCGGAAGGAGGCCGACATGATCCGTACGCAGCCCACGATCCCGGCCGAGGCCCTCGCCCGGATGGGCATGCCGACGCTGGTCCTGGTCGGTGACGACGACCTGATCACCCTCGAACACACCATCGCCCTGTACCGCGCGATCCCCGACTCCCAACTCGCGGTCGTCCCGGGAACCTCTCACGGGCTGCCGCTGGAGAAGCCCGGACTGGTGAACCAGCTCATCCTCGACTTCCTCACCACCGACCCCGGCCCGACGGTCTTCCCCGTCCGCCGCGCCGGGAACACATCGGCAGGGAGCCGGGCCTGACCGGACCTCACCCGACGAAGCCGGCGCAACCGGTGTCGCAGCCGGCTGGAACACTGGGGCGCGTGACCGACCAGACAGCCGCCGACCGTCGTGCCGCTCCCGCCGACCCCCTGCCGCACGCAGCGCGGACCGAGCTCACCGGCACCGACTGGAGGGGCGCTGCCGCACTTCTGTACGGGCCGCCACAACGTGCCCGACACACCGGACGTCCTCCTCGGGGTGCTCGCCGCCGACCCGGCCCGCCGGGTGCGGGCGGTGGAGGACCTGTACCGGCTCCTCCTCCACCAGGAGCGCGTGTGCCCGGCGACCGCCCCGGCGACCCTGGTCGTGGCCGCCCTCCTCGGTTGGGAGCGCAGGCCGGGGCGGCGGCCCCTGCGCGCCGAACTGCTGAAGTGGCTCGCCTCGTTCGCCGACGTCGCCCGGAGCCCGCACGAGGGTGGCGGCGCCGCGCGGGATCTGGCCGCCGCCCGTGCGGTACGGCCGGCGCTCCACGCCCGCACGGCGGCCTTCTGCGAGGACGCCGATCCGCGGGTGAGGGAAGCCGCCCTCGCGGCCACCGCTCTCCTGCTGGCGGATCCGGCCCTCGCCCCGTCCGTACCCCGGTACGCGCCCGCGGTCCGCGCGGTGCTGGGCGTGAGCGCCGACTCGTACTACCGGTGGATCGCCCGGGAACGGCTGGCGGCCTGGGGCGAGGACACCGGCGGTCTCGTCGCAGCGGAGAACGAGCGCCGCGCGGACCTGGACCGGGCACGCGCCCTGGCGGACGACCCGTTCGGGCCGGGCCGGGAGCAGGCGGTCCGCCGGCTGGCGGAGCAGCCCGAGGACACCGCGGCTTCGGAGCCGCCCGTCCGCCGGCCCGAAGCCCGGGCGGCGACCGCGCCCGCGGCTTCCCACGCCCCGACACCACCCGCGCCCCGGCCCGCAGGGGACGGGGAGCGCGCGGAGTGGACGTTCACCCCGTACATCGGGGTCGGCCCCCTGCACTTCGGGATGACCCTGGAGGAGATCACCGCCGCACTCGCCGAACAGCCGGCCCGCTCCGCCCACACCCCGGCCGCCGGAGCCCGCGCACTCGCCTTCGCCGACTTCACGGGGACCGGGATCAGGGCCCTCTTCCGGGGAGGCCGCCTGGGGTGCGTGGCCGCAGAGGCGCTCACCGGTCCCCAGGTGAGACTGGACGGGGCCCCGCTCACCGGTTGTGTGCGCTCCCAGGTGGAGGACTGGCTCGTCCACCGCGCCGCGACACCCGGCAGCCTGGCGTACAGCCCCGCCGGCGACCCGGTCTTCGCGGACCTCGGCCTGGCGATCCGGCCCCAGCGGGCGGGCGACGCCGTCCTGTCCCGCCCGCTCTTCCTGCTCCCCGGCTGGCTCGACCTGTGGCACTCGCTGCCCAGCGACGAGTGGAACGCCTCCTAGCCCCCTGCACCTGCGGCAGGCTGGACCGGTGGTTCCAGCGAGGGAAGGTGCGCAAGTGGCCGGTACGTACGAGGAGACCGGGTTCCGGTTCGGCTGGCGCGGCAGCCATTACCCCGGTCGGCCCGTGGACGACCTGTGGGTGGCCGTCGGCAGGGATCCGGACGGTACCTGGTGCTTCGACGCGTACTTCATCGGACGCGCGGCACTGACCGGTGGCGCACCACGGGCCGCCGCGTTCGCCCGGTGGCTGCTGGCCGCCCCGCCCGAAGGCCGGTACGAGGAGGA
The DNA here is from genome assembly GCF_055575555.1 of Streptomyces sp. NPDC034085. Classification (NCBI taxonomy): domain Bacteria; kingdom Bacillati; phylum Actinomycetota; class Actinomycetes; order Kitasatosporales; family Streptomycetaceae; genus Streptomyces; species Streptomyces sp. NPDC034085. The sequence continues at coordinate 179,126 of NZ_JBVISL010000012.1, read as the reverse complement.
GTTCACGCTGGTCGACGGCGAACCCCAGAGCGGATCGCGGCGGCTGGCGGACGGCACCCGCCTCACCGTCGAAGTCCTGGTGGGCCGGGAGGAAGCGGGTGGCCCCGAGTACCTCCAGGTGCTCCTGTTCGGCGAGGTTCCCAGCGGCGCCTTCGAGGTGTGCGCGCCGCTGGTATGCGAGCGGGTGCCCCGCGCCGACCTCGAAGCCGCCGCGGCCCGGCTCCTCACCTCGTGCGACCGGCCCCGCCGGCCGTGAAGCCGCAGCTGCCCGCGGTCAGATGTCGGCGGACCAGACTTCGGGGCCGCCGCCCTCCCAGCGGACCGGCCCGTCCTCGGAGAGGTCCACGTCCTCCAGACCGGCGCGGCGCAGGAACTCCGACACGTCGGAGGGCGTGTAGGCACGGCCCAGGTCGGCGTCCACGCCCAGCGCGTGCACGGTCACTTTCCGGCCGCCCTTGGGCGACACGGGGTGGATCACGATCTCCGTCTGGTCGGGCATGCGTCCAGCCTGCCCCGGGACCGTCCGCAGGGCACCTCGGGGCTGCCGTCCGGATGGCGGGCCGCCCCGCTCCTTCGCGCGGTGCACGGGCCCGGCCGCTCCGGCGTGGACCTGTAGGCTCCGCGCCGTGGATGACATACGACAGGCGACCATCACCTTCAGCGGCACCCTGACGCGGGAGGAGTTCGACGAGGCGGTCGCGGCCACCGGGCTGTTCCAGCGCCTGCGGTGGTTCATCTGGGCGGCCGCCGTCCTGCTGGCGGCGTTGAGCCTGAGGCCCCTCGCCCACGGCGGCGCGGTCAACGCCGGCCTGCTGGCGCTCGGCGTGGTCTACGGCGTGCTCGGCCTGTTCCTGCCCCCGCTGCTCACCGGCCGCGCGTTCCGCGCCGACCAGGCCAGGGGCGAGAAGCAGGCCGTCATCGACGCCGCCGGCTTCGTCGTCGCCCGCGGCGGCGAGGAACTCATGCGGGTGCCGTGGCGCACCATGTACCGCGCCCGCGAGACGGAGCGGGTCTACGTCGTGACCGGCCGCTTCGGCTGGAAGAGCGGCCTGCTGATCGTGCCCAAGCGGCTGCTCGCCGGGGCCGGCGAGGCGGAGCTGATGGGCGTTCTGCTGGAGGCCGGGGTCCGCCGGTTCAAGCGTCACCGTCTCTGAGGGGTCGACACCGACCGGCCCGTGGCCGTCCGCGTGACGCGGCCGCCACGGCATCGGTCCGATCGCCGGATCGCGGGGAATGCTTGAGTGGAGACACGTCCGTCCCGAACCGGAGGAGATCACATGAGCGGCGAGAGCCAGCCCGACGAGCAGGTCCGGCACATCCGCGAGAAGGCCGAGGAACTGGAGCTGGCGGCCCAGCGGTCCACCGACCCCGCCGAGCGGCAGCGGCTGACCGACAAGGCCCTGCACATCCGGCAGAAGCTCGAAGAGGTCCACGGCCCGGAGAGCGCCACCATGGACCCCATGTAGCCCGCGGGCCCGGCGCCGGCCGCCACGGCAGGACCGCCGGGGACCCCATCGGACCACGGCACGACAGCGCCGGGGGAGCGGACCGGGCAGCCGAGGCGGACCGCCTCGGCTGCCTCACCGCGCCCCGCCCGGGCGGGCACGCCGTGGCTCAGACACGGGCCCGGACCTGCTTCACGGGGTGTCCCAGCCCGTCCGCCAGCGCCGCCAGCTCGTCTTCGCCGAAACAAGGGCGTGCGGGATTCCAGAGGGCGATCTCGAAGCGCGCGAAGCCGCAGGGCCAGTCGTAATGCAGCAGGTCGAGCGTGGTCGATCCTCCGCAGCAGGGAACCTCGACCGCGAGCGTGGCGAAGCCGTCGTCGCAGTGGGCGTCGAGCAGGTCGCCCCACCACTCCCGGTCGATGGACGCCTGACACAAGGGGCAGCCGATCCGCTCCAGGTTTCCGCCGCAGTCGACCGCGGTCACCACGTCATGCCACGTCACGTCGACCTCGCCGTCCGCTCCGTCGACGACGCCGGGAGCCAGTTCGTTGATCAGCGACAGGACGCGGTCAACGGCATCGCGTTCCGGCTGCCACCGCGGATCCGTCGGGATGATCGACAGCACGTCATCGCTCATGACTTCCTCACTCGCCCGGGCCCAGTGCCCCAGCGCCCCGCGATGCTATCGAGCACACGTTCTGGTGCGCGGCAACGGGTCCGTGCAGCGCAGACGGCCCAGCGGTCACTGCTCCGGCTCGTGGCCGAAAGGCGCCGAGGCGGGAGGAGTCACGGTTCCCCGACCGGGGCAGAGTGGGGCCATGGTTCACGTACTGGGCAGCAGGATCCTGCTGTGCCCCACCGATCCCGAGCGCTCCCGCGCCTTCTACGGCACCACCCTCGGCCTCGCCGTCCACCGGGAGTTCGGCACCGGCCCCGAACGCGGCACGGTCTACTTCCTCGGCGGTGGGTTCCTCGAGGTGTCGGGCCGCGCCGACGCGCCACCAGCGCCCGGGCTGCGGCTGTGGCTCCAGGTGGAAGACGTGGAGGCGGCCCACCAGGAACTCCGGGAGCGGGGCGCCGAAGTGCTGCGGCCGCCGCAGCGGGAGCCCTGGGGGCTGATCGAGATGTGGATCGCGGACCCCGACGGCGTGCGCATCGCCGTCGTGGAGGTACCGGCGGACCACCCCCTGCGCTTCCGCCCCTAGGGGGTGTCCGCACAGTAGCGCGGCCGCCCGCAGGGCAGGCGGGACTTTGCGGACACCCCCTAGCCCCGCCGGCGCCCGCGGCGGGGCTCGGGGGAGTGTCGGAACGCCGGGCTCCGCCGGGGATGCGGCAGGGGCGGGTTCACGCCGTACGTGCGTCACCTGATCGGCTCAGCAGGACCTAGAGTGTGCGCGTGACCGAGCAGAATCCCGAACTCATCGCCGGCCGGTACCAGCTGGTGGAACGCATCGGCCAGGGCGGTATGGGCCGGGTGTGGCGCGGCCTCGACCAGCACCTCTTCGGACGTGAGGTCGCGGTCAAGGAGATCCTCTTCCCGCCGGGCATGGACGACGGGGACCGCGCCGCGCTGCTCCGGCGGTTCATCGGCGAGGCGCGCGCGGCGGTCACTCTCAGCCACCCCGGGATCATCACCATCCACGACGTCGTGGAGCACCAGGGCGCCCCCGTCATCGTGATGGAGCTGGTCCGCGGGCAGTCCCTGGCCGCCGCCATCCGCAGCACCGGGCGGCTGCCCGTGCAGCGGGTGGCCGAGATCGGCGCCGCCGTGCTCGACGCGCTGGCCGAGGCGCACCGGGCGCGGATCGTCCACCGCGACATCAAGCCGGACAACGTGCTCCTGACCAAGGACCGCGTCGTCCTGACCGACTTCGGCATCGCCCACCTCGCGGACGCCACGACCAGGCTGAGCCACAGCGGGACCGTCATCGGCACGCCGCACTACATGCCGCCGGAGCAGCTGGAGGGCAAGCGCCCCACCCCCGCCAACGACCTGTGGGCGCTCGGCGCGACCCTCTACCACGCCGTCGAGGGACACCCGCCGTTCGAGGCGGACGGGCTCCACGCCCTCGCCGTGGCCGTCTTCACCCGGCCGCCCCGGCCGACGGTCCACGCCGGCCCGCTCGCACCGGTGCTGGACGCGCTCCTCACCAAGGACCCCGCGCAGCGCGTCGCAGCCGCCGAGGCGGCCGAGATGCTGGCGGCGGTCCTGCGGTCCTTCACGACCGTGCCCCCCGCATCCGCCGAGCCCGGGCAGGGGCAGGGACCCGACCCCGTACCCGAGCCGGCTTCCCCGACGCCGTCACCGCAGACCCCGACGGTCCTCGACTCCGGATCCGGCGCGGGTGCCGGGCAGCGCCCCGTACCGGAGCGGCCGACCGCCCCGCCCGTGCCCCCGCCACCGGCCGAGGAGCCGGTCACGCACGGCTCCGCCCACGGGAGGGAGGGCGGCGAGAGGGCGTCCACCCGGGGGCGCCGGCTCACCCGGCGCTCCGCGGTCCTGGCCTCGGTGCTCGCCACGCTCGCCACGGGCTCCGTCCTGACCTGGACCCTCACCCAGGACGAGGACGCGCCTCACGGGGGCGGGGCGGCCGGCGGCGGGTCGGCGGCCTCCTCCGCCACGGTGGTGATCGGGGTGGACGCACCGCTCAGCGGCGGGCTGTCCGCCATGGGCGCCGGGATGAGGAACTCGGCCGAGCTGGCGGCCAGGACCGCCAACGAGACCGGGCACGTCCCCGGCGTGACGTTCGAGATCAAGGCCCTGGACGACGGGGCCGACCCCGCCAGGGGCGCGTCCAACGCCGCCCGGTTCGTGTCCGACAAGAAGGTCCTGGGGGTGGTCGGCCCGCTCAACTCCGGTGTCGCCAAGACCCTGGTGGCGCCGCTCGCCCGGGCGGACATGGCCGTCGTGTCGCCGGGCAACACCGACCCCGTGCTGACGCTCGGCCCCGACTGGGCCGCCGGCAGCCCGTCGCGTCCCCACTCCACCTACTTCCGGACCGTCGCGACGGACGTGGACCAGGGGCCGTTCGCCGCCCGGTACCTGCACGGCGAGGCGAAGAAGACCAAGGTGTACGTGGTGGACGACGCGAGCGCCCACGGCACCGCACTCGCCTCCGGCCTCACGGCCGAGTTCACGAAGCTCGGCGGGACCGTCGTCGGCACCGAGCGGGTCGATCCCGCGGAACGCGCCTTCGAGGGCCTCGCCGAACGGGTGCGGTCCTCGGGAGCCGACGCCGTCTACTTCGGCGGCTACTACGACACCGCGGCACCGCTCTCGCAGCAGCTCGAACAGGCGGGGGTGACCGCCCCCCTGATGGGGGGTGACGGCATCTTCGACCAGCAGTACCTCACGATGAACCCGAAGGCCGAGGGCGATCTCGCGACCAACATCGGCGCGGCCGCCGAGGAGACGGCGGCCGGGCAGGACTTCCTCACCCGGTACCGCAAGGCCGGCTACCCGGAAGCGGCCGGCTGGTACGGCCCGTACGCGTACGACGCCACATGGGCGCTCATCGAGGCGGTGAAGGCCGTCGTGACGGCCCATGGCGGCACCCTCCCCGCCGACGCCCGGACGGAACTGCCACCGGTCGTGGCACGGTTGGACTTCGACGGGGTCACGGGCCGCGTCGCCTTCGACCGGAACGGCGACCCGGTCAACCGCCGGCTGACGGTGTACGCGGTGAAGGGCGGCAGCTGGGCGACCGTGACGAGCGGCCCGGCCACCCGCTGACGCCGCACCGGGCCGAGCGGCCCGGAAACGGCGGAGCACCCGGCGAGGGCGGGGTGACCGCCGTACCGGGTGCTGTGCGCCTCAGCGCGGGAGGATCATCCCCAGTCGGAGTCCGACGTCTGGATCAGCGGACCGGCAGACAGGACGCGGGCGTCGGCCTGCTGCTCCACCTCTCCCATGGCTGCGATTCCCCAATTGGTGCCGGCCGGTTCGTTGCCGGCGACACCACTGAGTCCGATGACCGCGAGGATCGCGAACAGCACGGCGGTGACGGTTGACCGGGTGTTGATCGGTGTCAAGGTGTTCCTCCCTAGGCCGGCCCGACCCCCGCGGACGATGCGGGCAGCAGGGCCTCAACTGCGCCACGGGCCCTGTGGCACACGGGCAAGCCTGTATCGAGTGCGGGACGCGATCAACCTTCGGGATACTGCGTCCACCCGCAGTTCAGCAAGAGGAAGACGGATTTGATGACGGAACGGGAAATATCCGCTGCCCCCGAGACCTCCCGGTTGACCGAGGTGGAGCTGCGCACCTACCGCAGGGCCCTGCGGGGCGAAGAGCTGCCCGACGACGAGCCGGGCCTCGCCTCCCTCCTCGCCCGCGACATCCTCTTCGCGAACACCCACGAGCACGGCACCTACGTCCCCGCCCCGCCCCGCTACCTGGAGACGCAGCTCACCGAGGCCGTCCTCAAGGCGCTCACCGGCGTCACCGAAGCCCTCGCCGGCATCCCCGCCCACGTACGGGAGCTCGAAGCCGAGCAGCAGCGGTACCACCACAGCCCCGGCCCGGAGGGGACGCTCCTGCTCCGCACGGTCCCCGAGGTCAACGCGGAGACCATACGCACCATCCAGTCCGCCGAGTTCGAGATCCTCACCGCGCAGCCCGGGCACCGGAAACCGCAGGTCCTCAAGGGAGCCCTGCCGCGGGACCTGCAAGCCGCCCGGCGCGGCGTGAGCGTACGGACGATCTACCGGGTCAGCGGACGGACCAACCCCACGCAGCGCGACTGGGTCGCCACCATGACGCGGGCCGGCGCCCAGGTGCGCACCCTCGGGGACGACTTCCTGCGGTTAATCGTCGTGGACCGCAAGCACGCCTTCTTCGAGGTCTACGGCGAGGACGGCACCGTCCAGCAGTCAGCCGCCTGGTACACCCAGGACCGCGGGGTGTGCGCCCTGCTGGCCGCGCACTTCCGCCAGCAGTGGGAGCGGGCCGACCCGTGGCTGCCCCGCGAAGGCGAGGGAAGCGCGGGCCAGGAGGACGCCCCCAGGACCTCGAAGCTCCAGCGGACGATCGTACGGGGCATCGTGGCCGGCAGGAGCCACCGGCAGATCGGGGAGAAGCTCGGGCTCAGCGAGCGCACCGTGACGGCCCACGTCTCGAAGCTGCGCGAGGCACTGGGCCTGGAGACCGTGCCCCAGCTGACGTTCTGGTGGGCGACGTCCCCGGAGCGACTGCTCCCGTAACGGCCGCCGAGCCGCCCCCGACCGTTCCGCCGCACGACGCCGCGCGAGGCGAAAGGCCCTGCCCGCGGGCCGGGTCAGCCGCGTACATGCAGGCCGAAGCCGGTGCGGCCCGCGGGCTCCAGTCCCTCCTTCAGGTGCAGGGAGGGGATCTCGTAGTCGCCGTGGTTCTGCCGCCGGAACGCGATCGGCTCGGTCGACTCCAGGGTGAGCAGCCGCTGCTCCCAGGCCTTGGCCACGTCCGCGTAGGCCTCCGCGGTCATCCGGTCGGTGCCGTACAGCACGAACGGCGGCAGCACCTCCATGCCCGGGTAGTACAGGATCCCGTGGTGGATCGGGAACAGCAGGTCGTCGATGGGACCGTTGATCCCGCGAGCCGCGTAATGCGACTCCGGACCGCCGGCGGTCACCGACAGCAGCGCCCTCCTGCCGGCCAGGGTGCCTTCGCCGAAGCGCTCGCCGTACCGGGTGGCGCTGTGCTCGCCGACGCCGTACGCGAAGCGGTAGGTGAACACCCGGTCCACCCAGCCCTTGAGGATCGCGGGCATCGAGTACCACCACAGCGGGAACTGGAAGATGACCGTGTCCGACCACAACAGCTTCTCCTGCTCGGCGCGGACGTCCGCGGTGAGCGTCCCGGCGTCGAAGGCCCGGCCCGAGTCCAGGGGCACGTTCAGCGGATCCGAGGCCTCGGGACCGTAGTCCGCGGCGTCCACGACCGCCTTCCAGTTCATCGCGTACAGATCGCTCACCCGGACCTCGTGCCCGGCGCCCTCCAGCGTGGACACCGCGAGGTCCTTCAGCGAGCCGTTGAGCGACTGCGGCTCCGGGTGGGCATGGACGATCAGCGTCTTCACGGGAACTCCTTCGGATCGGATGCCCCCGATCCTGGGCCCCGCGGCGCCCGGCGTTCAGGGGCGCCGCTTCCGTCGGACCGGACTTCCTGGTACTGGCAGTACCACCCTCGCGTGCGGGACCGAGGCCATACTGGGGGCATGGACGATCTTGCGGGGTTCCTGCGGTCCCGGCGCTCCCGGGTAGACCCGGCTGCCGTCGGAGTCGCCACCGACAGCCGCCGCCGAGTGGCGGGGCTGCGCCGCGAAGAGGTCGCGCACCTGTCCGGAGTCAGCGTCGACTACTACGTACGCCTGGAGCAGGGCCGGGCGACCCAGCCCTCCGACCAGGTCCTCGACGCGCTCGCCCGGGTCCTCGGCCTCGACGAGACCGAACGCGGGCACCTGTGCCGGCTCGCCCGGCAGCGCCGGCGCCGCGCGAAGGCGCCGGCCGGGCGGGTCCGGCCGGAACTGCTGCGCGTCCTCGGCCTGGTCGCCGATGCACCCGCGCTGATCATGGACCACCGCCTCGACGTGCTCGCCGGGAACCGCCTCGCCGGACTGCTCTTCGGCCGGCCGCTACCGGGCCTGAACACGGCCCGGCACATCTTCCTCGAGGAGACCGAGCGCGGCCTCTACGCGGACTGGGAGACGTGCACGCTCGACGTGGTCGGGCACCTGCGCCTGGCCGCCGGCACCTACCCCGAGGACCCGCGCCTGGCCTCCCTCATCGGCGAACTGTCCATGGGCAGCGAGCGCTTCCGCCGCCTGTGGGCCCGCGCCGACGTTCGCGCCCGCACCCACGGACGCAAGGCCTACCGGCACCCGCTGGTCGGGCTGCTGGAACTGCACCAGGAGAACTTCGCTCTGCCGGACGCGTCGGGAAGGGAGCTGCTGGTGCTCTCCGCGGCCCCCGGCAGCCCCTCCGCGGACGCCCTGCGCCTCCTGGCGGGCCTGGGCACGGGCGGCGAGGAGGCACGACCCGCACCGGAGGCGTCGGCTGACCCGGTGAGGTGAACCTGTACGCCGGACGGAGGCGGGGCGGGTGGCAGCAGTGGCGGTCCGCCGCGGCGCGCCCGAGGCTCGTTGCGGAGACGGGTACGAGGGAAGGGCAGCAGCCGATGCCGCAAGCCGAGGAGGAAGGCCTCACCGCGCGTCCGATCGGCGCGGTGGATCAGCGCCGGAGGAGGACCGGCCATCTGAAGGCCGTGGTCACGCGGACCAACCTGCTTCCCGCGTTCCTGGTTCTGACGGTCATGATGGTTGTCCTGTGGCTCACGGGCATGCCGTTCCTCCAGGCCCTGACGGTCTCGACCGGCGTGAAGATCGCGGTGGCTCTGCTCGAACTCCGCCGGCTGCCGTCCCGGAGCTGAGGCACGGGCGGCGTGACCCGCCTGCCCCCCCGGGAGCGGGGTGTGGGAGTGCGGGCCGCTGTACGCCCGCATCGACGTCACCTACGTCTTCGACCGCGCCGCCTACGATCGGGCCCTCACACACCTCGGCCTCCCCGCGACCCCTTCGCCTGGCGAGCGGCGGACGTACGTCAGGCCGCGCGCTCCAGTTCCCCGCAGCCCTCGCGGAGTTCCTCCAGCAGACGGCCCGCGTCGGTCACGAGGGTGCCCTGGAGAGCCGTCACGGCCGGCTGGTCCGCGGAGGCCGCGGCCTGCTCCTGGGCCCGGGCGAGTTCGGAGGACGCCCGGTCGAGGGCCGCCCGCAGGGGGCCGGGATCGGTACGCGTGCTCTCACCGATGGCGTCCATCGCAGTGGCCACCGTGCGCAGCAACGCCGTGTAGGCGCGCCGGAACTCAGGGGGCAGGGCTTCCCGCTCGCCGCCGGAGAGGGCGTGGTCGAGGCTGCGGCCGGCGGAGCGCAGGTGGTCCAGGCAGCGCTGGGCGACGTCGAGCGCCTTCCGCGCCCGCAGCAGGGCTTCGCGGGCGCCGTCGATGCTGCGGCGCGGATTGAGGCGGCTGTTCTCGAGCTCCGCGTCCACGGCCTGGCGGATGCGGTCGGCGTCCGCGGACAGCCCGCGCCAGTCGCCGCGCAGCCGGCGCACCCGGTCCCCGTCCGGCGCGTCGGTCTCGAACGCGTCGGCCAGGTCGCCGACGCCCCGCTCGATGCGGGTGAAGAGGGCGGCGACCGCTTCCTGCCGGCGCAGGGTGTGCCGGGCGGGTGCGAGGACGAGGTGCGCGACGATCCCGCAGGCGGCACCTATGCCGACCGACGCGACGAGTTGCCCGATGTAGTCGATCCTGCCGTGGCCGGAGGAGAAGGCGAAGAAACCCACGATGGCGACCTGCGTGCCGTGCGAGCCCAGACTGCCGAAGCGTCCGACGGCCAGGGCCAGGAGCGTCAGGAGTCCGAAGGACCAGCCGTGGATGCCCGCGACGGCCGCCAGGGTCGCCGCCAGGGCCGCCCCGACCGCCATCGCGAAGAGGTACTGCGCGCAGTCCCGCAAGGAGCGGTACACCGTGGCCTGCAGCGCCACCAGCGCGGTGAACGGGGCGAACGTGGATACCGCCGGCGGCAGGAGGTGGCGGGCCAGGACCCACGCGGTCATCGCCGCCGCAACGGTCTTCAGGTGGAGCACCACGTCGTCGCGCTCGCTGCCCGGGGCCCGCACGGCGCGCCGCACGTACCGGCCCGCGTCCCGCACCGTACCCGTCATCGTCCTCCACACGTGGTCACACCGCTGCACCCTCGCCGCTCCCGCCTCGCCGGGCGCCGGGAGGCGGCCTGGAGGGCGGGGTGCCCGAGGCCCGGCCGCGCCCGTGCGCCGTCGCTGATCTCCTTGTCCCGTCTGACCGGTGGGAGCCGGGGTAAACCGCGGGGTCAGGTGGGGAGGGCCAGCAGGAGAAGGGGGGCGGTGGTGGGCCGGGGTGAACCGGCGGCGGGTTCCAGGGTGAGGCCGATCGCGGTCGCGCCGGCCGGGTCGCCGTCGACGAGGACGGTGCCGTCGCCGTGGACGAGACCGGCCGGGCGCATCGTGCCGCCGTGGGCGAGCCACAGCTGGTACGTCTTCCCCGCGGCCGGGGCGGGCAGGTTGCGCGCGGTGAAGACGGCCTGGTTCTGCCGGTCGGAGGCGACGACGGTGGTCAGGGCCCCGTTCGCGGCCCGGCCGTGTACCGTCCGGGCGTCGGGCGCTGCGAGGACGGTGCCGACGGCGTCCAGGCGCTGTTCTGCCTGGCGGGCCCGCTGCTCCAGTTCCCGCCCGTGCCGCAGCTGCCACATCGCGCCGCCGCCGAACAGGGCGGCGGCCACGGTGGCGGCGAGGGCGAGCGGAACGGCCCTGCGGCGCAGGGCGCCGACGCGGGTGGCGGTGGGCGCGGCGGCGGGGACGTGCGGGGGCAGCTGGCGCACCTCGTCGACGGCGGCCATCACCCTGGGCTTCAGGGCCGCGGGCGGTGTCTGCGAGGCCGCCGCAGCCAGTCGGGCCGCGGTCGCCTCGAACCCGGCGGCCTCCTGCCGGCACGCTTCGCACTCCTGCATGTGGCGTGCGAAGGCCTCCCTCTCGTCGGGGGCCAGGGCGCCGAGGGCGTGGGCGGCCGCGAGGGTGTGGGCGTCGGATGCGTGGTGTTTCACGTGGTCACCCCCATGCAGTCGCGGAGCCGGATCAGGCCGTCGCGCATGCGTGTCTTGATGGTCGGAAGCGGTGTGCGTAGGGCTTCGGCGACTTCACGGTAGGTCAGCCCCCGGTAGTAGGCCAGCGTCACGGCCTGGCGCTGGAGTTCGGTGAGGCCGCCCAGGCAGCGGCGGACCTGTTCGCTGTCAAGGCGGGTCTCGACCTGTTCGGCGACCTCGTCGAAGGCGGTGGTGTGCTCGCGCGCGGCCTGGGCCTGCTCACGGTCGGCGGCCGCCTGGGCGGAGCGGACCCGGTCCACCGCCCGCCGGTGGGCGATCGTCGCCGCCCACGTCCTGACGCTGCCCGCCTCGGGCCGGTAGCGGGCGGCCTGCCGCCACAGGTCGATCATGACCTCCTGGGCGACCTCCTCGGACTGGGCGCGGTCGCGTACGACCTTGGTGACGATTCCGAAGACCAGGGGCGCGAGGGCGTCGTAGAGCACGGCGAAGGCCTGTTTGTCGCCGTGGGCGACGTCCCTCATGACCTCGGCGAGGTCGCCGTGCTCCGGGGCGGGGCCGGTGCCGAAGGGCAGTGGTCGGTTCACCGGGCGGACCCCGGGGGTGGCGAGGAGGCGCAGGGGCGGCCGGGGGCGGCCGTTGGGGGGAGGGGCGTCCATCGCATGCCGGTCCTTCGTCCTGGTCGCTGGATCGGGGCCGGATGGACCCCGAGGGTGCTTCGGACGTTCTTCGTAGCGGACGGGCGTGCGGATGGGCGGGCGCTCCGTCATCTTCGCCGCCGGTGACGACGCCGTTCGAGGGGGGCGGGGCGTGCGGCCCAGCCGGCGGGCCGAGCGGCGGTGAAGGGACGGGTGGGGGCAGGCGTTCCCGGCTCGGCACACCGGATAGACGGCCACGGTCGCGCTGCGGGCCTCTTGCCCGGCCCTGACCTGACCTGACGGCCGGGTCAGCCGGCGGCGTGCAGGATGCGGCGGGCGGCACCGCGCAGATGGTCGAGGACGTCCGGGTCGGCGTCGAGGGTGTAGTCGGCGGTGAGGCCCGCCAAGGTCTGGGCGATGCGGGTGAGGGAGTCGTCCGAGGCGTCGACGAGACAGGTGGCCGAGTCGACGGGGCGGATGCGGGTGGCCAGGTGGCGGCTGCGCGCGACGCGGTCGGCGGGGGCGTGGACGGTGGCGACGGCACGGTGGCGGGTGGGGGCGGCGGACAGCCGGGCGGCGACGAAGGCGGCGGGACTGCCGCCGGGCAGGTCGCGGGCAGGGGCGCGGTGTCCGGTGAGGGCCGGCCCGGTGATCCGGTCGAGGCGGAAGATGCGCCAGTCGTCCCTGGCGGTGTCGTGGCCCAGCAGGTACCACAGGTCGCCGGAGGCGACGATGTGCTGCGGTTCGACGCGGCGCGGAGCGGTCGTGGCGGTGCGGGTGGTGTAGTCGAAGGTGATGATCTCGTGGTCGCGGCAGGCGAGGGCGAGGGTGGCCAGCAGGGCGGGATCGGCGCGGGGGCCGCGGTCCTCCCAGGCGATCCCGGCGACCGCGTGCTGGAGGGCGGTGACCTGGGGGCGGAGGCGCCGGGGCAGGACCTGTTCGAGTTTGGCCAGTGCGCGCAGGGCGGTCTCCTCGATACCGGTCAGGCCTCCGGCCGCGGTGCGCAGCGCGACGGCGATGGCGACGGCTTCCCCGTCGTCGAGCAGGAGCGGTGGCAGGTCGGTTCCGGCGGCCAGCCGGTAGCCGCCGGCGTGGCCCCGGGCGCTGTCGACGGGGTAGCCCAGGTCGCGCAGGCGGTCGATGTCGCGGCGGACGGTCCGGACGGTCACCTCCAGGCGGTCGGCGAGGTCGGCGCCGGACCACTCGCGGCGTGTCTGCAGCAGGGACAGCAGTCGCAGCATGCGGGCCGTCATGTCACTGGTCATGGCTCCCACTATGACCGGGGCAAAGGACATGTCCTGTCCTGAAAGGGTCCTACGGTGGAGCTGTCCAATCACGGCAAAACGGGAGGTATCCCCATGAAGATCGCAGTACTCGGTACGGGTGGCGGCGCCCGGGCGCACACGGCCAAGCTGCTCGAGCTCGGCCACGAGGTGTTCGTGGGCACCCGCGACCCGCAGGCCACGCTCGCCCGCACCGAGCCGGACATGATGGGCAACGCGCCCTACGGCCAGTGGCTGGCCGACCACCCGGGCACCACCCTGCTGACCTTCGGTGACGCGGCGGCCGCCGCCGACGGTCTGGTCATCGGCGGCATCGACGGCCGCAACGCCGTCGCCGCCCTGACCGCCATCGCGGACGGGCTCGCCGGCAAGACGCTGATCGACTACGCCGTCCCCTACGTCTACCAGCACCGGAGCGAGCACCCCTGGCCCACGCCGTGGGGCGTCATGCCGAAGCTGGAGCCGTGCGACACCGACAGCCTCGCCGAGCAGATCCAGCGCGCCCTGCCGGCGACGAAGGTCGTCAAGAGCTTCGTCACCCAGGAGCAGGCCACCGTCGTCCATCCGGCCGCCGTCGGCGGCGGCGACCACACCATGTTCGTCGCCGGCGACCACGCGGACGCCAAGCAGCAGACCGCCGACCTGCTGGAGTCCTACGGCTGGAGCGACGTCCTCGACCTCGGCCCCCTGGTGTGCGCCCGCGGCATGGAGATGTACGCGCACCTGCACTCAGCCATCGGCTTCGGCCTCGGACAGCAGTTCGGCGGCCACTTCGGCCTCAAGGTGGTCCGCTGACCCGGCCCGCTACGTGCCCTCGGCCCCGCCGGCGGTGGCTCCGCCCATCGGGAGCCGGACGGGGGCGAGGGCGTCCTGGTCCCGGGTGGCACGGCGCTGCGCCGGGACGAACGCGGTCCGGCCGGCGAGCGCCCGGCAGATGGCCCGTGCCTCGACACCCGCCTGGTACAGCGCGCCGCTCAGCGGATTGGTGAAGCCGGCGAAGTACAGGTGCGGAGCGGCAGCACTCGTCTGCGCCCCGTGGACCACCGGCCGCCCCGACTCGTCCAGGACGTCGACACCGGGCAGGAGTTCCGCGAGCCCGGTCCGGTAACCGGTCGCGGCGATCACGGTGTCGGGCACCAGGACGGAGCCGTCTGCCAGGCGCACCCGCGCCCCGTCGAAACCGGCCACCGCTGCCACGGGTTCGACCCCGCCGGAGCGCACCGCCGCCACGAACCCGTGGTCGAGCACGGGGTTGTTCCCCTCCCGCGCGTTACGGGTGAAGGGCCCGGTCCGGGGCCGCGGGATCCCGAAGGGCGTGAGGTCCGGCACCGCGCACCGCTGGGTCAGCAGTGCGGACCGGTCCCGCCAGGCCGGCGGCAGGAACTCCGTCAGCCGGCCGGCCAGGTGCCAGCGGCTGGAGCCGCGCGGCAGGATGTTCGGCGGGGTGCGAACGGCGAGCCACACCTTCTCGGCCCCCTCGGCCGCCAGGACGCTCGCGATCTCCGTGCCGCTGTTCCCGGCGCCGACGACCAGCACGGCCCTTCCGCGGTAGGGCGCGGGACTGCGGTAGTCGGCCGCATGCAGGAGCCTGCCGCCGTACGCGTCCCGCCCGGGCCAGTCCGGGATCCGGGGGAGGTTGCAGCGCCCGGTCGCCACCACCACCGCCCGCGCCGCGAGGACGCCACCGCTGGTGTGCACCCGCCACCGTGCCGCCGCTCCGGCCGCGCCCGGCTCGATGCGGTGCACCACCGTTCCCACGCGCACCCGTAGCCCGTGGAGTGCCCGGTAGCGCTCCAGATACGCGACGAAGTCGTCCCGTGCCACCCAGGGGCCGCAGCTGCGGGGCAGCGCCAGTCCCGGCAGGTGGGAACCACCACGCGCGGTGTGCAGTTCGAGGTGGTCATAGCGCTCGGCCCAGCGCACCCCCACCCGGTCGCCGCGTTCGAGCACGAGCGCCGGCACGGCCGCCCGGTGCAGCATGGCAGCCACGGCCAGGCCGCTCGGCCCCGCCCCGATGACCACCACGGGCGGAGCGTCGACCACGGCTGCTCGGGTCATGTCGGTCGGTTTCGTCATCGGTGTGCAAACGATCACCTGCGGTCGAGGACACGGCGAACCTCTGGCCGCCGGGCGCACGGCGGGCGAGCCGTCGTCCGCGCGGCCGTCGCGTCCCAGGGCTACCGCGCCGGCCAGAACTGGGCCAGGGCCGCCTCCTTGTACGGGGCGGGGCTCACGCTGAGCTCCCCCGCGAAGGGGCGGTCCAGCACCATCACCAGCAGCAGGCTGAAGCCGATCAGCCCGGCCACCGCCGACACGAAGAGCAGCTGCATCCTCAGGCTGCGCAGGCCGAACAGGAAGGTCAGCGGGAGGATGACCAACGCCCCTCCGTAGACGAGCACCTGGAGCAGTCCCGGCAGTGAGGTCTCGGCCATGGTGACCCGCGCCCGGCGCTGTCCGGCGACGTCGTTGAGACGGGTGGCCGCCTCCGTGTAGAAGGTCTCGCTGCGCTTGCCGACCGGTTCGTAGGCCTGGAGCGCGGTGTACATCGCGTGCGTCTGGGCGGCGGTCGCCTCGTAGCTCGGCTCGCCCTCGCGCATGAGGGGCCACTGGACTTCGACGACGGCGTGCACGTAGTTCCCGACCGCCCGTTCCACGCGGGCGCGCTCGGCGGGCGGGAAGGCCTCGGCGCTGCGGACGACGAGGGCCAGGTCGGTGGCCTCGCTCGCGACGACGTTCTGGGTGGTCTCCAGTTGCGTCCAGAGGGTGACCACGACGAAGGCGAGGATGATGCCGTAGATCGCACCGAACATCCCGAGGGCGACACCGACCATCTCGTTGTGCTCGCCGCCCGCGAGGTGGGGGAAGCGGCGGCGGGCGGCCACGCTGCCGCCGAGGGCGAGGGCGACGAAGCCTCCGACGAGGAGGAGGCCGAGGGAGAACGTGCTGAGGTGGTTCAACAGCCAGAGGATCATGCCCTGTCCAACGACGACCCCCGGAGAAGAGAGCGGCCTCCCGCGCATCGGCCCGCGACCGGCCCGGTCTCCTCCGGGGGGCCTGCGTACCGGCGCCGCCCCGCCGGAGCGTCAGGGAGGGGTGGTGCCGCCGCGGCCGGGTTCGGCGAGGAACCGGCGCTGGTCGGCCAGGAATCCGTCCGCGAAGAGGGAGCGGGGGCGGAAGAGCGCCACGAGCGCGGTCGTGAGTTCCGACTCCCCGATGGACTGCTTGACCAGTGAGTGGTTCGCATCCGGGTAGCGCTCGACCGTCAACGCGCCGCCCGTCTCCAGCACCCCGCGGTAGACGCGCTCGGTGTCCGCGGTGTCGACGTTGACGTCATGGCCCGCGAGGACCAGCAGCACGGGTACGCCGCGCAGGACCGGGAGGTCCCGCGTGGCGTCCGCGGTGAAGTTCCGGGAGATGAAGCCCCACCGCCGGGCGGTCATGCCCCGCACGTCACCACCCGTGGCCCTCGCGTACTCCTCGAAGGGCGCCCGGCGTTCCAGCAGGCGGCGGGTGGTCTCGCTCCTGGCGGTCTCGGCCTCGACGCGGGCTGCCGACGCGCCGTCGGCCCGCAGCTCCGCGAGGAGGTTGTAGCGGCCCTGCCGGAGCCAGTTGACCGCGGGCGACACGGCGATGACGAAGCTGACGGGTGTCCTGGCGGCGACCTTCGGCAGGACCCATCCCGCCTGGCTCGCACCCCAGAGCCCGATCCGGGCGGGGTCGACGTCCGGGCGGGCGCGGGCCCAGGCGATGGCGGCGGCCGCCTCGTCGGCCCGGTCGTCCATGGACTGGGAGAGCCAGTCGCCGGGTGCGCCGGCGACGCCGGGTTTGTCCCAGGACAGGGAGGCGTAGCCGGCCTTGGCGTTCGCCTCCCACATGGGCCGGTACCCGCCGGCGTGCGTGGCTCCGATGGGGCCGTCGCCGTGGACGTACACGATCAGGCCGTGCTGTTCGCGGCCGTCCCGGGGAGTGGCGAGTACGCCGTTGAGGGTGTGGCCGCCGTGGCGGATCGAAACCCGTCGCTCGGTCACGTCGTAGGAGTTCTGCCACAGCACCGCCCCCACGAGGCCGGCGGCCGTGAACAGGAGCGCGACGAGTAACCACAGGGTGATGCGGAGACCGCGCCGTCGGGACCGGACCTTGGGACACATCAGCTGACCGCCTCTGTTCGGGGACGTGCCTAGAAAACTATCACTACGCATACGATCGTAGATGCGATGATAGTTCGAGATGAGGGTCGCGAAGAGGGGAGTACGACATGGCAGCGGACGTGCCGGGCAGTGGTACCGGGCCCTTGGTGGTCCGGCGGGGGATCCCGGCCGGAGCGGAGCGGCGGGCCGCGGAGCTGTACTGGGGCGCTTTCGGGCGCAAGCTCGGCCCCGCCCTGAATCCGCCGGACAAGGCGGTGGCCTTCCTCGCCGCCCACCTCAACGCCGACCGGGCGGTCTGCGCGGTCCTGGACGGACGGCTCGTCGGCCTCGCCGGTTACCAGCTCGGCGGCCGGGCCCTCACCGGGGGATCGGCCTCCGCCGTCCTGAACGCCTACGGCCACCTGCGAGGGCTGCACCGCCTCCTCGTCCTCGCCCTGTTCGAACGCCACCCGGCCCCCGGGCAGCTCGTCATGGACGGGATAGCCGTGGAACCGGGCCTGCGCGGCCGCGGCGTCGGCAGTGCGCTCATCGAGGAAGTGGCCGCCGTCGCGGCGGAGCAGGGCTGCCGCCAGATCAGACTGGACGTCATCGACACCAACCCGCGCGCGAGGCAGCTGTACGAGCGACGCGGCTTCACCGCGGTGCGCACCGAGCCCACGCCCTACCTGCGCCGGCTGCTGGGGTTCGGCGCGGTGACCACCATGCACCGCCCCGTCGGGGCGAACGGGCCGAGAGGAACGCGCACACCATGACCGAGCACATCGAGATCCCCACCCGCATGCTCGTCCATGCGCTGATCCGCGAGGACGCCACCGTCGACGCGCAGGAGCTGTACGCCGTCGCCAACACGCTGGGCATGAGCGACCAGCAGGTGCGGCTGTGCATCAAACGCCTCGTGGCCGACGGCCGGTTCACCCATCAGGGCCGTGGCCGCAAGGCGCAGCTGCACGCGACGGCGGACACCATGCGCACCCTCGCCCCCAACGCCGACTTCGTCCGGCACGCCTTCCGGCAGGACGCCGGGCTCGCCCCCTGGGACGGCGTCTGGCACCTGGCCGCCTTCGCGGTCCCCGAATCGGCGCGTACGGTCCGGGACTCCCTGCGCGAGACGCTCGTACACCTGGGAGGCGCAGCGCTCCAGGGCGGGCTCTACGTGTGCGCCAACGCCTGGGAACCGTACGTCGAGGAAGCGGCCCACCGCCTCGGCGCCCATGGCGCGCTCACCCTCCTGACCACGACGGACCTGCGCAGGGGCGACGCCCGGGAGCCTGCCGCGCTCGCCTCCCTCCTGTGGCCCTTGCGGGAGGTCGCCGACCGCTACCACCGCCTGAGCCGCCTCACCCGGCCCCGCCTCGCCCGGCTCACCGACGCCACGGCCCTCTCCCCGTCGGCCCTCCTCACCCTCGCGGTCGAGCTGGCCGCCGAACTCACCCGCGCCATGGAGCCCGACCCGCTGCTGCCTCCGGAGCTCCTGCCCCGGCCGTGGCCCGGCACCGAGGCGCGGGAGCTCATCGCCCTCAGCTGGGCGGCCCTCCACGAACGGGACGGCGGCGAAGCCCGTCCGGCCCTCTTCCGCCTCTACGCCGACATCACCCGCGAAGCGGCAGAGCGCGCCGCGCAGACGGGACGAAACGCCCCGCGGCGCGGCTGACCGCGAGGACCGGGTCAGCTGGTGGTCTGCCGGACGAGGTGGTCGACGACGTCGAGGTGGCTGTGGAGCCGGCGGTAGGCGGCGCGTTGGCGGTCGGCGCCGTTGCCCTGTCCGGCCAGGCGCTGCCGAGCCGCTCGGACGGTGGTGAGGTCGTCGGGGCCCAGGGCGGGCAGGGCGCTGCTCCACAGCTCGTCGAGGCAGCGGGAGGCGGGCCGGAGCCGGCCGGAGGGAAGGTCGATGCTCCGGCCCCGTACGCCGTCGCGCGCGGCGCGCCAGTAGGCGGCCCGCAGCATCTCCGCCTCCGGCCGCGGCCCCGGCCGTCCGTCGCGTACGGCGGTGAGGGCAGCGGTGGCGAGGCCTTTGACGGCGCCGGCCAGCACGAGGGTGTCGTCCACCGTGGGGGCGGCGTCGGCGACGCGGACTTCCAGGGTCGGCACGTGGTGGGAGGGGCGGATGTCCCAGTAGACGCCGGCGCGGTCCAGGACGGTGCCGCTCGTGACGAGCCGGCCGACGAGGTCCTCGTAGTGGCCGGCGGATTCGAAATAGGGCGGGGGCCCGGCCACCGGCCAGCGTCCCCAGCTCAGGGTGCGCCAGCTGTCGTAACCGGTGTCCCGGCCGTCCCAGTAGGGCGAGTTGCCGCTCAGGGCGATGAGTGCGGGCAGCCAGGGCCGCAGGTGGTTGCTGACGGCGAGCGCGGTGGTGAGGTCGGGGACCTCGACGTGGACGTGGCAGGCGCACACGGTCTGTTCGTGGTCCAGGGCGCGGAAGGTGGCCAGGCTCTGCGCGTAGCGCTGTCCGGCTGCCAGCGGCGGGGGAGTGTGCTGCCCCAGGACGGGTGTTCCGCTGGAGATGACGCGCAGTCCCAGGCGGGCGGCGGCGCGTGCGACGGCGCGGCGGGTGTGGCGCAGGTCCTCGTCGAGGGCGGTGAGGCTGGTGTGGGGGTGGGTCCGGACCTCGACCTGGTAACGGGTCAGTTCGGTGGTGGCCCGGTCGCCGAGTTCCGCGGCCGTTTCGGCGACGACCTTGTCCGCCCGGGTGCTGAGCTGCCGGGACACGGGGTCGATGACGAGGTATTCCTCCTCCACGCCCACCCGCACCGCGGGCACGGCACCGGTGCGAGGGGAGGAGGGGGCGTGGACCGCCGGTGAGGGGGCGGGGGCGGATGTCCGCTGCTCGCTCTTCATGGCGACCAGTGTGTCACTTACGGTAACGGCGACCAGCGAATTGGCCGGAAGAAGCCCAGGTGAGGCGCGTACCCGCATCCCCGCCACGGCCTGCGGCCCCACCGGCACCACCGCCGTGCACCCTCCCGCCTCTCCCTGGCCCCTCGCAGCGACGGCCGTTGGGGGCGGAGCTGCGTAACGCCGATCCTGACGGGCACACGCGGGGGAACCGTCCGCGAGTGGAGAGGATCCCGCATGTCGGCCCCGCCCGCCCCCACGTACGGAGCACAGCCCGGCCACGACGCCCTGCTGGGCGGTCGCTACCGCCTCCAGGCCCTCATCGGATCCGGCGGTACGGCTGACGTCTTCCGCGGCGTCGACGAGGTGCTGGGCCGTGAGGTCGCCGTCAAGGTGTTCCGCGCCGGCACGGACACCGTCACCGCCGACCGCTTCTGCGACGAAGCCCGCACGCTGGCCCGGCTCTCCCACCGCGCCCTCGTCACCGTCTACGACGCCGGCCGTCACGGACGAGGCGCCTTCATGGTGACCGAGTTGATCCGGGGCGTCACCTTGCGCACCCGCATGGACGCCGGCCCGCTCAGCCCCGTCCAGGTGACACGGCTCGGCGCCGACCTCGCCTCGGCACTCGACCACGTCCACGCCCACGGGATCATCCACCACGACGTGAAACCCTCCAACGTCCTCCTCCCCGATGGTGATTGCCCCCACCTGGCCGATTTCGGGCTGGCCAGGACCGTGCACGACCGGTCCCACAGCGCGCCCGACACCCTGGTCGGCACCCTCGCCTACATGGCCCCCGAGCAGTTCCTCGGCCAGGGCGCGAGTCCGGCCAGCGACGTCTACGCCCTGGGGCTGACCCTGATCGAAGCGCTCACCGGCCGCCGCGAGTACCAGGGGAGCCCCGTCGAGGTCGGCACCGCCCACCTGCTCCGCCCGCCCCGGCTGCCCGACGGCCTGCCGGGCGGCCTCGGCAGACTGCTGAAGGCGATGACCGAACAGGACCCGCAGGCGCGCCCCGACGCCGCCCGTGCCCACCTGCGCCTCCAGGACATCGCGCGCCCACCGGCACCCCGCGCCGCCCTTGTCGACACGGCGGACACCGGCACCTCGACGCACCGCAGGCCCTCACCGCCCCTCGCGGCCGCACGTTCCGCCGTACCGACCGCGCGAGCGGACGCACCAGCGTGGCGCAGGCACGCCACGCGGCGGCGTGCGGCCGCCATGGGGCTCGCGGCGGTGAGTGTCGCGGGCGCCTGCGCGCTCCTGACAGGCGGCCTTCCGGGAGGCGACAAGGCACCTCCCGCCTCGCAGACCGTCCACAGCCTGACCCCGTCACCGGGCACCGAGGCGGCAGCCCCCCGGCCCACGCCCCCGGCACCCCCGCCGCCCTCGGCGTCCGACATCCGTGACGCGGGGGCCCCGGCGCGGTCCACGACCCCGGAACCAGGGCCGTCCTCCACCCACGGCGATCCCCCCGCCCCGCCACGGGCTGACGACCAACCGGCGGGAACGAAGCCGGCCGTGACCAAGGACAACCGCGGAAAGGCGAAGGGCAAGAAGGAGAAGGGGCGCCCGAACTGACCGAAGGGGCCTCCGGACCGCCTCGGCATGCAAGGAGCCTGACGCCCCGTGCCCGCGCGGCGGGGCATGACGGAGCGGTTCACCTGTACGCGCCCGCGGGTCAGCGGCCACCGGGCGGCTGCGGCCGGTAGACAGGCACGAGGTGTGCGAGGCGCCGGTTCCCGGTGCCGGCACGCCCGCCGCGCCCCTTCGCCGGAAAAGGCCACGCATGGAGACGACGACCGAGCCGATCGCTCCCGTACCGATGCCCGGGCGGACGCCCGGGCAGGTGGTCGTCACGTGGTTGACGACGACGGACCACAAGAAGATCGGACACCTCTACCTGATCGCGTCCTTCGGGTTCTTCCTGATCGGCGGCGTCCTGGCGCTGCTCCTGCGCGCCGAGCTGGCGCGGCCGGGGATGCAGATCGTCTCGAGCGAGCAGTACAACCAGGTCTTCACCCTGCACGGCACGATCATGCTGCTGTTCTTCGCGACCCCCACCTTCGCCGGCTTCGCCAACGCCATCATGCCCCTCCAGATCGGCGCCCCGGACGTGGCGTTCCCCCGGCTGAACATGCTGTCCTTCTGGCTGTTCCTCTTCGGCGGCCTCATCGTGGTGGCGAGCCTGCTCACCCCCCAGGGCGCCGCCGACTTCGGCTGGACCGCCTACGCCCCGCTCTCCGGCGGCGAACGGACCCCCTACGTCGGCGGCGACATGTGGATCATGGGGTTGGCGCTGTCCGGCTTCGGCACCATCCTCGGCTCCGTCAACTTCGCGACCACGATCATCTGCATGCGCGCGCCCGGCATGACGATGTTCCGGATGCCGGTGTTCACCTGGAACATCCTGTTGACGTCCGTCCTGGTCCTGTTCGCCTTCCCCGTGCTGGCGGCGGCGCTGCTGGCGCTGGAGGCCGACCGGCGCTTCGACGCGCACGTCTTCGACCCGTCCAACGGCGGAGCGCTGCTGTGGCAGCACCTGTTCTGGTTCTTCGGGCACCCCGAGGTCTACATCATCGCCCTGCCGTTCTTCGGGATCGTGACCGAGATCTTCCCGGTCTTCTCCCGCAAACCCCTCTTCGGCTACCTCGGCCTGATCGGCGCGACCATCGCGATCTCCGGGCTCTCGCTGACGGTGTGGGCGCACCACATGTTCGCCACCGGCGCCGTCCTCCTCCCGTTCTTCTCCTTCTTGACCTTCCTGATCGCCGTGCCGACCGGCGTCAAGTTCTTCAACTGGATCGGCACCATGTGGAAGGGGTCCATCTCCTTCGAGACGCCGATGCTGTGGTCGATCGGGTTCCTGGTCACGTTCCTCTTCGGCGGACTGACCGGCATCATCCTGGCCTCGCCCCCCATGGACTTCCACGTCACGGACTCGTACTTCGTCGTCGCGCACTTCCACTACGTGGTCTTCGGCACGGTCGTCTTCGCGATGTTCGCCGGCTTCTACTTCTGGTGGCCGAAGATGACCGGCACCATGCTCGACGAACGCCTCGGGAAGATCCACTTCTGGACGCTGTTCATCGGCTTCCACACCACCTTCCTCGTCCAGCACTGGCTCGGAGCGGAAGGCATGCCCCGCCGCTACGCCGACTACCTCGCCGCCGACGGCTTCACCGCCCTGAACACGCTCTCCTCCATCGGCGCCTTCCTCCTGGGACTGTCCACGCTGCCCTTCCTCTACAACGTGTGGAAGACGGCCAAGGACGCCCCCCGGATCGCCGTCGACGACCCCTGGGGGTACGGACGCTCCCTGGAGTGGGCCACCTCCTGCCCGCCCCCGCGCCACAACTTCCTGACGATGCCGCGCATCCGCTCCGAATCCCCCGCCTTCGACCTCCACCACCCCGAGATCGCCGCCCTCGAACGCAGCGAGAACGAGGGCCGGCGCGACGTCGTCGACCAGGACCAGGCCCTCTCCCCGCCCCGCGACGTCGGCCCCGACGGCCGCAAGCCCAGGTAGCCCCGTGGAACGCCCCTCCCCGCGGGACACGGCCGCGGGCCTGGCCCGGCTCGAGGGCTACCTGATGAGCCGGGCGGCCCTCCACGAAGCGCAGACGCAGGCCGAAGCCCTGGCGCGCCGCCTGACGTGGCTGGGGCGCGCGGAACAGGAGGAGGTCGCACGCATGGTCGCCGCACACCACTTGCGGCTCCACAAGGACGCCATGACCGCGATCGTGACGCGCAGCCGGGAACTGGAAGCCGAGTACGAGGCCCGCTACGGCACCCTCCGCAAGCGCCTCCTGTTCTTCTGGCTCGTCCTGGCGCCCCTGGCCGCGGGCAGCGTCCTCGCCCTGCTCCTGACCAGACCGTAGGGGCCTGCTCAGGCCGAGGGCTCGTCCGCCTCCGCGGCGTCGACGAGAGCGGTGTAGCCCAGGTGGAGGGCGTCGGAAACGGCGACCGCGGCCAGCGTGCGCACCGCTGCCGAGGTGGCCCGCGGCCAGACCATGCGCGCTGCGGTGAGAGCGGTCGCGACCCACACGCCCAGGCAGAAGGGGCAGGTCAGCAGTGCGCCGACGGTGGGGTGGCCGGCCTTGGGCACCTCGTTCAGTTCTGCCGGCGCCCCTTCCTCCTCCACCTCGGTGAAGGGGGCGCGCAGGGGGCGGGTGACCTTGGCCTTGCCGAGCAGGCGGGTCAGCCGGAAGGTCGCCGCCGCCGTCACCAGCAGCTCCGGCAGTGCGACGGGACCCTCGCCCGGGTGGCCGCGGCGCCGTACCAGGAGGGCCCAGCCGCCGGAGTAGGCCGCGAAGGCCGCGAGCGTGAGCCCGTGCCTCGGCGCGGGCTCCCCCTGCGGGGCCGCCGCGCGGCCCCGCCGTGAACCGTCGTAGGCGGCTTCGCGCAACGCCCGCAGAGCGCGGCCGGGAGGCAGGTCCGCCAGGCAGTTGACGTAGGGATCGAACGCGAGGGGCGCCTGCGGCGCCGGCTCGGGGCCGGCACGCAGCGTCAGGGTGGCGAACGGGCGCCAGGCCTCACCGGCAGCGGCGGCGCACAGCCGGTACCGGACCGGCCCCTCCTCCAACGAGGCGGCGAGTGCGCGGAGATCGGCGGGCAGCCGCCGCTCGCCCGCCACGGGCAATGCGGCGATGACCCGCTCCCGGTCGGGGAAGCGGTAGCTCGTGAGGGTGCTGTACGGGGCGGTGGCATGCCGTCGCGGCAGGGGCAGGTGGCGGGTCAGCCGGGCGGTCCCGCTGGAGGTCAGCAGCACGTCGAACGGCCGTCCGCCGCCCGCGTCCAGGACCCGTACGGCGAGCCCCATCCCGTCGGGCAGCGGGCTGGGCAGACCGGCCGCGCGGGACCACCGCACGACCGCTTCGTACCGCCCGGGCTCGTCGAGGAGGGGAACCGCCCACACCTTCCCTGCCGGGGGAGTGACATCGACCGTACCGCTGATCACCAGCCCGTCGGGGTGGAGGGCGGGACGACGCCGCACGCGTGCGACCGCATAGGCGAGGACACGGCCCACAGCCGCCGCCCGCGTCATTTCTCCTCCTGGAAGGAGACGGGCAGCCGTCGGCACCGGGGCACCGATGACGCCGTCCCGCCCACCGGGCGTCGCGAGGAGAACGGGTCGGACCGTGCGTGCCGCACGGGGGAAAAGCGGTTCATGGGCGGCGCATGCCCCCTCCCGGCCGCCTCATGTGAGGACGGGGCAGACCGTCACCCCCATCGGGCTCGACCGTCGGTCGCGGTCGTCCCGGACCGTGCGGGCCGACGGATCCGCACGGGCGCAGGTACCCCCGCAGGGGGGTCAGGCCGGCCCCCAGCGGCGGGCCAGGAGGCGGGGAGCCATCCGGACCACGGCGCCGGCAGCGCCACCGATCGCAGCGCCGGCCGCGACGTCCGAGGGGTAATGAGCACCGCGGTGGACCCGCTCGACAGCCACCAGCGCCGCGGGCACGGCACACACCGCCCCCGCCCACGGCCAGCAGGACGCCACGGCCGCGGTGAACGCCACAGCGGCCGCCGTGTGGCCGGAGGGGAAGGAGGAACTGTCGGGCCGGTCCTGGACATCATCGTCCGGGAACCACTCAGCGGGCGGCCGGGGCCGCTTGACCAGCTGTTTCGCGACGCCGTTGGACAGCACTTCGGCGATCGCCATACCGGCGATCCCGGCGGCCGCCGCCTTGCGGCCGCGCCACCCGCCGCCCGCCGCCATGACGACGGCCGCCGCCCACCACAGCTTCGTGTGCTCGGCCGCTTCCTCGACCGCGGGCAGGAACCTGCGTACA
The DNA here is from genome assembly GCF_055575555.1 of Streptomyces sp. NPDC034085. NCBI lineage: Bacteria > Bacillati > Actinomycetota > Actinomycetes > Kitasatosporales > Streptomycetaceae > Streptomyces > Streptomyces sp. NPDC034085. The sequence continues at coordinate 153,374 of NZ_JBVISL010000012.1, read as the reverse complement.
CCGGGCAGGTCCCAGGCGGCGACGCGCCGGGTCAGCCGGTGGTCACCACCGCGCAGCACGGCCAGAACCCCCATGCGGTCACGTCCCTTCTCGCTCTGCGGCCCGGCATGCCGGGCCCGGTACCAGGCCCCTCCGTGGCCTACCCGGGGAGGGCCCGCCGACACCCGCCCCCGGAAGCCGTGAGCGGGGCCGAGTCCCGGTCACATCGCCTGGGCGGCCTCCGAGTCGGGAGCGAGGGGGAAGAGGTCGGCGGCGCCGGTCAGAGCGAGCACTTCGGCGAGCTGGCGGGTGCAGGGGCCGGTGAGGACCAGGCGCTGGTCGCGGTGGTCGTGCAGGGTGTGGAAGAGACTGCTGTCGGCGAACGTGACGCGGCTGAGGTCGACGATGGTCCGCTGGGCCTGGTAGGCGGTGAGGGCGGTGCGCAGGACGTGGACGGTGTCCAGGTCCAGCTCCCCGCTGACCCGGACCAGCACCGTTCCCGGCGGTGTGTCGAGCGGGCGCGCGCTCGCCTGGGCAAGTGCGTGCGCGGGGTGCCGGGCGTCAGCGGGATGCGCGGCGTAGAGCATCTGGAACATGCCAGCCTCCGGGTCGGGTGGAGCCCTCCTGTTCCCGTGGGCGGGGAAGGAGTGCACGGTCCCTCGTGCGGGCCGTGCGGTTGAAGAGGTCCGTACCCGGAGCGCCCTCTCGTCCGAGGGGATGCGGCAGCGCGGTGGTCGCCAACGGCAGTTCCCACCCTACGCCCCGCACCCGGGCGGGGGCATAAGCGCTGGTGGGGGCCGCACGCACACGGGCCCGGTGAGGCGCTCGCCGAGGGGGAGGCGGCAGAGGGCCACCGCGCCCCCTGCTCCGCATGAATCGCCGGAGCAGGGGAAGACGCACTGGCCACGCGGCGATCACGCGTGACCGGAACCGGCACAGAGCCGGCTGATGAGCTCAAGAGGTGGAGCATGGCCTCGCAACGAGCGGGCGCACGCCCGACGGACACCCCCGCCGCCGGCAAGGACCGCCCGACGCCGTGGAAGGAATTCCACAGGGTCATCGACCAGATGTTCGACCTGATGGAAGGCGTGCACAAGGACGACGGTGCCTCCGCGTCACCCGCGGCGGCGCGCCGCAAGCCGGTCGCCGGTGGCGGATGACGGGGTTCCAGGGCGCGCGCCAGGGCGCGCGCTGTGCCTGTGCCGCAGCACGAGGGCGGGGGCGATCCAGCACGCGACGCACCAGAGCACCAGGGTCGCGTCCAGGACGACGGCCGGGGCCGCACCGGTGATCTGGCGCAGGACCACCAGGAGGCCCAGGGAGGTCATCCCGAGGAGCAGCGCCAGGCCGACCGCGACGAGGCGGGATGCCCAGGCGACCGCTTCTGGTTTCAGCTCCAGCCCGGTGACGAGCCGGTGCAGTGCCACCGGGCCGGTCAGCGCCGCCATGGCAGCGGCCCCGCACAGCACGCACACCAGGTAGAGAAACCGGTCGGTGTCGTTCAGCCGGCCGTAGGCGGGGGTGAACACGACGGCCAGCAGGAAGGCGAGCAGCAACTGCACGGCCGTGAGGACGGTCCGCGCCTCGTGCATCAGCTCCACCCAGAGGCGGTCGGCCCGCTCGTCGCACGTTTCCCGACGCTGCCCCACGTTCGACGCCCGGGCGATCACGGGGCACCACCGAGCGCACGAGCCAGGTCATCCGCGACCATGGTCGGTCACCTCCTGAGGCTTTCCATGCCCCCGACTCGCGCCTACCCGCGTCACCTGCCCCGTAACTTCCGCCCCCGCAGCCGGCCTGGGGGGCGGGGGCTTCCTCAGGCGTCCGGGTCCGTGTCCTTGGCCATGGCTCCTCGGATGGCGTCACGGGTCCGGTCCACCAGGGCGGCCACGGGGCCCAGCACCATGTTGGCCGAAGCGCTCTCCACCCCCGGATGCGGGTGGGTCGGTGCCATCTTCTCGGCGGCCTTGACCGCCTTGGCCATGGTCATCAGCCGGGCTCGGGAGCTGCTGCGGCGCAGCTGCGCGAATTCGTAGCGTTCCTCGGCACGGGCGTGCGCGAGGACGGCATCGCGCAGGGAAAGCAGCGCCGGCATGAACTTCGGGTCACCGGTGTCCATGCCGTCGAGGCGCGCCAGGAGCTCCTTGGCCGCGTTCTCTTCGGCGAGCCGCTCCTGCACGACGTCCTCACCACCGTCGAAGGCCCTGCGGGCATGGGGATGGACGACCTCCTCCTCCGCCGTCTCGTGGACGGCCAGGAGCCGCACCAGGCGGTCGAAGGCGTCCTTGCGGGTCTCGCCCCGGCTCAGCCGTACTTCGTCGAAGAGGGTGTGGATCTGCCCGTGCTGGCGTACCAGCAGAGCCACCACGTCCTCCCCGGCCGCAGGGTCACCCACCTGGTTCTCGTCGTCCTGCACACGATCCTCCTGCGAGTGCGAAGGTGCCGGCGGCACCCGGGTCTTGGGTCGGCTCACGTGCGCTGCGACGGGTCGGGATGCGGCCCCTCGGTCTCCACGCGGTGGTCCCGTCCGAACATCTCCTGGTGCTGTTCGACGACCCGGTCGCTGGGCGGCGCCTCCCCGTCGTGGATCCGCGCCTGCATGTCCTCGAACCGTTCGTGCGCCTCCCGTACGTAGCCGGCACCCAGCGTGGTCAGGTCCATCTGCGTGGCCAGGAGCTCGCGCAGGTAGGCCTTGTTCGGCTCGAAGGTGAGCACGTCGGGCAGCTCCGGCGCGAGGATCTCCTCGGGATCGCGCCCGTCGTGGCGCCGCATCATGTCGCACGCGAGCCGCAGGTGCTCCAGCTCCATGTTCAGGTGCAGCTCCCACACGGCCTTCACCTTGGGGTGGCTCTCCTGCTCCATGAAGGAGTGGTAGAGGTAGCACTCGTTGTACTCGTGGGTGACCAGCTGCTCCTTGTCGTAGGCATCGCGCACGTTGTCCGCCGGATCGCGGTGGTGCATCCGGGTCGGGCGCCCCGGCATCACCTCCGTCAGGCCGTCCACGATCGCCTCGGCCTTGCGGTGCTCGATCATCTCGTACAGGTTCGCGTACCGGTACAGGTGGTCGAAGTCCTCCAGCACCCCGAACTCGTACGCCTGCCGCAGATAGGGGTCGGGTTCCATGCGCGCCACCCACGACGTCAGGTCGACCGCGACCTGCTCGTACGCGATCGTCGTCTCCAGCACCGACGACACCCCGGGCAGCAGCCAGTTCACGACCTTCTGCTGCTGCGCCTCGATGTAACGGGTGCCGGCCAGCTGCCGCTTCACCTCGGGATCCACACAGTTGCGCGCGAGGTCGTGGCTGAAGAGGATGGCCTCCACCTCGATGCCGTTCATCGCGATGATGCGGCACCGGGTGTACGGGTCGCTCGCGTCCGGGTCGATCGGGGAGACGTTCAGCTCACGCCAGCTGCGCAGCTGGCGGTCCAGGGGGACATGACGGTCACCGGTTTCCGAGCGGTTCCTGGTCCCGGGCGCGATGCCCCGGGGACGGCAGGGGGCCCGGGATCCCATGCCGCCGGACGGCTGCACGAAGGCCGTGATCCAGGCACAGGCCTTCCCGGCCTCCTCCAGCCTTCAGCAGCCGCCCACCCGTGCGGCGCCGGACCGGCCGCGGGTCCGGCAACCCCACCCTTTCAGCCGAGCGGCCCGTGCGGGACGACGCCCTCCGGGCGCGCCGGCCCGACTGCTCGGGCGGTGCGGCCGGAGGGCGTCGTCACCTTCACAGCTTGCGCGGCTCGGAGTTCTTGACCGGTTCGGCGACGTCGATGCCCGCAGGGATGAAGCCGCGCTTGCCCGCGGCCGCCAGCTCCGCGAGGTGCTGCCGGTACCGTGTCGGGGAGACGACCTTGGCGTTGAGGAGCATGCGCGAGTGGTCGACGCCGCACAGCTCCGCGCACTTGCCCCTGAAGGTGCCCTCCCGGCTGGGCGTCACCTCGAAGACGTTGACGTTGTGCCCTGGGAACACGTCCTGCTTCATCAGGAACGGCAGCACCCAGAAGGAGTGGATGACGTCCCTGGAGGTCAAGACGAAGCGGACCTTCTCCCCCTTCGGAAGCCAGAGGGTGGGCCCCGGATTGCCCGTCTGCGGGTTGCGCGTTCCGGGGACACCGACGTCGTAGACGCCCTCGGCGCCCTCGGGGAAGGCGTTGCTGAACCTGGCCGGGATGACGTGCAGGGCGCGGTCGGCCTTCGCGTCGCCGGTGCCGGCGCTGCCGTCCACGTCCTCGATGTAGTTGAAACCCCAGCTCCACTGGAAGCCGACCACGTTGATGGTGTGGGCGGGCTTGGCGGAGAGGCTCAGGAGCTTGGCCTCGTCACGGGCGGTGAAATAGAAGAGCACCGAGACGATGATCAGGGGGACCACCGTGTACAGGGCCTCGATGGGCATGTTGTACCGGGTCTGCGGGGGGATCTCGACCTTGGTCCTGGTGCGCCGGTGGAAGATCACCGCCCAGATGATCAGCCCCCACACGAGCAGCCCCACGAGGAGCGCCGCCGCCCAGGAACCCTGCCACAAGGACAGGATCCTGGGCGCTTCTTCCGTGACGGGGGTCGGCATCCCCAGACGCGGGAAGCTCTGCCACGTGTATTCACAGCCCGAAGTCGTCGACAGGACCAGACACGCCAGGAGCACCTGCCCCGCTCTCCGCCGCCTCGCGGCCCGCCGTGCGCGGGTCCAGCCGTTGCCCTCCACTGCGCCTCCTGAAAGCCTGTCCGGACACCGGTCGGACGACGGCGGTGTCCTCGCCGTCGCTGACCTGAACCGGACACGAGGTGGGGACCGCGGTGCGGCAGGTCGTGGGAGGCAGGCCGGACACGACTCCCGGACGGCCCCGCCAACGGCAGCGCAGCGACCATTGTCGGGACGAACCGCGGGGCACCAGCCCTGCGCGGGTCCGCGCCGCGCCGCGCTCACCCGTTCGGCCGTCACGGACGTCGCGGCCGCCGGCCTCCCCCGGCTCCCCGGCCCCACGCCCCGGGCGGCGGGGTGGGTTGATAGCTTGATCATCATGAATCAGAGCCAGGTGCTGGAGGCGTTCCGCTGCGAAGCCGAAGAACTCTCCCGGGCGGTCACAGGCCTCCCGGAGGCGCAGTGGGATCTCCCGACACGGTGTGAACCGTGGTCCGTACGAGAGCTGTTGGGCCATGTGTGCGTGGTGATCGCCTGGTTGCCGGACATGCTGGACGCTCCGTCGCCGGACCACGCCGAGGTGTCCGCAGTGGAGTACTACCGGCCCGACGACCGTTTTGCCCCGGAGACCAACACGGCCCGCATCGCCCTGGCGCAGGGCCACGCGGCCGGCCGGGCCGGCGGTGCCGCGCTCGCCGAGGACTTCGCCGAGACCTGGCAGCTGGTGGACCGCCTGTGCCGTGCCGAGCCCGAGACCCGCGTCGTGCGTACTCGGCACGGCGATGCGATGCTCCTGTCGCAGTTCCTGCTCACCCGGGTCGTGGAGGTCGCCGTCCACGGCCTGGACCTCGCCGAGGGGCTGGGTCGCGAGCCGTGGCTGACCCCGCAGGCCGCGGACGCCGTCCTGGAGCTGCTGCTCGGCCCGGACCGGATGGCCGTGCCCGCCGCACTCGGCTGGGACCGGGTCACGTTCCTGCGCAAGGCCACCGGGCGCGAGCCGCTCGGGGCGGCGGAGACCGCCGAGGTCGAACGGCTCGGCATCCGGTGGCTGACACTGGGCTGACGGCGGGACGACGGACCTGCGGCCGACCGCAGGAACCGAAGGCAGCCGCGCGGCACGAAGCGGCACCGGCGAGCCGCGACCCGGCAGCCGACACGGCGCGTCCCGCCGCCCGCCGCACCGGGGCGGAGGAACGGGTGCCGTCACCGCACGGCAGGCTTATCGTCCGTATATGGGCGACGTGCGGTGCGACGGGTGCGGTACGCGGCCACGGCAGCGCGCCGCGGCGGTGGCCGGCGTGCCGGACCCGGCCGGACAGCCGGCGCGGGCAGCGGTGCCGGCGGACCGGAGGACCGGGGCCGGCCGGGCACGGACCGCGACGGCGCTGGGCGCCGGCGCCGAGGCGGCCCGGGGACGCGTCACAGGCACCCGCGGCGCTGCGGTGGCCGGACGGAACGCATGACCGGCCAGGCGCACGTTCCCTCCCCCGGAGGCGGGCCCGGCCCGGGTGCGGATTTACCGGATGACGTGCTGGGCGACATCCTGAGGGACACGGGTGCCTCGGTCGGGATGGTGTACCTGCTGGCGCCGGGGGAGCGGGTCCTGCACCTCGTACTGATCTCGGGTGTGTCCCGGCGTATCGCCGCTCCGTGGGCCCGCATCCCCCTCGACGCCACGATTCCGGTGGCGGACGCCGTCCGCCACCGGCGACTGGTCTGGCTCGGCAACCAGGAGGACGTCGCCCGCCGTTACCCCCGCCTCGGCATCGTCCTGCCGTACGACTTCATGCTCGCCGCAGCCCCGATCGCCGCCGGCACCACTGCCTACGGCGGGGTGGTGCTGCTGTGGCCCGTCTGGCACCCACCGCACCTGAGCCCGGCCGAAGAGCAGACGATCACCGCCGGCTGCCGTCGTGCGGCGGCCTTCCTCAGGCAGGCTGCCGACAGGGGCCGTCCCCTGCGGATCCCGGACGAACCGCGCCGGCTGCCGCCGCCGGACCCCCGGGAAGCCGATCCGGTGCAGGCCCTGGCCGCCCTGGGGTTCACCCGGCGCCTCCCCGTGGGCTGCTGCGCTCTCGACCTGGACGGGCGGCTCACCTTCATCAACCCGGCCGGCACCGAGCTGGTCGGGGCCGCGTCCGCCTCCTTGCTCGGCAGACGTCCCTGGGAGGTGCTCCCGTGGCTGCGGGACCCGGTGTTCGAAGACCGCTACCGGGCAGCGGTGGTCGCCCGCCAGCCGACGTCCTTCACCGCCACCCGCCCACCCGGCACACGGCTCTCGTTCCAGCTCTACCCGGACGACACCGGCATCAGTGTCCACATCTCTCCCGCCGCCGGTCCCGCGGCCGCGCCGGGACATCCGTCCTCCGCCGAGCCCGTCGGCGCGGCGGCGCTGTACCACCTGACGCACGTCGCCACTGCCCTCGCGGAGGCCGCCGGCGTCAAGGACGTGGTCGAACTGGCCGCCGACCAGATCGTGCCGGCCTTCGGCCCCAAGGCCCTGGCCCTGATGACCGTGGAGGACGGACGCCTGCGGATCACCGGGTACCGCGGCTACAGCGCCGAACTGATGGCGCACTTCGACGCGGCGTCCCTGACCTCCGACATCCCGGCGGTGCACGCCGTCACCACCGGTGCGCCCGGCTTCTTCCCCACCTTCGCCGACCTCAAGCGGGCGCACCCGCCGGCTGTCCGCCTGGACCGGATGGCCTCCTGGGCGTTCCTGCCCCTGACCGTGTCAGGCCGCCCCGTCGGATCGATGGTCCTGGGCTACGATCTTCCCCGCGCGTTCCCGCCCGCCGAGCGGGCCCTGCTCACCTCACTGGCCGGGCTGATCGCCCAGGCCCTGGACCGCGCCCGCCTCTATGACGCCAAGCACGCCCTCGCCCACACCCTGCAGACCGCCCTGCTGCCCCGCACCCTGCCGCACGTCCCGGGCCTGGACACGGCCGCCCGCTACAAGCCCGCCGGCCACGGCATGGACATCGGCGGCGACTTCTACGACCTCATCCGCTCCACGCCCACGACGGCCGTCGCGGTGATCGGCGACGTCCAGGGCCACAACACCACCGCCGCCGCCCTCATGGGCCAGGTCCGCACCGCCGTCCACGCCCACGTCACCGCCGGCGCTTCTCCCGGCGACATCCTCGCCCGCACGAACCGCCTCCTCGTCGACCTCAGCCCCGGCCTCTTCGTCAGCTGCCTCATCGCCCGCCTCGACCTCACCCACCACCGCGCCCAGCTGGCCACCGCGGGACACCCCCCTGCGCTGCTGCGCCACCCCGACGGTCGGTCCCGCACCGTCCCCCTGTCTCCCGGCCTGCTGCTGGGCATCGACCCGGACGCCGACTACCCCACCACCGACATCCCGTTCCCGCCCGGCGCCCTTCTCGCCCTCTACACCGACGGACTCGTGGAAAGCCCCGGTACCGACATCGACCACGCCACCGCCGCGCTCGCCGCCCAACTGGACGCCGCGCGGCCCGAGGACCTGAACGCCGTGGCCGAAGCCCTCCTCCAGCACGCCGAGCGATCCGCACCCCGCCACGACGACATCGCCCTGCTCCTCATCCGGGCGACGTCCGCTCGATCCCCGTTCGAGGAGTCCTCGCCTCTGTCGTGTCAGCGTCAAGGCTGCACGGCTCCGCTGGGGACGAAAGGACACGAGGAATGACCAAGTCAAGGCGCAGCTTCGGCATCGGCGCGGTGGTGGCCGCGATCGTGGCGGCGATGATCACCTTCACGGGACCGCAGGGAGCCAGCGCGCAGGACCAGGCCCGCCGCGGATGGGACCACTTCACCTTCGGGGTGCCGTGGGAGGAGTCCTACGGGTACTCGCAGGGCATCAGGGCCGGGGACACGATCTACATCTCCGGGCAGGTGTCCCACGACGCGGCCGGGAACTTCGTCGGCGCCGGCGACTTCGAGAAGCAGGTGCGCACCTCGTTCGACAACCTGGACAAGGTCCTCGCGCACTACCGGGTCCCGCGCAGCCAGATCATCAGCATGAAGATCTTCACCAAGGACCTGCGCCAGAACTTCGACACGGCCGCCAGGCTGCACAAGGAGTACGTCGGCAACCACCGCACGACCGACACCATCGTCGGCGTCTCCGACATGTCCGTCCCCGAGCAGCTCGTGGAGATCGAAGCCATCGTCCAGGTCTCACCTCGCTCCTGACCGAGCGGACTCCTGTCCCTGCGGCGAGGACCACCGGGGACCCCCGAGGCGGCGGGTCCCCGCCCCCTCGGGGGTCCGCCGGCGCGTGTCAGGGAAGAGGCGGGCCGTCCGCGGGTCCGCTAGTACAGTTCCGCTGATCTTTGCGCGGCGGTAATCGAACAGTGGTACGGGCAACGGGGCGGACGAGTGATGAGTACGGGCAGAACGGGAGCGGCGCCCCAGCGGCGCCTGGCCGTCCTCGACGGCATACGGGTCCTGGCCGCGCTGGCCGTGCTCTTCTACCACTACGTGGTCCTCGCCGGCGCCTGGGGCGAGCCGACCGCCGGGGTCTTCCCCGTCGCCCGTCGATTGGCGGTCTACGGCTGGCTCGGCGTCGAGATCTTCTTCCTCGTCAGCGGGTTCGTCATCTGCATGAGCGCCTGGGGCCGCAGCGTGGGCGACTTCGCGGTGTCCCGGGTCGCCCGGCTCTTCCCCGCCTACTGGGCGGCGGTGGCCCTGACCTCACTGGTGCTGTTCACCTGGCCCGAGGTGCGCCCGATCGCGGGGTTCACCGACGTCGTGGTGAACCTGTCGATGCTCCAGGGCGGCCTCGGGGTCCCGGACATCGACGACGCGTACTGGACGCTCTTCGTGGAACTCAAGTTCTACGTCCTGTTCGCGCTCATGGCCCTGCGCGGGGTGACCTACCGCAACTGCGTGCTGTTCTGCGGGGTCTGGACACTCGCCGGGGTGGTGGCACCCACCGCCGACAGCGGGGTGCTGTCCTTCTTCGCGATGCCGTCCGCGTCCCCCTACTTCATCGCCGGCATGGCCTTCCACCTGATGCGCCGCTTCGGGCCGAACGCCGTCCTGTGGGCCGTCGTCGGCGTGCAGTTCCTCCTCGCGCAGCACTACGTGCACGCCCGCATGGTCTCCAGCCTCGGACAGGCCGCCACCGCGCAGACGCCCTCCTGGCCCGCCCACGTGATCATCCTGCTGGGCTTCGCCGTCATGGCCGCCCTCGGGCTCGGTGCCCTGGACGGCATCCGGTGGCGCTGGCTCCGGCACGCCGGCGCGGTCACCTACCCGCTCTACCTGATCCACATGATGGTGGGGCTGACGGCCATCCACCACTTCCGCGGCCGCATCGCCCCCGTGCCCCTCGTCCTCGCCACCACCGCGGGCGTGCTGGTGCTCGCCTGGACCGTCCACCGGGTCGTCGAGCGCCCGCTGGGCCGACGGCTCGGCGCCGCACTGCGCCGCGGGATCCAGGACATCCGGACGGGAACCCCGGCCCGGCCCCCGCTCGACCGGCTGCCCGCCCAGCCCGGTGCGCCGGAGGCGGAACGCATCCCCGCCGGACCCTAGGCCGGACGGCGGCTCCCTTGACGGACGGCTCCGGGGGACGGCCGTCCGGGGCAGCGCGAGGCGTCAGTACGCTTGCCGGGGCCGGCCCGTCGGTATGAGGGCCGGCCGGTGCCACTCCGGGATCTCCGGTCCCACCACGCGCAACAGCCGGCGACAAGGAATCTGCATGCATCTCGCGGAACAGCACCGCGGCGACCGTTCGGCCGGCATCCAGCGGCTGCGTCGCCGCCTGGAGCGACTGATCGGCGTAGCCGCGACGGAGGGCAACGAACTCACCGCCCTGCGCAACGGCGATGAGATCTTCCCGGCGATGCTGGGCGCGATACGGGACGCCGAGCACACGATAGACATGATGACGTTCGTGTACTGGCGCGGTGACATAGCCTGCGACTTCGCCGCCGCCCTCGCCGAGCGCGCCCGCGCCGGAGTGCGGGTACGGCTGCTGCTGGACGGCTTCGGTGCGAGGGAGATCGAGCCGGAACTCCTGGACGACATGGACGCCGCCGGTGTCCAGGTGGCCTGGTTCCGCAGACCCTTGTGGTTGTCGCCCCTGAAGCAGAACCACCGCTGCCATCGCAAGGCGCTCGTCGTCGACGAGCACACGGCCTTCACCGGCGGTGTCGGCATCGCCGCCGAGTGGTGCGGCAACGCGCGCAACCCCCACGAGTGGCGGGACACCCACGTGAAGGTGCGGGGTCCGGCCGTGGACGGCATCGCGGCGGCCTTCGCCCAGAACTGGGCCGAGTGCCACGACGAGCTCTACGACGACCGTGACCGCTTCACCGAACACGAGCAGCCCGGCTCCTCCGTCGTGCAAGTGGTGCGCGGCTCGGCCAGCTTCGGCTGGCAGGACATGCAGACACTCATCCGCGTCATGCTCACCTCCGCCGAGCACCGCTTCCGCCTCGCCACCGCCTACTTCGCTCCCGACACCTACTTCGTGGACCTGCTGTGCGCGACGGCGCGGCGCGGAGTGACGGTCGAGATCCTGCTCCCCGGCCCCTACACGGACCAGCGGGCCTGCCAGCTGGCCGGCCAATACCATTACGCCCGCCTCCTGGAGGCGGGCGTGTCGATCCGCCAGTACCAGCCGACCATGATGCACGCCAAGATCATGACGGTGGACGGGCTGGCGTCGCTGATCGGCTCCACCAACTTCAACCGGCGGTCCATGGACCACGACGAGGAGGTCATGCTCGCGGTCCTGGACGAGGACTTCACCGCCGGCCTCGACCGTGACTTCGACGCCGACCTCGAACGCAGCGAGACCATCGACCCGCGCCGTTGGAAGCGCCGGGCGGCCCTGCAACGCGCCCGGGAGGCCGCGGTGCTGCCCATCCGCCGGTTCCTGTAGGGCGTACGTGTCTTCGGGCGCGCGGGGCACCGGTCCGCCCCGACAATGTACGGTCGCAGGTGATGGGCGGTCTGCGCCGAGGTACGACGCGGGTGGGAGGTCTGTATGGAGTCGCCGCGGGTGACGGTCCGGCCTGAGGCGGACGGTGTGTGCGTGGTCGTGTGCTCGGGGGAGTTCGACCTGGACACGATCGGGAGACTGGAGGCGGCCTGCGAACGGGAGGCTGGTGGCGCGACGCGCCTGGTGCTCGACGTCTCGGGGGTGGAGTTCGCCGACTCGTCCTTCCTCAATCTGCTGATCCACCTGCGGAACACGCGCCCGCTGCTGCTTGCGGGGCCGCTGCCGCACCAGCTCGTGCGCCTCCTGGAAATGACCGGTGCGCTCGCCCTGTTCGAGGTACGCGACAACAGTCGGCGGACGGCCTGACCACCGGACGGCGCGCCACGGGCGGGCGTCAGCGGGGGGCCGCGGTCCTGCTCGTTCACACGGCCTGTCGCAGGAGGGTCGAGGGGGCGACCCCGTAGGTCGTGCGGTGGAGCGTGGCGAACCGGCCGGGGTGGGCGAAGCCCCAGTTCGCCGCGATGGCGGTGACGGTTGTGGTGAGCGGGTCGGCAGCCCTGAGTTCGGCGTGCGCGCGGGCCAAGCGTACCCGGCGCAGGTGCGCGAGGGGCGTGGTGTTCGCGTGCCGGGCGAAGGCGTACTGCACCGCCCGGGGCGTGATCGGGACGGACGCGGCGATGTCGGCGATGGAGATGTCGCGGTGGGCGTTGTCCTCGATGAATTCGAGCACGCGGCGGAAGGTGTCGCCGGTGGCATCGTTCCGGTCGGCCGCCCGGGCCGGGAAACCGCGATGGTGCGGGAAGGCCGCCAGGGCGGTCGCCGCGACGAGTCGCGCCAGCTCGCCCGCCACCAGAGGGGTCACCGCGCCGGGGCCGGTGAGGATGTCGCGCACGTAGGCGGTGGTTGCCAGCCACCGGCGGGCCTCCCCGGTGTTCACGGGCCTGGTACCGGTGAAGCCGACCTTCCCCTTGTGCTCGTCGAGGGGCATGAGCGCGACCTTCTCGACGGCCGTGGGGTCGAGCGTGATCGCCTCGGTGGTCAGGTCGCTCGACGAGCCCCGGAACGAGGCGCCGGGTGTGTTCAGGACGATGCCGCCGCGGCCCGCCCGGTTCGCCTGCCCCGCGATCTCCAGATCGAGGAGCCCCTCGGTGGGCATGGAGAACACGATGCGGTCCAACGGGTCACAGGCGTACGACAACTCGCCCGGCACGACGAGCTCCTCCCACGCGAGCGCCCCGACGGACACCCGCTCATGGCGCAGGGGCCGGCCCGCCAGCTCACCGCGAGCCCGCAGACTCGTCCCGTAGGCACGGTCCAGGAACCCCCTCGCCTCCTCCTGGTCCCGCGTGGCGAAACAAGTCCGCGCCACTTCCCGCGCCACCTTCGGCTCCTTCCCCACCCGTACCCGGACCCGATCGACGACGCCCGCTGCGCGCCCGGGCCGGGGATGCCCGTACGCAGCTCTCCGGCGGGCAGCATAAATGATCTCGCCCCCGTGCCCGGCCCCGCCGGGGGACACCGGGCCGATGAGGGGGCGGTCGGGGACGCAGGGCGTAACAGCGGAGCACGTCGATGTCGGCGACCCGTACAGCGGACCAGCCGGCGGTGAGTGCCTCCGCCTCGGCAGCGGTGATCGCGAGGTCCCTCAGGGGGCCCGCGTTCTTGCGCGGACCTGCGACTTCGGTGACGACCGAGAAGACACCGCCGGGCGCCAGTACGCGTCGTACCCGGTCGAGGAAGGCGGGCTTGTCGTCCACCCACCGGTAGACCAGGCGGCAGGTCACGGCCGCGTAGGCGGGCTCCGGCAGGGCGGAGAGGTCGTCGGCGGTGAAGTCCGTCAGCCGCCAGGCCGGCCCGGGCACCGGCCCGGTGCCCCGGGCGGCGGTGATGGCACTGGGGGCGCAGTCGAGGCCGGTGGCGCGGTAGCCGAGCCGGTGGTGGAGGTACCGTGCGAGAGCACCGTCCCCGCATCCGATGTCGAGGGCGGGCCGACCACGACCGGGGCCGAGGTGCTTGTGGAGGAAGTCGGTCTCGGGTCCCGTCAGCGGACGGTAGCGGCGGCCATCCGCCCAGAGCGGCTCCCAGTAGGCGGCGGGTGTCGTGGCGGTCACCGAGCTCCTTGGCGAGAGGTGGCTTGAGGCGGATGGCTACCCTCCCTCCCGGGGAGGGAAGCCGCACGGGTCATGCGTTCCCCGACTGCCACGTGCCGATGCCCCCGTCCTCGCCCCCGGCCGGGTCGGCACATGGCGCCGCAGCGGACGGGAACCGCACGGGCCTCGTTCACCGGCTCCCCGACCACGAGACGGGCCCGGTGTCCGCGTACCGGCGCGGTGCTAGGACGCGTCCTCGGCGCCGTCCGCGGAATCGTGCTTCGTGGCCGTGAAAGAGAGCACGCTGTCCCCCTCCTGGAGGGCCGACAGCGCGTCCGGACCCATGACGGCGGACAGCAGACTCCAGTCGCCCTTCTTGTACTGGACGAGGGTGCCTTCATCACGCCTCCTGACCCACCCGAGGCGTTCCAGTTCAGCCCCGGCCGTAGTCCACGCCGTCTGCGCGGCCGGGGTTTTGACGGTGGCGAACCAGTCGAACATGTCCGGACGCTTCATGCCGTTGCGGACCGGGGTGGACCTGCCCGTCGCCGGGTCGATGCCGGCCTTGCGGAGTGCGGCCACGACGTCCGCCTCGACGGAGTCACGCGTCGGCGCGGCGGCAGTGGACGCGGGCGAGGAGGAGGCCTTCGCGGGAGAGCCGCCGCCCGTTCCGGCGGGTCCGCAACCCGTGAGGATGATGGCGGCGATGAGCACGAGCACGCCGCGCTTCGCCGGCATGCCACTGCGTAGGTCCATGGTGGTGCACTCCCCCTGTGAATGATCAAAGAGGGAGTCTCGCACCTGAACCCGCCGGGGAACATGGGGTTTGTCGGAGCGCCGGGGCCCCGTGGCCTCGGCGGACCGACGTCACGGGGTTCCCCCACGGCTGGCGGCTAGCGGCTGAGCGACTTGAGTGCCGCCGCGTCGTACGGCTTCAGCTCGTCGAAGCGGTTGCCGAGGACCTTCGCCGCCCACTGCGGGTCCTGGAGCAATGCCCGGCCGACGGCGACCATGTCGAACTCGTCGCGCTCCATGCGGTCCAGGAGGTTGTCGATGTCGCCGAGCGCCGCGCCCTCGCCGGCGAAGGCGCGGAGGAAGTCGCCGTCGAGGCCGACCGAGCCGACGGTGATGGTCGGCCGGCCGGTGAGCTTCTTGGTCCAGCCCGCCAGGTTCAGGTCCGAGCCCTCGAACTCCGGGATCCAGTAGCGCCGGGTGGAGGCGTGGAACGCGTCGACGCCCGCAGCCGCCAGCGGGGCCAGGATCGCCTCCAGCTCGTCCGGGGTCTGCGCGAGCCGGGCGTCGTAGGCCTCCTGCTTCCACTGCGAGTAGCGGAAGATCACCGGGAAGTCGGCCGCGACGCGCTCGCGGACGGCCGCCACGATCTCCGCGGCGAACTTCGTACGGGCCACCGCGTCCCCGCCGTACGCGTCGGTGCGGCGGTTGGTCCGCTCCCACAGGAACTGGTCGAGCAGGTAGCCGTGGGCGCCGTGGAGTTCGACGCCGTCGAAGCCGATCCGCTCGGCCTCCGCGGCGGCGTCGGCGAACGCGCCGATGACGTCGTCGAGGTCGGCGCTGGTCATCGCCTTGCCGGCGCCCTCGGTGCCGTCGACGCGGATGCCGGAGGGACCGACCGCGGGCGCGTCGGCGTACGGCGCCTCGCCCTGCTTGCGCACCATGCCTATGTGCCACAACTGGGGAACGATGGTGCCGCCCGCCTCGTGGACGGCCGCGGCGACCTTCGCCCACCCCGCCAGTTGGTCCTCGCCGTGGAACCGGGGCACCCGGTCGCTCTGCCCGGCGGACTCGTGCCCGACGTAGGTGCCCTCGGTGACGATCAGGCCCACCCCCGCACCGGCCCGGCTCGCGTAGTACGCCTGCACGTCCTCGCCGGGCACGCCGCCGGGGGAGAACATCCGCGTCATCGGCGCCATCGCGATGCGGTTGGGGACGGTCAGGCCGTTCAGCTTGACAGGCCGGGACAGGATCTCGGCCGCGCGGGAGGCGGTGGACGTGGTGACGGTCATGCGGGTCCTCCGGTGTGAGGCTGGGGCTCGTCGGGGTGGCAACGAGAAGTGCATCATACACATGTTGTGTATCATGCATATTGCGGCGCCCCGGCCCCCGTGGGAGCCGCCCGCGGGCCACCCGTCCCGAGGTCCGCGGCACACGGTTCGACCGGTCCGCGATAATGGAGCGCCGAGAGGAGCGGGAGGCGCAGTGCTGGAGAAACTGGAGCGGGAGCTGATGCTGCTCTCGCGGCACCAGGTGCTCGCCCTGCGCGAGCGCGACCCCGAGCGCCTGGAGCGGTCGGCGTACCTGCTGCTCAGCCGGATCGACACCCAGGGCCCCATGTCCATCGGGCAGTTGGCGGAGGCCTTCGGGCTCGACACCTCGACCGTGAACCGCCAGACGGCCGCACTGCTGCGCTGCGGACTGGCCGAGCGCGTCGCGGACCCGGACGGCGGCATGGCCCGCAAGCTGCGCATCACCGCCGAAGGCGCGCGCCGGCTCGCAGCAGACCGTGAGGCCAACCGCTCCTGTCTGGCCCGGGTGGTCGCCGGCTGGTCCCCCGAGGAGGTGCAGGAGCTGGAGGACGTCCTGGTCCGGCTCAACCGCAGCGCCGAGGCCCTCGAAGGACGCCACTGGCCGCGCGCGGAGGAAGACGACGCCCGCACCGCCTGCCGCCCGCAGGCCCCGTAGACCCCCGCACCGCAGGAAGCGCCCGCGTTCGAGCCGATCCTCGAACTCCGTCCGGAGCGGCCGGAGGCGCAGGAGAGCGCTGGGCTAGGTTGGGGCGGTGTCACATGATCGGGATCCTTGGTCCGCCTGCCACCGGGCGCTGCTGCCCTGGGCGGCGCGCTTCCAGGACGACGGTCCCCACCGCGCGGTGAGGACCGCCGTGGAACGCGCGCTCACCGGGCTGTGGGGCCGGTTGGACCCGGAGGGGCAGGCGACGGACGCCGACGTGCGGGCGATCGCCGTCGCGTGCGATGCCTACCACCAGGGCTGGTTCGACGCCGTGATCGGTGCCGGGACCAGGCGAACCGGCCCGAACGGGGCCTGGCCGCCTTCGCTGCGTCCGTGGAGGGACGCCTCGTACGGCCACGGCCGGGGCAGAGCCTTCCGCAGCACGATCGGCGGGCACCTCGACGTCTTCGCCAGATTCCGTTTCCAGGCCACGCTGGACATGCTCGGGCACGCCGAACAGGCCGCCCGGGCGGCGACGGGCGACGCTCCACAGCGGGCGGCGGATGCCGTGGTGGAGGTGCTGAAGGGGGCTTGGGCCCGGGCCGCCAGACTCGGCTGGGACGACGCCGAGTGGTACCAGTACGTCGAGGTGTACGAGCTGACCGGCTGGACGGTGGCGGCCCTGCGGGTTCCGGGCCCCAGCCCGTCCCAGGCCGCCGAGGAAGCAGAGCGGGTCGCCGAGCAGTTCCCCGACGGCCTGGACGGCTGGTCCCCGTGGACCTCGAAGGAACTTCCGGCCGAGTTCCTCGACCGGGTGGCGGAGGCCGTGCGGACTGTGTTCGCCAGCCCCCGTCCGAAGTGCGGCGGGCCGTCGGCGCTCTGACGGCGAGCCACGTCCCCCGGTCGTACGGGAAATGTGCGCACGAGTTCGATTCCAGCGGGTAGATTTCTCCGGTCATCAGCACAGGCAGGGGTGGGGAAATGAAGCTGGGCAAGGCCGTCGCGAGCGCGGCGGCGGTAGGGGTCATGTCCACGGGTCTCGTGGGCTGTTCGTTGTCGGGCAAGCAGGCCGCCGACACGGCCAAGGCCGTGAAGCAGGAGGCGGCGGACACCGCCGACGCGATGCTGGCGGCCCTGACCAAGGCATCCGACGCGGCGTCGCAGGCCGGCTCGGCCGAGGTCAAGATGACGGTGTCCATGGCCGAGACGGGCGGCCGGCCCACGGTGATGACCGGTGTCTACTCGTGGGGCAACGGCGTGGCCATGGAGGCCGAGCTCCCGGCCAAGGACGTGCAGATGGAGGAACTGGTCAAGGACGGCACGGTCACCTACCGCCTGGTCCAGGGCGCCTACTACTACCAGGTCGACCGGGCGGAGTCCGGCCCGTTCGAGGGGAAGACCTGGCTGAAGGTCGACGCCTCGGCCGTGCTGGGCGACAAGGGCGCGGCCGCGATGAACGGCCCGAACAACGACCCCACCGCCGGCCTGAAGACCCTCAAGTGGGCGAAGGGCGTCAACAAGGTGGGCAAGGAGGACGTGAACGGGAAGCCCTCCGTCCACTACAAGGCCACCATCCCCGTGGAGAAGCTGGACAAGCAGACCGCAGGGGCGGCGTACGAAGCCCTGGGCGGTGCGGGCACCGAGCTCGTGACCGACGTGTGGGTGGACGAGAAGGGCATGCCGGCCCGCCTGAGCCAGGTCTTCGGGAGCACCGCCATCTCCATGGACTTCCTCTCCTTCGGCGCGGCCAAGGAGATCGCCGCCCCGCCCGCCGCCGAGACGGCCGACATCACGGCGGCGTTCAAGGAGGCGAACAAGGCGCAGGGCTGATCGGCGCTCGTCGCCGAGTGCCCACGGGACGGCCGTCACCCGGGAACGGGTGGCGGCCGTCGATCGCTGCCGGTCCCGGCGTTGGTCGCGCGGAGACGGGGGCCGGTGAACCCATCGCGGAGTGCGGCTCTCAGCTGTCCGTGACGGCGCGCAGGGGGCCGAGGGCCGCCGCGCGGCGGGCGGGCAGGGCGGCCGCAGCGGCGCCGGCGCACAGGGAGAGCAGGACCACGCAGGCCAGGGTGCCCCAAGGCAGGGAGAAGGAGTACTGCGGGATCGCACCGTTGGCCAGTCCGCTGACCTTCCACGCCCCGAACAGGCCGCCCAGCAGCCCGAGCAGGGTGCCGAAGGCGGCGACGCAGACGGCTTCCAGGCAGATCATGCGGCGGACGCCGGAGCGGTCCATGCCGATGGCCCGCAGGACGCCGATCTCACGGGTGCGCTCCGAGACCGACATGGCCAGGGTGTTGACCATGCCGAGCCCGGAGATCAGTACGCCGATGGCGAGCAGGCCGAACACCATGGTCATCAGGTCGCCGGCGACGCCGGCCTGCTCCTCGACGAGCTCCGCACGGTTGTGGACCTTCAGCAGCGGGCTGTCGCTCACGGCGGCGCGCAGGCGCTTCTCCAGGTCCGCGGAGACCGCCCCGCCGGTGGTGCGGACCAGGACGCGCTGCACGGAGTCGTGCAGGAAGCCGCGCTCCTGCACGTCGGTGCGGTAGCCGATGGCGTCCTGGGCGGTGGGGTTGTCCCGGTAGACGCCGACGACGGTGAAGGACTCGTCGCGGTCACCGGATCCGGGGCCGATGGCCGCCCGGATCCGCTCGCCGGTGGTGACGTGCTGGTCCCGGGCGAAGCTCTGCGAGACGGCGATGTGCCCCGGGCGCAGGGTTTCGGCGGAACCGCTGACGAAGTGCAGCTCCATCACGTCGTCCACGGTTTCCGGGTCGACCCCCGAGATGGTCTGGACGCGGCCGCCGGCGCTGATGGTGGAGTCCGCCACGGCCGAGGCGGTCCGTACGCCGGGCACGTCCGCGACGCGCCTGACGTCGGCGGCGGCGACGGCCGTGGTGGTGTCGCGCGCGCTGATGACGTAGTCGGCGCTCAGACCGGCGGCGGCCTGGGCATGGAGGGCCCGGCTCGTGGACTGGTCGATGACGGCGAGCCCGGTGACCAGCGCGGTGCTGAGCAGCAGGGTGGCGGCCGTGGCGGCGGTACGGCGCGGGTCGCGCAGGGTGTTCTCGCGGGCGAGGTCGCCCGCCACGCCGAAACGGGTGGTGAACCGGCCCAGGAAGCGCACCACCGGGCCGGCGAGCAGCGGCGCCGCCAGGACGAGGCCGAGTACGAGCAGGCCGGCGCCGGACATCGCGGTCCGCAGGTTCTCGTCGGAGGCACTGTCGGCGTTGCCGAGCGAGAACAGCAGCCCCACGCCCGCGGCGACCAGGACCAGCCCGGCGCCCGCACGGACGCGGGACGCCACGGCGGACGGCGCCTGCTCGGCCGTGCGCATCGCCTCGACGGGAGCGATCCGTGCCGCGCGCCGCGACGGCAGCCAGGCGGCCGACACGGTGACGCCGACGCCCACGACGAGCGGGGCGAGGACAGCGGCCGGGCTGATCACCAGCGGTCCCCCCGGCAGCAGGTCGCCGGAGGTGCCCAGGACGTCCGGCAGCACCGCGGCCACCCCGAGGCCCGCCGCGAATCCGAGCGCGGACGCGGCGAGCCCGACCAGGGCCGCCTCGGCGAGGACGGACAGGAGCACCTGGCGGCGGGTGGCGCCGACGGCACGCAGCAACGCGATCTCACGGCTGCGCCGTGCCACGAGCATGGTGAACGTGTTGACGATGAGCAGCGTGCCGATGAACAGCGAGACCACGGCGAAGAGCACGGGCAGCCGCTCGTAGCTGTGGATCTTGCTGTTGACGAAGACGGCCTGCTGCGCGGCTTGCGCGGCGCCGGTCGTGGCCTCGGCGCGGTCGGCCGGCAGCACCGCGGTGACCCGCTGGGACAGCAGGGG
Source organism: Streptomyces sp. NPDC034085 (assembly GCF_055575555.1). Taxonomy (NCBI): domain Bacteria; kingdom Bacillati; phylum Actinomycetota; class Actinomycetes; order Kitasatosporales; family Streptomycetaceae; genus Streptomyces; species Streptomyces sp. NPDC034085. The sequence continues at coordinate 133,197 of NZ_JBVISL010000012.1, read as the reverse complement.
CTGACCGGTGCCGGCCGTGGCAGTCAGGTCGATCCGGTTGTAGTGCCCCGGCGCGGCGAAGAGCCGCTGGGCCGTGCCCCTGTCGAAGACCGCCAGGGTGCCGCCGGCGTTGACCCGGCTGTCATCGGTGGACACCAGGCCCACCAGCCGCATCCTGAGGACCGGTCCGTCCTTGGCGAGCGTGACGGTGTCGCCGAGCACGTAGCCGCCTGCGGCCGCGGTCCCGCGGTCGAGGGCGACCTCACCGCTGTCGCGGGGGGCGCGCCCCGCCGTCAGCGGGTGGCGGCCGTCCTTGCCGTCGGGGCCGGGAACGTAGGCGACACCGAACCTGCCCATCATGCTCGTGGCCCGCATCGGTGTGCCGTCCTTGGCGGCCAGGGTGACCGAACCGTCCGCGGCCGGGCGGACGGAGGCGACACCGGCGACGGCGGACAGCTTCCGCACGAGCACGTCGTCGAGCGCGGCGTACTGCTCGGCCTCCTCGGCGCCCGGACGGGATGTCGGCGTCACGCTCACGTCGATGTCCGCGTAGTCCCGTGACATGGAGGCGCGGAAGGCGGCAGTGGTGGAGTCGGCGAAGACCAGGGAGCCGGTGATGAACGCGACCCCGAGACAGACCGCGAGCACGGTCATGGTCATTCGGGCCTTGTGCGCGAGGACGTTGCGCAGGGCTGTTCGCAGCATGGTGGGCTTTCGAAGAGTGCGGGAGGTGAACGGCGGGCCGGGAAGGCCGTCAGGTGGTGCGGCCCTGGGCTTCGAACGCGAGCATCCGGTCGAGTACGGCGTCGGCGGTCGGGTCGTGCAGCTCGTCCACCAGCCGGCCGTCCGCGAGGAACACCACCCGGTCCGCATGGGCGGCGGCCACCGGATCGTGCGTCACCATCACGACGGTCTGGCCCAGTTCGCGCACCGAGTCGCGCAGGAAGCCCAGCACCTCCGCTCCGGACCGGGAGTCGAGGTTGCCGGTCGGCTCGTCGGCGAAGACGATCTCCGGGCGGGACAGCAGGGCACGGGCCACCGCGACCCGCTGCTGCTGGCCGCCGGAGAGCTGGGACGGGCGGTGCGCGAGCCGGCCCGCGAGCCCTACCGTGTCGACGACGGTGTCCAGCCACGCCGCTTCGGGACGGCGGCCGGCCAACCGCAGCGGCAGCAGGATGTTCTCCAGCGCGGTCAGGGTGGACAGCAGGTTGAAACCCTGGAAGACGAAGCCGATCTTCTCCCGTCGCAGCTCGGTGAGCTGCCGGTCGTTCAGGGTGGACAGTTCGACACCGCCGATCCGGGCCGAGCCCGAGCTGACCGGGTCCAAGCCGGCCATGCAGTGCATCAACGTGGACTTGCCGGAGCCGGAGGGACCCATCACGGCCGTGAACCGGCCCCGCGCGAACTCCACGGACACCGCGTCCAGCGCGGTGACGCGGGTCTCCCCCTTCCCGTACGTCTTGGTCAGGCCGGACGCACGTGCGGCCGGCTCCGTGGGAGGGGTGCCGGGGGAGGGGAAAGCAGCTCGCATGGGGACTCCGCGTGGGGTGCGACGACCCGCGACCAACGCCGCGGGCCGGGGGGACGCATCCATCCTCACGGCCCTGAACTGCGCAGACATCGTCCTACGGGCGGGAGTCGGCCTCTGCCGAAGGACCGGCCCGCCCCGGCTTCGCTCTGCCGAAGGTCAGGGACCGGGCCGCGGGGACTCCGTCTCGGGGCGGAGACGCGGCAGGCGTGCCGCCGGCGTCGGGGACCCGCTCCCGCCGGAGACGCAGCGGGTGGGCCGCCTGCCTGCGGGCTCCCGTCGTCAGGAAGCCAGGCCGGCCCGGTGGGCCAGCAGCGCGGCCTGGACCCGGCTCGCCGTGCCGGTCTTGTCCAGGATGGCGCCCACATGGGTCTTCACCGTGCCGACCCCGATACCGAGCCGCCCGGCGACGTCCTGGTTCGAGAGCCCCTGGCCCAGCATCGCCAGGACCTCCCGCTCCCGGCCGGTGAGCCGGCCGATCCGCTCGTCCGCGGCCACGGCCCCCGTGTCCTGCGAGGCATCGGAGCGCAGCATCCGGGAGATCACCGCCCCGGTCACGCCCGGCGAGAGTACGGCGTCCCCCGCGGCGGCCGCCCGCACCGCGCTGATCAGCTCCTGCGGCCCCTCGTCCTTCAGCAGGAACCCGGCGGCGCCCTCCCGCAGCGCCCGCACGACGTTGTCGTCGTCACCGAAGGTCGTCAGCATCACCACGCGGGGCGCCGGATCGAGGGCGAGCAGCGGCGCGATCGCGGCCAGCCCGTCGCACACCGGCATCCGGATGTCGACCAGGGCCACGTCAGGGCGGTGCGCGGCGGCCTCCTCGACCGCCGCGCGTCCGTCGGCGGCTTCGGCGACCACCTCGATGCCCTCGGCGTGGCGCAGGATCAGCCGGACCCCGTGCCGGATCATCGCCTCGTCATCGGCGAGCAGGACACGGATCGGCTCGGTGGACTGGTTCACGGGGTCTCCCAGGGCGGTGCGTCCCGTACGGACGCGACGGTGAAGCGGTCGATGGAGATGAGACGCTGCGCAGCGTCGAAGCAGTAGCGGGTGACGGCGAAGGCACCGGGGCGGGGACCGGGCCCGGCCGCCGGGTAGACACACCCCGCCGCGCCCACGGGACGCGGCGGTTCGTGCCCGGTCGCCGCGGCCCGCACGGCCGGACTGTCGAAGACCCCCTTCAACTCCTGGTACGTCATCCCCAGGCGCGGCGTCGGAGGCGGGACCACACCCCTCGGCTGGCTGTAGACCATCGTGACCGAGAGCGCCATCAACACCCACAGCGCCGCCGCGCCGAGACCGGACGCCACGGCCCTGACCGTCCGCGGGCCGCGCCCCAGCGCCCCCACGGAGCCGTCGAACGCCTCGGGTGGAGTGGCTGCCACGCCGCCTGCGGACGCGTTCCTCGCGACGGCGTCCTCCGGTTCCGCCGGGACGGCCGCCGACACCAGGAAACCGCCGGACGGCAGCGCACCGGCCTCGAAGACGCCGCCGAGCAGCTGGACCCGTTCGCGCAGGCCCGGCAGGCCACGCCCGGTCCCGACCCCGTCCGGCGCCGCGGCGGACGCGGCGGACGCGCCGTTGCGGACGGTCAGACGCACCGTCCTCTCGCCGTGCTCGACCCGGACGAGGACGTGGGAGGCCGGCGCGTACCGGTGCACGTTCGTCAGGGCCTCCCGCACCACCCGGTGCACCGCCCGCCGTACCTGCGGCGGACGGGCGTCGAGGTCGGGGCCGCTCCACTCCAGCCGGACGGCGATCCCGCCGTCCCGGGACTCCGCCACCAGCGCCTCGACGTCGGCCCGGGTGCCGGTGGCGTCGGTGAGCACGTCCGGCCCGGTGTCCCGGCCGAGCGGGCCGAGGACCCCGAGCGCCTGCCGCAGTTCGCGCATCGCGTCCCCGGTGGTGCGCCGCACCAGCGCAGCCTCCTCGCGCAGCTCCGGGTCGCACGCGCCGAGGGCGAGCTCCAGGCCGCCGGCGTGCAGCGAGATGAGGCTGAGCCGGTGGCCCAACAGGTCGTGCATCTCGGCGGCGATCCTGGAGCGCTCGTGGGTGCGGGCCTCGCTGTCGGCGAACCGCCGGGCCCGCTCGGCCGCGTCACCGCGTTCGCGCAGCGCCAGCAGCAGCCGGGCCTGCTGCCCGTACACGGTTCCGACCAGGCCGGGTACGACCACTGCCGTCACCGCCATCACCAAGGCCAGCTCCAGCGCGCGGGTGACCGAACCGGGGCCGAGCGAGGGCCCGGTCGCGGCCGCCGACGCCGTGATCAGCAGGCCCGCGCCGCCGAACAGGCGGGCGTGCCGACGCGGGCGCACCGTACCGGTCGCCACCGCGTACGAAGAAGCTGCCGTGACCGGGCCGACGACGGGCGCGGCGCCGGTGAGGACGGCGAGGACCAGGAGCACGACGCCGGGCCGGCGCCGCCGCAGGGGGAAGAGAGCGGCGGCGGCCGCGATCGCGCACAGTTGGAACCCGGCGTGCGGCAGATCCCCCAACCGCCGGGAGACCACGAAGAGACAGAGCGCGGCGACCGTCACACCGGCGGTCTCGCAGACGGCCCGACCGACTCCGCCCGGACGCGCCGGACCGTCCGCCATGGGAGGGGCACACTGACGGAAACGGCTGATGAGCGACACATCGCCCAGTATCGATCCCGTCGGGTGGGTGGGCGTCGGCCTCTGGACCGATCCGGGCTATGTCTTTGGGCAGAGCCCCGGCGACGTACGGACTGCCACGGAGCCGCAGGAGAATCCGGCCGCGAGGGCCCGGACCGACGGCGACCGGCCGGGCGGGGCACGGTCGTCCGTCGCGGCCATGTTGGCCAACAACCGCACCCCGCGTGTCCACCCTACTGCGGCAATGCGGGGGCGGACGCCGAGCAGGGGCCGGGGGTGGGGGCCCGGGCGCGGGGGAGGGGCCGCCGCCCGGACGGCCGTCGTCGGCAGCGTGACTTTCCGGGAGTGCGGGCGTTAAGGATCATGCCTGGCCTTCCGGCGAGGATCCGTCTCCCCTGTTCCTAGGAGCTTTTCGTGTTCTCCAAGTTCAAGATCACGTTTGCCGTTCTCGCCGCGGGTGTCGCGGTCGCCGGTGGCGCCGGTGGCGCCGCCGCCGACGCCGGTGCGCAGGCCGCGGCCCTGAACTCGCCCGGCGTGGTCTCCGGCAACGTGATCCAGGTACCGGTTCACGTGCCGGTCAACGCCTGCGGGAACACGGTCGACATCATCGGCCTGCTCAACCCGGCCTTCGGCAACACCTGCGTCAACGCCTGACCGCTCCCGAGTTCCCGGCGGCCCCGCTCGGCCGGCCTCCTACGGCGCGAGCGGGGCCGCCGGGCGTCGTTCGCCGCCGGCGCCGATCCTCCGGGTGACCACCCCCGCCCCGGCCTCGGCGACAGGGCCGGGTCAGGCCGGGACGTGGAAGTCGACGCTGAGCGGCAGCAGGAAGTCGGCCTGGCCGTGCTCGGGGTAGCGGCGGACCATCTCGGCCGTGGCCTGCTCCCGGTTCGTGGCGGCGGCGGTGACGTCGAGGAAGTCCTCCAGGTAGCGGCGGATCTCCTCGTAGCGGGCGGCATCCCCCGCGGGTCCGTGGCCGGGGTGCACGACGACTTCGGCGCCGTAGCGCTCGCGCAGCGTGTCCAGGGCCGACAGCCAGGCCTCGATCTTGTCCCGTGTCACCTGCGGGCCTTCCCAGGCGTGCACGCCGGAGTAGACCAGGTCGCTGGTCAGCACCGCGTTGGCGTCGGGGACGTGGACGACGGTCGTGTGATCGGCCTCCGCCGCGGGCCACTCGGTGTCCAGACGCAGGACCGCACCGCCGGCGAGAGTGAGTTCCGGTCGGTCGGCCACGCGGAGGAGGCCGTAGTCGAAGCCGTCGGGGTGGGCGGCGGAGCGGGGCTTCATCGCGGGTTCGGCGTCCAGCCAGCCGACGGACTCCATCCACGCGGTGAAACCGCTGACGTCGGCGGCGATCTCCGGCGAGGCGACCAGGAGGGGAGCCTGCGGAAACCGTTCGGCGAAGGTGCGCAGCCCGATGTAGTGGTCGGGGTGGCCGTGGGTGACGAGCACCCCGAGGAGCTGCTTTCCGGTGGCGGCCACCCGGTCGGCCAGCTCGGCGGCCTCGGCGCTGCTGCGCAGGACGTCGACGACGATGATGCTGCTCTCGTCGGCGACCAGCCAGCTGTTCACACTGGCGGTCGGCGCGGCGAAGCGGGTCACGGTTACGGCCATGGGAAGAGTCTCCGACGGATCCGCGCTCCACGCCTGCGCTGAGCCGCTCTCAGTGCTCGCTTCCCAAGCCGCGGTCGGGTGCGCTCATGTCCCCCGTGGCGGGAGTCCCGGCAGCCAGGCCGTAGCGCAGGAACACGGTGCCCTTGGGGCCGGCCGCCGGAGGCGAGAGGAGCGTGAGGTTCGTGGGCACCGCGCCGTCGTCGAAGACCTTCTTCCCGACCCCGAGCACGACCGGGTGCACCCACAGGTCGAGACGGTCGAAGAGCTTCTCGCGCAGGAGGGTCTGCACGAGGTTCAGGCTTCCGACGACCTTCACGTTCTCGTGGCGGTCACGGATCTCCCGCACCCCTGCGGCCAGGTCTGGTCCGAGCTGTGCGGACCCGGCCCAGGAGAGGTCGGGCGTGCCGCGCGAGGCCACGTACTTGGGCACGCTGTTGAACAGCGTGGCGATCTCGTTGTCCTCGCCGCCCTCCTGGTGGGGCCAATAGGCGGCGAAGATGTCGTACGTCCGCCGGCCGAGCAGCAGGGCGTCCGTGCCCTGGTACGCGGCACCGACCTGCGCCCCGGCGACCTCGTCCAGCAAGGGGGCCTGCCAGCCGCCGAAGGGGAACCCGATCGGGTCCTCGTCAGGCCCGCCGGGTGCCTGCCCGACGAGGTCGAGGGTCGCGAACATCTCGATGTGGATCAGGCCCATGACGTGCTCCCGTTTGCTCGGTCGACTCCTGTCATAGGGACAGACCCCCGCGAGCGTGCGAACTCATCGGCGCGGCGGAGTCCGGTTTCACCCGTTCCCCGCAACTGCGCGGGCACCGCGGGCCCGGAAGGGTCAGGGCAACGGGTAGCGCACCCCGGTCAGCCGTTCCGAGAGGGTCCAGAGCCGGCGGGCGGTGGTGAGGTCGTGGAGGGCGCGCTCCCGGCCGCGCGGGACGGGTTCGCCCCGGAGCTGGAGCGGCCCGTCGGGTACGACGTAGCTCCCTCCGGGCAGGCCGGGGACGGTCGCGGCGTACAGGGAGGTCTTGGCGCCCTCCGGGGTGGGCCGGAAGGCGCTGCGCAGCAGCAGGCGCGTGAAGGCGCGGTACGTGCGGCCCCGGGCGGTGTTGGCGCCGCCGGTGAGGACGTTGGAACGGGTGAGTCCGGGAGCCACGGCCATGCTGCGCAGTCCGAGCCCTGCGGCGTCGGCCTTGCGCTGCAGTTCCACGGCGAAGTAGAGGTTCGCCCGCTTCGACTGGAGGTAGGCGAACAAGGCCCGGTAGCCGCGCTCGGCGTCGAGGTTGCCCAGGTCGAACCGGGCGAACCGCTGGCCCTCACTGCTGACCGTGACCACGCGCGGGTCGGGGGCGCGCAACAGGTGCGGCAGGAGCAGGCCGGTGAGCGCGAACGTGCCGAGGTGGTTGACGCCGAACTGGGACTCGAAGCCGTCGGCGGTCCGGGAGAAGGGCACCATGGCGATGCCGGCGTTGTTGACCAGCAGATCGAGACGGTCGTGGTCGTGGCTCCAGTCCCCGGCGAAGCGGCGGACGGACTCCAGGTCGGCGAGGTCGAGCAGGCGCAGTTCCGCCCGGGCCCCCGGTATCTCGGTCCGCAGGCGCTCCACCGCCGTGCGCCCGCGCTCCTCGCTGCGGCAGGCCAGGACGACGTGGGCACCGCGGCGGGCGAGTGCGCGGGCAGTGGCGTAGCCGATACCGCTGTTGGCGCCGGTGACCACGGCGAGGCGCCCGGACTGGTCCGGGATGGTGTCGGGCGTCCAGCGCTCGCCCGGCGCGGTGTGGGCGGGGGCCTGGGGTGCAGGGGTCATGGGAACCTCCATCGACGGGTGGGGGCGGTGGCGGGCCGGGTTCCGGGTCCCGGCCCTGACCGGCGTAGGGCACAGCCCACCCGTATCGCAACCGCCAGTTGCATTACCCTGATGCTGTCGCATGCACCGCCAATAACGCAACTAGGAGTTGCAATGAAGTCCGTCGAGTCGTCCTCGGACCGCGGCCCCGCCGTCGGGCGCGGGCCCAGGATGCGCGCCGCCGTACTGGCGGCGACCATCTCCGAGCTCACCGCGGCCGGGTACGCCGCACTGACCGTCGATGCCGTCGCCCAGCGGGCCGGCGTGCACAAGACCACGATCTACCGGAACTGGAAGACCTCCGACGAGCTGGTCGCCGACGCCCTGACCGGCCACTTCGCCGCGGACATCCCGATCCCCGACACCGGGGCGGCGGAGAGCGACCTGCGCGCCCTGGCCCGCTCGCTCGTCGCGACCATGACCACGGACGCGGGCCGGGCCCTGCTCACCACCGCCCTCTCGGACGCCGTGCGCACGCCCCGGCTGGCCGAGATCAAGCGCGCGCTCTTCGAGGACCGCTTCCGCCGGGCGGAACCCGTCGTCACCCGCGCCGTCGAACGCGGTGAACTGCCCGCGGGTACGGACCCGGCCGAACTCCTCAAGGCCCTCGTCGCGCCGATCTGGTTCCGCCTCGCGTTCACCGGTGAGCCGGTCGACGAAGCGACCGCCGACCGGGCCGTGGCCGTCGCCCTCGCCGCCGCGCACGCCGGCGTCCTCCGGTCGCCCTGACCCAGCCCGGCGCCTCCGTCCGCCGGGGCAGGTCGCTGCCGGCACGGCGGAATCGGTCACCTGGCAGGGGGGAATGCGCCTTTCCATTGACGTCCACACCGGCTCCCCCAGTCGGCTGCCGTACCGGGCGGGGTGCTTCGACGTGGCACGCCCGCGGCCCCTGGGGTCGAACCCGCGAACTCCGCGGCGGCCCCTGGGGATACGCGTGGAACAGAACCTGGTCACGACGACACTGAAGGTGTCATGATGACACCATGAGTGGCGTCGAGCGCACCGGGCCGGACCACCTCGCGGGCCCCCTGCTCTACGAAGTGATCCGCAGCCTGTGGCCGCTGCACCGTACGGTCGTGCGTGCCGTGGAGCGGGAGCTGGTGGGCACGGGGATGACGGCCGGGCAGCACGCGGTGATGGACGAGTTGCGCAGGGCCGGACCCCGAACGGTGCCTCAACTGGCCCGCCTCCTGGGCCTGGACCGGCAGCCGGTCCAGCGTCTGGTGAACGACGCGACAGTCCTGGGGCTGGCGGAGAGCACCCCGAACCCGGAGCACCGGCGCTCGCGCCTGATCCGGCTCACCCCGGAAGGGGAAGCCACCATCAGGGGCATCCAGGAAGCCGAGGAAGCCGAGCTGCGGCGCCGGCTCTCCGACCTCTCCGCCGGTGACGTCATGACGGCCCTGCACGTACTCCGGCGCCTCGGCGAGGAGTTCAGGGACCTCGCACAGGACGCCCCGCCGCACCCCGCGGATCGAGGAGAGGACGCACCATGACGCATCCCCGGACGAGCCCGGTCACGGCCGGCACCGTACCCGTCGAGGCGGGCGAGCTCTTCTACGAGTCGGCCGGCGAAGGACCCCCCGTCGTCCTGCTCCACGGCGGCATGCTCGACCTGCACATGTGGGACGAGCAGTTCACCTGGCTCGCGGGCCTGGGCTTCCGCGTCATCCGCTACGACGCCCGCGGTCACGGACGTTCCTCCACCGTCACTCGGGACTACGCCCACCACGACGATCTGCACGCCCTGCTCACCCGCCTCGACGTCGCCCGTGCCACGCTGGTGGGCCTTTCCCTCGGCGCCCGGACCGCCGTCGATACGGCGATAGCCCGTCCGCATTCCGTGTCGGCACTGGTCCTCGCCTCGCCCGGGGTGAGCGGCCGCCCCTTCACCGACCCCTACGTCGCGCACCACACCGCACAGCAGATGGCCGCGGTGGGCGACCCGGACGACGGCGCACAGCGGTTCGTGGAGCACTTCCTGCGGATGTGGGTGGACGGCCCCCACCGCGAACCGTCCCAGGTCGAAGGCGGACTGCGTGAGCGGTTGCGTGCGTCGGCGTACGCCAACGTCGTGCGGCACGCCCGCGGCCTCGGCGCGGGGACACCGAGGGAAGTCGGTGCAGCGGACCGGCTGGCTGCCATCGCCGTGCCCACCCTGGTCCTCGACGGAGAACTCGACAGCAGCGACATCTCGGCGAACGCCCGGGCCATCGCCCGAACCGTTCCCGATGCCAGGCACCGGCGGCTCGCCTCGGCGGCACACATGGTCAACCTGGAGAGCACGGAACTCTTCAACCCCGCGGTCGCATCCTTCCTCGCTGCCGTGACCGGCTCCAACTGAGCCTGTCGGCAAGCCGCTTCAGCGACCGGCTCCACCTCCGACGCGCCGCCGGCCCGCCCGGCCTGCCCCCAGCCGGGGCCGGGCGCGGTGTCCGTACGGTTCGTGTCCCTGCGAGGGCGGTCCGCCCGAGCGACTGGTCCGACGGGTACTGCGTGATCGTTTCGGTGATGATCCGCCAATGACCTGCACGGCGACCTGCTGCCGGTGGACGGCCGAGCGCCTCCTCGTCGCACAGCTGGCGCTCCTAAACCCGGGGGGCATGCGCGCCCCGGCACTGCGCCGGCAGTTCACCGGGGCGGGCGCCGGCGCCTGCCCCACGCGCGCACCTCCTGCGGCCGCTGCGGCCGGGAGGAATCGGCGGCCGCGATGCGGCGTTGTCGCAGACATGGGCGATGCATCCCGGCGCGACCCCGGCGAGCGCGGTCCGTCGACCCTCGCGGACGTCCGCGCACGCCTCGCGGCCGACCGCGCCGACACCCTCGCGCGGACGGCCGCGCTGAGCCGTGACTTCGAAGCGATCGTCGCGGCGAACGCCCTGGTGGCGGTGGACGACGAGCACGACCCCGAGGGGGCCAGCACCGCCTTCGAGCGGGCCCACGTGGCTGCGCTGATGGCGCAGGAGCACGAGCACCTGGAAGAACTGGACCGGGCACTGGAACGGCTCGATTGGGGCGCGTACGGACAGTGCGACCTGTGCGGCCAGGCGATTCCCCCCGAACGCCTGGAAGTGAGACCGGCGGCGACCACCTGCGTCCGCTGCGCCGGATCCGGCCCCCGACGGCCACGCCCCGCCTGACGCCCGGGCACCGCCACGGCACCGGCCGGACACTTCACGCGTGCGGTGCCGGTCCCGGGCGACGCACACGGCGGATGCGGATCGGGCCACGGGCCTGCCCCGGATCGACCGGGCGACCGCCCTGGGTGATCTCGACTTTCCCCGCCGTGACCAGCCGCCGGGCAGCGAGGCGGGCCGGTTCCATCAGCGCTCGCCACCCCTCGTCATCCCCTCCGTACACGGCCCGCGCCGCGTCGGAGGGGCAGATCGTCGCCTGCGGATCGCGACGTTCCAGCAACTCCAGGATGGCCCGCTCCAGGCGCCGGCCCGTCTCCCGCTCGATGTCGCCCACCCGGCCAGTGTCGCACCGCGCCGGATCGCAGGCCCTGCCGCCGGACGCGCACCACAGGTGCCTGATGATTACGGGTATGCGCACTGAATACGACCCGGCCCTGCTTGACCGGACCGCGGTCTACCGCCTGCTGACGTCGACCGTCGTGCCCCGGCCTATCGCGTGGGTGTCGACCGTTTCCGCCGAGGGCGTCGACAACCTCGCCCCCCACTCCTTCTTCACCATCTCGTCGCTCACGCCGCCCATCGTGCAGTTCACGTCGGTCGGCCGGAAGGACTCGCTGCGCAACGTCGAGGCGACCGGGCAGTTCGTGGTGAACCTCGCCCCCGAAGCGCTCCTCGAGAAGATCAACGAGACCGCCACGGACTTCCCGCCCGAGGTGAGCGAGTTCGACGCTGTGGGCGTCGAGCGCGAACCGGGCGTGCGGGTGAAGGCTCCGCGCGTGGCCGGCTCCCCGGTGGCCCTCGAATGCGAGCTGCACAGCACCCTTCTGCTCGGTGACTCGACCGTGGTCTTCGGGCGGGTCGTGCACTTCGCCGTCGACGACGCCGTTCTGGACCAGGATCATCCGGAGGTCACGCGGCTGCGGCCCCTCACGCGGCTGGGCAAGGACGAGTGGGGCACGCTCGGCGACGTCCGAGACCTGCGCCGCATCCGCTACGCCGACTGGTCCCCGTCGAGCTGAGCGCTCCGGCGGGGTGACCAGGCCGTGGCGTGGCCTCAGCCCTTGGGCACGCGGATGACGACGGTCCCGCACACCTTATCGGCGAACGTCTGCCTCTTGGCGTCCCACAGCGGCCACAGCCAGCCGATCTGGCAGGGGAGACCGTCGAGGACGTGGGCCAGCTTGCGGACGAAGGCCTTGCCGAAACCGAGGGTGGTGCCGTCAGCCTCGCGGCGCAGGCTGATGCCCACCGCCTTCTTGCCGATCGTCTGCCCGGTCGAGCCCTCCTTGAAGAGCTGGAAGAAGCCCATGGCAGCCGCGTACAGGAGGCCGATGGCGAAGAAGACGCCGGGCTGGGCCGTGGCCGGGTCGGGGGCGTTGAACAGGTCGATGAAGCCGAGGGCGTACATCGGGCCCGTGATGATCAGCACGTCGAGCGCGTGCGCACCGACGCGCAGGCCCCAGTGGGCAGGTAGGGGCATCCCGCCCGGAATACCGGGAGCGGCGTAGGCGCCGTAGGGGGCGCCCAGCGGGGCCGGCTGCGCGTAGCCGTACGGCGGGGGCGGCTGGGTGTGGCCGAACTGCGGGGGCACGCCCTGCGGAGCCTGCTGGGGGAAGCCGGGCTGACCCTGCGGGGACTGCTGGGCGTAGGGGTTGGTCGGGTCGCCGAAGCTCATGGTGCAGTCTCTCCGGTGTCGGAAACGGGGACGATGCGGACGGAGCGGAGCAACGCACCACGTGACCGGTCCCGCCCCCGAAGTCATGATGTTGACGGGTCATCGTGGGCGGCCCATCGGCCACTTGTCCAATCCGTCTCGAAGGGGAGGCGGTCCGGCGCATGCGTACGGAGCGGCCGTGACCGCGCCCGTCCTTTGAACGCGTTCAGGGGTAAGTGCGTTAATGTGCGCACATGAAGAGACACGCCCCCACGCTGGAGGACGTCGCGCGGGCCGCCGGAGTCTCGCGGGCCACCGTGTCTCGAGTGGTGAACGGGGTGCGCAACGTGGATCCCGACATCCAGGAACTGGTCCGTCATGCGATCGCGCGCACCGGGTACGCGCCGAACCGGGCGGCGCGCTCCCTGGTGACGCGGCGCGCGGAGACCGTGGCCCTCGTCATCTCCGGCGCGGGGGATGGCTTCGCGGCGCGGGTGTTCGCCGATCCGTTCTTCGGCCGCATCGTCACCGGCGCCCTGGGGCACCTGCGGGCACGCGCCATGCACCCGGTGCTGCTGTTCGCCGAATCGGAGGCGGCCCGCAGCCAGGTAGTCGACTACGTACGGCAGGGCAGTGTCGACGGAGCGCTGGTGGTGTCGGTCCAGGGCGACGATCCGCTGCCCGGGCTCCTGCTCTCCTCCCGCATTCCGACGGTCCTGTTCGCGCGGCCTTCCCGGCCGATGCCGGTCAGCTACGTCGACCTGGACAACCGCGCGGGCGCGCGGCTGGCCGTGGGTCACCTGCTGGCGCGCGGCTGTCGCCGTGTCGCCTCCATCTGCGCCCCGCAGGACCTGCCGGCCGGCCGGGAGCGGCTCGCCGGGTTCCGCGAGGCCCTCGCCGAGGCCGGCCAGGTCGATCCGCCGGTGGCCGAGGGGGCCTTCACCCTCGACAGCGGTGTCAGGGCGATGGCCCGCCTGTTGGCGGAGGACGCCGGCATCGACGGCGTCTTCGTCGCGAACGATCTGATGGCCCAGGGTGCCTGCCAGCTCCTCCGGGAGAAGGGGAAGCGGGTCCCCGAGGACGTGGCGGTCGTGGGCTTCGACGACTCGAGCATCGCCGTGACGTGCCGGCCACCGCTCACGACCGTCCGTCAGCCGGTGGAGGAGATGGCCTCCGCGATGGCGAAGCTGTTGGCCGACGCGGTCCAAACGGCGCCGGCCGCGGAGCCCGGCGTACTGATCTTCCAGCCGGAGCTGGTGGTCCGGGAGTCCGCCTGACCCGGGCCCCGGCCGGCGGGCCCGCGTCCGCTGCCGGGCCGCCTCGGCGGATGCCGCTCGCGCGCGTCAGGACCACAGCTGCCGGTGGCTGCGGATGATGTCGGCGTACCGGCGGCCGCTGGTCTTGACGGTGCGCTTCTGGGTGGCGTAGTCGACGTGGACCAGGCCGAAGCGCTTGTCGTAGCCGTAGGCCCATTCGAAGTTGTCCAGCAGCGACCAGGCGTAGTAGCCGGCGAGGGGCGCGCCCTTGCGGACGGCGCGCGCACACGCCGCCAGGTGCTGTTCGAGGTACCGGGTGCGGGCGGGGTCGTCGACGCTTCCGTCGGGTCCCACGGTGTCGGGGAAGGCGGATCCGTTCTCCGTGACGTACAGCCTGCGCACGCCGTACTCGTCGGTGAGGCGCATCAGGAGTGCTTCGAGGCCGTCGGCGTCGATCTGCCAGTCCATGCCGGTGCGCGGGACATCGGTGAGCCGCACCTCCCGGGCGTGCGGCACGGGCCCGTCGGGGTCGTCGGTGACGGTGGCGGGGAAGTAGTAGTTCAGGCCGTGCCAGTCCAGCGGCGTGGCCATGGTGTCGAGGTCGCCGGGCCGCTCGGGGAGGTCGACGGCGTAGAGCTCGCGCATGTCGGCGGGGAACCCGCGGCCGTAGACGGGGTCGAGCCACCACCGGTTGGTGTGGCCGTCCATGCGGGTGGCGGCGGCGAGGTCCTCGGGCCGGGTGCCCGCCGGCTCGACGGTGGAGTGGTTGGTCACCAGGCCGACCTGTGCTCCGGGCGCCGCGGCGCGGATGGCCTGCGCGGCCAGGCCGTGACCGAGCAGGAGGTGGTAGGAGGCCCGGACGGCGGCGGTCAGGTCGGTGAGGCCGGGCGCCATCCGGCCTTCGAGGTGTCCGATCCAGCCGGAGCACAGGGGTTCGTTGAGGGTGGCCCAGTGGGTCACCCGGTCGCCGAGGCGCTCGGCGACGACCGCCGCGTAGGCGGCGAGGTGTTCGGCGGTGTCGCGTTCGGTCCAGCCCCCGCGGTCCTGGAGGGCTTGGGGCAGGTCCCAGTGGTAGACGGTGACGTTCGGGGTGATCCCGGCATCGAGGAGGCCGTCGATGACGCGGTCGTAGAAGTCCAGGCCGGCGGCGCTGACGGCTCCGCTGCCGGCCGGCACGACGCGGGGCCATGCGAGCGACATGCGGTAGGCGTTGGTGTTGAGCCGCTTCATCAGGGAGATGTCCTGCGGCCACCGGTGGTAGTGGTCGCAGGCCACGTCGCCGTGGTCACCGTTCTCGGTCTTGCCGGGCGTGTGGGAGAAGGTGTCCCAGATCGAGGGCCCGCGGCCGTCTTCGGCGACCGCTCCCTCGATCTGGTACGCGGACGTGGCGGTGCCCCAGGCGAAGTCGTGCGGGAACGCGGCGAGGTCGATGGGTTCGGACACGGGAAGCCTCTCGGAGGTGGGGTCGGGGCAAGGACGGGCGGGCGCGACGGGACTACTTGACGGCGCCCGCGGTCAGGCCCGTGACGAGGTAGCGCTGGAGCAGCAGGAAGCCGGCGACGACGGGGACGCTCACGACGAGCGAGGCGGCCATGATCTGGTTCCAGTACACGTCGTTCTGCGTGGAGTACCCCTGCAGCCCGACGGCCAGCGTGCGGGTGGTGTCGTTGGTCATGACGGAGGCGAAGAGGACCTCGCCCCAGGCGGTCATGAAGGCGTACACGGCGACCGCGACGATGCCGGGCGTCGCGGCGGGCACGATGATCCGCAGGAGTGCGCCCAGCGGTCCGCAGCCGTCGACCTTCGCCGCTTCGTCCAGGTCGCGGGGGACGGAGTCGAAGTAGCCGATCAGCATCCAGATCGAGAACGGCAGCGAGAAGGTCAGGTAGGTCAGGATGAGGCCCGCCCGGGACCCGAACAGGGCGATGCCGGTGGCGTTGCCGATGTTCACGTAGATGAGGAAGAGGGGCAGCAGGAAGAGGATGCCCGGGAACATCTGGGTGGACAGCACCGTCACCGTGAAGACCCGCTTGCCGCGGAAGGAGTAGCGGCTGACCGCGTAGGCGGCGAAGACGGCGATGACGACCGAGCACGCCGTCGCGGAGCCCGCCACGATGAGGGAGTTCGTGAAGTAGTCGGCCAGCGGCACGGTGCGCCAGATGTCGATGTACGGGCGCACGGTGAGGCCCGAGGGGACCCACTGGAACTTCCCCGACACGTCCTGGAGCGGCTTGAGTGAGCTGGACACCATCACGTACACGGGCAGCAGTACGAACGCCGTCAGGAGCGTCAGGAAGATCCTCCTGCTCCACAGGAAGGACTGCGGGGCCGCCATGGGCGAACGGGGGGTCCGCCGGGATCGCCTAGGCATCGGCGGCCTGCCTTCCGCGGGAGGTGAACAGGAGGTACAGGCCCGTGACCACGAGCAGGAAGAGCAGCAGCAGGACCGACATCGCAGAGCCCGTGCCGAAGTTCCAGGTCTGGAAGGAGGACTGGTAGATGTGGATGGAGATCAGGTCCGCCGCCTGGGGCGCCGACTTGCCGAACAGCACGAACGGCGTGTTGAAGTCGTTGAACGTCCACAGGAAGAGGACGAGGACGAGGACCTGGTTGACGGGGCGCAGTGACGGCAGGGTGATGCGGCGGATCTGCTGCCACACTCCGGCCCCGTCCAGGGCGGCGGCCTCGTACATCTCCCTGGGGATGTTCTGCAGTCCGGCCATCATGATGAGGAAGGCGAAGGGCCAGCCCTTCCACACCGAGACCACCAGCAGGGTGACGAAGCTGTTGTCGCCGATGAGCCAGAACGCGGGGCTGTCGGTCAGGCCGAGCTGGTCGTGGAGCACGTGGTTGACGAGCCCGTTGTCGCGCTGGAACATGAACGCCCAGGTGATGACCGCGGCGTAGACGGGCAGCGCGTAGGGGACGAGGAAGACGGTGCGCAGCAGTCCGCGGCCGCGGAAGGTCTCCTGCATGAAGATCGCGGCGGCGGTGCCGAGCAGCCAGCACAGGCCGACCGACAGCAGGGTGAACTGGCAGGTGGTGAGGAACGACTTCAGGAGAGCTTCGCCGACGGGGGCGTCGAAGTCGATCGTGAGCCTGTAGTTGTCGGTGCCGGCCCAGGGCGCGGTTCCCCAGTCGCGCAGGTAGAACTGGGTGAGTTCCTTGAAGCTGACGACGATGCCGATCAGCATGGGGACCAGGTGCACGAGCAGTTCAAGGACCAGGGCGGGCAGCAGCAGCAGGTAGGGAAGCCCGACGCGGCGCAGCCGCCCGGAGCGGCGCCGGCGGGGCGCCGCTCCGGGCCGGGTGGCGCGGCCGGCCCGCTCGCCGGCGGTGGGGGCAGCGGTGGTGGTCATGGTGGTGTCCGTGCTCACTTCTTGGGCATCTGCTGCTGGGCCTTCTCGAGCTTCGCCCTGACCGACTCGGTGGTGGCGGGCCGGCCGGCCGCGGCCTCGGCGAAGAGCTCCTTGACGGCGGTTCCGACCACCGTCTCGAACTGGGACTCCTCCGGGACCTGGGGCAGGGCGGTGGCGCTGGTCGCGAGGGTGTCCCGCAGGACGGCGAGGGCCGGGGTGTTGAACGCGGGGTCCTGCTGGGCGCTCTTGACCGGGGGGACGGAGCCGTAGGCCGTGTTGAGGATGGTCTGCTCCCCGTCGCTGGTCATGAACTTCACGAACTTCTTCGCGCCGTCGATGTTCCTGGTGTTCTTGAACACCGCCAGGTTGATGCCGGCGACCATGGAGTTGGTGGCGGTGCCCTGGCCCGGCGCCCCGGAGGGGACGGGCGCCGGGGCGACGCCCCATTCGTCCTCGGTCATGCCCTGGGCCTTGAACGTGGCGGAGGCGGTCTGCCACAGCACCATGGCCGTGTTGCCGTTGGCGAAGTCGCTCAGGGACTGGTTCTGCGCGTACTCGGCGTTGCCCGGAGCGACGATCTTGTCCTTGCCCATCAGGTCGACGTACTGCTTCACCGCGGCGACCGCTCCGTCGGAGGTGAAGTCCGCCTTGCCGTCGGCTGTGAAGAAGTCGACGCCGTGCTGCTTGCCGAGGACGAAGACCTGGTGGATGTTGTTGGACAGGTTCGAACCCTCGGCCCCCAGGGCCCACTTGCCGTCCTTGGACAGCTTCTTGCCGGTCTCCACCAGCTCGTCCCAGGTCGCCGGGGGCTTCTCGATGCCGGCGTTCTTGAACATGCTCTTGTTGTAGTAGAGGGCGTAGGCCATGGAGTACAGCGGGACGGCGGCCGGGTCCTGTCCCCGGACGCCGGTGGAGCCCAGAGCGGACGGGACGAAGCGGTCCTTGCCGCCGATCGCCTCGAAGTTCTCGGCGTCCCACGGCAGCAGGGCGCCGCTGGACTGGAGGGAGGCGCTCCAGGTGTTGCCGATGTTCAGGACGTCGGGTCCCTGGCCGGAGGTCGTCGCCGTCAGGATCCGGTTGAGGAGGTCCGCCCACGGGACGACCTCCAGCTTCACCTTGATGCCGGTCTCCTTCTCGAACTTGTCGAGTTCGGGCTGGAGGACCTTCTTGTCGACCTCGATACTGGCGCCCTGGTTGGAGGCCCAGTAGGTGAGGGACTTGGGCTGCTCGTTCGATCCGCCGTGGCCGGACGACCCCCCGCCGCAGGCAGCCGCGGTGAGGACGAGCGGGAGAGTGACGGCACCGACGGCTGCGGCTCGGATTCTGCGCATGGCTCCAGGGGCCTTTCGAGGAAGTGGCGGTGAAACCGGGGGGTGGGGTGGCGACGCCCCGCCTTCGGACCGCGACCAGCCCCCATGGCTTAATTTAGGATGTGAGTTAAACCTCAAGCGAAGGTCGCGTCAAGGCCCCGAACACATGTAAGTTGCCACCAGGAAGTCCAAGTTGAGGGGGCACGGGTGCGAGTACGCAGTGGCCGAACGGTTCATGACCTGCGGCGCGAGAACCGGACTGCCGTTCTGCAACGGCTGTATTTCGACGGGCCCCAGAGCCGCTTCTCGCTCGGACCCGCCACCGGGCTCAGCTCGGGCTCGGTCAGCAACGTGGTGGCCGAGCTGGTCGCCGAAGGCCTGGTGGAGGAGGCCGGCAGCGTCGACTCGGCCGGCGGCCGGCCCCGCACGCTGCTGCGCATCCGCGCCGACAGCGGGTACATGGTCGGCGTCGACGTCGGCGAGACGCGGGTGCGGATCGAGCTCTTCGACCTGGCGCTGACCGAACTCGCCCGCATCGAGAGGCCGCTCGTGACCGAGGGGCCGCGCCGGGTCGACCGCTACGACGTCGGCATCGTGCTGGACCACCTGCGCGAGGGGATCCCCGCGGTGCTGGCGCAGGCCGGCATCCCGGCCGAACGCCTGCTCGGCGTGGGCATCGGTGTGCCGGGCATCGTGGCCCGCGACGCCGACGGCGCGGTCGTCCACGGCCAGACCATCGGCTGGAGCGCCGTGCCCCTGGAACGACTGCTGCGCGAGTCGGCGATCGTCCCCGCAAACGTGCCGTACTCCATCGACAACGGAGCCAAGACGCTCGGTCAGGCGGAGATGTGGTTCGGCGCCGGGCGCGGCGCGCAGAGTGCGGCGGTTGTCCTCTTCGGGTCGGGTGTCGGCGCCTGCGTCGTCGCCGACGAGGTGGGGCCCGGGCGCGCCATCGAGTGGGGCCACCTCACGGTGCGCGTGCGGGGCCGCCGCTGCCGGTGCGGCGCCCAGGGCTGCCTGGAGGCCTACGCGGGAGCGGAAGCGCTCCTCGAACGCTGGCGGGAGGCCGGCGGACAGCCGCCTGCGGACGCGGACGAGGAGACCTCGCTGACCGCGATGATCGCCGCCGCCTACCCCGGGGAGGGCGGCCCGGAGCCCGACGCCACGGCCCTGGCCGTCCTGGAGGAAACCGCCGAGTACCTCGGCGCCGGCTTCTCCGACCTGATCAACCTCTTCCAGCCCGAGCGCATCCTCGTCGGCGGCTGGGCGGGACTGCAGCTGGGCCCCGCGTTCCTCGACGCCGTGCGCGGCCACGCCCTTTCCTACGCCCTGGCCTACCCGGCCGCGCACGTGCGGATCGAGCTGGGCGCCCTGGGCCCCGACGCCGTGACGGTCGGGGCCGCGATCCTGCCGCTCGCCGGGTTCTTCGCCCGCGGCGGACGCCGTGAGGCGGCCCGGCCGCAGGAGCCCGCCCCCGCGTGGCAGGCGACCCTGCGGGAGCGCGCGGCCCAGTGACCCCTCCTGCCCGCGCGGGCGCGCCGCCGGCCCGGCGCGCCCGGGGCGGTGTCAGGGTGCGCTGACGTCGACGGCCCCCGTCCACTGCGGGGCTCCGGCGGACCGGCCCACCACGAGCCGGAAGGTGCCGGGCTCCACGCACCAGGCGCGGTCCCCGGGGGACCAGTGCCGCAGGGCGCGGGCCGGTACCGTCACGACGGCCGTGACCGACTCCCCGGCCGGAGCCTCCACCGCGGCGTAGCCGGCGAACCATCGCGCGGGCCGCTCCACCGCGGAGTGCGGCCGCGCGAGGTACACCTGGACCACTTCCCGGCCCCGGCGCGAGCCGGTGTTGGTCACCCGCACCCCGACGCGGAACGGCTCCCCGGCCACGGCGCGCGCGGGAGCCGTCACCTCCCCGTACGCCCAGGTGGTGTAACCGAGGCCGTGGCCGAACCAGTAGGCGGGCTCCCGTCCGGCCCGCAGCCACGCACGGTGGCCGACGTGCAGCCCCTCGGCGTACTCGAGGACTCCTTCGACGGGCCGGGTACGGGTGACGGGAGCGTCCGCGAGGGTCGTCGGCCACGTGGTGGGAAGCCGGCCCCCCGGCTCGGCCGTGCCGAACAGGACGTCGGCGAGCCCGTCCCCCGCCTCCTGCCCCGGGAACCACGTCAGCAGCAGGGCGCCCACCTCCTCCCGCCAGGGCATCTCGACCGGCCCGCCGCTGTTGACCACGGCGACGGTCCGCGCGTTGACGGCGGCCACCGCGCGGACGAGTTCGTCCTGACGGCCGCCGAGGCGCAGGCCGGCGCGGTCGTGGCCCTCGGTCTCGTCGTGCTCGCCCGTACCGACGACCACGATCGCGGCGTCCGCCCGGCGGGCGGCCTCCACCGCGGCTTCCAGCGCGCGGCGCGCATCGGGTTCCGGCGGGCCCGCGGTGACCACCGTGGCCCGGCCGGAGCCGGGGACCAGTTCGCGCGTGGCGACCACGTGGACGGGCCGGTGCGCGGGCAGGAGCAGCCGGGCCGTCCGCACGGGCGGGTTCACGTGGACGACGGCCGGGTCGTCCGTCTCGCACGGGAAGTCGCCGGCGATGATCGCCCGCCCGTCCACGCTGAGCTCCATCCGGCCGAAGCCCGCGACCCCGAACGTCCACTCCCCGGCCTGCCGCGGCCGCAGCCGTGCGCTGATCTCCACGGTGTGCGCTCCCGCGGGCAGTTCCGGCTCGAGCTGGCGGCCCGAGAGGCGGTGCTGCGCGTACAGCTCCCCTCCGGCGGCGTCGAGGACGCGCAGCAGCACGCCGGGCTCTCCCGACCGCGGATCCCTGCACCCGTCGGTCCCCAGGGGGCCGGGCGGGACTCCCAGCGACGGGCCGGGCGCGTACACGACCCGGACGCGGCCGCCCAGCCGGTCCCGGATGCCCGCCAGCGGCGTGACGACCCCGGGCGGGAAGACCCCCGCGCTGCCCCCGCCCTGCGCGCGGGGCGCGGCGGCGTGGACGCCGATGACCGCGACGGTGGTGAGGGCCGCGGGATCGAGCGGGAGCACGTCGCCGTTGCGCAGCAGGACGCAACTCGCGCTGACGGCGCGGCGCAGGAGGGCCCGTACCCGCTGCGGTCGCACGGCGGTCGCGGCCCGGGGCCCGGACGCGCCGAGCGCGCCGACGCGGCCGGCCAGCCGCAGCAGCCGCAGCACCTTCTCGTCGACGGCCTCCTCCTCGACCAGGCCCTCGCTCACCGCCCGGAGCAGTGCGGCGCCCCAGGGGCCGTCCGGTCCGGGCATGGCCAGGTCCAGTCCGGCGCGGGCGGGCTCCACCGTGGAGCGCACGGCACCCCAGTCGGACAGCACGACACCGTCGAAACCCCACTCCGTCCTGAGGGGTTCCCGCAGCAGGGGGCTCGCGGTCATGGTCGCGCCGTCGACGGCGTTGTATCCGGCCATCACCAGCCACACCCCGGCGTCCACGGCCGCCTCGAACGGGGCGAGGTAGACCTCGCGCAGGACGCGTTCGGACATCCGTACGTCCACGGTGAGCCGGTCCGTCTCGGAGTCGTTGGCCACGTAGTGCTTGGCCGTGGCCGCCACTCCGCCCGCCTGGATCCCGCGGATCAGGGCCGCGCCGGCACGGCCGGTCAGTTCGGGGTCCTCGGAGAAGCACTCGAAGTGCCGGCCCCCGAGAGGAGACCGGTGCAGGTTCAGGGTGGGCGCCAGGACGACGTCCACGCCCTTCGCGGCGGCCTCCGCGGCCAGCAGGCCGCCCACCTTCTCCAGCAGGTCCTCGTCCCACAGGGCCGCCAGCGCGGAGGCGGAGGGCAGGAGGGCCGACGGTTCGCGCTCGTCCCAGGCCTGCCCGCGGACGCCGGCCGGGCCGTCGGACGTGACCATCTCCCTGAGTCCGATGGCGGGTTCGCCCGCCGTGCGCCATGTCGTGGCGCCGGTGAGCAGCCGGACCTTCTGCTCCGTGGTCAGCTCGTCGAGGAGGCTGTAGAGCCGTGCTTCCGTCATGGCCACCCCATGCTCGTCACCCGCGCGCCGGCGGGTGGGCGTGTTCGGCCCGGGCCGCGCGTGCGTCCCGGGAAGGAGAGGGCCCGGCCGCCCCACCGCCGTGGGAGGGCCGGGCCCCGCGGAATACCGGCAGGGTCAGGGCAGCCGGTATTCCGCGTTCAGGACGGCACCCTCCTCCGGGTGCGACTGGTCGTAGCCCCGCGGATCGCACTGGAGGCCGCCCACGATGCAGTGGTCGACCATCGCCCGGAGGGTGCGTTCCTCCCACGCGTTGAAGAAGTCGTAGTGGAAGGAGTAGCCGCGGCCGCTGGCCAGGTGGACCTGGCTCATGTCGCCGTTGACCGGCCACGCCATCTTGAACTCGATCATCGGCAGGGCGACCGGGTGGGATGCCGGGCACATGTTGTCGTTGGTGCCGGGCTTGACGACCGGGTACGCCATGTGGCTCTGGTGGTCGGGCGTGTCCAGGTACAGGCCGTTCCAGCAACTGGGCGCCTGCATGCGCAGGTTGAGCTGGACGTCGGGCCGGTTCGGGCAGCTCGCCGGGATGTCGACGTTGAAGAAGCTGTCACCGCATTCCCAGCCCTCGACGAAGCCCTTGTGCGCACGGAACTGCTGCGCGGTCTGCAACGGGTTGCCGACGACGAACCGCAGACCCTTGGGGAACGGGCGCACGCTGGTGTAGTCGGTGACGCCGGTCTTGTAGTAGATGACCTGCGGTCCCACCGGCAGGACCTTCTGATCGCCCTTGTACAACGAGGGCATCCAGTACGCCGAGGCGTCGGCGGGCGCCTTGCACGTGGTGCTGCCTCCGTAGAGGCTCGCGGTGGTGCTGGCCGCGTTCGTGCTCGTGTTGCCCATGAAGGTGTGGTCGTGGGACCGTCCCGCCTGCCCGGGGTAG
This sequence comes from Streptomyces sp. NPDC034085, assembly GCF_055575555.1. Taxonomy (NCBI): domain Bacteria; kingdom Bacillati; phylum Actinomycetota; class Actinomycetes; order Kitasatosporales; family Streptomycetaceae; genus Streptomyces; species Streptomyces sp. NPDC034085. Next base: position 110,014 of record NZ_JBVISL010000012.1, on the reverse strand, counting down.
ACGATCGGGTCGTCGGGGGCGGTGTGCGTGACCGAACAGTTGGCCTGGAACTCGTGGAAGTAGCGCGGCGGAGGCGTCGCGCTGGACGGGGTCACGCCGGTGACCTGCGGAACGGCGGGTATGTAGCCGTCGCCGTCCGCGTCGTCGCCCGACGCCTGAGTGGATTCGGCACTCATGTGCCCGGCGTGGGCGGCCGACGGGGCGGCCTGAGCGGCCCCGGGGTCGGCCGCCGTGGCCATCGTGCCGATGCCCAGGACGCTTGCGACCAGTGCGCTGCCGAAGAGGAGTGCGGGAAGTTGCTTCGAGCGCCATCTCATGGGGATCTCCAGCCCGTTGTGGGAGGGGGAGGGGTGGGGGTGCGGGGGCGCCGGTCCGTCAGCCGTAGATGCCGAACTCGTGGAGCGAGTAGCCCCAGCCGGTGCCCCGCGCCGTCAGCTGCAGGCGGACGTACCGCGCGGTCGCCGTGACGTCGATCGTGTCGATGTCACCGTTGCCGGAGGCCGTGGTGTGCACGGTGCGCCAACTGCTGCCGTTGTCGGAGACCTGGACCTCGTAGGACCTGGCGTAGGCCGGGTCCCATTCCAGCTGGAGCTTGCGGAAGGCGGTTGCGGCGCCGAGGTCGACCTGGATCCACTGCGGGTCGCTCCAGTCGCTGGCCCAGCGCGTCCCGCTGTTGCCGTCCGTGGCCTTGGCCGGCTCGCACGGGCAGTCGCCGTAGGACGCCTGGAAGGAGGAGGCGGTGGTCGGCTTGTTCAGGGCGAGGTTCGGGCCGGCCACCGGCGGGGCGACGACCTTCACCGACCTGGTCTCGATGCCGGCGTTGCCGCGGCCGTCCTCCGCCTGGACGTACACCTTCCACACGCCGAGCTTCTCCGGTGCGGTGACGGCGAAGGTGCCGTTGCCCGTGGACCGCCACCTGGCCTCGACCAGGCCCTTGTCGCCGTTGGCGTAGTTCCCGCTGAGGAAGATCCGGTAGGTCAGCGGGTCCCCGTCCGGGTCCCGCACGGCGGCGCGCACGGTGAACTCACCGCCCGCGGGCGCGGCCGAAGCCGGGGAGACGGCCATGTCGGTGATCACGGGCGGGGTGTTGTCCCCCGCGGTGGAGCCGGCGTAGGCCTGCTTGACCGCGTAGTACGACAGTCTCTTCAGCCCGCCGGAGAGCACGTTGTACCAGACGCCCCCGAAGTCGTGCTCGGTGCCGTAGTGGAACATCGTCGCGCCCAGGGCGACGCCCCGGTGGCCGGTGACGCAGTTCCACGCATTGGTGTACCCGTCGCGCTTCTGGACGTCGGTGGGCTCGTCGGGGATGCCGTTGGCGTCGTCGGCGACCTCCCACTCCCCGACCGGACCCGTCTCGGTGATGACGTAGGGCTTGGTGTATCCGCCCTGCTCCCAGTCCTGGCGGACCTTGCAGATGTTCCCGTAGGAGTTCATCGAGTACAGGTCGAGGTCGGGGGCGTTGCGCTTGTAGTAGGGCCAGGCGCCCGTCCAGGCGTCGGTGGAGGTCACCGGGTGGTCCGGGTCGATCGAGTGGATCTTCCGGGCGACGTCGTTGACGAAGCCCGTGTAGGCGTTGCGCTGGTTCTCCAGCTCGGTGCCGCTGTAGCAGTTCTGCAGGCCGAGGACCGATTCGTTGCCCACGTTCCACATCAGCGTGCCGGGGTGGCTCTTGTAGGTGTCGACCCACTTGGCGAACTCGTTGAGCGAGGTGGTCTTGTACGTCGTGTCCGTCACGTAGTCGACGCAGCCTCCGGAGCCGGGGCCGCCGCCGGGCTGGAGCCAGAAGCCGTTGATCACGCGGATGCCGTTGGCGGCGGCGCTGTCCAGGAGTGGCTTGGTGGAGGCGTCGGTGCCCCAGGTGCGGACGGTGTTGACGCCCATGGACTTCAGGTCGGGCATGTAGCGGGGGGCGTCGGCCGCGGCCGGGCCCCAGGTGAAGCCCTTGACGGTGTAGGGCTGTCCGCCGGCCTGGAGCTGCCAGTTGCCCGCGGTGCCGGTCACCTTGACCGCCCCCGTGCCGGGGGAGGGGGTGCCGTCGGTGCTGCCGTAGACCTGGAACTCCCACAGGGAGTAGCCGTAGCCGCCGGAGCGCTCGGTTCCCAGCATGCGCACGTAGCGGCCGGAGCCGGAGACGGCGATCTCGTCGGTACCACCGTCCCCGCCGGTCACGCTCTTCAGGGTCCGCCAGTCGGTGCCGTTGTCGGACGCCTGGATCTGGTAGCTCTTGCCGTACGCCCCTTCCCACGTCAGCACCACGCGGGAGAGGTCGGACTTCTTGCCGAGGTCGACCTGGAGCCACTGCGGGTCGCTCCACTGGCTGGCCCAGCGGGTGCCGGTGAGGTTTCCGTCGACGGCGGCGGAGGCGGCGTAGCCTTCGCCCTCCTGGGAGGAGGCCGTGGCCGGCTTGCCCTGGGAGAGCAGGGCCTCCGCGGCCCGGGCGGGCGGGGCGGCCAGCGTGAGGGACGACGCCGCCAGTGCGCCGAGCACGAGCAGGGGAACGCCGCTCCGGCGGCGGATCGGGGTGGGGGAAGAAGGTCTGGGCACGTCTGCTCCTGGCACGATCGGGAGGGGGGCGGATACGGGACGGCCTGCGCGGCCGGCCTGCGCGGGGCCCGGTCAGGGGTAGGACACGACGGTGGACGGCACGGTCGAGGTGCCGGCGGGGACCGTGGAGGCCCCGGTGTCGTTGATGACGTGCTCGTAGTGGCCGTTGCCGCCGAGCGACACCGTCAGGAGGCTGTGGAACTTCACTCCCGGCTTGACCGGAGCCTTGAACCCGTGGTCCTGGCGGATGGTCGGGTCGACGTTGTAGTAGCAGTAGCTGCCCAGGCCCCACGCTTCGTGGGTGGTCACCGAGTCGTCCACCCGGTAGGCGGCGTAGCCCTTGGTGGAGCCGTTCTGGATCGCCGCCTGGTCGGGGGCGTCGTACGCCTTCTCGTTCTGGTAGAAGACCGTCTTTCCGCGCTCGCCGTACCACTCCACGTCGTACTTGTTGAAGTGCTCGACGAACAGGCCGGTGGCCAGGACGTCGTCGCCCGTCACCCGCACGCCGTAGTCGGCGCGGTTGGTCTCCCAGCCCACGCCCTCCCCGTGGTCGGCGCGCCACACCCAGGTGTGGTCGACGATGGTGTCGTCGCTGTTGATGACCATGCTGGTCGTCGCCTTGCCGGCGCCGGCGCCGCCGACGCGGATGTAGACGTCCTGGACGGTCGTCGGGTTCGCGGCGTGGTCAGCGGAGGCGCCGGCCGGGCCGACCTCCAGGAGCGTCGGGGAGTTGACGGGTCCGGCGTCGATGAGGAAGCCGGCGAGCTTGACCCCGTCCACGTCGGCGACCTTCATGGCGGTCACCCCGTTGTCCGGGATGATGGTGGCCAGGCCCAGGCCGAGCACGATGGTGCCGGGCCGGTTGACGTCGATGCTCCGGTCGACGTGGTAGATGCCGGGCGTGAACAGCAGGTGCAGGCCCTGGGCGAGCGCGCTGTTGATGGTGGCGGCGGTGGCTCCGGGCTTGACCACGTAGAACCTGTCCAGCGGCACCGACTCGCCCTGGGGTGTGCCGTTGGCCCAGGTGGTGCCGCGGGCGTTGGTGCGCTTGGCCGGCGCGAAGACCTTGTAGTCGTTGCCGTCCAGGTAGAGGAAGGGCTTCTCGCGCGAGACCGGGGTGGTGTCGAGGGTGGTGTACCGGGGCTCGGGGAAGGAGTTGGCGGGGGCGCCCTCGACGCCGGAGAAGGTCATGTTCCACACGCTGTTGGTCCAGCCGCCGATGCTGCTGTCGCGGGTGTACCACTGCTGCTGCGAGTACGGGCCGACCGTGCCGTCGATCCTGCTGTCGGCGATGTAGCCGCCGCTGGCCCAGCCGTACCCGGCGGGGGCGAGGTTGAGGCCGCCCTTGACGTGCATCCGGCGGAAGGACGCCGCCTGGGACACCGCCCAGCGGTTCGTGCCGTTGACGGGCTTGACGGCGAGGTTCTCCGCGGAGCGCCAGAAGTTCTGGGTGGCGTTGCCGCCGAACCAGCCGGCGTCCACGGTCACGTCGCCGTTGAAGGTGGTGTCGTCCGGCTTCAGGCCGAGGCCGGCGATCTGGGTGTAGAAGCCGATCTGGGCGTTGATGTTGTCGTAGGTGCCCGGCTTGAAGAGGAAGGCGTGCCGGCCGCTGCCGAACTGCGCCGACTCCTGCTCGCGGAAGACCTGGTCGAGCTTGTCCTGGATGCCGGGGGTGGCGGGGTCGATGACGTGCACGTTCGGGCCGAGGTCGCCGCCGCCCGGCAGGGTCGGTCCGCCGCCGCCTCCCGCGGTACCGAACACCTTGAACTCCCACAGCGAGTAGCCGTAGCCGGTGGCCCGGGAGACGCCCTGCATGCGGACGTAGCGGGCGGTCCCGGTGATGTTCACCGTCTCGGTTCCGCCGTGTCCGTCGGTGGTGGAGTAGGCGGTGCTCCAGTCGGTGCCGTTGGCCGACAGTTCGATGCGGTAGGCCTTGGCATAGGCGGCTTCCCAGCGCAGTTCCACCGCGCCGATCGCCGCCGACGCCCCGAGGTCGACCTGGAGCCACTGCTGGTCGGAGGCCGCGCTGGACCAGCGCGTCGCGTTGTCGCCGTCGACCGCGTCCTTGGCGGGGGTGCCGTAGTGCTCCTGGCTGGAGGCGGTCACCGGCTTCCCCTGCGACAGCAGGACCGGGTCGGCGGCCGCGGAGGCGTGCGGAGCGAGAGTCAGAAGGCCGGCCAGCAGGGCGCCGACGGCCGCGCCGGCCACGGCGCGGCGGACGGTGCGGGTGGGCGGCGACGCCGCCACCGGCATACCGAGAGACAACAAGACGGCTCCTACAGAGGGGAGTTGGGGTGGGGGGAGAGCGCTCTCCGGAACCCTGCCCTCCCCCCGGCGGCGGGGTCAAGCCTCGCGACATGACTTTTCTTTCAGCTTTCATTAAGTCGAGGCATCAGGCGTGGCCCGAGTGCGTGGGTCGGCAGGGGTGGGGGAGTGGGTGACGGCTTCACCGGTGTCCTCGGCGGCGTCGGCCGTCAGATCCCCGGAGCGTCCGTTCCCCCGGGCCGGCCGTCGCCGGGGCGAACAGGGCGCTCGATGGTGGAGACGACCCGCACCAGGGACGGTGCGGCAGGGGCGGAGGCGAAGCCGAACCGGACGGGCGGGAGGACCGGGGCGAGCGGACCGAGGTCGGTTCCCTCCAGGGAGGCCACGGCGTGGGTGATCGGGAACAGGTCGCAGGCCGCGTACCACTGCCGGTGGCCGGGCCGCGAGCTGCCGCGGGTCCGTACGCCGGGCAGCGCGCGGGCGGGCAGCGCGGCGAGGGCGGCCCAGCTCGGCCTGCGGGCGAGGGAGCGGGGGACGGCCCGGAGTGCCATGCCCAGTGGACCGCGCCGGCCGACGGTGAAGCGCAGGGTGAGCGAGTCCGCCGCGACCTCCCACACCGTGCCGCTGACGCGGACGGTCACCGGCCCGGTGCGGACCTCGTCGAAGTGGTAGACGCCGGCGATGCACCGGGCCGTCGGTGAGGTGGGGGCGAACAGGACGCGGTGCCCGTCGGCCCGCTCCAGCATCACATCGCTGAACGTTCCGAACGGAGAGCGGAGCCAGTGCCCGACGACCACGCGCGTACCGGAACCGGTACCCACGCCGGCGATCCAGCCGTCGAAGGCCAGCCGTTCATGTCCCATGGGGAACTTATAGCCGGAATGCGGTATTTCCCTCGGCCGTGACCGGCCCGTAGCCCGGGACGGAACCCCACCGGACGAGGGGACACGCCATCGTGCGCGAACGTGTCGCAGCGCCGCCCGACCCGGGACGACATGGGTGTCCGTCGGTGAGGCACCACGCCGTACCGGCGGCACGGGGTGCGTACGTCGCACGGGGCCCGGTGCGGGACGGCTCCGAGATCATCGGCACGCCGGCGGGCGAGGCGCGGCGGTCGTCTGCGCACCCATGCCGCCGCCCCCGCTCCCTCCGGGCAGCGCGCGGGTGCTCCGGCCGGTGCCTGACCACACGGGCGGAGGCCTCGACAGATCGGGTAGGGGCAGGGCGGACGGTGACGCATCCGGAGGCCGCAAGGGCGGCATCGACGTCCGAGCGCGGCCCGGCCAGGACATCCCCGCCCGGGCCGGGGTGTGTGTGCTGAAGAGTGGTCCGGCAATGAAGCGGGCAGGAGAGAAGGGCAGGGTGAGGCCGAAGGCCGCACCCTGCCCCGCTCCGGACTCGCCGTGAGGTCAGGAGGCCAGGACGGAATCGTCGAAGGTCTCGGCGCCCGGCAGATGGTGCCGGGCGGCGATCAGCGCCGCGTGCACGTCCGTCGTCCCGGTCGCCACGCACAATGCCCGCGCGACGTCCTCGATCTCGGCCTGCACGCCCTCAGCTCCGTCGCCTTCCGCCAGGACGGCCAGAGCCCAGTAGCGGTCGACGAGACCGGGAAGCACTGCCGGGTGAGCCATGAGCATGAACGCGCCCCTTCCTCCACAAAGATCAACCAAGTGTCGCCCACGTACCCCCCTTCCCGCGCCGCAATCCCCTCAGACGCACGCCCGCGCCGCGGGAAGCGGCGGGTCCTGGCCGAGCGCGCCGTCGACGGCCGGCCGGCCTCGGCGCCACCGGCCCGGCGCGCACGGCTTCGGCTGACGCGCTGCGTCGAGGCGGCCTGGAGCCGAGGCGCTACCGCTTCGTGTAGTCCTCGCGGAGGGCGTCGAGGATGTGGGCTGCTTCCGGGAGGCCGGCCGCGCGGCAGCGGGCGGCTGTCGTGGTCAGGCGGGCCACCGCGTCCTTGAAGCGGGCGAGGCCGTTGCCCTCGATGAGGGCTGCGATTTGGACCGCTTCGGCGCGCGGCATCTCGCCCTGTTCTCCGCCTTCCTCGTGCGCGGCGACGGCAGCCTCCGCCTCGGCCAGGGCCTGCTCGAAGCGTTCGGCCTCCGCGAGGACGCGGGCGCGGCGGTAGTGCACGTTGCCGCGTTCGTACCAGACGGCGACGTCGTCGGTCTCTGCCGGTCCGGCGGCGAGGAGAGCGTCGGCCTGTTCCAGGTGGTCGAGGGCCGTGTCCAAACCTTCCGCGCCCTTGGCGTGGACGGGATAGGCAGCTAGGACCTGTCCTGGAGATCTCTGAGGGCGGCGGCGCCCAGAGCCTGCGTGGAAGGGGCGGCAAGGTACCGCCGTACTCACGCAGATGCTGGACGAGACCGTCGATCACGCTGTCGTGCACCACGGATACACCGACTACATGCGCGTCCCTACGTCGCTGGGGAGACGGCAAGGTCGTAGCGGAGGGGTGGGAGGCGAGCTTGAGGCGCTGACGTCCGCCGCCGGAGAGGGTGGACAGCGGTTCACGGAAACACGACCGACCGCCGAGGGGGCTCGGAGAGAGCGGGTCCGGCCCGGAAGTACAAGGCCGGGAGGTCCTACCGATTCCCGCGCCGGCCGGGGTATCCCTGGAAGGCGTCCCTGATCGGGGCCGCTCGTTCCCCGGGAAGGAGACCCGCCATGGACGGCTGGTTCGTTGACGACCGTTGCTTCAACTGCGATGTCGCACGGCAGCTCGCGCCCGATCTGATCGGTGAGGTCGGCGGAAGGTCGCAGATCATGCGCGCGCCCCGCGACGAAGGGGAGACGCGGCGCTTACACGCAGCCGTCTTCGCTTGCCCCACGCGCTCGATCCGCCCCGCCTCCGGGCAGCCCGACCGGCGGCTCGACCCCTTTCCGATGGCCTTGGACAGCGGTGTCCTGTTGTGCGGGCACAACTCCCGGCACACCGCCGGAGCCAACTCCTATGTGCTCTTGAGGCCCTCCGGCACGGCGATGATGATCGACACACCGCGCTGGAGCAGTGGACTGGCCGAGCGTTACGCGGCATGGGGCCCGGTCACCGATGTGCTGCTCACCCACCGCGACCATGCCGCACACGGCCGCCGCTACGCGGACCATTTCGGCGCCCGACTGTGGATCCACGAGGGCGACCTCGACGCCGCCCCGGACGCGGACCGGGTGATCCGGGGTCTCGAGCCCGTGGAGATCGGTGAGGGGGTCGCCGCTCATCCGCTGCCCGGTCACACACCGGGCAGCGTGCTCTACCTCGCAGATGACCGGTACTGCTTCAGCGGGGACAGCTTCTACTGGTCACGCACCACCGCTGACCTGGAAGTCCCGGAAAGCGTGATCTGGTACTCCGTCGCCGAGCTGGCCGCCTCTCTGGCCAGGGCAGCCGGACGGATCCGCTTCGAATGGGTCCTGCCGGGCCACGGCGACCGCCGCCATCTGTCCGCCGACGACATGTCCCGGCGGCTGACAGGTCTGGCAGCGCGCACCCGCCAGTTGCAGCCCCGGCCGGTCGACTTCACCGCCGTCCGCTGGTGAGAACACGGCCGGCTGGGGCGCCTTCGAGTGAAACCAGGCCGCAGGGCTCATCGGTTCTGGCGGTGGCGGCCCCGGCCGTGTGGTTCCCTCGTCGCGAGCAGAACGAGGGCCAGGCCGAGAGGCAGCAGCAGGAGCAGCATCAACGTCATGGCACCCCTCGTGCCCGCCCTGCGCCGATGCACACCCGGTGCCGCGCTTCCGTTGCGACCAGGCGGCGCCTCCCGCCGGCGGCGCCACACCCGGCGTGCGCCTGTTCGGCCGTCGCACGATGCGAGGCCGTCGCACGATGCGATCACCGGCCCGGACCGATCCCCCATCCCCCCAGGTCGGGCAGAACTCATGTGCCCCCGACCCGGATGATCCGTACCGGTCCACCGGGCTGACGTGGGACGCGCGAAGTGCCACGATGATCCGTGCTTCAACAGTGTGCCGGTTCGGGACGCGGTGAGGGTGCGGTGATGTCGCGTCCCCGGGACCAGCCCTACGCCACGAAAGGGCGGACATCACATGCGCGTTACACCACGTGGAGCGTTCTTAAGCAGTGGTCGGGGCTCAGCCGAGGACGACCAGGTGCGGCTCTACTACAGCCGCAAGACACAGGAGATCCTCCAGAAGTACGGTCCCGGTCCCGGCGTGCACTTCCACGTGGGGCTGTTCCCCGACCGGCTCCCGCCCCACACGGCCGTCTCGCAGAGCACGCTCAAGCAGCACCTGCTCGACGCGCAGGAACGCATAATCGAGCACGCGGCCCGTTCCTGGGGCGCGTACGAGGAACCACCCCGCACGCTCCTCGACATCGGCTGCGGCCTGGGCGGCACCTCGCTGTACTGGGCGCAGGAGCACGGAGCGGCGGTCACCGGTCTCACCGTCGCGGCGGACCACATCCCGATCGTCCGGCGCTTCACCCGGCAGGCAGGGGTCGAGGAGCTCGTGGACCCCCTCCAGATGGACGTCCACGACTTGGACGTCACCCACGCGTACGATGCCGCGTACGCCAACGAGAGCAGCGGCTACACCGACCGGGCCCGCCTCTTCGACGTGGTCGCCAAGGCGCTCAGGCCCGGCGGATGGTTCGGCATCCAGGAGCACTTCCTGTGCCGCCCCGGACACCGCGAGTTCATGGACGGCTACTACAGAACACGGCTGGGGACGCGCGACGAATACCTGGCCGCGGCCGAGGCGTCCGGCTTCGAGCTGACGCACGACGAGGACGTGACCGACCGGGTGGCGGAGTTCTGGGTGCAGTCCATGGCATGGAACACCGCCGAACTCGACCGGCTCCGGGCGGGCGGCGAACCCGGCGCCTGGAGCACCACACGCCTGGAGCAGTCGACGATCACGCACAGCAGGTTCTTCCGCATCTGGCGTGAACACGCGGTGGAGACACGCCTGATGCGCTTCCGGGCCGGGGGCGGCCGATGACCGCCCCGCCGCGCCCCTCGCTCCTCGGTACGCAACTCCCCGCCTTCTACTGTCCCCTGCAGCGCGACCTCCTCCATCCGCAGGCCAAGCAGGTCGAGGAGCGGGCGGTCGAGTGGGTCGACGCCTTCGGCCTCTACCCGGACCCGGTCGAGCGCGCGTGGGGTCTCGCCACCCGCAGCGCCGACTTCTCCTGCCGCATCATCCCCGACGGGGACGTGGAGGCCCTGCTGCTGTTCACCGAGTGGAACTACTGGGCCAACGCCGTCGACGACTGGCAGGACTCCGGTTCCGAAGAGGTGGGGACGGGCGCCGTCGTCGAGCACGGCGTACGGCTGCTGCGGACCATCGAGAACCCCGGGGCGTCCGTGCTTCCCGAGGGGGCCATGACCCGCTCGCTGGTGGACCTGGTGGTCCGTACCCACGCCATGCTGTCCGCGTTCGAGCTGCGCAGGTTCACGGAGGGGACGCGGGACTGGTTGCTCGGTGCGGCCTGGCGGGCTGCCCGCGCCGAGGCCGGGAGCATGCCGGGGCTGAACGACTTCGTCGCCATGGGGCCGCTGGCGAACGGCACCCGCTTCTCGATGACGTGGTCCGACGTCGTACGCGGGGCCCGGCCGCCCGTGGAGCTGCTCTACGACCCCGCCCTGACCGCGTTGACGGACGCGGCGCAATTCATCGTCAGTGCCGACAACGACCTGTTCTCCTACGACAAGGACGACCACCTGGAGCCGAAGGAGATCAACCTCGTCAACGTCTTCGCCCATCAGGAGAACTGCTCACCCGCCGAGGCCGTCCCGCTCTCGGTGGCCCTGCGGGACCGGGTGATGGTCCTCTACATCCGGCTGCGGGCCCGGCTGGCGCAGGGAGCGGACGCGGAGCTCCGCTCCTGCCTGCGGGCTCTGGACCACTACGTGGCCGGCTGCATCGCGTGGCAGAGCCGGGCGCCCCGGTACGCGAGCCCCCGCAACCGGTACGGGCTCCCGGTCGAGGAGGCCCGGTTCACGGTCCGGTTCGCCGATGCGCCCAGCGACGCCGCGACCGAACCCCCGGACCTGCCGGCCCTCGCCGCCTGGTGGCAGTGGCTGCGGAACTGAGCGGTGCGCCGGAGCCCCCGGCCGCGCCGGCCGGGGGCTCCGTCCCGCACCGTCGGCTCAGCGGAGCCCGAACAGCCGCCGCCACCAGCCGGCGCGGCGCCGGGAGCGGGCGGCCGCGGGCACCGCGGGCTGCTGCGGCGGGACCGGCGGGACCTCGTACGCCTGCTCGGGGCCCGGTTGCGCGGAGGACACCGAACGCGGGGTGAACCGCACCGGCAGGGACAGCAGATGGCGCGACATGAGGGTGCCGCGCCACTGGAGCTCGTTCGCGCCGACGGCCAGCTGGAGGTCGGGCAGCCGGTCGAGCAGGACTTCGATCCCGGTGTCGGCGATGGCCCGGCCGATGTCCTGGCCCGGACACTCGTGTGCTCCGCTGCTGAACGCCAGGTGGGAGCGGTTGCCGAAGACGGAGACGCTGCGGTCGGGGCGGATCTGCGGGTCGGCGTTGCCCGCGGCCAGGCCGAGCAGGAGCATGTCGCCGGCCTTGATCTGCTGGCCGGCGAGTTCGGTGTCCCCGGTGGCCCAGCGCCCGATGACCGTGTTGATCGGAGGGTCGTCCCACAGCACCTGCTCCAGCGCGTCGGGCAGGGTCATCTGCCCTCCCGAGAGACTCGCCCGGAACCGCGGGTCGGTCAGTACGGTCCGCAGGGTGTTGGCGATCAGGTTGGCGGTGGTCTCGTACGCCGCGATCAGCACGACGCGCAGGTGCATGAGCACCTCGGTGTCGGTCAGGGCCGCCGGGTGCTCGATCAGCCAGGAGGCGAGGTCGTGGGCAGGTTTGGCCTTGCGTTCGACGACCAGCTGCTCCAGCGTCTGGGTGACGTAGCGGTCGCTCTGGAGCGCCGTCTCGGTTCCCTGGAGCATGTCGCGTGCCGCGTTGACCAGTCTGGGCCCGTGTTCGTCGGGCGCCCCCACGAGCTGCGTCATGACCAGCATGGGGAGCTGGTCGGAGAAGGCGGACACGAGGTCGGCGTACCCGTCGCTGGCGATCCGGTCGACGAGCTGGTTGGCGAACCGTGTCACGTAGCGGCGGATGCCGCGCTTGTCGAAGCGTTCCAGGGACTCCACCACGGCTCCGCGCAGCCGCTCCTGGACGGGCCCGTCGGTGAAGTTGCACACCGGTACCCAGGAGACCATGGGGCCGAGCGGGGTGTCGGCCGGCACCCGCCCCTCGCGCATGTCGCGCCAGCCGCGGGGGTCGCGGGCGAAGCGCGACGGGGTGCGCGCCACGTCCAGGTTCTCCCGGTGGCCGAGGACCAGCCAGGCCGGCAGGTCCCCGCTGACCAGCACGGGGGCCACCGCCCCGTACTCGGCCCGCAGCTTCTCGTACAGCCCCAGGGGGTCGGCCTGGGCCTCCGGTCCGTGGAGGCGGTACAGGCCGCCCTGGGCGCGCGCCGCGTGGGCGGGGCACTCCGGCGGCGGGGTCGGGTGGGTGGTCACATTGCCTCCTGGGTTGCTGCCTGGGAGTACAGGTAGCGCATGAGGGTCAGCAGGACATCGCGGGACGAGTCCCGTCGTCTGGCGTCGCAGACGAGGATCGGTACGTCGGGGGGCAGGTCGAGGGCCTCGCGGAGCTCCTCCAGCGGATGCTCGGGGGCGCCGGGAAAGGAATTGACGGCCACGACGAAGGGGACGCCGCGCTCCTCCAGGCGGCCGATGACGTCGAAGCTGATCTCCAGCCGCCGGGTGTCGACGAGCACGACCGCCCCCAGCGCGCCCTCGAACAGACCGCGCCACAGGAACCAGAACCGCTCCTGACCGGGTGTCCCGAACAGGTACAGCACCAGCTCGTCGTTGATGCTGATGCGGCCGAAGTCCATGGCCACGGTCGTGGTCGTCTTGCGCGCCACGCCCCGGGTGTCGTCGACGCCGACGCCCGCCTTGGTCATCGTCTCCTCTGTCGTCAGCGGCTTGATCTCACTGACCGCGCCGACCATCGTGGTCTTGCCCACGCCGAAACCGCCGACGATGACGACTTTGACGGCGGCCGCGGCGGTCTGCGGGAGTATGTCCGCCTGCCGCGGCCCGGCAGGCGGCTCAGAGCTTCTGAAGTCCATCGATCACTGCCTCGATCAGAGCTAGGTCGGGGAGCTGGGCGGCGGGGACGGGCGGGCGGACGTACACGAACCGGCCCGCGATCAGGTCCCCGATCAGCACGGTCACGGCACTCACGGGCAGGCCCGCGTACGCGGCGATCTCGGCCACCGACAGCGGTGCCCGGCACATCCGCAGGATGGCCGCCTGCTCGGGCTGCATCCCGGGTCTCACGGGCGCCTTGGCCACGACCAGGGTCACGAGGTCGAGGGGGACGGTGGTGGAGGGTCCGCTGCGTCCGCCGGTGATGACGTAGAGCCGCTCGGGACTGCCGTCCTCCCAGCTGGTGGGGGGCTCACTCACGCCGGCTGCCCGTCGTGCCGGGGCGGACTGCTCAGGTGGTCCCCCATCCGGGTCACCAGGTTCCGCATCTGTGCACCCATCAGGCCGGCGTCGACGCCCTCGTCGGCGAGGACCGCCAGGTAGGAGCCGTCACCGGCGGCCATCAGGTAGAAGAACCCGCCGTCCATCTCGATCACGACCAGGCGCATTCTGCCCTCCGAGCGGGGCAGTTCCGCCGCCACCGCTCCGGCGAGGCTCTGCAGGCCGGCGCAGGCCGCCGCGAGACGGTCGGCCGTGTCGGTCTCGGCTCCGTACTGCGCCACGCAGAGGCCGTCCGCGGAGAGGACGATCACGTGCCGGACCTGCGGCACTCCGACGGCCAGGTCCTTGAGCATCCAGTCCATGCTGCTTCGCTGGGTCATCATCGTTCACGCCCCTTTGGTCGCTGTATCCGACGCATCCTGGGCGTCCTGGGTGGGTTGGCCGGGCGCGCCGGACAGTCCGCTGTGGAAGGCCTCCAGCCACATGCCGGGGCCCGGGTCCTCCGCCGACGGCTGCTCCACCGGCGGCCGGATGGCGGAGGTGGTGGCACGGTCCTTGCGCCGCCGCTGCGGCAGCCCGTTCGCCGTGCGCTCGTCGGCCGGCCGGCCGGCGTCGGGCGCCGGCCTGGCGGCCAAGTCCGGTGCGGGTGCGGGTGCGGGTGCCGGCGCCGACCGTGGTGCGGACACGCCGGCGGAGAGACGGCCGGCCGGGTGTTCGCGCGACGCGGGAGTGACGGCCCGGGGGCCCGAGGAGGAGCCGATGCCGTGGGCGAGACCGGTCGCCGCGGACGCCGTCGTGATCAGGTGCTGCGGGACGATGACCACGGCCCGGACGCCGCCGTACGCGGACGAGCGCAGGGACACCTGGAACCCGTACGCCTGCGCCAGCCGGCCGACCACCGCGAGGCCGAGCCTCGGTGTCTCGCCCAGGTCGTTGAGGTCGATGCCGGTCTGCGCCTGCGCCAGCATCGTCTCGGCACGCCGGCGGGCCTCCTCGCTCATGCTCAGACCGCCGTCCTCGATCTCCACGGCGATGCCCGACTGCACCTCGACGGCCGTGAGGTGGACCCGGGTGTGCGGCGGCGAGTACCGCGTGGCGTTGTCGAGCAGCTCCGCCAGGGTGTGGATCAACGGCTCCACGACCGGGCCGACGACGGCGACCTCGGTGACCGAGTGGAGCTCCACCCGCTGGTAGTCGATGATCCGTGACATCGCACCGCGCAGCACGCTGTAGAGCGTGACGGCCCTGCTCCACTGGCGGCCGGGGCGCGCCCCGCCGAGGACCGAGATGGAGTCGGCGAGCCGGCCGATCAGGGCGGTGCCGTGGTCCAGGCGCAGGAGGTCGCCGAACACGTCCGGGTTGCGGCCGTGCCGGTCCTCCATCTCCCGCATCTCGTGCGCCTGCTGGTGGACGATCGCCTGCACGCGGCGGGCGATGTTCACGAAGGCCCGCTGCGCCGAGTCGCGGAGGCTCTCCTCGTTGTCGACCGCGTCGATGACCCGGGCGAGCACGGTCTGCAGGGCGGCTCTGAACCGCGGGGTGAGGGAGGCGTCGTCGCCCCACCGGTTCCCGTGGCCCCCGCGCCCGCCCAGGGAGGTCAGGATCTCCTCGGGCAGCTCGCCCTTGCGCAGCCGCTCGATCGCCTCGGTCAGCACCACCTCGCACAGGCGCACCAGCTCGGTCTCCTGCCGGGCGAGGACGTGCTGGAGCGACGCCACCTCGACGCGCCGGGCGGTGAGCGCGCGGCCGCGCCGGATCACTTCGACGAAGGCCAGCACGGTGCACGCGGCCCCCGCGGCGATCCAGACGGTGCGCACCGGTTCCGAGGAGGAGACGAGCGCCCCCACGACGCACACGGCGGCCACGGCTGCGACCCCGGGCATCATCCGGCTCGTCGCCGCCTCCGCGTGTGCGGCTTCGGGTGGAGTGTTTTCTGGCGCCATCAGCATCCTCGAACCATCGAAAGTGGGATCTCCTGACCAGTGGGCGGGAGCATAACTACGGCCAACTGCCCGTAAGGCCGCTTTCTTTGAGGTTCATCGGACCGGAGGACCGATTACGCGCCACCGCCAGGACGGAATTCGTGCGTCGCCGAAGGCCGTCCACGGAGAGGGGCGGCGTCGGGGGAGGTCGGCGGCTTGTCGGAGCGCTACGGACTCATAAATTCGAACGAATTTCCCGCCGAATTTCGGCCACGTCCCCTTGTTGGGAAGTGGCGGCCGCAACAGAAGTACGCTAAGAACACCTTTCGCGGAGCTCGGCACGGGGCGCGGCGTGATCGGAGCGCCCGGTCTCAGCGCTGGGCCGGCCCCCACCCGCGAGGGCGGCGTGCCCGGCCTTCCGGCGGGAGGCGCCCCCGCCCGGCGCCCGGACACCTGATCCCCCGGGTCCCGGCCTACGGGCCGGATGCCCGAGGTCGCCCCGTGCTCCTCCACCGCAGCCCTCGCGGTTTCTCGATACGCCCACGACATGCGGCGGCTCGTACCCTCGAACCATGCGCGTGCTGATCGTCGAGGACGAGCCGTATAGGGCGGAGGCCATCCGCGACGGCCTGCACATCGCGCTGACCAGGAAACAGTTCGCGGTGCTCGAAGTCCCCGTCGCCGCCGAGGGCGGGGTCGTCAGCGCCGAGGAGCTGTTGGAACGGGCGTGGGACGAGAACGCCGACCCGTTCACGAACGCCGTGCGCATCACGGTCTCGGCGCTGCGCAAGCGGCTCGGCAGGCCCTGGGTGAACCAGGACCCCGGCTTCCTCGACGGCGTCTTCCCCGTCCGGTCCCGCCTCCTGCGCGCATTCGCCCCCAAGGCGGCCGCGGTCATGGTGTTCCTGCTGGTCTTCGGCCTCGTCGGAGGCCGGCTGCTCGCCGGCCGGATGCTCGCCCCCCTGACCCGCATCACGGACGCCACCCGCGCGGCCACGAAAGGCTCGCTGTCCCACCGGATCAGCCTGCCGGGACGCAAGGACGAGTTTTTCCAGCAACAGGACGCCCGACCAGTGAGCCGAGCAGTACGAGAAGTCACCGACCCCCCGCGGCAGAGCGGCGCCCGCCCCGACGGCAAGGGCCTGAGCCCGCGGATCCGCAGGGCTTTCCGCGCCCTCGCCGGCCCGGGCCCGTGGAAGCGCGGCATCGTGCTCGCGACGCTTGCGGTGCTCCTCGGCCTGCTCATGGCACTGCACTCCGAGATCACGGACTTCGGCGGCCTCGGCTCACTGGTGGAGACCCTGCTGCCGTGGTGCGGTGCGTTCGTCCCGCTGCTGCTCGCCGCCGCGCTGTGGCGACGGTCCGCCACGGCCGTGGTGGCGCTGCTCCTGCCGGCCGTGGTGTGGGTGAGCCTCTTCGGCGGGCTGCTCACCGACAAGTCCCGGGCGGGCACCGAGCTCACCGTGGCCAGTCACAACGTAGGCGCCGAGAACCCCGACCCGGCCGGCACCGCACGCGCCCTCGCCGCCTCCGGTGCGGAACTGCTGGCGCTGGAGGAGCTGACCGACCAGGCCCGCGGCACGTACGAGAAGGAGCTCGCGAAAACGTATCCGCACCACGCGGTCGAGGGCACGGTCGGACTGTGGAGCAAGCTGCCCCTGTCGGACATCCGGGCGGTCGACGTGCTGCGCGGCGACGCCGGCCCCCTGGCGCGGCAGCGACGGCCCGAGGAGGTGCCCGTCGAGCCGGCCCGTGCGCTGCGCGCCACGGTCGCCACGGACCGAGGGCCGCTCGCGGTGTACGTGGTGCACCTGGGATCGGTGCGCGTGATGCCCAGGGGCGGCTTCCGGACGGACTCTCGGGACAGCGGCGCGGCGAAGCTCACCGAGGCCGTCGCCGCCGACCGCAGCGAGCGGATGGTGGTGCTCGGCGACATGAACGGCACCACGGACGACCGCACGTTCGCCGGACTCACCTCGCAGCTGCGCTCGGTCCAGAAGGAGGCCGGTGACGGCTTCGGCTTCAGCTGGCCGGCGTCGTTCCCGATGGTGCGGATCGACCAGATCCTGGTCAGGGGAGTGGAGCCGAAGAGCTCACGGGTGCTGCCGGAGACCGCAAGCGATCATCTGCCGGTGGCGGCCGGGATCAGCTGGTGAACCCCCCTTCGGCACGGACCCGGTGCTGATGGGGCACCGGTCGTGGGCCGGTCGAGCGAAGTCCCGCTCATCCGGACCGGTCCGGCTCGACGTGTGCCGGACGGCTGGACAGGGTGGAGATCCGTCTGCGGGAAGCCGTGCACGCGTAGTCCCGCCTCACTGATGGGAGCGTCCATGCGCGGTCTCTTGCGCACCGCCAGGAAGGCAGGCCTCGTCCTGGCCCTGCTGGGCCTGACTCTGTCCGTCGCCTCACCCCCTGCCGCGGCCGATGACCGACGGACCGTTGTGCTGCCCCTCAGCGGCACCTTCCGCACGTTCGGCTCGGAGCCGATCGACGTCACCGGCAGCATCAGCATCCGGGTCGTCACCGAAACGGCGCAGGGGGGCGGGGGCACGGCCCGGGTGACGAGCACCTTGCTGCGCACCACCGGCGTCGGCCAGGTCAGCGGCGGTCTCTACCGCTTCGTCGGCAGTGACACCAACATCGCCGCCTACCCGCCTGACCCCATCATCCCGCTGACCTTCCACCCGCGCTTCTACAACGTCTGGCCGCCGGACCCGGTCATTCCGATCGTCCCGCCGCACCCGATCCAGCCCGTCATCGTCGACGTGTCGCTCGCCCCGGGCGGGACCATCACCCACATCGGCGCGCTGATCGACCCGGGCTCGGTCGACAGCCCCTGAGACCAGCCCCAGCGCATGCTCCGACGGCCCGGCCTCCCGCGCAGGGGGAGGCCGGGCCGTCGTGCCGGGATCCCCCGATCAGGGGGTGTCGATGGTGTGAGGGCGGGCACACGCTCTTGCATGTCCGGACACCAGGAGCGTCCCGTGAGCATGCCGTCCAGCCCGGCGCCGGCCGGTGATCCGCCGTCGCCCGGCCGCCGGGCCAGGCACGGACGCGGGGGAAGACTCGTCGGCCGCCTGCGCCGGCGGTTCCTCGCCTACCGGGAAGTCGAGTTCCTGTCCACGCACATCCCCGGTGACCCCGGTCCGGGCGAGGAATGCCTCCTGCTGGTCCATGTCCGCAAGGTCGTCGGCCGGGTCCACTACCGGCTGTGCCGGGACTGCGCCGATGCGGTCATCACGGGCATCGTGATCGACGAACGCTTCCTGTCGACCGGTCTCGGAACCCGTGCGCTGTCGCACCTGCGCTCCCGTCACCCGGGGGTTTCCTGGCGCAGTACGTTGGGTCTGCGGACGACGCGTGACCTTCTGCGCCGCATGCGGGTGCCGGTGATGACCGCCGATGCGCAGTGCCCGCACGTGCAGCCTGCGCAAGCGCTGGTGAGAGATCGCTGACTCCGGGGTCAGGCCGAGCCCCCTGCGCGACCTGCGATCACCTGTCGACGGCGTCGGCCACCTGGTTCCAGTTGTCCAGGTCCGCGGTGCGGGCCTCCAGGGCGGTGCGCATGCCGGTGGCGCTGGAGGTGCCGAGAGCCAGGCGCAGCGGGGGGTTCCGGCTGTCGACCGCGGTGCGGACGCCTTCTGCGATCCGGGCTGCGGAGGAGAACGCGGACGGGGGCAGTTCTCCGATGCTCTTCTGGACCTCGCGGACGGTCCGGTCGTAGTCGTCGAGGCCGGCGGCGACGTCGAGGTTGGACAGGAAGGGGGTGGCGGTCATTCCGGGCTGGATGAGCGTGACATGGATGCCGAGCGGTGCGACCTCGGCCACCAGCGCGTCCGACAGTCCCTCGACCGCGTACTTGGTCGCGGCCAGCAGCCCCACGCCGGGGTGGGCGGACTGCCCGTAGACCGACGAGCCCTGGAGGATGTGTCCGGATCGCTGGGAGCGGAGTACCGGCAGCGTCGCGCGGAGCACGTTGAGCACGCCGAAGACGTTGGTGTCGAACACGGCGCGGGCCTGCGTGTCGGAGGCTTCCTCGACGGCTCCGAAGAGCCCGTAGCCGGCGTTGTTGGCCACCACGTCGATGCGGCCGAACCGCGAGAGCGTGCGTTCCACCGCTTCCCGGACGGCCTGCTCGTCACGTACGTCCGCCCGGATGGGGAGCAGGCGGTCGCCGTGCGCTTCGGCCAGTTCTTCCAGGGGAGAGGTGTCGCGGGCGATCGCCGAGACGACCTCGCCGTTCTCCAGTGCCTGGAGGGTCAGTTCGCGACCGATGCCGGAGGTCGCGCCGGTGATGAGCCATATGCGGGGACTGGTCTGCTGGTTCACTGTTCCGTTCATGTTGCGACCGTAAGCGCTTAGCTCGTAACGAGTCAAGCAAAGTCGCCTAGCCCGTTGCCCATTAGGCGACTTAGCGGCTCTTCTCGCTGATGTACGATGACGGCATGAGCAGTGCTGCAGCCGGATCTTCGAAACCCAGTCCTCGCACCGTCATGCCGGTGGTGGAGACCGTGCTCGCCTTCGTCAACACGCGCGCGGACGGAAGCGGTCGGCGAGAGCTGTTCGAGGACGGGCACTCGTTCGCGGCCTGGCTCGCGGAGCGCGACGAGTTCGGCGGTGAAGCGGTGGCGACCGATGCCGACGCCGCGGCCGCACGCGAGCTGCGTGACGCCCTGATGACCCTGCTGCTCGCGCACTCGGGCGATGAGGAGAGCCTGGGAGAGCCGCTCCGGCGCGCCGAACAGCACCTGCGGCGCGCAGGTGCGCTCTACCCCCTGGCGACGGTGGTCACGGCCGATGGTGTCGAGCTGGCGTCGCCGCAGGCAGGGGTGCCGCGGGTGTTCGGGACCGTTCTGGCCGCGGTGACGACCTTCGCGCAGTCCGGCGACTGGGGACGCGTCAAGGCGTGCCGCAACCCCCCGTGCCATTTCGGCTTCTTCGACCGCACCCGCAACGGGGCGGGGCTTTACTGCAGTACCGGCTGCGGCTCCCAGGTGTCCATGCGCAACTACCGCCGGCGGCAGCGCCGGGAGGGTGAAGCACCGCCCGAGGCGTGAGGCCGGCCCGCGCGACGCGGGCGGAGCGGCCGGGGAAGGCCCGGTCCAGCCCGGCCCGAACCACAGCCGCGTCGGATACCTGAACGGATCAGGCCACGGGCGCAGGCCGAGGGGCATAGAGTGCGGTGGGGAGCGGTCGGGCGCAGGGGTTTGCCCGGACGCGTGTGAGGGGGACCCGGTGAACGACGCATCTGACCACTTCCCCGCAGGCTTACCCGCCGACGCCGGTGACGTACTGGACACCTACCTGCAGGCGCTGGCCTCGAGGTGTGGACGCGCCGAGTTCGAAGCGGTCATCGCTGCTGTCCGGGACACCTGCGGCATGCTCTCGGACGGACATCCGGCCGTCTTCGCCGGCCCCGACGGCGGCAGCTTCCCTCCGAACCTCCAGCGCGAGTACCTGGCGCTTCTCGCGGTGCTGATGACCGGCCGAACGGACTTGAAGATCATCAAGGTGCCGTCCCCGGACGGACAGCCCGGCTGGGCGGTGGTCGAACCCGACATCGCCGAAGACCCCCGGGCCGCCGACGCCGTCCGCCGCCGCGTGGCCGCAGCGGAAGCCGACCGAATCCGCGCCGCCGACACACTGACCGCCCTGTTCACCCCGGAGCCCTGACCACGTTCCGCGCGACGCCCCGTCGCGCAGCCGACCATCCCGGCCCCCGACGGTCGACCATTCCCCTCAGGGCATGTTGGTGAGCGGCCAGGGGTTCCGGGCGTTGCGTCGGATCGCCGCCCGTATGTGGACCATGGCCAGGATGGCGCTCATGTGGGTCTTGCCCTTGGTGTACCGGACGTGGTCCTTGCAGAAGCAGCGGGCGTTCTCGGGATGCCCCTCACGGTCGAGCGGGGGCTCTATCGCACGGAAGTGCACGAGCGTGAAGGCCCTGTAGTCGTGGTCCCTGAGGGAGGCGCCGCAGATCACACAGCGTGGGGGCATCACGGCTCAGCAGGGCAGGACTTCGTGCGGGGTCGGATGAAGCGGCGCGGTGTGGCGTCGACTTCGCCGGGGAAACAGGCCCGCAAAAAACAAGGGCAAGGAGAGCACTCTCCTTGCCACTCTCAAGCTATAGCGCACTGGGGGGCTTGCCGCAAGACCCCCGTCACAGCGCAGAATCATCGGCCGAAGCCATGAACTGCGAAGAATGAGGCCTGGAGTGCGCGTTTTGTCGTTGTCGACGTACGGGGTGAACGGCCTTGCCGGGCCAGTGAGAGGGCCGGCCGGGGACGTGCGACCACAGGCGCTCGGAGCACAGCAGCCCGGCCGCACGTCGGTGCACCGCACGAGCACAGCAGTCCCGGAGGGATCGCGATGATCGAACAGTACGTGCTGGATCTGCAAGAGGCCGAGGCGGCGCAGGTAGCCGTCGTCGGAGGCAAGGCCGCGCACCTGGGCGGGCTGTCGCGGATCGACGGCATCCGCGTACCGGAGGGCTTCTGCGTGACGACGGACGCCTTCCGGCGGATCCTGGCGGAAGCACCGGCGGTCGAGGACGGGATCGACCGGTTGTCGCGTCTGGACCCGGGCGACCGGGAGGCCGTCCGCACGCTCAGCGGGGAGGTTCGCCGGGCCATCGAGGGGATCCCCGTACCGGACGATGTCGCCGTGTCGATCACCGACGCACTCACCCGGTTCGGCGAGGGCGCCGCCTACGCCGTACGGTCCAGCGCGACGGCAGAGGACCTGCCGACCGCCTCCTTCGCCGGCCAGCAGGACACGTACCTGAACGTCGTGGGGCCGACGGCAGTCCTGCGGCACGTCAGCCGGTGCTGGGCCTCGCTGTTCACCGAGCGGGCCGTGACGTATCGCCGGAGCAACGGCATCGACCACCGCTCCGTCCGGATGGCCGTGGTCGTACAGCGGATGGTCTTCCCGCACGCGGCCGGTGTCCTGTTCACGGCCGACCCCGTCACGGGCGATCGGAAGGTCGCCACCGTGGACGCCGGCTTCGGCCTCGGCGAGGCCCTGGTGTCCGGCCTGGTGAACCCCGACGTCTTCAGGGTGCGGGACGGCCACGTCGTCGCCAAGACGATCACCGCCAAGCAGCGTGCCGTCCACGCCCTGCCGGCCGGCGGTACGCAGGAGGTGGCGATCGACGTACAGCGGCAGGAGCAGCCGGCGTTGACGGACGCACAGGTCGTGCGGCTCGTCCGGCTCGGGCGGCGGATCGAAGCGCACTTCGGCCGCCCGCAGGACATCGAATGGTGCCTGGTCGACGACGACTTCCAGATCGTCCAGAGCCGGCCGATCACCGCCCTCTTCCCCGTCCCCGTCCCCGATCCCGGGAGCGGCGACCAGGAGAACCGCGTCTACGTCTCCGTCGGCCACCAGCAGATGATGACCGACCCCATGAAGCCCCTGGGGCTCTCCATCTGGCAGCTGACGGCCATGGCGCCGATGCACGAGGCCGGCGGGAGGCTGTTCGTCGACGTCACCCCGCGCCTGGCCTCGCCCGCGAGCCGCGCCGGCCTCCTGGACATCATCGGCAGAGGCGATCCGCTGGTCAGGGATGCCCTGGAGACCCTCCTCGACCGCGACGGCTTCCTCCCGTCGCTGCCCGAGCTCCCCGATGCGGCTCCCGGCGGGCCGCCGGCCGGCCGTGCGCCCGCCCCGCTCGAGACCGATCCGGCCGTCGTCACCGAGCTGGTCGAGCGCAGCCGTCAGTCCCTCGCCGCCCTGGAGCAGGACATCCGGACGAAGAGCGGACCGGCGTTGTTCGACTTCCTGCTGGAGGCCTTCCAGGAACACAAGCGGCTTCTCAGCGATCCCCAGAGCCTCCAGGCCATCATGGCGGGGATGGAAGCCACCTGGTGGCTGAACGACAACCTGCTGGAGTGGCTGGGCGAGAAGAACGCGGCCGACACGCTGACGCTGTCCGCCCCCGGCAACGTCACGTCGGAGATGGGACTGGCACTGCTCGACGTCGCGGACGTGGTCCGCCCACGACCGGAGGTGGTGGCGTTCCTGCAGGGCGTCGAGGACGACGACGACGGCTTCCTGGACGAGCTGGCGAAGCTCGCGGGCGGGTCCGAAGCGCGCGACGCCATCGAGGACTACCTCACCCGGTACGGCATGCGCTGCGTCGGCGAGATCGACATCACGCGACCGCGTTGGCGCGAGCGCCCCGCCACGCTCCTGCCCGTGATCCTCGACAACGTCAGGAACTTCGAGCCGGGCGCCGCCGCACAGCGCTTCGAGCAAGGGCTGCGGAGGGCGCAGGAGAAGGAACGGGAAGTCCTGTCGCGCCTGCGGGTACTGCCGGACGGTGACCGGAAGGCTGACGAGACCAAGCGGATGATCGACCGGGTCAGAACCTTCATCGGCTACCGGGAGTACCCGAAGTACGCCATCGTCAGCCGCTCCTTCGTCTACAAACAGGCGCTGATGGAGGAGGCCGAGCGACTCGTGCAGGCCGGCGTGCTCCCCGAGAGGGAGGACGCCTTCTACCTCACGTTCCAGGAGCTGCACGACGTCGTACGCTCGCACCGGGCGGACGAGCGGCTCATCCGGCTGCGCAAGGACGCGTTCCGGTCGTACCAGGCGCTCACACCGCCCCGCGTCCTCACATCGGACGGTGAGGCCCTCACCGGGGCGTACCGGCGCGACGACGTGCCGGCCGGAGCCCTCGTCGGCCTCCCGGTTTCCGCGGGGACCGTCGAGGGACGGGCCCGGGTCATCCTCGACATGTCCGAGGCCGATCTCGAGGCCGGCGACATCCTGGTCACGGTCTTCACGGACCCCAGCTGGTCACCGCTGTTCGTCGGCATCGCGGGCATGGTGACGGAGGTGGGCGGGCTGATGACGCATGGCGCGGTGATCGCGCGGGAGTACGGCCTGCCGGCTGTCGTGGGCGTCGAACGGGCCACCCGCCTGATCCGGGACGGACAGCGGATCCGCGTCCACGGAACCGACGGCTACGTCGAGATCCTGGACTGACCCCTCGCATGCCGGGCCGGCCCGGACAACCGGCGACCAACCAGTGCCGGTGCCCATCCCGCGACGGCGGGGGCTCCCACCGGCAGCCCCAGGCCCGGAAATGAAAGGAGCGTCACGGGGTACCGGGGAGAGGGGCAAGCGGGCCGGGGCGGACCGGCCCGGCCGGACCGAGAACGGAAGGCGCACCACGGATGACGCAGGACACCACGCTGGGCGAAGCGCACGAGCCGACCCCCGAGGAGCACGCCGCCGTCGACCGCGTGCGCCGCCGGGCCACGGGGATGACGCACCACCAGGCCGCCGAAGCGCTGGAAGCCCTGGAGGAGACCGCGGGCGACGACCCGTCGGCCGCCGACACGGGCTCCCGCGCGGAGGTGGCGGAGTGGCAGCGCATCACGGACCTCCTCTACGACCACGGCGGCCCCTACACCCCGGACAGCGATGCGTACGTCCAAGGCCAGCTCACCGCCCGCGAAAACCGGAACACCACCCCCTGAGCCCGCCCCGCGCCGAAGGACGAACCGTGCCCGCCTCGGGCTGCTGACAGGTTTCGGGGCGCTCGACTGCCACGACAAGAGCGCCACCCGCCTGGTCACCGAATCCGGCAGAACCACCGATGTCAGTACCAGGTGGCAGGCTCTGCCCCATGAACAGACAGCAGTTCTGGCAGCTCGTTGAGGCAGCCCGCCATCAGGCGTCCAACCCGAACGACGGCGGAGCGGTCGCTCGCAAGGCGACCGCGCTGCTGGCCTCCCGGCCGGTGGAGGAGATCGTCGCCGCTGAGCAGGTGCTGTGGGACTTGATGGTTGCTTCCTATACCAATCCTCTGTGGGCCGCTGCCTACATCGCCAACGGTGGGTGCTCTGATGACGGCTTCGACTACTTCCGCGGCTGGCTGATCGCTCAGGGCCGGGAAGTCTTCGAGCGCGCAGTTGCTGACCCCGATGCCCTGGCAGAACTGCCGATCGTGCGCGCCTCCGCGGCCACGGGCGCCGACCTGGAGGGTGAGGACATGCTGGGCATCGCCTGGCACGCGCACCTCGCGGCGACCGGTGAGCAACTCCCCGCCAGCCCCACCACCATCCGCTTTCCGGAGCTGGACCCCACCTGGAACTTCGATTTCGCTGACCACAGCGAAATGACTCGCCGACTGCCCCGCTTGGCAGCTCTCTATAGGGAGTAAGTGGAAATCGCAGTCACGTTCCTTGGCTTAGTGCTCGTCGTTGCCCGCGCAAGAGGACCCCGGGGTCATCCGGTCCTGCGTAGCCCTCGGGTGTGTAGCGAAGGTGCACGTCCATCGCCTCCTCATACGCGATCAGGTCCCTTTCCAGGGCCGACAGGTCCCTCCCGACCAGCGGCAGTCCGTCGAACGCGACCTGGGGACCCTTTACGGCGTCGGCAGCGATACAGAACAGCCCTGCGGCTCGGCTCACGTAGGCCGCGACAGCAGGCGCAGAGGAAGTTACCTCACGACGGTGGACTTCGATCCTCCAAGTCGGCGAGAAGAGCGGGTAGCCCCGTGCACAATCGCTGACCTGCGTCCGTCCGTACATCTCTGCCGCCTCGACCACTTCGTCGACGGTCATACCGAACCGGAGCGGCCCGACGCCCGCTGCCGGCGAATAAGACCACCGCAATCAGCCGGGATGCTGCTCCAGCGGAGTCGAAGCGCGTGGCCCGAGCTGATGTGGGTCCCGGTTATCGCGCCGAGCCGGGAAGGGCGGGGGAGGGGGCGAAGTGGAGCTTCTGGGGGCCCTTCCCGTCACCGTTCCAGTCGAGGAAGAGGATCACGTCGGTGTAGACGCGGTACCGCCCGGGCCAGTGGGAGGAGTAGGAGGCCGGGGTGATGGATCCGTCCTTCGCCTTGTTCAGCCGCTCGGCCAGATCGGTGCGCCTGGTGACGGCGAGGCCGCCACCGGTGACCATCGCGGTGACTTCGGCGTTCGTGCCGGTGGGGTGGAAGATGAGGCCGGGTTGGGTGGAGGCTGCCGGCAGATCCCAGCTGATCGTCGCCCAGTGCCGGATGTTCGCCCCGGATTCCGTGACGCAGGCCTTGACGGTGAAGCTCCAGTTGTCGGGCCAAGGCCCGCTGTAGGCGGGGTTGTCGACGGTCTTGGACGACACCTTGCAGCGCTCCGCCGCGTGCGCGGGGCTCATCCCCGTGGCAGCCGCGGTGACGAAGGCAGCCACCAGTACGGCCGCGAGCCGGCGGGCGGGAGATGTACTGAGCATGAGCGTGCCTCCGTTGGTCGCGTGCCCAGGACAACGAGGCGGCGCGGGCGAGGAAGCGTGCCGGCAAGGGTGGTGCGCCAAAAGTCCCGGTGACGGCGCTCATCGCCTAGCGCGGCCGCAACACGCATGGTCCGTTACGGCGTGTTCGTGAAGGAGCGGCGGTACGAGCGGGGCGGCACTCCCCGGCGGCGTACGAACTGATCGCGCAACACGGCCGCGCTTCCGTATCCGACGCGACGGGCGATCTCTTCGACTGGCAGCTCCGTGGTCTCCAGGAGTTCCTCGGCGGTGCCCAGACGCAGGCTGCGCAGCCAGGCGTGGGGCGTGGTGCCGGTCGCCGCGGTGAAGCGGCGGGCGAAGGTGCGTTTGCTCATCATGGCCCGCCGGGCCAGTTCTGCGACGTGAAGCGGCTGGTGGAGGTTCCCGCGGGCCCACGCGAGTACCTCGGCGAGACGCTCGTCGCGGCAGTCCTCGGGGACGGGGGTGGCCAGGTACTGCGCCTGCCCGCCATCGCGGTGGGAGGGCAGTACGACGTCCCGGGCCACGGCGTTGGCCATCGCGGCTCCGTGTTCCCGCCGCAGCAGGTGCAGGCAGAGGTCGAAGCCCGCAGCGGCTCCCGCGCCCGTGATGATGCGTCCTTCGTCGATGTAGAGGGCGTCGGATTCGACGGTGACCTCGGGGTGGCGCTGGGCGAGCAGTTCGGCGAACCGCCAGTGGGTGGTGGCCCGCCGCCCGTCGAGCAGTCCGGCGGCGGCGAGCGCGAAGGCGCCGACGCAGTGGGCCGCGACCAGTGCACCGCGCTCGTGCGCGGCCGACAGCGCACCGAGCACGGCGGGGGCGGGTGGTGTGCGGAAGCCGGCCCACGGCAGGGCGATCACCAGATCGGCCGAGGCGAGCCGCTCCAGACCGTGCGTGATGGTGAGCGGCACGCCGAGGTCGGTGGGGACCGGCCCGGGCCGGTCGGTGCACAGCGCGAAGTCGAACCCGCGCAGTGCCTCCCCGTGCGGCCCGAAGACCTCGGTGACGATGCCGACGGCGAGCATGCCGACTCCGGGCGGGGTGTAAGCGGCGACGGTCCTGAAGGGAGGCACGCGTACAGTGTGGCAGCAATCCTGCGATCAGCGGCAGCTGTGCCACTCGTGGATGATCGACTGCTCGGCGAGGATGGGGGCATGACAGACGCACCGATCGGCCGCAGCGCCGCATTCAAGGTCCTGACCACCGGATACGTTGGCTCCACCGGCCCCGGAGTCGCCGCCACCGTCTCCTACGTGCACGACGCGGGACGGCACGTGATCTTCGACCCCGGCATGGTGGCGAGCCACGACGACATCCTTTCCCCGCTCGCGGAGTTGGGGCTGGGTCCCGAGGACATCACCGACGTGGTGCTCAGTCACCACCACCCCGACAACACCATGAACGTGGGCCTGTTCCGAGAGGCCCGGGTGCACGACCACAAGGTGGAGTACCTGGGCGACCAGTGGAAGAACCGGGACGCGGAGGGCTACGAACTCACCCCGTCGCTCCGGCTGATCCGCACCCCGGGGCACAGCGCCGAGGACATCACACTGCTCGCCGGCACGGACTCCGGCGTTGTGGCCTTCGCCGGTGACCTGTGGTGGCACGCGCAGGGTCCGGCGGACGACCCGGTAGCCCCTGACCGTGAGGTGCTGCGTACCTCCCGGCTCCGGGTGCTGGCCGCCGCGGACCTGATCGTGCCCGGCCACGGCGCCCCGTTCAGGGCCGACGACACCACGCCCCGCTAGGCGTACTGCCCGCTCTGAGCCGCGGACTTCCGTCCGCCGCGCTGTCGCGCGGCGGCGGGCTGTTCCTCGGTGA
Source organism: Streptomyces sp. NPDC034085 (assembly GCF_055575555.1). Taxonomy (NCBI): domain Bacteria; kingdom Bacillati; phylum Actinomycetota; class Actinomycetes; order Kitasatosporales; family Streptomycetaceae; genus Streptomyces; species Streptomyces sp. NPDC034085. The sequence continues at coordinate 81,747 of NZ_JBVISL010000012.1, read as the reverse complement.
AACGCAGAGCGGGGGGTGCGGAGGACGCCGTACGATCGCATGGCGGCGGTCCGACGGTCACGACGAGGACGGTCAGGCACGCTGGTATCCCTGCACCGTTGCCCTTCAGGAGCGTCGTGTCCTTCAGCCGGTCTCAGTCCCGGGTCCAGGTGCCGGCAGCCCTGGCCGCCTCGCAGGACGGCGATGCCTGGCGGGCATGGACTGCTGCCCTGCCGCCTCTGGCGGAGGAGTTCTTGGACCGTTGGAGCCTGCGACTGGACGGACCGCCCGCGCACGGGGCTGTCGCACTCGTACTGCCCGTTCTCCAGGCGGAGGGCCCGCCCGCGGTACTCAAGCTCCAGCCCGTCGACGAGGAAACGCAAGGCGAGCCGCTCGCCCTGCGCGTCTGGGGCGCACGCCACGCGGTCACACTGCTGGACAGCGCACCGGACTCCGGGGTCATGCTTCTGGAACGTCTCGACGCCGCTCGGTCCCTTGCGACGGTGTCCGACGGCACTGCGGCTCTCGAACGCCTTTCCGAGCTGCTGGCGCAGCTGGCCGCCGTTCCGGCTCCCGCCGGCCTGCGGCTGCTGTCCGACATCGCCCGCGCCATGATCGACCGGGTTCCCACCTACTCCCGCTCTCTGGCGGACCCCTCCGAGCGCCGACTGCTGGCGACGTGCGCGGCTGCGGTGCGGGAGCTGCTGGACGAGCCCGGGGACCGGCTGCTGCACTGGGATCTGCACTACGACAACGTCCTCGCGCCTCTTCCGTCCTCGCAGGTCGCGGGACGGGCTCCGTGGCTCGCCATCGACCCCAAACCCCTCGCCGGCGACCCGGCCTTCGAACTGCTGCCCGCGTTGCGCAACCGGTGGGACGACGTCATCGCCGCCGCGGACGTGTCACGGGCCATACGCCATCGCTTCCACCTCATGACAGAAGTGATCGGACTGGACCGAGAGCGGGCCGCCGGATGGACGCTCGGCCGCGTGCTGCAGAACTGCCTCTGGGACATCGAGGACGGCGCTGTCGCACTGCAGCCCGAGCAGACAGCGATCGCCCGAGCACTACTCGACCCCTGACGACTGCGCCCTCGGGCCACGGGACCGGCCGGCCCACACCAGGGCAGCCACCTGATCAGTGCCACCTCCAGGGCACTACGGCCTGCGGTGTAAGCGATCAGGAAGTCACGCGCAGCTCACAACCCGCGGATGGCTTCGGCCAGTTCGGAGCCGTAGGATGCCCAGCAGACGAGTGAGCCGTCGGCGTCGAGCTCCCCCATGAACCATTCGCCGTCAGCTCGGGCGAGGCACAGGCCATGGAAGGACAGGATGACGTCAGGCTGGAGGACGTCGTAGTCGGCGGAGCCGACCTGTTCGACAACGACGAGTCGTTCCAGCGACAGCAACTCCGCCTGAGCATCGCCCGACACCGAACGGACCCGCTCGATCGTCCATCCGTCCGGGAGATCTGCGTTCACTGCTGCATGGTCGCAACCAGGGTGTCTCAAAGCCACTCGTTTACCGCGGCGACCAGCACCGTCACGGTCCAGGTCCGCGGGGGCCTGGCTTTCGCTTCTCCTGCCCGGGGGGAGGGCGCTCGCCCGCCCCCCGGGCTTTCGCCGTCGGCTACTTCGTCGTGCGGTTCGTGGAGAAGGCGGGCGCTCTCCCCAGCACTTCGATCGTCTCTTCCATCTCACGGACCCTGCGGCGCAGTTGCACCAGTTCCTCACGCTCGGCCGTGGTCAGCGCGCCCGCCGGCCCCTCGCCCCGCTCCGCCGCCAGCTCCTCCGCGATCGCCGCCGCGAACGCGTCCACGTCGTCCTCGGTGGTGTCGAAGGACGTCATCCAGCGGACCTCGCCGGCCTGCTCGTCCCAGGTGTAGAAGCGGAAACGCTTCTGGAGACGCTCGGTGACGGCCGCCGGCAGGACGGCGAAGATCTGGTTGGCCTGCACCGGGCGGGAGATCTCCAGGCCCGGCAGTCCGCGCACCGCCTCGTACAGCCGCTGGGTCATCTCGTTGGAGCGGGCCGCCGAGCGCAGCCAGAGGTCGCCGCCGAGCAGCGCCTCGAACTGCACCGACATGAAACGCATCTTGGAGCCCAGCTGCATGCTCGTCTTGCGCAGGTGGGCCATACCGCGCACCGCGTCCTCGTTGAGCACGATCACCGCCTCGCCGAAGAGCAGCCCGTTCTTGGTGCCGCCGAGCGAGAGGACGTCCACGCCGGCGTCGGTGGTCATCTCGCGCAGGGACACGCCGAGGGTGGCGGCGGCGTTGGCGAGCCGGGCGCCGTCCAAGTAGACGAGCATGCCGAGGTCGTGCGCGTGGTCGCAGATCGCGCGGATCTCGTCCGGCGTGTAGCAGGTGCCGAGCTCGGTGGACTGGGCGATCGAGACGACCTTGGGCCGGGCCCGGTGCTCGTCCTCGAAGCCCCACGCCTGACGGTCAATCAGCTCGGGGGTGAGCTTGCCGTCCCAGGCGGGCACCGTCAGGAGCTTGATCCCGGCGACCTTCTCGGGCGCCCCGCCCTCATCGACGTTGATGTGGGCCGACTCGGCGCAGACCACGGCGTCCCAGCGGTCGAGCATGGTCTGGAGTGCGACCACGTTCGCGCCGGTGCCGTTGAAGACCGGGTACGTGCGCGCGGTGGGGCCGAAGTGGCCGCGCACCACTTCCTGGAGGCGCTCGGTGTAGACGTCGGCGCCGTAGCTGACTTGGTGGCCGCCGTTGGCCAGGGCTATCGCCGCGAGGATCTCGGGGTGCGCGCCCGCGTAGTTGTCGCTGGCGAAGCCGCGCTCGTCCGGGTCGTGTCGTCGCTGTACGGTCATGGTGCTCGCTTACTTGTCTCGGTCGTAGGGGTGTGACACATGTGGTCCGGACGGACGCCGGCCGGCCCGCTCAGGCCGGTGCCGGCTCCGTCCGGGTGCGGGCCTTCTCCAGGCCGCGCACCAAGGGCGGCGCGGCGAACCCGAGCAGGGCGAAGAGCGCCGCGAGGACCAGCCGGCCGGTCGCCGCCGCGCCGACGACCAGGGAGGTCATCAGCCACGGCCCGGCGAACTGCTGGAGCCCCCGCCCCAGGGAGAACACCGCCTGGTACTCCCCCTGCCGGCCCGCCGGGGCGAGCCCGAAGGACAGGCCCCAGCTCGCCGACGCCTGGTACAGCTCGCCGAGGACGAGCACCAGCGCGCCGCCCAGCAGGGCCGCACTGTCCAGGAGCGCGCCGTGCCCCTCGCTCGCCGCGAAGACCAGGCAGGACGCCCCCAGTGCCCACCCCGCCCAGCGCAGCATACGTGCCGCTCCCGCCGGGGTACCCGCGCCCCTGCTCACCGTGACCTGGAACAACAGCACCAGCACGGTGTCCAGGATCATCAGCCCCGACACCAGCAGCGCGGGCGCGTCGGTGCCGGAGACGATCCACAGCGGCAGACCGACCGTCAGCAGCGGGTGGTACAGCTCCAGAGCGCCACACACCAGCGCGACCGCCACATAGCGCACGTCCCGTAGCGCGGCGCTGCGCAGCACCCCGCCCGGCGCCTCCGCGGCGGTGGTCCGGGGCCTGGCGCCCGCGGGCAGCTGCATCCCGAGCAGTACGGCGACGGAGACCAACTGGAGGGCGGCGTTGGCGAGGACCGTGGCGTACAGGGCGGTCGAGGTGCCGGCCGCGATGGCGGCTCCGGCCAGTGCGGCCCCGCCGAGGAAGCCCAGGTTGAACAGGCTGCGCATCTGCGCGCTCACCCTGACCCGCTCCGCCTCGCCCACCAGCGCGTCGGTGAGCGACGCCTGGAGCGCACCGGCCGAGGTCTCCAGGACCGCGACGGCGCAGGCGACCGCGAGGAACGCGGCGAAGCCGTCCACCAGGCAGTACGCGGTGAAGCCGACGGCCGCGAGCAGGAAGTCGACGGTGAGCACCCGGCTCGCGCCGACCCGGTCCGCGAGCCGGCCGAGGGGCACGGTGCAGACCAGACCGCAGAGCCCGGCGACCGACAGTGCGAGGCCCACCCGCTGGGCGGGGCTGCCGATGGTCTGGGTGAAGAACACGGCGCTGGCGGTCAGGAACACCCCGAGCCCCAGCGACTGGATGAGCATGAGGACGCCGAGCCGCCGGGCATTCCCGGCGGCAGCCCAATCCCGGCTGCGACGCCGATCAGGGTGGCGCCCCGGGAGGAGGCGGGTTCGACCACGAGGACGCGGGCAGGACGAAGTGCATCTGTGTGCGGCAAAGCGAAATCCCCCGAGGCTGAGCCGTGTTGGACCGGACTCATGGGCGCGGTCCTGATCATGATCTTTCTATCCGGACGCCTCGACCCCGGTCAACGGATCACCGCAAAAAGATCGGCGAGAGCGAACCCAAACCGCACATTTTCCGGGACGAGGGCCCTGTCAGAGCCCGTTCGGGCTCCGAAACCGCCGGAAGGCCCTCGCGAAAGGTCCCCAGCGGAGAGCCCCCCTCGGCGGACTCCGCCGCGGCCGGCGGGCTGTGAGGAACCGGGGCCAACAGCCGTACCGGCGGTAGAGCTCGAGGGCGACAGCCGGCGGCGTGAAGCAAGTGCCGTCCGGGTCGCCGCTCTCCCTCGATCCGCCCCCCGCTTCTTGGGCCTTCGCCGTAGACCCGGCCGGCGGGACGGGAGAGGTGACCGGGTGGGCGTTCGTGCGCCCGTTCGGTTGCCGGCCGAGGTTCGTTAGGCTCGCAGGCATGGAAGCCCGTACCCCGCCCGTTCTCCTCCTGTCGGCACCCCGGACCTCCACGGGCGAACTCCTCGCCCGCGCGGCGGCCTGGCGCGGCTACGAGGTGACCGACCGGGCGGCGAGCGCCGAGGGTCGCAGGGTGCACTGGTACGGCGGTCCCCGTGCGGCCGCACGCCTTGCCGCCCCGTTGGGCCTCGGGCTGCTCGAGCCGGCCGATGACTGGCTGACGCGCGTACCGGACCCCCTCCTGCGGCGCCGTGTACGGCTCACCACCCTCGCCGAGGCCCGTGCGCTGCGTGAACGGGCCTTCGTGAAGCCGCCGTCGGCGAAGATCGACCTGCTTCCGGCCGCCGTCCACGAGGACGGGACCAGCCTGCCCGGCGGACTCGATGGCTCCACGCCGGTCCTGGTGAGCGGCGTCGTGGAGTTCGTCGCGGAGTACCGGCTGTTCGTCCTCGACGGCACCGTCCTCACGGGGAGCCGCTACGCCGTCTGCGGGCGCCTCGACCCGGCGCCGCTGGACGCCGGGAGTCTCGCCTTCGGCCGTACGGTCCTCGAGGCCACGGCCGCCGGCCTGCCGAGCGCGGTGTGCCTGGACATCGGCCGGCTCGCCGCCGGCGGCTGGGCGGTGGTCGAGGCGAACATGGCATGGTTCGCCCACTGTTACGCCGCCGAGCCGGAACGCGTCCTCGACACGGTGCTCCGCGCCGCCGGCCCGATCGCCGCGGTCGCGAGCCGGGACCGGCCGTACCTGAGGGGGGAAGTGGAAGAACGGGGGGCAGACCGAGAGCGCGGCCGACTGCAGGAGCGGGCGGCACCCTCGGTGTAGCCGACTTCGGGTGCAAGGGCTGCTTACGGGGTAGGCGCAGGTGAGGCTGACTCGACCGGCGGCGGGCCGTCAGTCTTCGTCCGGTTGCGGGACGTGGCCCGCCGCTTTCTGCACGGTGCTCTCCAGCTCGTCGCGGTTCAGACCGAGAGCCTCCGCGTACTGGTCCAGGGCCGTATCCAGCAGCCACCAGGGCTCGCGCGCGTCTTCCCACGCGTCCCGCCAGGTGACGTGCTGCTCGTCGGTCCATTGAGCCGAGTCGCCGAGTTCCGCCTGCAGGCGGGTCAACTCGGCTTGTGCTTCGTCGGTCGCTTCCTGCAGTTCGAGCAGTTCGTCCAGCACGTCAGACAGTTCGATTTCCACTCCGGGATTCTAGGTGCCAAGAGCCGCCCCCAGGGCCCCGGCCGGGCACGCCGAGCGATGCCGGAACGTGGGTCGATGCCGCCCAGAGGACACAGAGACACCCCCCTGCACCGTCATCGGGCGCTGGCGTCGGCCGCGCTGGGAGTCCGGGCCCTGAGCAGCACGCCGGCCACCAACGCCGCCAGCAGCAGAGCGCCGGCGGCCCACCAGAGGGCGTCGGTGTAGCCGAGCAGCAGCTGCTCGGACTGGCTCTCTTCCGACGAAGCGGCCAGACGAGCGCCGACGAGGGTCACGAGCAGCGCCCCACCGATCGACTCGCCCACCTGCTGCGCCATGAGAACGACCGCCGAGGCCGCGCCGGAGTGCCGCAGGGCGACGCCGGAGGTGGCGGTGGCGAAGAGCGGCCCGAAGGCCAGACCGCTGCCGAATCCGGTCAGGAGCATGCCGGGCACCACGTCGGGCCCGTACGCGCTCTCGGGGTCGACACCGGCGAGGAGCAGCGTCCCGGCCGCGGCGGTGACCAGTCCGGACACGATCAGCACGCGGGGCGCGGTGCGGCCCTGGAGGCGGGCCGAGACCTGCGTGGCGGCGATGACGGCCGCGGCGGCCAGCGGCAGGAGCAGCACCCCGGTCATGCCCGGGGCGTAGCCGAAGACGTACTGCATGTAGACGGTGAGCATGGGGAGCAGCACCACGAGCCCGGCGCCGGTCAGGAGCATCGCCAGGGCACACCCGAGGCGGTCGCGGTGCCAGTTGAGGTTCCCGGCCGACGGAGTGCCGGACGTCTTGGTCTGCCGCCACAGGAACACGATGAGCAGGAGGACGCCCGCCGCGAGGAGGCGCAGGGCCAGGGGAGTGGTCCAGCCGAGCCGCCCCGCCTCGTCCATGCCGTAGACCAGGGCAGCGAGTCCGCCGGAACCGAGCAGCACGCCGAACCGGTCGGAGCGGGCACCATCGTCCGACGGGCGTCCCGGCAGCAGGGTGGCCGCGCCGGTCACCGCGAGGGCCGCGAGCGGGACGGAGGCGTACTGCGACACGCGCCAGGACGCCAGCTCCGCGAGCCAGCCACCCGCGAGCATTCCGAGCGCTCCGCCGCCGGCCGCGACCGCCCCGTAGATCCCGAAGGCCCGGGAACGTTCCCTCGGGTCGGTGAAACCGGTGGACACCAGGGACAGTCCGGACGGTGTCACCAGGGCGGCGAACGCGCCCTGCAGGGCACGCGCCACGACCAGCAGGCCGGGGTCGCCCGCCGAGCCGCACAGCACCGAGACGGCTGCGAAGCCGGCCAGGCCGATGATCAGGGCCCGCTTGGCGCCCACGCGGTCGCACACGTACCCGCCGAACAGCAGCAGACCGGCGAAGGCGAGTACGTAGGCGGTGACCGGGTTCGGTGCGTCGTCGGCGAAGCCGAGATCGGACTGGACCGTCGGCAGGCCGGCGCTGAAACCCACCACGTCGAGGAGGACCAGCAGCTGCGTCAGGGCGATCACGCCCAGCCCCCACCAGCGCCTGGGGTGCGGGCCGGCCGGGTAGGGGAGGGCGGCCGGGGGCGGCCCGTAGCCCTGCGCGGGGACGGACCGCGCCGCGGCCGGGGCCGTGGGCGCGTACGGGGGCGGCGGCGCGGGCACCGGCTGGTGCTGGCGCGGTACGGAGGGGACGCGGGGATCCGGCTGCGCGCCGGGCGCCGCGGTGGGCGTCTCGGGGGACCAGTCCAGCAACTTGGCGGCACGGCGGCCGAGTTGCGCCAGTACCGGGCCCGGCAGCCACTCCCCGGGCTGTTCGACCGCCGTCCGGTCGGCGACCTCCTGGGGCGTCGGCCGGGCGGCCGGATCCTTCTCCAGGCAGGCGCGTACGAGGCCGCTCAGCGCCTGCGGAACGCCGGTGAGGTCCGGTTCCTCCTCGGCCACCCGGAAGAGGTGGGCGTTCAGCCCGGAGTCGGCGGCGCCGAACAGGAGCCGTCCGGTGGAGGCGTACACGAGGACGGCACCGAGGCAGAAGACGTCGCTGGCGGGCGTGAGTTCGCGGCCGCGGACCTGCTCCGGAGACATGAAGCCGGGGGAGCCGATGAGCATGCCGGTGCGGGTGTGCAGGCTGTCCCCGGTGAGGCTGTCCATCGCCCGAGCGATGCCGAAGTCGATGACGCGGGGGCCGTCGACGGTGACGAGTACGTTCGACGGCTTCAGGTCACGGTGGATCAGGCCTGCCTCGTGCACGGCCCGCAGGGCGACGGCGAGCCGGTTGGCGAGGGTGTGCACCGAGTACTCGGGCAGCGGCCCGAAGTCCTCGGCGACCACGGTGCGCAGGTCCGGCCCCGGGATGTACTGCGTCGCCACCCACGGCACGGCGGCCGCCGGGTCGGCGTCGAGCACCGCTGCCGTCCAGTCCCCGCCCACCCGCCGGGCTGCGGCCACCTCGCGGGCGAAGCGCCTGCGGAACTCGGGGTGCCCGGCGTGCTCGGCCTGCACGACCTTCACCGCCACGGTGCGCCCGCCCTCGGACCGGCCCAGATAGACCAGGCCCATGCCGCCCTCACCCAGCCGGGCGATCAGACGGTACGGGCCGATGTGGGTCGGGTCTGCTGCGATCAACTGGTCCACGGGGCGAAGTATGCCAACCGTCAGGCCGGGGTGAGCCCGGGGTGGCGACGAAAGCGGCGGCCGGAGAGACGTATCGGGGCATCGTCACCGCCTCGGTCGCGGTCCGCCGGCGGAGCAAGGGGAACGGCCGACATGGCGGGACCCCGGCGTTGTCAGTGCTGGGCAGCATGATGACCTTCATGACCGAAAACAGCGCCCTGCTCTCTCCTGCCGCTTACGTGCAGGCCGTGACCACCGCCTTGGCTGCGTCGGCCGCGTACTACGGCGACGGGACGACCCCGCTCGGCGACGACGAGTACGACGGACTGCTGCGCGCCATCGCGGCCTACGAGGACGCCCACCCCGACGAGGTGCTGGCCGAGTCGCCGACCGGGAAGGTGGCGGGCGGGGCGGTGCAGGGCGACGTGCCGCACTCGGTGCCGATGCTCTCCCTCGACAACGTCTTCGACGCCGACGAGCTCGCCGAGTGGGCGGCAGGGCTGGAACGACGGCTCGGGCGCCCTGTTGCCGGGTGGTGTGTGGAGCCCAAGCTCGACGGCCTCGCGGTGGCCGCCCGCTACCGGGGCGGCCGGCTCGTTCAGCTCCTCACCCGCGGCGACGGTCTGGCCGGCGAGGACATCACCCACGCCGCCGACGCCGTCCTCGGACTGCCGCCGGTGCTCACCGAACCGGTCGACGTCGAGTTGCGCGGGGAGGTGCTGCTGACGACCGCGCAGTTCGAGGAGGCCAACCGGATCCGGCTCGCCCACGAGGCCACGCCCTTCGCGCATCCGCGCAGCGGGGCGGCCGGCACCCTGCGGGCCAAGGACCGCCTCTACCGGATCGAGTTGACGTTCTTCGCCTACGGCGCGATCGGCCTCGACGACCTCGGCCACCTCGCCCTGCTGGAGAAGCTGGCCGCGCTCGGCGCGAACACGGCAGCCGGCACGCCTACAGCCCCGAAGCGCTGCGAGACCCTGGAGCAGGTGCAGGAACGTATCGACGTGATCGCCGGCCTGCGCGCGGACCTGCCGTTCGGGATCGACGGTGTCGTCGTGAAGGCCGACACGGCCGAGGACCAGCGGCAGGCCGGCAACGGCTCGCGCGCCCCCAGGTGGGCGGTGGCGCGGAAGCTGGCGGCAGAGCACAAGGTGACGCGCCTTGTGGCGGTGGAGTGGAACGTCGGCCGGACCGGGATCATCGCCCCGCGCGCCGTCCTGGAGCCCGTGGTCATCGACGGGGTGACGGTCACCTACGCCACCCTCCACAACCCGTCCGACATCACCCGCCGCGGCCTCATGATCGGCGACCAGGTGTTCGTGTACCGGGCCGGCGACGTGATCCCCCGCGTGGAGGCACCGCTGGCCGACCAGCGCACCGGCGCCGAGACCCCGATCCTCTTCCCCGAATCGTGCCCCCGCTGCGGCGACGCGATCGACGCCTCCGAACAGCGGTGGCGGTGCGTACGCGGACGCAGCTGCCAGGCCGTGGCCTCGGTCATCTACGCAGCCGGCCGCGACCAGCTCGACATCGAAGGCCTCGGCAGCACGCGCGCCGTCCAGCTGGTGGAGGCCGGCCTGGTCAACGACATCGCCGACCTGTTCACCCTCACCCGCGAGCAGCTCCTCGGCTTGGAACGGATGGGCGAGACCAGCGTCACCAACCTCCTGGCCGCGATCGAGACCGCCCGCGAGGCCGCCCTGAACCGCGTGTTCTGTGCGCTCGGCGTCCGCGGCACCGGGCGCACGATGTCCCGCCGGATCGCCGCGTACTTCGGCTCGATGGCCGCCATCCGGGCCGCCGACGCCGACACCCTGGCCGGGGTCGACGGCATCGGCACCGAGAAGGCCCGCGTCATCGCGGCCGAACTCGCCGAACTCGCCCCGCTCCTCGACAAGCTCCAGGCCCAGCAGGTAGGCACGCAGGTCACCGAACCGCAGCACGAGCCCGCGTCCGAGGCGACCGCCGGCGACGCCGCGGAGGGCGGCCCGCTGGCCGGACAGGCCGTCGTCGTCACCGGCTCCATGACCGGGCCCCTTGCCGCGCTGTCCCGTAACGAGATGAACGAGCTGATCGAGCGGGCCGGCGCAAAGGCATCGTCCTCTGTGTCCAAGCGCACCACCCTCCTGGTGGCGGGCGAAAAGGCCGGCTCCAAGCGCACCAAGGCCGAAGAACTGGGCATCCGCATCCTCGCCCCGGAGGAATTCGCCACCCTCGTAGCCGACCTCCTCCCCACCCACTAGCCCTCACCGCCCGCCGACCCCCGGCCCAGGCCTGTCCGGACTCACTTCGCCGTAGACCGCGTGCCGGGATGCCTCGGTACTACGCCCCCGGCTTGGATGGCGTGCGCTGCGCGCACCTACTGCCCTGATCATCGACGGCCGCCGGTGATCGAGCTCGAGGTCCAGGGCATCTCCGATGCGTGAAGACATGCTGGGTCTGAAGCGAAGGACTGTGGGCCGGCTTCTACGACCAGAACGCCGACGACACCGCCGACCTCATCCTCATCCTCATGCTCCGCACCACCGAGGCGAACCCTCAGCTCAAGGCGGAGAAGGCGCGGATGTCCATCAGCCAGGAGTTCACGAACTTCATCGCCGGGGCGAAGGCACACGACGCCGCCACCGTCGACGCCGGCCCGCATGGCGGCGGGCTCACCTGCGGCGTCGTGACGTATCCCGTCGGTGACCGGCCTGTCTGCTCGTGGAGCGACGCCGCCACCTTCGCTGTCACCACGCTGTTCTACCCCGCCGCGCTCGCCGACGCCGCGAGCACGACCCTCGCCGCCCGTAGCGCCGCCATGAGCTGAAGGGCGGCTTCACTCCTGTGGGGGGACAGCCCCGGTCAGGCCGTCCACCAGCATCGCAAAGGAGTTCCGGGGCAGCTGCTGAAGGGGCTGGCCTTCGGTGTGACGGGAATGCCTGGACGTCTCGGCGAGGACGAATTCGCGTCGGGGTATCAGCTCGCAGGGGCGTCATCGCGTCTCGGATCACCGCTGCGGTGACGGCGAGGCGGCGGGCCGTGCCGGCGGAGGCACGCCGTCCCCACCGCTGCGGAAGCTCAGCTGATCACACCTCTCCACCTGGAGCAGGAGGCGCCTGACGGGGCCGCCCGATAGGGGGCGGGGCCCGCGGCCACTTTGTGACGTGTTCAAGGTCGGTCGCGAGTAGTGTTGTTGCAGCTTCTGTTCGCTCCAGGTTCGTCCGACGGAGAGGAAGAGACATGCGCAAGGCCCTGATGGTGATGAGCGTGGCCGTGATGACGGCCATCGGTTTCGCCGCGCCGGCGCAAGCCGCCGTGAACGACGTGGACATGCCCTTCGGCATGGCCTACGGCAACAGCACCACTGCTGGGACGATCCACTTCACCGACGGGTACACCGCCACCGTGTCCGGCGCCGTCCATGCGGCGAGCGGCTACCGCCGGGTCTGCGCCTACGGGGCGAACGGTGACGCGAGGTCGGGTCTCATCTGCAGCCCGTACGCGCAGGCGGGCGGGGCGGACCAGCCCCTCAGCGGATCACTGCGGATCGCGGTCCCGGGCGGCGTCCAGCGGGTCTACATCACGATGTACGACGGGAACAACGCGCGTCTGGCCGAGGAGTTCTGTACCCGCAACGGCTGTACGCGAGTGGTCTGAGCCGACAGTAGTTCTGTCCTCCATCCACACGATCCGAGCGCTTGTTTCATTCCCCGTGCACAGTGATCGCCGTTGCTGAAGTAGCGCGGTCCGGCCGGCGGTACGCCCTAGGATCATCCCGGTTGCAGACCTGGAGTACATGGACCGAGAGCACGTGGGGTGAGTGATGGCCGGCCGGGTCGTGGCGGTGAGCCGCAACGAGATGTATGCGTTCAGCAAGCCCAACCGGGAGTCGGTCACGTTGCTTGCCGGGCTCGGGGTCGAGGGGGACGTCCATGCGGGTGAGACGATCCGCCACCAGTTCCGCATGACGTACGAGCCGGATCTTCCCAACCTGCGCCAGGTCCATCTGATGCATGAGGAGCTCTTCGACGAGCTGGCGCTCAAGGGGTTCGACATCTCCGCGGGCCAGCTCGGCGAGAACATCACCACCCGTGGGGTGGACCTGCTGGGCCTCCCCACCGGGGCGCTGCTCCACCTCGGGGAGCAGGCGGTAGTCGAGGTGACGGGGCTGCGCAATCCCTGTGCGAAGATCAACGACTTCCGTGCAGGACTGCTCGGTCAGGTCTTCGCCCTGGACCCGGACTCGGGCGAGTTCACCTTCAAGTCCGGCGTCATGGCTGTGGTCCGTCGCGGCGGACCGGTCCGCCCGCAGGATCCCGTACGGGTCGAGCTGCCGCCGCCCCCTCACCGCCCCCTGGAGCGCGTCTAAAGGGTGTGGCAGGCGGTTGGTCTCGCCCAGGTCTGAGTGGTTGACCTGCTGTTTTCACCCTGTCAGGGCGAGGTTGTGCATGGTGGCGACGTCTCGGACGACATGGTGGAGGCCGTTGCCCCTCTGACGGCAGTCGCGCAGGATCTTCCAGTTCTTCATGCGGGCGAAGGTGTGCTCGCCACGGGCCCGGACTCGGCGGTGTTCGGTGTTGTCTTCCTCCTGCCCGCGCAGGAGAGGTCGTCCGGCTCTTCTGCCATGCGGCACGATGAGCCCGGTGCCCAAGTGGGCGCCGTCTGCGATGCGCAGGCATCCCGACGGCCTTGGCGGGCAGGTCGGACTTGCGCCAGACATGGGCGTCGGCCCTGTTGCCCGGCGCGGGCCGGGCCGGGCCGAGGTGACGACCAGGCGGTGGCGGCGTCGATGATGACCGGCCGCGGAGAACCGGTAGTTCCATGACGAGGCAGCAATGGTGTGATCGTGCACCGGGTCAAGGTGCCGTCCACGATCCGCAGCCGGCCGGTGTCGGCCACCGGCCGTGGGGGCCGGCTCGAGCGCCGGCAGCGGACGCAGCCGTTGGATGACCCGGCGGACGGCGGCCGGGGAGATCCCGAAGAGCAGCGCGAGCTGGTGCATCGTGTGGTTCGTGCGGTAGTACGCGGGCCCGGCCCTGGTCCTCCTGCGCGGAGGGTTCCTCGACCATCGGATGCGGGAGGAACAGCTCGGCGCCCTCAGCCCATACCACCGGGTGATTGTTGCCGATGGCCGGGGATGCGGAGCGACCTCGCCGGTTTCCTCCGGGCGATCGAGGCCGGGCCGGCCGTCCTGGGCGGCGTCCCGATGGGCGGTGCCACCGCGGTCGATACTGCGCTGATACACCCCCGAGTGGTCCGCGCGCTCGTCGTCGGCGGCGCGGGCACGCGTGAGCCGGTCTCCCAGAGCCTCGGGGCGCGTTGGCCGCTCAGCCGGACGCCCTGCCGGCTGGGTGGCTGCCTGCATGCCCCTGACCTTCGGCCCGCACCGCACACTCGACGAGGTCGACCCCGAGCCGGTCCGCCGCCTGCGGGAGATGATCTTCGGGATGCTCGCCAAGCACACCGATGACGAGCCCGACCTCCGGGTGCCCGGCGTGGACACCTGGCGGCGCGCCGCCGGCATCGCCGTACCGGCACTGGCTGTCAACGGCGCCCTCGACGCCGCCGATCACCTCGAGATGGCCGCCCGCCTGATGCGGCGCCTCCCGGGCGGCCGGACCGTCTCGGCCCCGGCGCGCCGCACTACCCGAACATGGACGACCCGGCCCGCTTCAACGCCCAACGGCGCCTGCCTGAACGGACGCGGGCTTCCGGTGGCTTTGTCAGCGAGTTGCGGTTCTGGTCCAACTTCTGTGGTGTGCCTACTCCCTGTGACCGTTGATCTTGCTGGTAGATCTCGCGAGATCGTCTGGAAACTGCTGGTGCCGACGACGTCCCGGCCGATGGTTCTGGGCTGTGCGCGAGGTACTACTCCGGCTGGAAGAGCTGCTCTTCCTGGCGGATCCGGGGATCAGGGTGGAGTCAGTGCAGGACGATGGCGAGGTGATTCGGGTCGGTGTCAGATGCCGGACGGCTGGGGTTCTGTGCCCGGGTTGTGGGAGCTGGTCGGGGCGGGTGCACGGCTCCTACCTGCGGTTTCCAGCTGACCTCCCCGTGGCGGGACGGCGGGTGGTGCTGCGGCTTCGTGTCCGGCGCTTCCCGTGCGAGGACGTCTCCTGCGGGCGCCGGACGTTCGTCGAGCAGGTCGCGGGCCTGACCCGGCGATACAGCCAGCGGACCGAACGCACGCGGTCAGTCCTGGCCGAGGTCGGCCTCGCATTGGCCGGCCGTGCCGGTGCCAGGCTGGCCGACGTCTTCGGGGCGAGGATCAGCCGGAATACGGTCCTGCGGCTGGTCGACGCCCTCCCGGAAGCCCAGCCACAGGTCGCCGCGGGTGGTCGGCGTCGACGAGTACGCGATGCGAAAGGGCCGTGTCTACGGGACTGTGCTGGTCGACGTCGAGACTCGCAGGCCGATTGACCTGCTGCCGGATCGTGAGGCGGGCCCTGTCGCGGCCTGGCTGGCCGAACGCCCGGGGATCGAGGTCGTCTGCCGTGACCGTGCTCCGTTCTGCGCCGAGGGGGCCAGGGTCGGGGCGCCCACTGCGGTCCAGGTCGCCGACCGGCTCCACCTGTGGCGCAACCTCGGCGAAGCGGCCGAGCGATGTGTCTCCCGCCACCGCCCGTGCCTACGTGCGACCTTCGTAGAGTCGGTGCCGGAGAAGGCGCCGGCCCCGGCCGAGAGCGGGTCGCCATGGCCGACCGGGCACCGTTTCGCCGATCGCACCCGGGCCAAGCACGCCACCGTCCACGCGCTGCTGACTGCCGGTCACAGCCGACGCTCGATCCAGCGCCAGCTCGGCATGACCTACCGAACCGTCCAACGGCTGGCCGACGCCGCCAGGCCGGAAGACCTGTTCCAGGGGCAGTGGCAGAACCGCCCGACCAAGCTCGACGACTTCAAGCCCTACCTGCACGAGCGATGGGCCAAAGGCTGCACGAACGCCTGGACCCTCTGGGAAGAGATCAAGGCTCACGGCTACACCGGCGGCTACGGAGCCGTCCGCGCCTACCTCCAGCCGTTCCGCACGGCCCGACCGCACCAGCAGCCCGCACGCCGTCCCCACGCACGGTCACCAGCTGGATCCTGACCCACCCCGATACCCTGCCGGAGAGCGAGCGCCTGAAGCTCAAAGCCGTCCTGGCCGGCTGCCCCGAACTGGATGCCCTCACCGGGCACGTCCGCGCGTTCGGGAAGATGCTCACCCAGCTCCAGGGCGACCAGCTCCCGCAATGGATCAAGGCGGTCCGCGCCGACGACCTGCCCAGCCTCCACACCTTCGTCAACGGCCTCGAACGCGATCTCGTAGCCGTCACCGCCGGCCTCACACTGCCGTGGAGCTCCGGCGTCGTCGAAGGCCACGTCAACCGGATCAAAATGATCAAGCGCCAGATGTACGGCCGGGCTGGCTTCGGCCTCTTGCGGAAACCGAGTCCTGCTGGCGTCCTGACGGGCGCGTCACGAGCTCTGCTGGAGTCGCTCCGCAGCCTGAGCAGGGGTGTCGTAGTAGCCAGGCCGTGCCAGCAGGACCGAGCTGAAGTGGTAGCCCTGCTCTTCCTCGGGCTCATCGTCGGCCGCGAACGGACGCCAGAAGCTCAGCAGCAAGTCCGGGGCAATGAATGACGCATCGTCGTCAGGATCTTCCTCAATCGAGGTGAACTGGCCCATGCGCTGGACAACCTGGCGGGACGGAAGCGCGAACACGTCCACACCCTGAAACAACACTCGGTCCGCCTGGGACGACGGCCTTCCCAACTCGATGGCTTCAAGCATGTCTCGCATGCAGTGGATGCTGATCATCAGTCCGCTGGGACGGAAGACGTGCTGCCCCGGCCGATCAGACTCCGAGACCGCGGAGAGATCGCGGAGCGCGTCCAGCGCCGTGTTGGCCGCGTGCCGAGTCATACCGATCCGCAACGGGCCAACGCCGGTCGGTGGGGCGAGGTCGAAGTCCATGTGGGCATGATCCCAAACAGGTCTGTCAACGAGTCACGAAGGGCCATCCAGTCCCGGCAGGTTACAGAGCGTGAGAGCTCCACAGAAGTTGGACCAGAACCCGCTCTCACCTACGCAGCCATTCCGGAACCCGCGGGCCGCGTAGGCGTCGCGCTCAGAGGATCCTGTGCTCCGTCCAGAACGGGCCGAGGTCCCCGGCCGCGGCCGCCTGCGCCGCGCGCTTGAAGTCCGCGGTGGTGGCGACGCCGAGCCAGTGGTCTCGCACGTAGCCGTTCAGCAGGGCCGCCATCGCCGTGCCGCCCAGGACGCGTTCGAGGTCGTGCAGGGCGCAGGCCCCGCGCATGTAGACGACCCGGACGTACTCCGAGCGGCGGCCGTCCGCGTAGTAGGCCAGGGAGCGCGTGAGGGCGGCCGTGTCGCTGGGCCAGGCGCCCTGGTCCTCCCAGCAGGTGGTGGTGTCCTCCCGGTGGTACAGCTGGTTGGCGTACTGGGCGAAGGACTCGTCCAGCCAGGGCGACGCGAACTGGTCGTTGCCGACGATCCCGTAGAACCACTGGTGGGCGACCTCGTGGACGACGGCCGACCCGTCCGGTTCGGTCCACAGCAGGACGAGGCCGGGGAACTCCATGCTGCCGAAGTCGTCGAGGGTGTCGCTCATGACGAGGTCGAGCTCGCCGTACGGGTAGCGGCCGAACCGCCTGCCGAACTCGTCCACCGCGCCGGCGGCGTCCCTCAGACCGGCGGAGACCCCCTCGGGGGAGGTGGTGGCGGTCCAGTACGCGTTCAGCCGGATGCCGCCGGGCGTCGTCACCGTCTGCGACCGGAAGGGGCCCGCAGCCCATGCGAAGTCCCGCACCCCGCGCGCCACGCTGACGCTGACCGTACGGCCGGGTGCGCCCGGGCGCCGGGTGGTGGTGCCCGTCGCGGGGACGACGAGCGCGCTGGGGTGGTCGAGCGTGACCCGGAAGTCACCGGCCAGGGTGTGGAAGCTCTCGCCGAAGCCGACGTCCGGGTCGAGGTGGCGGCCCTGGGCGTCGCGTACGGACAGCAGCGGCAGCGCGTTGCCGAGGTAGCGGTGCGCGCCGTCCCTGCCGAAGCGGTGGACGCGGTCCGGGACGGTGATCTCGACGTCGAAGGAGACGCTCGCACGCGCCCCGGACGGCAGCGGAGCGGGCAGGTCGATCGGTAGCGCGGTGCACCCGACAGCGAGCGGCCGCGGGGCCCCTCCGGTGACCCTGCCCACGCGCACCGCGGCCGGCCGGCCGGGGGCACCGCAGCCGTCGGCGCCGTTGCCCCACAGCCGTACGTCGACCGAACGCAGCGGCGTACGGGCGGAGTTGCGGAACGACACCGTCTGTCGGCCGGTCCAGCGCGACCCGTCGCCATCGGCGCGCAGCGACACGTCGTACGAGGGGCGGTCCGGTGTCGCCGCCCCCACGGGGGTCGGGTCGCCCTGGGCCACGGCGGCCTGCGGCACGAACAGCAGAACGCCCACGAGCGCGAGCAACGGCATCCACCTGAACGAGTTCATGCCAAGCACGCTAGAACCCCCCTCCCCCCGGACGCACACATTCCGCCGCCCGCACCACCCCAACCCCGCCCCGGCAGCACAGAACGTTCGACCGCATCGGTACGCCGACGGAGGGGCGGTCAGAGCCCTGGCTTCGCCGCCCAACACGGGGGCCTCGGCTTCTCGGCGGTACGGATGAGTGCCAGGGCTCTTCAGGGGCAGGCGGAGTGGCGGGGCTGTGCGGACGGACTGGGCCGGAGCCGGGAGGGGCGTCGCGTGTTCGAGGGGTTCGTGACCAGGACGGTGTGCACGGGGGATGCGTCCGTCTTCGTTCGGTACGGGGGGGAGGGGCCGCCTCTCCTGTTGTTGCACGGCCACCCGCGCACGTCGGCGACGTGGCACCGGGTCGCGCCCCTCCTGGTACGACGCGGCTTCACCGTCGTCTGCCCCGACCTGCGCGGTTACGGCCGCTCTCGTGGCCCGGCGCCTGCTCCTGATCATGTCCCGCACTCCAAGCGTGCCGTGGCCCGGGACATGGTGGAGGTCATGCGGACGCTGGGGCACCGGCGCTTCGGGCTCGTCGGGCACGACCGTGGGGTCGCCGTGGCGCTCCGCCTGGTGCTGGACCACACCTCGGTGGTGACCAGGGTGACGTTTGTGGACGGCCTGCCTCTGAGCGAGCACCTGGCCCGCGCAGATACGAGGTTCGCCACCGCGTGGTGGCACTGGTTCTTCTTCGCCCAGCCACAGACTCCCGAGCGCGTCATCAACGCCGATCCCGACGCCTGGTACCGCGGCACCCCCGAAGCCATGGGGCAGGAGAATTACGACGAGTGGCGGGCCGCGACCAGGAATCCGGACGTCGTCCGCGCCATGCTGGAGGACTACCGCGCCGGGCTCACCGTGGACCGCCGACACGAGGAAGCGGACCGAGCCCGGGGCGCCCGGATCGACTGCCCCGTCCTGGTCCTGTGGTCGCTACGGGACGACCTGGAAGACCTGTACGGCGACCCGCGCACCATCTGGCGCAACTGGGCTGACGACGTCCGGGGTCACGGCATCGACGCCGGCCACCATGTTGCCGAGGAAGCCCCTGGCCCGCTCTCCGCCGCCTTGGGTGACTTCTTCCTCGACTGACTCTGCCTTGAGCCCACCCGTCTCCACCACCGGAACGCAGGTGTCCAGCCCAGCCGAGGAAGTGCCCGAGAACTTCATGGTCGGTGCCAGGCTGACCGCGGCACTTGCTTCCACGCCGACCATGCGACCGAAGCCGTGGTCGCCGCCCCGGTGATCACCCGCCTTGACCGACGGGAACGGTTCGGCCAACGCCTCACACCACCGACGCCCGGAAAGGATCAGTGGGAATGATCTCCGCGTCGTCGAAGAGTTGCTCCAACGCCTCATGGCCCTCGCGCCTGCGGAACTCGATTTCGGCGGCCGTCACGGGCAGAGTCCACAGGATGCGGGCGTGTCCCCCGGGCAGCGGACAGTGCTCAAGGTCCGGGCCGTGGAGATAGGGCAGGCTGATCAGCAGGTGGTCGCAGGTCGAGCCCGGCACCCATGGTTCACCGATCGGCATGCTGTGTTCCAGATCGAGCTGATGCCCTCCGCAGTGGTAGTAGGCGATCATGGCCATGAGGTCGATGAACCGCTGGTCGCGGACGTGGGCGGTCATGACGAACTCAAGCCCACGGCCGTCCTTCTCCATCGCGGCCCAGCACCCTGCGGTCACGTAGCCCCAACTGTCGCTGCGCGGACCGGGGCCCACAACGAGAACCCGCAAGTCGGGCACAACCTCGCGCCGCCCCGACCCGAGGTCGCAGACGACGACCTCCACCAAATGCCCCTCGAAGAAGGCCCGAACATGTGACTCAACGGCCTCCGCGGCCAGCAGCCTCGCATCACTCACCGCGCGATCATGCCAGACCACGAACAACCGGCCCGATCACGCACCCAGCGTGAGGACTCGTGGGCATCAGCCGTGTATACGCGACACCTCGGCATGTGGGCCTACCGGTCCCAAGGCCGAGGCTGCACACCTGCCACAGCCCACCATCGAACGGGCCCGAATGGCCGACCGCACGTCGAGCCGGCGGAGCATGCGCCACGACGCTGCCCCTGCGTCAACGCCCCTGCCGTCGGCGGGCATCGAACCGGAGCAGCACCCGCACCACACGCCACACCGCGGCAACGACAGCCAGCACGGTCCCCACCACGAGCAGGCCTTTCCCCGCAGGCTCGGAGACACCGACGACCAGTGCCGGCACCAACAGCACGCCGAACACGGCCGCCGCCAAGACAGCAGCCGTCACCAGGGCGAACACGATCTCGACCGTCATCGCGTCCTTCTCCCACCGCGACTCTCGCCCCTGGCCCATGCTGCAAGTTTCACATGACGCCCAGTCCGCGGACCCTCATCTGAACCAACCCCCGCGAGGAATGTGCGACGCCCCAGCACGGGAGTCCACGAATCGGGGCCGACGGCCATGTGCCGGACGAGATCCGCAGTGCCCGGCCGCGGACGTACGGCCTCCTCAGCCGTCCAGGAGCCGCCATGCGGTGAGCGCGATCCTGGCCCGGGTCAGCCCCGTCGGTGCGGTGAGTTCGATGTCCAGGGTCTTCGCGATCTGTTCGAGGCGGCGGGCGACGCTGCTGTGGTGCAGGTGAAGGAGGTCGGCGGCCCGGCGGAGGGAGCCGGTGGCGCAGTACGTGTCCAGCGTCCCCAGATCCTCCGGGTTGCCGGCGATGCGTGCGATCGCGGCCACGTCGGCGTTCTCCCGCGCGGTGTCCTGGGGCACCTCGGCCAGGAGCGCCAGCGCGCCCAGGTCGGCGTGGCGGACGACGGGTTCGCGCGGGGTCGTGAAACGCAGGGCGGTGCGTGCCTCGCGCCAAGAACGGTCGGGGCTGCCGGCGGCGCCGATGCCGGCGCGTACGCCTGCCGGGAACCGGGCCGGGTCGGCGGTGGCGGCCAGGATGACGCCGACGTCGGCGAGCGGCGCCGCCTTCACCGGGCGGTCCGGGCAGATCATGCCGCCGATCCGGTCGAGCGGGAGCTGCGAGCGTACGGCGACGACGTGGAGGGGCAGTTCGGCGGCGAAACCCAGGAGCCGCAGGGCCCGGGCTCTGGCCGCCTCGTCGCCGTCCGAGCTGATCGCCAGTTCGACGAGGGCGGGGTCGGCCATGGTCGTGCGGGCCGGGCCGTACCGCTCGGCGACGGCCGCCGCGGCGATGGCCAGCCTGTCGAGGAGCACTTCGTCGAGCGGATTGGGCGGGCCGGGGCGCTCCAGCCACACGCTGCCGATCTCCTCCTCGTCGAGTGTGATCGGCGCCGTGGTGGACGCGGGTGCCGACGGGGCGGACGCCTGCCTGCCGTCGGGCGAGACGCGGGTGGTCCGTCCCGTGCCGTGGAGTCGCAATCCGGCCACGCATTCGGCCAGGCCCGCCGACGCCCGGGCGAGCGCGGGGAGATCCACCCGCCGGCGCATGAGCGTGTCGTAGAACGCGACGATGCGTATCGCCCCGTCGACGTACGGATCCAGTCCCGACAGCCGAACGGCCAGTGCCTCCATGGCAGAAGGATAGGGGGACGGGGGTGCGCCGATCGGCGCGCGACGGGGATGGGATGCGCGACGGATGGCGGATGAGTCCCCGGGGGACGGCCGTGAGGATGGTCGTCATGGATCCCGAACTCGAAGCATTCATCCCGTTCCTCCCGCAGCTCGACATGAACGACCCGGTCACCGCGCGGAAGGAATTCGCCGAGCGTGCGGCTGCCACTCCCGCCCCGGACACCTCGGACATGGAGATCGAGGACCGTACGGTGCCCGCCGGTACGGACGTGCCGGTCCGGGTCTACCGCCCGCACCCGGCGCAGGGCGCCATCGTCTGGTTGCACGGCGGCGGCGGAGTCTTCGGTGACCTGGACACCGAGCACCCGTGGGCCGCCCGGGTCGCCTCCCTTTCCGGGGCGGTGGTGATCTCGGTGGGCTACCGCCTGGCGCCCGAGCACCCGTTCCCGGCCGCCTTCGACGACGCCTACGCCGTCCTGGCCTGGACGGCCGAGCACGCGGACGAACTCGGCATCGACCCATCACGGATCGCGGTCGGCGGCCACAGCGCCGGCGCGAACATCGCGGCCGCGGTGGCGCTGCGGGCGCGTGACGAGCAGGGACCGGCGATCCGCTTCCAACTGCTCAACCAGCCGGGGCTGGATGACCGGCAGGAGACGTGGTCGGCGCGGAACTTCACCGACACGCCCTGGTTCGACCGCGACAAGCTCGCCGCGGCGTGGCGGCACTACCTGGGCTCCCGGCCCGCCACACCGTACGCCGCCCCCGCGCGGGCCGTCGATCTGTCCGGGCTGCCTCCCGCCTACATCGCCACAGCGGAGTTCTGCCCGAACCGCGACGAGGGCATCGCCTACGCGCTGCGCCTGATGCAAGCGGGCGTGCCGGTCGAGCTCCACCAGTGGGCCGGCACCTTCCACGGATCGCAGGCCCTCCTGTTCGCCGACGTCTCGCAGCGCCAGAACGCCGAACTGGGTGCCGCTCTGCGCCGCGCTCTGGCCGAGTGAGCCGGGCGCGTCCCAAGGCACGGGGAGCGTCCCCGTCGCCCGTACTCAATGATCACGAAAGGACGGCTGTCTTGAAGATCCGACTGGCGGTTTGTGGAAGTGTGGCCGCGCTCGGCGTCTGCGCGGGCACGGTGGCGGCGGCTCCCCCGCCCGACGGGACGAACGCGGTGGCGGCCGGCAGCACGAGCCCGTCGGCCCCGTTCCGGCCCGCGGAGCTGCAGACCTCCCTGGACGGTGTCCACCGCGCCGGGATCCCGGGGGTGTACGCCGAGGTCCGCGACGGCGGCCGGACATGGCGCGGGGCTTCCGGGGTCGCCGATCTCACGACCCGGCGCCCTGTCACGCCCGACATGCGGCAGCGCGTCGGCAGCATCACCAAGACCTTCACCGCCGCCGCGGTCATGCAGCAGGTCGAGCAGGGCAGGATCCGGCTCGATGCGCCGATCGGCGACTACCTGCCGCAGCTGGTGCCGGGAGAGCGCGGCAGGAAGATCACGGTGCGCATGCTGCTCAACAACACCAGCGGCATCCCCGATTACATCCGCTACGCGTTCCCGTCCCTGCAGACACCCTCGCCCGAGAGCCTGGACGACAACCGCTTCAGGCAGTTCCGCCCGGCCGAGCTGATCGCGCTGGGGCTCAACGCGCCTCCCGCGGGCGAGCCCGGAGGTCCCGTGGGGGTGTACTCCAACACCAACTACCTTCTCCTCGGCCAGCTCTTGGAGCAGGTGACCGGTACCCCGGCCGAGGAGTACATCACCCGGAACGTCATCGAGCGCGCCGGCCTGCGGCACACCGCGTTTCCGACCGGGACGCGCATCAAGGGACCGCACTCCCGGATGTACGAGGCCGCGTACGGCCTGCTCGATCCGCCGCGCGACTACAGCGTCTACAACATGTCCTGGACCGGGACAGGGGCCGCCCTCGTGTCGACCATGGACGATCTCAACGTCTTCTACGCCAAGCTGCTCGGCGGGAGGATCGTCAACCGGTCGTCGCTGGAGCAGATGCAGCGCACCGTCCCGGTCATCGCCCTGGACGGATCGACGATCCAGTACGGCCTCGGCCTGCACAAGCTCGACATCCAGGGCTGCGGCACCTTCTGGGGCCACGACGGCACGGTATGGGGAGCCGGAACGATTTCCATGACCCGGGCCGACGGCAAGCGCCAGATGTCCGTCGCGGTCAACCTCCAGAGGTGGGCCAAACCGGACCCCGCGGGGAACGCCCAGCACCACCCCATCGACGAAGCGCTGCAGACGCTGTTCGGGCAGGCGATGTGCGGCGACGGTAAGGCCGCCCGGCCGTAGCCGTCCGGGGCGCATACAAGGCGCCGGCCCCGGAAGGCTGAGCGCAGCCGCCGGTCCCGGGTGACCGGCACCAGGGCGCCGCCTGACCCTCTTGGAGGACGGGGACGAGCCCGGCGACCGGGCCGTCCCCGTCCCAATCCAGCTGCTGACGAGGACCCGCAGGCGGCTACCGGCTTAGACCAAGTCGGGCATCCAGGAGTCCTGTTGACCGCGGCAGTGGGGTCCTGGCCCCGCCGAGTTCCGGCCTTTGGCCTCCGCGCGGCGCTGCGAAGGTCCGTAAGGCACCTTACGGAGTGGTACGGGAGCGAGTCGTACGACGGCCGCGCAACGTGATCGGCACGGGAGGTGGTGCAGGGTCGGTCACGGTCAGAGGCGGGCCCCGCTCTCGACCTTGTGGTTTAAGGCGGCGGACAGGGCTTGGCACACAGCCGACCGGCAACCACCATGAGACGGTGCTCACCCTGCCAGGCGACCACAGAGCGAAGCATGGCGCCGCCTCGCAGTGGCTCGGCTGTAGGGACAACGCGGACTTCGCCCCCTACAAGTCCGGCAAGTCCGCGAGGGGCGCCTACGAGCCGGCCGGCCGACCCGGTCCGGCGGCCTCGGCGATGCGGTAACCGACCCCGGCCGTCGTCGTGATCAC
Source organism: Streptomyces sp. NPDC034085 (assembly GCF_055575555.1). Classification (NCBI taxonomy): domain Bacteria; kingdom Bacillati; phylum Actinomycetota; class Actinomycetes; order Kitasatosporales; family Streptomycetaceae; genus Streptomyces; species Streptomyces sp. NPDC034085. Next base: position 57,343 of record NZ_JBVISL010000012.1, on the reverse strand, counting down.
CGGGGGAGCGCCCAGCTTGCGGCGCAGGCGGCCGATGGTGACGGTGACCGTGTTGGTGAAGGGATCGGCGTTCTCGTCCCACACCTGCTCCAGCAGCTGCTCCGCGCTCAGGAAGCCGGGGCTGGCGCGCAGCAGCGCCTCCAGGACCGCGAACTCCTTCACCGACAGCTCCAGCGGCCGGCCCTCACGCAGCACCGTCCGCCGAACCGGGTCGAGTTCGAGGCCGGCCGCCCGCAGCGTGCGGCCCCGGGCGGCCGGCCTGCGCCGGGCCAAGGACCGGATGCGCAGGACGAGCTCGGGGAAGTGGAAGGGCTTCGCGAGGTAGTCGTCGGCCCCTAGGGTGAGACCGCTGACCCGGTCGCCGGGCTCGCCGGCGGCGGTCAGCATCAGCACCATCGCCCGCCCGTCCCGCCCGTCCCGCTCGGTGATCATCTGGCACAGCACGTCACCGTGGATGCCGGGCAGATCGCGGTCCAGGACCACGACGTCGTACGCGTACACGTCGATCCTGGCTGCGGCGGCCAGGCCGTCGTACGCCACGTCGACGGCCATCCCCTGGTCCCGTAGCCCCTCAGCGACGACCTCGGCCAGCGACCGCGAGTCCTCGACGACCAGCACCCTCACGCCGCCACCCCCGCGTCCCCGTCCGGCCCGGCGGCCGCGGGCAGTAGCACGGTGACGCCCAAACCGCCTTCTGGAAGGGCCCGCAGGGCGAGGCGGCCGCCGTGCGCCCCGACGATCGCCGCGACGACGGACAGCCCCAGCCCGGATCCGTCCTCCGACCCGGTCCGGTCGGCGCTGAGCCGCTCGAACGGCTGCGCCAACCGGTCCACTTGCCCCTGGTCCAGTACGGGTCCTCCGCTCTCCACGACCAGGCGTACCCGGCCGTCGTCCTGCCCCGCCGAGATCCGGATCCAGCCGCCCTCCTGGTTGTGCACGACCGCGTTGTCGACGACGTTCTCCACCAGCCGCGACAGCAGCGCGGCACTGCCCCGCGTCCACGGCGGCGGACCTGCCCCATCCACACCCTCGACGGTCAGCCCCTTCGCGGCGATGTCGGCGGCCCGCGCGGTCAGCGCCTCCGCCACCAGTCCGCCCAGCGGCACCGGGGTCCGCTCGGCGAGGGTGCCGTGCTGCGCGCGGGCGAGGACGAGGAAGCCGTCCAGCAGGCGGTCCAGCCGGTCGAGCTCGGTCCGCAGCCGCCCGGCGAGGACGACGGTCTGTTCCGCGGGTTCCGGTTTGGCGACGGCCACGTCCAGCGACGCCCTCATCGTCGCGAGCGGCGTACGCAGTTCGTGCGAGGCGTTGCCGACGAAGCGGCGCTGCGCGGCGAACGAGGCCTCCAGGCGTTCCAACAGGGAGTCGACGGTGTCGGCGAGCTCCTTGACCTCGTCGGCGGGCCCGGCGACGGCGAGCCGCTCGTGGAGATTGGCCGCGGAGATCCGCCGGGTCGCCACGGTGATCATCCGCAGCGGACGCAGCACCCGCCCGGCGAGGACCCGGCCGAGCAGGAGCGAGAGCCCCGCCATCACCAGCAGCGCGAACAGCGAGCCGACCAGCAGCCGGTGGCCCTGCTGCCCCTGGATCTCGGCGAGCTGCCGCTGGAGGTCCTGGACCTGCTGCTCGACGGCGACGGCGGACCCGCCGGACCCGCCTGACCCGCCGTCCGGGAGCTGTCCGGGGGCGATGCCCGTCACCCGGGTGCCGGACATCAGGTGGCTGAGGGCGAGCAGTACGGTCCCCGACCCGAGGAAGCCGGCCGCGTAGAGCAGCGTGAACCGCCGGCGGACCGTCCCGCCCCGCAGCATGTCCATGGTCCCCGTCCCCCTCCGCGTCCGGCCGGGCCCAGGATGCCCCGCTGCACCTAACAGCGGCGTAACGGGGACGGTTCGGACCGTGTGAGGGACCGGACCGTAGAACCGCCCCATGACCACGACCAACGAACCGCTGCGGCGGGAGTGGACCCGGTTCCGGCGTCCGGGCCGGCTGATCGCGATGGCCGCGGCCGCCCTGGCCGTCATCGCCCTCGGCCTCCTCCATGCCTTCGGCAACCACGCGTCCTGCGACGGCCCGTGCCCCGTCGACCCGACCGGACCCGACGGCTCCCTCGTCAACGACCAGTTCGCCTTCGCCCACCGCGAGCTGGGCGAGCACGGCACCATCACTGTCCGGATGACGTCCATGACCGGCACCATCACCTACCCGCCACCGAACCACGACCAGATCCTCCCCGGCCTGGTGCCGTGGGCGAAGGCCGGGATCATCATCAAGGACGGTGTCCGCCCCGGATCCTCGTACGCGGGGCTGATGCTCACCGGCGCCCACGGGGTGCGCATGCAGTACGACTACCACCACGACATCGCGGGCCGCGCCGGCGGGGTCTCGGCCCAGTCGCCGCGCTGGCTGCGGCTGACGCGGTCGGGTGAAACCGTCACCGGCTACGAGTCCCCTGACGGCGAGCGCTGGACGAAGGTCGGCACGGCGCGGCTGCCCGGACTGCGCCAGACCGCGCGGGTCGGGTTGTTCGCGGCCTCACCCGGCGACCTGACGCTGCAGCCCACCGGCTTCGGAGGCGGCGTACGCGAACACGTGCGCTTCACGCAGGCCTCCGCGGTCTTCGACAAGGTCGCCCTGACGGGCGCGGCCACCGAAGGCGGCTGGACCACGGACACCCTCGGCGACATGAACCGCACCGACTGGGAGAAGTACCACCAGCCGTCCGGGGCAGTGGAGAAGGACGGCACGATCACCGTCACCGGCATCGGCGACATCGGCCCGGCCGGCGCCGAGGACGGCGCCCGCCCGGTGGAGAGCACCCTGGGCGGCCTGCCGCTCGCCCTCCTCGTCGTCCTCGTGGTCGCGGTGCGCTTCGCCACCTCCGGGAACCCGGGCGGGCCGCCCACCCGCCGGGTGCTCGCGGCCCGGGCGGCCGTCGTCGCGGCCGCCACCTTCGCCACCGGGCTCCTCGCCGTCGCGATCGTGCTCCCGGCGGGCGTGTCGGTCCTCAAGGGGAACGGGATCACCGTGCTCCCCGTGTCCACACCCACCGGAGCGCGCGTCGTCCTCGGCACGGCCGCCGCCCTCGCCCTCTCCGCGGTCGTCGCGTTCGCCCTCGGCACCCTGCTGCGGCGCGCCCGGTTCGCGGTTCCCCTCGCACTCCTGGCGGTCGGGCTCCCGTACGCCGTGACCTCCTTCCCGCTGATCGCCGACGGCCCGGCGCAGTGGCTACTGCGCCTCACCCCGGCCGCGGGCTTCGCTACCCGGCAGACCCTCGTCGAGCACCCGCAGGTCCTGGCCCACTACGCGCCCTCCGCCGGGTACTTCCCGCTGCCGTGGTGGGCCGGGCTCGGCGTGCTGTGCGCGTACGCGGCGCTGCTCCTGTGGTTCGCCGCGCGGTGCAGGAGCTCCGGGGGCGGCCGGGCCGGCTGAACCGCCCGCGCCCTGCCCGACCCCCAGGTCGGCGACCTCCTCGGAGGCCGGGTTCTGCGCGGGCGGGGAAGGCGGGGAAGTACCCGTCCGACAACAACACGACCACGCGGCTCTCCCGGTCTGGCATCCACTGACCGCCGGTCCCGCCCTTCGAGCGCCAGCCGTCAGGGCAATGGCAGACTTCGGAGGTGAACTCTGAGCTATATCCCGAGCTAGTAGCTGCAGGCAGCCTTGCCGCCGCGCTGGAACGACTGGCGGCCGACCTTGGTGTCGATCTCGCGGTGGTGCCCGGCGACTGGGGGGCACTCGTTTCGGCGGGCATCGCTGCGTCGGTCCCCGAGCGCAAGCCGCTGTCCGTTCGCATCGGGGCCGAGAGCCGTTGGTTCGGTGTCTCCGGTTGGAGCCAGGGGGTCGAACTCATCACCGGATCCACGCCCGATCTTGCGGATGTCGTCAGGGCCGGCGTGGCGTGGGGGCAGGGCGGGAGCCTGCGGGAGCTGCGGGCGGAGCTGCCGTTTCTGCACTCCAGCGAGCACGCCGAGGCGCACGAGCGCGGGCCGGCCGCGGTCGTGGAGCTGCAGTGGCGTTTGATACGGAATGAGGCAGCCGAGGCTCCGGATTTCCCTGAGTTCGGCGCACTCGTGGAAGCGGCTCACGCCGAACGGCGGCTGCGAGAGCTCTATGTGTTCTCCAGCCACTGGACGCTCGGCTTCAGCTCCTGCACCGGATTCCCGTTCCAGAGCGAGGTTGCCATCGCCCCGTCACATGGCGGCAGTCCGTACCGCGTCCTGAAGCACCCTCACGCCGACGTCATCAGCGAGGCCACCACGGCCGAAGAGGCTGTCGCCCAGGCGGTGAACCACCTCCCCGGCGGACTTGGTCCGGCCGTCATGGGCACGGCCAAAGGCAGGGAGTGACGCCAGGCGGGGGAGGCCGAAGCCTGTCCCCGTCATTGACGCTTACCCATCTCCAGGCCATGTGGCTGCCGTTAGAAGCGGGCAGGCGGCGGTCGGTCAGGGCGCCCAGGACAGTCGTGCGGCCTCGATCTCCGAGTCGTTGAGGAGGGCCCCGACGAGCGGGGCCGGGCCGGCGGCCTTGGTGGGCCCACAAGTCTGAGCCCGTGCACAGGACCCAGGACCGCTCGTAGGAGAGGATCACCTTCCGATAGGGCCGCACGCGCCGGCCTCGGGACCTACCGCGCCGTGATCAGGCGGGGTAGTAGGCCCCGGCGAGGATCTGGAGGGGATTGGCCGCCGCAGTCCCACAGCACAACTGGCTGGACCTCTTCCGCGCTGCCCAGGCTTCCGCCCACGACGGGAGGGGCGGTCCTCGTCGTACCCACCCGGGACGAGCTCATGGACCCTGCCGGGTTCGTGGCACGGCACGAGCTGACCCAATGGTTCTCCGTACCGTCGGTGGTCTCGCTCGCCGCCCGCATGCGGCGCCTGGCGCCCGAGTCGATGCCGACCCTGCGCTACGCGGCCTTCGCGGGTGAGCCGCTCACCCTCAAACAGGCCCGTACCTTCGCCGCGGCCGCACCCCGCGCGGTTCGCCGTCGAACTCGGCGAGGTGGAAGAGGCCCTGCAGTCACGCCTCGGAGTGATCGACGCGGTCGTAGTAGCCCGCATCAGCCGGCCCGCTCCCGTCCTGCGGGCGGTCTACACCGGCGAACTCACCGCCGCTCCAGGAAGCTCGGCGCGAGGAGCTGCCCGCCTACATGGTCCCGCGCACGCTGCTGCGCCTCGCGCACCTGCCCCTCCGCCCCAACGGAAAGACCGACCGCAACGCGGTGCTCGCCGCCCTCGACACTGCCTCCCCCCCCACGGACCGGCCCGCGGTCCCTGCCGCCGGGCGCACGCCGCGTACCCCTCCCGGAAGCGGCCCGCCTCGGCGGCGGCGAGAAGGCCCCCGCCCGCCACACCGCCCGCTGATTACGGCGTCCAGTTCCCCGGGCCTGTCGGCACCAACGCCCTCGAGGCCGCGCCCAAGCCCCCCCCGCAAGGTCACCGGGCGCCACACCGTCGCCTACTTCACGCACGGCTTCCACGGGATGACGCTCGGGGCGCTGGCGGTCACCGCCACCCCGGCCGAACGCGCCGCGGCTGGCGTACCGCTGCCCTACACCGTGCCCGTGCCGTTCGACGACCCGCGGACGACGACGAGCAGGCCTCGGCCCGCCTCACCGGTCCCTGGACATCGCCGCCGAGGGTCCCCTCGCAGCCGCCGTCATGGAGACCGTCCAGGGCGAAGGCGGCATCAACACGGCCCGCCCGGCCTGGCTGCGCACGCTCGCCTCCCGGATCCGGGAGCACGGCACCCTGCTGGCGGTCGACGACATACAGACGGGCTACGGGCACACGGGCGCGTTCATCTCCTTCGAACCGGCCGGGATCGTCCCCGACACCGTCTGCCTGCCAAAGTCCACAGCGGGTACGGGATGCCCATGGCCCTGACCCTGATACGGCCCGAGTACGACGTGTGGAAGCGCGGCGAGCACAACGGCACCTTCCACGGGCTGCCCGCCCCGCGCGGGCGCGGCCTGGCCTGGGGCCTGCCCTTCAAGCGTGCGGGCGCGGCCCGCGAGGTGTGCGAGGCCGCCTACCGCAAGGGCCTGCTGATGGAGACGGCGGGACCGCACGACGAGGTGGCGCAGATCCTGCCGCCCCTGACAGTGGCGTACGCACAACTCGAACAGGGCCTGGCCACACTCGAAGACGCCGTCGCTTCGGTGGCGGGCGTCGAAACCCTCGTGGCCTGACGGCACGACAGTCGAACGGACCACCCCGGCGGCACACCGGCCACGGGACTGACGAACGGAGAACGGATGTCGGTCGACCTCGTAGGGTTCCTCGGCGTGGTGCTGCTGGCGTACCTCGTACCCGGGCCCGACTTCCTCGTGGTGCTCCGGTCGGCGGCCGAACACCCGTCGAAGGGCCGGGCCGCCGCGCTCGGCGCCCAGGCGGGGCTGTGCGTGCACATGCTGGCCGCCGCCACCGGGCTCTCGCTGATCGCCACCCGCTCCCCAGTCGTCTACGAAGCGATCAAGCTGCTCGGCGCCGCCTACCTCGTCTACCTGGGAGTCCGGGCCGTGCTGGCCGCTCGGCGGACCGCGCGCGAGCGGGCCGCCGGGCAGCGGACCGCCACCGGCCCCGACGGCCTGCCCGCGAAGGAACCGCCCCCGACCGGCCCGGCCCGGAGCCGGTGGCGGTCCGGCTTCAGCCAGGGCTTCCTGACCAACGTCCTCAACCCCAAAGCGGCCCTGTTCTTCCTCAGCATCCTGCCGCAGTTCGTCCACGGCGACGGATCCATGACCCGCCAGATCTTCTTCCTCGGCACCCTGGACGTCGTCATCGGCATCGTCTACTGGTTCGCCCTGGCCGCCCTCGCCACCCGCCTGCGCACCCTCCTCTCCCGCCCCACCTTCCGGCACCGCTGGGAACTCACCACCGGCTGGCTCTTCATCACCATCGGCATCGGCGTAGCCGCCACGGCATGACGCCGGGGCCACTCCGGATCCGACAGGCCGGCTGACCCCCGGCGCCGGGGAGGTGCAACGCGCACGCGGGGGAGTCCTGCACGGGGCCGTGTCCGGCGCTGCCTCCCACGTGGCTTTCGAGCTCTGCAGGGTGGTGAGCCTGCTGAGCGACGAGTCGGGCCGGATCACCCTGCCCGGCTTCCACGATGCGGTGGCGGTGGCAGAGCGGTCGCCGTCCCAAGGGGCCGCCACCGGCCGCCACCGGTCTGTGGGCGGCCACCTCCCCACTCCTCGACGACCGCGGCGGCCTCTACCTCGAAGGCTGCGACGTCGCACGCGTCGTGGACCGTGACGCGCCGATGGACGACGGCGGCGTACGCCCGTACGCGATCGCCCCCGACCCGGCCGCACGGCTCTGGGACCTCTCGCTCACCGCGACCCGAGCCACCCCGATCCCCGGCTGACCACCGCCGTACGGCCTGGCCGCGGAAGCAGGGTCCGGTCGGTTGAACCCAGCGTCCGGCAGAGGACTGCATCCGATCGAGTCGTCGCACGGAAGTACCGGAGGGAGACCGGACTTCTGATCTGTCGATCATCGAGACACTTCACGGTTGAGTAGAGGAGAGCCCTGTCGATGAAGAGCTTGTCGAGGTGGAGCCGATGGCTGGTGCCCGCACTGCTGCTGGTGGTCTGGCTGGGAATCGGCGGAACCCTCGGCCCCTACGCGGGGAAGCTCGGTCAGGTCGCCACGAACGACGAGGCGGCCTTCCTGCCGCAGAGTGCCGAGTCCACCCGCGTCATGGAGGCGCGGAAGGCGTTCGAACGGTCCGAGTCGGTGCCGGCGATCATCGTATGGCAGGCCGAGGACGGCGCTCCCGTCACCGGCGTCCAGCAGCAGGAGGCCACCGCCTCGCTCGCCGTGCTGGCCGGGAAGCCGGGGATCTCCGGACCGCCCTCGCCCGCCCTGCCCTCCGACGACCGGCTCGCCCTCCAGGCCGTCGCCCCCCTCGCACCTGATCTGGGCGACGAACTGCCGGCGGTCCTGGACGAGGTGCGTGCCGCGGCGGAATCCGTACCGGGTCTGAGCGCGCAGATCGCGGGACCCGCGGCCACCCAGGCCGATCTCGCCGACGCCTTCTCCGGCATCGACGGTCTCCTGCTGGGCGTGGCGCTCGGCGCGGTGCTCCTGATCCTGCTGCTGGTCTACCGCAGCCTGCTGCTGCCCCTGGTGATCATCATCAGCGCCGTCTTCGCCCTCGGGCTGGCGTGCGCCGCCGTCTACGCCCTCGCCGACCACGGCGTCGTGCGGGTCGACGGCCAGGTGCAAGGAATCCTGTCCATCCTGGTCATCGGCGCGGCGACCGACTACGCGTTGCTGCTCGCGGCACGGTTCCGGGAGGAGCTCGCCGCTCGTGGGGACCGCACGGCCGCTGTTCTCGCTGCGGTCCGCCGTTCGGCGGGGGCGATCACCGCCAGCGCCGCCACCGTGGCCCTCGGCCTGCTCGCCCTGCTCGCGAGCGACCTGACCAACAACCGGGCATTGGGCCCGGTCGGTGCCATCGGTATCGTCTGCTCCGTCCTGACCACCCTGACGTTCCTGCCGGCCGTACTGGCCCTCCTGGGCCGGACCGCGTTCTGGCCCGCTACTCCGAAGGCCGGCGACGCCACCGGGGAGGGACACCGCGTGTGGAACCGGGTGGCGGCCGTCGTCGGCCGGGCTCCACGCCGCGTCTGGGTGTCCGCCACCGTCCTCATGCTCGCTCTGGCCGCATGCGCAACGGGCCTGTCCTCCCACGGTGTTCCCCTGGACGAGATCTTCGTCAAGGACGCGCCCTCCGTCGCCGCACAGACGGCCCTCAGCCGGCACTTCCCCGGCGGATCCGGCCAGCCCACGGTGATCATCACGGACGCCGCGAAGGCCTCCGACGTACAGGCAGCCGCCCGTGCGACGGACGGCGTCGCCTCGGTCGCACCCGTGACAGCGGGCGGCCGACCCGGTAATGGCGAGCCGCTGGTGGTTGACGGCCGCATCCGCATGGACGCCACCCTCGAGGCCGCCGCCGACAGCGACGACGCGAAGCAAACGGTCGCCGCCCTGCGCACCCGTCTCCACGCCGTTCCCGAGGCCAACGCCATCGTCGGCGGCTACACGGCCCAGCAGTACGACACCCAGCGGACCGCAGCCCGCGACCGCACGGTCATCGTCCCCGTCGTCCTCGGCATTATCCTGCTCATCCTCTTCCTGCTGCTGCGCTCCTTCCTCCTCCCGCTCCTCCTCGTCGCCACCGTGGCACTGAACTTCCTGGCCACACTCGGTGTCTCCGCGCTCGTGTTCGAGCACCTGCTCGGGTTCAGCGGCACCGACTCCTCCGTCCCCCTCTACGGCTTCGTCTTCCTCGTGGCGCTCGGCGTCGACTACAACATCTTCCTGATGTCCCGGGTCCGCGAGGAATCGTTCGTCCACGGGGTGCGCCAAGGGGTGCTCCGGGGCCTGACCACGACCGGAGGCGTCATCACCTCCGCCGGAGTGGTGCTCGCGGCCACCTTCGCGGCCCTCATGGTGATCCCGCTCGCCTTCCTCGTCCAGATCGCGTTCATCGTGGCCTTCGGCGTCCTGCTCGACACGCTCGTCGTCCGCTCCCTGCTGGTCCCGGCCCTGGTGATCGACATCGGCCCGCGCAGCTGGTGGCCCAGCTCCCTGGCCCGAGGACCGCATCCCGACCCGCTGTCGAAGAACCCGGCGCCCAGCGCGCCGTAGCCACGCCCCGTCGGGCAGCGGGAGGACGCCCGCGCGCACATCTGCAGGAGCCAACCGGCGGCTGTGAAATTGCTGTTCGATTCTGAGAGGGGATCTCTCGGGGCTGGGCTGCGGCCATGGGCCCGGCCCCTCTCCAGCCCGTCACCGACCCGCCTAAAGGCGTCAAAGTGCATGATTTCGTCGCACCCCAGTGCACGGTCCGGCCTTGCTGTGGGGCGGGGAGGGACGACCGTACCCGGGGCGCGGACGTGATCGCTGCCCGACCGGCGAGGACGCTGCGGTGTCTCACCGGACCGGTCGACGTGCCGTAACGGGTGCTCAGGCGCGTGGAGTTGAGTCGTGTGGGTGACCCCTCCGGTGCGCCGGGAGGTGGCCGCGGACGCCGCCGCCTGGACCACCGGGACCATCCTCGAGGTTCTGCGCGCGAGCGGAGTCCGGGCACCGGTCCGGCTCGCCGTCCGCGGCGTGTGAGGAGCAGCACCTACGCCGGCCCAGCGCTCGGCGTCACCTGGCGGGGACGGCGCATTCCGGCTCGGCGCTTCCCAGATCGCCACCACGCGGGCCTGCAGCCGCCTATATGGTCGTCAACACCCCTTTCCCAGTCGCCGACGCATCTGTGGTACGGGCCCCTCGCCGAACCCGTCGCCTGTTCCGTCCGCGGCCTCGCTCCCGCCCTCGTCGGCGCCAACGCCGCCGATCACGAAGGTCTCCAGGACCGCCTGGCCCAGGCCGTGCCCCGCTCCCGGGCCGGGTCGTGGGCGGTCGGCGCGCTGGACTGCGCGGCCTGAGACCTGCGTGCCGAGGGCGACGGCTGCCCGCCGCCAGCAGGTCAGGACCCCCCTGGACCATCCGAGTCCCTCGTCGGGGCGGTGGTTTCGAGGCGTCGTTCAGTCGATGCCTCCCTCGTCACCAGCTTCCTCTGGCCGCGCCGTGCGCCGTCCGGGCGCCGGGGAGGCGGCCTCGTCTCCCTCTTGCTCTTCAGTGGAATTTCGAGTCGGGTACAAGTTGGCCAAGTGCGGAAGTGATGACGGCCCACCCCGACTGTAACGCCGAGGTAGGCCGAGGGTGCTGCCTACTTAAAAGCAACAAACTGGTGCTTCTCATAGCTCGTCTCACGCCAAAGAACCGGGTGCCCCTGCAGCTCGCCGGTCCAGAGTGATCCGAAGCAATCTTCTTTGAATTTAAGAGCAATTCGTACGCTCCTCTGCCCGGTTTCCAGTGAGCCCCAAGTGCCACTACCTGGGTCAGGTGCGCCATTGGGTCTACATTCAAGGGTTTCGAGGTTGATTCCCTCAGAGGCAAACGTCCCGTCTTTGTGCAGGGTAATTCGGCTCTCGCCGTATGTCCATGAGCGCGCCAACGCTGCTCGCTCGATCAGAATATTCTTAGGATATCCAGCGTCCGGGTGCTCGAAAGTAGCGCATGCAACCACTCCGGGAGTAAAGAGAGCGAGGCGCACGAGAGTGATGCACAGCTTGCGGAATCTATTCATCCCACCCTCTTGTGGCTGTAATGCCGAGGGATCACCGTTCTGGACACCATGGTCATGTCCTGACCCCCCGTCATTTCCATCGCACCGGGTTTACCGATCCATCTCTGAATGTATTTGTTCGAGGGCGTTCCATAGTCTGTCACGGCGTGCGCAAACGAGGATAGCGTCCTCGCATTCCTGATCGTAGTCCTTGCCTGCACTCCATTCTGGCCTACGCGAAGGATCTAGTAGCTGGCAGCATAGAACCCTAGGACAGGGCTCGGACCGTGTTCCCGGTCAGGCGCCACTGTTGCGCCTTGATTTCGTGGCAGGGGTGAAGTTCGTTTACCGCGCCGGCGACAAGTCCCTCAACAACCCGGCCACCAACCAGTGCGTCGACGTTCCCAACAACGCCGCCGACGCAGATTGCAGTACAGCTGGCCTTGATGACGGCTACCGTCACAACGCATCCCTCCATCACCTGCGGGACCGGCTGAAGGCCGAGCTGTGGGACAACACCCCCTTGCGGCAGGGCCCTGGATCCGAGCACGCGGGCCGCATGCTCGGCGCGGCCTTGCCGGCCCTGCACGCCCCGCCCGGCGCCTTGTTCCCCCACGGCCCCCGTGCCTCCGCCAGCGCCTCCACCACCATCCCCACCGTCCGAACCGGTCGCGGGGCTGGGACCGGAGCGGCACCACGGCCGAGCTCTCGCAGAGTTGCCCGCTCGGCACCCCGCCCCGCCGGCCTGCCGGAGCCCGGGCGCCGTCCGGATAGCGCGTGGCTGCTCCACCGGGCCCGTACCGTCCGCCACAGCGGCCACCGGACCGCGTTCGATCAACACCCGTACCCGGGAAGGGGAGTCACCCGTGATGAGGAGTGCTGTGGCCGAGGGGCAGCTGTACCGCGACCTCGCGCCTGACATGAAGGACCGGGACCGGCGGCTGCGCGTCACCCAGGTCCGCGACTGACGGGCCGACTTCGTGGTCGGACACGACCTGCGGGGCCCGGCCGACCGCACGACCCATGCGAGCTCCGCCCGGCTCCGGTCTGCCGCATTTGAGCTCGTCGAGGACCCGGCCGACGCCGACCCCCAGTACCTGGCCCTCTTGGCCACCCTCACCGAAGTCCACCACCCCGGTGCCACACCGCCCGACTACGCGCGGGTGGCCCTGAACGTGCTGCGCCGGCTCGTCCCGGCGGGAGAGGTCCAGTGCCCGTAAGCGAGACGCACCGGACCGGGACCGGCGGCACCGAGGACTGGCGTGACCCGGACGATCCTTGCGTCCGTACCGACCCGCACATGCCCCACGGGGCCCCGTTCACCGAGCGGGTCGGCGTCTGCCGGGGTGTGCCGGGCCCTGCCGGTGCCCGGCGGCGCCGATGAGTGTGGCGGCCGACATGGCCAGATAGCCCAGCCGCCGGGGCGCGGTGCGTGCGGCTGGCCGACACTGCGGGGCCGCGCAGTATGAGGGCGCATGGTACGCAGGGCGCTGTCGGGTGTCGTGGACGGGGCGCGCATGCTGGTTGGCCCGTCAGGTGGCGGTCGGCTGTGACCGGGCTGGTGGCCGGGTGGGAGGCTGGTTTTTGACGGGGCTGCAGGCCAGGAGTTGCGCAGCTGGCGAAGAAGGCCGCTCGGAAGGTTCGCAAGCCCCGGAAGGCGATCGCGAAGGGCCCGGCGAAGCCCGCCCCGGAGGGGTCTGTCGCAGCCTGCGGGGCGGCTGTTTCTGATGAGGACCGTTGCACCCCAATGGGGGGCAGTTGCTCAAGTCTTTCCACTGCAGCTCACGCCAGTCCGAGACCAGCCCGGCCCGGGCCTCGGGGGTGCGGACGATCTCGTGGGCGCCGCGCAGCAGGGTCGCGAGGAGTCCTGAGGCGCGGTGGACGGTGTTGACCTCGCCGCGGGCGTGCAGCCATCCCTGGACCTCGGCAGCGCTCCAGCCTGCGTCGGCGACGTGCCGAACCACCCAGGCGATCCGGGGCGTGGTGGCAGGGCCAGCCAGGGGACTTCCCGGATCAGCTCCGCAGCCAGCTGGTAGCGGTACTACCTCGCTTCCCTCTGAGACGACAGACATCGCCAGCGGGAAGAGCGAGTCGTCCACCAGGAAGCAGTCCGGTGACCACATCTGCTCTCCGCTCCTGGGGGCGGCAGGGCGGTCCCTGCACCAGGGCCGGCTGTCCGTGCAACCGCGGGCAGCTCGCCGGGGCGGCGAACCGAGCCTGGCGTGCTGGATGACCGAGCCCGGCGGCCATGTCCTCGGTGGTGCCAGCCCTGTTCGGGTTCCCACGAGCTGGCCGCACCGGTGTGCGGCGCATCGCAGGTTCCGCTCTACCCCCTGAACAACAGCGGGCACAGACACGTTGGCCCTTCATGGTCTTCTCAGTCCCTTCAGTCCCTCGGCCGCTGACCGGCGGCGTCGGCGGCCGCGACCTCGCAGGTGGCTGCGTACGGCTCGCCCCGCGGGGTCAGCAGGACCGGGTGTTTGTAAGCACTTCTTTGGGCTCCGCCGCACGGAACAGAAGTGGCTCCAGGGCCTAAGAAGTTGATCTGGCTCCACTCCGCGTAGCGATGCGCGGATCCTGGACGTTGGATAGGGTCCGGTAGGGGGTGCGGGGATGAGTTTCCGGTTGGCGGCGTACGCCGTGTGTATCGAGGACGGGCGGGTGCTGCTCGCCCATCACGTACCACCGGAGGGCGGGAGCCACTGGACTCTTCCGGGCGGAAGGGTCGAGCACGGGGAGGATCCGTTCGATGCGGTGATCCGGGAGGTCGCCGACGAAAACGGCTGCACCGCGGTGGTGGATCGCCTGCTGGGAGTGGACTCACGAGTGATCCCTGCGGCCACCGCTCGTGCGGGTGTCGAACACCAGAATGTCGGCATCTTCTACCGGGTCCGTATCACTGGCGGCCAGCTCCGGCCTGAGCCGAACGGCGAAATCGCAGAGTCGGTCTGGACTCCGGTTTCCGATGCCGCTGGCCTGCGACGGTCATCGTTGGTCGACATCGGCCTCTCCCTGGCGCAGGCTCTTCCCGCAACGGGCCACGTCGCTCCTGTCCCGGTCGGTGGCCTGCTCCAGCACTGAGGCATCGCCAACATCTGCCCGGCCTGCTTGCCCCGGCGACATTCGTGAGCAGGCCGATAAGCCAGGTCTGCGACGTGCCCTCTTTGGAGTGAATGCGCTGCTCCGTTCGCCCGGCGACGGCAGGGGGTGTGCGTCGATCACGGTCTGGTCAGAGGCCGTGTGTGTTGATCGCGGTCATGTCGGGAGGCCAGGGTGGGTTTGTCGCGCGTTGAACTGTTCGCTGCGATCCGTCGGGACAGGCGTCTCGATGCGGGTCTGTCGCAGCGTGCGCTGGCGGAGAAGTACGGGGTGCATCGAAGGACCGTGAGGCAGGCGTTGGAGTCGGCCGTCCCGCCTCCGCGCAAGGAACCCGTGGTTCGCAGATCGGTGCTGGATCCGGCCAAGGACTGGATCGACGAGATGCTGCGGGAGGATCTGACCGCGCCGCGGAAGCAGAAACACACGGCCCGGCGGATCTACCAGCGTCTCGCGCAGAAACACGGCTTCGATGAGGTGTCGTATTCGACGGTCAGTGACTACGTCGCGGTCCGCCGGCCGGAGATCGAGACCGAGGCCCGGGAGGGGCACCGGCAGCTGGTGGGGATGGTCCCGCAGGTCCATCTCCCCGGTGAGGAAGCCGAGGTGGACTTCGCGGACGTGTGGGTGCGGCTCGCGGGCACCGTGACCAAGTGCCACCTGTTCACGCTGCGGCTGTCGTACTCGGGCAAGGCCGTCCACTTCCCCCCCCGCCCGTGAGAGCCGGCCCGGCCGCCGGCGGTGGCGCGGACCTGGTCGGCGACCGGAGCTTCCGCGCGTGCGGTTGGGCTCGTGTTGGTGGGCTGTTGGCCCGGGCCAGCACAGTGCTGTCCGTGCGCTCCCCACGGAGCAGCACCTGTGACGAGGCAAGCGGAACGCATGTCTCGTCCAGCGGACCTTTCTTGGGAAACACGGAGACACCATGAAGAAGAGGATCATTCAGGCTGTCATGACAGCTACCGCGGTAGCCACCTTCGGGCTGATAGCCGCCGGCCCCGCGAGCGCGGCCTCCTCGGTCTGCGAGGGATACACGTGCACCAGCGGAAGCGTGCCCGCCAACGGCAATCACGAGGTCTGTTTCTCCGGCACCCACACGGGCCTCGCCTACTGGGGGCGGGCTGAACTCTGGGACGCCGACACCAATGTGATGGTCGCCTCCTTCCCCACCAACGGGTGGGAGACCAAGAGCAGGTGCGTGGGCGGTCTGTACGGCGAGCACTACTACGAGCACGGTACCGGCGGGTTCTTCTACGGCAAGGTCTGGAACTGAGCAACGCCTGAAACGAGCATCGTGAACGGCCCCCGCCGGGAGAACCGGCGGGGGCCCCGTTCGTCTGCTCGCCGATCAGGCCGCGAGCCGGCGGAGTTCCGGGAGGACGGGGGCATCCGTGCCCTCCAGGGCACGCAGGGCGCTGTGCCAGTGCCTCTGGGCTCCCAGTTCATCGCCCGCATCGCGGAGGACGTGTCCGTACTCGTGCTCGGCCAGGCCGGTCGCGTACACGTCGCTGCGGTTCCGAGTGAGCTCCAGGAGCAGCTCGCAGGTGCGCCGCGCCGCCTCCAGGCGGCCGAGCAGGCGCAGCGCCCGGGCTTCGCCCCGGCGCATCTCTCTCTCCGCGTTCCAGTGGGACCCGCCCCCGGCGGTGACGGCCAGGCCTTCGGCGAAGCGCGTCAGCGCGGCTTCGGGCTCGCCCAACACCAGGTGGGCGTGGCCGATATTGCACAGCGCCACCAGCCGGAGCGCCTGTGCGCCGATCCGCGTCGCGATGTCCAGGCTCTGGAGGTGGTACGAGATCGCGAGGCGGGCGTCAGTCAGTTCGGCCACGTATCCCTGGTTCCCCAGGAGGAGCGCCTGATGGAAGGCGGACGTCGGCTCGGGGCGGAGTGACAGGCATTGGGCCAGGGCCGTCCGGGCCTCGTCGCACCGTCCCATGGCTCTCAGTACGGCCGCTCGGTTGCCGAGCGTGATCATGCGCGTGACGGCGTCCTGGCCCGCTGGCATCGCGCTGGACTTCTCCAGCAGGCGCAGCGCCTCGTTCATGAAGCCGTCGGAGTACTGGGCGACTGCCAGGCAGCGGAGGGCCTCGGATTCCGCCTCCATATCGCCGCCTTCCCGGGCCAGGCGGACCGAGTGGTGCGTCAGACGCTTCCTCGCCTGTGTGAGTCCGCGGTCGTGGAAGTAGGGGTAGAGCATCTGGATGAGTTCGATGGCTTGCCGGCGGCCCAGTCTGCCGCCGTCCGTCTGTCCAGCCAGGAAGATCAGGTTCTCCGCCTCCTGATCCGCCCACGTGAGGGCTTCCGTCGCGTCGTGGAAGGACGAGCCGTCCGCGGGGGACGGGTCCGTGTCCGCCCACGGAGTACGGGCCCAGAAATTGTCAGGGCGTAGGACTCGGGCGCACGCCGCTGCCTGGCGCAGGTACCAACGCAGCGCACCCTCGTCCAGCCCGGCGTGGTGGGAACGCGCGGGGTGGGAGCGTGCCTGCTCCCGGGCGAAGTCCCGTACGAGGTCGTGAGGCGCGTACCGGCCGGCACACGACTCGTCCAGCAGCGCGACCTCGGCCAGCCGCTCGAGCGCCAGATCAGCGCGGAGTTCGGACACGTCCATGAGCCGTGCCGTCAAGCCGACGGAATACTCGGGCAGGTCGAGGGAACCGAGACGTGTGAGCGCGTACGCCGCGTCGCGGTCGGTCTGCTCGGGCGACGAGGTGAGGGCCTCGTGGGCTGCGGCCAGCGAGCGGCGGACGCTCAGATCGTCGAGTTCGAGGTGGTCGAGCCGGGCTTCCTGTGCAGCGAGTCGTTCGGACAGCGCTTCCAGGGTGAGATTTTCGCGGGTCGCCAGGCGGGCGGCCGTGATCCGCAGTGCGAGCGGCAGTCCCCCGCACAGGGCGACGAGTCTGTCCACCAGGGCGGAGTCATCCGCCGTCAGCGGGCGGCCCGACGCCCTGCGCAGAAGGAGGCCGCTCGTCGCCGGTGTCAGAGGTGCCAGTCGGATGTGCCTGCCCGAATCCAGCGTTGCGAGCGCAGGCCGACTCGTGACCAGCACGCCACAGCCTGGTCCGGCCGGCAGCAAGGGCCTGATCTGGCTGACCGAGGAGACGTCGTCGAGCACCAGGAGAACGCGCTTGTCGGCCAGGGTGGACCTCAGCAGCGCCGATGCCGCGGCGCTGCTCGTCGGGATCAGCCGCGGGTCCACGCCCATGCCCTGCAGAAGCAGCGCGACCGCCTCGCCGGACTCCACCGGCGCGACTCCGGGAGTGGCCGCGTGGAGGTTGAGGAAGAGCTGTCCGTCAGGGAAGGCGTCTTGAAGTTCCCGGGCTACGTACAGGGCCAGGCCGGTCTTTCCCACGCCCGCCATCCCGCTGATCACGGCCATGGCCGGGTGGGTGCGGGCCGCGAGCAGCACGGAGCGGATCGCTTCGATGTCCTGGGTACGGCCCACGAAATGCAGAGGTGGTAGGGGGAGTTGCGCCGGCCGGCTGGGCGGAGCGGCGATGGTGGCCGCTTCCTCCGGGGCGTCCGGGTGGCACTTCCCCGCCAGGATGAGCCGATGTGCCTGCTGGACCGCGGGGCCGGGTTCCACGCCCAGTTCGTCCACCAGCATGGTCCGCAGGCTCTGGTACCGGGCCAGTGCTTCCGCTTGCCGGTCCGTGCGGTCGAGGACGAGCATCAGCTGCCGGTGGAACGATTCGCGCAGCGGGTGCTTCGCGACCAGGAGGGCGAGCTCGGCGGACAGGCCATCAAGCCGTCCGAGCTTGAGCAGGGCCTCGAACCGGCACTCCAGGATCTGGAGCCTCTGCTCTTCCAGATAGACGATCCCGGGGTGCTCCGGCGCCGTCGACGTGTCGGCCAGGGGCGTACCCCTCCACAGGCGCAGCCCTGCCCCGGTTTCCCGCTCGGCTTCATCCCACTTCTCCAGACGCAGGGCTTCCCGGGCACGGTCGCCGTGTCGCAGGAAGGAGTCGGCGTCGACTTCCCCCTCCGCTACCTGGAGCTGGAATCCCCGGCCTACCGTGCGGAGTCGGGCCGCACCGTCCGGGCCCAGGTCCTTGCGGAGGCGCGCGACATGGTTGTGTAGGGAGGCGGTCGCAGAGGCCGGCTGACCATCACCCCACAAGGCGGTCATAACGGTTCCGAACGCAACTACGCGATTCGCGTCGAGGAGAAGGGCAGCGAGTACGGCCCGGGACTTCGGCCGCGCGACGGGGCGAAGCCGGCCCACGTCGTCCAGCACCGTCAACGGCCCTAATATGCCAAATCTCATCAGCCACCCCCCGAAGTCTGATCGATCGGACATTCTCGTTCAGTGACAGATAATGATCAACTCCACACCGCCCTACGGTCCTGAATTACCTGGTCGGCGAGTCCCGGGCGCACATCGAGGCCCGCTGCGGGGCGGACGACGAGTAGGGCGACGCCCTGGGCGGAGTACAGGGAGGGCATCACCCCCGGAGGAAGCAGAGGGGCCTCAGCGCCAGGAGCGTCAGGCCTCAGGCCGAGGAGGGCTGTCGGTCGTCGCCATGCCGAGGGCGGTACGAGCGTTGTCCTGCCCGACCTACGCGGCGGCATCCCGGTCCTCCGGGGATGTCTCCGACGGCCTGACCCCGGCCGCGGCGCTCCAGATGACCGGTGCCCTGAACACCCCGCCGGCGCGTGCACCCGCGCCGTCCCGGCCGCGACGCCGAGGGCTCGGGTACGGGGGGAAGGGCATCGACGCCGGTTGAGTAGGCGCTGGAGTGTCACGCGGGGCGGCTCGGGGCTCGGGTCCGTGACGTCGATGTCAATGCCCTCCCCCTCCCAGCATCGACCGCGCAACGGTCCGGGGTGTGGTGTACCGCGTTGGTGACCAGCTCGGTCACCAGCAGCAGCGCGGTCTCCTCCAACGCTGGCGGCACGGGATGTCCCAGCAGCCGTGCCTCGTCCACCAGCCGGTGCACCCGCGCGCGGGCCAGGGCCGCGCCTCCAGGGCCCGGGCATACGCCATGCCGGCCCACCGAATCCACCACCGCACCCTTCCGCCGGTTTGCACACAGCCCCTGCCTCGTCCCATCTGCACACCTGCCGGCCACGGACGGCCGTCGCGTCTGTTCGGCACGCCATGCTGCCGACCTGACCGGGTCGGCTGCGAGGCAGGGGAGGCAGGGCCATGAGCGAGAGCAAGCCCACGGGCTCGCGGGTCATCCGCAACGGCGCGTCCCACACCGAGGTCATCGTCACCTCCACCGGCCGCCCGTACGTCGTCGAGACCGCGGCCCGCATCGGCGCCGGCCACATCGGTGACCTCCTCCACCACGCTCTCGGCATCAGCCCCTGGACCGCCCTTCTGGACATCGCCCTCGGCCGCCCCGCCCGCCTCATCCCCGCCCGACGCCACCACGCCACCGTTCGCTTCTTCACCAGCCCGGCCGCCGGCCGCCTCACCGCCGTCACCGGCCTGCCCCGGCCCGGCCCGGACACCCCCCTCGTCCGGCTTCGTGTCCGGCCCGGCGACCCGGTCGGTCCCGCCACACCAACGCCGGACGGCTCGGCAGCCTCATCGTCGTCAGCCCCGACGCCCGCACCACGGCGGCCCGCGCCGCCCAACTCTTCGACGACATCCGCATCGAGGTCGAACCCCATTCCGCCTGAGCACAGCGAAAGGGGCGCCACCCAGGTCCATGGGTGGCGTCCCTTCGGTGTGCCCGAGGTCAGATCAGCGCGCCGAGCTCCTCGGCCACCGCCCGGTGGGAGTCCGCGAAGCCGGCCTCGTTCCCGAGCCGGTGACGCTCCAGACGCAGCGCGCCGAGGTGGCGCACCTCGTACACACGCCGCCGCCACACGCTGTTCGCGGTCTCCTCCGCGCCGCCGTAGGAGTCGAAGAACGCGGTGCGGGCGTCCTGCTTCGCGCGGGCCATCCGCATCGTCCAGTCCGCCTCCGGATCCCCCCACCAGGTGCGGTCCATATGCAGGACACCGCAGATCGTCGGGACGGGGGCGGCCGCGAGCATCGTGTTCACCGTCCACAGGTCCCCGGTCAACAGCCGCGGCACCGTCACCTCGTCCAGGAGCTGAGCGCCGGCCTGGGCGGCGTCGGCGGCCTTGCGCAGGTCGGCCGCGTCCAGGCCGCAGCTCTCGACGTCCTCGGCGATCAGATGCAACGACGCGACGACGGCCTCGCTCCACCGCGCGTGGCCGGGGCCGCCCACCGGGCCGAACCAGGGCCCGGCGACCGCGTGCACCGATGCGGTGATCTCCCCCATCTGCCGGAAGAACGCCGTGTGGGTCTCTTTCGGGTAGGAGCCGAGCAGCTCCGGTGCCGGCGTCCCGGGCAGGAAGGACTGGATCATCCAGTCCCGGCCGATCACGGACTGGGTGAAGTCGGCCGCCAGGACGTGCGGCATCAGGTCGGCGATCGGCGCGAGCCACGGCACCGACGCGTACTCCGCGCGCATCAGCTCCCGCTCGGAATGGAACTGGCGGGCCGGTTCCGGCGCCACCCGCAGGACGACCGGCTCCGCGCGGCCGGCCAAGTCGATGCGGTAGGTGGTGTTGTACATGCCGCCGCCCAGCTCCGTCGCGGAACGGACCTCGGCGCCGGGCCCGAAGGCGCGCTCGGCGACCGCCTGGATCTGGCGGCCGGTCAGGCCCTGCTGAAAGGCGTTTGCAGTCCGCTCGATGACGTGGAGTTCCACAGGACTTCCTTCCGGGCTGTGAGGACTTCGAGGGGGCGGGGGAGTCTGCTGGTCAGGCCTTGCGGTTGCGGGGGCGGCCGTTGCGCTCCAGCACGACACCGAGCTGCGAGGGCTGCATCGCGGCGGCGACGCCGATGGCCCGGCGGTCGGCGTGCGGGCTGGTGGCGTCGGCCGCCGCGATGTGACGCTCGCGGGACAGCGTCAGGTGGGTGATGAGCCGACTCAGCAGGCTAGTGGAGGCGAGGAGCTCGTCGAAGTCCTCGGCCTTGGGGTCGGTGATGTCCGGGCTGTTGGTGAGGACCGCTGCCGCGGAGGCCGAGTTGTGGAGCCGTCAGCCAACGGTCGGCGGTCATCGGTCCAGCCCTCGGTGAACGCCCTGAGCCGGTCCCGTTGCCGTTCCTCTTTCGCACCGTCGTCGAGTTCAACCCGGTTCCGGGGCGAGCCGTGCGCGGTGATCCAACGCTAGGGGGAAGTGGAGGTACAGGATGGGAGTGGCCCCGTTCGCAGAGCGTTGACGGCCGCGAACGCGGCCCGCAGGGCCCTTGCTCCGTGCGACCATCACAACCCACAGAGGACGACATGTCTCAAGTTCCAGCAGATCTGCGATTCACCCGGCGCCACGAGTGGGTCCGTCTGGAGGCTGACGGCACCGTGACCGTTGGCATCAGCCACCACGCCCAGAACGCTCTCGGCGACATTGTGTCCGTCGAATTCCCCCCGGCCGGGGTGGTCGTCGCCGCAGGCGAGACGGTCACTCCCATCGAGTCAACGGAGGGGGCAGCGGACATCTACGCGCCGGTCGGAGGCGAGGTCGTCGAGGTCAATACCAAGCTCGAATCCCTCCCTCGCCTGCTCAACTCGGAACCCTACGCCGCCTGGCTCTTCCGACTGGAGCCCTCCGACAGGAACGCACTCGACGGTCTCGATCTCCTCGACGCCGCCGGCTACAGAACACTGTGCGGCGAATGACCGCAGGCTTCAAAGGCAGAGTGCAACTCTGTCCCTGAAGCCCACCCTTGCCGGGGCGGCGGCCCGCAATGCTGCGTTCACGCTCCGCCGGTGTCCGGGCTCCACACAGCCGGCCCACCACCGCGCGCCTGGCGAAGGGTGCAGCCGCCGACCGCGTCGTAGCTGGTGACGATGTCGGCAGCACAGGCCACGATCCGCGGCCACTGGAGTCGGGTCACACCGGTACGTGTACCCCTTCGAGCGGTCGACGGCGTGCTGACCCGACCGGCACGGTCGGACCGGGATCTCCGATGGCGGCTGGCCGTGCAGCACCGGTCCGTCGGTATGGCCGACTCAGGGGTTGGCGACGACGGACCGGAGCCGGTCCAGGTGTCGCATGGCCTCCTCCCGGCCGTACGCGGCCACGCAGCGGGCGACGGCAGAGAGAGCGTAGATGGTGGCCAGCTGCGCGTCGTTTAGAGGGAGGCGCGGTGCTGCGCCGTCGCCTGCAAGGGCCATGACCGTCTCGGCGACGGCCGTCTCCATGGGCACGCTCTCCAGCCACTCGATGCCCGCCGGCCCCATCACCGCGCGGCGGTACGGGGAGAAGCCGGGGTCGGCGAGGACGGCTTCGGTCAGCAGTCCCGAGGCCTGCTGGGGCATGTAGGCGGCCTTGGTCGGGTACACGGCGCCCGCCGCCGCAGCGGCCGCGATGCCGTCCGGGTCCGCGGCGAGGTACCCGCGCATCAGATCCAGGGCGGCCGTTTCGCCGGCGATCTGCTCCGTGCTGGTGGTCATGCCCGTCCAACGACGCAACGGCGCCGTGGGCGCGGCCGCAAGGGCGCTGGCTCCTTTGCGTCCCGGGACGGACCTCGACGGCCCGCTGCTGCTCCTGGCGGACGGGGATCCTGTCAGGGCTCAGCCCATCTCCGACCCTGATTGCGACTTCCGGAGACGCCGCCGGAGAGCACACTCGCCGGCGGACCGGGCTGGCTCCGTAGCTGCGTCGATGCCGTCCACCTGCGCTCTCGGCTACGCCGTCGCGGCGGGAGATGGGGAGCCAGCGCGGGCCGTCGTGCCACTTCTTGGGGCCAGCCAGGTCAGCCCTTACCAGCTGATTGAGCGAGGAGCCGGCGAACGGCGCGCTTGACCGAGCCGAGCTCCTTCAGCACCTGGTCCATCGCTGTCAGCAGGTCAGCAGGGGGGCGCCCCCCCGTCGACGCGGTTTCGCGAGGGGCTTCGAGTACCCCGGCGCGCGTGCCGCACCGGCGCGGGACGCCCAGAGCCGCTCCGCCACGCGTGTGGGGCGCGGGTCGGCCCGGATGGCCGCGCACCTCGCGACCGGGGAGGCAGCCGGTGCGACCTTGGAGGAAGGGGCGTGCGAGCAGGAGGTCCGAGTGCGGCTATTTGGTCCGGAGCGATCTCTTCGGTCTGGTCACTTCTCTGAACTAGAGCGGGAGGCAGTGAGTGGGCCGCTGGCGACTCGCAGCAGGTACGCCCAAAACTGCCCAGGAGGCCGCAGGTCCTGGTTCGGTCGTTGAACCGAGGACTTTCAGGTTTTCAAAGTGTGGCCCGCCACCCGGGTGACGTGCATCCCGGGTCGGTGCGCGTTCCAACAGGAAGAGGGACTCCCCGTCCGCCGACAGGCAAGACGTGATAACCGCCAGCCAACGGCTTTGCATTCCCTCCTCGACGCAGGTTCCGTGAAGGGGTCAACATTGCAGACTCGTCGCGGAGATGTGGCTCGTTCATGTCAGCCAGGCCACCGAGCAGTGGGCTGCCCGTTCTACATGCCGAACGTCCCGTCGAAACCACCCGCGCGAAATGGACCATCCAAGATCGGGCCGACGACCCGGTGATCAGCCCTCGGCGCGAGGTGTGTCCGGTGGGTCCCACGATTCTGGGACCTTTCCCAGCAACTTTAGGACGCATCAGAAATTCGCCGCAGCAAGGAAGGAGCCTCTGATGCCGACACAGAACCGCTGGCGGAACTGCTGGAAATGTCAGAGCCTGTACTACAACGGGCATGGTGAAGGCAATAGGGGGGTCTGCCCACGCGACGGAGAAGGCCATGGCGTGGCGGGGCCCGACTTCACCCTGACCTACAATCAGGCGCCGTCATTTCTCCCCTCCACTTATCAGAATGAATGGAAGAACTGCCGGCATTGCCAAGTACTCTTTTATGCACCCAATCTAGGCACCTGCCCTAGCCCATATTCCGAATTCGGCACCCATTCTTCAGGCTCCGGATTCACCTATGATTTTCACCTCGTGCACGCGGATATTTGGGTTGACACGTTCAAGAACCAGCCCAACTGGCGCAACTGCTGGAACTGTCAGGCCCTCTACTTCGACGGATTCGACGATAAGGGTAGATGCCCGATAGGCGGAGGGCATGACGGCCACGGGATCGATCCGGCTGTCTATAATTTCCGTCTCCCTTAGACGATGAGTCCGTCCATACAATTGCTACAAACGGGAGTGCGTGTCGTTAGGGTCCTTGGGGTGGGGTTTACGCCGGAAGCGAAAGTGAAGGTGGACCGGGCAGTCCACAACTTGGGCGGCGATTACAATTACGGAAACGGAGAAGTGGACACTGGCCGTGACGGTGAATTTTCGACTGATCTCTCGTGGTCAAGGTTTGCCGCTTGGGACAGGATTGATGTAGGCGCCAGGGATACAGGGAGCGATACAGTAGCCTCAAGTTATCTAAATCCGTAATCCCTCTCTGGCCGAATAATCTTCGATCACCGATAGGGCGTGTCCGGGCGCCAGCGGCGGCGACGCTGGGGCGGCCGTGCTGGCGGTGGCAGGCTGGAGGGGTGGGGGCCGCGCCTGATGAGGCACTGATCGCCGGTGCGTTCATTGACGCGGCGGTTGCGGATCCGGTCGGCGCTGCCGCGCTGGAGCTGGTGGAAGCGGATGGTGTGGCTGTCGGTCGCGGTGTAGAGCGCGATCGGCAGGGCGACGAGCCTGAAGCTGACGACCCCGGTCCACACGGGTCTGGCCATGATGGATCACCACCTTGACCTGCGGTGTCGTGCCTTCCGCTTCTTCCCTGCCTGCGTCCTGATCACCCTTGCCGGTCCGCTCTCGGCGTCGGCAGGCCGAGGAGGACGGGGCCGCCCGATGCCGCCGAGTCGATCTGGCCGATCTTGGATTCGGCGCCGGCGAGGCTGACACGGAGGCCCTCGATCTCGCCGAGCCACCCCTCACGCTCGGCTTCGACGATCCGGTCGAGCAGGTTGTTGCGGATCTCCACCAGCCACCCGCGCTGGGCTGGATCCGGCCGCAGGAGGGAGCAGCGCACGCAGGCTTCTCTGAACTACGAGGTGAGGGCGCCAGCCGAGGTTCGGGCGTCGGTCAGGGTGCCGCACCGGGCTCGCGGCAATCCGTTCGCGTGGCCCTTGCCCGGCCGCGTACGGTCTGCGCATGACGAGGACCACACCGGCCAGACCGGTGTCCGTGGAGGCCGTGTTCCCGGAGCTGGCCCCCTACCGGGCCCGGACGACCCGGTTGCACCCGAGACCGGGGCGGCCTGGCATGCATGACAGCCACGTCGGCGGGCCGATGCTGTGGCCGGACGGCGAACCATGGCCGCTCTGCTACGAGCCGCACCAGCGCGAGACCGAGGGGTACGCACCGGAGGAGATCCGCAGCTCCCGGGCCGCTGGCGTCTGGCCGCCGAGCCAGCCATGGAGTGCCGAACAGGACGGTCCGGTGCCTTTCGTGGGGCTGGCTCAGTTCTTCCGCCGTGACATCCCCGGCCTTGCCTGCGGGCCCGGCGGTGCAGACCTGGTGCAGCTCTTCCGCTGCCCCTTCACCCACGGCCCATACCTGGAGCGCCAGTACCGACTGCGGTGGCGACAGGCCGAGCAGACCGAGCACGCGGAACGCTTCGTTACCGCTCCGCCCGAAGTGCCCCTGCTTCGGGCGGAGCACGAACTCCCCGAGCCATGTGTCCTGCACCCGGAAGAGGTGGACACCTATCCCTGGGCGGAGGACGACCCATTGCCCGCCTCGCTGATCGCGCGAATCGACGCGTGGGACGACGCCCAGGTAGCGGAACACGGCCCCGATGCCCCCAGCTACCAGTACGACCTGTCGATCCCTCCCGGCTGGCGCGTCGGCGGCTACCCCAGCTGGGCGTCGACGGGCCCGATGGCCGTCGACTGCGCGTCCTGCGCAACCCCCATGCGGCTGCTGCTGACGGCAGAGGGCTACGAGATGGACGCCGGCTCGCACAGCTGGGTGCCTGTGGAGGACCGAGATCCAACCCTGAGGGGGAAGGCATCGATCCGGGGTGGCCAATCCGTTGCCCAACCCACCCGACTCCGATTCGGCCGGGACCGGGACCTGCACGTCTTCACCTGCCCGGCCGACCCCGGTCACTCGCCCCAATGGGTGCTCTCCTAAGGGCGCTTCACGGCGAAGGACCAGGGACGCCTCCTAGCGAAGTCTCGATGCCCTGTCCCGCCGACGCAGGCACGGTCACCTCTCACGGCTCCCTCCGGAACTTCGGGACCGGGAGGTCGATCAATGCCCGGGCCGTGCGCCTCGTGATCTGCGCGAGTTTGTCCTCGGCGCCGGCCAGGCTGACCCGAAGTCCTTCCACCTCGCCGAGCCAGCCTTCGCGCTCGGCCTCGGCGATGCGGGCGACGAGGTTTGCGAGTGACTCGTTCGAGGCGCAGGCCGGGAATCCCGGAGACCTCGGAGGACGCGTCCGGGAACGTCCGGACGTAGGGCAGGAGGTAGCTTGAGACCCGGGAGGCCACGTTGACCCGCAGAATCATCCGGTCGGGCTGCGGAGCGACCCAGCCGAGGTACGACAGAAGCTCGGGGAAGGTCCGCCCGCCCCTCAGGTCAAACGGATGCTCCGCGCCACGGCTGAACATGCAGTCGAACAGGAGCGCCTGGAGCTGCTGCTGGCCGGGACGTTCGGTGTCCAGGCAGATCCGGCCACTGGGCTGTCGCATCCGCCGAAGGTAGTTGTCGGGGATCGAGAGCTTCTCTCGGCACATGGCAAGGGCGGCCTTGTCGCGGCTGTAGGGCATGACTGTTCCGTTCGGGCGCGTCCCGGACCGCAGCCGGACGAAGGGGACGGTGCGAAGACACCGATCCAGGCGGACAGCGTGCGGGATGAAGAACGGCTATCGCATCCTTGGGCGCATCAGCGGGCTGTCCGGGCAGATCCGCAGGCCTCCAGCCGGTCTCCACGGCTGCGGGGAGAGCCTAGCCTCACAACATCGTCCACCTCACGGGCGCAACGCCGCAGCTACGGGCAAATTCACGACAGGGCTACCCTGACTTCCTCTTACGTCTCCGGATCGATATAGCCGCCCTCGCCCGGAGCCCTGTGGACGTCCGCGTATACCGAAACCCGTACCTCGTCCTCGCCGGGCGTACGCCGCATCCGGCACGGTCCGCTGGACAGGAACAGGGCCGAGATTCGGTGTGCCGCTTCGAGCGCAGCCTTCTCGGGGCCCCGGATCTCGATCGTGATCACGCTCTCGTCGCTCATGCCCGGGGAACCCGCGCGCGCTGGCGGGCCGGTTGTTGTGTGCGCAGCAGGTCCACTCCATCGAGTGCCGCAGCACACCCCCTACAGGGGCCTGAGCGACCGGCGGATGGCTCGCGCCGTCTCGGCCACCCCTGGATCGAGCGGTGCGCCGGCCGCCGTCGCGGGAGTGCGCTGACGCTTCAGCAAGACCTTCAGGTCCTCTGACCGTGAGATGGCGACGTGTCCCAGCAGGGGGGCACCGGCCGCTGCCATGTTCTCCGCGACAGCCCGCAGGAACGCGGGAGCGGGCCAGCGCACGGGCTCGCTCGTCCACTGCGTCTGGGAGACGACCACACCCCGCAGGGGGACATGGCAGTCGAGGTAGCTCAGGTGCCGGTCCCGCAGCATCGCGGCGCTCTGCTCCGGCGTGAGGGGAACCCGCTCGGCCCTGCTCCCGCTGGTGGTGCGGCGGCATACGGACTCCTGGTCCGGGATGCCGTCCTCGGTGTGCGCGCGCGCCCTCCCGAAGCTCACGGGCGACGCCGTCGGCGCAGCCCGCCTGATCGTGACGAAACGGGGCCCGCGCGCGTCCGGCTTCCTGCCAGGCCTGCGGCGCCTTCCCTGCCCTGCACCTCACCCGTCAGCCGGGCATCGACATCAATCCCGCGGTCGGGCCCGGACCCGGAAGCGCCTCTGCGGCCTGCGCGAGTATCGGCTCCACCGGCGGCCGCAGCACCGGCGAGACGTCACAGGGCTCCCCAGAACACCGCTTACCCCGCCGATTGTCCTCTGACACTGAAGCTGGACCGTTTGCCACCGAAGTTGGACCGCTACAACCCGGCAGCGGAACTGCAGCCGTCACGCATCCCGACGGTGGATATGGGCGTCATGGCCGAAGGTGCTTGAGGGTGAATTGCGGTAGGGCGTAGGGGCCGGCCTGGGGCGCGGCCGGGTCTTCCGGGGAGTCCGCCGCAGGAATGCCCGCGGCATGGTGTTCGGCGTTGTCGACGGGGGTGTAGGCCAGTTCCGCCGGGTCGGGCAGGGCCCAGAAGCGGCGGCTGTTGGCGGAGACGGCGTACGCGGTGGTGAAGCGGATGGAGGAGGGTGCGACCAGGGCGGCCCGCAGGTAGCCGACGGCGTCGCGCGGGCTCAGCCAGGTTGCCAGGTGTCGGGGCTCGGTAGGCAGATGCTCGAAGCTGCCGATGCGCAGGCAGACGACGGACAGGCCGAACTTGTCGGCATACAGCTGTCCGAGCGCTTCGACGGCGGCTTTGCTCACTCCGTAGAGGCCGTCGGGGCGTACCGGCTCCTGGGGGCTGGTGAGGTGCGCGGCAGGGTAGAAGCCGGTGACACGATTGCTGCTGGCCAGCACCACCCGTTCGATTCCTACGCGCCGCGCACCCTCCAGGACATGGTGCGTGCCCAGCACATTGGTTTCGAGCAGATCGGGGAGGGGCGCCTCGTCGGGTATCCCGCCCAGGTGGAGCACCCGGTCAGCTCCCGTCAGGGCCGACTCCACAGCGGCGGCGTCCCGCAGGTCCACGGTGTGCACGTCCTCGTTCTCAGCCTCTGGGCGGAGCGGCACGCGGTCGAGCAGGATCAACCGCTCCGCCGCGCTCCGCAGCGCCTCCCGCGCCATGGAACCGATGGTGCCCGCCGCTCCCGTTACTGCCACCGTTCCCAGAGTCACTGTGTCTCCCCTTATTTCGACAACCCGGGCATCTTCGCTCCCGTTGATCCACTCAGCAAGGCGGGTGGGGAACCCGCGGAACTCCACTTACCTCTTGCGTGAGACACGGGGACCTCCGGGAGCGCCGCCGACGATCCAACTTCGATGGCAGACGGTCCAGGTTCAGCGTCAGAGGACAGCCATTGAGCTGGACGGCCTGAGCCCCGCGTTCTATCTCCTGCGTGCCCTGGTAACCAGAAACGCCACTCCGACGATGACGATCAAACCGATGGCGATGATCCAGAAGGCCGGGGAGCCCTGCCCCGCTCCTTTGGCCAAGAGCTGCATGTTCGACATGTCGTTTCCCGTCCCATCCCCGCAGTATCTGACTACGCCCCGTCATTCAGGTGCCCGGTCAACGCGTACCCCGTGAACCCGTCCAGCTTCGATGGCAGGCGGTCCAATTTCACTGGCAGAGGACACCGATGGTCCCAGCAGCCACCGCCCGCAGGTCAAAACAGCAAAAACCCCGGCAACGGTCTCGGCTGCGTCCGGCGGACGCGAAGAGGAGGCCGGTGCCTGTACCGGTCCCAGGCGCGTGCTCTCGGGCCTCCGGGGGAACGGCTCCCCACAGGTGATCGCTGCCGTGTCGCCGACGGCTGCAAGGGAGTACCGGATGGGGGAGCGGGTCGCGCGCGTCGGCAGACGCAGGCGGGCGACGCCGGCCGGGAGTTCGGCCCGAGCCGCTCCGTGCCATCGGATCCACAGCGCGGGACGCCCGCGCAACGCCTCGTCGCGGAGCTTGTGCACGGCGGTGCCGATGTCCTCACGGTCGATCTCCACCGCGATCGGGGGACCGTCCTCGCGCAGCAGCCGGAGGTCGAGGTACGCGGACCACGACGGCCGCCACACCCTCCGGTTATCCATCGGGGGCGGGTCGATGTAGCGCATGGGCGCCTCCCAACGCGAATTGTTCGGGCCCCGAGGGGTGACGCTGGCGGCGGCATCGGCCTTCCGTCGCCTGTGGCAGCCCTACCTGGGGGTCGTGGACGGACGTGTCAGGCGTCGACGACATTGTGATAGCCCCTGACCAGCCGCTGTCACCCTACATACAAGGGGCGGACCAAGCTCCGTCGCCGGGACACCACCGAAGCGATCATCGGCGCGATCACGGGCACCCTGGCCCCGGAGTACCTGGCCCCAGCCGGCCCGGGCACCCCTGGGAGGGGGCCCGGTTCACCGCGTCATGGGGGTTCCGTGACGTCCTCGACATCACAGTGGTCCGCCCCGAGCTGGTGGCCGAAGTCAGCGCGGATCGCGCCGCGAGGCCACCGCCGACCTCGTCGCGCTCCTCACCCGCGCCGCCGAGCCGGCCGATCCCGCAGGTAGCCCGGCGTGAACCACGACCAGGAGCTGATGTCGTCGCGGTCTGGCACACCGCCAGCGCTATCGGCCGGCACTTCGAGGAGCTGCTCGCCGACGGCACTGTTTTCGCGTGGACCGAGCCGCCGCTCGGCGAGATGAGCTGCGGGCGCACCTCGGCCATGATGGCGTCCAGGCTGTCCGCGTGCCGCAGGTCAAGGTGGCGCCACGCGGTCGGGGAGGCGGGACCGGGCTTGGTTGCGTACGTCGCGACGGTCGTGTGCCCCGCTGTCATCGCCTGCCGGAGCTCGGTCCCGAGGAAGCCTCTGCCGCCGACGATCAGAACTGTCATCACGACACCGTAGACCGGCTCCGCGATGATGAAGGCGGTCACCCTGGAGTTCGGGTGACCGCCTTCATCGTCAGCGTGTTGGTGGGGGAGGCCAGACGTAGCGGACGTCCGGCTCGCGCTCGTCGTTGCCCAGTCCGTCGGTTCGCTCGACCGCGACGAAGCCGTGTCGCTCGTAGAACCGGTGGGCCGATTCGTTGACCTGGAACGTCCACAAGGCCAGTCCGTCCGGCTGCCGCTTCTCGCCCAGGCCCCGCCCGCGCCACGCGGGTTCAAGGTAGAGCTGTTTCAGCTCCTGCCCCTTGAGCACCATGAGCCCCACCACTTGACTGCCGGTGACCGCCACCCAGGTCTCGTACTGGGGCACGAGCACGCGCGTGAACCAGTCGCGTACGTCGGCTTCGTCGTGGGCGCAGCGCACGGTCGGCAGCGCGGCGGCGAAGGAACGCAGCCACAGATCGGCCGCGGGGCGCGCGTCGGAGTCGTCGGCACGACGAAGAAGGACGTCGTCACTGGTCATGGCAGGGCACCTCCGGCTTTCGAGGGCGTTGATGATGCGATGCAGGCCTAATCCTCGGGGACCGCCGGTTCTACTTGCCGGGTCGTCCGAGCTGGTGGAGAGTCCAACCGGCCGTGCGCCAAGGCTCGGGGTCGAGGGTGGTGCGGCAGTCAACGAGCAGGGGGTCGGCCGGACGGTTCACGAGAGCCTGGGGGTCGGCCTGCCGGTACTCCGGCCACTCGGTGGCCAGAACGACGAGGTCGGCTCCCTCGACGGACGCGACCAGGTCGTCGGTGTAGTCCAGCTCCGGGTTGCGGGTCATGGCGGAGGCCATAGCCTGCGGGTCGTGAACGGTGACGTTGCCACCGGCCTGCTGGAGGGCGTGGGCGAGGGCGAGGGCCGGGGACTCACGTACGTCGTTGGTGCCGGGCTTGAACGCGGCGCCCCACACGGTGACCCGGGTCCCCTTGACGGGGCGGTCACCCAGAGCTGCGCGGATGAGGTCCATGGCGACGTCGGTGCGGCTCTCGTTGATCTTCTCGGCTGCGCGCAGGAGGGTGGCGGCCTGTTCGGCGCCGAGCTGGCGGGCGGAGGTGGTGAAGGCGCGGACGTCCTTGGGGAGGCAGCCGCCGCCGTAGCCGATGCCGGGCCTCATGCCGCCGGACCCGATCCGCGGGTCGATGCCGAGGATCTCCACGATCTGCGAGACGTCGCCGCCGGGCACCTACGAGATCCCCGACGGCTGGAACAGCGGCGGCTCCTGGATCAACAACCAGACGAGCAATCTCCAGGCCGTCATGAGGAACAAGCGCCACCAACCGGTGTACGTCACCCCTCCGGCGTACTCCAGCGACAGCAGCGGGGACTGGGGCCCGGTCTGGTTCATCACCAACTGCTGATCCGCCCCATCGCGCCCCGTCACCGCCATCGGTCTCAAGGGCCGGTGGCGGTCCGCGTTACCCGGGCCAGCACCTCGCTGTAGCTCCTGGACCGCAGGATTCACGCTTCACTGCTCTGCTGCTCGCTAGTGACCCTGCTGACCACGGTGTCGTCGTGCACAAAAATTGCCGGCCCCAGGCCGCCGCCCAGCAGCTCGGCGGGGTGCCGTGCGTTCAGGGCGTGGATGACGGCGGCGTGCGGGCTGGGGGAGCCGCGACCAAGCTCCGGGCGCGGCGGTGCTCGGCGTGGCATTCCAGGAGTTGGGCAGGGCGGAAGGCGGCAGTGGTTGGCCGTGGCGGGTTGTGCTCCGGAAGGCTGTCGGCGGACGATCCGTCGTCGGAGTGCTGTGCTAGCCCCACCGGGCTGCTGTGTGGTGCGGCCAAGCAGTGGTGGGGATCCCTCCGGCTGCCTCTGCCTCGTGGCTGGATGTGGTCAGGTGATCGTTTCCTTCTCCAGGGACGCAGTGTGGCGGGGCGGGGTGTAGGGATCGCGTACAGCTGGGGGGACAGGGTCGCGGTGGATGTGGCGGGCTAACAGCAGACCGAAGGAGGTCGCGGTCAGGGTCCAGATGGTGAGGATGGCGAAGCCGGACGGCGCCGAGTTCACCGGCCCCGACGCCGAGCCAGATGGGCATGGCGGGTCAGTCCGTTCGACACAGGGACGATTAAGGGACTCAGGTGCCCGCTGGGGGGAGATGCATGCGTGTGGGCTTCTTCATATGGCCTGCACCTTCAACAGTTTGTTAGGTCATCAGCCGGGCGGGCCCTTGATCTCCAAGGGACAAGCCCGCAAACTTTCTCGCAATACGCTCCTGCAGCCGATGAATTCCTTGCCTTCACTCCGGGTGACCTTCATGTCAGCGGGTGACGGCAGCCCGGAACCTTTCATTCCACCGCAGGGAGGGCTGAAGGATGAGGAACGCCCGCCGCGGGGCGGGCGCTTCTTCGCATGGGGGGTTCCATGTCGTATTCGGGCGTCAAACGACGCTGGCCACACATGTTCAGCGCGGCGGGGGTAGCCGCAGCGATCACCGCGTGGGGGATCACGCCGGCGGTGGCCGCGCCAGGAGCGCTATCGCAACTGGTGGCGTTGACGGAGTCGACGCAGCCGGTACTGACGGCGAAGACCGCGGCAGGCACCGGCCAGGTCACGGTGAAGTTCTTCGCCGGTACCTACGCGGCCGGCGGTGCCAACGACCTCGTCAACGGCGCCGCCGTGACGGTCAACGCCGGTGAGGTGGCACGGCTGAAGCTGCCGGACCCGATCCGCATCGGCACACAGTTCGACTGGCAGGCCCAGGCTTGCCAGGGCACGGACTGCACCGCGCTCACGACCCGCCAGTCCACCCGGGTCAGCCCGATGACCGGTGCCGGCGAGCGGCCGGGCGCCACGCGCTTGAAGTTCGCCGCGGGCGACCACGTGGGCGCCCAGGTCGACGTCGGCACCGGCAACCTGCTGGTCACCACGAGCGACCTCACCCTGCCGGGCATCAACGGCGACACAGGCCTCGGCGTCGCCTACAACAGCGCCGCCATCGGTACGGACGCCACCGGCGCAAACGCCAAGGCCGGCTACGGATGGAAGCTGACCCCCTACGACATCGCGCTCGCGGTGCACGAAGAGGGCTCGGTCACCTACTACGGCCGCGGCGGCACCACCTGGCTGTTCACCAATTCCCCCTCCGGGCTCACCGCCCCGGGCGGGATCAAGGCGAAGCTCGTCAAGAACGGCGACGGCACCTACACGCTGACCGCCAACGACGGCTCCGGCAAGCAGGACTTCGACGCGGCCGGCAAGCTCACGAAGAGCACCGACCGCGACGGCAACGCCACCACCCTCGCCTACAACGGCGACCTGCCGACGACGATCGTCTCCACCCGCGGCACCCAGACGCAGAAGACCGCCGTCTACGCCTCCGCCTCCGGCCGCGTTACGACGCTGACCCAGACCGGCTCGGACGGCAAGAAGCGCACCGTCACCTACACGGTGAACGAGGCCGGAGACCTGGCCTCGATCAAGGACACTCTGGGCCGCACCACGTCGTTCGGCTACTCCGGGCACATGTTGACCTCGATCACCAACCCGGGCGGCGGCGTGACCCGCTTCGCCTACGGCTCGATCGGCGTCACCTCCATCACCCAGGAGAACAAGGCGGCCGGCTCCCCGGGCGACTCCGTCACCCGCCTCTCCTACGCGGACCCGGCCAAGACCGTCGTGGCGTCGCCGAACACCGACCAGTCGCAGCCGATCACCGCGGTTCCCCACACCACGTACGAGCTGACGGACGACAAGTCGGGGCGGGTCAAGAAGGCCACCGACGCGGAGGGCCGCGAGCGCTCCAAGACGTACACGGCGAACTTCGACACCGCCACCGCCACCGACGGAAGCGGCGCCGGCGCCGGAACGACGACCAACACCTTCGGCGCCAACACCGGCGAGTCCCTCACGAAGTCCGAGTCTCCGGCCGGGGCCTCGTTCTCCGCCGCCTACGGCAACACGGCGGCAGCGTCGAAGTACCTGCCCTCCGAGACGACGGACCCCCAGTCCAACAAGTCGACCTACACCTACAACGGTGCCGGCAACCTCACCCAGACGACCGACGCGAACGCCTCCGCCGCCAAGGTCGACTACAACACCGACGGCACGGTGAAGACCTCCACCGACCCCGGCAACACCACCAGCACCACCTACAACTACGACAGCACCACCCACCAGGCCACCTCCGTCGACCCGGCCGGCGGCACGCTGAAAACCAAGTCGTACACCTACGACACCTTCGGCCGCCTGGCCACCGCCAAGGACGGCCGCGGCACCACCACCACGTACACCTACGACGACGGCGACCGGATCGGCAAGGTCGACTACTCCGACACCACACCGGACGTCACCTACACCTACGACGCCTTCGGCCGCGTCGGCACCCGCACGGACGCCTCGGGCACCACGACCTTCGGCTACGACGACCAGGGCCGCCTCACCTCACGCTCCGCGACCTCCGGCGGCGGCACCATCGCCTACCGCTACGACAAGAACGGCAACCAGACCTCCCTGACCGACGCCCGCGGCACCACCACCTACACCTACGACGACGCCGACAAGCTCACCCAGGTCACCACCAACGCCCCCACCACCTCCACGAAGATCGGCTTCACCTACGACGACCGGGGCCGCCGCACCGACACGTACTACGGCACCAACGACTCGCTGACCCTCTTCAAGGCCCGCGTCCACCAGGACTACGACACCTCCGGCCGCATCAGCCGTGTCTGGGCCGACCAGGGCCCGGCCGACACCCCCACCCGGCAGTTCGACACCACCTACTGCCGCGCCGTCGGCACCCCCGGCACCTGCTCCACCAACAAGGCCGACGACCGGAGCCTGCTCCAGTGGAGTAAAGACAACCTGACGGGCAAGACGACGAGCTACAGCTACGACACGGCCAACCGGCTGACGAAGGTCGCGACCTCAGGGGGTGGCAAAACGTACACCTACACCTACGACGCGCGCGGCAACCGCAAGACCTCCGCGGACGGCACCACCACCCAGAGCCTCGCCTACGACGCCGCCAACCAGATCACCACCACCGGCTACGCCTACGACGGCCAGGGCAACCTCACCACCACCCCGGCCCTGTCCGCGATCACCTACGACGCCGCGGGCCGCATGGCCACCGCCAAGACCGCGAACGGCACCGGCACCTACACGTACGCCGGAACCGACGCCGACGAACTGGTCCACCAGAGCACCGACAAGGGCGAAACCGTCGACTACGTCCACGGCCGCACCGACCAGTACGGCATGCCCGTCATCGAGCAGGTCAAGCTCGCCGCCGGCACCGCCTACATCGAACACGACCCCACCACCGGCCAGCCCCTGGCCCTGCGCACCACCAACGGCTACGAGGCCTACTACATCATCGACGGCCTCGGAAACCCGGTGCAGTTCATCAACCAGTCCACCGTCCAGTCCGGCGTCTACGAATACGACCCCTACGGCGCCGCTCAGACCGTCAAGTCCGGCACCGCCGCCACCGAGAACCCCTACCGCTTCGTCGGCGGCACCCACGACCGCACCACCGGCTACCTCAAGTACGGCCAGCGCTGGTACGACCCCACCACCGGCCGCTTCACCACCCAGGACTCCCTCACCTTCCTCGCCAACCCCGCCCAGGGCAACCGCTACGCCTACGCAGCCGACGACCCGATCAACAACATCGACCCGATGGGCACATCCGTCCTGGCCTGTGTTGGCGGAGGGCTGTCGGTCCTAGGCGGAGGCATCAGCTTCGGAGCAGGTGTCGCCGGTGCGATCGGCAGCGGAGGACTCTCCACGCCCGCATCCATCGCGGCTATCGGCGGAGGCATAGGCCTTGTCGGAGCCGGCCTCAACGCGATTGACGACTGCAGCTCATGAAACGAAACCCCGTCACCATCATCCTCTGGATCGGCCTCGTGCTCGGAGTGATCGGACTGCTCCTCATCATGATCGACCGCTTCCTCACCTGAGCAGCCTCTCCTGTAGCCGGCTGCGCCCTCGAACCACATGACGGCGCAGCCGGTCCCCTCAGGCACGCACAACGGGGTCTTCTCCCCCACCGCCTCATGACATGCCTTGCGGCCTCCGTCTGGGCCCGCCCCTTACCCGGAGGGCAGGACGCTTCGGTCCGATAGACGAGTGAAAGCCCCGGCGGGCTCGGCACGACCAGCCCGTCGGGGCTTCGTGCTGTGGGAGACGTCGAGCCCAAGCGTCGGGCCCCCGCTTCCGGCGGAACGGCCTCGGCGTCTCCTCAGTGAGGCTGCCCTGCGGGGAAACGATCTGGGGCATGGGGGGGCGCTCTTCGGATCGTGCTCCTACGCGTCACTCCTCGCCCTGCGCCCACCACGGACCACGACCACACCCACCGGATCGACGGAACCGCAGGAGGGGGCACTCCACCGGGAGGGGTCACTGGGGTCACTCCAACGGCAGCGTCCGAGATGCCCGCGGCCCGGCCGGAGGCGAGAGTGGAGAGGCTGCCCGCTCACGAAATGGGTACCGCCGTGTCATCGAAGAGCGAACACATACGGGCCCGCCACGGATACACCCACATCCACGTCGCACTGACGCAGGAGCCCTCGGGCATGCGGAACGCCGACCGGGACACCGGCGACGGGGGAGTCTCCTTCGACTTCAGCATCCCGCACGGCGGGCCCATCATGCCGCTGCTCGCTCCGCACGGCGAGACGGTCCCCTCCCGTCTCCTCGACGAACTCCTCGGCTGCGCTGCCGACATCCCCCGCGAGACCGTCGATCGCCTGCTGGCCGGTGACGACGTGCACGCGGCGAGGCTCGGCCGGGCCCTGCGGGCCGTCCAGCGCACCCTGGGCATCCAGCCCAGCGGCCCCGCCCCCGCCGCCCCCTCCCGTCCCGCCCCGTGTGACGGCGCGGTGATCGACCCGGTGACCCACGACCCTGCCTGGTGAGCCCCGGCACCCTCCACCTCCGGGCCGTAGGAAGGATCAGCCATGGGACGTACGGCCACGGCACGCCCACACGCTCGGCGGCAGCCGCTCCGCACCGCCCCCGGTGACAGAGTGCTGGTCACCGATCTCGACGGAACCCTCCTGGCAGGCGACGAGGACAGCCGCCGCCGACTGGCACACGCGCTGGACCGGCATCCCCACATCACCGTGGTCCATGCCACCGGGCGCAGCCTCGCCTCCGTGCGCACCCTCCTGTCCGAGGACCCCCTGGTTGCATGGCCGCGCTGGATCATCGCCGACGTCGGGGCGAGCGTCATCGACACGGCCGACATGAGCCACTGCCAGGCGCTCGAGAAGACACTGCGCACCGGATGGCCGGGACGCCGGCGCGTTCGGGCAGCGATGGACCGGTTCCCGCGACTCGTCCACCAGGACGGCGTGGTACAGCAGGGCCGATGCTCCTACTACCTCGCCCCGGAGGACCTGTCGCAGGAGATCACGACGGCCGTGCAGGCACTGGGATGCCGCTGGACCTACTCCGCGGACCGGTACTTCGACGTCCTCCCCCCCGCGGGCAGGCAAGGGGCCGGCCCTACGGGCACTCATGCGCAGCCTCCACTGGCCGAACGAACACGTCCTGGTAGCCGGGGACTCGCTCAACGACCTCTCACTCTTCCGCCTCGGCACGCACGGCGTCGTCATGGGCGACGCGGAACCCGCACTGCTCGCGCACGTGGCCACCGGCCGGCTGGTCCAGCACCCCCCGCTCGAGGGAGCCGCCGCCATCCTGCACGCCCTGGAAGGGCTCGGCTGGGTACAGCGCCCCAGGCGGGTGGTCATCGGCTACCACCGTCCGCCGTGGCAGCACCACCAGGGACGCTGGCAGCAGCCGGCAAGCCCCAACGGAATCCTCCCCACCCTGATGTCCGCCCTGGGGGCCGACACCGACCCGGAGCTGGACGCCGTATGGGCCGCCGCCACGACCGAGGACGCTTCCACCGCGGCCACCATCCCCACCAGCCTGCCACTGGCCCTGCTTCCCCTGCCGGCCACCCAATGGGCCGGCTACTTCCACCGGGCCTGCAAGGAAACCCTCTGGCCCGCCCTGACCGCCCAACCCCACCTCATCCACCACGACCCGGCCCACTGGGCGGACTACGAAGCCGTCAACGCCGCCTTCGCACAGCACATCAGCGCCCACGCCGCACACGGCGCGACGGTGTGGCTGCACGACTACAACCTCTGGCTCGTCCCCGCCCTGCTCAAGAGCCACCGGCCCGACCTGGCCGTCGGCCTCTTCCACCACACCCCCTCCCCCGACCGGCGGACCTTCCACACCCTTCCCGCAGCCGGGCAATTAAGCGCCTCCCTCGCACAACTGGACTGGGCCGGCTTCCACACCGCCGCGTTCGCCCACAACTTCCGCACCCTGCTGGCCGGCGCCCCCCGCACACCCCGCATCGGGATCCACCCCTTGGGCATCGACCGCCACGCCGTCGCCGCCCTCGCCCGCACCCGCCCCGCCCCACCCCGGTCGGACACCACCCTCATCCTGTCCGTGGAACGCCTCGACTACGCCAAAGCCCCCGTACACAAGATCCACGCCCTGGCCCGGCTCCTGGACCAGCGCCCCGACCTCCGCGGACGCCTGCGCTACCGGCTCGTCTGCCCGCCACCCGAGCAGGGCATCCGCGCCTACGACACCACCCGCACCGCACTCGAGCGAGCCATCGCCGACCTCAACGCACGCCTGCGGAACCGAGACTGGGAGCCGGTCGAGTACATCCCCCGCACCCTCCCCTTCGAGGAGGTCTGCGACCACTACCTCGCAGCCGACGTTTTCTGGGTGACCTCCCTGGCCGACGGCATGAACCTCACCGCCCAGGAGTACCTCACCGCCCAGACGGCCACGGGACGCGCCGGCGTGCTGATCCTCTCGCGGTACGCCGGCGCCGCCGACCACCTCCAGGACCACGCCCTCCTCACCGACCCCCACTCCCCGCACGACCTCGTCGAAAAACTGCGCCTCGCCCTCGCGATGTCCACGGAACAACGCAGGACGCACACCGCCCGCCTCGCCGACCTCCTGAACGCCACGGCGACCCCTGCGGAGTGGGCCCGTACGATCATCGACGCCATCGGCGCGGCCGACGAGGGCCGTCCTCACCAGACCGGGCCACAGGGTCCGCTCAGCCGGCCCGGTGGAAGGTGAATGCGCGGAAGAAGCCGCCGTCGTCCGCCCATTCCACGTGCAGGGTGCCGTCCTGGCGCTGGGAAACGATGCGGGTGGGGGTCTGCGTGCAGAAGCGTGCGGGTTCGGAGGCCGTGACCGTTTCCGGGCTGAAGGTCAGGGTGTCGCCGATGGAAGCGAGTACGGAGAAGCCTTCGCAGTGGTGGGCGTCGCCGTCCCAGACGAATTCGGCCCGGGCGCGCCCGGGTGCTCCCTGGTGGATGGTCATGCGCACCGACGAGGTGGGGTCGTCGCCGTCCTGGGCGTGCCATGTCCCGAGGAAAGGGGCGGGGACGGTCTGGCTCTGGGCCGCGGTGCGGTGGAGGGTGACGGTGGTCCCCTCCGACTTCCATATGAGGTCGGCGTCTGCGGAACGTCGGAGCGTGATGTCCCCGGTCGTTCCGCAGAGGTGAGCGGGGATTCCCGAGGTCGGACTGGTCGAGAGGACGAGAAGTGCTCCGGCCGAGGTGAGGGTTCCCTTCGACTGGCAGAGGGAGGTGGCGGACGACGTGAGGATGTCCGCGGTTTCCGCGCCCACGGCGCCCTTGCGGATCTCGATCCTGCGCAGGGTGGGCGCTCTGTCTCCGGGGCGGGTGAACTCGCCCTGCCACGTGCCCACGTAGTCCTCCGGGACGGACGTCACAGCAGCGGTCTTTCCCGGTCCGGCCGAGCTCGGGGTCGAGGCCGGGTCGGTCAGCGCCGGGCTGGGCGTGGGCGGGGGAGATCCTGGACGTGCGGGGGGCGGTGCAGACGCGGCCGGGGCGGTCGCGGGGCGGTTCGCCTGTTCCCATGGAGGCTGGGCGCCGCTTCCCACGAGGGCGACGGCGACCAGCGCCGAGAGGGCGGCGCCGAGGGCTGCGGCCGCGGTCGTCATGACGACCAGGCGCCGCCGGCGCGAGCGGTCGGAGGGCGGGGCGTGGGTGGTCGAGCCGGAGGGTGCGACGGTCAGGGCGGGGGTGTCGCGGAGGTGGCGGACAGCGGGAGCGGTCGGCTCGCCCGTGTCCAGACCAGCGGCCCGGGCGCTCAGTATCCGCGCCGCCGCGTAGTGCTCCACCAGCGTGGAACGGGAGACGACCAGGATGGCCGCGGCCTTGCGCGAAGCCACGTAGGGCACGGGAAGCAGTGCGTCGTGGCCGGGCAGGCCGGCCTCGCCGCCCGGGGGTGCGGCATCCGCCGCATGCGCGGTGGCGGCGGCGGCTTCGTCACGCACATGGCGCACGGCGTCTTGGACCAGGCGCACCTGATCCAGCCGGTGGTGTGCTTCGCGCAAGTCCGAGGCCGCCCGGTCCCGGGCGGAAGCCGTCCCCACTCCTTCGGCGAGCGAGGGCGTGCCGTGCGCCGTGGGCAGCTGCATCTGGAGGCCGGCGATGATCCCGAGGAGGAGGTGGACCAGCCGCTCCGCGTCCTGCAGCGTTTCGTCGGCCTGAGCCGTCGCCTGCTCCGCGCTCACACCGTCGTCGACGGTTCCCGGCCCGCCGGGGGGTCGAGGCTGCTGTGCCGTGGTCGCCCGGTCGTGGAGACGTTGGGCCAGCTCCCACTTCGCGATGCGGGTGCGCTCATCGCGCACCAGGTCCTGCAGCAGGCGCTTGAGCAGGTGGAGGTGGATCGTCTTGGTCCCGGAACGGTACTCGCCCCAGCTGCTCTTGCTGATCTTGTACCGCTCCGCGAGCTCCCGGACGGTGAGGTGGCCGGTCAGCTCCCGCACGAACAGCGCGAGCTCGTTGGCCTCTTCCGTCGGCCCCTTGGGGCCGCCCTGCGGCCGGCCGGCCTTCACCACAGCGGCACTCCCCGTCGGTTGTCCGCGTTGTCCGCTGCTCCTCGGCGCCTGAGCTGCACGAACGGACAACACCCGTTGATGGACAATCAGACCAGGTCGCACCGTGGGTCTCCAGCCCTTACCGGACAAACCCTGGAGCATCCCATGACCCGACCTCCTTCAAGCGACCGCACCCGGTCCCCTCGCCGTGCGGGGCCCGTCCCCCTCGGCACGACCCCGGCCCCCGACGCCGACGACCGGACCCCGGGCGCACCCAAGCCCTGGGCGAACGCGGTGCCGAAGAAGTCCCCGGAGCTCCGGGGCGAGATCCGCTCGGCGGAACCGCAGGAACCGCAGAGTCTCCGCCGCCGCATCCTGCGCCGCCCCGCGATCGGGCGGGCCGGTGCCGTTGTGGCCGGTGTCCTGACCGCGGTGTTCCTCTCCGCGCTTCCCGCCGCGGCGGAGCCGGCCGCCGGCGCCGGCCCGGTGGTCCTCTCGCGCATCGTGGCCGCTCCGGAGGACCACCTCTACGGCCTGGCCGCGGACCACTCCGCCGTCTACGAGCAGACGGGCAGCAACACCCACTGGGAGAAGATCGGCGGCCCGGCCCGCGATCTCTACGCCGGCGGAGCGGGCCTGTTCGCCACGAATCCGGACACGGGTGCCCTGTACAAGTACGGGGGCACCCCGGAGGCGTGGAGCGAGATCGGTGATCCGGGTGCCGACTTCGCCGTCACGGGCGACCACCTCTACGGCCTGAGCACCGACCGCTCCGCCGTCTACGAGTGGACGGGAACCGGTACGGCCTGGAGCAAGGTCGGTGGCCCGGCCGGTGACCTGTACGCCGGTGGAGCGGGCCTGTTCGCCACGAATCCGGACACGGGGGCCCTGTACAAGTACGGGGGCACCCCGGAGGCGTGGAGCGAGATCGGTGATCCGGGTGCCGACTTCGCCGTCACCGGCGACCACCTCTACGGCCTGAGCACCGACCGCTCCGCCGTCTACGAGTGGACGGGAACCGGCACGGCATGGAGCAAGGTCGGCGGTCCGGCCGACGACTTGTACGTCGGCGGAGCGGGCCTGTTCGCCACGCGTCCCGACACCGACGCCCTGTACAAGTACGACGGCGCTCCCGACGCCTGGAGCGAGATCGGAAGCGCGGGAACCGCCTTCGCCGTCACCGACCGCCACGTCTACGGGCTCACCCCCGACCGCACCGCCGTCTTCGAATGGCAGGGCAAGGGCACGAAGTGGAACGCCAAGCACGCTCCCCTCGCCGGCGGGGAGACACGTCAAGCGAAGCTGGAGCGCATGAAGCAGCTGACCGAGCCCGGGCTGCCTGCCACGAAGGACTGGTTCGACACCCTCTCGCAGCATCTGCAAGGGGCGCCCGACCCGTTCGTCTTCGACTGGGCGAACGACGGCTGCAGCCATGTGCCGGACACGATCCAGGGCTTCGACTTCACGAACGCGTGCAACCGCCACGACTTCGGGTACCGCAACTACCAGTCCCTCCTCGGTGAGCAGAACTTCCTGACGACAGCCGTCGGACAGGAAGCCAAGAAGCGGGTCGATGACATCTTCCTCCAGGATCTGCAGGCGGAGTGCACGTTCAAGATCTGGCCCGTCGACCCCCGGCCCGATTTCTTGCGAGAGCAGTGCCTGAGGGTCGCGAAGGGCTACCACGACGGCGTCGTGCACTTCTACAAGGGCTGAGCCGGCTGCCCGGGACGGACCCCGGGCAGCCCGGACCCACGGCCGGCCGCAGCACTGAACCGACGCGCGCAGAACGCAGCGTCCCGTCTGCGCGCGTCGGCCGCGCGTTGCGAGCGGCCGCCAGGCACTCGTGCCGGGAGCCGGGGCGGGACGCGTGGTGCCTTGCGGCAGTACCGGGTGGCCGCACTGCTCCTCGGCCTCCCGGCGCTCCGGCCCGTGGCGGCCGACCCGGCGGGGCCGATGACCGGCTTCCGGCCGTCCCGCAATCAGCTCAGTGGGCGGGCGGGGTGGTCCTTCGTGCGGATGATCACGGTTCCGCATTCGTTCACGGAGGGTGACTCTGTGGCAGGGATAGGTCCGCTCATCCGGAACGGACCCAGCGTCGCCTCGCGGCG
This sequence comes from Streptomyces sp. NPDC034085, assembly GCF_055575555.1. NCBI lineage: Bacteria > Bacillati > Actinomycetota > Actinomycetes > Kitasatosporales > Streptomycetaceae > Streptomyces > Streptomyces sp. NPDC034085. The sequence continues at coordinate 13,624 of NZ_JBVISL010000012.1, read as the reverse complement.
ACGGAACAGCTGGGAGAACGGAGACATCTCTGATGCCGACTACGCGGATCACCAAGCGTGTGCTCATCGCGGCCGCTGCCGCCTCGGCCTTCGTGGCGACCGCCGCTGTCCCCGCCAGCGCAGCGCCCGAGCACCAGTACCTGCCGCTCACCAACCCCCCCTTCAACCAGCCGCAGTTGTCCAGCGGCTACCAGGGCGTGGGCGCAGGCAACGGACATTCCGTCATCCCCGGCTGGACGGTGACGGGGACGGTGGACATCGAGTCCGCCGCGTGGGCCAAGACCGGCTCGGCATCCCAGGCGGTCAGCCTCAACGGCAGCAGCCTGGGAGGCATATCCCAGGCGTTCCCCACCACGCCGGGGAGGAAGATCACCATCACGTTCCGTCACGGCACGGACACGTGGGACGGCTGCGACACGACCAAGTCCCTGCGCTTCAGCGTCTCGGGAGCGGGCCCGGACTCGGAGCGCCTGTTCAATGCAGGGCTGCCCGACAAGGCCAACCCGAACTGGAACCTGGCGACCTACACCTTCATCGCTGAAAGCCGTATCTCGCACCTCCGGTTCGACTCCGTCGTCGAAGGCCACTGCGGTGCCGTCATCACCGACGTCACCGCGGAGGAGTAGCACAGCCGGGCCAGGCCCCGCCACGTCACCACCACGGCCGGCTGCGCGCCTCTCCTGATCCTCGCGGGTCCGGCGACGCCCGGCCGGCCGACCCCGAGACCGGGCCTGCGCCCGGCGTGAAGGGCCGGCCGGCAGCGGGAGCAGCCGCCGCCCGGCCGCCCCTCACCACCCGCCCTCTACGTCGCCTTCGGCGTCCTCCAGCCCGCCGAAGGCACCGACCTGACCGCCCTCCGTTAGCGGAGCGCAGACGGCCCTGGAAGTCCTGTTCGCCGCCCGCGCCCTGACCTCGCCGCGGGACCCTGTGCCCGATGACCACGGACATCGCGACGGCGACGGACTGGCTGGAGTCCTGGACCGACGTCGCCGGCCTCAAAGGCGTGGTGGCCACACCCATGGGCGCGCCGTATCAGGCCGGCCGCCGCACCTGGACCAAGATCCGCTGCAGAGGGACGCCACCGAAACCGTCATCGGGTGCGCGAGTTCCCCATGGAGGCCCGGGCCGGGTCGCGGCGGTGAACGGGGGCCGCCGGAACGCCGACTTCCCCGCCCCAGTCGGTGGCACGGACGTGCACCCGCAGTTTCGACCAGGCGGTGATCATGGTGTAGCTAGTGCTGCAGGGCTTGAAGGCCCAGCACCCGGGCCTGGCCCCTGCGCGCGGCTGTCGGCGTTCGCGTGAAAGTGCCCAGCCGGGTACACGCGAACGTACCCAGGATGTCGTAGCCTCGGTGGCCGGAGCCGGCCCGGATTTAGGAGGTTGCGGGCCGGGGGCGTTCACGCTTCGCGGGGAACGTTCAGTGTCCGTACGAGTTGGGCCAGTTCCTCGCGGAAGAGCTTTTCCGGGCTGATGGTCTGGTTGCGCATGTGGCCGTAGACCTCCAGCGACACCAGACCGTGCAGGTGACCCCAGATTCGCAACGCGAGAGCGACGGCTGCGGGTGGCAGTTCTGGGAACGCCGGGCGCACCTTGTCGAGAAGCCCGGCATCGAAGTCGGACCACTCGAACGCGCTGCCGTCGTAGAACTTCTTGGCGTGAGGCCAGGCGGCTGCTGCGAGTGCGGTGAGCCCGGTGCAGACTCGGCGTGCGGCATCCGGGGCGGCGCCCTGCTCGGGGGCGCGGTAGCCGGGAACGGGATCACCGTAGATGAGCCGGAAGCCCTGGGGGTTGGCCAGGGCCCAGTCCCTGAAGGCGCCCGCCCATGCCTGGATCCGAGTGGCGGGATCCGTGGCGGGTGAGGTCTCCCAGGCAGTGTCCACGGCGTCGGCCAGGGCCGTGTACACGTCGTTGACGAGCGCAGTGACCAGGTCGTCGCGGGTGGCGAAATAGCCGTAGATGGCGTTGGCGGTCATACCCATCTCGCGGGCGATGGCCCGCAGCGTGATGGCGTCGGGTCCGCCTGAGGCCATCAGTTCCAGTGCCACGCGCTTGATCTCGGCCGTTGTCTCAGCGCGTAGCCGCTCGCGTCTTCCCCTGCTGGGTGTACTCGTCACGCACACAGTCTACAGCGTCACCTAAATTGGTGGCCGTATTGAAACTTCACGCCGTACAGTTGCGTGCGTCACGAGTCGTGGCCGCGTCCACCTCCGCGTCAACAAAGGGAGAACCATGCACATCGGAGTCATCGGAGCGACAGGAACCATCGGCAGCCGGGTGGTCGTCGAGGCCCTCGACCGAGGGCATCTCGTCACGGCGTTAAGCCGCGATGCCTCGCAGAACAAGAGCAACGAGCGCCGGGACAACGTCCGCTGGGCGAGCGTCGACGTCCTGGCCCCGGCGAGCATCACGGCCGTCCTCCCAGGGCTCGACGTGCTCATCAGCGCCTTCCAGCCCGGCAACGCCGCAAGGGACATCGCGGACACCGTGCAGCGTTCGATCGCCGATCCCACCGTCTACGCCACCGTGGTGCGGGCCCTGTTGAAGGCGCTGGAGAGCCACCCCAGAACCCGGCTCATCGTGGTCGGCGGTGCGGGCAGCCTGGAGCTCGAACCGGGGGTGGTACGCGCCGACTCCGACGAACTTCTGCACGCCGTCCTCGACCAAGTCGGGCTGCCCCGGGAGTATGCGGCAGCAGTGCGCGGCCACCGGGACGCCCTGAACGTTCTGCGCACCTCAAACCGGCTGTGGACCTACTTCAGCCCGGCCGAGGACATTTCCCCGGGCGAGCGCACCGGTCGCTTCCGGATCGGTGGTGACCAGCCCGTCGTGGACGCCGACGGCCGCAGCCGCATTTCGGCGGAGGACGCCGCTGTCGCTCTGATCGACGAAGCGGAACTGCCGCGCTTCGTTCAGCGCCGCTTCACGATCGGCTACTGAGGTCTGCAACCAGTACCCGCCAGGGGACCGCCCCCGTTGCATCACCGTGGCCGGCACGGCCCGGCCACGGACCGCCCGACGAGTCGGGCGGTCGCCGTAACCCGTCCGAAAGCATCAGAGCCTGAGCACGTACACCTGTACCTGCCTGAGCACGTTCAGGTGTACGCCGACACGCGGCCCGCATGGCCGGCTTCGCCCGCGGGCCGGAAGGCGAGCCTGGGGCTGCCCGAGCGGTTGCAGGCCGGGCTCATGGAACGCACCGCCTGGCGGCAGGGCCCGCCCGGAGAGCTCAAGGGCCGCATGGTCGGCCAGGTCCTGCGCGCCCTGCCGACCCCGCCCGGCGCCCCGGGTCCGACGGCCCCGCGTCTCCACCACCGCGGCCCGCTCCCGCTCCATCACCGCCCCGGCCGCTGCGCCCGGCCAAGGCCTCTGGGCGGAGCCGGTGACGGCGGGACGCCTGAGCCCGGAGGCCGGCGACGGAGTGCCGGTCGCTTTGGGGCGGCCCTGTGCTGGGGCTGGCGGAGGCCGGATCGCTGGGGTGGTCAGTTGGGCGCTGCGGTGGTGCGGGTGGCGGGTGACGCCGAACCGAACGCCTGGAGGCGGTGTCCGGAGGTGGGCCGACCGCGGAGAGAGCACCTTCCAGGCGAGGGAGCCAATCGGGTCGTACCCGCATCTCCGTGTCCAGGGCGACGGCCGTCAGGTCATCTTCCCGCCGGTTCGATTCAGCTCGTCCAGAAGTCGTGAAAGATGGTCTGCCGACTCCGTCGGAAGACCATCATGCAAGATCGAGGAGCGTGGGTCAGTGAGCAACTCCTGGAATGCCGAGCCCCGTGGTGACGTGCGGCTGCCCTGGCGCTGCTCTTGAAAAGGCGTGGCTGCCGGGCAGCCGTGATGCCAAAATCAGGCCGCAACTTGATGCACATCCGCCTCTGGAGGTCCGGTTGGACATCGTCCCGCTGCTGCCGTTGACCACGTCCCGGTTGTCGCTGCGTCTGTTCGCTCCCGACGACGCCGATGACTTGTACGCCTACCAGAGCCTGCCGGGCGTGGCACGCTACTTGTACCGGCCGGTGCACACGCGTGAGCGCAGCGGACAGGTGGCCGCCGAGCGCGCGGCGCAGACGGTCTGGCACGCCGACGGGGACAAGCTGGCGCTCGCTGTCTGCCGACGCGATGAGCCCGGCGTTATCGGCGAGGTGAGCCTCGCCCTGGCTGATGCCCGCGCGGCCCAGGCCGAGATCGGCTGGACTCTCGACCCGGGTCACCAGGGACACGGCTACGCGACCGAGGCGGCCGCGGCGCTGGCCGGGTTTGCCTTCGACACGCTGGGCGTGCACCGGATCTACGCACGGCTGGACGTGGAGAACACCGGATCTGTGCGGGTCTGTGAGCGTCTCGGGATGCGCCGTGAGGCGCACCTGGTCGAGAACGACCTCGACGGGGATCGCTGGGGCAGCGAGTACATCTACGCGGCGCTGGCCGCTGATCTCGGCCGTCGATCAAGCGGTTGAGCCCGACACCGCCCCCATGCTCCAGACTGCCAGACATTCAATCACCAACGCTCGGTGGCTTGCTCGTTACCGGCCCACGCTTCTAGCCCGTGTCCGTGTCCAGGGCGACAGCCGTCAGGTCGTCTCACAGGCCGGTTCAGTCCTGCTGGTCGAAACGGTCCGCGAGATCGGCCTTGACCAGGCTATATCCGCAGCCCTGACCCCGTGGCGGAGGATGGCGTCGGGACGGCAGGCCGGGCAGGCCTGTACGCCCTCGGCGAGGGCCCGCCGGGCGAGGCCGGTGGTGGCGCCCTTGCAGCGGCTGCGGGTGTCCCAGCAGCTGCCGACGTGCACCCGCGCCGCCTCCACCGCCGCGTGCTGCTCTTCGGCGGCTATCCAGTCGCGGGTGCGCTGGAGGTCCCGGAGCTGGACGCGTTCGAGGAAGCGCAGGACGTCCAGCCGCGGGCTGTCGGCCGGGGGCGGTGCGGACATCGCTACTCCCCGTACTGCGCCGCCCGCGCTTGCCTGCACGCAGGGCACAAGGGTGAGGCACCCACCCCGTAACGGCAGGTCGGAGCGGGCTTCTCTGTACTACTTCAGGGGGCCCGCGAGGTGGATCAGTGCTGGTCGAAGACGTAGCCGTGTTCTTCCCCAGCTGGGCAGGAGAAGATCCGGAAGTCGCCCCATCTGCCCACCGTGATGCCGGTGGTGTGGTCGCTGGCCACGGTGAACAGCAGGCGGCACGGGGCACCGCAGGTCAGGCACACGATGTCGTAAGGGTCGGTCAGGTGCCAGGTGGGCCACCCGCCGAACTTGGTCCCGGCCACCCGGGTGATGACATCGCTTCCGTCCCCGGTCGCCTTCACGTACTCGCGCACGGCCTCCTGGAGCTTTCTGTCCGGCAGGGCCTGCGGGTAGGGGAAGTCAACGAGCGGCATGGGGGTGAGCGTGCACGGCACCGGGGTGTATCCGCAGTCGGGCTCCTCCTGCCGTACGGGCAGCGGGGGCGAGGCGAGTATGCGCGTCACGTCCGCGCTGTTGCGCCAGCGGATCTCTGCGACCGGGCTGACATCGGCATGCGGAGCCGGGGGATCCCAGTGCACGTTGGGGCACCACAGAAGTTGGAACACATCCTTGCCCTCAGGCCACCAATCGCCCGGCGCATCCTTCCGGTACACCTGCACGACTGCCACCATGGCGGTCGCTGGTACACCGGAACCGGACTGCTCGTCCGGGACATCGCAGCACGGCCACGCCTCGTCGGCCGGCCAGAGCAATGGTCCACCCACGGAACTCTGGTGGACGGTCGGTTCCCCCGGCACGGGAACCAGTGTCACGGCCGGCACGGCGTACGGTGCCACTCCGGGCACGGCGGCGACGATCTCCTCCGCGGAGGGCCTGGCGTCGTAGGTCAGTTCCATGGCCGGAGACTAGCCACCCCGACCGACAGCGGCTCCGGCCGGTCCGCCGCACCTCCTGTACCCGTTGCGGGTGCGGCAGGGGGTCAGCACCAACATCCGCCCCCCGATAAGTGGGTGATGCCTCATGTGCGTCAGCGGCACGACGAATCGGGGAGGGTGCAGTCAACACGCCAGCGAGAGCAGGGCTCGGTCTGGCTGGGCGCCCAGGTCGCAGGCTGGGGTCTGCCGGGCGCGGGGGTGGTCACGGTGGGCTCCCGGGGCGGTGCGGAAGCTGACATACCGCAGCGTGGGGGAGCCGTGACACCTTGGACGTCACGCGGGTACGCCCGGATCTGGTGGCGGAGGTGAGCGCGAACAGGGCTATGAGCCAGGGCGTTTTCCGGCACCCGTTCAGGTTCCAGCGGATCCGCCTGCACATGACCGTGGACGATTTCCGGCCCTTCGGGCCACGACGACGGAGCGGAAATCCTCGCCTCCGCCGCCGGGCGGCGGGCCTTCGGACACCGGGGCCTCGGCGACGGCGACGAGGTCGATCTCGGCGGCCTGACCCTGCGGGCCCTGGCCACCCCCGGCCACACCGACGAGCACCTCTCCTTCCTCCTGCACGACGGCGGCCGGGAACTGGGGGTGTTCACCGGAGGCTCGATGATCGTGAACTCCGCCGCCCGCACCGATCTCCTCGGCCCGGACCGCACCGAGGAACTCGCCCGCGCCCAGTACCGCTCGCTCCAGCGCCTGATTGCCCTGCCCGACGCCACCGCCGTCTGGCCCACCCACGGCGCCGGCTCCTTCTGCTCCGCCGTACGCGGAAACGAGCGCACCTCCACCATCGGCGGCCAGAAGCAGACCAACCCCCTGCTCGCCGCCGCGGACGAGGACGCCTTCGTCAAGCAGCTGGTGGCCGGCCTGGGCAGCTACCCCGCCTACTTCGACCGCCTCGGCGAAGCCAACCGGCGCGGCCCCGCCGTCCTGAGTGCCGCCCCGCTGCTGCCCGCGCTCGACGCCGGCCAGGTCAAGGCGCTGCTCGCCGACGGCGCGCAGACCGTCGACGTCCGCCCGGCGGCCGACTACGCGGCCGGCCACATACCCGGCTCCCTGTCCATCCCGCTGCGCGGCCAGTTCGCCACCTGGCTCGGCTGGCTCCTGCCCGACACCGACCCGGTCGTCTTCGTCACCGGTGAGGGCCAGGACCTCGCCGAGATCGTGTGGCAGTCGTACAAGATCGGCTACGAGCGTCTGGCCGGACGGCTCGCGGGCGGCATGGCGGCCTGGCTCGCCGACGGCAACCCGCAGACCACCACCGCCTTCCTCACCCCCGGCCACGCCGCAGGCCGCCCCTACGTCGATGTCCGCCAGGACGCGGAGTTCACCGCCGGACACGTCCCCGGCGCCCTGAACATCGAACTCGGTTCCCTCGCCGCAGCCGCCGCCGATGCCCCCGAGGGCGCGGTCGTGGCCTGCGCCCACGGCGAGCGTGGCATGACCGCCGCCAGCGTCCTCGAACGCGCCGGCCACACCGACATCGCCGTCCTCGACGGCGGAGCCGCCGAGTACGCCCAAGCCCACGGCCAGCAGCTCATCCAGGGAACCGGGGACACCACCTCGTGAGCACCACGTACCCCACCGACGCACGCGGCCGGCCCGTACGGCTCGGCCTGCGCGAGAACCGGCTCCAGTTCACGCTGCTGGTCATCGTCAACATCTGCGTCGGCGGCCTGGTCGGCCTCGAACGCACCACCGTCCCGCTCATCGGCTCCGAGACCTTCGGCCTGACCAGCGACCTGGCCGTCTTCTCCTTCATCATCGCCTTCGGCCTCACCAAGGCGTTCACCAACCTCGCCGCCGGCGCCCTCACCGCCCGCTTCCGCCGCAAGCAACTCCTCATCGCCGGTTGGGTCCTCGGCATCCCAGTCCCCTTTGCCCTGGCCTACGCGCCGTCCTGGGGCTGGATCGTCGCGGCCAACGTGCTGCTCGGGTTGAACCAGGGCCTGACCTGGTCGATGACCGTCAACATGAAGATCGATCTCGTCGGACCCGCCCGCCGCGGGCTCGCCACCGGACTGAACGAGGCCGCCGGATACACCGCCGTCGGCGTCACCGCCCTGCTCACCGGCTACCTCGCCACCAGCTACGGCCTGCGCCCCGTCCCCGAACTCATCGGCGTCATCTTCGTCGTCGCCGGCCTCGCCTTGGCCCTGGTGGTCCGCGACACCGCCGCCCACGTCGCCCTGGAACTGGCCAACCACACCAAGCCGCTGCCCACCGGCGAGGACACCGGCCTCAAGGCCACGTTCACTCGCACCTCCTGGCGCAACCGCTCCCTTCGCGGCGCCAGCCAGGCCGGGTTGATCAACAACCTCAACGACGGCCTGACCTGGGGCGTCTTCCCCCTGCTCTTCACCGACCACGGCCTGGGCCTGGCCGCTGTCGGCCTGATCAAGGGCCTCTACCCGATCCTGTGGGGGCTCGGGCAGATCCCCACCGGTCACCTCGCCGACCGCATCGGCCGCAAGCCCTTGATCGTCTACGGCATGCTCGTCCAGTCTGTGGGCTTCGTCCTCGCCCTCGTCCTGCTGGAGCGTCCGCTGCTCGCGGGCGTCTTGTCCGCGGTCTTCCTGGGCCTGGGCACGGCCATGGTCTACCCAGCTCTCATCGCGTCCATCTCCGACCACGCCCACCCTGCCTGGCGGGCCAACGCGCTCGGGACGTACCGGTTCTGGCGGGACATCGGCTACGCCGCCGGAGCTCTCGTGGCCGGTGTGCTCGCCGACTGGCTCGGCCTGAACGCCACCGTCGTCGCCGCCGCCGTCCTCACCGCCGCCTCTGGCCTGCTCGCCGCCCGCTGGATCACCGAGCACCGGCCCGACGCCGGCTGAACGGAAAGCCTGCCCCGGCCGCTACCGGGGCAGGCCCTCGGCGACCCCGGCCTCGGCCCGCAGCCGCTGGGTGACGGGCGTGCTCTGTCGACGTGAGGGGCAGGCTGCTTCGGCGCGGCGGGGCTGCCGTAGGCCTATTGCCGACGACGACGGATATCTGTGGGTGGACACGGCGGAGGTCCGCCGCACCGAAGAGGCTGTTCGCGCGTGGGAGGAAGAGCGCACGGACGGAGCTGACGGATCGCTCTCCTTCAGCGGGGACGACATCTTCGGCTACCCGGAGAAGGTGCGCTGGCAGGCTCACCATGCCCTGTGCGACCCGGCCCCGGGCGAGGGCGCCTATGACATCCCCGCAGCCAAGATCCGCTCCTGGGAGCAGCTCCTGGACTGGACGGCCCACCTCATGGAGAAGTCGTGGCTGTCGCACACGGACTGGGACGACTTCCTGCGGGGCGTCCACCGCGGTGGTGGCCGCCTCGTGGTCGCCTCGCAGGCCGGTACCCCGAACCCCTGACCGGGTGTCGGTGCCGTCTGAGACGATCGTCGGATGGCCGCTAGCAGGGATCGCTCGACTCTTCGACAACTGGTCGGCGACGTTGTCGCTCGTCTCGACGCGAACACGCACGCCACGCTCAACGAGACCTTCGCGAAGGTGGGGATGCCGCCCAACTCCCCAGAGGAGGGCACGAAGCGCGAGCGGGTCGCTCGAAGCTACGCCCAGGTACCCGACAGCCACCTCCACACCGTCGCCCTGAACCTCCTGGCCAACGGCTACGCGACCACGGCCCAGAGGATCGGGATCGAAGACCTGCTGTGGGCGGAGGCCTCCCCACCGGAAGTACCCAGCCGGATTCGACGAGAGCTTGCCCGCTCGCTCGATCTCGCCGACCTCGTGCGCAGCGAGAACCGGTTCATGGGGATGCTCAGCCGCTTCTGGGTGCTCGCCGACGAGATGAGCCCGCTCATGGACGCGATCTTCGGCAGTCCGGGGCCGAGCCTGAAGCGCGACATCGAGCAGCACGTCTTCCGCAGCCCGGGGGACTGGTCGACCGAAGACCTCTTTGAGAACCTGGGTGCCTTCGAAGCCGGCGACGCCAGGTTCGCCCGCTTCCTCGAAGCACTGGTCTCCGCGGACGTCCTGCTCGACGAAGCCGCGCAACGGCACCTCGTCGCCGCGATCAACGCGCACGTCCGGGCCGCCGCGATCGAGCTGAGGGAGACGGGGATGGAGGGGGGCTACCCGCGCTTCAGCATGGTCTCCACCCGGCTCGCCCAGAACCGCAAGCCGAAGAACATCATCTTCGCCTCGCTCACCAAGCCCGACATCCGCTTCCAGTCCGCCATGGACAACGACATCGAGATCGTCGGCAACCGCGACGACTCCCTGGTCTACGACCGCCCCACGCCGGAAGACGGACTTCGCTGGCGCGACCTCCAGACCTGGTGGCAGGACAAGCACCAGATCCCCACCGAAGCCGACGCCAAGATTTCCCTCTACCGCCGACTCCGCCGCAGCCTGCCCGACAACTCACCCGGTCAGCAGAACCTCTTCGACTCCTACCACCAGATCCTCGGCACCAAGGTCTACGACCACCCCGTCCTGCTGCCCGAGGTCTGGCTCCACTGGGATCACCAGACCGTCCGCGAACGCGGCCCCCAGGCGCTGCTGCGCTCACGCATGGACTTCCTACTCCTGCTGCCTCACGGACAGCGCATCGTGCTCGAAGTCGACGGCTCCCAGCACTACACCCGCGACCGAGGCCAGCGCCCCGACACCGCGAAGTACGCGGAGACGATGGCAGCCGACCGCGACCTGAAACTCAGGGAGTACGAGGTCTTCCGGTTCGGGCACGACGAACTCAAGGATGCGACCGCGGCCCGGGTGCTCCTGGAGCAGTTCCTGCCAGCTCTGTTCCAGCGCTTCAACGTCAGCGCCGGAACATCCTGACCCCCACGGCACCGTCGGTCAGGACACCTCTGTCGGCGCGTGTGCGACAAGGGTGTCCGTGATGGCGATCCACAGCGGACGTACGCCCGCAGGAACCTTCGGCAGTGCCTTGTGCATGGACTGGACGGCCGAGCAGCGGCGCCTCTGACGGCGCCCGGAGGATGGCCACGCAGCTCCCCCGCGAGCGGCTGACGTCCGCGCCGCGTGCTCGGCGAGGGAATCTGTCGTTCAACGACGCGGAGCTGGAGGTCGTCCGGCTGGCCGCAGGGCGGGAGGGGATGTCACCCGCGTCGTGGGCGGGGCGTCAGGTGATGGCGGTCGCGCAGCATGTGCTGGTGCCGGTTTCGCGGGATGCCGGTGATGTCCTTCGTGAGCTGATCCAGGCCCGGGTCCACCTGCGGGAGACCGTGGCAGCGCTCCGCGCCCTGACCGCCACCGGCCCGGCCGGGGCCGAGGTTCCGGAGTCGGCTGCCACCGTGGTGGAGGAGGCCCTGAAGGTGGTGGCGCGGGTGGATGAGGCGACGGCCCGGGTGATGCGGGAGAGGCGCCCCCGGTCGTGATGCCGAAGAAGGCGGAGAGCGGTTCGACGACAATCGGCCTCCTGGACTACCTCTTCGGTCCGGGCGAGCGTGACGAGAACGTCGATGCCCACCTCGTCGCGGCCTGGGATCCGGATCTGCCGTGCTCGGCCCGTACTCCGGACCGCATGTCGCTGGCGGATCTGGCGCTGCTCCTGGACGCCCCGGTGGAGGCGCTGCGCGGCCCGAAGCCGGCGGAGCATGTGTGGCACGTTTCGGTCCGCAACGCCCCCGGCGACCGCCGCCTGTCGGACGCCGAGTGGGCGGAGGTTGCGGCCGCGATGGTCCACGCCGCGGGCATCGCGGAGCACGGCGACGAGCAGGCCTGCCGGTGGGTCGCCGTACGGCACGCGGACGACCACATCCACATCGCGGCGACCCTGGCCCGCCAGGACGGCCGTCACCCCCGCGTGCGCGGCGACATCCCCGCGATGCACACGGCCGCCCGCGCCTTCGAAGCCCGCTGGGGCCTGACCCCGATGTCTGCCCTGGACCGGACCGCCCGCCGGCGCCCCGTCACTGGGGAGGCCGAGAAGGCCGCCCGCCGCGGCCTGGCCGAGAGACCGCCCGGGAGTCCCTGCAGCGCACCGTTCGCACCGCGGCCGCGCTCGCCCACGGTGACACCGACTTCCTCGACCGGCTCCGTGACGCCGGAGTCCGCGTGCGTGAACGCCGGGACGACGACGGCGCGCTCGTCGGGTACTCGGTCGCGCTGCCCGGGGACCGCGCCGACCGTGGCAGCCGGCCCGTCTGGTTCGCGGGCTCGACGCTCGCGTACGACCTGTCCCTGCCCCGCGTCCGGGAACGCTACGAACCCCTCGTCACCGACGCCGACTGGGCGCTCGCCGAGCACCACATCCGGGAAGCATCCGAACTCCTCGGCCGGGCCGGGCAGGACGAAGGCGCCGGTGACGTCGCGGCCCTCGGCGACCTCCTGGCCGTCGCCGCCGCCCACACCCCGGCACTCGTCCGCGACCGCGTCCAGCGGGCGGCCGACGCCTTCGAGCAAGCCGCCCGCGCCCCCGGCGCCCGCACCCTCGAAGGCCGCGCTCGAGCCGGCTGGCGCGCCGGGGCCCGCGCCCTGGAACACACCCCGCGCGCGGCCCGGGGCGGCGGCGCCGCCGTCGTCCTCACCCTGCTGATCGCGCTCGTGGAGGCGGTGGAGGCCGCCGCCGACTGGCACCGCGCGCAGGCCTTCCGGGCACAGGCGAAAGCCGCGGCAGAGGCCGCCGTCCTGCTGCGGGAGGCAGCCGGCCTGACCGGCGCCCCGCCCCCGACCACCAAGCCGCGTACCGGTCGGGTGGTGCGCACTCCACACCGTGGCCTGCCGCCCGCTGCGCCCGTTAGCGGTGTACCGGTCCGGCCGCGTCCGGATCCCGGCCGGCCGGGCCCGTCCCGTACGCGCTGACCCCACTCGAGGGAGCTTGCTGCCGATGACGTACCCGCCCCAGCCCGAGCCGTTCGCCGAAGCCCTCGGGGAAGCCGCGCAGACCGCCGCGATGGCCTACCGGCTGGTGATGACCATCAACGACGCGGTCCGCCGCGCCACCCAGACACGGATCACCGGACGGGAGGAGGAACTGAGCGAGGACGCGTCGAAGAAGGCGCCGGGCTGGTCGGCGGACCAGCTGCGCGGCGTCATCGGCGACGACATCCTGGCCGTGCTGATGGAGGGCGCGGACTGGCCGGTGATGGCCCGCCAGCTCGTCGGTCTTCAGCAGGCCGGTGTCGACCTCGGTACGTTTCTGCCGCAGATGGGCCGCATGACCGCCGGAGTCCACCAGGCGGTGGTGGCCAACGCGGCCCGGACGAAGGCGGAGGGCACCGACCGGTGGGCCGACCTCCTGACGGCGACGATGCCCGAGGGCGTGGTCCGCGACGCGATCCTCTCTTCCCCGGCGTGGCCGGACATCGCCGCCGACATGGGCCGGCTCGACGCCCGCGGTATCGACGTCGCCCGGATCCTCCTCGACGCCCACCGTGCCGGTGCCGGCGTCGACCAGGCCGTCGCCGCCGTCACCACCGCGGCCGCCGCCCCGGCCGCCCCAGCCCCGACCCCGACGTCGGCTCCGGCCGACGCCCGTGTGCCCGCACCCGCCGCCGCGCCGGGTACCGCGCCGACTGCCGCGCCCACCCCAGCTCCTGCGGCGCCGGTGCGGGAGGCCGTCGATCCGTGGGCGCCGCCCGCGAGCCGGGACGCGAAGCGCTCCTGGGGCCCACTGACCGAGGGGCTGACCGTGCCCCGGGACCTGGACCTCAGCGACCGCGCGAAGGCGCTGGAACAGCTGGGCGTCAAGCCGCTCGCGCACGCCACGATCGTCGGACTCGTCAAGGACGTGCTGCCCGAGACGCAGGTCGCTCTCCTGGTCGGCT
>NZ_JBVISL010000011.1:0-198826 GCF_055575555.1 Streptomyces sp. NPDC034085 | reverse complement strand
GGCACCATCCGGGGCCTGGGCACGCTGGTGGGTGTCGACGGCTGGGACGCGGCCGGGCAGGCGTGGACCGGCTTGGCGAAGCTGGCCACCGGACTTGCGATCACCACGGTCCCGGGTGTGGGTACGGCGTTCTGGATGGCGAAGGACAAGGACCTGCCGCCGTGGTTCCGGGATTCGCGTAAGGCGGTGAAGGAGACCGGCAAGGCGCTGGTGGCGTGGGACGAGTGGGGCAAGAACCCGGCCCGGGCGGCGGGCGCGGTCACCTTCAACGTGCTGACCACGGTGTTCACCGGGGGTGCGGGCACGGCGGCGAAGGCGGGCACGGTCGCGAAGGTCATCAGTGTGGCGGGCAAGGCCGGCAGGCTGATCGACCCGATCACCTACATCGGCAAGGCCGGCTCGCTGGCGAAGCTGAAGATCGGTGACCTGTTCGCGAACCTGGGCAAGGTCGACGGGGCGTTCCCGAAGATCGACGACGTGGTGTGGAAGGACCTCCCCAAGGCCGACGCCCCCGGGATCAAGTTCCCGCACCCGGACGACACGGTCCAGCTCACCGACGACGCGCTCGGCCGCCCCCAGTACTTCGACAAGGTCACCAACCAGCTCCTGGACCACAAGGGCCTCCCGAAGCAGGACCTCACCTCGGTCCCCAAGGGCCCCGACCACCCCCTGGCCGAGGTCCCGGTGCGCCAGGAAGTCCCGGTCGGCGTCGGCGCCCACACGGCGGACGTCACCTCCCACACCCCGGGCGGGACCGCGTCCCACACCCCGGGCGGCACGACCTCCCACACCCCGGGCGGCACGGCCGACAACATGCCGCACAACAGCCACACCGAACCCGGAGGCACCGGCGCCACGGGCCACGGCGGCACCGACACCACCCCCACCGGCGGCGGAGCAGCGCACACCGACACCACCCCCTCCACCGGAGGCAGCCACGGCGGTGGCGGCGGCATCCCCCACCAGGGCGGCGGCATCCCCGACAACCTGGGTCACGGGCACGGCGACGGCCCCGACCCGGCGGCGCCCGGCAACGGCGGACGACCCGAGCTGCCTCCGCACCGGGAGAACGCGCACAAGTACACGGACGCCGAGAAGCGGCAGATCATGGAGTACCAGGTCCACCGGGCGAACGACCCGACGGACCCCTACTTCAAGAAGTACTACAACAAGCTCGGCTACCGCCTGCGGGCCGACGTGCCGGACCACACCGGGCTGGTCCCGCCGCAGCTCGTGGAGACCGCCCCCGACGTCTGGGTGCCGAAGTCGGATATTCCGCCGCCGGTCCCGCCGGACTACCTGGGCAAGGCCAAGTCCGTTGACCACAAGGACGTGTTCGTCACCCAGGAAATGCGGGATTCGCTCGATCAGGCTGCGAAGGAGCGTCACGACGCCATCACCGCCGACAAGGGTCCTCACGACGCCTATGGCGAGGCCAAGAAGGCACACAAGCTCCACAACACGGCGGAAACCCAGGCGGCGCTCGACGCTGCCAGGGCGGAGCACGCCCCGCTTCACGAAGCCCTTTCCAAGAAGAGCGAGGCGTACGGCGAGGCCATAGCCAGGGAACACGCGATACCGAAGGAATTCCCCGGCGCCAAGGAAGAGACGCTGCACGGCCCGGCCAACGGAAACGACCAGTTCGACCAGGTGTACAAGCACGGCGACCGGTACGTCGTGGTCGAGGCGAAGAGCCACGTCACCACGGACCTGGGCGAACGCCGGATCAACGGTACCCGCGTCTCGCAAGGAACCCGCGCGTACTTCGAGGACATTCTTGAGCAGATGAAGAAGCGCGGAAGGGACATCGAGAGCGAAAAAATCCTCTACAAGGCCCTCAAGGCAGCATTGGACGCGGAACCGCCGCGGATCGACTACGTCGTCGTCAAGGGAGCCGACAACACGGGAACTTACGCCGGATACACTCTTCGCCGTTTCGATCTCACCAAGTGACAGGAGATACGATGACCGTCTTCGTGGCCGGCCATTCGGAGCCGAGGCCCGACAGCGCGGCCTGGGTCAACGAGCTCTGTGAGGATCTGGTCAGCGACCTCGCAACCCTCACCTCCCCACGTAGGATCGAGTCGGCCTGGAAGGACGCCACCTTCAACGTCGCAGCCTGCTTTGGGGTGGACCCGCAGGGCGCCGCGCTGGGTACCTGGGAATCCGTGGTCGCGGCGGCGCAGCTGGGAGTCGCGCTGTTCCGCACGGCGGGGATGACCGAGGGAACGACCGAGGTGCGCATCCACCACGAAATGCGAACCCTGCCGGCTGCCGGACCCTCTTGGCAGGCGAGCGCACCCACGTGGATCGAGGCGTTCTGGTACGCGATCATCACGCGCGACCAGCCGAAGATGACCGAGTTGTGCGAGCTCCCGATCGACGTCCTGCGCGCCTCGGGCGCGGACCACGACGACTACCTCTACCACTGGGTCGCCACCCTCCAGGCGTACTGGCTCAAGCGCCCCGAGCTGATCCCGGAACTGACCCTGACCTTCCAGCGCTCCCACCCCGACGTCGCGGTCATCGCAGGACGCGAGTACATCCAGCAGGTCGCCTACCCGCCGATCAACCTCTTCTACAAGTTCCTGCAGAAGGACGAGGAGGGCTTCCACACAGCCCTCCTCGAAGCCCTGGAACTCCACAAGCAGTACTGGACCGCCACCCCCGAACGCGCCAACGACATCGACGGCCTCGTACCGATCGGCATCCTCGCCGTGACGTGCCTCGCCTACGACGGCGGCATCCCCGTCAACGTCGAGTCCCCGTACCTTCCCGAGCACCTGCTGAAGCGCTCCTGGGTCGGCGAGTTCGACGTCTGATCACCACAGGCGGAACGAAGCGGTGAGAGCAGGCCGACCTGCACGTGCAGTCCCGGACCCTGGTGGACCCCAGGGCGCCGAACCGACCACCTGGCAGACCGTGGTAACGCCGCCCAGCTGGGCCTGGCGCTCTTCCGTACGGCGGGGATGACCGAGGGCACGACGCGATGCCGCATCCACCACGCGATGCGCACCCTGCCCGCGACGGGGGCCGCACCACGCCGCGCGCATCGGCGTGGCTCCAGGCGTTCTGGTACGCGATCATCCCCTACCTGCCGGAGCACCTCCTCAAGCGCTCCTGGGTGAGGCGCACCGGGCAAGGGCTGTCGTAGGCGCCTCGTACGCTGAATCCGTACGCGACGACGGACAGGAGGCGGCCGAGGTGACCGGGACGACGACGGCGGCCGAGGTGATGGCCGAGCTGGCGGCGCTGGAGGACCCGAAGATCCGCGCCGTGAACGAGCGCCACGGTGACGACCACGGCGTGAACCTCACCAGGCTGCGCGCCGTCGCCAAACGCCTGAAGACGCAGCAGGACCTCGCCCGCGACCTCTGGGCGACGGACGACACCGCCGCGCGGCTCCTCGCGCTCCTGATCTGCCGCCCGAAGGCGTACGACCGGGACGAGCTGGACGCCATGCTGCGCGGGGCGCGCACGCCCAAGGTGCAGGACTGGCTCATCGGTTACGTGGTGAAGAAGAGCCCGCACGCCGAGGAACTGCGCGCGGCCTGGTTCGCCGACCCGGATCCGGTGGTCGCGAGCGCCGGCTGGGCGCTGACCACCGAGCGGGTGGCGAAGAGGCCCGCGGGGCTCGACATCCCCGGGCTCCTCGACACCATCGAGGCGGAGATGAAGGACGCCCCGGTCCGCCTCCAGTGGGCGATGAACCACTGCCTGGCCCAGATCGGCATCGAACACCCCGAGCACCGCGCCCGGGCGCTCGCCATCGGGGAGCGTCTGGAGGTACTGAAGGACTACCCGACCTCCCCGGGCTGCACGTCCCCGTACGCGCCCACCTGGATCAACGAAATGGTCAGCCGCTCGACGCCGTCGACCACGCGGTAGAACGGGCAGGAGCGTCCGCGAGGGCGGAGGAGCTGGAGGGCGACGAACCGGGGGTGCGCGTGTACGCGACGCAGGCACCCGTGGCCGCCTTCCCACAGGCGGCGGTGGAGGGTTTCCCGGAAGTCGTTCCGGATCTCCGAGCGAAGACCCCGGTGGCGGACGGGCGGTCTGAGTCGCCCCCGCACGCACTGCCCTCCCGCCCCGGAAATCCAGGTGCCCGCCTCCCGACCGCCCCGCTAGCCTGCGCCGCTATGACACCCGAACTGCAACGCCCCCCGCTCCAGGCAGACGAACGCACGGCACTCATGGGCTGGCTGGACCTTCAGCGGCAGATCCTGCGGTGGAAGTGCGCGGGGCTGGACGACGCGGACGCGCACCGCTCGGTGATACCGACCTCACCCGCCATGACCATGGCCGGCCTCGTCTCCCACATGCGCTGGACCGAGCACACCTGGCTGGAGGTGCTGTTCCTCGGCGGCGACGAGAAGCAGAACCCGGCGTTCGACGAGTCGGACGCGGACGCCGACTGGCACACCGACGGCCGCCCCCTCGCCGAGCTCCTCGCGGAGTACGAGGCCCAGTGCGCCCGCAGCAACGCGATCATCGCCGCGGCCTCCCTGGACGACATCGGCCGCCACCCCGGCTTCCACTCCGGCGGCGCCAACCTCCGCTGGATGCTGATCCACCTGGTGGAGGAAACCGGACGCCACGCGGGCCACGCGGACATCGTCCGCGAGCTCCTGGACGGCACGAAGGGCTACTACTAGCCCTGTGGCGGGGAAGACCACGATGCGGGTCACACCCCCACCATCGAAAGCCGAGATGCTCACACAGATCGATCAATTCAAGCAGCGCTTCGACGCGAAGAAGGTCCAGTTCATCATCCGCACACCGGACGGAACTGTTTTCGTGCCGCTTGACGGCCGCTTCACACCGGAGGTGGGACGGTGATCGCCAGTACAGCCGTTGCCCGTTGGACCTGGGGCCGCGATAGCGAGACCGCAGACCTTGTCTCGAGCTGCCTTGCCGATCTCGCGGCCGCATACTCGGTCCTTGCGGAGCATCAGATGGCCCGGGGTGAACCGGTAGTGCACCTGTCCGTGCCGGAGTGGGGAAACCCGCAGAATCGCTTGTTCGAGGATGCGCTCAGGCTGCCCGAAGGCCGTAACACGTCGCAGGTCGAACGTCTCTGCGGCGTGGTGAGAGGGGCGCTTCGCCCGGGCCGCATCGGATCCGTCGACGCGCACGTGTACTGCTCGGGAACGCGCGACGGCGAGGCGGGCGGGCCTGAGGAGAGGACCTTCCTTCTCGGCGCGTCCGCATTCGAGGGCTTCGTCACCGTTGAACTGATCACGTACTCGGACATCTGGATGAACCACGACCTCAGAGGACGCGCCCAGCCCGACGTGTATGCGGCGAACGCGCCCCGGCTGTCGGCAGCCCTTCAAGGTCTTGCCGAGGCGCTTGGCTCGGAAACAGACCCGGAAGATCCCACGTATTTCGGCAAGGCGACCGAGACGGGTGTGGAGAATTTCTTCGACAGCGACGGCCGCGCCTCGGACGTGTGGTCCAGCTTCGAGATCCCCTATCGGAAGCGACGCTTCCACCACACTGCCGTTTCAGACGTCACGTACAAGCGCTCTGCTGAGGGCGAGGTGCAGTATGTTGCGGTCTCGAATGCGCGCGGCGTGGTGCTCGGATACGTATGGACATCCGATGCCGAAGCGGCCGCGAGCTTCGAGCCGAAGGATGCCGCCGGTGAGGAGGCCTTCACGGTCGGGCACCTCTACCTGGACCGTTTGAGCGCTGCTTGTGCACGCGGCCTGTCGCCCTCCCAGGCCCTCGCCGAACTCACCGCGCAGATGAGGACCGGCAAGCCCCGCAGTGTGGATCTGACCTCTCTTCGGGAGCTCGCCGGCGAGGACCGGCCTGGATAGGGCCGCTGCAGCGACCCGCGGACGGAGCACGTGTGGGCGCTGCCCTTCCGGGCGCGGACGGTCGACGGCGTCGGGGTCTCACGCGCCATGGCACTTGACCGAGCGTACGAGGACCTCACCGCCGCCACTGGTACCGGCCTCGCCGGCCGCTCTCGTTGCCCTGGTCGGCCGACGGGTGACGACGCGACGGGGCGCCTGTCCCGGCGCGGGACGGGAGCGGTCCCCGGGAGCGACGGCACGGGTCACACCCCCACCCCGGCCGCGTACGCCGCCGGTCCCTCCGGCGTCTGGCCCGCCCAGGCCACGTAGCCGTCCGGGCGGATGAGGAAGACGCCGTCGCCGTACGCCCCGTACGGCGGGATGTGGATCGGGCGGGTGCCCGGGAGGGTGGCCTTCGGGGTGGTGCCGACCGTCAGCAGGGTCCAGTGCGGGCCGCGGAAGGCGTCGAAGAGGCGCAGGCCGCCGCGGACGCCGTCCGGGGCGCGGTCGCCGGCCCGGAGGGCGTCCGGCGGGAGGTCCGGGCGGGTTTCCACCGCCAGGGACGAGCCGCGGTAGCCGAGGCCGAGCTGTCGCGTCGCCGTGCCGCGGCGGGCCTCGCCGCGGTGGATCCGGGTCGACAGGCCCAGCATCTCGGCGGCGACGGGCAGCCGTTCCTCCTCGTAGGTGGCGAGGAGGGACTCGGGGGCCGCCCCGCGCAGCACCGCGGCCAGCTTCCAGCCCAGGTTGTAGGCGTCCTGGACGCTGGTGTTGAGCCCCTGGCCGCCGGCCGGCGAGTGGACGTGCGCCGCGTCGCCGACGAGGAAGATCCGGTTCTCCCGGAACCGGTCGGCCAGCGCCGCGCGCGGCCGGAAGTCCGACGCCCAGCGCACCTCGGTCACCTCGGCCGCGTCCAGGTGCGAGCGGGCGGCGATCAGTGCGCGGAGGGCGGGGAGGGAGAGGTCCACGGGGCCGGCGGACGACGGGAGCCCGGCCGCGACCTGGAAGTCCTCCGTCCCCGCCAGCGGGCAGATCCAGGAAGCCCGCGTCGGCGTCCGGCGGGAAGACGTGCCAGTGGTCCCGGTCGAGGCCGGTGATGCGCACGTCGGCCACCAGCACCGGGTCCGGGTCGACGGTCTCTCCCGTCATGCCGATCCCGAGCGTGCGCCGCACCGTGGAGCGGCCGCCGTCGGCGGCGACCGCGTACCGTGCCCGGACGGGGGCGCCGGAGGTGAACGCGGCCGTCACCCCGTCCGCGTCCTGCGCGATGCCGGTCAGTTCCCGGCCGAAGGCGACCTCGCCGCCCAGTTCGGTCAGCCGGGCCAGCAGGATCTCCTGGGTGCGCCACTGGGGAACCATCCACGGCTCGGCGTACGGCGCCTCCTCGCCCCCCGGCCCGGTTTCGTCGACGTCGAACATGGCGTGCTCGCCGACCCGTTCGCCGTCCCGCCAGATCATCCCGACCGGGTACGGGCCGCCCGCCGCCCGGATGGCGTCGAGGACGCCGAGGTCGTCGAAGACCTCCAGCGTGCGGGGCTGGATGCCCTTGCCGCGCGAGCCCGGAAGAGGCCGGCGGACCGCTCCACGAGGAGGGCGCGGACCCCGTGGCGGGCGAGGTCGACGGCGAGGGCGAGTCCGGCCGGTCCCGCGCCGACGATCAGTACATCGGTGTCCAACGACTTCTCCTTAACGATGTTAAGTGACGCGACTCCCCGAGCGTGCCCTTAACGCTGTTAAGCTGTCAAGCGTGGCTACGCGCAGATCCCCCAAGCTCGACAAGAGGCAGGCCGTCGACACCTCCCTCCGGCTGCTGAACGACCTCGGCCTCGACGGGCTCAGCCTGCGCGCCATCGCCAAGGAGCTCGACGTCCAGGCACCCGCCCTGTACTGGCACTTCAAGAACAAGCAGGAGCTCCTCGACGAGATGGCGACGGAGATGTACCGCCGGATGACCGCCGACGTCGCCCTCCCGCCGGACCTCTCCTGGCAGGACCGCCTCCTCGCCGCCAACCGCGGCCTGCGCACCGCCCTCCTGCGCTACCGCGACGGCGCCAAGGTCTTCAGCGGCTCCCGCTTCACCGGCACCGAGCACGCGACCCTGATGGAGGAGCACCTGCGCGCCCTCACCGGCGCCGGCTTCACCCTCGCCCAGGCCGTCCGGGCCACCACCACGGCGTACTTCTTCACCCTCGGCTTCGTCACCGAGGAACAGGGCGTCGAGCCCCTCCCCGGCGAACGCCGCGACGGCTACGACGTCGCCGAACGCGCCGAGCGCCTCGCCGGCTTCCCCCTGGCCGCCGACGCCGGAGCCGACCTCTTCCAGGACTACGACCAGGGCTTCGAGGAAGGCCTGCGCCTCGTCGTCGCCGGCATCGCAGCCCGGTACGGGGTCGTCCGATGACCGGACGCGGCTACGGGTTCTACCTCCCCTCCAGGCCGGACCCGGCCGTCCTCGGTCCGATCCTCGACGCCGTCTTCGCCGTCGGCGAGGGAGCCGTCGAGGTCGGGCCCGAGGGGGAGGCCGACGGCTGGCGGTGGGACACGCCGATCCAGTGCGGGTACGAGTGGTTCGGGCCCGGCGACATCGCCTGCCAGCTCCACGTCTACGCCGGCCCGGCCGTCCCGGACCCGCCGTCCACCGAGACCGTCGCACGGGCGCTGGCCCGGGAGTTGGGAACGGCCGTGATGACCGACCCGGGCGGCCTGCCGTGGATCTACCGGGTACTGACCCCCGGCGGCGGGTCGACCTTCGCCCGGGTCGACGCCCTGGACGGGCCGGCGAGCCTGGTCACCCACACCCAGGCCCGCGTCGAGGCCTTCCCGGACGCCGTGGTGCAGGGGCTGCCCGAGGTGGTCCGGTCCGCGCCCCTCGCTCCCCCCGGTACCGACCCGCGCCTGTGGCGGTGGACCGACCTGATCTGCCGCATGGAGGCCGGGTGGCCGCCCGTGCGCTGGTACGGGAGCGACATGTACCGCGAGGACCTGGACGAGCGGGACGCGCTGCGCGACCTGGAGGGCGATCCCCGCCTGGAGGCCCTCGACGCCCGCTTCCGGGCGCTGACCGTCGCGGACGACGGCCAGGAGACCGGCGCCGACCCGGCGTCCGCCCCCTGGTACCGGCTCCGGCGCCCCGCCGTACTGCCCTGGCGGGTGCTGCTGCCCGCCGACCCGGCGGCCGCCGACCGGCTGTGGGAGTGGGTCCGGGACGGCGCCGAGGGCGGGGAGGACCTGATGGGGCTCGACTTCAGCGGGGCCGTCCTGGACGGCGCCGACCTCAGCTCGTCCTGGGCCTACGACGCCAAGCTGGCCGGCGCCCGCCTGGTCGGCACCTGCTTCCACCGCTCCCACCTCAACGGCGCCGACCTCAGCGGGGCCGACGCCACCGGCGCCTGCTTCGTACGGGCCGACCTGGACGACACCGTGCTGCGCGGCACCGTCCTGGACGGCGCCGACCTCGTCCGGGCCGACCTGTACGGGGCCGACCTGCGCGGCGCGAGCCTGCGCGGCGCCCGCATGCTCGGAGCGGGCCTCCACGGCGCCGACCTGCGCGGGGCCGACCTCAGCGGCGCGGTGCTCCGGCAGAACGGCTTCAAGGTGGTGCTGGACGACGACACCCGCGTGGCGGGCCTGACCGGCACCGTGCTCGGCCCGGCGGAACACGCGGGGGCCGACGGCACCCGCACCCCGCTCGCCGGAACGGCCCTGGAGGACTGGATCCGCGCCCGCGGAGGCGACGTACGGGTCATCCCCCCGGCCCGCACCACCTCCGCGAGCCCGGCGCCCCGCACGACGGATGCGTCCACGCACGGGTCTTCGACATCGACAGAGGATGATCAACGTGACCCTACTCGTCCCCCGGCATGAGCTGCCCGCCGATCTGGGAAGCCGTGCCGAGAAGCTCGACAAGAGCGCAGCGCGGAACGTCGAGCGGCTGGAGTCGTCGCCCGCCGGGTTCCGGCTGGCGTTCGGGACGGCACTGCTCGCGGCCTTCACGCACTGCGGCGAGGACCCTCGCGCAGCCGGCCTGGCGACCTGGGAGGCGTGGGTGACGGCCACGCAGGTCGGCTCCGCGCTCTTCGCCACCTCGACCGCGACGACCGGCACGGTGAAGTGCCGCATCACCGACGAAGTGCGGGTCATCCCGGCGACCGGGCCGCAGCACCACAGCAACGCGGAGAACTGGATCAACGCCTTCTGGCTGGCGATCGCCTGCGGCGAGCCGGACCGGATGACGGCCCTGGCCCGGGTCCCCCTGGAGCTCTTGCGGGCTTCGGGTGCCGAATACGACGCGTACGTCTACCCGTGGATCGCGACCCTGCAGACCTGGTGGCTCGGCGGCGGCGAGCTGGGCGGGCTGCTGGACGCGGCGATCGCCGGTACCGACCCGGAGGGGCTCGAGGGCGATGACCGGGACCTGATGCTGCGGGTTCTCTACCCCCCGATGAACCTCTTCCTGAACTACCTCACCGGCGACCACGCACGCTTCAACGAAGCCCTGGCCCAGGCCCTCCAGTGGCACAAGGAGTACTGGACGCGCGCGGACGGGGGCGCGGCTGCGGGCAACGCGAGCAGCCTCGTCGCCCTCGGCCCGCTGGCCATGGCCTGCCTGGCCCGCGACGCGGGATTCCCCCTGACCGTCGAGTCCGCATACCTGCCGAAGCACCTCGTCGCCCGCAGCTGGGTCGGCGAGTTCGACACCATCAGCACGTAGTCACGACCTGCGGGTGGCGGCGTGCGGTCGTGCACGCCCCGAGCGCGGCACGGCAGCCGCCACCCCACGACCCGCACTCGTCAAGGCACAGGACCCTTGGCGTCCCCTCGCGACGAATCGCTCACCACCAGGGTGATCAACAGGTGACGAACCGTCAACACCTCGTTAGAGGTACACGCGCGGTTCCCGCATCAGTCCACATTTTTTCGGGACCCCCTCAGAGCCCTCCGCCGCGGCCCGGTCGATCTCGCACCAGATGCGTTTGCCCGCGCCCTCGCGCTGCCAGCCCCACCGGTCCGCGAGGCCGTCCACCAGCTCCAGGCCGCGTCCGCCGGTGTCCTCGCCGCCGGCCTGGCGCCGGGCCGGGGCCCGGTCGCTGGCGTCGGCGACCTCGACGCGCACCCCCGGTCCCCCGAGCAGCATCCGGAGCACGGCCGGACAGCCCGTGTGCACGACCGCGTTCGTGACCAGCTCGGAGATCAGCAGGATCAGCGTCTCGGCGAGCGGCTCGTCGTCCCCTATGCCGGACCCCGCCAGCCGGGACCGTGCCCACCGGCGCGCCCGGCCGACCTCGGCGGGGTCCGGTCCTACCTCCAGCTGTACCTGAAGCACCTGCACCGCTCACACCATCCGAACCGGCGGACACTTCGCCTCGCGACGGGATGGGATCACCCGCTGTGACCCCCGTGCCGAGCAGCATGGTTGACGTACAGTCACCACAACAAGCGCTTCGGGCATATTCCAGCGCGAAGGAGTAGGCGTGGTGCATACTGTGCGACGCTCACGCCGCTCAACCGCTCGCATCGTCGGAGCGTACCGTGGCACGCCCCCGCCTCCGGGCCGCATCGGGCTGGGTGAAGGACACAAACCGATATCAACTCTCTGTAATCGGACATGCGTCCCGCCCCGTCCCTCCCGTGCCCTGCCGGGTCCTGCATGGACCTCCCGTCACAGCCCGCTACGGCGACCCGCCCCCTACGGCGCCGCGTCCCGCTCCAGCGCCTCCGCCAGCAGCTCCTCGGCCAGCAGTTCCTCCGCCCCCGCCGCCGTGCGCCACTGCTCCGCCCGCACCCAGGCCCGCTTCAGGTGCAGGTGGACGTCCGCCTCCCACGTGAAGCCCATTCCCCCGTGCACCTGGAGGCAGTCCCGCGCGCCCCGCACGGCCGCCCCGTCCGCGAGCAGCTTCGCGGCGGCGATCTCGGCGGGGTCGCCGGTCACGGCCGCCGCGTAGACCGCCGTACGGGCCACCTCGGCCCGGACCAGCATCCGCGAGCACAGGTGCTTGACGGCCTGGAAGCTCCCGATCGGCCGCCCGAACTGCTCGCGCTCCCCCGCGTACCGCACCGCCAGCTCCACCGTCCGCAGCGCGCTTCCGGCCTGGAGCGCCGCCGTCAGCAGCGCCCCCGCGTCCCGGTACTCGGCAGGCAGCGCTCCGGCGGCCCGCCACAGCGGGGTCAGCGGATCCGCCGACCTCACCGGCTCCCCCGCCGGGACGCCGTCCGTCCCCAGCACGGCGTCGGCCTCGCCCAGGTGCGCCACGAGCGGCCCCCGGAGGTCGAACGCGGTCACCACCGCCGAGCCCGAAGCCGCCCCCGGGACCACTCCGGCGGCCAGGTGGGTGGCCACCAGCGGCCCCGGCACCAGCGCCCGCCCGGCCTCCTCGAAGACGACCACCGCCTCCGGCAGGCCGAGGCCCACCCCGCCCTCGGACTCCGGCAGCCGCAGCGAGAAGAAGCCCGCCTCGCCCAGCTCCCGCCACAGCCCCCGGTCCACGGCCCCGCCTCCCCCGTCGGCCTCGGCCGCCTCCGCCCGCGCCACCGACGCCCGCAGCGCGTCGCGCCCGTACCGCCCCGCCAGCAGGTCCCGTACGCCCGCCCGCAGGTCCCGCTGCTCCGGCGTCGGCTGGAAGTCCACCGCCCTCACCGCCCCTTCGGCAGGCCGAGGATCCGCTCGGCCACGATGTCGTGCTGGATCTGCGAGGTGCCCGCCGCGATGGTGTACGACAGCGACGAGAGCCGCTCCGCCGTCCACTCCTCCTCCAGGGACAGGGACCGGGCCCCCAGGACCGCCGCGGCCGCCTCGTACAGTTCCTGCCGCGCGTGCGAGTACGCCAGCTTGAAGACGCTGCCGCCCGCGCCCGGGACGCCGCCGGAGCGCTGTGCCGCGCTGACGTTCCACTGCGTCAGCCTCCACAGGGCCCCGAACTCCCCGTAGAGCCGTCCGAGGGTGCGGCGCAGGACGGGATCGTCCCAGCAGCCGTTCTCCTTCGCGGTCCGGGCCAGCCGGGACAGGGTCCGCCGGCAGGCGACGACCTCGCCGACGAAGGCGGTGCCGCGCTCGAAGGACAGGGTCACCATCGTGACCCGCCAGCCGTCGTTCTCGGCGCCGACGCGGTTGTCCACCGGGATGCGGACCTCGTCCAGGAACACCTCCGCGAACTCGGCCGACCCGGCCAGCGTGCGCAGCGGCCGGACCGTGACGCCGGGCGCGTCCATCGGCATCGCCAGCCAGGAGATCCCGCGGTGCTTGGGCGCCGCCGGGTCGGTCCGCACCAGCAGCTCGCACCAGTCGGCGACCTCGGCGTGCGAGGTCCAGATCTTCGACCCGGTGACCACGTACGCGTCCCCGTCGCGCACCGCCCGCGTGCGCAGGGAGGCCAGGTCGGAGCCGGCGCCGGGCTCGCTGAAGCCCTGGCACCACACCTCGTCCCCGCGCAGCACCGGCGGCAGCCAGCGCGCCCGCTGCCCGGCGGTGCCCTCGGCGGCGATGGTGGGCCCGGCGTGCAGCAGGCCGACGAAGTTGGCGCCGACGTACGGGGCCCCCGCGCGCTCGGTCTCCTCCAGGAAGATCAGGTGCTGGGTCGGGGTGGCCCCCCGGCCGCCGGCGTCGACGGGCCAGTGCAGGCCCGCGTACCCGGCGTCGTACAGCCGCCGCTGCCAGCCCAGGTCGTAGGCGCGCCGGCCCGGCCAGTCGTCGGGCGAGGGCCTGGCGGGCAGCTCGGGCAGCACCTTGGCGAGCCAGGCGCGCAGCCGGGTGCGGAACTCCTGCTCCTCCTCGGTGTAGGACAGGTCCATCAGCGCGCCCGGTCCCGGTCGAGGGGCAGGCCCAGCATGCGGATGGCGTTGCCGCGCATCAGCTTGTAGACCGTCTCCTCGTCGAGGCCCGCCACGTGGTCGAGGGCGACCTCCTTGGTGTGCGGGAAGGTCGAGTCGACGTGCGGGTAGTCGGTCTCGAAGGTGGCGTTGTCGCGGCCGACGACGTCCAGCGAGGCGATGCCGTGCTTGTCGCGGAAGAAGCAGCAGTAGATCTGCCGGTAGTAGTACGTGGACGGCGGCTCGGGGATGAGTCCGCGCACCCCGCCCCACGCGCGGTGCTCCCGCCAGACGTCGTCGGCGCGTTCCAGCGCGTACGGGATCCAGCCCATCTGGCCTTCGCTGTAGGCGAGTTTCAGGGCCGGGAAGGTGACCAGGACGCCGCTGAAGAGGAAGTCCATCATCGAGGCCATGGCGTTGTTGAAGCTCAGCGAGGCCTGCACGGCGGGCGGCGCGTCGGGGGAGGCGGCGGGCATCTGCGAGGAGGAGCCGATGTGCATGTTGACGACGGTGCCGGTCTCCTGGCAGACGGCGAAGAAGGGGTCCCAGTACCCGGAGTGGATGGACGGCAGCCCCAGGTGGGTCGGGATCTCGGAGAAGGTCACGGCGCGCACGCCCCGGGCGGCGTTGCGGCGGATCTCCGCGACGGCGAGGTCGATGTCCCAGAGCGGGATGATGCACAGGGGGATCAGCCGGCCGCCGCTGTCGCCGCACCATTCCTCGACCATCCAGTCGTTGTAGGCGCGCACGCAGGCCAGCGCCACCTCCTTGTCGTGGGCCTCGGCGAAGGTCTGGCCGCAGAAGCGGGGGAAGGTCGGGAAGCACAGGGAGGCCTCGACGTGGTTGAGGTCCATGTCGGCGAGCCGCGCCGCGGGGTCCCAGCAGCCGCGCCGCATCTCGTCGCGGGTGATGCCCTCCAGGGTCATGTCGTCGCGGTCGAAGCCGACGGCGGCGATGTTGCGCTTGTACGGGAACTTCAGGTCCTCGTAGATCCACCAGTCGGTCGGCGGGCCGTCGGGGTCCATGGTGATCACGTACTTGCCGCCGGTGTACTCCAGCTCGCCGATGCCGGCGGTGAGGGGTTTGGGTCCGCGGTCGCGGTACTTCGCGGGCAGCCACACGTCGAAGAGGTGGGCGGGCTCGATCACGTGGTCGTCGACGCTGATGATCCGAGGCAGTTCCAGTGCCATACGCTCGCGCTCCTTCTCCCCAATCTGATGCATCGTCAGAAACAAGCTATCCCCGCCACCCCTGGACCGACAAGCGCCGGAGCCCTACGCTCTGCCCTTGATCTGACTAACCGTCAGCTGGCGTCGCTGCCGGCACGCCCAGGGGGAGGCCCCGGATGACGACCACGGAAACGACCACGGAAACGGCGACGGCCACGGCCACGACGGCGGACGCGACCCCCGGAACCCCCCGGACGGCGACGGCCACGACGGCGGACGCCACCGCCACCGCGACGGAGCTGAGCCGGTCCGCGACCCTCTGGGAGCTGATCGCCCGCCGCGCCGCCCTCACCCCCGCCGCCCCCGCCCTCATCGAGGCCGCCGAGGACCCCGCCGCCGACCGCACCCTCACCTTCGGCGGGCTGCGCGACCGCGCCGAACGCGTCGCCGCCGGCCTCCACGGCATGGGCGTACGCCCCGGCACGGTCGTCGCCTGGCAGCTGCCCACCCGCATCGAGACGGTCCTGCTCTCTGCGGCCCTCGCCCGCCTCGGCGCCGTCCAGTCGCCCGTGATCCCCTTCTACCGCGACCGCGAGGCCGGCTTCGCGCTGCGCGAGTCCAAGGCGGAGTTCTTCGCCGTGCCCGGCGTCTGGCGCGGCTTCGACCACACCGCCATGGCCGCCCGGCTCGGCGCGCGCGGCGTCTTCGAGGCGTACGCGGACCTCCCCGACGGCGACCCCGCCGTCCTGCCCCCGCCGCCCGCCGACGGCACCTCCGTGCGCTGGATCTACTGGACCTCGGGCACCACCTCGGACCCCAAGGGCGTCCTGCACACCGACCGCTCCCTGATCGCGGGCGGCTCCTGCCTCGCCCACGCCCTGCGCCCGACCCCGGCCGACATCGGCTCGATGGCCTTCCCGTACGCGCACATAGCCGGCCCGGACTACACGGTGATGTTGCTGCTGTACGGGTTCCCGGCGGTGCTCTTCGAGAAGTTCGCGATGCCGGACGCGCTGGACGGCTACCGGCGCCACGGGGTGACCATCGCCGGGGGCTCCACCGCCTTCTACTCCATGTTCCTGGCCGAACAGCGCAAGGACCCCGGCGTCAGGCTGCTGCCGAGCCTGCGGCTGCTGGCGGGCGGCGGCGCCCCCAAGCCCCCGGAGGTCTACCACGCGGTGGTGCGCGAGCTGGGCTGCCAGCTGACCCACGGCTACGGCATGACCGAGGTCCCGATGATCACCATGGGGTCGCCGGACGACACCCCCGACCACCTCGCCACCACCGAGGGCCGCCCCCCGCAGGGCATGTCCATCCGCATCACCGCCCCCGACGGCACCCCCCTGCCGGCCGGCACCGACGGCGAGGTCCGGCTGCGCGGCGAGGCCGTCTGCCACGGCTACCTCAACCGGGCGGACTCGGACGGGGCCTTCGACGCCGACGGCTACCTGCTCACCGGCGACCTCGGCCACCTCACCACTTCCGGCCATCTGGTCCTCACCGGACGCAGCAAGGACGTCATCATCCGCAAGGGCGAGAACATCTCGGCGAAGGAGATCGAGGACCTCCTCCACCAGCTCCCCGGCGTCGGCGACGTGGCCGTCATCGGCCTGCCGGACGAGGAGCGCGGCGAACGGGTCTGCGCCGTCGTCGAGCAGCCCCCGGGCGCGGCCCCGCTCACCCTGCCCCAGGTCACGGCGTACCTGCGCGCGCAGGGGCTCGCCCCCCACAAGCTCCCCGAGCAGCTGGAACTGGTCGACGCGCTGCCCCGCAACGACGCCCTGCGCAAGGTGCTGAAGTACCGGCTGCGCGAGCGCTACAGCTGAAGCGGGCCGGGGCCTGACACCAAGGTGTCAGGCCCCTTGGTGCCGGTCCGGAAACCTTCCCCGGGGCTTCCGCGCCGAGCAGGATGGTGATCACCGGAACGGCGGCGGGTAAGAAACCCGGAGCCGGGGCCGAAGGGGCGACCAGCCCCCGCAGCCCGGGCACCCGCCTTCCGGATCCACCGGAACACGCGCCAGCCAGGGGGCACCGTCATGTCGAAGACCACTCAGAGCACCACCGTCGCCAACTCCGCGGACCGCTCCATCGGGTGGGACTGAGGGGCATGCTCCTCGTCCGGCTCCCCCTCGTCAGCCACACCGGGGCACCGGGTACGGAAAGCGGGGCGAGCCTCCTCCAGGACGCCCTCTGGGCCCACGCCGGCCCGCAGCACGCCCTCGAACACGTACGGGTGCGTCCCCTGCCCCAGGGGATGAGCGTGGCCCTCTTCGTCCGGGCCGAGAACGACGCCCGGGCCCATGAGAAGGCCCGCACCCTCCTCACCGCCGTCCTCGGGACCGGCGCGGCCCGCCACTACTCGCTCGGCCCGCTGATCCGGTACTGACCGGCTCCCGAAACCCCACCGACGTCCCCACCGCCACCAGGGACCGCTGCTCCTGCAGGGCAGCTGTCACCCCGGCGGCCGGGCCGCCGCGCCCGCCCCTCCCCCTGCCCGGGACTCCCGGCGCCGGAGCGGGCCGGCCCCCTCCCCGCGCGACAGCGCTGCTCACACACTTCCCGGCCCTGACGCCTCGGGCCGCCATGCCCTCTCGGAGACACCACCATGACCTCGTACCGCTCCTCCCGCATGCTCGCCACCGCCCTCACCACCCTCGTCGCCGCGCCGATGCTGGCCGTCGCCCTGCCCGCGGTCTCGGCACACGCCGAGTCCCAGACCGTGGCCTCGATCGCCCGCAACGAGGTCGGCGGCACGTGCAGCGACTACAACTGCCAGTACCCCGGCGCCTGGTGCGCCGAGTTCACCAGATGGGTGTGGAACAAGGCCGGGGCGAACACCTCCGGCATCAGCGCCGCGGCCGTCAGCATCTACCAGTACGGCAAGAACAAGGGGACGCTGCACAGCACCCCGCAGGTCGGCGACGCGGTCCTCTACGACAGGGACGGCAGCCTGAACGACGGCGAGGCCGACCACGTCAACATCGTCGTCGCCGTTTCCGGGGACGATATCCAGACGGTCGGCGGCAACGAGAGCGGGGGCGTGCGCTTCCGCAGCTGGTTCAACTGGAAGACCAACTCCAGCCCGGTGGGCGCCGGCCGCGCCCTGGCCTTCGTCGGCCCGTCCGGCCTGGCCGAGACCCCCACGGCCCCGGTGAGCAAGGCCGGCGACCTCTTCCACGCCACCCGCCTGGTCGACGGCAGCTGGGAGGGCTTCGCACCGCTGAACGGCTTCGGTGGCGCGGCCTTCTTCAACGCCTCGCAGGAGTCCATCGCCGCCACCCCGGACGGCTCGACGCAGACCCTGGCCACGGGCAACGACGGCAAGCTCTACCACACCGCCCGGTACGCGGACCGCTCCTGGACGGGCTGGGCCCCGCTCGCCGGATACGACGGCGCCGCCGACTTCGCCGCCAAGGACCAGGCCATGACCGGCATGGGCAACGGTGACGCCCACGTCATGGCCATCGGCAACGACAGCAAGATCTACCAGAACACCCGCTTCAAGAACGGCACCTGGGCCGGCTGGACCCCCGTCGGAGCCTGGCAGGCCAAGAAGATCGCCACCGCAGGCCTGCCCGACGGCAGCACCCAGACCCTCATCATCGGCAACGACGGCAACCTCTACCACGCCACCCGCAGCGTCGAAGGAACCTGGACCGGCTGGAACGCCGTCGCCGGAACCGGCACCGCCACCACCTTCCAGGCCGGCCAGATCGCCATCGCAGGCCTCCCCAACGGAGACACCCAACTCCTCGCCACCGGCAACGACGGCCTCGTCTACCACAACATCCGCCTCGCCAACGGCACCTGGCAGGGCTGGGCCAAGGTCGACGGATACGGCGGCGCCACCGGCTTCGCCGCCAGCAGCCTCGCCATCACCGGCATGCCCAACGGAGACACCCAGATGCTCGCCGTCGGCAACGACGGCAAGACCTACCACGCCGCCCGCTACGCCAACGGCTCCTGGCAGGGCTGGTGGGCCACCGGAATGGGCGCCCAGAAGGTCGCGATCACCGGCCTCGGCGACGGCAGCGCCCAGATGCTCGCCACCCGCAACTGAGCACCGGGCCGGCCCACCCCGTACCGGTGGGCCGGCCCCGCCGCGCCGCCCCCGCCCGCCCTTCCGCGGGCAGCCCGCCCTGCCACAGAGAGAGACCTCCGCGATGTCCCGCAACGCCCGCCGTCCCCGCCTCGCCGTCCTCACCGCCACCGCGCTCGCAGCCGTCGCCCTGTCGACGATCGGAACCGGCTCCGCGCAGGCCGCCTCGGTCGCCACCTGGGACAAGGTGGCGCAGTGCGAGAGCACCAACAACTGGAGCATCAACACCGGGAACGGCTACTACGGCGGCCTCCAGATACTGAAGAGCACCTGGGACGCCTTCGGCGGCAGGGCGTACGCCTCCTACCCGCACCAGGCCACCAAGCAGCAGCAGATCCTGATCGCGGAGAAGATCCTCGCCGGCCAGGGCGCCGGCGCCTGGGGCAGCTGCGGCTCCGCCGCGGGCCTGGCCTACGACCACGCCGACCCGTACCCGGGCGACACCGCCCCGCCGGCCCCGGTCAGCAAGGCCGGGGACGTGTACCACGCCAGCCGGATGGTCGACGGGAGCTGGACCTCGTTCCAGCCGCTGAACGGCTACGGCAGCGCGGCCTTCTTCAACGCCTCGCAGGAGTCCATCGCCGCGACCCCGGACGGTTCCACGCAGACCCTGGCCACCGGCAACGACGGGAACCTGTACCACACGGCCCGCTACAGCAACGGCTCGTGGACCGGCTGGACGCCGCTGCCCGGATACGGCGGTGCGGCGACCTTCGGTGCGAAGGACCAGGCGATGACGGGCATGGGCAATGGTGACGCCCACGTCATGGCCATCGGCAACGACAGCAAGATCTACCAGAACACCCGCTTCAAGAACGGCACCTGGGCCGGCTGGACCCCCGTCGGAGCCTGGCAGGCCAAGAAGATCGCCACCGCCGGACTCCCCGACGGCAGCACCCAGACCCTCATCATCGGCAACGACGGCAACCTCTACCACGCCACCCGCAGCGTCGAAGGAACCTGGACCGGCTGGAACGCCGTCGCCGGAACCGGCACCGCCACCACCTTCCAGGCCGGCCAGATCGCCATCGCAGGCCTCCCCAACGGAGACACCCAACTCCTCGCCACCGGCAATGACGGCCTCGTCTACCACAACATCCGCCTCGCCAACGGCACCTGGCAGGGCTGGGCCAAGGTCGACGGATACGGCGGCGCCACCGGCTTCGCCGCCAGCAGCCTCGCCATCACCGGCATGCCCAACGGAGACACCCAGATGCTCGCCGTCGGCAACGACGGCAAGACCTACCACGCCGCCCGCTACGCCAACGGCTCCTGGCAGGGCTGGTGGGCCACCGGAATGGGCGCCCAGAAGGTCGCCATCACCGGCCTCGGCGACGGCAGCGCCCAGATGCTCGCCACCCGCAACTGAGCACCGGCACCCGTAACCCTTGACCCGTACGCGGCTCCGCTTCCTGCGGGGCCGCGTACGGCCGTTGCTACAGCCGGCTCAGCGAAGCCGCGGCGAACAGGACGTCGCGGATCGCCTCCCGGTCGCCGGTCTGGCCCACCGCGGCCTCCTCCGGGGAGATGTGCCCGGCGGCGAGCTGGCAGAACTCCAGGCCGTCCAGCGCGACCTCGGCCACCGTGTGCTCCCGCGAGGGCTTCGCCGCCGGGGAGTCCAGGGCGATGTCCCAGCCGCCCCCGCCCGCGCCCTCGATCTCCAGGTGCAGGGTCCGCCCCGGGGCCCCCGCCGCGACCAGGCCGCGGGCCGGGGCCGCGAGACCCGAACGCCGCCGGCCCGCCAGGGCGCCGGGCAGCAGCCGGGCCGCGAGATCGATCATCCGGTGCAGGTGCGGCCCCGAGGGCGGCTCGTACGGGTAGTCCACCGCCTCCGCGATGTCCCAGGCGTGCACCCAGCACTCGAAGGCCCGCTCCAGGAAGGCGTCGCCGAGCGGCAGCGCGAAGCCCCCGTAGTCCACGTCCAGTTCGGCCACGCCCCGGCCGGCGAAGGAGACCGTACGGACCAGCGTGTGCCCCTGGGCCCGCCACGGTTCGCGGACCTGACGGGTGGCGGGGTGCGGGGCGGAGTTCCAGAAATGCTCGGTGCGGTCCGTGGGGCCGCCCGGCGGCGCCTTCGGCCCCAGCGGGTCGTCCAGTCCCAGCGCGGTGGCGATCAGCCCGTCGACGGTCAGCAGGTGCCCGATCACCCCCGCGACCGTGGTGCGGTACGAGCGCCGGCGTTCCTCCTCGAACCACTTCAGCCGCACCGGGGTGTGCCACTCCGAGTCGCCGAAGTCGCGCAGCAGCGCGTCCAGCCGCGCCGTCTCGGTGTCGTACGGGTTCGCCCACGCCGGTACGGGGATGCGGGCGGGGCGCTTGCCCAGGCAGTCCTCCAGCACGCGCGAGCGCAGCAGCGGCTTGAGGTCGAGGCTCTCCTCCGGGTGCAGCAGGCCCACCGCGTCGCGCAACCGCAGCGCCTCCTCGGCGCAGGGCGCGCACTCGGTGAGGTGGTCCTCGACGGCCTGGGTCTCCTCGGCGGAGCAGGCGGCGAGCGCCCACGCGCCGAGCAGGGACTTGAGCACGGCGTGCGAGGGCGGTGCGGGCGGCAGGGTCGCCGGAGCGTCGAGGTCGTCGCCGGCCGCGCGGGGACCCGGTATCCGTGCGCGACCGCCCGCCTGCCGCTCGTACGCGTCGTCGGGGGTGTCTTCGGAGGGTCCGGTCATCGGGGCGTTCCGTATCCGCGTGGGCCGTATCCGGGCGGGGCGGTGTCCTCCCGGGGGAGGACGTTGGCGGTCGACAGCAGCTGGAGCCCGAGCCGCAGCCTGCGCCGTGCCTCGTCCTCGCTGATCTGCAGGTCGGCGGCGGCCTGGCGGTAGTCGCGGCGCTTGAAGTACGCCAGTTCCAGGGCGGCCCGCAGCGGCGCGGGCATGGAGGTGACGATGTAGTCCGCGCGGGCGGCCGCGTTGGCGCTGCGCACCTTCTGTTCGAGTTCCTCGCGCGAGCCGCGGCCCAGTTCGGCCTGGCGCAGCCGGGCGACGGCCTGGCCCTGGGTGATCCGGGCGACCCAGGAACGCATGGAGCCCTGCTTGGGGTCGTAGGCGTCCGGGTTCTCCCAGATGTAGCCGAAGACCTCGCGGGTGATCCGGTCCGCGGCCTTCTCGTCGCCGAGGACCCGGTGCGCCAGGCTGTGGACGAGCGAGGCGAAACGGTCGTAGAGCTCCCCCAGCGCGGCGGCCTCACCGCGGGCGAGACGCTGCTGCATGCGGCGGTCCCAGCGCGGTGGAACGTCCTTCGCCATGGTGCCTCCAGCCGTGTGTCGACCCGTCAAATGTAGTGGGCACCGGATGGAACGCGCCGGTTTTGCGCGAACCTCCCCCGGGAAGCGGGGCCGGCGTGCTAGCCCGGCGCCCCGGTACCCGCGCACGCGCCCCGGCGCGCTCCCCGTGCGCGGGTTCGGTGCGGCCACCTCCTTGACCACTTCGCTTAACGCGCAGGCCACCGAGGCCGTACGCTCCTGCCTGTCTTGATCTGAACCCCAACCGCACCCCTACGCACACGTGAAGGCGGAAGCCGACCATGGACAGCGCAGAGTACGAGCGCAAGATCGCCGCCCGATTCGCCACCTTCGACCAGGACGGGTCCGGCTATATCGACCGGGAGGACTTCAGCACGGCGGCGAGGGCCGTGCTGGCCGAATTCGGTACGGCCGCGCGCTCGGAGAAGGGCCAGGCCGTCTTCTACGGCGCCGAGGCGTTCTGGCAGGGCATGGCCGGGATCGCCGATGTGAACGGCAACCAGCGGGTGTCCCGCGAGGAGTTCGTCACCGGGGCGGCGAAGCGGCTGCGGGACAACCCGCAGCGGTTCGCGGAGATCGCCCGGCCGTTCCTGCGGGCCGTGATCGCGGTGGCGGACGAGGACGGCGCGGGCGCGACCCCGGCGGCGGCCGCCCGCGTCCTGCGCGTCCTGGGCACCGAGCCCGCGCTGGCCGCCCGGCTGGCGGGGGCCCTGGACACGGACGGCGACGGCCGCATCTCGGAGGAGGAGATCCTCACGGCCTTCGCCGGCTACTGCGGAGTCGACCCCGACGCCTGACGGCCGACACCGCCCGGGGCACGCCACGCACGTGCCCCGGACGGCCGCGGGAACCCACCCGAAGCCGGACCGTGCGACGGCGGCCGGGGCGACGGCGGGCCGTGCGACGACGGCCGCGCGAAGCCGGCCGCAGGGAGCCGGGCCGCGCGACGACGGCCGCGCAAAGCCGGACCGCGCAAAGCCGACCGCACAGAGCCGGACCGTGCGACGGCGGCCGGGCGAGCCCGACCGCGCGACCGCGGCTACGCGAAGACGACCGTGCGGGAGCCGTTCAGCAGCACCCGGTGCTCGCTGTGCCACTTCACGGCCCGCGCCAGCGCCTGGCACTCCACGTCCCGGCCGATCGCGACCAGCTGGTCCGGGGTGACCTCGTGGCCGACCCGCTCGACCTCCTGCTCGATGATCGGACCCTCGTCGAGGTCGGCCGTCACGTAGTGGGCGGTCGCGCCGATCAGCTTCACACCGCGCGCGTGCGCCTGGTGGTACGGCTTGGCGCCCTTGAAGCTCGGCAGGAAGGAGTGGTGGATGTTGATGATCCGCCCGCTCAGCTCCTTGCACAGGGTGTCCGACAGCACCTGCATGTACCGGGCGAGCACCACCAGCTCGACGTTCTGCTCGCGCACCAGCTCCAGCAGCCGCGCCTCCGCGTCCGCCTTCGTGTCCTTGGTCACGGGGATGTGCACGAACGGGATGTCGTACGAGCCGACCAGCTCGGCGAAGTCGGTGTGGTTCGAGACCACCGCCGCGATCTCCACCGGCAGCGCACCGATCCGGGAGCGGAACAGCAGGTCGTTCAGGCAGTGCCCGAACTTCGACACCATCAGCACGATCCGCATCCGCTCGTCCGTGCGGTGGATCTGCCAGTCCATCCTGAAGGAGTCGCCGATCGCGGCGAAGCTCGCGCGCAGCTTCTCCACCGTCACCGCGGGCTCGGCCTCGAAGTGCACCCGCATGAAGAAGAGGCCGGTCTCGCGGTCTCCGAACTGCTGGCTGTCGACGATGTTGCAGCCGGTCATGAAGAGGTAGCTCGACACGGCGTGCACGATGCCCTGCTTGTCGGGGCAGGAGACGGTCAGGACGTACTGGGCCAGCGGCTCGGGGCGGGCCTGCTGCTGTGGGTGTTCGCTCATGACGGCACAGCCTTTCACACCGCGCGCGTGAGGATCCTCAGCACGTCGACGGAGCTGGGCCGCTCGTCCGGGTCCTCCCCGTCCGCCGCCGACATCCGTACGTGCGCCTCGCGCGCCGCCCGGACCGCCTCGGGCCAGTCCTGGTGGCCGAGGTACGCGGAGACGGGCGCGTCGGGTCCGACCTGGTGCAGGATCCGCAGCACCCGCAGGACGGCGACGTCGACCAGGGCCGCCTCCTGGGCGTCGCGGAAGATCGTGCCGACGTACTTGTCGGCGGACCAGCTGTCGAGCCAGGTGTCCTCGACGAGCCGGTACACGGCGTCGGTGACGTCCCCGTACCCTTCGACGCCGGCCAGCCAGACCTCCGCCTGGAACACCGGGTCGGAAAGCATGTGCAGCGCCGAGCGCACGTTGCCGCGCCAGCGCCACCACGGCATGTCGTTGAGGGGCATGCCGCCCATGGTGGAGGAGCGGCCGCCGCGGCGGGAAGAGTTCTTCGAACCTTGGGCGAATGTCACGCTTTCGATCGTACGTTCCCCGGTGGTGCGATCTTGAAGCACCTGTGCGCGACCGGCCCCCCGCAATTCACCTCGGCGTCACCCTTTGTTGTGTCCATCTCATCGCTGAGTTACCCCCGGGGCGGAAGGGTCGGTGGACATGACCCATCACCGACGCGCAACTGCCCTGTCCCGCCTGGTGATTGCCACGGCGACGGCCGCGTGTCTCACCACAGCGTGCGGGGTGGTCCCCGGCGGCCCGGGAGGCTCCACCGACTCCCTCACCGTCGTGACCTTCGCACCCATGGGCACCAAAGCGACCAATATGCCCGGCATGCCCGGCATGGCCAAGGCCTACGAGCGCTGGGTGAACGCCAACGGCGGCATCAAGGGCCGCAGACTGCGCGTGATCACCTGCAACGAGAAGAACACACCGACCGGCGCCGCCGACTGCGCCCGCAAGGCCATCACCGAAAAGGCCGTCGCCGTCGTCGGCTCCTACAGCCAGCACGGACGCGCCTTCATGGCCCCGCTGGAAGCCGCGGGGATCCCCTTCATCGGCGGCTACGGAGTGTCCCCGGAGGAGTTCCAGAGCACCTTGTCCTACCCGGTCAACGGCGGGCAGCCCGCCCTGCTCGCCGGGGCCGGCCACCAGCTCGGCAAGGCCTGCTCCCAGGTCTCCCTGGTCCGCCCGGACACCCTGGCGGGGGACACCATGCCAGTCCTGCTGAACGCGGGGCTGAAGGCCAACGGCATGCCGGAGGCCTCCGACATCCGGGCGGCCGAGGACTCCGCCGACTTCAAGCCGCAGGCCCGCGAGGCACTGAGCAGCAGCCCGCCGGCGCCCGCACCGGCCGCCCCGTCCGGCACGACAGCGACCACCACCCCCGCCCCCACTCCGGCCGCCGCCGCCAAGGCGCCGAAGGACCCGGCCAAGGACCCGGGCAAGGAGAACAGGAGCTGCGTGACGGCCGTCCTCGGCGAGCGCACCGAGATCTTCTTCGACGCCTTCCGCCGCGTCGACACCACCCGCAGGACGCAGATCTCCTCCGTCCTCGGCAGCATCAGCCAGGCCCTGGTCGACCGCACCGGCGGCAAGGACAGCCCCTTCGAGGGCGCCTACGTCACCAGCTGGTACCCGGTGTCGACCGACCCGCTGTGGGCACCGATGCGCACGATGATCAGCGAGCAGGCCTTCGGCGACGACACCGTGGACCCCGACGACAGCGGGGCCCAGACCACCTGGATCGCGTACAGCGTCCTCCACCAGATCGTCCAGCGCTTCAGGAGCGACGAGGAGATCACCGCCCGCAAACTGAGCCGGGCCCTCAACCAGTCCCCTGGCGTGCAGACCGGAAACCTCACCCCCGAGCTGAGCTGGCGCTACCAGGACATGCGGGCCGTGGCCGGCTTCCCGCGCCTGGTCAACGGCCGGGTCAGCTTCCAGACCGTCCAGTCGGGCCGCCTGATCGCCCAGCTCGGCGAGCAGAACCTCGACATGACCCCGACCCTGGAACAGGCCCCCCGCTCGGCCTGACCCGGGCGGGGCGGCCGCCCGTCACAGCTGCGACTTGTCCCGCTGGGTGAGGCCGTACTTGGCGGCGATCGAGTTCCACATGGCCGCCGCCGACTCCTTGGCCTTCGTCGCCTCGGCGCTCGACTTGTTGCCGTCGGCCGCGTCGTCGGTGGCCTTGGCCTTGCCGTCCTTGCAGCCGCCCTTGTCGTGGGCGGCGTCGTCCGCCCACGACGCGTAGCTGTTGTCGGCGTCCGCCGAGGCCTTCCAGGCCTTGGTGAGGGCGGCGGCGAGCCGCGCGTGGTTCGGGAGCCGGTCCATCTTGAGCTCCTGGAGCCGGGTGACCAGTTCCTCGCGCTGGCGGGCGGCGTCGCGCAGGTCCTGGGCCGCCTGGCCGAGGTTCTTGCAGTCCTTGATGTCGTCCACGGCCTTGATCACCGAGGCCCGGCTGTCGTTGCTGTCCGCGAGCAGCTTGTCGAGCTGGACGGCCTGCGGGCGGGCCGGGTCCACCGCCTCCTCCCCGGGCGCCGCGCCCGAACCGGCGGAGCCGCTCGCGGCGGGGGCCACCGCGCCGGGGTCGGTGTTCTGCGCCTTGCCGTCGCCGAGCAGGGCGCCCACCCCGAGCCCGGCCACGGCCAGGCCGAACACCGCGGCCGCGATGACGGCGGGCGGGATCCGGCGCCCGGGCGCGGGGGGCGGGGGCGCGTACTGCTGCTGGGGCTGCTGCGGCTGGGGCTGCTGCGGCGGCTGGGGCCGGCGCGGCCCGTACTGCTGCGGCGGCGCGGGCGGCGGGGTCCGGCGGGGCCCCGGGTCCGGGACCGGCGGCAGCTGCTGGGTGTGCCCGGCGGCCTCGGCGTCCGCGTCGGTCCGGAACAGCGCGTCGAAGCCTTCGGCGGTGTTCGCCGCGGGGGTTCCCGGGACGGGCGGGATGTACTGCGTCGCCTGCTCGTGCTGCGGGGCGGGCGGAACCGGCGGGATGTACTGCGTCGCCTGCTCGTGCTGCGGGGCCTGCGGCACGGGCGGGATGTACTGGGTCGCCTGCTCGTGCTGCGGAACCGGGGGGATGTACTGCGTGGCCTGCTCGTGCGCGGACGCCTGGACGGGCGGCATGTACTGGGTCGCCTGCTCGTGCTCCGGAACCGGGGGGATGTACTGGGTCGCCTGCTCGTGCTGCGGGGCGGGCGGAACCGGCGGGATGTACTGCGTCGCCTGCTCGTGGGCCGCCGCCCGCACCGGCGGGATGTACTGCGTGGCCGCCTCGGGCAGCGGCGGGTACCCGTACCCGTGGGGGTCCCCCGGCCCCTCGAAGCCCGGGCCGACGACGTGGCCCGCCGGCGGCGGGTACCCGTACGCGGGCTGCCCCGGCTGCGGCGCCGGCTCGTACGGGGCCCCGTACGGCGCGGCGTACTGCTGCGGGTCCTGCGCGGCCCGGTCCCGGCCCTGCTCGCCCTGCGCCTCCTGCTCCTGCGGGTACCCGTACGCCGGGGGCGCCCCCCACGCCTCCCCGGCCTGCGGCCCCGGCTGCTGCGGGTAACCGGGAGCCGGCACCGGCTGTGCCTGATGCGGCGTCCCGGGCTGGGGGACGCCCCCTTGTCCGTTCTCCGTCACCGGGACTCCTTCTGCCTTCTCCGACTCGTCCGAACCCACGGAACCGTCGGGTCACGCTACCCGGTCGCGCCGCGCCCCCGTCAGGCCGCCTGAACCTCCAGCCTCGCCCCGAACTCCCGCACGGCCGGTTCCTCCCGGTACGGCTCCAGCCGCGCCCGGAAGTCGTCCAGGTACTCCGCGCCCCGCCGCGAGCGCAGCGACCCCAGCAGTTCGGCGGCCTTCGCCGCCGTCTGGCAGGCCTGCTCGACCTCCCGCTGCTGGACCTGGGCCGACGCCAGCAGCAGCAACCCGATCGCCCGGCGGCGCGCCTTCGCCGCGGGCAGGTTGCGCAGCGCCTCCTCGGCCCGTTTGCCCGCCGCCTCGGCCTGTCCCAAGTCCCGGTGGCAGTGGGCCAGTTCGTCCGCGAGGTAGGCCTGGTCGAAGTGGCGGATCCACACCGGGTCGTCGCCCGACTCCGGCTCGGCCCGCTCCAGCGCCGTCACCGCCCGCCCCGACAGCACCGCCGTGGCCCGGGCGTCGCCCAGCAGCGCGTGCCCGCGCGCCTCGGCGGCGTAGAACATCGCCTCCACGCGCGGGGTGACCTGCCCCCGCGTGCCCTCCTGCGCGGCCCGCGCCAGCTGCGCGATCTCCCTCGGGTTGCCCAGCTCGGCGGCGAGGTGGCTCATGGACGCGGCCAGCACGTAGCCCCCGTACGCGCGGTCGCCCGCGGCCTGCGCCATCCGCAGGGCCTGGATGTAGTAGCGCTGGGCCAGCCCCGGCTGGCCGGTGTCCACCGCCATGTAGCCCGCCAGCTCGGTGAGCCGGGCCACCGCCGCGAACAGGGCGCGCCCGACCGGTTCCCGGTAGGAGCCCGCGATCAGACCCGAGACGACGGAGTTGAGGTAGTGCACCACCACGGGCCGTACGTGCCCGCTGCCGAAGCGGTGGTCCAGCTCGGTCAGGGCCTCGGTGGTCGCCCGTACCGCCTCCACGTCGGGCATGCCGACGCGCGCACCGCTGCT
The DNA here is from genome assembly GCF_055575555.1 of Streptomyces sp. NPDC034085. Classification (NCBI taxonomy): domain Bacteria; kingdom Bacillati; phylum Actinomycetota; class Actinomycetes; order Kitasatosporales; family Streptomycetaceae; genus Streptomyces; species Streptomyces sp. NPDC034085. The sequence goes on along the minus strand of NZ_JBVISL010000011.1, from coordinate 170,173 downwards.
GCGCGCCACCTGCGGGTCGGCCCCGGTGATCAGCCAGTCCCGGCTCGGCTCGACCAGGGCGGAGGCCGCCACGCTCGAACCGGACAGGAAGTCGCGGCGCCCCACGTCGCTGCGCCACAGCTCGCTGACCTGCTCGATGGCGCCGATGACGGTCGGGGAGAACTGCAGGCCGACGCCGGAGGCGAGGTTCTTGCCGTTGGCCATGCCGATCTCGTCGATGGTCACGGTGCGCCCCAGCTTGCGGCCGAGGGTCTCGGCGATGATCCCGGGGGCCCGGCCGCGCGGTTGCTGACCGCGCAGCCAGCGGGCCACGGAGGTCTTGTCGTAGCGGAGATCGAGGCCGTGTTCGGCTCCGCACATGTTGACGCGCCGGGCGAGCCCGGCGTTGGAGCACCCGGCTTCCTGGATGAGCGCCTGCAGCCGTTCGTTCGGCTGGCGCGCTACGAGAGGCCTGGCTGCCATGAAAACCCCCTGAGGCCGCGGGTGAGCGATGGAATGATCACTTCCCGCCTGAAGTGCGGAGAATCTTCCGCTCTGCGACGTGTCGTTACCCAGCGACCGCGCCCCGGCCTCCCACGCGCCCCCGCCCGTGCACCCGTGCGCCCCGTATGCAGGATCGATGCAGCGCCCACCGGCCGGTTTGCGCCCGTAACCCGCCGTGACCCCGGGAGTTGTGATGGGCGTGGAAGAGACCATCACAGTCACGGAGCACGCGCCCGTCCCCCAGCAGCGCGGGGACCAGCTGCTGGACCATGCCGTGCGGTACGTGGAAGAACGCCACTGGGACGTCTTCGCCGGCACGTGGCTGGAGCCGGGCGACGGCCGGGAGGTGTGCTCCTGCGGGGTGGCCGACTGCCCGGCGCCCGGCGCTCACCCGGCGGTGAAGGACTGGGCGTCGCTGGCCTCGGGCAGCGCGGTGGGCGTGCGGCGGATCTGGGCCAAGCACCCCGGCGCCTCCATCCTGATGCCGACGGGCCGCACCTTCGACGCGCTCGACGTGCCGGACTCCGCCGGGTTCCTGGCGCTGGCGCGGCTGGAGCGCACGGACCGCACCCTGGGGCCCGTCGCGCTGACCCCCGACCACCGGATGCTGTTCTTCGTCCTGCCGGGCGCGGGGGCGAAGGTGCCGGAGCTGGTGCGCAAGCTGGGCTGGCTGCCGCACGCCATCGACCTGGCCACGCGGGGCGAGGGGCAGTACGTGGCGGCGCCGCCGACCCGCTTCGGCGGCAAGGGACCGGTGCAGTGGGCCCGTAAGCCCACGCCGGCGAACCGGTGGCTGCCGGACGCGGAGGAGCTGATCGACGCCCTCGCGTACGCCTGCGGCAGCGAGGCGGCCGCGGCCCGGGGCCGCCGCAAGGCGTGACCCCGTTCCGCCGGCGCTGACATTCATGTCTGCAAGTTCATGACATTCGTAACTGCTGCCGCCTCTCCCCCGGCTCCTATGGTGAGGAACGTACGACCACGGGGAACAGAACGAGAGGCAGGCGCATGCCGGACCAGGGTTATGCGGCAGGCGGTACGGGTGGGACCGGCGGGACGAGTGGGGGCGCGCGATCCGCGCAGCCCGCGGCCGCCGTACGGGTAGAGGGACTGTGGAAGCGCTTCGGCGAGCAGGTCGCCGTCGGCGGCATCGACCTGGAGCTGCCGGCCGGCCGCTTCATCGGTCTCGTCGGCCCGAACGGGGCGGGCAAGACGACCACGCTGTCCATGGTGACCGGGCTGCTGCGCCCGGACGCGGGCCGGGTGCTCGTCGCCGGGCACGACGTGTGGGCCGACCCGGTCGAGGTGAAGTCGCGCATCGGCGTCCTGCCCGAGGGGCTGCGCATGTTCGAGCGCCTCTCCGGGCGTGAACTCCTCGGTTACATGGGCCGGTTGCGCGGACTGCCGGGCGAGGAGACCGACAAGCGGGCGACGCAGCTGCTCGACGTGCTGGACCTCGCCGGCTCCCAGCACAAGCTGGTGGTCGACTACTCGACGGGCATGCGCAAGAAGATCGGCCTCGCGGCCGCTCTGCTGCACAACCCGGAAGTCCTGTTCCTGGACGAGCCGTTCGAGGGCGTGGACCCGGTGTCGGCACAGACCATCCGCGGGGTGCTGGAACGTTACACCGCGTCCGGTGCCACCGTCGTCTTCTCCTCCCACGTGATGGAGCTCGTCGAATCACTCTGCGACTGGGTGGCCGTCATGGCGGCCGGGCAGATCCGCGCCGCCGGCCCGCTGGCCGACGTACGGGGTTCCGCGCCCTCGCTGCAGGCCGCCTTCCTGGAACTCGTCGGCGCCCGCGACCACGCCGCCGGCGACTCCCTCGACTGGCTCGGCGGCGCACGATGAGCGCCTCCTCCACCACCGCCTCCTCCGCCGCCGCCAGCTCCTCCGCGGCCGCGGCCTCCGAGGTGTCCCTCACCTCCCTGTTCGTCCGCCTGAAGCTCTCGCTGATGCGCAACGGCCTGAAGGGCTCCTCGAAGCGCAAGGCCGTCTGGATCACCAGCCTGGTGATCTCGCTGGTGTTCTCCGTCTTCGTCACCCTGGGCCTGGCCATGCTGCACGGCCACCTCCACGCCGGGACCGTCGTCGTCCTGCTGGCCGCGATCCTCGCGCTCGGCTGGACCGTGATGCCGCTGTTCTTCCCGACCGGCGACGAGACCCTCGACCCGAGCCGGCTGGTGATGCTGCCGCTGCGCCCGCGTCCCCTCGTACGGGCCCTGCTGGCCTCCTCACTGGTCGGCATCGGCCCGCTGTTCACGCTCTGCATCGCCGTCGGCTCCGTCGCGGCGGTCGCGCACGGCGCGGCGGGCATCGCGGCGGCCGTCGTCGGCGCCCCGCTGCTGCTGCTGGGCTGCGTGGCCCTCGCCCGGGCCGTGGCCACGGCGAACGTACGGCTGCTGACCAGCCGCAAGGGGCGCGACCTCGCGCTGCTGAGCGGCCTGCTGATCGCGATCGGCGCCCAGGTGGTCAACTTCGCCAGTCAGCGCCTGTTTGAGCAGGGCGGGCTGGCCACCCTGGAGCCGGTCGAGGCGGTCGTGCGCTGGCTGCCGCCGGCGACGGCCGTCGGCATGGTGGACTCCGCCAGTGAGGGCGCGTACGGCACGGCCGCCGCCCAGCTGTCCCTGACCCTCGCCGCCCTGGCCGCCCTCCTGTGGTTCTGGGAGCGCAGCCTGACCAGCCTGATGGTCACCCCGGACGGCTCGACCCTCGCGGCCTCGAAGCCCGAGAAGGACCGGAGCGGCTCGCGCGGCGTGTGGTCCCTCCTGCCCTCGGGGCGTACGGGCGCGGTCATGCAGCGCACCCTGCGGTACATCGCCCGCGACCCGAAGACGAAGTCCGCGTGGGTGTCCGCGCTGGCGGTCGGCCTGATCGTCCCCGTCTTCAACGCCCTCCAGGGCACCGGCTCGGTCTACCTGGCCTGCTTCGGCTCGGGGATGCTCGGCGTCCAGATGTACAACCAGTTCGGGCAGGACACCTCCGCCTTCTGGATGGTCGCCCAGACCCTCTCCTCGCCGCGCGACGCGTACGGGGAACTGCGCGCCCGCGCCGCCGCGCTCGGCCTGATCACCGTCCCGTACACCGTCCTCGTCACCGCCGTGACCGCCGCCCTGGTGGGCAACTGGGCGACGTTCCCCGCCGCCCTGGGGCTGGCCCTGGCACTGCTCGGCTCGATGCTGTGCACGGGCGCGCTGGCCTCGGCGCACTTCCCGTACTCCATCCCGTCGGAGGGGGCGTTCAAGAACGTCGCCCCGGGACAGGGCGGCCTGGCCTGGCTCGGCATCATCGGCGGCATGCTGTCGTCGGCGGTGATCTGCTCCCCGGTGATCGCCCTGACGGTGTACCTCTCGGTGGCGGACGGCCTCGGCCACCTGACGTGGCTGGTCCTCCCGGTCGGCATCGCCTGGGGCGCCCTGGCCACCTGGTCGGGCCTGCGCCTGGCGGCCCCGGCGGTCTTCCGCAAGCTCCCGGAGATCCTGACGGCGGTCAGCAAGGGCTGACGGCCAGGGGGGGGGGCGGCAGGGCACCAGCCCGGCCGCCCCCTGCCACATCAGCGCCGCGCCCCGAACCCGGCGACGAACCGCCCGAACTGCTCGGCCGCACCGGAAGGCAGCTCGGCGACCGCCACCTCCGGCAACGCGGCGACCACGGCACTCAGCCGCACACCGAGGTCCGGGAGCACGGCCCACACGGCATCCGGCAGTCGAACGGTGGCGAGCAGCAGGTCGCCCTCGTAGAAGGACGCGTCCAGCAGGGGCTCCTCGAGCAGCAGACGCACGGCGAGGGGAACGACGTAGGGCAGGGCCACCTGCTGCGTCACAAGCATGCGCAGATCGCCCGGCCCCAACTCCCGCAGGGGAACCCGCCGCAACGCGTGCACCCGCTCCATCAAACGGGTCACACCGCTGTCGGGCAGCGTCCAACGCGGCGGATCCAGCTCGTCAAGCGTCCGGTCAAGGTGCAGCAGATGCTCCATGCCCCCATCTTCACCCGCCCCGGCCCCCCCGAGCGACTGGCCGAATCCCCGCACCACCACGCGGACGGCATTTGCCCCACCAGTCCGGTCCTGTAAAAGTTCGTTCGATTAACAGGGCTGTGGGGGGAGTTCCGCATGGGTTTCGACGAGGAATGGGAGCGCCTGCGCTCAGCCGCAGCCGACAGGGCCCCCGCGCCCTGCGAACCGCCGCCCCGGGACCGGCTGGCGGAGTTCCGCAACCGGGCGGTACTCGTGCCGCACGACGAACAGGGCGGCCTGTGGACGTCACGACTCGGCGGCCTGGACTGGATCTGCGCGTTCTCGGATGAAGAGGCGCTGGCCCGGTTCGCGCAGGCACGGGACGAGGCCGGCCGTGAGTGGGGCTACCGACGGGTGCTCGGCGCACGGCTGCTGGACGACGTGATACCGGCCTTGGACTTCCCCTGCGGGGTCGCCCTGGACGCGGCGGGACCGGACGGGACGGTGTTCCCGCCGGTGCGCGGCATCGTGCCGGACGCCGCAGCGGTCGCGCTCGACGGCGAGGTGGCGGCATGAGCGGGGAGCAGGGTGACCTCGACGTGTCGAAGGCGGCACTGGGGCAGATCGCCAAGGGCATCACGGACACCCTGTCCGAGCTGAAGGAGCTCGGCTCGATCGGAAGCGCGAGCGTGGGCGGCGGATTCACGGCGCTGAAGCTGTCGGGCATGCAGAGCGGGCACGAGGGCCTGACCTCGCTGCTGGACACGTTCTGCGAGCGGTGGGGCTGGGGGGTGCGCGCGCTGGTCCAAGAAGGGAACGAGTTCGCGGCGGGCGTGGGCCTGTCGGCGGGTCTGGTCCACGAGCAGGACCAGTACGTCCAGGGCAGCTTCAAGGTACTGGCCAACGCCGTTCTCGGGGGCAGTCCGTACGCGTCCGAGCAGGAGGTCATCGGGCAGGACTGGGACGGGATCCTGGCCAACAGCCCCTACAACAACCTCCAGAACGCCGACTACGGCGCGGAGTCCGTCATCCAGTCCCTCGACAGCACCGACCGGGCGTGGAAGCAGACCTGGGAGGACATCGCCCCGCGCCGGGAGATCGACCCCTCGAAGGCGGCCGAGCCCACTCGCGAGCGGGACGGCGGTGAGCAGCGATGACGGACTGGGGAGCGCTGGCCGACAAGGGTCTGGGGCAGCTGGAGAACACCTGGACCGCCGCGAAGAAGAAGGTCGGCGAAGGCATCGACAAGGCCACCGACGAGATCGGCGACGTCCTGCACAAGGTCGGCAAGGACCGTTGGGCGGACGACGTCGAGGACCTCGGTGACGGCCTCGCCGCCCGTCTCGGCGCATCCGTGGCGGAGCAGCAGCTGGGTCAGACCGAGCAGGCCGACGAACTCCTCCACGGCTCACCGGCCGACATCCGCGCGTCGGCCGCGCACATGAAGGACTTCCAGGCCGCGTTCGACCGGGTCGGCCAGGGCATGAAGGCACTGGACGCCGGCAGCTGGAAGGGGGCGGCGGCCGACGCCTTCCGCGAGGCGTTCGCCGTGCATCCGACCAAGTGGCTGCACGCCGCCGACGCCTGCCAGAAGGCGGGCGACGCCCTGACCAGGTACGCCGACACGGTGGAGTGGGCCCAGAAGCAGGCGGGACAGGCCGTCGAGCTCTACAGGAAGGCACTCAAAGCCCACGAGGATGCCGCCGACGCCTACGCGAAGGCCGTCGACGCCTACAAGGCGACCGCCTTGGCGGGGAAGAACCCGGGCCCGGTACCGACCGCGCCGGACAACGTCGGAGCGGCGGAAGCGAAACACGCCCAGGAGATCCTTGCGGAAGCCCGTCGCCAGCGCGACGAGGCTGCCACCAGCGCCGGGACCGCCCTGACGGCCGCGCTGGAGCACGCCCCGGCCCAGCCTCCGCCCCTCCTCCGGGCCAAGGCCGCCGTCCTCGACCACGGGGCCGCCGCGTCCCTGGAGCTCGCGCACTTCAGCGGAGGTGTCGCCAAGGGCACGGCCGGGATGCTCAACTTCCTGCGCGGCATCAGCCCGTACGACAGCTACAACCTGACCCACCCCGCCGAGTACCAGCAGAACGTCAGCATGACCCTGGCGGGCCTGGTCTCGGCCCCCGCCCACCCCGACCGCGTCGCCGGCGCCCTCATCGACCCCTTCCGGAACGACTTCGCCGAAGGCGCCGGCCGCCTGCTGCCCGAGTTGCTGGGCACGGAGGGCTTCGGAGGTGCGGCCAGGACCGGGGCCCGGGCCGGAGCACGGGTGGCGGAGGAGGCGGTGGAGGGCGCGGCGGCCAAGGAGGCCCGCGCGGCCCAGCAGGCGGAGCCGGAGGCATCCGCCCGCGCCCAGGGGCAGAAGGTGTGCCGCGAGGACCCGGTCGACGTGGCGACGGGCCGCATGGTGCTCCCCCAGACCGACATCGTCCTCCCGGGCACGCTCCCCCTCCTCTTCACCCGGACCTTCGAGTCCTCGTACCGGACGGGCCGCTGGTTCGGCCCGTCGTGGGCGTCGACGGTCGACCAGCGTCTGGAGATCGACGAGGAGGGTGTGATCCTCGTCCGCGAGGACGGCAGCCTGCTCGCCTACCCGCACCCCGAGCCCGGTGTCCCCGTACTCCCCTCGCACGGGCAGCGCTGGCCGCTGACGCTCGACGCGGACGGCGGATACACGGTCACGGACCCGGAGTCCGGCAACGTCCGCCACTTCGACGACAACGGCCTCATCATCCAGCTGGAGAACCGGACCGGCGCCTGGATCACCTTCACGTACGACGAGTCCGGCGCCCCGGCCTCTCTCCGCCACAGCGGCGGCTACGATCTGCGCCTCACCTCGTCCGACGGCCGGATAACCCGCCTCTCCCTCGGTGACGGCACGGAGATCCTCCGGTACGCCTACACCGGCGGCCACCTCACCTCGGTCACCAACTCCTCGGGCCTACCGCTCCGCTTCGGGTACGACGAACTCGGCCGGATGACGTCCTGGACCGACACCAACGACCGCCACTTCGACTACGTCTACGACGACCGGCACCGCTGCATCGCGCAGTCGGGCACCAACGGCCACCTGAACGTCCGCTTCGCGTACGGGGACGGCGTCACCACCCTCACCGACTCCCTGGGCCACACCACCCGCTTCCTGGTCAACGACCGGGCCCAGGTCACGGCCGAGATCGACCCGACGGGCGCCACCACTCAATCCGCGTACGACGCCTACCACCGCCTCCTGACGCGCACGGACCCGCTCGGCCACACGACGCGCTTCGAGTACGACGAGGACGGCCGCCTGACCACCGTGGTTCGCCCGGACGGCCGTGCGGTGCGGGCCGAGTACGACGCCCTCGGCCTGCCGGTGAAGGTCGTCCAGCCGGACGGCCGCGTCTTCCTCAGCACGTACGACGCCGCGGGCAACCGCACCTCGGCCACCGCGCCGGACGGCACCACGACCCACTTCGCGTATGACCCGCGCGGCCACCTGTCAGCGGTGACGAACGCCCTGGGCCACACCACCACGATCCGCTGCAACCGGGCCGGCCTGCTCCTGGAGGCGGTCGATCCGCTCGGCGCGAGCACCCTCTACACCCGGGACGCCTTCGGCCGCCCGACCGCCGTGACGGACCCCCTGGGCCACACCACACACCTCACCTGGAGCGTCGAAGGCCGCCTGCTCCACCGCCAGAACCCTGATGGCTCCGCCGAGTCCTGGACGTACGACGGAGAGGGCAACTGCACCTCCCACACCGACGCGGTGGGCGGTCGGACCGTATCCGAGTACGGGGACTTCGACCTCCTCACGGCCCGCACGGGTCCCGACGGCGCCCGCTACACCTTCGACCACGACACCCAGCTCCGCCTCACCGCCGTCACCAACCCCCAGGGCCTCACCTGGCAGTACGCCTACGACCCGGCCGGGCGTCTGGCGTCGGAAACGGACTTCGACGGCCGCACGCTGACGTACGCGTACGACGCGGCGGGCCGCCTGGCAGCCCGCACCAACGCCCTCGGCACGCACACGACGTACGAGCACGACGCCCTGTCCCAGCTCCTGCACAAGCACACACCGGACGGCACCACGTCCTACGCGTACGACGCCTTCGGCGCACTCGCCCGGGCCGTCTCCCCGGACGGTACGGTCCTGACCCGCGAACGCGACCCATACGGACGCCTCACCGCGGAAACCGTCGACGGCCGCACGCTGTCCTACACCTACGACCTCCTGGGCCGCCGGGTCGGCCGCACCACGCCCAGCGGCGCCCATTCCCGGTGGACGTACGACGCCGCGGGCCACCGCACCGAACTCAACGCCTCGGGCCGCACGATCGCCTTCGAACGCGACGCGGCCGGCCGGGAAGTGACCCGCACCTTCGGGCCCCACCTCGCCCTCACCCACGACCACGACCCGCTCGGGCGCCTCACCGACCAGCACCTGACCGGCCAGGACGGTCGCACGCTCCAACGCCGTGGCTACAGCTACCGCGCGGACGGAGCCCTCACGGCCGTCGACGACGCCCTCGCGGGCCCGAGCACCTTCACCTTGGACTCGGCGTCCCGCGTCACCGCAGTCGACGCCGCGAACTGGTCGGAGCGCTACGCCTACGACGAGGCGGGCAACCAGACCCGAGCCGGCTGGCCCGTCCAGCACGCGGGCACCGAGGCCCACGGCACCCGCACCTACTCCGGCACCCGCATCACCAGCGCGGGCGGAGTCCGCTACGAGCACGACGCGCTGGGCCGGACCGTCCTGCGCCAGAAGACGCGCCTCTCCCGCAAGCCGGACACCTGGCGCTACGAGTGGGACGCGGAAGACCGCATGAGCGCCGTCACCACTCCCGACGGCACGCGGTGGCGCTACCGCTACGACGCCTTGTCCCGCCGTACGGCGAAACAACGCCTGTCCCCCGACGGATCGGTCGCCGAAGAGATCCTCTTCACCTGGGACGAAACCACCCTCTGTGAGGAATCCACCGGACAGGTCGCCCTCACCTGGACCCACGACGGCCTCCACCCGCTCACCCAGGCGGAACGCGTCCTCGGCACCACCGACGAGCGGTTCTTCGCCATCGTCACCGACCTCATCGGCACCCCGAAGGAGCTCGTAGCGGAATCCGGCGAGATCGCCTGGCGCTCCCGCTCGACCCTCTGGGGCACCACCGCATGGCCCCGCAACGCCGCGGCGTACACGCCGCTCCGCTTCCCGGGCCAGTACTTTGACCCCGAAACGGGCCTCCACCACAACTACTTCCGCACCTACGACCCCGAAACGGCCCGCTACCTCACCCCGGACCCCTTGGGCCTCACCCCGGCCCCCAACCCGTCAACGTATGTCCACAACCCGCACACCTGGTCGGACCCCCTGGGCCTCGGCCCGTGCCCCGATATTCCCGAGCGAAAGCTCGACTACATGTTCGATCACGACATCAAGCCAGACCCGCACAACAGTGCACGTGCGAAGCAGAATGCACAACAGCTGAAGAGCATCGGATTCCATGACACCCCAGCATCTCGCGAGTACGTGCGAAGGCACCTCGAAGAAGCTGCGGCAAGCGGACACTTCGAGGAACATTTCAGCAATCAATACGGAAATTACGGCGTAACCAAGTCCGTCATTACAGGACCGAATGGCATTCGCCAAATGGAAGCGACTTGGCAGCTCACGCCTGACGGTGTCCCGCAATTCACAACCGTCGTCATCAAGGGCGGCAGCTACTGGCGCAGCATCACCTCAGCCCCATAGGAGCGCTTGAATGCCCGAGTTCGTCACACCTGATCCCCAGGCGTTCATCAACGCGTTTGGTGTGGAGCCAGAAGCACAGGGAGAAGGCGGTTACAAACTGCGCTTCTTGGAAGTCACCGGAGAGCAGATCGAGTTCTCATACGACGCTACCGCAGGATCGATTGCCGTCACCTGGACCCCCTCACCCTCAGGCATGCCCGTGACCATCTATCGTGAAGGTGCGGAACTATTGAGGGTCGATGAGTCATTCAACCAGACACGACTCATCGTCGAATTCCGAACCCAGGACACGGTAGGAGAACTGATCCTCCAAGTATTTCCGCACCCGGACCTCCAGGAGAAGACCTTGCTCGCTTAGCCACCGTGCTCCCCGACGCCCTGCGGGCGTCAACGGGCCGCTCGGCGGCTCCCTGCGCACCTCACGAACGGGCAGAGGTGAACGCCCGGCGGTAGGCCGACGGGGAGGTGGCCAGGGTGGATGAGAGGTGGCGGCGGAGGGAGGCCGAGGTGCCGAAGCCCGATTGGGTGGCGACCTGGTCCACCGGGAGGGTGGTGGTTTCCAGGAGGCGGCGGGCGTGGTCGACGCGGCGTTGCGCCAGCCACTGGCCCGGCGGCATGCCGACCTCCGACACGAAGCGGCGGCAGAAGGTGCGGACGCTCATTCCGGCGTGGGCCGCCAACTCCCGCAACGTGAGCGGGCGGTCCAGGTGGTGCAGGGCCCAGGCACGGGTCGCGGCCGTCGTGGCGGTTTCCGGCTCCGGCATCGGGCGCTCGATGTACTGGGCCTGGCCGCCCTCCCGCCACGGCGGGACCACGCACAGGCGCGCCACCCGGTTGGCGATCTCGCTGCCGTGGTCGCGGCGGACCAGGTGCAGGCACAGGTCCACTCCGGCGGCGACCCCGGCCGCCGTGAGGACGCGGCCGTCGTCGACGAAGAGGACGTTCTCGTCGACCTCGATGTGGGGGAAGGCCCGTTGGAAGGTGCGCGCCTCGTTCCAGTGCGTGGTGGCGCGCCGCCCGTCGAGCAGGCCCGCTGCGGCGAGTACGTACGAGGCCGTGCAGATCGACACGATGCGGGCGTGCGGCCGGAGCAGGGCGAGGGCCTCGGCGAGGTCGGCCGGCAGCCAGTCCCGGGGCTCCGTCGGGCCGCAGGTGAAGGGCGGGATCACCAGGGTGTCCGCCGTGCGCAGGGCCTCGGCGCCGTGCCCGACCGTGATGGTGAAGTCGGCGCTGGTGGCGACCGGGGCGCCCGTCAGGCTGCACGTGGTGACCTCGTAGAGCGGTTCGCCGTCCGGCCCGCAGGCCGTGCCGAAGATGCGTACCGGGATGCTCAGTTCGAAGGGGTAGACGCCCTCCAGGGCCAGGACGACCACACGGTGCAGCGCAGAAGACATGGCAAGATCTTTTCAGATGGTGGCAGTCTTGCCACTCGTTCCGCAGGCCGCGGTGCGGAAATCTTGATCTCGGGACGGGGCCGCAGGGGCCCCTCCGGGAACGGGGTGGCGTGATGCGTGCGGTGGCTCAGGACGGGTTCGGCGGGCCCGAGGTGCTCGAGGTCGTCGAGGTGGAGCGGCCGGAGCCGGGGCCGGCCGAGGTGCTCGTACGGGTCCATGCGGCCGGGGTCAACCCGACGGACTCCTGGCACCGCGCCACCGGCGGGCTGGCAGGGAAGCCGATCCGGCTCGGCTGGGACGTGTCCGGGGTCGTCGAGGCGGTCGGCATCGGGGTCACCACCCTCGCCCCCGGCGACGAGGTGTTCGGCATGCCGCGCCACCCCGTCCCGGCGGGCACGTACGCGGAGTACGTCACCTCCCCCGCCCGGCACCTCGTCCGCAAGCCCGCCGCGCTGAGCCACGTACAGGCCGCCGCGCTGCCGCTGGCCGCGCTCACCGCCTGGCAGGCCCTCGTGGACACCGCGGGCCTGTGCCCCGGGCAGCGGGTGCTGGTCCACGCGGCGGCCGGCGGGGTCGGGCACCTCGCCGTGCAGATCGCCAAGGCGCGCGGCGCGTACGTGATCGGCACCGCCCGCGCCGCCAACCACGCGTTCCTGCGGGGGCTGGGCGCGGACGAGGTGGTCGACTACACCGCGGTCGACTTCGAGACGGCCGTCGAGCCGGTGGACGTCGTACTCGACGCCATCGGCGGGGAGTATGGGCCCCGTTCGCTGCGCGCCCTGCGGCCCGGCGGCATCGTGGTCTCCCTCGCCTCCCCGGCCGAGGCCCGCCTCGCGGTGGAGGCCGGGCCGCTGGGGCTGCGGGCGGCCTTCATGGCGGTGGAGGCCGACCACGCGGGGATGCGGGAGATCGCCGCCCTGGCGCAGGCCGGTCTGCTGCGGCCCGAGATCGACACGGTGCTGCCGCTGGAACTGGCCGGGAAGGCCCACGAGCTCAGCGACGGCGGCAGGACCCGGGGGAAGATCGTCCTGTCCGTCACCGCATGAACGACGGCACGGTCGACGGCACGACCAGCCGGGGCGGCCGGTCCTCCGACGCGGGGCCGCACGAGCGCCTGCTCGTACGGCCCCGCCCGGCGTGCGCCCGCTAGGAGACGGCCACCCCCTCCAGGAACGGCTCCAGCGCCTCGCGCAGCGCGGCCGGCTGGTCGTAGTGGACGTAGTGGCCGGCGTCGGGGATCTCGGCGTACTGCCCGGCCGGCAGGACGCGGACCATCTCCTGTGCCTCCGCGCGGCCCAGATCGCCGTCCAGGGCCCGCACGACCAGGGTGGGGCAGCGGACCTGGGCCAGCTCCTCCCAGTGCGCGTCGTGCACCCAGGTCTCGCGGACGGTCAGCATCTGGCTGCGGGAGAAGACCGGGCGCCAGCCGTCCGGCGCCTCGTGCATCACCTCGGCGAAGAAGGCGCCGCGGCCGGGGTCGGGGCGCTCGACGCGGGGGTCGTCCTCGCCGAACCAGCGGCGGGCGGCGTCCTGCGTGGGGAAGGGCAGCGGCCAGCGGCGGAACCATTCCTCCCACTCCTGCTGGGAGGCCTCGCCCAGGGCGGACGCCCGCATGTCGCAGATGACCAGGGCCTGGACCAGATCGGGGCGCCGGGCGGCAAGTTGCCAGCCGGTGAGGGCGCCCATGGAGTGGCCGATCAGCACCACGGGGGCGAGCCCGAGCTGCTCGATGACGGCCTCGGCGTCGGCGACGAAAGCCTCGCGGCCCAGCGAGGCGGTCCGGTCGGGCCCGGCGGCGGGGCGGCTGCTGTGGCCGTGCCCCCGCTGGTCCAGGGCCACGACCCGGCGGTGCTCGCCGAGCCAGCGGGCGGTGCCGGCCCAGTGGAGGGCGCGGCCCATCAGGCCGTGGAGTAACAGGACCGCCGGTTTCCGGGGCTCGGCAGGCGGCTCCCGGAACTCCCAGGCGGCCAGGCGTACGCCGTCGGCGCCTGTGACATCGATGCGCTGTACCACCGGAGATGCACCCCCTTCGCTCCCGGCCAGACTATCGAACCCGCATTCGAAAACGGGCGTCTCGCCGACAACACCGCTCTTTCGAGTGACCTTGCTCAAGGATTGGCCGCCCCTGCCGATGGAGATCCTTTCAACAGGGAGGCGGGCCGCTCGGGGAAGACGGTCCGAAGGGGATGACCTTGAGAGCTCGGGGCTCCAGGTCAGCAAGGGGAGGACCGGTCCCGGCGCCGAAAGGCGCCGGGACCGCCTTGCGTCCGGCCGGCCGGCGGCACCGGGCCGCCGGCCGTCAACACCCTCGGAAGGTCAGCCCGGTGCCGTCAGCGCTTGGCGACGAACACGTGCGACGCGATGTCGGCGTCCAGCTCCGCCGCCTCGCCGCCGCTGCCGACCAGCACACCGCCCGGAGACTCCGTCACGCTCACCACCGAGCCGGGCTGCACGCCCGCCCGGCGCAGCGTGTACATCAGCTGGGCGTCGGTCTGGATCGGCTCACCGATCCGGCGGACGACCACCGTCTTGCCCTCGGTGCCCGGATCCAGCTCGGACAGGCTGACCATGCCGTCCTCCAGGAACGGGTCCGCCTCCGCCTTCTCGCCCAGCTCCTCCAGGCCCGGGATCGGGTTCCCGTACGGGGACTCCGTCGGGTGGCGCAGCAGCTCCAGTACGCGCCGCTCCACCGCTTCGCTCATCACGTGCTCCCAGCGGCAGGCCTCGGCGTGCACCTGCTCCCACTCCAGGCCGATGACGTCGACGAGCAGGCACTCCGCGAGACGGTGCTTGCGCATCACGCGCGTCGCGAGCTTGCGGCCCTCGTCGGTCAGCTCCAGGTGGCGGTCGCTGGCCACCGCCACCAGCCCGTCGCGCTCCATGCGCGCCACGGTCTGGCTCACCGTCGGGCCGCTCTGGTCCAGCCGCTCGGCGATCCGGGCGCGCATGGGGACCACACCTTCCTCTTCCAGCTCCAGGATGGTGCGGAGATACATCTCCGTGGTGTCGATCAGTCCGGACATTCGTGCCCCTCGGATTGCGTGCGCTGGCCCTGTCCCCAATTCTGACGCATCGCGCCGACAACCGTCCCGCGCCGGGCGTCAAGGCATGTACGGGACATCCGCCCGGGGCCGCGCCGCGGTGGCGGACGGGGTGCACGGGGCGGGCGGTGCGGGATTGACGGCCGTATTGACACGCCCTTGGTCCAGACCGCACGGTGAGCGGCGGACATCGGCGACGCAGCCACCGCGCACCCACACCCTGGAAGGGCCTACGGCGTATGAGCGAGAGCAAGCTGGCCGGGCAGTTCTTCGACGCCGCCATCGGCCTGCTGGAGCGGGTGCGCGACGAGGAGGGCTCCCGGATCAACGAGGCCGGGGCCGAGATCGCCCGGGCCGTCGCCTCCGGGAACCGGCTGTTCGCCTTCGGCGCCGGACACTCCTCGCTGCCCGCGCAGGACGTGGTCTACCGGGCCGGCGGGCTCGCGCTGATGAACTTCCTCGCCGTCCCGGGCACCGCGGGCGTCGACGTCATGCCGGCCACGCTGGGCAGCGCGCTGGAACGGGTCGACGGGCTCGCCGGAGCGGTCCTGGACAGCAGCCCGGCCACCGCCGGTGACGTCCTGGTCGTCATCTCGCTGTCCGGACGCAACGCCCTGCCCGTCGAGATGGCCATGAACGCCCGCGCGATCGGCCTGAAGGTCATCGGCGTGACGTCGCTGGCGTACGCGGCGGGGACCAGGTCGCGGCACGTGTCGGGCACGTTCCTGAAGGACCACTGCGACATCGTGCTGGACAGCAAGATCGCGGTGGGCGACGCCGAGTTGACGGTGGACGGCATCGACGCGCCGTTCGCTCCCGCGTCGACGGTGGTGACGAGCGCGATCATGCAGGCGGTGATGGCGGCGGCGGCCGGGGAGCTGGCGGCACGGGGCGTCGAGCCGCCGCTGCTGCGGTCGGGGAACGTGGACGGCGGGCACGAGTGGAACGGGCGCGTCATGCGGGAGTACGGGGACCGGATCTTCTTCCGGCACTAGACGGCCCCCTCCCGGGCGCTGCCCGGACCCGCGCCTCAAACGCCGGCGGGGCTGCAAGACCCTGGGGCTCCGCCCCAGACCCCGCGCCTCAAACGCCGGCGAGGCTGGTTGTGCCGGCCAGGCGGGAACGAGGGCACTCACCGGAGGGGGCGGGGGCGGGGTGGGGTGTCGTCCGGGACTAAAACGAGATGAATTCGGCGCGAGGTACCGCTCCCCAACCGGACCCGGAACAGGCGCCGAACATCGAAGCCCGTCCCGGACGACACCCCACCCCGCCCCCGACCCCGGCCCACGACACCCCGCCCACACCGCCCGGCCAGGGCAACGGCCCGGCCAGGGCAACGGCCCCCGCCGGGGCAGCCACACCCCCACCCCACCCGGCCAGGGTCACGGCAGGGGCGGGTGTGTCGCCAGGGAGAGGTCCGCGGCCACTCGGGCCGCCACCTCCTCCGCGTACAGCGCGTCCGCGCGCTCGAACGGCGGGCGGGAGGCGCCGCGGAGGAACGTGAGGGCGCCCAGGGTGCGGCCGCGGCTGCGGAGGACCGCGCACAGGGCGTGCGTGGCGCCCGGGGGCCACTGGCGGGCCCGGGCCCACGCGTCGGCCGCCTCCCCCGCCGGGGCGCTGGCCCGGACCGGGCCGATCCGGTCCAGGGCCTGGAGCGCCGGGTGCGCGGCCCCGTACCGGACGGGAATCGCACCCGGCCCCGGCAGGAGCAGCGCCAGCCCCGACGGAGAGGCCGCCGAGCGGACCAGGCGCCGCCCCGGCCCGGGCGCCAGTACGTCGACCAGCGCGTGCTCCGCGAAGCCGGCCAGCGCGTAGTCCAGCCGGACGGCGGCCGCCTCCGCCGGGTCCTCGCACTCGGCGGCGGCCCGCCCGGCCCGGTAGAGCTGGTTGGTCCGGAACCGCAGCTGCCCGGTGTCCAGCTCGGCCTGGCGGGCCTCGGTGACGTCCTGGAACAGCCAGCCGACCCCCAACGGGACCGGCTCCTCCGCCAGCGGTGACGCCAGCCGCAGGAACCCGCACCGCCAGCAGCGCCGCCGCACCCCCTCCGGGGTGCGGACCGACACCCACAGCTCCAGCGGCGACGGCGGCGCCCCCTCGGCCAGCACGTGCTGGAGCGCGCCCTCCAGTTCCTCCACGCCCTGCTCCAGCAGGTCCCCGAGCGGCCGCCCCAGCAGCGCGCTGCGCCCGGCTCCGAAGGCGCGCGCGGCGTGGGCGTTGACCACCGCCGGCCGCAGGTCCACGTCGACCAGGACGACCCCCCACGAGGCGTCGTCCATCAGCGCCTCGCTGAGGGCGATGGACCGCTCCAGGTCGATCTGGGCGTGGACCTCGCTGAAGGCGCAGTAGACCCCGGCCGGCTTCCCGTCGGCGCCGGGCACCGCGGCGGACTGGGTCCGTACGAGGATCCGGCCGCCTTCCTTGGTCAGCAGGGCGAACTCGTGGACCTGCCGGCCGGGCGCGTCCTGCGCCGCCATCAGCCGGTCCTGCACGTCGTCGGCGTCCGCGGCGCGCGCGGCCCACCCCGCGAAGCCGCGCCGCCCCACCGCCTCGGCGGCGCTCCAGCCGAGGATCCGCTCGGCCTCGCGGTTCCAGTGGGTGATCACGCCGTCGGAGTCGAACGCGCACAGGGCGGCGTCCATCCCGTCGAGCAGCGCGGCCAGCAGATCGTCGGCGGTCTCGCTACGCCCGGAAGCACTCACCTGGCACCCCCCGCAGGTGTTCGCGTGTGCGGCACGTCAGATCATTGAACTGGAACGTGACCCAGGCCACAGCCGCTTCTCGGAATCGTCCCGGAATGTCCGCCTCGCCATTCGCCCCGTAAATCACTTGAGGGCTCCGGAAGGGCGGCCTAGGCTCTGCCGTACACGAGAAGGGAGGTGGTTCCCGAAATGTACGGAAACCGGACGCGTGAGGTGGCTGCGGGCTAGGGCCCGTCGTCAGCAGCGCACCCAGTGCGGTGCCCGGCGGAAATCGCCCGGCGCCAATCCCAAGCAGTCACCCGACCCGCGGGCTCGCCGGCACGTCCGGCCGGCTCCTCTCACTGCAGGAGAGGAACCCGAGCCCGCGGGTCGTCTGCGTCTGCGCCCCGCCGGGACACGGGGACTGCGGGCGGAACCCGCAGCACCGGGCCGCGGACCCCGCCCCGCTCCCCGACAGCCGCCGGCGTCACGGGCAGAGGCGCTCCACCCGCCACTTGTCCCCGTCGAGGACGTACCGCAGCCGGTCGTGCAGCCGGTTCTCGTGGCCCTGCCAGAACTCCAGCGCGTCGGGCAGCACCCGCAGCCCGCCCCACTCCGGCGGCACCGGCACCTGCTCGCCCTCCGGGTAGCGCTCGGCCAGCGCCGCGTAACGGCGGTCCAGCTCCGCCCGCGACCCGATCACCGTCGACTGCGCGCTCGCCCAGGCGCCCAGCTGCGAACCGTGCGGCCGGGACCGGAAGTAGGCGGCCGTCTCGTCCCGGCCGATCCGCTCGGCCCGGCCCGTCACGATGACCTGGCGGGCGATCGGGTGCCAGGGGAACAGCAGCGAGACGTACGGGTTCTCGTCGATCTCCCGGACCTTGCGGGAGCCGTAGTTGGTGAAGAAGACGAAGCCCCGCGAGTCGTACTGCTTCAGCAGCACCGTGCGGGAGCTGGGCCGCCCGCCCGCCGTGGCGGTCGAGACGACCATCGCGTTGGGTTCGAAGAGGTGCGAGTCGGCCGCCTGCTGGAACCACAGGGCGAACTGCGCCATGGGGTCGCCGGCGAGGCCCGCCTCCTCGACGATCTCGGAGCGGTACTGCTTGCGCATGACGGCGGGGTCAATGTCCTGATCGGTCACACGGTCATCCTGCCGCAGGACGCCGGCCGCCGGTGTGCCGTATGTCACGCTTCCGCAGGCCCACGGGAACGGACAAAATCTTGGGGCCGGTCCGAGGGTTCCCGCACGGATGACCTTCGGCCCTGCCGGGCATCAACGGGGATGACCGCGCCGGACCGCGAATCACGCCGGAACCGCGCGTGTTCGCACTACCTGAGGAGCCGCCTGATGTCCGATTTCGTACCCGGACTCGAAGGGGTCGTCGCGTTCGAGACGGAGATCGCCGAGCCTGACAAGGAAGGCGGATCGCTCCGCTACCGGGGGGTGGACATCGAAGACCTGGTCGGGCACGTCTCCTTCGGGAACGTCTGGGGCCTGCTGGTCGACGGTGCGTTCAACCCCGGCCTGCCGGCCGCCGAGCCCTTCCCGATCCCGGTGCACTCCGGCGACATCCGCGTCGACGTGCAGTCCGCGCTCGCCATGCTCGCGCCCGTATGGGGTCTGAAACCGCTGCTCGACATCGACGTGGAGACCGCCCGCGACGACCTCGCCCGCGCCGCCGTCATGGCGCTGTCGTACGTCGCCCAGTCCGCCCGCGGCCAGGGCCTGCCGATGGTGCCGCAGCGGGAGATCGACAAGGCCGAATCCGTCGTCGAACGGTTCATGATCCGCTGGCGGGGCGAGCCCGACCCCAAGCACGTCAAGGCCGTCGACGCGTACTGGACCTCCGCCGCCGAGCACGGCATGAACGCCTCCACCTTCACCGCCCGCGTCATCGCCTCGACGGGCGCCGACGTCGCCGCCGCCCTGTCGGGCGCCGTCGGCGCCATGTCCGGGCCGCTGCACGGCGGCGCGCCCTCGCGCGTGCTCGGCATGATCGAGGAGATCGAGCGCACCGGCGACGCCGTCGCGTACGTCAAGAAGGCCCTGGACAAGGGCGAGCGGCTGATGGGCTTCGGGCACCGCGTGTACCGCGCCGAGGACCCCCGCGCCCGCGTCCTGCGGCGCACCGCCAAGGAGCTGGACGCCCCGCGCTACGAGGTCGCCGCCGCCCTGGAGAAGGCCGCGCTGGAGGAACTGCACGCCCGCCGGCCCGACCGGGTCCTCGCGACCAACGTGGAGTTCTGGGCCGCGATCATGCTGGACTTCGCCGAGGTCCCGGCGCACATGTTCACCTCGATGTTCAGCTGCGCCCGCACCGCCGGCTGGTCGGCGCACATCCTCGAGCAGAAGCGCACGGGCCGCCTGGTGCGCCCCTCCGCCCGCTACATCGGCCCGGGGCGGCGCGACCCGCGCGACATCGAGGGCTACGGGGACATCGCCGCCACGGCCTGAGCGCCCGGCGGTGCGTTCCGGCGCCGCATCCCGGACGGGGTGCGGCGCCTCCGCGCGTCCGGGTCCGTCAGCCCAGGGCGGCGTCGATGAGCGCGGACCACTGCGCCACCACCCGCGCCCGGCGGGCCGTGTCGTCGGTCAGCACGTTGGCCAGGCCCAGACCGCGGGCCATGTCGAGGAGCCCCTGCACGGTCTCCCGTACGCCCGGCCGCGACTCGTCCGCGCCCAGCAGCTCGACGGCGATCCGGTGGGTCTCGCGGCCCACCCGGGCTTCGAGCTCGACCACCTGGGGGCGCAGCTGCTCCTCGTTGGAGGCGGCGACCCACAGCTGGAGCGCGGCACGGAACAGGGCGCCGGTGTACAGGTCGACCAGGGCCTCGACCACCGCCGGACGCGGCGCCGGGGCGGCGTGGAACAGCTCGCGCAAGGCGGTGGAGCGCTCCTCGGCCACGTACGCGACGGCGGCGGTGAAGAGGGCCTCGCGGGTCGGGAAGTGGTGCTGGGCGGCGCCGCGCGATACCCCGGCGCGTTCGGCGACGACGGCGACGGTGGAACCCGCCCAGCCGTGTTCCGCCAGGCAGGAGACGGCCGCCTCCAGCAGGTGGCGCCGGGTGACCCGGCTGCGGGCCTGCTTGGGGACGAGGCCGGTCTGCCGGGGGGCGGGGCCGGTCACCGTGCCCATGAGGGGTCCCGGCGCTCGAAGCGGGCGGTGATGCCCTCGCGGGCCTCGTCGGAGGCGAAGAGGCGTGCGGAGAGCTCCGTCAGCCGGTCGCCGTCCCGGTCCAGGGCCTCCCGTACGGCGGCGGTGACCATGGCCTTGGTCTCGGCGAGGGCCTGCGGGGAGGCCTTGCGGAGTCCGTCGAGGACGGGCGTCAGGGCGGTGTCGACGTCGTCCGCGGTGTGGAGCGTCAGCAGCCCCATGCGGGCGGCCTCGGCGGCGTCGAAGGGCTCGGCGGTGAGGAAGTAGCGGGAGGCGGCGCGGGGGTCGAGGCGCGGCAGCAGGGTCATGGAGATCACGGCGGGGGCCAGGCCGAGGTGGGTCTCGGTGAAGGCGTACGAGGACTGCGGTCCGGCGGCGGCGATGTCGCAGGCGCCGAGGAGGCCGAGGCCGCCGGCGCGTACGTGCCCGGTGACGCGGGCGACGACCGGCTTGGGCAGGGCGGTGACTTCGCGCAGCAGGGCGAGGAAGTCGGCGGGGTCGCACGGGGACTTCAGGTCGGCACCGGCGCAGAAGGTGTTCCCGGTGTGGGTGAGGAGCACCGCCCGGGCCCCGGGGTCGGCGGCCGCCCGCGCGAGGGCGTCGCGGAGCTCGGCGACGAGCTGGGCGGAGAGCGCGTTGCGGTTGGCCGGGGAGTCGAGGGTGAGCGTGGTGATGCCGGTTGCCGGGCCGGCGGTGGCGTGCACGAGTGGGGCCATGTCTCCTCCGGAGGGGGTGTACGGGTGGGGCGCCCGGCCGGGCCCTCCCGGGGGGAGAGTACGCCGTTGCCCTGGCCGGGCCTTTGCCCTGGCCGGGCGGTGTGCTGTGGGCGGCGTCCCGGTGGGCCGGTGTTGCCCCTGGCTGGGCGGTGTGCTCTGGCGGGGTGTCGTGGGCCGGGGTCGGGGGCGGGGTGGGGTGTCGTCCGGGACGGGCTTCGATGTTCGGCGCCTGTTCCGGTTGTGCTCTGTTGGACGGTACCGCGCGCCGAATTCATCTCGTTTTAGTCCCGGACGACACCCCACCCCGCCCCCGACCCCTCCGTACGTCTCCTAGTACGACTTGGGGAGGCCCAGGGTTTGGTGGGAGACGAAGTTGAGGATCATCTCCCGGCTGACCGGCGCGATGCGGGAGACGCGGGCCGCCGTGATGAGGGAGGCCAGCCCGTACTCGCGGGTGAGGCCGTTGCCGCCCAGCGTGTGCACCGCCTGGTCCACCGCGCGGACACACGCCTCCCCCGCCGCGTACTTCGCCATGTTCGCCGCCTTCCCCGCGCCCATGTCGTCCCCCTCGTCGTACAGGCGGGCGGCCTGCTGCATCATGAGGCGGGCCAGTTCCAGGTCGATGTGCGCCGCCGCCAGGGGGTGGGCGATGGCCTGGTGGGCGCCGATCGGCTCCTTCCACACCTGGCGGGTCTGCGCGTACGCGACGGCCTTGGCCAGGGCGTGGCGGCCCATGCCGATTGCGAAGGCGGCCGTCATGATGCGTTCGGGGTTGAGCCCGGCGAAGAGCTGGAGGAGGCCCGCGTCCTCGTCGCCGACGAGGGAGGAGGCGGGGAGGCGGACCTCGTCCAGGGTGAGTTCGAACTGCTTCTCCGCCGCCTGGAGTTCCATGTCGATGACCGAGCGGCCGAAGCCGGGCGCGTCCCTCGGGACGATGAACAGGCAGGGCTTGAGGCGGCCCGTGCGGGCGTCCTCGGTGCGGCCGACGATGAGGGTGGCGTCGGCGATGTCCACGCCGGAGATGAAGACCTTGCGGCCCGTGAGGATCCAGTCGTCGCCGTCGCGGCGGGCCGTGGTGGTGATGCGGTGGGAGTTGGAGCCGGCGTCGGGTTCGGTGATGCCGAAGGCCATGGTGCGGCTGCCGTCGGCGAGACCGGGGAGCCAGGCGCTCTTCTGGGCGTCGGTGCCGAAGCGGGCGATGACCGTGCCGCAGATGGCGGGCGAGACCACCATCATGAGGAGGGGGCAGCCCGCGGCGCCCAGCTCTTCGAGGACGATGGAGAGTTCGGCGATGCCGCCGCCCCCGCCCCCGTACTCCTCCGGGAGGTTGACGCCGAGGTAGCCGAGCTTGGCGGCGTCGGCCCACAGCTCGTCGGGGTGGCGGCCCTCGCGGGCGACGCGGGTGAGGTAGTCGCGGCCGTAGCGCTGCCCGAGGGCGGCGACGGCTGTGCGCAGGGCCTTGTGCTCTTCGGTCTCGATCACGGCTGTTCCTCCTGGACTACGGCGAGCAGGGCGCCGAACTCGACCTGGCGGCCGGTGACGGCGTGGAGCGCGGTGAGCGTGCCGGAGGCGGGGGCGAGGATGCGGTGCTCCATCTTCATGGCCTCCAGCCACAGCAGGGGCTGCCCTGCGGTGACGGTGCTGCCGGGGGCCAGGCCCTCGGCGACGCGGACGACGGTGCCGGGCATGGGGGCGAGCAGGGAGCCCGGTTCGGTGCGGTCCTGGGGGTCGGGGAACCGGGGGACGGGCACGAGGGTGTGGGAGCCGAGCACCGAGTCCACGTAGACCTCGGTGTTCGAATTACGTTTCACGTGGAACATCCGCCGGACGCCGTGCACTTCGAGGGTGACGGCCTCCGGGCTGGCGGCCAGGACGCGGACGCCCGGCTCCTCCACCGGCGCGTAACGGGCCTCGTACGCGGTGCCGGCCACGGTGTAGCGGCGGCTCTGCGGCTGGGAGCGGAGGTTGCGCCAGCCGCCGAGGCGGGCGGCGAGGGGCGCGTCGGCGGCGGGGGCCGCGTCGGCGAGGGCGGCGGCCAGGCAGGCCAGGGCGGGGTCCGGGGCGGCTGCGGTGAGGGCGTCGAGGTGGCGGTCGTAGAAGCCGGTGTCGAGGCGGGCGGCAGCGAACTCCGGGTGCCGCAGGGAGCGTACGAGGAGGTCCCGGTTGGTGGTCAGCCCGTGGATCCGGGCCCGGGACAGGGCGTCCGCGAGGATCCTGACCGCTTCGGCGCGCGTCGGCGCGTGGGCGACCACCTTGGCCAGCATCGGGTCGTAGTGGACGCCGACGGTGTCCCCGGCGGTGAAGCCGGTGTCGACGCGGACCGCGCCGGGGACGTCGAGGGTGTGCAGCACCCCGGTCTGCGGCCGCCAGTCGTGGGCGGGGTCCTCCGCGTAGAGGCGGGCCTCCACGGCATGGCCGGTGGGCTCCGGCGGGGTGGAGGGGAGCGCTTCGCCCTCGGCGATCCGCAGCTGGAGTGCGACGAGGTCGAGGTCGAAGACCTCCTCCGTGACCGGGTGTTCCACCTGGAGGCGGGTGTTCATCTCCAGGAAGCACGGGCGGCCGTCGGCGCCGACGAGGAACTCGACCGTGCCCGCCCCCCGGTACGAGACGGCCCGGGCGGCGGCCACGGCGGCGCTGTGGAGCCGCTCGCGGAGCGCTGCGGGCAGGCCGGGGGCCGGGGCCTCCTCGATGACCTTCTGGTGGCGGCGCTGGAGGGAGCAGTCGCGGGTGCCGAGCGCCCAGACGGTGCCGTGGGCGTCGGCGAGGACCTGCACCTCGACGTGGCGGCCGCGCTCCACGTACGGCTCGGCGAAGACCTCGTCGTCCCCGAACGCCGACAGGGCCTCGGCGCGGGCCGCCTCCAGGGACTCCTTGAGGGAGTCGAGGTCCCGTACGACGCGCATCCCGCGGCCGCCGCCGCCCGCCGCGGCCTTGAGGAGCAGGGGCAGGTCGCCGGGGGTGGCGGTGGCCGGGTCGACGGGGTCGAGGAGGGGGACGCCGGCGGCCCGTACGAGTTCCTTGGCCCGGGTCTTGGAGGCCATGGCCTCGATGGCGGCGGGCGGCGGGCCGACCCAGGTCAGGCCGGCGTCCAGGACCTGCCGGGCGAAGTCCGCGTTCTCGGAGAGGAAGCCGTACCCGGGGTGCACCGCGTCGGCGCCCGCCGCGCGGGCCGCCTCGATCAGCAGGTCGCCGCGCAGGTAGGTGTCGCCGGGAGCGGCCCCGGGCAGGCGGACGGCCGCGTCGGCGCTGCGGACGTGCAGGGCGTCGGCGTCGGGGTCGGAGTGGACGGCGACCGTGGCCAGGCCCAGGGCGCGGGCCGTGCGGAAGATCCGGACGGCGATCTCGCCCCGGTTGGCGACGAGGAGGGAGGTGATCGGAGCGGTCATGTGGGGGCTCACATCCGGAAGACGCCGAAGCCGCCGCGGGCGCCCTCGACGGGGGCGTTGTGGACGGCCGACAGGCACAGGCCGAGGACGGTACGGGTGTCGCGCGGGTCGATGACGCCGTCGTCGTACAGCCGCCCGGACAGGAACATGGGGAGGGACTCGGACTCGATCTGCGCCTCCACGAAGGCCCTCATCCCCGCGTCCTGTTCCTCGTCGTACGGGAGTCCCTTCGCGGCGGCGGACTGGCGGGACACGATGGAGAGGACTCCGGCGAGCTGGGCGGGGCCCATGACGGCGGACTTGGCACTGGGCCAGGCGAAGAGGAACCGCGGCTCGTAGGCGCGGCCGCACATGCCGTAGTGGCCGGCGCCGTAGCTGGCGCCGATGAGGACGGACAGGTGCGGGACCTTGGAGTTGGAGACGGCGTTGATCATCATCGAGCCGTGTTTGACGATGCCGCCCTGCTCGTACTCCTTGCCGACCATGTAGCCGGTGGTGTTGTGGAGGAACAGCAGCGGGATGTCCCGCTGGTTGGCGAGCTGGATGAACTGGGCGGCCTTCTGCGACTCCGCGCTGAACAGGACGCCCTGGGCGTTGGCGAGGATGCCGACCGGGTAGCCGTGCAGGGTGGCCCAGCCGGTGACCAGGCTGGTGCCGTAGAGGGGCTTGAACTCATCGAAGTCGGAGGCGTCGACGATGCGGGCGATGACCTCGCGGGGGTCGAAGGGGGTCTTCAGGTCCGCGGGGACGATGCCGAGGAGTTCCTCCGGGTCGTACAGCGGCTCCTCGGCCGGGGGCGGGTCGGCGTACGGTTTGCGGTGGTTGAGCCGGGCCACGACACGGCGGGCCTGGCGGATGGCGTCGTACTCGTCGAGGGCGTAGTGGTCGGCGAGCCCCGAGACGCGGGCGTGCATGTCGGCGCCGCCGAGGGACTCGTCGTCGCTCTCCTCGCCGGTGGCCATCTTGACCAGCGGCGGGCCGCCGAGGAAGACCTTGGAACGATCCTTGATCATGATGGTGTGGTCCGACATCCCGGGGACGTACGCGCCGCCGGCGGTGGAGTTGCCGAAGACCACGGCGACGGTCGGGATGCCCTCCGCCGAGAGCCGGGTGAGGTCGCGGAAGACCGCACCGCCCGGGATGAAGATCTCCTTCTGGGAGGGCAGGTCGGCGCCGCCGGACTCGACCAGGCTGATGCAGGGCAGCCGGTTCTGCCGGGCGATCTCGTTGGCCCGCAGCGCCTTCTTCAAGGTCCACGGGTTGCTGGCGCCGCCGCGCACGGTGGGGTCGTTGGCGGTGATCAGGCACTCGACGCCCTCGACGGTGCCGATGCCGGTCACCATCGAGGCGCCGACCGGGTAGTCGCTGCCCCAGGCGGCGAGGGGTGACAGCTCCAGGAACGGGGTGTCCGGGTCGAGGAGCAGCTCGATCCGCTCGCGGGGCAGCAGTTTGCCGCGGTCGCGGTGCCGGGCGGTGTACTTCTCGCCGCCGCCGGCGAGGGCCTTGGCGTGCTCGGCGTCGAGCTCCGCGAGCCGCTCCAGGGCGGCGGTACGGGCCTGCGCGTGCTCGGCGGCGAGGGGGTCGACGGTGGTACCGAGGCGGGTCATGGGGTCCCCTCCGGGGCGGGCGGCGGGCTGGCGGTGCGGTGCGGCGGCGCCTCCCGGGACGACGGCGGGCCGGCGGGGGCCGGTGGGCCGGCGGCGGGGTGGTCCGCCCGGGCCGGTGGGCCGGCGGCGGGGTGGGGTGGGGGCAGGAGGCGGGCCGGGACGTCGAGGTGGCGGGCGCGCAGCCATTCGCCGAGGGCCTTGGCCTGCGGGTCGAAGCGGTGGCCGGAGGCGACGCCGTCGCCGAGGAGGCCGGTGACGGTGAAGTTGAGGGCGCGCAGGTGGGGCAGTTCGTGGCGGGTGACGGGCAGGCCCCGGGTCTCGGGCAGCAGGTTCTGGAAGGTCTCGGCGGTGAGGGTGCGGTGCAGCCACTGCCATGCGTCGTCGCTCCCGACCCACACCCCGACGTTGGCGTCGCCGCCCTTGTCCCCGCTCCGGGTCCCGGCCACCGCTCCGAGCGGGGCGCGGACCGTGGGCCCGGTCCCGTCCGGAGCCGGGATCCGGGGCCGGTCTCCGGCTCCTGCGGACGGGGTCCGGTGCAGCGGCGCGGAGTCCGGGGGGCGCGTCGAAGGGGGGACCGGCAGGCGGGTGCCGTCTTCGAGGACCGCCGTGTGCGGGACGGAGCCTGCCGGGACGAGGGCCGAGGTGAACACCCCGTACGGCTGGGCGGGGCCCGGCGGGGCCGTCACGTGGAACCCGGGGTAGCTGGCGAGGGCCAGCTCGACCGCCGCCGAGGTCAGTTCCCGCCCGACCCGGTCCGGGGAGGGATCGCGGACCACCAGCCGCAGCAGGGCGCTCGCCGTCTCCTGTGTGTCCGCGTCCGCGTGGTCCGTGCGGGCGAGCGTCCAGCGGACGCGGTCCACCTCCCGCAGCGCTTCGGCCAGTTGCGCCCGCACCAGGGCGGCCTTGGCCTCGATGTCGAGCCCGGTGAGGACGAAGACCACCTCGTTGCGCCAGCCGCCGATGCGGGTGACGCCCACCTTGAGGGTGGGGGGCGGCGGTTCCCCCTCGACCCCGCTGATCCGGACCCGGTCCTCGCCGTCCGGGGTGAGGCGGACCGTGTCCAGGCGGGCCGTGACGTCGGGGCCGAGATAGCGCACGCCCTGGGTCTCGTACAGGAGTTGCGCGGTGACGGTGCCCGGCGTGACGGCTCCGCCGGTGCCGGGGTGTTTGGTGATGACCGCCGAGCCGTCCTCGGAGATCTCCGCGAGGGGGAACCCGGGCCGCCGTACGTCGTGGGCGGTGAAGAAGGAGTAGTTCCCGCCGGTGGCCTGCGTGCCGCACTCCAGGACGTGGCCCGCGACCACCGCCCCCGCCAGCCGGTCGTACTCCTGGGGACCCCAGTCGAACCACCAGGCGGCCGGCCCGCTGACCAGCGCCGCGTCCGTGACCCGGCCGGTCACGACCACGTCCGCGCCCGCCCGCAGGCAGGCGGTGATCCCGGCGCCGCCCAGGTAGGCGTTGGCGGTGAGGGCATCGGGGTACGCGGTGGTGGCCGCGCCGCTCCCGGACGGCATCAGGTCGTCGCCCTCGACGTGCGCGACGGAGACGGGGACCCCCACCTTGGCGGCCAGGGCCCGTACCGCCGCGGCCAGCCCCGCGGGGTTGAGCCCGCCCGCGTTCGCCACGATCCGCACGCCCCGCTCGTGCGCGAGCCCGAGGCCTTCCTCCAGCTGCTTCAGGAACGTCTTGGCGTAGCCGAGGTCCGGGTTCTTCAGGCGGTCGCGGCCGAGGATCAGCAGGGTGAGCTCGGCGAGGTAGTCGCCGGTCAGGACGTCCAGCGGGCCGCCGGTCAGCATCTCGCGCACGGCGTCGGACCGGTCGCCGTAGAAGCCGGACGCGTTGGCGACGCGCAGCGGCCGCCGCGTCACCGCCGGCTCCCCTGCGGGTCGCGGCCCGGGCCCGCAGGACCCGCGAAGGCCTGTGCGATGCCGAGCCACTGGTCGGCGTCGGGTCCGGTGGCCGTGAGCCCGAGGTCGGCCCGGTGGGCGCGCTGGGTGACCAGCAGGCAGAAGTCCAGCGCGGGCCCCGTGATCCGCTGCACCGCGTCGGCCGGGCCGTACGCCCACACCTCGCCGGTGCCGGGGGCCGTCAGCTCCACCCGGAACTCCGCCTGCGGCGCCGGCAGGCCCCGGACGGCGTACGCGTAGTCGCGCGCCCGCACCCCGATCCGCGCGACGTGCCGCAGCCGGGCGGTGGGGACGCGGCGTACGCCGAGGGCGTCGGCGACGTCCTGGCCGTGCGCCCAGGTCTCCATGAGCCGGGCGCTCGCCATGGAGGCGGCCTTCATCGGGGGCCCGTACCAGGGGAACCGCGCGTCCGGCGAGGCGGCCGCGAGTGCCGCGTCGAGCGCGGCCCGGCCCTCCCGCCAGCGGGCGAGCAGCTCGGCGGGCGCCAGGGCCGCCCCCTCCTCGGCGCCCTCGTCGACGAAGGACTCGGGGGCCTTCAGCGCCTCCTCCACCCTGCGCGCGAAGCCCTCGGCGTCGGTGAGGGCGAGCAGCGCGGCCTGGTCGGTCCAGTGCAGGTGGGCGATCTGGTGGGCGATGCTCCAGCCGGGCGCGGGCGTCGGCCGCGCCCACGCGGTACCGGGCATGCCGGCCACCAGCGCGTCCAGTTCCCGGCCCTCGTCCCGGAGGTCGGCGAAGACCGCGGCGAGGGCGGAGCTTTCCGCGGCGAGGGCTTCCGCAGCAGGGGTACCGGGCGCGGGGGGACCTGCGGCGGGGGTTCCTGCGGCGGGGGTTCCTGCGGCGGCGGACGGATCGGGCACGGGGTGCTCCTCTCTCGGCGTGAGCGGAAGCCTGGCAGCCTCCGCTAAAACAATCAAGCACGCTTGCATGATTTGTGCGCCGTGCGTGACATTCCCGCCAGGATCGCCAACTGCCCGTCCGGATGCGGTGCTTGGCGTCCCGCCGCCATCCGGCAAGGCCCGCCCAAGGCAGCGGCCGCGCCCTGCCGCGCACGCCGAGGGACGGTTCCGGCCGTACGCCGGGAAGGCGCCGGAGGGGCGACCGCCGCGCGCCGATACTGGGGGCCGCCTGTGCAGCCGCCGCACCCGATCCCCTCCACGCCAGCCGACGACGAGGACGGTCCGCCGTGAACCCCGCTGCCCCAGCCGACTTCCACTCCCTCTATCCCCAGCTCGACGCCACCGCCCTCACCGCCTACGCCGACGCCCTGGAGAGTGGCGACCTCACCGGCCTCCCGCCCGCGCGCGCCGCCGAAGCCCAGGTCGTGCGCGCAGCGGCCGTCTTCACCCGCGGCGAGGTCACCGGCGCCTGCGGCGACCTGCTCGACGCCGCGCTCTGGCGGCACACCGGCCCCCGGCCGCGGGCGGTCGTCGTGATGCCCTCGCCGTGGACGGGCCTGGGCTGGGCCGCGTACGCCGTCCAGGGGGCCGCGTTCGCGGCACGCGGCTACGACGTACTGGCCTACACCGTCCGCGGCTTCGGCCGCTCCGACGGCCAGGCCGACTTCGCCGGGCCCCTGGACGTCGCCGACGGCAGACGGGCCCTGGACCACCTGCTGGAGCGCGCCGCCGGCCCCGTCACCCGGATCGGCTTCCTCGGCGTCTCGTACGGCGCCGGCATCAGCCAGCTCGTCGCCGCGCACGACCCCCGGGTCGACGCGGTGGCGGCGCTCAGCACCTGGGGCGACCTCGGCGAGGTGCTCCGCGAGAACTCCACCCGCCGCTGCGCCGCCGTACAGGCGCTGCTCACGGCGGCCGGGCGGGCCCGGCTCAGCCCGGAGACGGAGCGGGCGCTGGAGGACGTCCTGGCCGACCGGGACGGCGAAGCGACGCTGCGCTGGGCGCAGCAGCGCTCACCGTTCGGGCAGGTCAAGGAGCTGAACCGGCGGCGCGTGCCGGTCTTCCTCGCGCACGCCTGGCACGAGACGCTCTTCCCCGCCAACCAGACGCTGAGGCTGTTCGACGAGCTCACCGGGCCCAAGCGGCTCGACCTGTCGATCGGCGACCACGGCGGCCCGGAGAGCGCCGGACTGCTCGGGCTGCCGAGTCCGGTGTGGACGGACGCCCACCGCTGGTTCGACCACCACCTGCGGGGCGCCGCCAACGGTGTCGACGCGGAGGGCGAGGTGCTCGCCGAGGTGATGTGGACCCGCGCCCTGGAGCCCTCCGCCGGCTGGCCCGACCTCACCCGGGAGGTCCGTCGGCTGTACCTCACGGGAGGCGGGGGCCTGGCCGAGGAGCCCGAGCACGGCTGGACGGCGGGCGTGCTGTGCGGGGTGGACACCCCGGCCGCGGTGGCCGACGCGATCGTGCGCTCGGGGTACGCGGAGATGGCGGGGCGGCCCAGGACGTACCGGGCCGGGGAGATCGACTCCGCCGTGACCGCGACCTGGGTCGGCGCCCCCGCCGAGGAGACCGTCCGCGTACGGGGCATCCCGCGGCTGCGGGTGACGTACCGGGCCGCGAACTCCGGCTCCACCTTCGTGGCATACCTCCTGGACCTCGCCCCGGACGGCTCGGCCCGCCTGATCACGCACGCCCCGTTCAGCGACCTGCCGTCCCCGCCGGACAGCCTGATCGGCGCGGACATCGACCTCCAGGCCACGGCGTACGACGTCCCGCGCGGGCACCGCCTCCTGCTGGTGGCGGCGGGGCGCGACCCCTTCTACGGGGACGCCAACCTGCCGCGCGCGACGCTGGCGTTCACCTCGCCGGAGCCGACGCCGTCGTACCTGGAGGTGCCGGTGGGGTGAGCGGTGGGCGGGTTCCTCGGGGACGAGGCGGCGGGCCGGGCCCCGGCCCGCCCCCGCATCCGGCCCCCGATGTCCCCGGCCCAGCCCCCTGGGGCCAGGCGCGGCGGATCGCTACGCGCTCCTCTCGTCCCGGCGGGTTGCGGTCGGCTGGGGCTTGGCGAACTCCTCGATCAGGACGGGGTATTGCTCTGCGCCGTGTCCGGCGGCGATCGCGCGGTCGGCCATGGCCTTGAACAGCTTGGGGAGTTCGGCGTTGACGCCCGATGCCTCGCTCTCTTCGATCAGGTGCGCCATCGCCCTCGCGTCGGTCTCCAGGGCCGACACCTCGGCCGGGAAGGAGCCGTCGTCGATCTGCTGGGCGTATCCGGGGAGCCATTCGGCCACGCCGGCGGCCATCTGGCGGGCGAACGGCGCGTAGGTCGCGGCGTCCACGCCGGCCGTCCGGAGCAGGGCGGTGCCCTGGAGCCAGGCGTTCAGGACGCTCCACATCATGGCCAGACCCGCCACGTCGTAGAGGGACGCCAGCCCGGGGTCGGTGCCGAGGTGGGTGACGGTGCCGAGGGCATCGAGATCCTGGAGGTGGGGGCCGCTGAGGAGGATGACCGCCTCAGGGGTACCGATGGTCGAGGGGATGGCCATGATGGCGCCGTCCACGTACCGGGCGCCCCGCTGCTCGGCCCAGCGGGCGGCTTCCCGGGCCTGGGCCGAGTTGCCCGAGGTGAGGTTGAGCAGGGTGGTGCCCTTGAGCTCGCTCGCGTCGAGCAGCTCGTGCACGGCCTGGTAGTCGGTGAGGCAGATGATCGTCAGGGAACCTGCCGTGAGCGCGTCGTCCACCGTGGGCGCCGGCTGTGCGCCTTCGGCCACCAGCCGGTCGGCCTTGGAGGCCGTACGGTTCCACACCGTGGTGGGGTGTCCGGCCTTCAGGAACGCGCCGGCGAGGGCCTGGCCCATGAGTCCGAGTCCGATGACGGAGACGGGGAGTTTGTCGGTCATGGCAGCATCGTCAACGTTGATACCGGTCTCAAGGTCAAGTGGGGGATGCGATGCGGATCGGGGAACTGAGTCGCCGGACGGGCGTCAACGCCCACCAGTTGCGCTATTACGAAGCCCAGGGCCTGCTGGCGGCGGAGCGCCGCGCCAACGGCTACCGCGAGTACGACGAGACCGCCGTACTGCGGGTGAAGCAGATCCGGCACCTGCTGGGGGCGGGATTGTCCTCCGAGGACATCGCGTACCTGCTGCCCTGTGCGGTCGGCGAGGTCCCGGAGCTGCCCGGCTGCCCCGAACTGCTCGCCGCGATGAGGACCCGGCTGCGGCGCATCGACGATCAGATGGGCAGGCTCGCGCAGTCCCGTGGCGCCCTGTCCGACTACATCGACGCGGCCGAGCGCACGGGCGGCGAGGACTATCCGGCCTGGAACACCGCATGAAGGTCCCCGCCGAAACGTTTTAGGGTGGACGGCACATCGTGAACCGGAACAAGGAGCAGACGTGAGCGCCATCGCCCTCCAGCAGGAGATCGCCCGGGAACTCCAGGTCGCCCCGGCCTTCGAGGCCGAACAGGAGATCGAGCGCCGGGTGGCCTTCCTCACCGAGCGGCTGACCTCCACGGGTCTGCGGGCCCTCGTACTCGGCATCAGCGGGGGCGTCGACTCGACCACTGCGGGCCGGCTCTGCCAGCTCGCCGTCGAGCGGGCCCGCGAGGCCGGTCACGAGGCGCGGTTCTACGCGATGCGGCTGCCCTACGGTGTCCAGGCCGACGAGCACGACGCGCAGCTGGCGCTGTCCTTCATCCAGGCCGACCACGTCCTGACCGTGGACATCAAGCCCGCCAGCGACGCGGCGCTGGAGGCGTCGGTGGCCGCCGGCGTGACCTTCCGCGACGCCGCGCACCAGGACTTCGTGCACGGCAACATCAAGGCCCGCCAGCGCATGATCGCCCAGTACGCGGTGGCCGGCGCGCACGCCGGTCTGGTGGTCGGCACCGACCACGCCGCCGAGGCCATCTCCGGCTTCTTCACCAAGTTCGGCGACGGCGCGGCCGACCTGGTCCCGCTGACCGGCCTGACCAAGCGCCGGGTGCGCGCGGTCGCGGACGCGCTGGGCGCGCCCGCCGAGCTGGTGTGGAAGGTCCCGACGGCCGACCTGGAGACCCTCGACCCGGGCAAGGCCGACGAGGACGCCCTCGGAGTCACGTACGACGACATCGACGACTTCCTGGAGGGCAAGCCGGTGGACGAACGCGCCTACGAGACGATCGTCGCCCGCTACCGCCTCACCGACCACAAGCGCCAGCTCCCCATCGCCCCCTGATCGCACCGCCGTCCTGATCGCCGTCCGGTGCGGGTATCAGCCCCGGACGGCCGCCAGTAGCCGGGCCGGGGGCGTCGGGGGCACCCGCCCCCTCACCCCCGCCCCCGCTTCGCCTTCCTCTTCCCCTGCGAGCGCACCGCGCCCATGCTCGCCGCGATCACCAGGGCGATCGCGAGGGCGTCGAGCGCCGACATGGCCTGGCTCAGGATCAGGAATCCGGCCGTCGCCGCGATGGCCGGTTCCAGGCTCATCAGGATCGCGAAGGTCGGCGCCGGCAGGCGGCGCAGGGCCAGGAGCTCCAGCGTGTACGGGAGCACCGACGACAGCAGCGCCACACCGAGGCCCAGGGCCAGCGTGCTCGGGGTGAGCAGGTCGGAGCCGGCCTCCGCCACGCCGAGCGGGAGCGAGATGACGGCGGCCACCGCCATCGCCAGGGCCAGGCCGTCGGCCTGCGGGAAGCGGCGGCCGGTACGGGCGCTGAAGACGATGTACGCGGCCCACATCGCGCCCGCGCCCACCGCGAAGCCCGCGCCGAGCGGGTCGAGCCCGCCCAGGCCTCCGCCGCCGTGGCCGGCCAGCAGGGCGACACCGGTCAGGGCGAGGGCGGCCCACAGCAGGTTCACCAGGCGGCGCGAAACGATCACGGACAGGGCCAGCGGGCCGAGCACTTCCAGGGTCACGGCCGGCCCCAGGGGAATGCGGTCGATGGACTGGTAGAAGAGGCCGTTCATCCCGGCCATGGCCACCCCGAAGGCGACGATCGTGCCCCAGTCGGAGCGCCCGTACCCGCGCACCTTGGGCCGGCACACCAGCAGCAGCACCAGCGCGGCGGCCGCGAGCCGCAGCGTGACCACGCCCGCCGCGCCCACCCTCGGCATGACCATCACCGCGAGGGCAGCGCCGAACTGCACCGACACCCCGGCCGAGACCACCAGCGCGACCGGCCCGAACCGGGAGGACCGGGCGGGGGCGGGGGTCGGGGCCGGGGCGGAGACCGGGGCGGCGGTCGTCGAGGACGAGGAGGAGGGCGCAGGCATGAATCCAGCCTAAGGGGTATGTAAGCCCCATCCCCACGTGTCCTGCCTTACCCCCGGCCCCGCGCCCTCCCGTACCCCCGGCCCCGCGCCCCTACGACTCTTCCGCCGCCCCCTCCGCCAGCCCCTCCGCCAAGAGCTCCGCCAGGTGCCGGCCCCGCCGGCCGGCCAGCTGCGCGATCTGGGTGCGGCAGGAGAACCCGTCCGCCAGTACAGCCGTCTCGGGCGGCGCGGCCCGCAGCGACGGCAGCAGCTGTTCCTCCGCGCACGCCACCGAGACGGCGTGGTGGCCCGGCTCGAAGCCGAAGTTGCCCGCGAGGCCGCAGCAGCCGCCGCTGAGCTCGCCCGTGAGCCCGGCCCGCTCGCGCAGCCGCCGGTCGGCGGCGTCGCCGAGTACGGCGTGCTGGTGGCAGTGGGTCTGGCCCGCGACGGGCCGGTCCAGCCGGGGCGGGGCCCAGTGGGGGGCGTACTCCTCCAGCGTCTCCGCGAAGGTGCGCACGGCTCCGGCGAGGCGGTGGGCGCGCGGGTCCTCGGGCAGGAGGGCGGGGAGGTCGGTGCGCAGGGCCGCCGCGCAGCTGGGTTCGAGGACCAGCACGGGACCCCGCAGTGCCTCCTCCCCCAGGGCGTCCAGGGTGCGCAGCAGGACGGTGCGGGCCCGGTCCAGCCGGCCGGTGGAGACGTACGTCAGCCCGCAGCACACCCGGCCGCGGGTGGGGACGGTGACGCCGAGGCCGGCCGCCTCCAGGACCCGGACAGCGGCGCGGCCGGCCTCGGGGGCCAGGTACTCCGTGAAGGTGTCGGGCCACAGCGTCACGCGCAGGACACCCCCACCACCCGAACCCCCCGCCCCCGCCCCCCACCACCGCGTGAACGGCACCCTGGCCACCGGCGGCAGGGCCCGCTCCCGCGCCAGGCCGGGCACGCGCAGGATCCGCCCGGCCGCGTTGACGGGCCCGGCCGCCCGCAGCGCGGCGATCAGCCGGAGCCAGGCCGGGAGGCCGCCCAGGGTGTAGTGGGACAGCGGGCGCAGCCGGCCGGCCCAGTGGCGGTGCAGGAACTCCGCCTTGTAGGCGGCCATGTCCACGCCCACCGGGCAGTCGCTGCGGCAGCCCTTGCAGCTCAGGCACAGGTCCAGGGCCTCGGCGACCTCCGCCGAGCGCCACCCGTCGGTGATGATCTCCCCGGCCAGCATCTCGTGCAGCAGCCGGGCCCGGCCGCGCGTGGAATGCCGCTCCTCCCCCGTGACCCGGTACGAGGGGCACATCACCCCGGGCCCCCCGGGTTCGGCCGACCGGCACTTGGCGACACCGACGCAGCGGGCCGCGCCCTCCGCCGCACCTTCCCCCGCACCGGACGCCGCCAGGGGCAGCACCGCGAACCGGAGGTTCTCGTCGAGGCGCGCCGGCCTGACGAGGATCCCGGGGTTCATGCCGCCCGCCGGGTCCCACACGTCCTTGTACGCACCGAACAGCTCGATGACCCGCGGCCCGTACATCCGGGGCAGCAGCTCCGCCCGGGCCTGTCCGTCGCCGTGTTCCCCCGACAGGGAGCCGCCGTGGGCGACGACCAGGTCGGCCAGCTCGCCGGAGAACGCCCGGAAGCGCGCCACGCCCTCCACCGACACCAGGTCGAAGTCGATCCGGACGTGGACGCAGCCCTCCCCGAAGTGCCCGTACGGGGTCCCGTGCAGCCCGTGCTGCGCCAGCAGGGCCCGGAAGTCCCGCAGGTACGCCCCGAGCCGGGCCGGCGGGACCGCGCAGTCCTCCCACCCCGGCCAGGCCATGCCCCCTCCCCCGGGCATCCGCGTCGCCGTGCCGGCCGCGTCCTCCCGGATGCGCCACAGGGCGCGCTGCGCGGCGGGCTCCGTCACCAGCAGCGCGTCGAGCGCGTCGGCCTCCCGCAGCAGGTGCCGCGCCGCCGCCCCGTCCGGCATCTCCACGAAGAGCCAGGCCCCGCCCCGGGGCAGCAGGCCCCCGCTCCCGGCTGCCCCCCGCACCAGGTCCTCGGCCATGCCCTCCACCGTGAGCGGCCCGTGTCCGAGGAGCCCGGCGGCCGCGTCCGCCGCGGCGCTCTCGTCGGGGTAGCCGAGCACCACCAGCACCGGCTCGGGCGGCAGCTCCACGAGGCGCACCACCGCCTCGGTGACCACCCCGAGGGTGCCCTCGCTGCCGCAGAAGGCCCGCGCGAGGCGCACGCCCCGTTCGGGGAGCAGCGCGTCGAGCCCGCCGTAGCCGGAGATGCGGCGGGAGAAGGATCCGGCGGCGAGGCCCGTACGGAGCACCGCGAGGTTGCCGGCGGCCAGTTCGCGCAGCCCCGCCGGCGCGCCCGCCCACCCCGTCCCGAGCCGGTGGGCGGCGCCCCCGTACGCGGTGACCGCGAGTTCTTCCACGTTGTCGGCGGTGGTGCCCCAGGCGACGGAGTGGGCCCCGCACGCGTTGTTGCCGATCATTCCGCCGAGGGTGCAGCGGGAGTGCGTGGACGGGTCGGGCCCGAAGGTCAGCCCGTACGGGCGCACCGCTTCCCGCAGCCGGTCGAGCACCAGCCCGGGCTGGACGACGGCGGTCCGTGCGGCGCGGTCCACCGACACCAGGGCGTTCATGTGGCGGGTGAGGTCGAGCACCACGCCCACCCCCGTGGCCTGGCCGGCGATGGAGGTGCCGCCGCCGCGCGGTACGACGGGCACCCCGGCGTCCGCGCAGATCCGCAGGGCGGCCGCGACGTCCTCGGCGTCGCGCGGGGCGACGACGCCCACCGGTACCCGCCGGTAGTTCGAGGCGTCCATGGTGGCCAGTGCCCGTGCGGCGGCGCCGAAGTCCACCTCCCCGCGCAGTCCGGCCCGCAAGGTCCGCTCGATTTCCCCGGGAGACGTCACGGGCACACCCTGCCACCGCCGCCCCGCGTCTCACCGGGTGGACGCGCGTCCGACGGCCGGTCCGGGACCCGATACGCTCCGCTCGTGGCTGAGATCCAGATTCCCGCTGACATCAGGCCCGCCGACGGACGCTTCGGCGCGGGCCCCTCCAAGGTGCGGACCGAGGCGCTGGACGCCCTGGCCGCCACCGGTACCTCCCTGCTCGGCACCTCGCACCGCCAGGCCCCGGTCAAGAACCTGGTCGGCTCGGTGCGTCAGGGCCTCCGGGACCTCTTCTCCCTGCCGGAGGGATACGAGGTGATCCTGGGCAACGGCGGCTCCACCGCCTTCTGGGACATCGCGACCCACGGTCTCATCGAGCGGAAGTCCCAGCACCTCACCTTCGGCGAGTTCTCGTCCAAGTTCGCCAAGGCCGCGAAGCTCGCGCCGTGGCTGGACGAGCCGTCCGTGATCTCCTCCGAGCCGGGCACGCACCCGGAGCCGGTCGCCGAGGCGGGCGTGGACGTGTACGCGTACACGCACAACGAGACCTCGACGGGTGTCGCGGCGCCGATCAGGCGGGTCGCGGGCGCGGACGCCGGTTCCCTCGTCCTGGTGGACGCGACCTCGGGTGCCGGTGGACTTCCGGTGGACATCACCGAGACCGACGTCTACTACTTCGCCCCGCAGAAGTCCTTCGCCTCGGACGGCGGTCTGTGGGTGGCGGCGTTCTCCCCGGCCGCCCTGGAGCGGGCCGCGCGCGTGCACGCCTCGGGCCGGCACGTCCCGGAGTTCTTCTCGCTGCCGACGGCGATCGACAACTCGCTGAAGAACCAGACGTACAACACCCCGGCGCTGGCCACCCTCTTCCTGCTGGACCAGCAGCTGGAGTGGATGAACAGCCAGGGCGGCCTGGAGTTCACGACGGCCCGTACGGCGGACAGTGCGCGCCGCCTGTACGGCTGG
The DNA here is from genome assembly GCF_055575555.1 of Streptomyces sp. NPDC034085. Lineage (NCBI taxonomy): Bacteria > Bacillati > Actinomycetota > Actinomycetes > Kitasatosporales > Streptomycetaceae > Streptomyces > Streptomyces sp. NPDC034085. Next base: position 132,135 of record NZ_JBVISL010000011.1, on the reverse strand, counting down.
GCGGAGGCGTCGAAGTACGCGACCCCGTTCGTGCAGGACGCCGGCAAGCGTTCCGCCGTCATCGGCACGATCGACTTCTCCGACGACATCGACGCGGCGGCGGTGGCGAAGGTGCTGCGCGCCAACGGCATCGTGGACACCGAGCCGTACCGCAAGCTGGGCCGCAACCAGCTGCGCGTGGCGATGTTCCCGGCGATCGACCCGGCGGACGTGCAGGCGCTGACGGCCTGCATCGACTACGTGATCGAGCAGCTCTGACCTGACGGGATCGACGGGCCCCGCCCGTACCCGGGGAGCCCCGGCGCCTTCGCGGCGCCGGGGCTCCCGCGTTCCCCGGGTGTCCTCCGTATCCTCCGTGTCCTCCGTGTCCTCCGTGTCCTCCGTGTCCTCCGTGTCCGCCTGTCCACCGTGTCCTCCACCTCGGCGGCCGGGACTTTGGTCCCCAAAACCGGGGCGGGGGGCAAGCGGGCGGATCCCCCTCGCACCCGCTCCCGCCTGCGCCTTCCGGTCGCGGGACTTTCGTCCCTCTCCTCCCGGCGCCCGGAATGCACTGAAACCGAAGCTCCCGAGTGTCCCTCTTGTCCGGTGTGCCGGGACTCGCCCGGCTCCGCTCAAGGAGGAACCCATGCGCACCGCTCTCACCCTCACCGCCGCCGCCCTCACCGCGTCGCTGGCCCTCGGCGGCGCCACCGCCTTCGCCGCCGGCACCCCCGCCCCCGCCCCCTCGCCGTCCGTCCGCGCGAGCACGCACCCGGCCCCCTCCGCCCGCGTGGAGGTGCCCGCCTCCCCCGTGAAGCCGGGCGACGCCGTCAGCGTCACCGTGACCGCCCCCGCCGGCTCGCGGCACCTGGCCGTCTCCTCCGCTGCCCTGGGCCGCGTCACGCCCGCCGCCGGCCAGGACGGCACCTGGGCCGCCACCGCCGGGGTCGCCCGCGTCAAGGACGGCTCCTACGACGTCCTCCTCACCGGCAGCGCCCCCGACGGCACCCCGCTGCGGGCCACCGCGCACCTCACCGTGCGGGGCAGTGCGACCCGGTGACCCCCCGGCCGGGCACCCGGCGGCGCCCGATCGCCCCTCCGCGTCGCCGTGTTCGCCCACCTCACGGGCAGGGCGCGGCCGCCCACGCGATACCTTCGACACTCCAGAGGCAGCGGCAGCATGGAGGCAGCGGCGTGAACGTGCGAGTGACAGCGGCCCAGACCGGCGTGGACCCCTTCGGCACCGCCCGGCTGCGGCGCGGGGTGCTCGACGCGTGGGGGGCGGGCCCGGCCCGCTTCCGTGAGGACGCCAACGCCGAGGAGGACCTCGCGCTCGGCGGTTACCGGGACCGGCTCGTCGTGGAGCTGGCGCAGAACGCCGCCGACGCGGCCGGCCGCGCCAAGGTCCCCGGCCGGCTGCGCCTGACCCTGCACCCCTCCGGCCCCGACGGCCCCGCCGTGCTGGCCGCCGCCAACACCGGGGCCCCGCTCGACGCGACGGGCGTGGAGTCGCTGAGCACCCTGCGCGCCTCCGCCAAGCGGGAGAACGACCAGGGCTCCGTCGGACGCTTCGGCGTCGGCTTCGCCGCCGTGCTGGCCGTCTCCGACGAGCCGGCGGTGCTCGGCCGCCACGGCGGCGTCCGCTGGTCCCTCGCCGAGGCCCGCGAGCTGGCCCGGGACGCCGCCAACGGCAGCCCCGGCCTCGGCGACGAACTCCGCCGCCGCGACGGCCACGTACCGCTGCTGCGGTTGCCGCTGCCCGCCGAGGGCACCGCCCCCGAGGGGTACGACACCGTCGTGGTCCTCCCGCTGCGCGACGCCGCCGCCGAGGACCTCACCGAACGCCTGCTGGCCGGCGTGGACGACGCGCTGCTGCTGACCCTGCCCGGGCTGCGCGAGGTCGTCATCGAGACCCCGTCGGCCGGGCACCGCGTGCTGTACCGGCGCATGGACGGCCCGTACACCGTCATCGAGGACTCCGCCTCCGGCACCCACCGCTGGCGCACCGTCCGCCACACGGGCCCCATCGAGCCGGCCCTGCTCGCCGACCGGCCCGTCGAGGAGCGGCTGCGGCCCGACTGGACGGTCACCTGGGCCGTCCCGGTCGACGCCGACGGCGCACCCGTACACCCCCGTACCGCGCCCGTCGTCCACGCCCCGACCCCCACCGACGAGCCGCTCGGCGTCCCCGCCCTGCTCATCGCCTCCCTGCCGCTGGACACCACGCGCCGCCACCCCGCGCCGGGACCGCTGACCGACTTCCTGGTGGAGCGCGCGGCGGACGCGTACACCGAACTCCTGGGCACCTGGGAGCCGGTGACCACCGCGCTGGTGGACCTCGTGCCCGGCCCGCTCGGCAAGGGCCCGCTGGACGGGGCGCTACGCGCCGCCGTGCTGCGGCGGCTGCCCCGTACCGCCTTCCTCGCCCCGGCCGCCCCCACCGAGGAGCTGTCGGCGCTGCGCCCCTTCGAGGCCGAGGTCGTGGAGGGCGCGGGCGCCGACACGGTACGGGTCCTCGCGGAGGTGCTCCCGACGCTGCTGCCGGCCGGGCTGGAGCGGCGCCCCGAGCTGCGCACCCTGGGCGTGGGCCGGCTCCCCCTCGGTGACGCCATCGAGCGGATCGCGGGCATCGAGCGCACCCCGGACTGGTGGCACCGCCTGTACGACACCCTGGCGGGGGTGGACCCCGACCGGCTGTCGGGCCTGCCCGTGCCGCTCGCCGACGGCCGCACCACCATCGGCCCGCGCCACGTGCTGCTGCCCGGCCCGGACACCCCGGCGGAGCTGGCCCGGCTGGGTCTGAAGGTGGCCCACCCGGACGCCGCGCACCCGCTGCTGGAGCGGCTCGGCGCCCTCCCGGCCACCGCGCGCGCCGTCCTGACGACCCCGCAGGTGCGGGCCGCCGTGGCCGCCTCGCTGGACGCGGGCGAGATCTGGGACGAGGACGCGCCCGACCCGGAGGAGCTCGCCGACACCGTCCTGACCCTGGTCCGCGCCGCGGGCCTGGCCCCCGGTGACGAGCCCTGGCTGGGCGCGCTGGCCCTGCCGGACGAGGACGGGGAGCCGACCCCGGCCGGTGAGCTGCTGCTCGCCGGGAGTCCGCTGGCGTCGGTGCTGCGCGAGGGCGAGGTCCCGTACCTGGACGCCGACTTCGCCGCCCGCTGGGACGCGGACACGCTGGCCGCGTGCGGGGTGCTGACCGCGTTCCAGCTGGTCCGCGCCACCGACGTGGTGCTCGACCCGGACGAACTGGAGCCGCGCGAGGGGGACTTCGCCGAGCCGGACGACGCGGGTCTGCTGGACGCCGTCGACGTGTGGTGCGAGGACCTGCTCGACCAGCTCCCGGACACGCCCGTGCCGCCGGTGGCGACCGAGCTGATCGCCGTGCGGGACCTGGACCTCGTCGACGACGACCGCTGGCCGCAGGCCCTGGCGATGCTGGCACAGCCGCCGCTGCGCGACGCCCTGACCCAGCCGGTGCGGATCCTGCTCCCGGACGGCACGACCCGGTCGGTGCGCCCGTACACGGCCTGGTGGCTGCGCGACCACCCGGTGCTCGACGGCCGCCGCCCCGCGGGGCTGCGGGCGGCCGGCGGCGATCCGCTGCTGGCGGGCCTGTACACCCCGGCGGACGCGACCGGCTTCGAGGACGAGCAGGTGCTGCGCGCCCTGGGCGTACGGACCTCCGTGCGGGCCCTGCTGGAGGAGCCCGGCGGCGCCGCCGAACTGCTGGCCCGCCTCGCGGACCCGGAGCGCGAGGTGACGGGCCGGCAGCTGCACGGCCTGTACGGGGCGCTGGCGGACCTTGACCCGGAGCAGGTGACGCTCCCGGACGAGCTGCGGGCGGTGGTGGACGGGGAGGTGGTCGTGGTGGACGCGGCCGACGCGGTCGTCGCCGACGCCCCTGACCTCCTGCCGCTCACCGGGGGTCTGCCGCTCCTGCCGGTGTCCCCGTCCCGCGCGGCCGACCTGGCGGACCTGCTCCAGGTGCGCCGCCTGTCGGACACGGTCCCGGCGGAGGTGAGCACGCCGGGTGAGGAGCACGAGGTCCCGGAGCCGGTACGGGTCCTGCTGGGGCCGTCGACGCCGAAGACGTACGTGGAGCACGAGGAGCTGGTGGCGGGCGGTACGGAGCTGGACTGGCGGCTCACCCCGGACGGCGTCCTGCACGCGGCGACCCTGGAGGGCGTGGCGGCGGGCCTGGCCTGGGCGGCGGCCCAGTGGCCCCGCCGCTTCGAGGTGGCGGCCCTCCTGGAGGACCCGTCCCGCACGGCGGAACTGGCCCGGGACAGGTGGTTCGACTAGGGCGGCTACGCCGGGAACCGCCGGTCCACCCACCGGAAGGTGCACTCGATCAGCGCCGCCGCGCCCGCCGCGACGGCGACCGCCGTCCAGGGCATCGTGGTGCCCTCCAGCTTGAGCTGGAAGAAGTGCTGGAGCCACGGCACCACCAGCACGACGAGGAAGGCCGCTCCCATCGCGCCGACCAGGGCGACCCGCCACCACGTGTACGGGCGGGCGATGATCGCCAGCACCCACATGGAGGTCAGGAAGAGGGCGAGCGTCGCCGCGCTCGTCTCGGCCTCCAGGGAGCCCGGGCCGCTGTAGTGGTGCCGGGCGATCAGGTACGTGGCGAAGGTGGCCGCCGCCGCGATCACGCCGCCGGGGACGGCGTAGCGCATGACCCGCTTCACGAAGTGCGGTCTGGCGCGCTCCGTGTTCGGGGCGAGCGCCAGGAAGAACGCGGGGATGCCGATGGTGAGCGTGGACAGCAGGGTGAGGTGGCGCGGCAGGAAGGGGTACTCGACCTGCGAGCAGACCACCAGGACCGCCAGCAGCACCGAGTAGACCGTCTTGGTGAGGAAGAGCGTCGCGACCCGGGTGATGTTCCCGATGACCCGCCTGCCCTCGGCGACGACCGAGGGCAGGGTGGAGAAGCTGTTGTTCAGGAGCACGATCTGGGCGACGGCGCGGGTGGCCTCCGAGCCGGAGCCCATGCTCACGCCGATGTCGGCGTCCTTGAGGGCCAGGACGTCGTTGACGCCGTCGCCGGTCATGGCGACGGTGTGGCCGTTGGACTGGAGGGCGCCGACCATGTCCCGCTTCTGCTGCGGGGTGACGCGGCCGAAGACCGAGTTGCCGTCGAGCGCCTCGGCCATTGCGGTGCGTTCGGCCGGCAGGTCGCGGGCGTCGACGGTGTTCTGGGCGCCGGGCAGCCCGAGCTTGCCGGCGACCGCGCCGACGGAGACGGCGTTGTCGCCGGAGATGACCTTCGCCTTCACCGCCTGGTCCTCGAAGTAGCGCAGCGTGTCGGCGGCGTCGGGGCGCAGCCGCTGTTCGAGGACGACGAGGGCGGTGGGCCGGACGGCGGTGGCCACGGCGGGGTCGTCGAGCTCGCGGGCGGAGCGGGCCAGCAGCAGGACCCGCAGTCCCTGCTCGTTGAGGCCGTCGATCTCCTGGAGCGCCGGGTCCCCGGCGGGCAGGAGCACGTCGGGGGCGCCGAGCAGCCAGGTGTTGTTCTCGCCGTCGCCCTCGCTGAAGCTGGCGCCGCTGTACTTGCGGGCGGAGGAGAAGGGCAGGGACTCGGTGCAGCGCCAGTCGGCGCTGTCGGGGTAGGCGTCGATGATGGCCTGGAGGCTGGCGTTGGGGCGCGGGTCGGATTCGCCGAGGGCGCCGAGCACCTTCTCGACGTACGCCGGTTCCGCGCCGCCGAGCGGGCGTACCTCGGTGACGTCCATGCCGCCCTCGGTGAGGGTGCCGGTCTTGTCGAGGCAGACGACGTCGACGCGGGCGAGGCCTTCGATGGCGGGCAGTTCCTGGACGAGGCACTGTTTGCGGCCGAGCCGGATGACGCCGATGGCGAAGGCGACGGAGGTGAGCAGGACGAGCCCCTCGGGGATCATCGGGACGATGCCGCCGACGGTGCGGGCGACGGACTCCTTGAGGTCGGTGTCCTTCACCACGAGCTGGCTGATGATCAGGCCGATGGAGGTCGGGACCATCATCCAGGTGACGTACTTGAGGATGGTGGAGATGCCGGAGCGCAGTTCGGAGTGGACGAGGGTGAAGCGCGAGGCCTCTTCGGCCAGCTGGGCGGCGTAGGCCGCGCGGCCGACCTTGGTGGCGGTGAAGGCGCCGCTGCCGGCGACGACGAAGGAGCCGGACATGACGGGGTCGCCGGCCTTCTTCAGGACGGGGTCGGCCTCGCCGGTGAGCAGGGACTCGTCGATCTCCAGTCCGTCGGCCTCGCCGAGGGTCCCGTCGACGACGACCTTGTCGCCGGGGCCCAGTTCGATGACGTCGCCGAGGACGATCTCGGAGGTGGAGACCTCGGCGGTGGTGCCGTCGCGGCGCACGCTCGGTTTGGCCTCGCCGATGACGGCGAGGCCGTCGAGGGTGTTCTTGGCGCGCAGTTCCTGGATGATGCCGATGCCGGTGTTCGCGAGGATCACGAAGCCGAAGAGGCTGTCCTGGATGGGCGCGACGATCAGCATGATCGCCCACAGGAGGCCGATGATGGCGTTGAAGCGGGTGAAGACGTTCCCGCGGACGATGTCGGCGGTGGAGCGGGACGAGCGGACGGGGACGTCGTTGATGTCGCCGCGCGCCACGCGTTCGGCGACTTCGGCGGTGGTGAGGCCGCCCGGCGTGAAACGGGGGGCGGGGGGCTTCACCGGGTGTACGGGATCGAGCTCGGCGCCCGCGTCGATGGCGGCGCCGTCGGCCCGTTCCGGCCCGTCGTGGTCGGTCCTCGCCCGCTGCGTCATGCTTTCGACGGTAAAGGCGGTGCGGGCGCTTCACCCGCCGAGCGGCCGGAGGATCCGACGTCGGGATGACCCGGACCGTCCCCGGGTCGCCCCCGCGGAGGTGCTACGTGCCGTCGCCCGGCTGCGCGGCCGGTCCCGTCTCCCCGGACCCGTCGGCCCGTGCGGCCCGCTCCGCCGCGTGGGCGCGGAGCGCGGCGTCGCGGCCGCGGACGTACCAGATGCCGATCAGGCCGAGGCCGCCGCCGGCGGCGCAGGTCCACACCCACCACAGCAGGTCCCGGTCGGCGAACCAGCCGTAGAAGGGCAGCTGGAGGACGAACAGGGCGAACCAGAGGACCGTGCCGCCGGTGATGGTGGCGACAACCGGGCCCTCCAGGGGCTCGGGCGCCTCGTGCTTCGCAGTCCACTTCGCCATGGCGACCAGTCTAGGCGGCGCGTTTCGGGGTCTACGCGCGGAGATGGACTGGCCTTCGGTCGTGTGTTCATACTGAAACGGTTTGCCTGCGACCGGATTCGTTCGTATGAACCGCCCAATAGACCCCGTTTGAGGACCGCATGAGCACCTCGGCACCCGCCGCGGCCCCCACCACCGGCCTGGACCGCTACTTCAAGATCTCCGAGCGTGGTTCGACCGTCGCCCGCGAGGTCCGGGGCGGCTTCGCCACCTTCTTCGCGATGGCCTACATCATCGTGCTGAACCCGATCATCCTGGGCAGCGCGAAGGACATGTACGGGCACCAGCTCGACGGCGGCCAGCTCGTCACCGCCACCGTCCTGACGGCCGCCTTCTCCACCCTCCTGATGGGCGTCATCGGCAACGTGCCGATCGCACTGGCGGCCGGTCTCGGCGTCAACACCGTCGTGGCCCTCCAGCTGGCCCCCCGCATGAGCTGGCCCGACGCCATGGGCATGGTGGTGCTGGCCGGCTTCGTGGTGATGCTGCTGGTCGCCACCGGCCTGCGCGAGCGGGTCATGAACGCCGTCCCGCTGGGGCTGCGCAAGGGCATCGCGATCGGCATCGGCCTCTTCATCATGCTGATCGGCCTGGTCGACTCCGGCTTCGTCACCCGTATCCCGGACGCCGCGCACACGACGGTCCCGCTCCAGCTCGGCGGCAACGGCCACCTGCACGGCTGGCCGGTCCTGGTCTTCGTCGTCGGCGTCCTGCTCACCCTCGCGCTGCTGATCCGCAAGACGCCCGGCGCGATCCTGATCTCCATCGTGGTCATGACCGTCGTCGCGGTCGCCGTCCAGGCGGTCACCGACCTGCCGGACCTGGCCTGGGGCCTGACCGTGCCGCAGTGGCCGGGCAATCCGGTGGCCGCGCCCGACTTCGGGCTCGTCGGCCAGGTCAGCCTCTTCGGCGGCTTCGGGAAGGTCGGGGTGCTCACGGGCGCCCTGTTCGTCTTCACCGTGCTGCTGTCCTGCTTCTTCGACGCGATGGGCACCATCCTCGGCGTCGGCGACGAGGCCAAGCTGACGAAGCCGGACGGCACCTTCCCCGGCATCAACCGGGTCCTGCTCGTGGACGGCCTGGCCGTCGCCTCCGGCGGCGCGACCTCCTCGTCCGCCACCACCTGCTTCGTGGAATCCACGGCGGGCGTCGGCGAGGGCGCCCGCACGGGCCTGGCCAACGTGGTGACCGGCGCGCTCTTCACCGTCTCGCTCTTCCTCACCCCGCTCGCCACGATGGTCCCCTCACAGGCCGCCACCCCCGCCCTCGTGGCGGTCGGCTTCCTGATCCTGGCGGGCTCGGTCCGGGACATCGACTGGAACGACTTCACCATCGCCGTCCCGGCCTTCATGGCCATGGTGCTGATGCCGTTCACCTACTCGATCACCAACGGCATCGGCATCGGCTTCGTCAGCTTCTGCGTGCTGCGCCTGGCGACGGGCCGGGGCCGCGAGGTGCCGGCGGCCATGTACGCCGTCGCGGCGGTCTTCGTCTTCTACTACGCGATGCCGGCCCTCGGCCTCACGTAGGCCCACCCGGCCACACGCAGGCCCCGCGCACGGCCGGGCCTCACGTGAGCCCGTAGAACTTCTCCGTCTCGTCGACGGCGGCCTTGAACCGCTCGTCGAAGTCATCGCGAATGAGCGTCCGGACGACATAGTCCTGGACGCTCATTCCGCGTTTGGCGGCATGGTGGCGGAGCCGGTCCAGCAGCTCCCCGTCCATGCGCACGCTCAGCACATGTGTCCCCATGCCCGACAGGGTCGGGGCAGGCGGTGCGGGCGCGTGTCACTTTTCGCCGCTTCCTCACCCGTACGAGTGAGACGGGGTGGCTGGTAACCGGTTTTTCATTAGACAGAGTAATGAGTTACTCTAAAGACATGCATGACCTTTCCCATGGCGACGACGCCGCCGCCGTGAACGACCTCCGCTCCGCCGTGATGCGGCTGGGCCGGCGCCTGAAGCACCAGCGCGTCGACGAATCGCTCAGCCCGACCGAGATGTCGGTGCTCGGCACCCTCGCCCGCTGCGGCCACGCCACACCCGGCGAGCTGGCCCGGCGCGAGCACGTCCAGCCGCCGTCGATGACACGCATCGTCGCGCTGCTGGAGGCCAAGGGACTGGTCACGCTGGAGCCGCATCCCGAGGACCGCCGCCAGAAGGTGGTCCGCCAGACCGAGGAGGCCGAGGCGATGCTCGAAGAGAGCCGTCGCAAGCGCAACGCCTTCCTGGCCGGGCTCGCGGCCGAGCTCACCGAGGACGAATGGGCCAAGCTCCGCGCGGCCGCACCCGTCCTGGAGAAGCTCGCGCACCTATAGGAACCACGCCAGGAGGCGAACGCTTTTGAGTACGGGAACCGGAGCAGACTCCGCACCCGGCCATACATCCACCACTACTACTGCTCCGGATGGCAGTGCGGGCAGGCAGACCATGTTCAGCTCGCTGAAGATCCGCAACTACCGGCTCTTCGCCACCGGCCAGGTCGTCTCGAACACGGGCACCTGGATGCAGCGCATCGCGCAGGACTGGCTGGTCCTCTCCCTGACCGGCTCCGCGTCCGCCGTCGGCATCACCATCGCCCTGCAGTTCCTGCCGATGCTGCTGTTCGGGCTCTACGGAGGCGTACTCGCCGACCGGCTGCCCAAGCGGCCGCTGCTGATCACCACGCAGAGCGCGATGGGCCTCACCGGCGTCGCGCTCGCCGCGCTGACCCTGGCCGGACACGTCCAGGTCTGGCACGTCTACCTCGCGGCCTTCCTCATCGGCCTGGTCACCGTCGTCGACAACCCGGCCCGGCAGACGTTCGTCTCCGAGATGGTCGGCCCCGCGCAGCTCGCCAACGCGGTCAGCCTGAACTCCGCCAACTTCCAGTCCGCGCGGCTGGTCGGCCCGGCGATCGCCGGCGTGCTCATCACGGCCGTCGGCTCCGGCTGGGCCTTCCTGCTGAACGGCCTGTCCTTCGCCGCGCCCATCGCCGGCCTGCTGCTGATGCGCACGCACGAGCTGCACTCCGTCACCCCGCAGCCGCGCGCCAAGGGCCAGCTGCGCGAGGGCCTGCGGTACGTCGCGGGCCGGCCCGAGCTGGTGTGGCCGATCGTGCTGGTCGGCTTCATCGGCACGTTCGGGTTCAACTTCCCGATCTGGCTGTCGGCCTTCGTCGACGACGTCTTCCACGGGGACGCGGGCACGTACGGGGTGTTCAACACCCTCATCGCGGCCGGCTCCCTGGCCGGTGCCCTGCTGGCGGCCCGCCGCGGCCAGGCCCGGCTGCGGCTGCTGGTGACGGCGGCGGTGCTCTTCTCGGCCCTGCTGCTGGTCACCGCGTTCGCCCCGGGGTTCTGGCTCTTCGCGGCGCTGCTGGTGCCGATCGGGATGTTCGGCCTGACCGTGAACGTCGTGGCGAACTCCAGCGTCCAGATGGCCACCGATCCCGAGATGCGGGGGCGGGTCATGGCGCTGTACATGATGGTCTTCACCGGCGGCACGCCCGTGGGGGCCCCGCTGGTGGGCTGGATCACGGACACCTACGGAGCGCGGCTGGGCATGGCGTCCGGCGGCCTGCTCTCCCTGGTGGCGGCGGTCGGCGTCGCGGTGGTCCTCTCCCGCGTGGGCAACCTCCGCCTGAGCGTGAACCGCCGCGGCATCGCGTTCGTCCCGTCCCCGCGCCGCGAACTGACCACGGCCGCCTGAGCCCTGACCGGGCGGTCCGGTGGGGGGGAGGTCCCCGACCCGCCCTTCCACCGTTCCCCGGGCGCTGCCCGGCCCCGCGCCAGCGGGTGAGGCGCGGGGGTCCGGGGGCGGCCCCCCAGGGGGCCGGGGCGCAGCCCCGGGGAACGGGCGAAGGGCGGGGAGGGGCGAGCCCGGCGCAGCGGCACGGCCCCCTGGGGCCCGTCACCCCGCACTCGGCCCCCGGCCCCCGGCACGGCCCCCTGCCCCGGCGCGGAGCGGAGCGGTAGCGTCGGGGGCGTGAGGCTGTTCGCCGCCGTGCTGCCCGGGCCCGACGCCGTCGGGGAGCTGCGTGACGCCGTCGCGCGGGCGCCCCACCCGGAGGGGCTGCGGTGGACCACCGAGGCGGCCTGGCACTTCACGCTCGCCTTCATGGGCGAGGTCCCCGACCCCCTGCTCCCCGAGCTGCACGCCCGCCTCGCCCGCGCGGCGCACCGTACCGCCCCCTTCCCGCTCCGCCTCCACGGCGTCGGCCACTTCGGCAACCGCACCCTGTGGACCGGGGCCGCCGGCGGGCTCGACGCGCTGCGCCTGCTGGCCGAGCGCGCCGACGCCGCCGCCCGCCGGGCCGGGATCCCCATGGAGCAGCACCGCCGCTACACCCCGCACCTCACCCTGGCCCGCAGCCGCCCCGGCCCCGGCCCCGGCGCCTCCCTGCGGCCCTGCCTCGACGCCCTCGCCGGCTTCGAGGGCACGCCCTGGCGGGTCGACACCCTCAGCCTGGTCCGCAGCAACCTCCCCACCAGCGGCATCCCCGGCGAACAGCCCCGCTACGAGGTGGCCGGGGCCTGGCCCCTGTCGGGCTGAGGCCGGCGTTCGGGGAGGGTTCACTCCCCGGTGGCCCGTACTTCGGGGCGCGGAATCCGGATTCCGGTGAAACAGAAGCAGTAGAGGCGGCCCCGGCATGCTCCGGCCCAGTAAACCGAGCAGGCCGCCCGCTGACGCCCCGCACCACCCGTCGCCCCGCGCCACCGCGCGCGGCGACGGCCCGGAGTTCCTCCAGTCACCCCCGAAGGAGTCCCCGTGCCGCTCACCGAGCCGACGATGACGACGACCGCGCCGACCACCCCCGCGCGCACCGCCACCCGGCGCAGGCTGCTGATGTGCCGTCCCCAGCACTACGACGTCACGTACTCGATCAACCCCTGGATGCACCCGGAGAGGAGCACCGACCCCGGCCTCGCGGTCCGCCAGTGGGAGCGGCTGCGCGACCTGTACCGCGAACTCGGCCACACGGTCGAGGAGATCGACCCCGTCGAGGGCCTGCCCGACATGGTGTTCGCAGCGAACGGCGCCACCGTCGTCGACGGCAGGGTCTACGGCGCGCGGTTCCGGCACGTGCAGCGCACCGCCGAGGGCCCGGCGTACCTGGACTGGTTCGGCCGGCGCGGCTACCGCGAGGTGCTGTGGCCCGAGTACGTCAACGAGGGCGAGGGCGACTTCCTCACCGTCGGCCGCCGGCTGCTCGCCGGCACCGGCTTCCGCACCGACCCGCGCTCGCACGCCGAGGCCCAGGAGTTCTTCGGCCTGCCGGTGACGAGCCTGACCCTCGTCGACCCGGAGTACTACCACCTGGACACGGCCCTGGCCGTGCTCTCCGACGACGAGGTCATGTACTACCCGGCCGCCTTCTCCGAGGGCAGCCGGGCCGTGCTCCGCACGATGTTCCCCCACGCGATCCTCGCGACCGCCGAGGACGCGGCGGTCTTCGGGCTGAACGCCTTCTCCGACGGCCGGCACGTGCTGCTGCCGGAGGCGGCGACCGGCCTGATGGCCCAGCTCAGCGCGCGCGGCTTCGAGCCGGTGGGAGTCGGGCTCTCCGAACTCCTGAAGGCGGGCGGCAGCGTGAAGTGCTGCACCCTGGAGCTGCGCGACCGCTGAGTCACCACCGACGTCATCACCGACGTATTTCCGGAAAGGACCGTTGTGACCTCTGCGACCGCGATCGCGGACAGCTACGCCCGCCTGCTCGGCCTCCTGGCGGACGGAGGAGCCGACTACCGGCTGCTGCGCCACGCCCCGGAGGGGCGTACCGAACGCGCCAGCCTGATACGCGGCCACCGGCTCGAACAGGCCGCCAAGTGCCTGGTGATCAGAGTCGCGCTGGGACGCAAACAGCGCCGCTACGTCATCGCCGTGGTGCCGGGGCACTGCCGCGTCGACCTGGAGGCGGTGCGGGCCGAGTACGGCGGCACGAACGCGTCCTTCGCCGTGCGGGAGGTCGCCGAGGAGCTGACAGGCTGCGTCAGCGGTTCGATCATGCCGGTGAGCTTCGATCCCTCCGTGGAGGTGGTCGTGGATCCGGCCCTGCTGGAGCACGAGGAGATCTGGTTCAACGCGGGCCGCCTCGACGAGTCGGTGGCGCTGCGCACCTCCAGCTACCTGGCGCTGGTACGCCCGCGGGCGGCCCGGATCAGCGAGGCGTCGGCGCTGGTCCCGCCGGACGGCGCGGGGCTGCCGGCCCTGCGGCTGACGGTGACGTAGCGGTACGCGTCGGGCACCTCGGCCGGCGGGGGTCCCGGGTGCCCGGCCCGGCCCCGCACCCCGGTCAGCTCCCGGCCGCCTCCGGCCCGGGCGCGGGCGGCGGGGGGCCCGCCAGGTGGGCGCGGGCGACGCCGGCCGGTACGCACATCCGCCAGGCGTCGGTGACCAGCTCCGCGAGTTCCGCGGTGTCGAGGGCGGCCATGCGGGCGTGCACCCAGTGGTAGCGCATGTCCCCGGCGCCGGGCAGGGAGAACGTGTCCGGGGCGGACGCGACGAGCGCGGCCCGCTCCTCCTTGGGGAAGGCGAAGCCGAGCTCGGTCTCGTCCCGGGACAGGGCGAGGTAGACGATCCGGCCGATGCGGAACTTCACCCGGTCGCGGACGAGGTGTTCCTCGGTGCGCGGCAGCGCGAGCGCGAGCCGCCGTACGTCGTCGACGGTGACCATGACGCAAGTCTCGCAGCCCCTGGCGAAGGGCGGGGAGGGGAGCGCGTTAGTCTCGACGGGTGGACCCGAAGACCAGGAACCGTGTCATGGCCGGTGTGCTCGTGCTGATGTTCGTCGTCGTGGCGGTGGCGGCCGCGGTGGGCCAGTAGCCCGCACGCCCCGCCGCTGCCGTACGCCCGTACCCGCCCGCCCCGCCCGCGCTCGAAGCGCCGGCGGGGCGGTGTGCGTGCGCAGCCGCCGCGGCTACCAGGCGAAGGCCTCCGGGGAGGGGCCCGGGCCGGGGAAGATCTCCTCCAGGGAGGCCAGCAGCTCCTCGGAGAGTTCCAGCTCCACCGCCCGCAGCGCCGACTCCAGCTGCTCCGCGGTGCGCGGGCCGACGATCGGGCCGGTGACGCCGGGGCGGGTCAGCAGCCAGGCCAGGGCGACCTCGCCGGGTTCCAGGCCGTGCTTGTCGAGGAGGTCCTCGTACGCCTCCAGCTGCGCCCGGACCGAGCTGTTGGCGAGGGCGTCCGCCGAGCGCCCGGAGGCCCTCCGGCCGCCCACGGTCTCCTTCTTGATGACGCCGCCCAGCAGGCCCCCGTGCAGCGGGGACCAGGGGATGACGCCGAGCCCGTACGCCTCGGCGGCCGGGATGACCTCCATCTCGGCGCGCCGCTCGGAGAGGTTGTAGAGGCACTGCTCGCTGACGAGGCCGAGCCGGCCGGTGCGGGCGGCGGTCTCGTTGGCCTGGGCGATCTTCCAGCCGGGGAAGTTGGAGGAGCCCGCGTAGAGGATCTTGCCCTGCTGGACGAGGACCTCGATGGCCTGCCAGATCTCCTCGAAGGGGGTCTGCCGGTCGACGTGGTGGAACTGGTAGAGGTCGATGTGGTCGGTCTTCAGGCGGCGCAGGCTCTCGTCGACGGCCCGGCGGATGTTCAGGGCGGAGAGGCGGTCGTAGTTGGGCCAGGTCTCGCCCTCACGGGACATGGAGCCGTAGACCTTGGTGGCGATGACCGTCTTCTCGCGGCGGCCGCCGCCCTGCGCGAACCAGGTCCCGATGATCTCCTCGGTGCGGCCCTTGTTCTCACCCCAGCCGTATACGTTGGCGGTGTCGAAGAAGTTGATGCCGGCGTCGAGGGCGGCGTCCATGAGCGCGTGGCTCTCCGGCTCGCCCGTCTGGGGGCCGAAGTTCATGGTGCCGAGTACGAGGCGGCTGACTTTGAGACCGGTGCGTCCGAGCTGCGTGTACTTCATGGGCCACTAGCCAACTGCTTGGAGTGCGCTCCAGGCAAGACCCCTTCGCACGAAGGGGGTTACGGATCCCGCGCGGGCCGGTAGGGGCCGCCGACGCCCCAGGCCTGGTGCAGGACGGCCGCGAACTCGCCGGCGAGGCGGTGCTCCCCGGAGGCGTTGGGGTGCGTGCCGTCGTAGGTGTCCCGGTGGATGTCGTACGCGTGCGGGCGGGCGGCCAGCAGGATCGGCGAGGCGTCGGCCGTCAGGTCGGCGACCGCTTTCCCGAGCAATTCGTTGAAGCGGGCGACCTCCGCCGCGAACGGGGCGTCCTTCTCGGCACGGACGTTGGGTATGACCGGCAGGAAGACCATCCGCACGGCGGGGCGCGCCTCCCGCGCTGCCGCGACGAAGCGGCGCACGTTGTCGGCGGTCTGGTCGGCCTTCGTGTAGAAGCCGAGGTCGATCAGGCCGAGGGAGACGAGCAGGACGTCCGCGCGGGCGGCGCCGGCGGCGGGCCCGACCAGGGGCGCCATGTGCTGCCAGCCCTCGCCCCAGCCGGCCAGGTGCCGGCGGGCGTGCGCGGGGAAGTCCGCGGCGGCGTAGGCGTGGCTGGTGGGGGTGTCGGTGGCGGTGTCGTACAGCGCGCTGCGCGGCCCGACGATCTCGAACGAGCCGTCGCCCAGGGTGGCGCCGAGGTGCTGCCACATCCGGTAGCGCCAGGTGAAGTCGCCGGCGCGTCCGATGGTCATGGAGTCGCCGACGAACATGAAACGCATCCGGCCATCATCGCGGATCACACGACCGGAACCCCTGTGACGCCGGACACGCCGCAGGGGGTGTGCGGGGCACCGGACACCGCGGACCCGGCCCGGTCCACCGGACACCCCCCACGGGCTGGCAGGCTTGAGGGATGCGCCTGCTGCCCCGGTTGACCGCCGTTCCCGCCGCCCTCGTGCTGGCCGTGCTGCCGGGGGCCGCCCTGGCGGCGGAAACCCCCGCCGCCGCCGGGTTCACCATCACCGACCCGCGCATCAGGGAGTCGAGCGGCCTCGCGGCCAGCCGCGTCCACCCGGGCGTGTACTGGACGCACAACGACAGCGACGACGGCCCGTACGTGTACGCGGTGGACTCCGCGACGGGCAGGACCCTCGCACGGGTGACGCTGACCGGGATCGGGACGCCGCGCGACGTGGAGGCGATCTCGCTCGGCCCGGACGGGCAGCTGTACGTGGGCGACATCGGCGACAACAGGAACGGCACCTGGGACCACGTGTGGATCTACCGCTTCCAGGAGCCGGGGGAACTGGGCGACCAGACCGTCAAGGCCGAGCAGTTCACCGTCGTCTACGCCGACGGGCCGCGCAACGCGGAGGCGCTGATGGTCCATCCGGTGACGGGCCGGGTGTACATCGCGAGCAAGAACGAGCAGGGCGGCGGCCTGTACGAGGGCCCCGAGCGGCTGTCGGCGGACGGGCGCAACGTCTTCCGCCGGGTCGCGGAGGTGCCGTGGGTGACGGACGGGGCGTTCTCGCCGGACGGGGGGCGCCTGACGCTGCGCGGGTACTTCACGGCCCGGACGTACCCGTGGAAGGACGGCCGCCCGCAGGGGGAGGGCGAGCGGCAGGACGCGCCGTGGCAGGGGCAGGCCGAGTCGGTGACGTACACGCCGGACGGCCGGACGCTGATGTTCGGGGCGGAGGGCGCGAACAGCAAGGTGGTGGCGGTACCCGTGACGGCCGCGTCGGGTGCGCCCGACCCGGCGGGGGCCGGGTCGCCGCAGCAGCCCGGGGGTCAGGGCGCCGGCGGATCGGGCTCCGGGGCCCGGGGCGAGCCCGCCACGCCGGGCTCCGGCAGCTTCACCAAGGGGGCCCTGGTCCTGGCGGCGGGCACGGCCCTGGTCCTGGCGGGCAAGCGCCTGCTGCGCCGCCGCCCGAAGCCCTGAGCCACCGCGGCCGCGGGCCGTCCGGACGCCGCCGCCCGGAGCTGAGCCGGCCCGGCCGCGGGCCCGTTCCGGCGTTGCGGAGGCGTTCGGGAACCGGGCGGGCGGCCGACGGCGTCCCTCTCCGCGCCCGGCCTTGCGGCCACGGCGCACCGCCGGGCCCGGGCCCTTGTCGTTCACGGGGGTGACGACAGGGGTCCGCGCCCGCCCTGCCCGCCGGCCCGCGCCGCCTGCGCTACGAGTGCCCCAGGTCGGCGGACGGCAGGTCCGCCGGGGGCACCGAGCCGGTGTCGGGGGCCTGGCGGAGCGGGAACTCGTCCGTCGCCATCGAGTCGAGCACCGGCGGCGCGGGCCGCAGCGGCTTCGGCATGACCGCGGCCTCCGAGTGGCCGCCGCAGCCGTACGACAGGGACACCAGCCGGCCGTCCGCCGGGGCGAACTCGTTCGCGCAGACACCGAAGGCCTGCCCCAGCGAGCCCCCGATCGCGACGAGGAACCCGCACGAGACGCACGACGCGGGCGCCGCCTGCGCCATCGCCGTCTTCGCCCCGAACGACTCGTCCCACCGGTCGGCCGCACTGTGCAGCCCGTACCGCGACAGGACGCGCGCACGGCGCATGCCGAGCTCTTCCGCCACCGCGGCGATGGAGCCGCGCGCCGGGACGACCGCCCGGTCGGTGACGTCGGCGTCCTCCGCCTCCACCAGTTCGGCCATCTCGGCCGACACCACCGAGTTCGGCGGCGGCGCGTCCTCCCCGGACCAGCCCGGCTCCAGCCGCAGGTCGTCGGCGTCCGTGGGCAGCAGGTCGCCGGGGCCCATGTCGCCCGGGCGCAGCCGTTCGCTCCACGGCACCCATTCGGGGGCGAGCAGGGCGTCGTCGCCGGGCAGGAGCACCGTTTCGTCGAGGGTGACGTTCTTCGCGCGGGAGGCGCGGGTCACGGTCACGGCCCAGCGCCAGCCCCGGTAGCCCGGCTCCTCGCACTCGAAGAGGTGCGTGACGACCCGGTCGCCCTCCGCGACGACCGACACGTGCTCGCCCACCACACCGGGGTAGGCGGCCTCCTCGGCCGCCGCGCGGGCGAACTCCACCGCCTCGGCGCAGAGGCGGTCGGGGGCGGGCGTACGCGGGGTACGCGGGGTACGGCTTCGCGTCGTCGCAGCACTCACAGGTCTCGTTCTCTCCTACGCCGTCTCACGAGTGCGCCGTCCGTACTGTCGTCCACAACGACCCGTCGGTCTCGTCCGTACGTAGCGCGGGCGGAGCGGACCAGAGGGCCGCGTCGACGTCCGCGCCCCGATCGGCCTCGGGCGCACCCCACTGTGATCCATTCTGCGGGATCGCGAAGAGGCGCGCGGCCAAGTGCAACCGCCGGTGGCGCGCTACGCACGCTACCTCCTCCGGAGCCTTCGGCCCACATGCGAGGTCCGATTCGCGGACAACGCCCGTACGAGGGGACCGGCGCGGCGGCGGCCCGCAACGCACCGGGGGACGTGCCGGAGGGGGTACTGGCGGCCGTGTGGGGCACTATGGCCACGTGGCACCCGTACGGTCGTCCGCAGACGGCCCGGGACCGGCCAGGCGGGCCGGCCGGGCCGTCGGGCGTGCCCTGCACCTGCCGATCACCGGCCCGGCGCGCGGGATCCGGCGCGCCACGCACGCCCAAGGGGCGGGTGAATCGGGGCTGGGCCGGCTGATCGAACTGCACGCGATCAACGGCGCCGGCGACGTGATGATCACGGTGGCGCTGGCGTCGACGGTGTTCTTCTCCGTCCCCACGGACGAGGCGCGCGGCCGGGTGGCCCTGTACCTGGCGATCACCATGGCGCCCTTCACCCTGCTGGCCCCGGTGATCGGCCCCCTGCTGGACCGGCTGCCGCACGGCCGGCGGGCGGCGATGGCGGGCGCGATGCTGACGCGGGCCCTGCTGGCGCTGATGATGTCCGGCGCGGTCGCGACGGGCGGGCTGGAGCTGTATCCGGCGGCGCTGGGCGTGCTGGTGGCCTCGAAGGCGTACGGCGTCGTCCGCAGCGCCGTGGTCCCGCGCCTGCTGCCGCCGACGTTCTCACTCGTCAAGGCGAACTCCCGGGTCACGCTGGCGGGCCTGCTCGCCACGGGCGCGGCGGCGCCGGTGGCGGCCGCCCTGCACGGGATCGGGCCGCCGTGGCCGCTGTACGGGGCCTGCGCGATCTTCGTCTGGGGCACGGTCGCGGCGTTCCAGCTGCCGCACAAGGTGGACGAGGCCAAGGGCGAGCGCCGGGCCCGGCTGTCCACCCACGAGGCGCACTCGAAGCGCCCGGGGCTGCGGACGGTCAGCCGTCCGGTGCTGTGCGGGCTGCTGGCGAACGCGTCGATGCGCGGGCTGTCCGGGTTCCTGATCTTCTTCCTGGCGTTCCTGCTGCGCGAGCACCCCCTCGGGGGGCAGAGCGCGGCGGTGTCGCTGGGCATCGTCGGCGTGGCGGCGGGCCTCGGCAACGCCTGCGGCACGGCGGTCGGGGCGTGGCTGCGGGCGCGCGCGCCGGAGGCGATCGTGGCGGCGGTCC
Source organism: Streptomyces sp. NPDC034085 (assembly GCF_055575555.1). Classification (NCBI taxonomy): domain Bacteria; kingdom Bacillati; phylum Actinomycetota; class Actinomycetes; order Kitasatosporales; family Streptomycetaceae; genus Streptomyces; species Streptomyces sp. NPDC034085. Next base: position 112,587 of record NZ_JBVISL010000011.1, on the reverse strand, counting down.
TCTGCGCCACCCTGGGCGTGGCGATCCTGGCGGCCGTCCTCTTCAGCGGGCTGCTCATGGCCGTCCTGGCCGGGACGGCAGGCTTCTGCCAGGCGCTGGCGAAACTGTCGCTGGACGCGATGATCCAGCGGGACGTCCCGGAGGCCGTCCGCACGTCGGCCTTCGCCCGTTCGGAGACGCTGCTCCAGGTGGCGTGGGTGCTGGGCGGCGCGATCGGCATAGCCCTGCCGCTGAACGGGATCCTGGGCATGTCGGTCGCCGCCGTCCTGGTCGCCCTGGGCACGACGATGGCCCTCCGCGGCCTCCTCACCTCCCGCCCCCACCCGGCCCACCCCCGAGTGGCGTAACACCCCCCGCAACACCCACCCCGGCGCCCGATCCAGCCCCGCCGGCGTTCGAGGCGCGGGCCCGGACCGGAGCCGAATCCAGCCCCGCCGGCGTTCGAGGCGCGGGGTCTGGGGCGGAGCCCCGGGGAGCCCCCGAGCCCGCGGCGCAGCCGCCCGGTGCCCCCACCCGCCCGGCCAGGGCAACGGTCGCCCCGCCGCAGGACCCCCGTGCGGCGGCGCAGCCCACCGGCCCGATAGCCTTCGGCTCATGACCGCACCGCTTTTCCCGGGTAGGGCCCGCCGCAGCGTCGCGGCCCTCGGAGCCGTGTCCGCCGGCCTCCTCCTCCTGTCCGCCTGCGCCAACGACAAGCCGACGCCGCTCGCGACGGTGACCGTCGGCAGCACCTCGGTGTCCGCCGAGTCCGAGTGCCGCGCCGACGGCAAGGACCTCTCCATGGACAGGGTCCAGGAGTGCCTGACGGACCTGAAGGACGCCAAGACGATCGATTACGGCCGCGGCGACACGCTGCGCCTGGGCGTCGAGCCCGAGATCGTCGAGGACGGCAAGAAGTGGCAGGCGGTCCTCGACGGCCAGCCGATCACCGAGCCGTCCGCGAACACCTACCGCAGCTTCCAGGGCGCCGACGTCTTCGCGACCGGCGGCCAGGGCGAGGCGCCCCAGTCGAAGATGCTGGGCTTCGTCCAGGTCGGCGAGGACGGCAAGCCCCTCGCCGTCTGGTCGTTCAAGCTCAAGCTCAAGAAGTAAGCGGCAGGCGCAGCGGCGTGCGCGCGCTGATCGTGACCGCGGTGGCCGCGGAGGCCGAATCCGCGGCCGCCGGCCTGACCCCTCATCCGGACCCGGTCACGCCCGAGCCGCGCACCCTTCCCGGTGGGTACCTCATCACCCGCCGGGACCTGCCCGGCCTCGCCGCCGACGTGCTCGTCGGCGGTGTCGGCCCGGCCGCCGCCGCGGCCGCCACGGCCACCGCGCTCGCGCTGGCCGACTACTCCCTCGTCGTCTCCGCCGGCATCGGCGGCGGGTTCGCGCCCGCCGCCCCGCCCGGCTCGCTGGTGGTCGCCGACGCGCTCGTCGCCGCCGACCTGGGGGCCGAGACCCCCGAGGGTTTCCTGCCGGTGCAGGAGCTCGGCTTCGGCCGCAGCGTGCACCTGCCGCCCGCCGAGCTCGCCGCCCTCGCCGCCGAGGCGACCGGGGCGCTGCTCGCGCCCGTCCTGACCGTGTCCACCGTCACCGGCACCGCCGCCCGCGCCGCCGAGCTGTCCGCCCGGCACCCGCTCGCCGGGGCCGAGGCGATGGAGGGCTTCGGGGTGGCGGAGGCCGCCGCCGCGCACAGGCTGCCGGTACTGGAGATCCGCGCCGTGTCCAACGCCGTCGGACCGCGCGACCGGGCCGCCTGGCGGATCGGGGAGGCGCTGGACGCCCTGACCGCCGGATTCCGCGCCCTGGGACCCGTACTCGTCACATGGGGAGAACGCCATGAGCACCGGTGAACCGCTCGGCATCGCCTACTCGCCCTGCCCGAACGACACCTTCGTCTTCGACGCCTGGGCGCACGGACGCGTCCCGGGCGCGCCCCCGCTCGACGTGACCTTCGCCGACATCGACATCACCAACGGCATGGCCGAGCGCGGCGAGCTGGACGTGCTGAAGGTGTCGTACGCCGTACTGCCGTGGGTGCTGGAGGAGTACGCGCTGCTGCCGTGCGGCGGGGCGCTGGGGCGCGGCTGCGGCCCGCTCGTGCTGACGCGGGAGCCGGGCGCGGACCTGAGCACCGGCACGGTCGCGGTGCCGAGCGAACGCTCCACCGCCTACCTGCTCTTCCGGCTGTGGGCGGCCGACGTGCTGCCGGACGGGGTCGGCAAGGTGGTCGTGCTGCCGTTCCACGAGATCATGCCGGCGGTGCGCGACGGGCGGGTGGACGCCGGACTGGTCATCCACGAGGCCCGGTTCACGTACCGGGACTACGGGCTGCACTGCCTGGCCGACATGGGCGAGCACTGGGAGTCCACCACCGGTCTGCCGATCCCGCTCGGCGCGATCATCGCCAAGCGCTCGCTGGGCGCGGACACGCTGCGCACGCTGGCCGAGTCGGCCCGTACGTCGGTCCGGATGGCGTGGGACGACCCGGAGGCGTCGCGGCCGTACGTACGCGCCCACGCGCAGGAGCTGGACCCGGCGGTGGCGGACCAGCACATCGGGCTGTACGTCAACGAGTTCACCGCCGACCTCGGTGACGCCGGGTACGCGGCCGTCCGCGGGCTGCTGACCAGGGCCGCGGCCGAGGGACTGGTTCCGGCCATCCCGCCGGACGCACTGCGCTTCCCGTGACGCGGCACGCGTGACGCACCGGTGCCCCGCGGCTCGCACGAGCGGCGGGGCACCGTCAGGCGTCGCGGACGTCCCGGACGCCCGGGCGTCTCAGACGTCGAGCTGGTCGGCCACCGCGCGCAGCAGGCCGGCGATCTTCGTGCCGTGCGCCTTGTCGGGGTAGCGGCCGCGCTCCAGCATCGGCGTGATGTTCTCGAGCAGGGTCGTCAGGTCCTGCACGATCGAGGCGAGCTCGTCGGGCTTGCGGCGCTGGGCGGCCGCGACCGAGGGTGCCGGATCCAGCACCGTCACGGAAAGTGCCTGGTCACCGCGCTGTCCCGCGACGACTCCGAACTCCACCCGCTGCCCGGGCTTGAGGGCCTCGACCCCGGCCGGGAGCACCGACGAGTGCACGAAGACGTCTCCGCCGTCGTCGCGGGAGAGAAAGCCGAAGCCCTTCTCGCTGTTGAACCACTTGACCTTGCCGGTAGGCACGTCCGTCCTCTGTCCTTGTGCTCGTCGGGTCCGGTCGGCCGGGGTGAACGGCTCCGGATAGCAGTGCAGCGGGTCCTCCGACCCGCCTCCTCAAGGCTAATGGTCCAGAAACCGCTGGCAAGACGTCCCCCGGTCCTTCCCGCTTCGCCGCTTCGGCCAGGGAACTACCCTGGTCGCGTGACTGTTACTCCTCACCCCGACGAAGCGCGCCCCGGCGACGGCCTGGTCAAGACGGGGGGCATCGTGTTCATCGTGGGCGCCGTGGCGACCCTGGTGACGATGGCCCCGCTGTTCCTGGGCACCGACCCCTTCCCGCCGTACGCGTGGGCCGTGTGCATGCTCATGGGCGTCGGCTTCGCCATCTCGGCGGCGGGCGTGCTCCGCTCGGCCGCCGCACAGCGCCGGGCGGCCCGGGCGTCCCAGGCCGCCTGACGCCGCCGCTCAGGCCGCGCGGTTGCGGACGTACTCCGTGAGCCACTGCGGCAGCGCGGTGAGGTCCGTCAGCACCACGTCCGCACCGGCCGCGCGCAGCTCCTCCGCCGGGCACGGCCCGGTCGGCACCACGACCGACAGCGCCCCGGCCGTCCGGGCCCCGCGCACGTCGCCGACGTGGTCGCCGACGTAGACCTGCGCCCCGTACTCGCGCAGCGCCCCGGCCTTGGCCTCCGCCCAGAGCCAGCCGATGACGGCGTCGGGCTCTATGCCGAGGTGCTCGAGGTGGTGGCGGGCGTTGGGCTCGTTCTTGGCCGTCACCACGATCGCCCGTCCGCCGAGGGCCTGGACGGCCTTGACCGCCTCGCGGGCGCCGGGCATCGCCGGCGTCGGCTCGATGGCGTAGTCGACGTACAGCTCCCGGTAGAGGTCCCGCATCGCCGGGATCTCCTCCTCGGGGAACCAGTGGGCGAGCTCCTGTTCCAGCGGCGGCCCGAGGCGCGTGATGGCCTCATCGGCGTTGATGTACGCCCCGGTCTTCGCGGAAAGCGCCTGGTAGGCGGCCTTGATCCCGGGGCGGGAGTCGATGAGCGTCATGTCGAGGTCGAAGCCAACGGTCAGCTGCGCGACCGGGGCACCGGGCTGCGGGGGGATGTGGGAGGTCATAGCGCCATTGTGCCGAGGCTCCAGCGGGGTGAGGGAACGTAAGCGGAGGTTGGCTTATCGGATGCCCCTATTTGGCGAAATGTCAGCTCTGCGGGGATTCCTCACCGGGGGGCGGGGTGCGGGGGGGCGGTCTCAGGGATGGGTTGGGGGTTTCCCGTCAGTCCCATCGTCATTCCGGTTCGCGCCGGTCCCTCAAGGGCGCTCCTTCGTCGCGTCGCTCCGCGATGGCCTTCGGCCACCCTTGACCGACCGACCCGCCCCGGAAAGCCGAAAGACTGCCGGGAAGCCCCCAAAAGAACGGTCACGGGGCAGGAGAGGCAGGAGCGGGTCCCTCAGGGACGAGACGAGGGGCCAGGGGCCATGACCCCCACCGAACAGCGACCAGAGCAGCCCGGGAAGCGCCCAGGCGCGACAGATCGCTACGTGCCTCCTCTTGGTTCGGCGACCGACGGCCGTCTGGGGCCGATACCTGCACCAGACGGTGACCAACAGCCCGTCCGGGACCGAAAGACCAGCGGATCGCTAGGCGGGCCTTACGGCTTGGCGCTTGGCGGGCGTATGGGTCGAGAGAGGGGTGGATGGGCCCTTTGGGAAGCGAAATGGGCCCTTTCGGAGCGGGGTTGGGGGTTTGTCGGAGGCTAGGGACAACCTTTGTGGCGGCAGACTCCGACAGAAGCCCTTCACTCCTGACGCCAACCACCAAAGGCGAACAGAGGGAACGGGAGAGACCTTGTGGCGCCCCCCCACCAGCCACAGACGGGTCGCAGACGCCCTTCCAGAGAAGCGCGTAGCGATCTGTCGCGCCTGGCCCTGGTGGCCAGGGCCGGCGAAATCGGGGGACCGGATCCGGGAAGGGGATATGGCCCCTGGCCCCTCGCCTCATCCCTGACGGGGCCGCTCCTGCCTCTCTCCCCGGTGACCGTTCTTTTGGGGGGTTCCCGGCAGTCTTTCGGCTTTCCGGGGCGGGTCGGTCGGTCAAGGGTGGCCGAAGGCCATCGCGAAGCGACGCGACGAAGGAGCGCCCTTGACGGGCCGGCACGAACCGGAATGACGATGGGACTGCCGGGAACCCCCCAAACCGGCTGTGAGACGGCTCAGCCGAAACCCCGCCCCCAAACCCGGCCCCGCCCTACCGCCGCCGCGAGCGCCACAGCAGGTACGCCGCCGTGGTGGCGGCCGCCGTGCGGGCCAGGGTGGGCCAGAGGGACTGGAAGGCCTGACCGGCCTCCGTGGAGGGCAGGGGGTCGCCCCAGCGGCCGGTGGTGCGGCCCCACAGCCAGAGCGCGGCCAGGGCGAAGACCCCGGCGGGCAGGCCGGGGAGGACCCACTTGCGCTCCCGGGGGCCGAGCACCCGGGAGGCGTACGCCACCAGCGCGCCGGCCCCGAGCAGCAGCCAGTACCCGGTGAGCGCCCCCGCGAGGAGCAGCGCCGCCGCCAGCAGGAGGAACGCGTGGGGGCGGGGCCGGGGTTCCCGGGCCTCCGGCGCGGCGGCCTTCCTCCGTTCGCGCCGGTCGCGCAGGAACCGTACGAGTCCCCCTGCCCCTGCCCCTGACCCTGCCGCCGGAGCTCCCGGCTCCGGCTTCTCTCCCGGCTCCGCCGCCTCTTCCTCCCGCTCGCGGAAGAAGTCCGGGAACTCGATGCCGCCCGCGAAGCCCGCCACCTGCGGCCCCGCCCCGGAGGCGCCCGGGGACAGGCTCCACCAGTCGGGTTCGGCTCCGGCCGAGGGCCCGAGTTCGTCGAGCCCGGCGAGGTGCGGCGGCACGTTCTGCGGGGCCGCCGGTGTGCTCGGCGTGCCGCCCCGCTGCACCGGGACCCCCGGGCTCGCCGGCGGAGCGGCAGGACGCGCCGGCCCCACTCCGTCCACGACCTCCTCCGGCGTGCCGATCCGCTCCAGGATGCCGCGTACCGCCGCCGGGGTGTCCGGCTCGTACGTCGCGCGCCGGCGCTCGATCTCGTCCCGCAGCCCCGAAACCAGCCGCATCCGCTCTCCGGACGACAGCTGCCGCCGCTGGGCCAAGTCCCCGACGCGGCTCAGATATTCGTAGACCAGATGGTCGCTCTCGATCCCCACGCCCCCGACGGTAGCGCGTGCGTCCGTGGAGCGGCCGACGGCGCAGCGGATACCGTTGGCCGGATGGGGACCGGACGGCGGTCCGGCCGGCGTGACCAGGAGGCGACCAACGTGCCCGAGGCAAGCACCGCTGCGGCGAACGCCCCGCGCTCCCTCGCCGAGGCGCTCCGCGCCCGCGACGACGTGGCGCTGGCCGCCCTGCTGCACGCCCGCCCCGACCTGCTGAACCCGGTGCCCGGCGACGTCACCCAGCTGGCGACCCGGGCCGGCACCCGGGCGTCGGTGGTGCGCGCCCTGGACCGCCTGGACCGGTTCGCGCTCCAGACGGCGGAGGCCCTCGCGGTGGCCCCGGACCCGTGCCCGTACCCGGTGCTGGAGGGGCTGCTGGCCGGCTCCGGCGCGGAGGACGGGGCGGCCCGCGACGCGCTCCCCCGGGCCCTGGGCACCCTGCGCGACCAGGCTCTGGTGTGGGGGGACGAGGACCGGCTGCGGCTGGTGCGCACCGCCCGGGAGCTGCTCGCCCCGTCCTCGCAGCGGCCCTCGCCGACCGGGCTGGGGCCGACCGTGGCGGAGGCGACGGCGGGGATGTCGCCGACCCGGATCCAGGAGATCGTGGCGGCGGCGGGGCTGCCCGCGACGCACGACCCGGTGTCGGCGGTGGCCGCGCTGACCGGGCTGTTCACCGACCCGGAGCGGATGTCGGCGCTGCTGGACGAGGCTCCGGCGGAGGCGCACCAGGTGCTGGGGCGGCTCGTGTGGGGGCCGCCGTACGGGGAGGTGACCCCGAATCCGACGCCGCCGGTGCGCTGGCTGCGGGACCGGGGGCTGCTGCTGCCGGCTTCGCCGCGGACGGTCGTACTGCCCCGGGAGGTGGCGCTGCACCTGCGCGGCGGGCTCGCGCACCGGCGGACGGAGCCGCTCGCGCCGCCGGTGGGCGTGCACCGGGAGCACCGTCCACAGCTTGTGGACGCGAACGCGGCGGGGCAGGCGCTGGCCGCGCTGGCGACCGTCGAGGAGCTGGTGAAGTCCTGGGAGCACGCCGGGCCGCTGGTGCTGCGGGCGGGCGGGCTGGCGGTGCGGGACCTCAAGCGGACGGCGGCCGCGCTGGACACCACCGACCAGCAGGCGGCGTTCTGGATCGAACTCGCGTACGCGGCGGGGCTGCTGGCCAGTGACGGGGAGGCCGACGAGCGGTACGCGCCCACCCCCGCCTTCGACGACTGGCGCGAGCTGCCGCCCGCCGAGCGGTGGTCGGTGCTGGCGGCGGCCTGGATGGCGGCCACCCGCACGGCCGGGCTGGTCGGGGAGCAGGACGCCAAGGGCCGCACGCTGTCCGCGCTCGGCCCGGACCTGGACCGGTCGGCCGCGCCCGAGGTGCGCCGCCGGGTCCTGGACCTGCTGGGCGAGCTGCCCGAGGGCGGGGTGCCCGACCCGGAGGTGGTGCTGGAGCGGCTGGCGTGGGAGCGGCCGGCGCGCGGTACGGGCGACCTGCGGGCCCGGCTCGCGCACTGGGCGCTGCACGAGGCCGAGGTGCTGGGTGTCACCGGCCGGGGTGCGCTCAGCGTCTTCGGCCGCGCCCTGCTGGAGCACCGGGATCCGGCGGCGCTGCTGGCCCCGCTGCTGCCGGAGCCGGTGGACCACGTGCTGTTGCAGGCCGACCTGACGGCGGTGGCGCCGGGGCCGCTGCTGCGGCCGCTGGCGGAGACCCTGGGCGTGCTCGCGGACGTGGAGTCCAAGGGCGGGGCGACGGTGTACCGGTTCACGCCGGGTTCGGTGCGGCGGGCGCTGGACTCCGGGCACGCGGCTTCCGACCTGCACGCCTTCCTCGCCGAGCACAGCCGTACGCCGGTGCCGCAGCCCCTCGCGTACCTGATCGACGACGTGGCCCGGCGGCACGGGCACCTGCGGGTGGGCGCGGCGTCCTCGTACGTGCGGTGCGACGACGACGCCATGCTGGGCGAGATCCTGGCCGACAAGCGGTCGGCCCCGCTGGGCCTGCGGCGTCTGGCGCCGACGGTGCTGGCGGCGCAGGCGGATCCGGGCGCCCTGCTGGAGGGGCTGCGGGCGATGGGTTACGCCCCGGCGGCGGAGTCGCGGACCGGTGACGTGCTGGTGGCGCGGGCGGACGCGCACCGCACTCCGGCGCGTTCGGCGCCGGTCCCGGTGCCGGACGGGCCGCCGGTGCCGGACGCGACGCTGCTGGGCGCGGCGGTACGGGCGATCCGTGCGGGCGACTTGGCGGCGACGGCGGTCCGCAAGGAGCCGGCCGCCGCGTCGGCCGGGGTCCCGGGGGAGCTGCCGCGCACCAGCGCGGCGGAGACGCTGGCCACGGTGCAGGCGGCGGCGCTGACGGGGTCGGCGGTGTGGATCGGGTACGTGAACGCCGACGGCGCGGCGAGCCAGCGGGTGATCGCCCCGGTCCGGGTGGAGGGCGGCTTCGTCACGGGCTACGACCACACGGCGGACGAGGTCCGCACGTACGCCCTGCACCGCATCACGGGGGTGGCGGAGCTGGCGGAGGACCAGGTCTAGGGGGTGTCCCGCCGTGCGGGAGAACCGCCGCCCGCCGGAAAACCGCTGGTCGGCGGGCGCGTCGCACGGCACCCTGGCGGCATGTCCGAAGCCACGCCCCACGTCGCGCCCGCACCCGGGCCGGCCCTCCCCCGGTACGGGATCCGCGCCGCCCACACCGCCTCCACGATCACCGTCTACCAGGCCTACGCTCCCCGCCTCGGCCTGCCCGCGGCCCGCGACGGGCGTTTCCCGCCCGCCTGGAAGCGGGAGCGGATGACGTGGGTCAAGCCGTCGTTCCTGTGGATGATGTACCGCTGCGGCTGGGCCACGAAGGCCGACCAGGAGACCGTGCTGGCGGTCGAGATCACCCGTGCGGGCTTCGACCGGGCCCTCGCCCGCGCCTGCCTGTCCCACTACGTGCCCGGCGTCCACCCGGACCGGGAGGCGTGGAAGGCGTCCCTGGCCGGTTCCCCGGCCCGGGTGCAGTGGGACCCGGAGCGGGACCTGCACCTGAACCCGCTGCCCCACCGGTCCCTGCAACTGGGCCTGTCGGGGGAGGCGTCACGGGCCTACGCCGACGAGTGGACGGTGTCCATCCGCGACGTCACCCCGCTGGCCCGCCGGATCCACGCCCTGGTCCGCGCGGGCGACACCGAAGCGGCGCGCGCGCTGCTGCCGGCCGAGCCCCCCTACCCGGCGGGCCCGCTGCCTCACCTCGGCGCGTAGTCGGTCCGCGCGGGGTCGAAGGGCCACGCCTCGCGCAGCCACGCGCTCACGGCTCCGTACACGGCGGCGTCGAGGTGCGCCCGGTCCTCGCGCACCCAGGAGCTGACGTGCACCCGCCCGGGCTGCTCCTTCGCCGGATAGACGTACAGGCAGCCGACGACCTCCGCATCCCCTTCCAGGACGCTGTACGTGAACCCGCGCCGCTCCGCGAAGTCCCGGGCGTGCCGCTCCAGGTCGGCCAGGTTCGCCTCGGCGGACATCCCCTCCGGCGGCGGCCAGTGGCGGCCCGCGAAGCCGGGCGTGGCCCGGATGTGCGCGATGCTCCCGCTCCAGGCGGCGAGGTCCCGCGCGTTGTGCTCCGGCCCGAGCGGCTCCAGCCGGAAGCCGTCGCCGGCGAGCGTGCGCGGCACGTCGAAGTCCTCGGGGACGAAGGGCTGCTGATCTTCACTCATGCCGGGACGGTACGTTCGCGCCCGGACCGGTGTCAGCGGTTTTCCGCCGGGCCCCCGGCCGGACGGCGTGTGCCCGGGGGATTCCACGGCCGTCCCGCCCTGCTCCTCAGGGGCCGGGACGCCCCCTGATGAGGCACACTGGACGTTTGACCCATTGCGGAAGGGACGCAGCCAGGTGAACGGGCCCCTCATCGTCCAGAGCGACAAGACCCTCCTTCTCGAGGTCGACCACGAGCTCGCCGGCGCCGCGCGCCGGGCCATCGCTCCCTTCGCCGAGCTCGAGCGGGCCCCCGAGCACATCCACACCTACCGGATCACCCCGCTCGGCCTGTGGAACGCCCGGGCCGCCGGGCACGACGCCGAGCAGGTCGTCGACGCGCTCGTCGAGTACTCCCGCTACCCCGTCCCGCACGCGCTGCTGGTCGACGTCGCCGAGACCATGGCCCGCTACGGGCGGCTCACCCTGTCCAAGCACCCCGTCCACGGGCTGGTGCTGACCAGCACCGACCGGCCCGTGCTGGAGGAGATCCTGCGCTCGAAGCGGGTCGCCCCGCTGGTCGGTGCCCGGCTCGACGCCGACACCGTGGCCGTGCACCCGTCCGAGCGGGGGCAGATCAAGCAGACCCTGCTCAAGCTGGGCTGGCCGGCCGAGGACCTCGCCGGGTACGTCGACGGCGAGGCGCACCCGATCGAGCTCGAGGAGAACGGCTGGGCGCTGCGCCCCTACCAGGCGCAGGCCGTCGAGGGCTTCTGGCACGGCGGCTCCGGTGTGGTCGTCCTGCCCTGCGGCGCGGGCAAGACGCTGGTCGGGGCCGGTGCGATGGCCAAGGCGAAGGCGACGACGCTGATCCTGGTCACCAACACCGTCTCGGCGCGGCAGTGGAAGCACGAGCTGGTGCGGCGGACCTCCCTCACGGAGGACGAGATCGGCGAGTACTCCGGCACCCGCAAGGAGATCCGGCCCGTCACGATCGCCACGTACCAGGTGCTGACGACCAAGCGGAAGGGCGTCTACCCGCACCTGGAGCTGTTCGACTCCCGCGACTGGGGGCTGATCCTCTACGACGAGGTGCACCTGCTGCCCGCGCCGGTGTTCAAGTTCACCGCCGACCTGCAGGCGCGGCGGCGGCTGGGCCTGACGGCCACTCTGGTGCGGGAGGACGGGCGCGAGTCGGATGTGTTCTCGCTGATCGGGCCGAAGCGGTTCGACGCCCCGTGGAAGGAGATCGAGGCGCAGGGCTACATCGCGCCCGCCGACTGCGTCGAGGTCCGCGTCAACCTGACCGAGTCCGAGCGGCTCGCGTACGCGACCGCCGAGACGGAGGAGAAGTACCGCTTCTGCGCGACGACCGCGACGAAGCGGAAGGTCACCGAGGCGCTGGTGCGCAAGCACCGGGGCGAGCAGACGCTGGTCATCGGGCAGTACATCGACCAGCTCGACGAGCTCGGCGAGCACCTGGACGCGCCCGTCATCAAGGGCGAGACCTCCAACGCGCAGCGGGAGAAGCTCTTCGAGGCGTTCCGCCAGGGCGAGATCAACGTGCTGGTCGTCTCGAAGGTCGCGAACTTCTCCATCGACCTGCCGGAGGCGACCGTCGCCATCCAGGTGTCCGGCACGTTCGGCTCGCGGCAGGAGGAGGCGCAGCGCCTGGGCCGGGTGCTGCGGCCGAAGGCGGACGGGCACGAGGCGCGGTTCTACTCGGTCGTGGCGCGCGACACGATCGACCAGGACTTCGCCGCGCACCGCCAGCGCTTCCTGGCGGAACAGGGCTACGCGTACCGGATCATGGACGCGGACGAGCTCCTGACGAGCGACTGACCCCGACCCCGGGGGTCGCCCTGGGGGCCGGGACGTGCGCCGTCGTCGGCCGGCGGCCGGTGTGGCGGCGGTGGGCCGCGCCGGCCAGGGCCGTGAGCAGCGGTACGCACCACACCCACAGCTGCGGCCACTCCCGCAGCAGGGCCCGGCCGCTCCCGTGCAGGTGCCGGGCCCAGAAGTCGGCGGAGGCCTCCGGGAGCACCACCAGGCCGAGCAGGGCGGTGCCGGCGAAGCCGGCCAGGGCGGTCAGGGCGGCCCGGACGCGCCGGGTCAGCAGCAGGTACGGGATGCACAGCGCCGGGGTCAGGGTGATCCCGGCGGCGGTGCCCAGGGCGAAGCCCTTGCCGAGCGCGGCGTGCGCCCGGCCCAGGTCCCACACGGCGAGGCAGGCGAGCGCCAGGTTGATCTGGGCGGGCAGCGGGCTCTGGAACAGGGGCTCCAGCCACAGCCCGGCGATGGTGGCGGCCAGGACGGGTCCCCGCCGGGCCCGTACTCCCGCGAGGCGGCAGGAGAGCAGGACCAGCAGGGCGAGCAGGCCGGCGTTGCCGAGGACGAGGACGGCCTTGAGCACACCGGCCGGCAGCCAGGCGGCGGGCGTGAAGAGGATCGCGGCGAACGGCGGATAGGCGGAGGGCGGATGCCAGTCGGCGGCGGAGAAGCCGCTGAGGACGGCGTCCGCCGTCGGGATGCGCAGGGCGATGCCCAGCACGCCCAGCACCAGCAGCGGGGCTGTGACCAGCACGCCTGCGAGCGGCGACGGCGAAGAAGCGGAAGTGGAGCTGCGGGTCACGCGCGTGACCCTAGTGGATCAACCGCCCACCCCCGCCGAGTTCAGGCCACGGCTCGCACGCACCGTGAGCGCGCGGGCCGCCCGGGGATCAGCGGCGTATGAGGCCGGTGTCCTCGGCGTACTCACCCAGCACGACCACGCTCACGGCGGCGGCGGCGAAGACCCTCGCCGCGCGCAGGACGTCGCCGACGCGGTGGCGGGAACGGTGGTCGGAGGTGTCGGCGGCGCCTTTCGGGCGGCCGCCCTGGACCGGGGCGAAGGTTGCGGTGCTCATGGATCCATGGTGCGTTTCCGCCCCTCTTCGCACATCGCCCGCAGGACGGAACCTGCGGGCCCCCCGCGTCCTCCTCACGGCCCACGCCACCCCCGAGAAGCCCTGACCAAGGTCTGACACCCCCAGGTATGACACCCGTACGGGGGGCCTCCCCCGCCGGACGCCCGGCCCCTCAAAAGCATTCGCGCCGCCCCGCCCTGCTGCGTACAATCTCCGCTCTTGCCGCCTCCCGCCGCCCCATCGGGGAGAGCCGCCTTCCGGACGGAAACCGGGGGCTTTCCGTACCGCACCAGACGCAGCACCAGACACCAGACCAGCAGCTGGAGGCCTCCCCGTGTCCGCGCACGCCCCCGACACCGCACCCGCCACGGCGACCGCATCCGACCCCGGCGACCCGCTCGGCCGCGAGCGGGCCCACCTGTCGGCCTCGCGCTCCGCCCTGCGCGCCATGCGCGAGGACGTCGAGGCGCTCGACATCCGCGACGTCACCGCCAACTGGGTCAACGCCATCGTCCTCCAGGCGCAGATCGACGACCGCATCAAGGCCCTCGCCGACCTCGCGCACACCCCGCTCTTCTTCGGCCGCCTCGACTACCTGCACGCCCCGGGCGCGGAACTGGCCGAGGGCGCCGAGGGCGAGCAGTTCTACATCGGCCGCCGCCACGTCCACGACGCCGGGGGCGACCCCATGGTCATCGACTGGCGCGCCCCCGTCTCCCAGCCCTTCTACCGCGCCTCCAAGGCCGACCCGCAGGACGTCGCGCTGCGCCGCCGCTTCGGCTACACCGGCGGCGAGCTGACCGCCTACGAGGACGAGCACCTGTCCGACCCGGCGGAGTCGGCCGCCGTCAGCAAGCTGCTCCAGCAGGAGATCGAACGCCCCCGCGTCGGCCCCATGCGCGACATCGTGGCGACGATCCAGCCGGAGCAGGACGAGATCGTCCGCTCGGGGCTCTCCGGATCCGTCTGCGTGCAGGGCGGCCCCGGCACCGGCAAGACCGCCGTCGGCCTGCACCGGGTCGCGTACCTCCTGTACGCCCACCGCGAGCGCCTCGCCCGGACCGGGACCCTGGTCATCGGGCCGAACCGTTCCTTCCTGCACTACATCGAGCAGGTCCTGCCGGCCCTGGGCGAGCTGGAGGTCAAGCAGGCGACCGTGGACGACCTCGTCACCCGCGAGGGGCTGGAGGTACGCGGCACCGACGCAGCCGCCACGGCGGTGGTCAAGGGCGACGCCCGGATGGCCGAGGTGCTGCGCCGCGCGGTCCGCTCGCACGTCACCGTGCCGACCGAGCCCCTGATGGTGGTCCGCGGCTCGCGCCGGTGGCGCGTCCCCGCGTACGAGCTGGAGGAGATCGTCGCCGAGCTCCAGGCCCGCGACATCCGCTACGGCGCCGCCCGCGAGGCGCTGCCCCAGCGGATCGCGCACACGGTGCTCGTCCGCATGGAGCAGGCGGGCGAGGCGCCGGACGACCGGGTGCAGGACGCGGTGGCCCGCAACGCGGCGGTGAAGGCGGCGGTCAAGGCGGTCTGGCCGGCGGTCGACCCGGCGAAGCTGGTGCTGCGGCTGCTGTCGGACGCGGAGTTCCTGGCGCTGCACGCGGAAGGGGTCCTCACGCAGGCCGAGCAGGAGCTGCTGCTGTGGCCGAAGCCGTTCCGCAGCGTGAAGTCGGCGAAGTGGTCGGCGGCGGACCTGGTGCTGATCGACGAGGCGGCGGACCTGGTGGAGCGGACGCATTCGCTCGGCCACGTGGTCGTCGACGAGGCCCAGGACCTGTCCCCGATGCAGTACCGGGCGGTGGGCCGCCGCTGCACGACGGGCTCGGCGACGGTGCTGGGCGACCTCGCGCAGGGCACCACCCCGTGGGCGACGCGCAGCTGGGAGGAGGCGCTGACGCACCTGGGCAAGCCGGAAGCGGTGCTGGAGGAGCTGACGGCGGGCTTCCGCGTGCCGCGCGAGGTGATCGCGTACGCGTCCCGGCTGCTGCCGTCGATCTCCCCGGGGCTGGCCGCGGTGTCCTCGGTCCGTGAGACGCCGGGCTCGCTGACGGTGACCCGGTCCGCCGACGCCGACGGCCTGACGGCGGACGTGGTCGCCGCCTGCCGGGCCTCCCTCGCGCACGAGGGCTCGATCGGCCTGATCGCGGCGGACGCGCGGATCCCGGTGCTGGCGGAGGCCCTGCTGGCGGCGGGCCTGCCGTACCTGGCGCCGGGTGAGGAGACGACGGCGCAGTCGCGCCTGACGCTGGTGCCGGCGTCGCTGGCGAAGGGCCTGGAGTACGACTACGTGGTCCTGGACGAGCCGGCGGCGATCGTGGCGGGCGAGCCGGACGAACGCACGGGCCTGCGCCGCCTGTACGTCTGCCTCACCCGAGCCGTCTCGGGCCTCACGACCCTCCACACGGCCCCCCTCCCGCCGGCCCTGTCCGACCCCTCCTGACGCGCCGCCCGCGCGGCTGCGCCGGACTCCGTCCGCCGGTTGCGGGCGGGGGTGGGTGTGGGTGGCTGGGGCCGATGGGTCATCTGCGGGTGGGCGGGCCGCTGCGCGGGCGAGGTCCCCTACCCGCCCTTCCACCGTTCCCCGGGCGCTGCCCGGACCCGCGCATCACACGCCGCCGGCACATCCAGCCCCGCCGGCGTTTGAGGCGCGGGGGTCCGGGGCGCAGCCACGGGGGGTCCGGGGGAGCAGCCCCCAGGGGTCCGGGGGAGCAGCCCCAGGGGGTCCGGGGCGCAGCCCCAGGGGTCCGGGGCGCAGCCCCGGGGAACGGGCGAAGGGCGGGGAGGGGCAAGCCCCGCAGGGCCCGGCCCGCGCGACGGCCGCAGCGCCCGGACGGCACCGCCGCGGCGGAGTGGCCCGGTACGGGCGCGGCACCCCCCGAACCCCGCCCGCCGGGACACGGCAGGGGCCGGCTAGGCCAGGGCCTCGCGCCAGGCGGCGACCGCCGTCGGGGAGACCGGGTGTTCCCACCCGGAGGGACGGGCCGCGCCGCCGATGTGGAACGCGTCGATCCCCGCCTCCCGCAGCACCGGCAGGTGCGTCAGGGCCAGGCCGCCGCCGACCAGGAGCCGCGGCCCGTACCCCGGCTCGCCGCGCCGCCCCGCCGCCGCCTCCGCCACCAGCACCGGGAGCCCCTCCGCGACCCCGGCCGCCGAGCCCGCCGTCAGGTACGTGTCCAGCCCGGGCAGGTCCGCGACCGCCTTGCGCAGGCCGTCCCGGTCCGCAGCCCGGTCGATCGCCCGGTGGAACGTCCACCGGCAGCCGTCCAGCTCCGCCAGTACCGCCTCGACCGCGTCGAGGTCCGGGCTGCCGTCCGGGTGCAGGAACCCGAGGACGAACTCCTCCGCCCCCTCCGCCCGCAGCGCCCGCGCCGTCCGCGCGAGTTCGGCGGCGTCGCCCGCCGCGAACCCGTCCGCCCTGCGGAGCATCACGCGCAGCGGGATGTCGACGGCCGCCCTGATCGCCGCGAAGGTCTCGCGCGGCGGGGTGAGCCCGTCGGCGGCCATGTCGGTGACCAGTTCGAGTCGGTCCGCCCCACCCGCCTGGGCGGCGACCGCGTCCTCCACGTCGAGGGCGATCACCTCCAGGAGTGCACGGTTGCTCATGTGATCCCATCCTTCGGAAGACGGCTCGGAAGTGGAGTAGGACTCACCCAAATAGGTCTAGTCCAATATGCAGAGTACGGGGCCCACCCCACCCTCCACCAGCACCATCACGCCACCCCCACAATGGCCGCATGGACACGCCCGCCACGCCCGAGACCGCCCCCGACAACGCCCGCCTCCGCGACCGCTGGCACGCCACCGCCACCGCCGCCGGCGCCACCCGCGACCCCGCCCCCTACGCCGACCGGCTCCTCACCGCCTGGGCCGAGCCCCAGCGGCGGTACCACACCACCGCCCACCTGGCCGACGTCCTCGCCCGGATCGGCGTCCTGGACGACCACGCCGCCGACCCCGCGGCCGTCGAGCTCGCCGCCTGGTTCCACGACGCCGTCTACCGCCCCGACCGCTCCGAGAACGAGGAGCGCAGCGCGGCCCTGGCCGAGCGCGCCCTGCCCGAGCTGGGCGTCGACGCCGCCCGCACCGCCGAGGTCGCCCGCCTCGTGCGGCTCACCGTCACCCACGACCCCGCCCCCGGCGACACCAACGGCGAGGTGCTGTGCGACGCCGACCTCGGGGTCCTCGCCGGCGAGCCGGACGCCTACGCCGCCTACGCCGCCGCCGTCCGCGCCGAGTACGGCTTCGTCCCCGACGACGCCTTCCGCACCGGCCGCGCCGCCGTCCTGCGGCAGCTGCTGGCCCTGCCCCGCCTCTTCCGCACCCCCTACGGCGCCGCGCACTGGGAGGCCCCGGCCCGCCGCAACCTGGAGGCCGAGCTGACCGCGCTGACCTGACACACGCACCGGTGCCCGGGAATGCGTCCCGCTTCACGACGGTTCGGGAAGAACATGCCCTCAGCCTCCCGATCACCGTCCCGAGCCCGCATGCCCGTCGCCGTCTACGTCCTCGGCCTGTCCGTCTTCGCACTCGGCACCAGCGAGTTCATGCTGTCCGGACTCCTCCCGCCGATCGCCGAGGACATGGACGTCACCATCCCGCAGGCGGGCCTGCTGATATCCGCCTTCGCGATCGGCATGGTCATCGGGGCCCCGCTGCTGGCCGTCGCCACCCTGCGCCTCCCGCGCCGCACCACCCTCGTCGCCCTCATCAGCCTCTTCGGCCTCGGCCAGGTGGCGGGCGCGCTGGCCCCCTCGTACGGGTTCCTGTTCGCCTCCCGCGTGGTGTCGGCCCTCGCCTGCGCCGGGTTCTGGGCCGTCGGCGCGGCCGTCGCCATCGCGATGGTCGACAAGGACCAGCGGGCCCGCGCGATGTCCGTCATGATCGGCGGCCTGTCCGTCGCCAACGTCCTCGGCGTCCCGGCCGGCGCCTTCCTCGGCGAGCAGTTCGGCTGGCGCTCCGCGTTCTGGTCGGTCGGCGCGGCCTCCGCCGTCGCCCTCGCCGGCATCCTGGCGCTGATCCCGAAGATCCCGCTGCCCGACGCCAAGCCACGCCTCAGCAGCGAGCTGCGCATCTACCGCGACCGCCAGGTGTGGCTGTCGATCGGCGTCACCGCCCTCGCCGCGGGCGGCGTCTTCTGCGCCTTCAGCTACCTGTCGCCGCTGCTCACGGACGTGGCCGGGCTGGACGCGCGGTGGGTGCCGTGGATCCTCGGCCTCTTCGGCGTCGGCGCGCTGATCGGGACCGCCGTCGGCGGCCGCATCGCCGACGCGCACCTGTTCGGGGTGCTGCTCTGGGGCATCACCGCCTCGACGGTGTTCCTCGGGGCGCTCACCGTGCTGGCCTCCAGTGCGGCCGCCGCGATCGCCCTGTCGTTCCTGCTCGGCGTCTCGGCGTTCTTCACCGCCCCGGCCCTCAACGCCCGGATGTTCAACATCGCCGGCGCCGCCCCCACCCTCGCCGGAGCCACCACCACCGCCGCCTTCAACCTCGGCAACACCGGCGGCCCCTGGCTCGGCGGCACCGTCATCGACGCCGGGTACGGCTTCTCCTCCCCCGCCTGGGCGGGCGCGGCCATGACCGTCACCGCGATCGCCCTCACCGTGATCGCCCTGCGCCTGGAGCGCCGTACGCCGGCCCGCGCGGCCCGCGTGGTGGCCGGATCGCCGTCCCACCAGGCACCGGCGGACACCGTCAGCAGTACGTGAGGGTGTTCAGGCCGCGGGCGGCCGGTGTTTCGGCCGCCTGAGGCCCGCCGCCGTGAGGCGGCGGACGAGTTCCTTGCTGCCGACCTCCACCGCCCCCGCCGCCACCGCGTCCGCGTACCGGTGCGAGGGCACGTCGTAGTGGTCCCGCTCGAAGGCCCGCGGCGGGCAGCCGATGCCCGCCGCGAAGGCGTGCAGTTCCTCGTACGAGACATCGCTGACCAGGTGCGACCACATGCGGCCGTGTCCCGGCCAGACCGGCGGGTCGATGTACACCGTCACCGGCGGCTCACCGTCCCGGGTGGAAGACGGGGCCGAGACCGCCCACCGCCGCCACCTTCACGCCCGCCTCCGAGCACACCCAGTGCGGGTCGCGTCCGAGCTCCGGCTCCACGTCCAGCGCGTGCGGATCGCCGTGCGCGCAGACCGGGCACAGCGGCCAGCGCCCGTACTTCTCCAGCAGGGCGTCCTTCACGTCCTGCGCGACGAGTCCGGCGAGGTAGTCGACCCCCTCCGGCCACTGCTCCACCCACCACCGGCGGTGCGTGACCGAGTCCTCGACGAGGGAAACGACATCGGCATCGGCGACCTCACCGGCGGCGAGATCGGCGAGAACGAGGGCACGGGCGACGTGCAGCGCCTGTTCCAGGGGGGTCGCGTGGTCCATGGGCTCATTGTGGACCCGTACGGGCCCCCTGGCGAAGGCCTCCTTTCCCCGCCCTTTCCCCCGCCTTTACCCGCCCGGCACCCGCCGCGCCGCCGGCTCGCGCCTTCTTGCCCCCGGCCCCGCCGGAAAATAGGTTCCAGGCGTGAGCGAGAACCGCAGGGAAACCGCCGCCGCCCCCGCGGCCACGACCGCCTCAGCCGCCCTCCGCGCCCAGCTCGACTCCCTGACCACCGAGGCCTTCCGCCCGGAGCTGGCGGAGATCGACCGGCTGCCCACGCCGGAGATCGTCCGGATCATGAACGCCGAGGACGCCACCGTCCCCGCCGCAGTCGCCGCCCAGGCCGAGCCGATCGCCGCCGCCGTCGACGCCATCGCCGAACGGATGGCCCGCGGCGGCCGGCTCGTCTACGCGGGCGCCGGCACCGCCGGCCGGCTCGGCGTGCTCGACGCCAGCGAGTGCCCGCCCACCTTCAACACCGACCCGGACCAGGTCGTCGGCCTGATCGCGGGCGGCCCCGGAGCCCTGCTGAAGGCCGTCGAGGGCGCCGAGGACTCGCGCGAACTGGCCGCCGCCGACCTCACCGCCCTTGCCCTGACCGCCGACGACACCGTCGTCGGCGTCTCCGCCTCCGGCCGCACCCCGTACGCGGTCGGCGCGGTCGAGTTCGCCCGCACCCTCGGCGCGCTCACCGTCGGCCTGTCCTGCAACGCCGGCTCCGCCCTCGCCGCGGCCGCCGAGCACGGCATCGAGGTGGTCGTCGGGCCCGAGCTCCTCACCGGCTCCACCCGCCTGAAGGCGGGCACCGCGCAGAAGCTCGTACTGAACCTCATCTCGACCGTCACCATGATCCGCCTCGGCAAGACGTACGGGAACCTCATGGTCGACGTGCGCGCCTCCAACGAGAAGCTGCGCGCCCGCTCCCGCCGCATCCTCGCGCTGGCCACCGGCGCGCCCGACGCGGAGATCGAGGCCGCGCTCACCGCGACCGGCGGCGAGGTGAAGGACGCGGTCCTCGTCCTCCTCGGCGGCGTCGACGGCCCCGAGGCCGCCCGCCTCCTCGCCGGCGCGCGGGGCCACCTCCGCGCCGCCCTCGCCGAGGCCGCGCAGGTGCGTACCCCGTAACCGCGGCCGGCAGGACCGCCCGTATCCGCCCGTACCCCCGACGCAAGGCGAGTACATGTCCACTGACAAGAACCGCGCCACCGCCGCCGCGATCCTCCCCCTGGTCGGCGGCCCGGACAACATCAGCTCCATCGCGCACTGCATGACCCGCCTGCGGATCGGCCTGCGCGACCGCTCCCTGGTGGACGACCCGGCCCTGCGGGCCGTGCCCGGCGTGCTGGGCGTGGTCGAGGACGACACCTACCAGATCGTGCTGGGGCCCGGCACCGTCGCCCGCGTCACGCCCGAGTTCGAGGCCCTGGTCGAAGAAGCCCGCACGGCCGCGCCGGCCGCCGCCGGACCCGCCGCCGCCGGCGTCACCGCAGCGGACCTCGCCGCGCAGGGCGCCGCGCTGAAGGAGGCCCGCACCGCCCGGAACTCCACGCCCTTCAAGCTCTTCCTGCGCCGCATCGCGAACGTCTTCGTCCCGCTGATCCCCGCCCTCATCGGCTGCGGCGTCATCGCCGGCCTCAACGGCCTGCTCACCAACCTCGGCTGGGTCCCGGCCGTGGTCCCCGCCCTCGCCGCGATCGCCTCCGGCTTCCTGTCCCTGATCGCCGTCTTCGTCGGCTTCAACACCGCCAAGGAGTTCGGCGGCACTCCCGTCCTCGGCGGGGCCGTCGCCGCGATCATCGTCTTCCCGGGCGTCGCGAAGATCGACGCCTTCGGCGAGCACCTCTCCCCCGGCCAGGGCGGCGTCCTCGGCGCGCTGGCGGCGGCCCTGCTCGCCGTCCGCGTGGAGCGCTGGTGCCGGCGCCGGGTGCCCGGGACCCTGGACGTGCTGCTCACCCCGACCCTCACGGTCCTCGTCGCGGGCTTGGTCACCCTCTTCGGCTTGATGTACCTCGCCGGTGAGGTCTCCACCGCCATCGGCGCCTTCGCCGACTGGCTGCTGGCCACCGGCGGCGCCTTCGCCGGGCTGGTCCTCGGCGGCCTCTTCCTGCCCCTGGTGATGCTCGGCCTGCACCAGGCCCTGATCCCCATCCACACCACCCTGATCGAGCAGTCCGGCTACACCGTCCTGCTGCCGATCCTCGCCATGGCGGGCGCGGGCCAGGTCGGCGCGGCCCTCGCCGTCTACTGCCGCCTCCCGCGCAACGGCTCGATCCGCACCACCATCAAGTCCGCGCTCCCGGCCGGCTTCCTCGGCGTCGGCGAGCCGCTGATCTACGGCGTCTCCCTGCCGCTGGGCCGCCCGTTCGTCACCGCCTGCGCCGGCGGGGCGGCGGGCGGCGCGTTCGTCGGCCTGTGCAACCAGCTGGGCGTCGCCTTCGGCTCCACCGCCATCGGCCCCTCGGGCTGGGCCCTGTTCCCGCTGCTGGACGGTACGTCGGGCATGGGCCTGACCGTCGCCGTCTACGCGGGCGGCCTCGCCGTCGGCTACCTGGTCGGCTTCGCCGCCACCTACTTCTTCGGCTTCACCCCGCGCATGCTGGCCGACCTGGACACCGGCCCCGGACCGGCGGACCCCCCGGGCACGGCCGCGGCCAAGGAGCCGGCCCTGGCCTGACCCCTCGGCTGCGGGCGGACCCGTTACGGACGCCCCGGCTCGGGAAGCCCCCCGGCGGCGGTGCGCAGGAAGCGGACCAGGTCCTCCACGGAGTAACCGAGCTTCGGGCCCCGCTCGGCCGCCATCAGGAGCAGCTGGCCGAGGGTCTCGGCGCCCCAGCCGTCCGTCCCGTCCGGCGACCACCCCCACAGCTTCTCGATGCCGAGGTCGTCCATCAGCAGCCCGTACCCCTCCCGGACCTCCGCGCACACGGCGGCGACCGCGTCCAGCAGCCGGGCACCCGGCCGCTCGCAGCGCAGCCCGAAGTACCCGCCGATCTCCTCGGGCACGCACCCGCGCGGCGGCTCCGCCTTGAGCCGGTCGTAGCGCGCGTCCTCGTACGGGGGACACTCCCCCACCGGGCAGTGGATCAGCGTGAACCGCTGCCACCCCGGCGGCGGGGGCGGCTGCGGACGCCACCCCGTGACCCCGAACGCCTCCTGCACCTGCGCCGTCGCCTCGTCCGCCGTGTCGGCGCTGCGCGTCTGCCGCCGCTCCCCGTCGTCCCCGACGGCCGTCCACGCCCCGTCGGCCCCGTGCGGGCTGGCCCTTACGGCGAGCCCGAGCCCCGGGCGCCGCCACCCGCCGCCGGGCAGGTCCGCCTCCAGGCCGCGCAGCTTCCAGCCGAGCTCGAACGCGAACTGCGCCGCGTCCACCGACCCGCTCACGCGCCGTTCCGCTCGTGCAGTACGGCGGCCAGCCGGAGCGCGGTGTCGAGGTTGCAGCGCCCGAGGTCGACCAGGGGCAGGCCGTACGTTCCGGCGGCGGAGACCGGGTCGACGCCGAGCGACGGGAAGACCACCCCGACCCCGTCGAGCGCGCCCTTGAGCTGCCGCACGGCCTCCTCGGCCGCGCGCATCCGCTCCTTCGCCGTCATCACCATGACATGTCACCTTCCACTCTGAGTAATCAGATTCTGCACTCAGAGTGGCGATGAGGTGGCTAGCCTTCAAGTGGGCCACCACAGCAACCGCACATGCTGGACCGGGAGTTGTCATGCCACGAAAGAAGCTCGATCCCTCCTCACCCCGCGCCCTGCTCGGCGCCGAGCTCCGCGTAGCCCGCGAACGCGCCGGAATGAGCCAGGCGGGGCTGGGCGAGCGGCTCTTCGTGAGCGGCTCGTACGTCGGCCAGATGGAAGTGGGCACCCGCCGGATCACGCTCGAACTGGCGAAGGCGATAGACGTGATCCTGGGCACGGACGGCTTCTTCACCCGCAACTGCGGGAAGGACGGCAAGTCCAAGTACCCCGACCACTTCGCGGAGGCAGCCGAAGCGGAGGCGGAGGCCGTGTCCATCCGGGAGTACGCGCCCCTTGCCGTACCGGGGTTGCTCCAGACCGAGGCGTACGCGCGAGAGGTCTTCCGCGCATACCAGCCGACCGCGACCGAGGATGTCATCGACGAGTTGGTCAGGAACCGACTCGACCGCGCCGCTCTACTGAAGGACCCAACAAGGCCGGAGTTGTGGTGCGTTCTTGACGAGACCGTCCTCCGGCGGACAGTCGGAGGCGCACCCGTGATGGCCGCAGCCCTACGGCACATCACAGGCCTGATCCGGGCGTGCCGAACCATCGTCCAAGTTCTCCCCTTCAACGCAGGTGCCCACGCATCCATGGGAGGCACCTTGAAGCTGATGTCGTTCACGGACGCTCCCCCACTCGCCTACATCCAAGGCAACGCAATGGGCATGCTGTTGGACGATCCAGCTACGGTCGCCCGTCATACGCTGACCTACGATCTCCTCACGGCCAGCGCACTGCCACCGCGCATGTCACTGGCATTGATCGAGTCAGTGGCGGAGGAATACGAGCATGAAGCCCATGCCTGAGTACGACCTGTCGACAGCCATCTGGCACAAGTCCAGCTACAGCGACGGTACTGGCGGCGACTGCCTGGAGGTCGCCACCTGGCGGAAGTCCACCCACAGCGCCGGCGACGGCGGCAACTGCGTCGAGGTCTGCGACGCCCACACCGACCTCGTCCCCGTGAGGGACTCCAAGCAGCCCGAAGGCCCGCACGTGGTGTTCCACGCACGGGCCTGGGCCGATTTCATCGCGGCACTCTGACCGTCAGAGGCCCGACGAGAACAGCAGCTGGTTCGGCGTGCCCTTGCTGACGGAGGTCAGGACGTCCTTGGTGGACTCCTCGTTCAGGAAGTTGGCGATGTCCGCCGGGAGCTCCGTCGGGTGTGCCTGCTTGTAGAGCGCGGCGACGCCCGTGACGTGCGGCGCGGCCATGGACGTCCCGTTCAGGGCCACGCTGCCGCCGCCGAGGCGGGCGGAGACGATCTCCTGGCCGGGGGCGTACAGGGCGACGCACCGGCCGTAGTTCGAGAAGGTCGTCTCCTCGTCCCAGCGGTTGGACGCCCCGACCGTGACCACGCGGTCCGACGACGCGGGCGAGACGTTGCAGGCGTCCTGCGCGTCGTTGCCCGCCGCGACGACCGGCAGGACGCCCGCGTCGGAGAGGGCGTTGGCGGCGTTGTTGACAGCGTCGGACTTCGGGCCGCCCAGGGAGGCGTTGAGCACGGCGGGCTGCTTGGCGTTCTTCGCCACCCAGTCCATGCCCGCGATGATCCCGGCGTAGGAGCCCTTGCCGTCGCAGCCGAGGACGCGGACGCTCACCAGGTTCGCCTTGCGCGCCACGCCGTACGAGGAGCCGGCGACCGTGCCCGCGACGTGCGTGCCGTGGCCGTTGCAGTCCTGGCCCTTCTGGGTCGCGGCGTCCGCCATCGCGTCGAAGCCGAAGGTGGCGCGGCCGGCGAACTCGGTGTGCGCGTAGTCGATGCCGGTGTCGAGGATGTACGCGTTCACCCCGGCGCCGCTGCCCTGGACGGTGAAGTTGTCGTTCAGCGGCAGGCTCCGCTGGTCGACCCGGTCCAGGCCCCAGGAGGTGGACGGCGCCCTGGTCGCGCTCGGGGCGGAGGGGACCGGGACGGAGGTCACCCGGGTGTCCTCCTCGACCGCCTTCACACCGACGACCATGCGGACGGTCTCCAGCTGGAGCGCGGTGAGGGGGGCCGCGAAGCCGTTGACGGCGGTGGAGTAGACGTGCTTCGGCTTCAGCTTGAGCGTCTTCGCGAGCTTGGCCGCGTCCATGCCCTTGTCGAGGGTCACGATGTACTCGCCGGGCACGGCGTCGGCGGACGTCCGCAGCGGTGCCGGGGTCGCCTCCGGCGTGTCCGCGGACGACGCCGTGCCGACGGCGACGGGGGCGAGGGTGATGAGGGCGGCGGTTGCCACACGTGCGATCAGGCGCATGAGGGAACTCCCGAGAGGAAGGGGTGGTGTGGCCGCCCCGGGGGCAGCGGTGCGCGGGCACCTTCCGGAATGCGGCCGTCCCCTTCTTCGGTCGTCCCCCGAGCGGCACTTGAACCGACCAGCCCGCTTGGCCCACGGGCCCGGCGCCGTCCGGCGGCGGTTCCCCGCGCCCGGTGCAGAAAGGATCCTTCCTGGTTGACGCCCTGAGCCGTTCACCTGCCCGGACGTCCGGGGAGCGGTCCGGCAAGTTCACCCGTACGGGGAGGGTCCCGCGCACCCGTCGAGGGGGCGCACGCGTTCTTCACCTCCGCCCGTGCGCGCCGCGCCGCCCGGGTCGTTGACCGGGGCGGGCGCGCGTGATGACCTCCCGGTCATGCGCAATCGCCCGAGCCGGCCCCTGCGGGCGGCCGCCGTAGCCGCCGCCGCACTGGCCGCCGTAGCCGCCCTGCCCGTCGCCCTGCCCGCCCACGCCGCGCCCGCGCCCGCCGCCTGGGCGGTCCCGGCCGCCGACGAGCCGTCGTACCTCGTCAGCGTCCGGGAGGGCCTCGACCCGGCCGCCGTCGCGGCCGCCTACGGGATCCGGCCGACGCACGTCTTCCGCGAGGTGGCCAACGGCTTCGCCGCCCGCCTCACCCCCGAGCAGGTGCAGGCGCTGCGGGACACCCCGGTCGTGGAGTCCGTCGAGGAGGACGGCGCGGCGACGGGCGTCCCCGCCTGAGGCGGCGCCTCCCTCAGGCCCGCAGGACGCGCAGCCGCGACACCTCGTACGACATCTCGGTGAGGCCGGGGCCGGGCGCGGGGTGGTAGCGGCCGGCGGAGACGGACAGGTTGACGATCAGGTACGCGTGCCAGCCCCGGCCGACGCCCCGGCCGTCGGAGTAGACGCGCCGGCCGTTGACCCACCAGACGACGGATCTGCGGCCGAACTCCACCTCCAGGTCCAGCCACGCGCCCGGGTGGACGGCCGGGTCGCGGTGGTAGCGGTGGGCCTCGCGGACGTGGTTGGACAGCTCCAGCAGGTCGGGGTTGTCGGGGTGGTACTCGAAGACGTCGATCTCCTGGCCCCCGTCCCGCCACGTCCAGATGGCGGGCCAGGCGCCGGTCTCCTCCGGCAGCCGGACCCGGGCTTCCAGGACGTCGCCGGTGCGGACCTCGAAGCCCTCGTCGCTGCCCTCGGTGGTGAGCAGCCCGGCGTCCCAGTTCCCGTCGGGGCGCAGGGTCGCGCGGAAGGTGCCGGTGCGGCTGTAGGCGGGGTCGGCGGTCAGGTGGTCGAGCTTGTTGTCGCCTGGGTTGACGGGGCCGCCGTCGGGATAGGCCCAGGAACGGCCCGCCACCCACTGGGCGGCGGAGGAGAAGTCGGCGGTGAAGACGGGCGAGAGGCGGCGCGGCGTCACGCGCCGTAGCCATGCGAGCGGTGGCGTGACCATACGGTGCCTATGCCCCGGCACGACCCGGACGCACCGCGATTTTCGCGGAGAGTAGTTGCGCGGACACGTTCCGTCGTGCGCCCCCTGCGCACCGGCGCGGACACGCCGCGGCCCCGGCACCCGGGGGTGCGGGGGCGGCGGCGCGGGCGCGGGCGACCGGTCAGGTCCCGGGCGCGCAGGTGAGCGTGAACGTCAACGAGTCGGCCACGTTGCCCGCCGAGAGGTTGGCGGTCACCTTGGGGATCGGTTCATTGGGCGCCCCGCGCGTGGGGGACTTCACGACGAACGGACCGGTCGGGGTCTCCGGGGCGTTGAACTTGAGGGAAGGCGCGGACTGCTTGCCCTGGCCCGACCAGAAGTAGTCGACCTCCCCGGTTCCGGTACCGGTGAACTTGCCCTGGAACGTAACGTTCTGCGGCTTGGAGCAGTCGACCGCTGCGGGAGTGGTGGACGCGCCCGTGATGTCCGCGTCGGTGATCCGGACCTTGACGGGCGCGGGCGGCCTGGGATCCTTGGTGCAGCCTGTCTTCCGCTCGTTCCTGCCCCAGCCGCTCGTCACGGTGTAGGCGCCCTTCTTGACGTCCTCTTCCGTGACGGAGCCCGCGCCGTTGGCGTTGCGCTGGAATTTCTCCGGGCCCGACACCCTGAGCAGCTGACCGCCCCTGAAGCCGGTCATCACCAGGTCGTACTCGACGGGATTCGTGCCGGGTGCCACGACGAGCTTGCAGGCCGCCTGGGGGGCGGCGGACGGCGTGAGCGGGGCGGGGGCGGCGTGGGCGGCCATCGTGGGCGGCATGGCGACCGCGGTGACCAGGAGCGGGGCGAGAAGTGCATAACGGGCATGCCTGTTCATGCGTTCCCTCCTTGCCGGGAAAGCACCGATGGGGGCGGACGCCTCGACGGCGCGAGCGCGCCGAGGGCCCGGGTGCGATGAGGCGGGGGAGGAGGGGGCGCACACGGCCTCGTCCACCTCGGACCCGCCCGCCCTGGACCGGCAGTTCAGCGGTCCAGAACCCGCGCGCCGGGCACCTGCGTCCAGTTCCAGGCTAGCTCCGCGGACTGACGGCGGCACGCCGGGCTACCACCGCCCACACCCGCCGCCCACGCCCGCGGCGTCACCCGTGCGAGGAACCCCGCACCGCTTCGATGAAGGCGCGGATCAGCCCGGGGTCCTTCACGCCGCGCTCCCGCTCGACACCGCTGGAGACGTCCACGCCCCAGGCCCGCGTCGCCTTGACGGCCTCCCGCACGTTGCCCGGGTTCAGCCCGCCGGCCAGCAGCCACCGCCCGTCGGGCGCCCGGAATTCCGCGGAGCCCCAGTTCCAGGGCTTGCCGGAGCCCGGGTCGGGGGCGTCGATGAGCAGCAGGTCCTCCCCGTACTCCCCGCACCGCCCGACGTGCTCGGCGGTGGCGCGCAGCAGCGTCCGGCCCGGGGCGCGCAGTTCCGCGTAGTGCGCGGCCGGTTCGTCGCCGTGCAGCTGTACGCCGCGTACGCCGCTCTCCTCGGTCAGCCGGCGCACCTCCTCGACGGACTGCCCCCGGAACACCCCGACGGTCAGCACCCCGTCCGGCACCCGCGCGGCCAGCTCCCGGGCCTCGGCGGCGCCGATGGTCCGGGGGCTGCCGGGCGCGAAGACGAACCCGACGGCGTCGGCCCCGGCCTCCACGGCCACGTCGACGTCGTGCGCGGTCTTCAGCCCGCAGATCTTGACGAACAGATCGCTCATGCCCCCAGTCAACCAAAGCCCGGGGACCGATGGTGATCCGTCCCGGCAGCCGGGCACCGCCGTCCGTCTCCGGGAACGCCCGAGGGCGGCACCCCGCCGGGGGTGCCGCCCTCGTTCGAGAACAGCCGATCAGCCAGGGGCCGATCAGAAGTCCATGTCACCGCCCGGCATGCCGCCGCCCGCGGGGGCACCGGCCTTCTCGGGCTTGTCGGCGATGACGGCCTCGGTGGTCAGGAAGAGCGCGGCGATGGACGCGGCGTTCTGCAGGGCGGAGCGCGTGACCTTCGCCGGGTCGATGATGCCCTCGGCGATCATGTCGACGTACTCGCCGGTCGCGGCGTTCAGACCGTGGCCGACGGCCAGGTTGCGCACCTTCTCGACGACGACGCCGCCCTCGAGACCGCCGTTGACGGCGATCTGCTTCAGCGGGGCCTCCAGCGCGAGCTTCACGGCGTTGGCGCCGGTCGCCTCGTCACCGGTGAGCTCGAGCTTCTCGAAGACCGAGGAGGCCTGGAGCAGGGCCACGCCACCACCGGCGACGATGCCCTCCTCGACGGCCGCCTTCGCGTTGCGCACGGCGTCCTCGATGCGGTGCTTGCGCTCCTTGAGCTCGACCTCGGTCGCGGCACCGGCCTTGATGACGGCCACGCCGCCGGCCAGCTTCGCGAGGCGCTCCTGGAGCTTCTCGCGGTCGTAGTCCGAGTCGGAGTTCTCGATCTCGGCGCGGATCTGGTTGACGCGGCCCTGGACCTGGTCGCTGTCACCGGCACCGTCGACGATGGTGGTCTCGTCCTTGGTGATGACGACCTTGCGGGCGCGGCCGAGCAGGTCGAGACCGGCGTTCTCCAGCTTGAGGCCGACCTCCTCGGAGATGACCGTACCGCCCGTGAGGATGGCGATGTCGCCGAGCATGGCCTTGCGGCGGTCGCCGAAGCCCGGGGCCTTGACGGCGACGGACTTGAAGGTGCCGCGGATCTTGTTGACGACCAGGGTCGACAGGGCCTCGCCCTCGACGTCCTCGGCGATGATCAGCAGCGGCTTGCCGGACTGCATGACCTTCTCCAGGAGCGGCAGCAGGTCCTTGACCGAGCCGATCTTGGAGTTGACGATCAGGATGTACGGGTCGTCCAGGGACGCCTCCATACGCTCCATGTCGGTGGCGAAGTACGCCGAGATGTAGCCCTTGTCGAAGCGCATGCCCTCGGTGAGCTCCAGCTCCAGACCGAAGGTCTGGGACTCCTCGACGGTGATGACGCCTTCCTTGCCGACCTTGTCCATGGCCTCGGCGATGAGCTCGCCGATCTGGGTGTCGGCGGCGGAGATGGAGGCCGTGGAAGCGATCTGCTCCTTGGTCTCGACATCCTTGGCCTGGGCCAGCAGGGCAGCGGAGACGGCCTCGACGGCCTTCTCGATACCGCGCTTGAGGGCCATCGGGTTGGCACCGGCGGCCACGTTGCGCAGGCCCTCGCGGACGAGCGCCTGGGCGAGGACGGTGGCGGTGGTCGTACCGTCGCCGGCGACGTCGTCCGTCTTCTTGGCGACTTCCTTGACCAGCTCGGCGCCGATCTTCTCGTACGGGTCCTCGAGCTCGATCTCCTTGGCGATGGAGACGCCGTCGTTGGTGATCGTGGGCGCGCCCCACTTCTTCTCAAGGACGACGTTGCGACCCTTGGGGCCAAGGGTGACCTTGACGGCGTCGGCGAGCTGGTTCATGCCACGCTCGAGACCGCGCCGGGCCTCCTCGTTGAACGCAATGATCTTGGCCATCTGAAGTGGTCCTCCAGGACTGGGGTTCCCCCTACGCCGCCAGGCGTGAGGGGAGGGTGGATTGCTCCGGACCGCGCCCGCGCCCGCGACGGACGGCCTGCGGACCCGGCGGTTCCTTCCCGCCGGACCCTGCGGGCCTCACCGGCCCGGTCCTCGTCTGAGTAGCACTCTCACCAGGAGAGTGCTAACGCCAATGATTAGCACTCGACCCCCGCGAGTGCAAGCGGCTTCGGGCAACACGCAGGCGACCTGGGGCCGACACACAGGAGGGGCCCGCATCCCTGTCCAGGATGTGGGCCCCTCATGCGTGTGTGCGAGCGTCGGTGGCCGATCGCGCTTCGACTCAGCCGGCCGCGAGCTTGACCATGTCAGCCTGCGGACCCTTCTGGCCCTGCGAGATCTCGAACTCGACCCGCTGACCCTCTTCAAGGGTGCGGTACCCGTCCATCTGGATGGCGCTGTAGTGGACGAACACATCCGCACCACCGTCGACCGCGATGAAGCCGTAGCCCTTCTCCGCGTTGAACCACTTGACGGTGCCCTGAGCCATGCCTAACTCCCCTATTACTGGCCCTTGCGCGGGACCGCACTTCGCGGTCCCGGGTCAGAACTTGCGCCGGAACGCCTCGACCGCGGCTGAATGTATCCGCACCGGTGCTGTCAGCAACAGGTCAATCCGCCGAGAAATCTGGACACACGGAAAGCTTGAAATAGAGTGAAAATTTGCAGTATTCCAGGGCAACTCGGGCCAGACAAGCGGCACCAAAGGCCCAAAAGGCACGCGCATGTTGACTCAATGTCAACCATCCGGCGGCCCGCTCATATGCGGCGGGCAAGAACAGCGGAGGGGACTGCCCAACTCTACCGCGCCCAATCAAGCAGAATTGCCCCCTCCGCTTATTAGCGGAGGGGGCAATTCTGTTTATGAAAGGTCAGCGCGACACCCGCGCGTCAGCAGCCGCCGGCGACGGCGGGGATGATCGAGACGCCCGCGCCGTCCGGCGTCGCCGTCTGCAGGCCGCCCTCGAAGCGCACGTCGTCGTCGTTGACGTAGACGTTCACGAAGCGGCGCAGCTTGCCCTGGTCGTCCAGGACGCGCGCGGCGATGCCCGGGTGGTTCTGCTCCAGGGAGTCGATGACCTCGGCGAGGGTCGCGCCCTCGGCCGGGACCTCGGCGGCGCCGCCGGTGTAGGTGCGCAGGATGGTGGGGATGCGGACGTTGACGCTCATGGCGCTACCGCCTTTCCGGGTGTCGGAGGGAAGGGTCAGGCCAGCCCGGCGGCGCGGAACGCGTCCAGGCTCGGGCGGATGGTGG
Organism: Streptomyces sp. NPDC034085; assembly: GCF_055575555.1. NCBI lineage: Bacteria > Bacillati > Actinomycetota > Actinomycetes > Kitasatosporales > Streptomycetaceae > Streptomyces > Streptomyces sp. NPDC034085. The sequence goes on along the minus strand of NZ_JBVISL010000011.1, from coordinate 81,118 downwards.
CGGTCTGCCCGGTGTCCCCGGACACCGCCTCCAGGGTCTTGAGGCCGTCACCGGTGTTCAGGACGACGGTGGTCAGCGCCGGGTCGAGCAGCCCGTTCTCGATGAGCTTCTTCGTCACGCCGACGGTCACGCCGCCCGCGGTCTCGGCGAAGATGCCCTCGGCCCGCGCGAGGATCTTGATGGCCTCGACGACCTGCTCGTCGGTGACGTCCTCGACGTAGCCGCCGGTGCGCCGCGCGATGTCCAGGACGTACGGGCCGTCCGCCGGGTTGCCGATGGCCAGCGACTTGGCGATGGTGTTCGGCTTCTGCGGGCGGACCACGTCGTGGCCGGCCTTGAAGGCGGTCGAGACCGGGGAGCAGCCCTCGGCCTGGGCGCCGAAGATCTTGTAGGGCTTGTCCTCGACCAGACCGAGCTTGATCAGCTCCTGGAGGCCCTTGTCGATCTTCGTCAGCTGGGAGCCGGACGCGATCGGGACGACGATCTGGTCGGGCAGCTGCCAGCCGAGCTGCTCGCAGATCTCGTACGCCAGGGTCTTGGAGCCCTCGCCGTAGTAGGGGCGCAGGTTGACGTTGACGAAGCCCCAGCCCTCGCCCAGCGGGTCGCCGATGAGCTCGGAGCAGAAGCGGTTGACGTCGTCGTAGTTGCCCTCGATGCCGACGAGGTCGCCGCCGTAGACACCGGCCATGACGACCTTGCCCTGCTCCAGGTCGTGCGGGATGAACACGCAGGAGCGGAATCCGGCCCGGGCGGCCGCGGCGCCGACGGCGCCGGCCAGGTTGCCGGTGGAGGAGCAGGAGAGGGTGGTGAAGCCGAAGGCGCGGGCGGCCTCGACGGCGATGGCCACGACACGGTCCTTGAAGGAGTGCGTCGGGTTGCCGGAGTCGTCCTTGACGTAGAGCTTGCCGGTGACGCCCAGCTCCTTGGCCAGGTTCTGCGCGTCCACGAGCTGGGTGAAGCCGGGGTTCAGGCTCGGCTTGGAGGCCACGTCCGCCGGGACGGGCAGCAGCGGCGCGTAGCGCCAGATGTTGTCCGGGCCGGCCTCGATCGCGGCGCGCAGGGCCTCGGGGTCGCCGAGCGGCAGTTCGTAGGCCACTTCCAGCGGGCCGAAGCACTCGGCGCACGCGAAGATGGGGCCCAGTTCGAAGCGGGTACCGCACTCGCGACAGGAAAGGCCGGTGGCGGGTCCGAGATCGGCAGAGGTGGCGACAGTCTGTGCAGCCATGATGGCGAGGCCCTTTCTCCTCATCTTCCCCATGGCGCACTTCGCCATGAGACGGAATTGGCACCTTCCCTAGCCGGGGCCCCGCGCGTGCGAGAACCGACTGGAGGGTTGCCGGGGCTTCAACGGGCCGTGTCCCTCTGCCCCTCTGGATGAGCGGTATGGCACCGGCACACGCGCTCTGTGGCGCGCCGGTGCGTTTGTCGCGCGGGACCCCCGGCATGCGGCGGTCCTTCGCGTTGTTCAAGACTGTAACCGAAGGGACGGGCGGTTGAGACAGCCGTCCGAACCGCGAGATGGATCACGATTCGGCCGCAAACCGCCGAGTGCCGCAGAGAAGCCAGGGAGTGCTGAGAGTGCTGGATGAGGTGGAGCGCTGGCTGGCAGACCGCTCCTGGTCCGCCGCCGACCGACCGCTCGACCAGCTGCTCGAACGGAAACGGGCGGCCGGGACGACGGTCAGCGTGGTGCTGCCCGCGCTCGACGAGGAGGCCACCGTCGGGCAGATCGTCGAGGTCATCCGGCGCGACCTGATGGAGGGGCTCGCGGTCCCGCTGGTGGACGAGCTGGTGGTGGTCGACTCGGGCTCCACCGACCGTACGGCCGAGGTCGCCGCGGAGGCCGGCGCCCGGGTGGTGCACCGCGACGCGATCCTGCCGCGGCTCCCGGCCTTGCCGGGCAAGGGCGAGGTGCTGTGGCGCTCGCTGCTGGCCACAACCGGGGACGTCGTCTGCTTCGTGGACGCCGACCTGCGGGACTTCGACTCCGTCTTCGTCTCGGGGATCGTCGGGCCGCTGCTGACCGACCCGCAGGTGCAGTTCGTCAAGGCGATGTACGACCGCCCCCTGGGGGACGCCCCCGGGCAGGGCGGCCGGGTGACGGAGCTGGTGGCGCGGCCCCTGCTGAACCTCCACTGGCCGCAGCTGGCGGGGTTCGTCCAGCCGCTGGGGGGTGAGTACGCGGTGCGCCGCTCCCTGCTGGAGCGGCTGCCGTTCCCCGTCGGGTACGGGGTGGAACTGGGCCTGCTGGTGGACGCGCTGCACACGGCCGGGCTGGACGCGCTGGCCCAGGTGGACGTGGGGGTCCGGCTGCACCGGCACCAGGACGGGCGGGCGCTGGGCCGGATGGCCGCGGCGATCTACCGCACCGCGCAGCTGCGGCTCTCGCGCGGGCACCTCGTACGGCCGGAGCTGACGCAGTTCGAGCGGGGGCCGGACGGGTTCGTTCCGCGCACGTACCCCGTGGACACGGAGGAGCGGCCGCCGATGGTGGAGGTCGGGGAGTACGCGGGCCGGCGGGTGGCGTGAGGCGCGGGCCGCGCGGGTGGCGCGGGGCGCGGCGCGGCCAGGGCGTGACGAACCGGACAATTCCCGGACGTTTGAGCGAGGAGGACCCGGGCTAGGTTCGCGGCATGGCTTCTCAGGTACTCGTCGCCGCCAACCGCGGCCCGCTCTCGTACGCCCTCGCCGCCGACGGCACCCTCAGCGCACGCCGCGGCGGTGGCGGCCTGGTCTCCGGCCTGTCCGCGGCGCTCGCCGCTCAGCCGGAGGCCCTGTGGATCTGCGCGGCCCTGTCCGACGCCGACCGGGAGGCGGTCCGCCGGGGCGTTTCCGAGCCGGGCGTCCGGATGCTGGACATCGACCCGGCGGTGTACGACGACGCGTACAACGGCATCGCCAACTCGGTGCTCTGGTTCACCCACCACCACCTCTACGACGTCCCGCGCGAGCCGGTCTTCGACGCGGCGTTCCGCCGCCGCTGGGAGTCGTACGCCGCCTACAACCAGGCCTTCGCCGAAGCGCTGGCCGAGGAGGCCGCCGAGGGCGCGTCGGTCCTGGTCCAGGACTACCACCTGGCCCTGGTCCCGGGCGCCCTGCGCGAACTGCGGCCGGACCTGCGGATCGCCCACTTCACGCACACCCCCTGGGCGTCGCGGGAGTTCCTGGACATGCTCCCGGACGACATCCGCAGCCGGCTGGTGTGGGGGATGCTGGGCGCGGACCTGGTGGGCTTCCACACCTGGGCGTGGGCGCACACCTTCATGGCCGGCGCGCACCTGGACGACGAGCGGGGCATCGCCGAGCCGAAGTCCCCGGCCGGGGTGGATCCGGCGGAGGCCCGCTACGTCCACAAGAACCCCAACAGCCCCGTGCGGCACAAGCGCACCAACGTCGGGGTCTTCGCCCTCGGCGTCGACGGGGACGACCTGCGGGCCCTCGCCCACCGCCCCGAGGTGGACGACAAGCTGGCGGCGCTGCGGGCGGAGGTCGGCGACCGCAAGACCATCGTGCGCGTCGACCGCACCGAACTGTCGAAGAACATCCTGCGCGGGCTGCTGGCCTACCGGGAGCTGCTGACGGTCCACCCCGAGTGGCGCGGCCGCGTGGTGCACCTGGCGTCCGCGTACCCCTCCCGGCAGGACCTGAAGGTGTACCGGGACTACACCGCGTCCGTCCGCGACCTGGCCACGGAGATCAACGCGGAGTTCGGCACCGAGGACTGGCAGCCGGTCCTCCTCTCCGTGGAGGACGACTTCGCGCGCTCGCTGGCCGCGTACCGCATGGCGGACGTGGCCCTGATCAACCCGGTGCGGGACGGGATGAACCTCGTCGCGAAGGAGATCCCGGTGGTGTCGGAGGAGGGCTGCGCGCTGGTCCTGTCCACGGGGGCGGGGGCGTACGAGGAACTGCGCGGGGACGCCCTGACGGTCAACCCGTACGACGTCTCGGCGACGGCCGCCGCACTCCACGAGGCCCTGTCGATGCCGCCGGAGGAACGCACGGCCCGCACCAAGCGCCTCGCGGCAGCCGCCACGACCCTCCCCCCGGCGGCCTGGTTCACGGCGCAACTGGAGGCCCTGCGGGGGTGAGGGGGACGGTGCCCTCACGGGCCGTCTCAGGGCTGGTTCGGGGGTTCCCGTCAGTCCCATCGTCCTTCCGGTTCGGGCCGGCCCGCCAAGGCACCGCTCCCCGGGCCCTGGCCCGCGCCCCGGGCCGGCCCGGCTACGCGTCCCGGAGGGCCGCCGCCAGGCGGGCCAGGAAGGCCGTCACCGCCGCCGGGCCCGGGAGGACCAGGTCGGCTCGGGCTGCGAGTTCGGGGACTTCGGCCGAGCCGCTGCACACCAGCAGCCCCGGGAGGCCGTCGGCGCGGCGCTTCTCCACCGCCGAAAACGCCGCGAGGTCACCCAGGTCGTCCCCCGCGTACAGGACGGCCTCGGCGTCCCGTTCGGCCAGGAACTCCGTCAGGGCGACGCCCTTGTCCATGCCCGGCGGGCGCAGCTCCAGCACCGCCCGGCCCGGCTCGACCATCAGCCCGTGCCGGGCGGCGAGCTCCGCGAGGGGCTCGCGCAGGGCCTCGAAGGCCGCCTCCGGGTCCTCGGCGCGGCGGGTGTGGACGGCCAGCGCCCGGCCCTTCTCCTCGATCCAGGTCCCGCGCCACGCCCCGATCGCGTCGAGGAAGCCCGGCAGCTCCGCCCGTACGGCGGCGACCCCGGGGTGTTCGGCGGGGGCGCGGACGCTGCCGGTGACCGCGTCCCAGCGCTCGGCGCCGTAGTGGCCCAGGACCACGAGGTGCTCCAGCCCGGGCACGCCCGCGAAGCCGCCGTGGCGTACGGCGACGCCCGCCGGGCGGCCGGTGACGACGGCCACCGCGTCGACCCGGGGCGCCAGCTCGGCGAGCGCCGGGACGGCGGCGGGGTGGGCGCGGGCCTGGTCGGGGTCGGGGACGATCTCGGCGAGGGTGCCGTCGAAGTCGAGCGCGACGACGGCTCTGCGCGGCGTGCGCAGCAGGGCTTCGAGTCCCTCCCGTCCGGCTGCGGTGGCGGGCACGGGCATAGGCGGCAGGTCGTGCGGCTGGCTCCCCATACGGACGACCCTACCGGGGCGGCCCTGACCCGCCCACCCCGCCTCCGCGACGGCCTAGCGCCGTGCCCGCTGGGCCTCGCGGATGCGGCGGAGGCGGTTGACGGTGCCCGGGGCGTGGGCGAGGGCGCGGGGGTCGTCCATGAGGGCGTTGAGCAGCTGGTAGTAGCGGACCGGGGTGAGCCCCAGGCCCTCCCGTATCGCCCGCTCCTTGGCGCCGGGGCCGGGCCAGCTGCGGCCCTCGTACGCGAGCACGGCGGCCTCGGCGGCGGTCAGCCGGCCCTGCGCCGCCTCCGCCCCCGTGTCACCCGCCTGCCCGCCATCCGTCATACGGCCACATTAACGCCGCCCACCGACACCGCCCCCGGGCCGCCCCCGCGCCCCTCCCGCGCCCGCGCCGGACCCCTCGCGCGCCCGCCCTCAGCGCTCCCCGTCCGCCTTGCGCGCCGTCGTCGCGATCTCCTCCAGGACCTTCGCGGGCTGTCCGCCCGGCTGGACGGCCTTGCCGATGTTCTGCTTCACGTCCTCGCTGACGCCCGCCCAGGACTTCTTGCCCACCGGGTAGAGGCGGGCGTTCGGCAGGGCCGCCAGGAAGGTCTTCAGCTGCGTCGCCGAGCCACCCGTACTGGCGGCCATGGCCCGGTAGCCGCTGGTGGTGACCGGCAGCAGGTCGTAGGTGTTGGTGAAGGTCGTCACGTTCTTCGCCGAGAACAGGTGGTCCAGGAACTTCCCGGACTCCTTCCGGTGGCCGTTCTTGAAGGCCATCACCCAGTCCGCGACGCCCATGGCGGAGTGGTCGGTGCCGTCGACGGTCGGCATGGGGACCATCCCGAACCGCACGCCCTTCCCGGCGGCCTGCTTCAGCAGCGTCGGGTGGCCGTTGAGCATGCCCACCTCGCCGCGCGTGAAGGCGTCGAAGGCGGCCTGGCGGTCCAGCTTGCCCGGCTCGACCGGGCCGGTCAGCTGCTGGCCGACCATCTTGTCGCGGAGGAACTCCAGCGACTTCACGTTCTCCGGGGAGTCGATCGCGTACGCCTCCTCGTTGTCGGTGTAGCCGCCACCGCCCGAGAGCATCCACATCATCGTCTCGGCCTGCGCCTCCTCGCGGCCCAGGGGCAGCGCGAAGGGGGTCGGGACGTTCGCCGCCTTGAGCTTCTTGGCGGCCGCCTCCAGGTCCGCCCAGCTCTTCGGCTGCCAGCCCGCGGTGCTGTCCTTGGGGATGACCCCGGCGTCGCCGAGCAGCTTCTGGTTGTAGAAGAGCAGCCGGGTGCTGGCCACGAAGGGCATGCCGTACTGGACCCGCTTGACCTTGCCGGCGTCGGCGAGCGGGGCGAGGAAGTCGGCCTCGGTGGTGACGGACAGCAGCTCGTCGGCGGTGTAGAGCTTGCCGGCTTCGGCGTAGTCGGCGTAGGCGCCGATCTGCGCGATGTCGGGGGCCTTGCCGGCCTTGACCATCTCGGCGACCTTGGCGTCGACCTCCGACCAGGAGTAGACGCTCACCTCGACGTGGACGCCGGGGTTGTCCTTCTCGAAGGAGGCGGCGAGGTCCTTCCAGTAGCCGGCGGAGGAGTTCTGCGGATTGTCCCCGTAGTCGGCCGCCACGACCCGCAGGGTCACCTCGTTGTCCCCGGCGAGGCCGGACAGCGTTCCACAGCCCGCCAGCGTCGCCACGGTCAGGCACAGCGCGGCGCCGGACGCGGCCGGCCTCAGGTAACGGCCCTTCACAGTTCTCGATCCACCCCTGGTTGTACGTACGATCCGTCATAAGGTCTACACCACTTTGACGGCTCCGCCACATCCGGAACGGGGTCGCGCGCAGGACCGTGTCCGGACCGTGTCCGGATACCGGCCCGGATTTGTATGGCCGCTCAACAATCCCGCCCAATGGACTAGACCTTTCCCCGCCGAGCACGCGAGACTGTCTGCTGTGAAACCCGTGAAACACGTCATCGCCCTCGATGTGGGCGGCACCGGGATCAAGGCCGCCCTCATCGGCGCGGACGGCTCCCTGCTGCACGAGGCCCGCCGCGCCACCGGCCGCGAGCGGGGCGCCGAAGCCGTCGTCGAGACGATCCTGGACTTCGCCGCCGAGCTCCTCGGCATCGGCCGGGAGCGCTTCGGCACGACCGCCTCCGCCGCCGGCGTCGCCGTCCCCGGCATCGTCGACGCCGAGCGGGGCCTCGCCGTCTACGCGGCGAACCTCGGCTGGCGCGACGTACCGATGCGCGACCTGCTCGGCGCCCGCCTCGGCGGGATCCCGGTCGCCCTCGGCCACGACGTCCGTACGGGCGGACTCGCCGAGGGCCGCATCGGCGCGGGCGCGGGCGCCGACCGCTTCCTCTTCGTCCCGCTCGGCACGGGCATCGCCGGCGCCATCGGCATCGCCGGCCGCATCGAGGCCGGCGCCCACGGCTACGCCGGCGAGATCGGGCACATCGTGGTCCGCCCCGGCGGCCCCGCCTGCGGCTGCGGCCAGTACGGCTGCCTGGAGACCCTGGCCTCCGCCTCCGCCGTGAGCCGGGCCTGGGCCGCCGCCTCCGGCGATCCCGAGGCGGACGCCGCCGACTGCGCCAAGGCCGTCGCCTCCGGTGACCCGGCCGCCCGCGCGATCTGGCTGGCCGCCGTCGCCGCCCTCGCCGACGGGCTGGTCACCGCGCTCACCCTGCTGGACCCCAGCACGCTGATCATCGGTGGCGGCCTCGCCGAGGCCGGGGAAACCTTGTTCACACCGCTGCGGACGGCCGTGGGGGAACGCGTGACGTTCCAGCGGCTGCCCGACATCGTTCCGGCCGCCCTCGGGGACACCGCCGGATGCCTGGGCGCAGGGCTGCTCGCCTGGGACCTACTCGCCACGGAGGTACCGGCCTGATGTCCGGAAGCGCACAGAGCACCGTTCTCTCCGGCGCGAGGGTGGTGCTGCCCACCGGGATCGTGGCGGGCGGCCGCGTCATCGTCGAGGGCGCCCGCGTCGCCGGCAGCGCCCCCGACGACGCACGCGTCGTCGACCTGGCCGGGCACTGGATCGTCCCCGGCTTCGTGGACATGCACAACCACGGCGGCGGCGGCGCCTCCTTCACCTCCGGCACCGCCGAGGAGGTCCTCAAGGGGGTGCGCACCCACCGCGAACATGGCACCACCACCCTCGTCGCCTCCACCGTCACCGGCGACCTGGACGAACTGGCCCGCCGCGCCGGGCTGCTCGCCGAGCTCACCCAGCAGGGCGAGATCGCCGGCATCCACTTCGAGGGCCCCTTCATCAACCCCTGCCGCAAGGGCGCGCACAAGGAGGAACTGCTGCGCGACCCCGACCCGGCCGAGGTCCGCAAGCTGGTCGACGCCGCGCACGGCACCGCGCGCATGGTCACCCTCGCCACCGAACTCCCCGGCGGCCTGGAGTCCGTACGGCTGCTGGCCGAGCACGGGGTCATCGCCGCGATCGGCCACACCGACTCCACGTACGACCAGACCCGCCAGGCCATCGACGCCGGCGCGACCGTCGCCACCCACCTCTACAACGCCATGCCCGGCCTGGAGCACCGCGCCCCCGGCCCGATCGCCGCGCTGCTGGAGGACGAGCGGGTCACCGTCGAGCTGATCAACGACGGCACCCACCTGCACCCGGCGATGCTGGAGCTGGCCTTCCACCACGCGGGCGCGCACCGCGTCGCGCTGATCACCGACGCCATGGACGCGGCCGGCTTCGGCGACGGCACCTACCACCTCGGCCCGCTGGAGGTGGAGGTCAAGGACGGTGTGGCCCGGCTCGTGGAGGGCGGCTCCATCGCCGGCTCCACGCTGACCCTGGACACCGCGTTCAAGCGGTCGGTGACGGTGGACCGGCTGCCCGTCGAGTCGGTGGTCCAGGCGATCTCGGCCAACCCGGCCAAGCTGCTGGGCCTCTACGACGAGGTCGGCTCGCTGGAACCCGGCAAGTACGCCGACCTGGTGGTCCTGGACGCCGCGTTCGACGTCAAGGGCGTCATGCGGCGCGGTGAATGGATCGTCAGCCCGCTGGACTGAACGAGCCCTTCGACCGGCCTCCCGGAGGCGGCCCGCCTCCGGGACTGGGCTGGCCGCCCTCGATTTGGCATGATCCCGGCACACACCAAGACCGGGGCTGGCCATGATCCTCACCGTGACGCTCAACACCGCGCTCGACGTCACCCACCGGGTGCCGCGACTGCTGCCGCACACCTCCCACCGGGTCACCGGTGTCACCGAACGCCCCGGCGGGAAGGGCCTGAACGTCGCCCGGGTGCTCGCCGCGCTCGGCGACGACGTCACGGCGACGGGCTTCGCGGGCGGCCCCACCGGCCAGGTCGTACGCGAACTCCTCGCCGCCGCGCCCGGGGTGACCGACGCCCTCGTCCCCTGCGCGGGCACCACCCGGCGCACCCTGGCCGTCGTCGACGAGAGCACCGGGGACACCACCCAGTTCAACGAACCCGGCCCGCAGATCTCCCCCGCCGAATGGGCCGCCTTCCTGGAGCGGTACGCCGAACTCCTCCCCGGCGCCCGCGCGGTGGCCCTGTGCGGCAGCCTGCCACCCGGCGTGCCGGTCGGCGCGTACGCGGTCCTCGTACGGGCGGCCCGCGCGGCCGGCGCCCCGGTGCTGCTCGACACCAGCGGCGAGGCCCTGCGGCGCGGCGTCGCCGCCCGGCCGGAGATCATCAAGCCGAACGCGGCCGAACTCGCGGAGCTGACCGGCTCCCGCGACCCGCTGCCCGCCACCCGCGACGCCCGCCGCCGCGGCGCCCACGCGGTGGTCACCTCCCTGGGCGCCGACGGGCTCCTCGCCGCCACCCCCGAGGGCACCTGGCACGCCGCCCCGCCCCGCCCGCTGCGCGGCAACCCCACCGGCGCGGGCGACTCCGCCGTGGCGGGCCTGCTCTCCGCCCTGGTGCGGGGCCTGGACTGGCCCGAGCGCCTCGTCCGCGCGGTGGCCCTCTCCGCCGCCACCGTGCACGCCCCGACGGCGGGAGAGTTCGACCCCCGCACCTACGAAGAGGTACGGGGGTCGGTCAAGGTGACGTCCGGTCAGCCGGACTGAGCACCGGCTACAGCGGCTCCAGCCAGAGCTGGTCGATGATGATCTCGCACTGGTTGCCGGTCTCGCAGGAGATCTTGACCGTGTTCGTACCCTTCTTCAGCTCCACGTTGGAGTGCGTGTACGTCCACTTGTCCCACTCGCCCGGCTTGGCGTGCGAGAAGTTGTCCATGTTTATCGGGCGCGTCTGCTGCTCGCCGTTGACGGTGAGCGTGGTGCTCGCGGCCTTGCCCGGCACCGCGTAACTGATCTTCAGCTTGTACTGGGACGCCTTCGGCGCGTCCAGCGTCCAGGTCAGCGCGGCGCCGGTCTGGTTGAAGTTGCCGACGTACTGGCCGCCCGCGCTCTTGGCACCCGGCACCACGGCCGTGAGCGCCGCACCGCCCGTCAGGTTCATGCCGGAACCGGAGGCGTCCGCCTTGGGCAGCGGGCTCGCCGACGGCGCCGGGGAACCGCTGGCCTGCGGACCGTCGGAGTTCTTGGGCGCGGACGACGGCTGGTTCTGGTTCCCCTGCGCCTTCTCGTCCTTGTCGCCCTTGTCGCCGAACATCAGGGCCGCGCCGATGCCGATGCCGACCGCGGCGACCACCGCGACCGCGGCGATCAGCAGACCGCGCCGGCTCGACCCGCCGGAGGAACCGCGCCCGCCACCGTGCCCGCCGCGCCCGCCGTGGGCCGCCGCCGCGGAGTGGCCCGGCGCTGACGGCTGCTGCGGAACCCCGTAACCGCCGGCCTGGAGGGCCTCCGGGGCCTGGTACTGGGCCTGGTAGGCCTGCGGGGGCTGCTGCTGCGGCACGGCGCCGCGCTGGCCGCCGTACGTCCGCTCGCCGACCGTCCGCACCTGGTTGTACGAGGTCCGGGGGACGCCGGGCTGCGCGCCGGGCGGTCCGCCGGCCGACGGGCCGGGGTAGCCGTATCCGCCGCCCTGACCGGGCGGGGTGGCTCCGGCGGCCTGGCCGTCCGCGTAGAGGTAGCCGAACGGATCATCGTCCTCGGGCTGGTTCGCCCCACCGTGCGGGCCGTTGTTCGCGGGCGTCGTCATCGCAGGTCACTCCTTTCGACCCACGGGAGCCTACCCCGAACACGTGCGCCCACGGGCGGCCCGCGGGCTCAGCCGGCCCGCCGGTGCGCCTTGGAACGGGACCGCTTCTCGATGTACATCCGCTGGTCGGCGGAGCGCAGCACCTCGTCCGCGGACATCCCGCAGCTGGCCCAGCCGATCCCGAAACTCGCCCCCACGCGCACCGCGCGGCCGTCCACGCGGATCGGCGGGATGATCGCGTTGCGCAGCCGCACGGCGAGGTCGGCGGCGTCCGCGGCGCCCAGTCCGTCGGCGAGGACGACGAACTCGTCGCCACCCAGCCGGGCGACGGTGTCACCGTCCCTGACGCCCGTCGTCAGCCGCCGGGCGACCTCGATCAGCACCGCGTCGCCGGTGTGGTGGCCGAACCGGTCGTTGATCGACTTGAAGCCGTCGAGGTCGCAGAAGAGCACCGCGAGCCCCTTGGTGCCGTCGTCGACGTCCGTGGCGGGCGCCACCGTGTGCACGTGGTGGTCGTACGGGCCGTCCGGGCCGCCGGGGAACGCGCCGGGGACGTCGAAGGATTCGCCCGGCTGCCCGGCCGGGGCGGCGGCGAAGCCGGCGTCGTAGCCGTAGGGCTGTCCGTCGGGCGGAAAGCCGTGCTCGCCGGCACCACCCGCCCCGGGGCGGCCCTCGTACGCCGCGTCCAGCGCCTCCACCGCGGTGGCCCGTACGGACTGGGGCCGCCGGCACAGGCGCGCGCCGAGCCGCGAGCGCAGCTCGGCGCTGTTGGGCAGGCCGGTGAGGGAGTCGTGGCTGGCGCGGTGCGCGAGCTGGAGTTCGTGCCGCTTGCGCTCCTCGATGTCCTCGACGTGGGTGAGGAGGAAGCGGGGCCCGTCCGCGGCGTCCGCGACCACCGAGTTGCGCAGCGAGACCCATACGTACGTGCCGTCGCGCCGCCCCAGGCGCAGCTCGGCGCGGCCGCCCTCGGCCGAGGTGCGCAGCAGGGTGCCGATGTCCTCGGGGTGGACGAGGTCGGAGAAGGAGTAGCGGCGCAGCACGGAGGCGGGCCGGCCCAGCAGCCGGCACAGGGCGTCGTTGGTGCGCAGCAGCCGGCCGTGCTGGTCGCCGCCCATCTCGGCGATGGCCATGCCGCTGGGGGCGTACTCGAAGGCCTGCCGGAACGACTCCTCGCTGGCCCGCAGGGCCTGTTGCTCGCGCTCCAGCCGGACCAGGGCCCGCTGCATGTTCGCGCGCAGCCGTGCGTTGCTGATCGCAATGGCGGCCTGGAAGGCGTACATCTGGAGTGCCTCGCGCCCCCACGCGCCGGGGCGGCGCCCGTTGCGCGGTCTGTCCACCGAGATGACGCCCAGGAGTTCCCCGCCCGTCGCGTACATGGGGGCGTAGAGCCGGTCCTCGGGGTGCCACTCGTCCAGGAAGCGCGGGTCGGGGCCGTCCGTGTGCCACTGGGGGACGTCGTCCTCCATCAGGACCCAGCCCTCGGTGTGCGGTATGAAGCGCAGGCCGTCCCAGTCCTCGCCCATGGTCAGCCGGCGCTCCCAGGCGCCGCGGGAGCCGACGCGGCCGGTGATCAGGGCTTCGGCGGCGGGGTCGCCGGCGAAGGCGGCGACGACGAGATCGCCGTCAGGACGTACGAGGTTGACGCAGGCGAGTTCGTAGCCGAGGCCGCGGACGATGCCGTCCACGACGGTCTGCAGGGTGTCCGCCAGGCTCCGGGCCGTGTTGAGTTCGGCCACCACCTGGTGCAGCTGCCGCAGGGTCGCAAGACGGACGTACGGCTCCGACTCGGTCTCCATTGCTCGCTCTCCCCGAGACCTCGACAGCAACTCCAGGTTTGTCATCGGCGTTTCGTTGCGGTGTCTCGTCCACTGAATCACAGTGAGCTGTGCGGCAGGTACACAGGGTCAACAAATCTTGCTCTCTGTGACTCAAGTCACATGGGATGAATAAAGACGTGCCGCGCGGCGCAGGGGGAGGGGGAGCGCTCCCGGCCGTTTCCGGAAGCGAACGACGGGCCCCGGCCTAGGCCGCGAGGCGGGGACACGGCTCCGACCCGCGGCCGATGTGCGGCGCGCGATATCGGCACTAGCGTTCGGTACGTGCCCAAGACGACCCCCGTACACCCCGCTCCCGTCCACCCCGCGAACGCGGCCACCCCCCATCCTGAGGGGGTGAGCAACGACGAGTTCCGGGCCGCCATGTCCCGGCTGGCGTCCGGCGTGTGCCTGATCACCGCGCAGGAGCCGCCCCTGAGCGCCGACGGGCCGCGCGGCGAGGACGTCGGCATGACGGCCACCGCCTTCATGTCGGTCTCCCTGGACCCGCCGCTGGTGCTGGTGAGCGTGCGCGAGGGGTCCCGGATGGACGACCTGCTCGCGGAGCAGCCGCTGTGGGCGGTCTCCCTCCTCGCGGACAGCCAGCTCCAGGTCGCGGGCCGCTTCGCGATGAAGGGCCGGATCAGCGACCGCCTGCTCTTCGAGGGGGTCCCGTACGTGCGCGGCGCCCTCTCCGGGGCGCCGCTGCTGTCGGGGGCGCTGGCCACCCTGGAGTGCCGCACCGAGTCCCGGGTCACCGCGGGCGACCACACCCTGGTCGTCGGGCACGTCCTCGGCGCGGCCCTGCCGGTCCCGGAGGCGCCGCCGCTGACGTACTTCCGCGGCCGCTACCGCCACCTGGCCTCGTAGGCCTGCCGGCGGGGACCACAGGTCCCGCTACCAGTCGCGGCCGGTGCGGCCGCGCTTGGTCTCGCCCCGGGCCTTCTTCTCCCGCAGGCGCCGCTCGTTGATGCCCCGCGGGATCTTCGTCGCGCGGCGCGGCTTCGGCGGCGGGGCCGTGGCCTCCGCCAGCAGCGAGGCCAGGCGGACCAGCGCCATCTCCCGGTTGCGGAACTGCGAGCGGTGCTCGGAGGCCCGTACCGTCACCACACCGTCCACCAGCCGCGGCGCGAGCCGCTCCAGCGCCCGCTCCTTCCACACCGGCGGCAGCGCGCCGGTCGCCGCCACGTCGAAGAGCAGCTCCACCCGCGAGTCGGAGGTGTTGACGTGCTGTCCGCCCGGCCCGGAGGAACGCGAGAACCGCCAGGAGAGCTCCGCCTCGGGGAGCACGACCGAACCGCGGATGACATAGGGACCAGGCATGACCCTATGATCGGCCCCCGCCGGGGCCGCCGTCACCCGTATTTCCCGCTCCCGGGAACCTGTGCGCCCCCTCGCCGCGTTATGCAGGGCAGCGGTAACTTGACCGCGTATCGCGGTCGTGTGACGAGGAAGGACACCAGTCAAAATGGCAGTAAGCCTGTCCAAGGGCGGCAACGTCTCGCTCTCGAAGGAGGCCCCCGGCCTCAGCGCCGTCACGGTCGGCCTCGGCTGGGACGTCCGTACGACGACCGGTGTCGACTTCGACCTCGACGCCTCGGCCATCGCGGTCAACGCCACCGGCAAGGTCGTCTCCGACGGCCACTTCGTCTTCTTCAACAACAAGTCCACCCCGGACCAGACCATCGTCCACACCGGTGACAACCGCACCGGCGAGGGCTCGGGCGACGACGAGGCCATCAACGTCAACCTCGCCGGCCTGCCCGCCGACGTCGACAAGATCGTCTTCCCGGTCTCGATCTACGACGCCGAGTCCCGCAGCCAGAACTTCGGCCAGGTCCGCAACGCCTACATCCGCGTCGTCAACCAGGCCGGCGGCGCCGAGATCGCCCGCTACGACCTCTCCGAGGACGCCGCCACCGAGACCGCCATGGTCTTCGGCGAGCTCTACCGCAACGGCGCCGAGTGGAAGTTCCGCGCGGTCGGCCAGGGCTACGCCTCCGGCCTCACCGGCATCGCCCAGGACTTCGGCGTCAACGTCTGACCCGCGACACCCCCGCCCCAGCCCCCTCCCGGCCCCCGGGCAGGGGGCTCGCGCGTCAGCCCTTGGGACGCCCCGCGCCGTACAGCCAGACGTCCCACACCTTCTTCAGGTCGTGCCCCGTCAGCCGCTGCGCGTACGCGGTGAAATCGGCGGTGCTCGCGTTGCCGTGCCGGTGGTCGGCGGCCCAGCCCCGCAGCAGCGCGAAGAACGCCCCGTCCCCCACCTCCTGCCGGATCCGGTGCAGCACCATCGCACCCCGGTAGTAGACCGGGGCGTCGGAGATGTGGGCGGCGTCCGGCGGCGCGGCGGGCGGGAAGGCGCCCCAGTCCTCGCCGGCCCCCCGGTCGACCTCGGTGTCGCCGGCCAGGAACGCCTCGAACCGGCGCTGCGCGCTGACACCGCCCCGGTCCTCGGACCACAGCCACTCCGCGTACGTGGCGAAGCCCTCGTTGAGCCACATGTCCTTCCAGGACGCGGGCGACACCGAGTTGCCGAACCACTGGTGGGCCACCTCGTGCAGGACCAGCTCCTCGTCGGGCGCACCCGAGTAGACCGGCTTGGTCTGCGTCTCCAGGGCGTACCCGAGGGTCTGCGCCGGCATCACGATCGAACCGGCCGACCCGAAGGGGTACGGGCCGAACCTGGCACTGCCCCACTCGACGATCTCGGGCAGCCGCGCCAGCGCGGCCGCGCTGCCCGCCGCCTCACCGGGAGCGACGGCGTTGTACACCGCCACCCCCGAGGGCGTGCGCCCGGTGCTCACCTTGAACTTCCCGACGGCCACCGTCGCCAGGTAGCCGGCCATCGGCTCGGGGCTGTGCCAGGCGAACTCGGTCCGCCCCTCCCCCACCGCCCGGCGGGAGCGCAGCTCGCCGTTGGAGACGGCCTCGTAGCCGTCCGGCACGGTCACGGTCACGTCGTACGAGGCCTTGTCGGAGGGGTGGTGGTTGCCGGGGAACCACCCCATCGACCCCACCGGCTCGCCCACGCCCACCGCCGCGTCCCCGGTGGTGATCCAGCCCTCCTCGGACCCGTCCGGATCGACGACCGGCTTGGGCCGCCCGGCGTAGTCCACCGTCGTACGGAAGACCTCGCCCTTCTTCAGGTCCCGGGCCGGGCGCACCGTCAGCTCGCTGCCGGTCCGGTTGTAGCGGGCGCGGGCACCCTGCACGTCCACCCCCTCGACCTTCAGGCCGCTGAAGTCGAGGTTGAAGGAGCTGAGCCCCTGCTCGGCGCGCGCGGTGATCACGGCCGTACCGCGCAGCCGGCCGTCGGCGGGGTCGTAGGCGAGGTCCAGGGCGTAGTGCTCGACCTGGTAGCCGCCGTTGCCGGCCCGGGGGAAGAACGGGTCACGCAGACCGGAAGCGCCGGGCCGCCCCTGCACCGTCGCCCCCGTACATCCCGTGGTCAGGACGAGCAGGGCGGTGACGGCGGGGACGGCCAGGCGCTTGAGTTCCACGCACCGACCTTACTTCTGCAGGGCCTCCACACCGGCCTTGGCGAACTTCTCGTCCAGGTCACCGCTCGGGGCGCCGGCCACGCCGATGCCCGCGACGGGCGCGCCGTCGGCCTGGACGGGGGCGCCGCCGGCGAGGAAGAGGGTGCCGGGGATGTCCTTCAGGTTCGGGGCCTGCGCGAGCCGGCCGACGAGGACGGAGGTCGGGGCGTTCCAGGACACGGCGGTGAAGGCCTTGCGCTCCGCCGACTCGTAGGACTGCGGACCCGCGCCGTCGCCGCGCAGGGTGACGAGGGTGTTGCCGTTGCGGTCGACCACCGCGACGGTGACCTTCTGGTGCTCCTTCTCGGCGGCCTCGAGCGCGGCCTGCGCGGCGCGGGTGGCCGCACCGATGGTGAGGTGGGTCGAGGTGGTGAAGTTCTTGTCCGCGTCCTTCTCGGCGGGGGTGGCGCTCGCGCTGACGGCGCCGAACGTCCCGGCGCCGAGGGCGACGGCGAGGGCGGTGCCGGTGAGGACGCGGGTGCGGGTGTTCATGTCTGCTCCTGATGGGTCGGCGGCTCGGCTGGCTCCCTCCAAGCGTCGGCGGCGAACCGCCCCCGGCCCGTCCCCGTACCGGCTCGCCCCGCTTGGCGCACCGGCTGACCCGAGGGTCATCCGATCGGCCGATGCGCAGGGGCCGCCCGCCCGTTTTGCTGTTCCTGACGCGCCCCTGGCTGCTCCCCGCCGGCGTTCGAGGCGCGGGGGTCTGGGGGCGGAGCCCCCGGGGAACGGTGGAAGGGCGGGTGGGGGACCCGGCCCCGCGCAGCGGCGCACCATCGGCCCCGCCAGGCCACGGCTGCCCTCACCGACGACCGCCCGGCCAGGGCAGAGGCAGTATGGACACCACCCGCCCCACCCACAGGAGCCACCCCGTGACCCGGGCCCCCGACACCCGCACCCTCGCCACCGTCATGCACACGGCGTTCTTCCTCCTGCTCGGCGCCTCGGTGGCACGGTTCCTGCTCCGCCACCCCGGTGAGCCCCGCACCCCCTGGGTGATCTCCCTCTCCATCGCCCTCGCCCTGCTGTACGTCCTGGGCCCCGCCGCCGGCGTCAACCGAACCGCCCCCGCCCCCGGCACCGGCGCCACCCCCGCCCTCCGCCCCCGCCTCTGGCTCGGCCTGGTCGTCGCCACCTGGGTGGTCCTCGTGGTGCTCGCGCCCAGCTTCGCCTGGTGCGCCGTACCGCTGTTCTTCACGGCCCTGCGCACCCTCCCCCCGCGCGCCGCCGTCGCCCTGGTCGGCGTACTCACCGTCTTCGTCGTCGCCGCCCAGCTCAAGCTCTCCACCGCCTTCGACCCGAACCTCCTCCTGGCTCCCCCGGCCGTCGCCGCCCTCGCCACGGCCGTCTTCGTCCACATGGAACGCCAGGCCCGCGCCCAGCGCGCGCTGATCGACGACCTGATCCGCACCCGCCGGGAACTGGCCGCCACCGAGCGCCGCGAAGGCACCCTCGCCGAGCGGCAGCGGCTGTCCATGGAGATCCACGACACCCTGGCCCAGCACCTGTCCAGCCAGCAGATGCTGCTCCAGGCCGCCGACCGCACCTGGGACACCGACCCGGCCACCGCCCGCGCGCACGTCCGTACCGCCACCGGCATCGCGGCCCGCGGCCTCGCCGAGGCCCGCCGCCTGGTCCACGACCTCGCCCCGCCCGAGCTGGACAACGGCGCGGGCCTCGCCGACGCCCTGCGCGCCCTGGACGCCGGCCCCGGCGTCGAGGTCCGCTTCCACCTGGAGGGCGTCCCCGTCCCCCTCCCGGACCGCACCGAATCCGCCCTGCTGCGCATCGCCCAGGGCGCCCTGGCCAACATCCGCGAGCACGCGCACGCGCACACCGCCGCCCTGACCCTCAGCTTCCTCGGCGACCAGGTCGTCCTGGACATCGCCGACGACGGCGCCGGCTTCACCGCCGCCACCCCCGCGCCCGCCGGCCACGGCCACGGACCCGACTCCGACCGCGGCCACGGACTGCCGGCGATACGCGCCCGCGTGCGCCAGCTCGGCGGCACCCTGACGATCGAATCGACCCCCGGCGAGGGCACCGTCCTCTCGGCCGCAATCCCCCTGGAGCCCACAGGATGACGACGATCCTCCTCTGCGACGACCACGTGGTGGTCCGCGCCGGACTCCTCGCGCTCCTCGGCAGTGAACCGGACATCGAGGTGCTCGGCGAGGCGGGCAGCGGCGAGGAGGCGGTCGCGCTGGCCGCCAAGCTGCGCCCGGACGTGGTCCTGATGGACCTCCAGCTCGGCGAGGGCATCGACGGCGTCGAAGCCACCCGCCGCATCACGGCCCTGCCGCGGCCGCCGCACGTCCTGGTCCTCACCACCTACGACACGGACGCGGACATCACCCGGGCGATCGGCGCGGGCGCGACCGGCTACTTGCTGAAGGCGGAGCGCCCCGAGGAGCTGTTCGCCGCCATCCACTCGGCGGCGGCGGGCCGCACCACCCTGTCCGCGCCCGTCGCGAGCCGGGTGATGGCCCACATGCGCGGTACGCGCCCCACCCTCACGGACCGCGAACTCGACATCCTGGGCCAGCTGGCCCGGGGCCTGGGCAACCGCGACATCGCCCGCGCGCTGTTCATCAGCGAAGCCACGGTCAAGACCCACCTGGGCCGCATCTACGACAAGCTCGGCGTCGACACCCGCGCCGGAGCGGTGGCGGTGGCCAAGGAACAGCGGCTGCTGCCCTCCTGACGCCGCCCCTCACGCCCCGCCGGCGGCGTCCCGCCCGGCCAGCCTCCGCCGCCATTGCTCCATGGCCTGCCGCAGGGACTCGTTCACGAGGGACAGCAGCTCGACG
Organism: Streptomyces sp. NPDC034085; assembly: GCF_055575555.1. Lineage (NCBI taxonomy): Bacteria > Bacillati > Actinomycetota > Actinomycetes > Kitasatosporales > Streptomycetaceae > Streptomyces > Streptomyces sp. NPDC034085. The sequence continues at coordinate 61,784 of NZ_JBVISL010000011.1, read as the reverse complement.
GAGGCCTCGAAGCGCGCGCCCGCCGCGGTCCCGGGCCCGAGGACCTCCGCGCCGCGTCGCGACACCGCCACCAGGGCGTCGTTCATCTGCGCGGCCGCCAGCAGTGAGCGGAGCCAGAGCTCGTCGTCGACGGCGTAGCGCTCGCGGCGCTCTCCGGCGGTCCGTTCCCGCCGGAGCATCCCCTGCTGTTCGAGCCAGGCGACGGCGTGCGAGACGGACGCCGGGCTGACGTGCAGCCGCTGGACCAGCTCGGCAGCGGTGAGGGCGCCGGTATCGGTGACGTACAGGCAGGCCAGCACCCGGGAGACCATGGGCGGCATGCCCTGCCGGGCGAGGAGGGCGGTGAAGGACTCCGTGAAGTCCCGGACCGCCCGCGGATCCCGCCCGGGGCCACTGCCGCGACCACTGCCGCCGCCGTCCTCGCCGCCGTCCTCGCCGCCGTCCTCGCCGCCGTCCTCGCTGCCGTCACCGCCGCCGCCGTCGCCACCGTCGCCGCCGTCGCCACCGTCGCCGTCCGGGACCGTCTGCGGCCGGCCCTGTCTGCGCCGGCGGGCCCGCTCCCGCGTGGCCTCCTGCGCCCGCTCCGCCCCGTACTGCTCGGGGCCGCCGTTGCGGGTGACCTCCCGCATCACGGTCGAGGCGGGCCGCCCCAGCCGCCGGCCGATCTCCGTGTACCCGAGACCCTCGGCCAGCCAGGCGGCGATGTGCCGGCGGTCCTCGCCGGTCAGCCTTCCTCCGGGCATCGGTCCCGTCTCCCCTCGTCGGCGGTGCGCACCCGGTGCGCAGTATGCGGCCACCGCCGACCCCATTGCAATCCGCCCCGGGCGGCCGCCGTGCGTTTAGTGCCATAGCCATTGCAACGTCAAGCCCACATCACCCTTTCCATCAGGTCGAGTTGCCCGAAGAAGTTCGTTGACGCATCCATAAACGCAATGTAGCGTCACCTGCGTTCAGCACTTCGCGAACAACGACGGGGGATTGATGATGGGCAAGAACACCGGCTTCTCCGAAACCGGGCTGCGCCGGATGCGCGACGTCCTGACGCGGCACGTCGAGTCCGGGAAGATCCCCGGCCTCGTGGCCCTCGTCAGCCGCGGCGACGAGACGCACGTCGAAGCGATCGGCAACACCCACCACGACGGTGGCGGCGCGCCGATGGACCGGGACACGATCTTCCGGATGGCGTCCACGTCCAAGCCGCTCACCATGGCCCCGGTGATGGTCCTCCTCGACGAGTGCGGGCTGCGCCTGGACGACCTGGTGCAGGAGTGGCTGCCCGAACTCGCCGACCGCCAGGTGCTGAAGCGGCCCGACGGCCCGCTGGACGACACCGTGCCGGCGCAGCGGCCGATCACCGTACGGGACCTGGTGACCTCCACCTTCGGACTCGGCGTCGACCTGTCGACCATGGGCTCCCCGCTCCAGGCCGCGCTCCAGGAGCACGCCGTCTTCAGCCAGGGAGTGGTCCCGGCGCCCGAGGCGGACGAGTGGATGCGCCGCCTGGGCGCGCTCCCGCTGATGCACCAGCCCGGCGAGCAGTGGGGCTACCACATCAGCCATGACGTGCTCGGGGTCCTCGTCTCCCGGGTCACGGGCAAGCCGTTCGAGACGTTCCTGCGCGAACGCGTCCTCGACCCGCTCGGCATGGCGGACACCGGCTTCCACGTACCCGGCGACAAGATCGACCGGCTGCCGCCCTGCTACGCCCCCCACCCGCAGACCGGCGAGTTCATGGTGTGGGACGAGGCGGCGGGCGGCCGCTACAGCCAGGCCCCGGAGTTCCAGTCGGGCGGCGGCGGCCTCGTCTCGACCGTCGACGACTACCACGCGTACTTCCGCATGCTGCTGGACCAGGGCACGCACGGCGGCGAGCGGATCCTGTCCCGCCCCGCCGTCCAGCTGATGACCACCAACCGCCTCACGCCCGAGCAGGAGAGCACCCGCTCGGCGCTGGCCCGCGGCGCCGTCCACGTCTCCTTCGGCCAGGGCCAGCAGGGCGGCTGGGGCCTCGGCATGGCGGTGCGCACCTACCGCGGCGACTACGCGCCCGTCGGCCAGTTCGGCTGGGACGGCGGAACCGGCACCTCGGCCTACGCCGACCCGCAGAACCGGCTCACCGGCATCCTGCTCATGCAGGTCGGCCTGTCCACCCCGGACCCGGCGCGCGTCATCCACGACTTCTGGACCACGGTCTACCAGGCGATCGAGGACTGACACCCGCGCCGCGGCCCCGCCGGAGCCGGCCGCCGCCGAGGCCGCCGGCTCCGCCCCCGCGCCGGGAGAGCGACACCCGTGACACCATCGGGAACGTGCTCGACATCGGTTACTCCCTCTCCCGCCGCTTCCCCGACCCGCCGCAGACCGACTACCGCTCCGCGGACGTCCGTACCCTGCGCCACGACCTGTTCTGCGGCGACGTCTACCTCGCCGACACCGACAAGGACGTGGAACTGTCCACAGCCTGGGGATGGGTGCCCGTACTCGACTTCGCCTGGGCCCTGTGCGACATCGTCGAGCAGCTCGACGCGGACCCCCGCGGCAGCCGCTCCGCCAACCGGCAGTACGCCGAACTCGACTTCACCGAGTCCGCCGACCGCATGCTCTTCGAGCGCCGCTTCGGCTGGGTCGACATCGAAGCCGACTGGATGGCACCCGAGGAAGAGCCCCTCACCTTCAGCCACCGCCTGCTGCGCCGCGAGGCCCGCGACTTCCTCCACGACCTGATCGCGGACCTCACCGACATGCACGACGGTCTCGCCGACAACCCGGTCGTCTGGACGCTCCAGTCCCGCTTCCCCCGCGTACCCGCCTGAGTCCGTCCCGCCCGCCCGGCGCCTCCCCCGCCCGGGGGAGCACGATCACCCCGCAGCCCGATCCCCGGCCGCCCCGCGGCCGGAAGGCTGGGCCCATGACCCTCCACACCACCGAACGCCCCGTCCCGCGCTGGGCCGTGACCACCGCCCGCCTCCTGCCGCTCCTCGCCCTGCCGGTGTGCCTGTGGCGGCTGCCCGTCGGATTCGGATTCCAGATGGGCATGGACGTGCCCCCCAGCACCGACCCGCTGTGGTTCACCGTCCCCTACGTCCTCGTCCTCAGCCTGCTCTCCGAGGCCTTCGCCCTGCTCTGCGCCGGCCTCGTCCGCCCCTGGGGCGAGACCGTCCCCGACTGGGTCCCCGTCCTGCGCGGCCGGCGCATCCCGCCGTACGCGGTCACCGTGCCCGCGGTCCTCGCCGGCCTGGGCTTCACCCTGCTGCTCGTCGACTGGATCCTCTGCGTCTTCCACCTCGCCGGGTTCTCCGACGTCGGCTACACCAACGGCTGGTGGCAGGCCCTCGCCTTCGCCGTCAGCGGCCTCTTCGTCCTCTGGGGCCCCGCGATCCTCGCCCTCGCCCTCGCCTACCACCGGCGCCGCCGCCCCCTGCCGGCCCGCTGAGCCGCTCCCGGACCGCGGCCCGTGCGAGCCCTGGGTGTCGGATACTCTCTCGGTTGGCTCCGGGGTGTCGGCAGGCTGGAACTGCCTGATAAGGGACGGTTTTTCATGAGCGGTAGCGGTGCGCCTTCGGCCGAGCTCTTCCAGCCCCTGCGGGCGGACGACCCCGCCACCGTGGGCGGTTACCGGCTGGCGGCCGTGCTGGGCGCGGGCGGCATGGGCAAGGTGTACCTCTCCTACACCCTCGGCGGGCGGCCCGTCGCCCTCAAGGTGATCCGGCCCGAGTTCAGCGAGGACCCCGAGTTCCGGCGGCGCTTCCAGCAGGAAGTACGCGCCGCCCAGCGCGTGCAGGGCCTCTACACCGCCCCGGTCATCGACTTCGACACCGACGGCGCGCAGCCCTGGCTCGCCACCTCCTACGTGCCGGGCCCCTCGCTCGCCCACGCCGTGGCCGGGCACGGCCGGCTGCCGCTGCGCAGCGTCCTGCTGCTGGCCATCGGCGTCGCCGAGGCCCTGCACGTCATCCACGGCGCCGGCATCGTCCACCGCGACCTGAAGCCCGGCAACGTCCTCCTCGCCGCCGACGGCCCCCGCGTGATCGACTTCGGCATCGCCCGCGCCGCCGACGCCACCGCCCTGACCAGCAGCGGCGTCAGCGTCGGCACCCCCGCGTTCATGGCCCCCGAGCAGGCCTCCGCCGGAACGGTCACCGCCGCCACCGACATCTTCGCCCTCGGCCAGATCGTCGCCTTCGCGGCGATCGGCGCACCCGCCTACGGCGACGGCAGCTCGCACGCGGTGCTCTACCGCATCGTCCACGAAGACCCCGACCTCAGCGCCCTGCCCGAGGAACTGCGCCCGCTGGTGACCCGCTGCCTGACCCGCGACCCCGCCGGCCGGCCCAGCCTCACCGAGGTCATCCAGATGTGCCACGACCTCTCCCCCGAGCCGCTGCGCCAGGGCGAGGACTGGCTCCCCCAGGCCGTCGCCGGTTCGATCACCGAACGCCTGCGGCTGCCCGAACCCGCCAAGACCCCGCCCCCGCAGGCCTCCGTCGCACCCACTCCGACCGAGCTCTCCCCGCCGCAGCCGGCCGCCGCACCCCCGGCGCCCGCGTACGCGCCGACGCAGACCGCGCCGGCGGTCCCGGCGGCGGCTCCGGGCCAGGTACCGCCCGGGTACCCGACCCCGCCGCCCGGGTACCAGACGCCGCCCCCGGGCTACCAGACGCCGCCGCCCGGCTTCGCCCCCGGCTACCCCACACCGCCGCCGATGCACCAGACCGGCTACCCCACCCCGCCGCCGGTCCACCAGACCGGCTACCCACAGCCCGGCTACCCGCAGACCGGCTACCCGACCCCGCCCGCCCCGCCGCGCCGGCCGAAGGGCCTGATCATCGCCGGGGCGATCGTCGGCGCCGTCATCGGCCTCGCCGTCATCGGCTCCCTCCTCCCGGACGGCTCCTCCAAGAGCGGCAGCCGCGGCAGCGGTTCGTCCCGCGGCACCACCCCCAGCCCCGCCGGCTCCGGATCCCAGGACAAGAACCAGAAGCGGCCCGACCCCGCCCCGGCGACCTACCAGGGCATCGACGTGCCGGCCAACTACCAGATCATGCTCGCCGACAACCCGCCGCGCCCCGGCTCGGGCGGCAACGCCGGTGTCTCCTACAACGGCGGAGACGTCTACTACTACTTCGACACCCTGTTCGGGGAGAAGCGGCTCGGCACCGCCAACGGCAAGCTGGTCGTCCTCAACAACGCGCAGAAGGGCTCACTGGAGACCTGCCGCGCCGAGACCCGCTACACCGAGAAGGTCGGCCTCGACCAGCTCACCGACGGGTCGGAGATCTGCGTGCTCAGCGACGCCGGACACATCGCCGTGGTGACCTTCCGCGGCAAGTCGGACACCAAGGACGCCAGCAACTACATCACGCTCGACCTCACCGTCTGGCGCAACGCCGAGGCCCCCAAGAAGCACTGACGCCCCCGGCTCCCGGCCCGTACGAAACCACTCGTACGGGCCGCGCGCCCGGCCTCGCCCCCTACCCCACCACCCGCACCCCCAGCTGCGCCGCCATCGCCGGCGCCAGCTCGAACAGCTGCCCGGCACTGATCACCGCCCCCCGCCAGCGCCTCCACCCCCCGCGCGATCCCCAGCTCCGCCGCCTCCCGCAGATCCACCTCCGCGAGCCGCGCCCCCGTGAAGTCCGCCCCCCGCACCACGCAGTCCCGGAACTCCACCCGCTCCAGCACCGCACCCGCGAAATCCGGCTCCACCAGCACGCACCCCTCGAAGACCACGTCCCGCAGCCGCGCCGCCCGCAGGTTCAGGTAGTCGATCTTCCCGCCCCGTACGAGGACCCGCTCCAGCACCGCCCCGTGCAGCTGCACCCCGCCCAGCCGGGCCTCCACCAGCTCCACGTCCCGCAGCGAAGCCCCCGACAGGTCCGTCCCCACCCCCCGGACCCCCTCCAGCACCGCATCCACCAGCCGCGCCTTCGCCAGCCCCGCCTCGTCCAGCACGCACCGGCGCACCGCGCAGTCCATGAACCGCGCCCCGACCCCCTCCTGCCCCGTCAGGTCCAGATCCGCGAACTCCAGCCCGTCGTAGTCCCCGTCCGGCTCCAGCCCACCGCCCTCCCACACCACCAGGTACGGCAGCCGCACCTCCGGCCGCCGCGCCGCCTTCACCACCGTCTGCCCGTCGCGCGCCATGCGTCCATCGTGACCCACCCCACTGACAGCCACCCCTTGACCTCAACCACTCTTGAGGCCGAACGCTGACGCCATGACCACGCACACCGACACCATGAAGGCCGTCCGCCTCCACGCCTTCGGCCCCGCCGAGAACCTCACCTACGAGACCGTCCCCCGCCCCGCCCCCGGCCCCGGCCAGGTCCGCATCGTCGTCGCCGCCGCCGGCGTCCACCTCCTCGACACCGCCCTGCGCCAAGGCGCCCAGGGACTGCCCGCACCCCTCCCCCCGCTCCCGACCATCCCCGGCCGCGAAGTCGCCGGCACCGTCGACGCCCTCGGCCCCGGCACCGACCCCGCCTGGCTCGGCCGCCCCGTCGTCACCCACCTCGGCTTCGCCCCCGGCGGCTACGCCGAACACGCCGTCGCCGACGCCGACCGCCTGCACCCCGTCCCCGACGGCCTCGACCCCGCCCAGGCCGTCGCCATGATCGGCACCGGCCGCACCACCCTCGGCATCCTGCAGTTCGCCGACCTCGGCCCCACCTCCACCGTCCTCGTCCCCGCCGCCGCCGGAGGCATCGGCACCCTCCTCGTCCAATACGCCAAGAACGCCGGCGCCACCGTCGTCGCCCTCGCCGGCGGCCCGGCCAAAACCGCACGCGCCACCGCCAACGGAGCCGACCTCGCCGTCGACTACACCACCCCCGACTGGGCCGACACCGTCCGCGCCCACCACCCCGGCGGCGCCACCGTCCTCTTCGACCCCGTCGGCGGCGCCACCGCCCGCACCGCCCTCGGCCTCCTCGCCCCCGGCGCCCGCCACCTCGTCTACGGCTGGTCCGAAGGCCCCCTCACCCTCACCGACGCCGAACGCGCCCACCTCACCGCCCGCCGCATCACCACCCGCACCGTCCTCGGCCCCGCCATGCTCGAAGCCGTCGGCACCCCCGACCCGCTGCGCACACTCGAGACCCGCGCCCTCGCCGAAGCCGCCGCCGGCCGCCTGCGCCCCGCCCTCCAGCGCTACCCCCTCGCCCGGGCCGCAGCCGCCCACCGCGACCTCGAAACCCGCGCCACCACCGGCAAGGTCGTCCTCGAACCCCGGCAGCGCTGAACCGCCCTACATCCCCCGCACCACCCCCCGCACCGGCCACCCGGTACGCCAACCGCCCCCGGAACGCGACACCCGGCATCTGGACGCCCCCGGCCCGGCCCCGGTACCAACTCCCCCATGACGATCAACGGCGGCATCTCCTTCTGGTACGCGACCACCGGATCCCCCCAGCCACCCCGCGCCCCCCTCACCGCCGACGCCACGGCCGACGTCGTCATCGTCGGCGGCGGCTACACCGGCCTGTGGACCGCCTACTACCTCAAGCGCGCAGCCCCCGACCTCCGCGTCACCGTCCTGGAGCAGAAGTTCTGCGGCTACGGTGCCTCCGGCCGCAACGGCGGCTGGCTCTACAACGGCATCGCCGGCCGCGACCGCTACGCCGCCCGCCACGGCCACGACGCCGCCCACCGCCTCCAGCACGCCATGAACGACACCGTCACCGAAGTCATCGACGTCGCCGCCGAGGAGGGCATCGACGCCGACGTCCACCGCGGCGGAGTCCTCGAAGTCGCCCGCACCCCCGCCCAGCTCACCCGCCTCAGGGCCTTCCACGCCGCCGAACTCGCCTACGGCGACACCGGACGCGAACTCCACGACGCCGCCGCCACCCGCGCCCGCATCGACATCGCCGACGCCGTCGGCTCCAGCTGGACCCCCCACGGCGCCCGCGTCCACCCCCTCAAGCTCGTCCGCGGCCTCGCCGCCGCCTGCGAACGCCTCGGCGTCACCCTCCACGAATCCACCCCCGTCACCGAGATCGCCCCCCGCCGCGCCGTCACCCCCTACGGCACCGTCCGCGCCCCCTACGTCCTGCGCTGCACCGAGGGCTTCACCGCCGCCCTCAAGGGCCACAAGCGCACCTGGCTCCCCATGAACTCCTCGATGATCGTCACGGCCCCCCTGCCGCCCGCGGTCTGGGAGCAGCTGGGCTGGCAGGACGCCCCGCTCCTCGGCGACATGGCCCACGCCTACATGTACGCCCAGCGCACCGCCGACGACCGCATCGCGATCGGCGGCCGCGGGGTCCCGTACCGCTTCGGCTCCCGCACCGACAACGACGGCCGCACCCAGCCGGCCACCATCGCCTCCCTCACGGCCCTCCTCACCGCCTTCTTCCCGCTCCTCACCGGCACTCCGGTCACCCACGCCTGGTCGGGCGTCCTCGGCGTCCCCCGAGACTGGTGCGCGACGGTCACCCTGGACGCCACCACGGGCCTGGGCTGGGCCGGCGGCTACGTCGGCTCGGGCGTGGCCACGGCCAACCTCGCCGCCCGCACCCTGCGCGACCTGGTCCTCGGCGACCCGACCGAGCTGACCACCCTGCCCTGGGTCCACCACCGCGTCCGCCGCTGGGAGCCGGAACCCTTCCGCTGGCTGGGCGTCCACGCCCTCTACGCCGCCTACCGCGAGGCGGACCGCCGCGAAGCGGCGACCCACCGCCCCACGACGACCCCCCTGGCCCGCCTGGCGAACCACATCTCGGGCCGCTCCTGAGCAACGCGAAAAGGCCCCGGGTGATCACCCGGGGCCTTCCGCTTCTGTACGAATCCCCTCGATCAGCAACCCTCTGACCTGGGGCGGAGCCGCCTGTCGGAATCGAACCGACGACCTCAAGATTACAAGTCAAGCGCTCTAGCCAACTGAGCTAAGGCGGCACGACTCCCACACGAACCCTCCATGCGCGGAGCCGCCCTCACTCTACACAGCGCCCGATTGCCCGGGCCATCACATTGATCCGCACCCCCCGGACCCCCGCCCGGCATCCGGTTCGTCAGATTGCTGACAGGAGCCGTACCGCCAGGTAGCGTCGGGCGGAGTCCGGTTCGCTGGACTAGACCTTCCACTCGGATCGTCCGGCACGTTCCTGCCGGTAGAAGGGATTCACCACCATGGCTTCTGTCACCTTCGACAAGGCGACCCGCCTCTACCCGGGCGGCGACAAGCCCGCCGTCGACCAGCTGGAGCTGGAGATCGAGGACGGCGAGTTCCTCGTCCTCGTCGGCCCCTCCGGCTGCGGCAAGTCGACCTCCCTGCGCATGCTCGCGGGCCTGGAGGACGTCAACGGCGGCGCCATCCGCATCGGCGACCGCGACGTCACGCACCTGCCGCCCAAGGACCGGGACATCGCGATGGTGTTCCAGAACTACGCGCTGTACCCGCACATGACCGTCGCCGACAACATGGGCTTCGCGCTCAAGATCGCCGGTGAGGACAAGGCCACCATCCGCCGCAAGGTGGAGGAGGCGGCGAAGATGCTGGACCTGACCCAGTACCTCGACCGCAAGCCGAAGGCGCTCTCCGGCGGCCAGCGCCAGCGCGTCGCCATGGGCCGGGCCATCGTGCGCAAGCCGCAGGTCTTCCTCATGGACGAGCCGCTCTCGAACCTGGACGCCAAGCTCCGCGTGTCCACCCGCACCCAGATCGCGGCGCTCCAGCGCGACCTCGGCATCACCACCGTCTACGTCACCCACGACCAGGTCGAGGCGATGACGATGGGCGACCGCGTGGCGGTCCTCAAGGACGGCCTGCTTCAGCAGGTCGACACCCCGCGCAACATGTACGACCGGCCGGCGAACCTGTTCGTCGCCGGCTTCATCGGCTCGCCCGCCATGAACCTGGTCGAGGTGCCGATCACCGACGGCGGCGTGAAGTTCGGCGAGAGCGTCGTGCCGGTGTCACGCGAGGCGCTGTCCGCCGCCGCCGACGCGGGCGACCGTACGGTCACGGTCGGCGTGCGCCCCGAGCACTTCGACATCGGTGACACCGGCGGCCTGACGATCACCGTGAACGTGGTCGAGGAGCTGGGTGCCGACGGTTACGTCTACGGCAGCTGCGAGGGTCAGGACCTCGTGGTGCGCGTGAACGGCCGCCAGGTGCCCGAGAAGGGCTCCTCGCTGCACGTGGTGCCGCGCGGCGACGAGATCCACGTCTTCTCGACGTCCTCCGGCGCCCGCCTCTCCAACTAGGCGGCCGGCAGGGGCGTCCCGCCAAGGGACGCCCCTGCCCCGGCAGTTGCGGGAGTCACGCCTCACGAACCCTGGCAGACCGGGCCATTCGGCCGCACTCGTCAACCCCTGATTCGAAAAGCCACATCGAACCATCCCCCGACCGGGTGACTAAATGTCGCCAAATCTTCACCGAGCGCTACTCTCGCCCTCGTGACCCACACTGCCCGCCGTATCGGCCGTTCCCTCGCCCTGGTCCTGCCCGTCGTCCTGGTCCTGTCCGGGACCCTCGCGGTCACCATGGTCCCCTGGGCGGATCACTCCTCCCAGATCCTGACCGCCTCCGCCGAGGACGTCTCCGTCCCGAAGAAGCCGGCCGCCCCCCAGGACCTGCTGCGCGACAAGCTCCTCGGCGAGCTCCAGCAGGGCGAGCAGCCGGGCATCGTCCTGACGCACCTCCAGCAGGAGGTGAACGGCCGGCCGTCGCTGGCCGAGCACTGCGTGAGCATCGCGCGGGCGCTCGGGCGGGCCGCCGTGGAGGCGTACGGGCCGACGAAGGCCCAGTCCTACGCGCGCCCGGTCTGCGACACCTCGTACGCGTCGGGCGTCGCCTCGATGGGCTGACGGTCCGCCGCGCCTGCCCCGGCCGGGGCGGGGGCCGTCCCTACGCTGGCGGCCATGACCGACCTTCCCCCCGTACCACCCCAATCCACCGATGACGCAGCCGCGTTCCCGGCCCTCCCCTCCCAGGCGGTCGTCCTGGCGGGCGGGCAGGGGACGCGGCTGCGGCCGTACACGGACGACCGGCCGAAGCCGATGGTCGAGATCCCGGGGACCGGACTGCCCATCATCGGGCACCAGTTGGCGTGGCTGGCGGCGGAGGGGGTGACGGACGCCGTCGTCTCCTGCGGGCACCTCGCGGAGGTGCTCCAGGAGTGGCTGCGGTGCACCGTGCTGCCGCTGCGCGTGACGACGGTGGTGGAGGAGGTGCCGCTGGGGCGCGGGGGCGGTCTGAAGCACGCGGCCGCGCACCTGCCGCATCCGGAGCGGGCCTGGTACGCGGCCAACGGGGACGTGTGGACGCGGTTCCCGCTGCGGGAGATGGCGGCCTTCCACGCGGAGCGGGAGGCGACGGCGACGCTGGCGCTGGCGCGGCCGCGGATGCCGTGGGGGGTGGTGGAGACGAACGAGTTCGGGCAGGTGCTGGACTTCATCGAGGCTCCGCCGTCGCCTTATCCGATCAACGCCGGCGTGTACGTGTTCGCTCCCGAATTCGCCTCGCTGCTGCCGGACTTGGGGGACCACGAGCGGACGACGTTCCCGCGGCTGGCCCGCGAGCGGCGGCTGGCGGGCTTTCCGCTGCCGCAGGGGGCCTACTGGCGGGCGATCGACACGGCGAAGGACCTCAGCGAGGCGGCGCGGGAGTTGGCGGCACAGGGCGCCGTCTGAGCGGTTTCCGTGTTGCTACGTCTCCCCCGGCACCCGGCACCCGGCCCCCGGCCCCGGAGCGTACGGCCCCCGGCACGCGGAAGGGCCCGGCGCGCGGGGTGCGCGCCGGGCCCTCCTCGCCGGGTCGGGGCGGCTCAGCCGAGGAGGCCGCCGACCAGGCCGGGCTTCTTGGTCGGGGTGTCCCCGCCGGATCCGCTGCGGGTCCCCGAGGAGGTGGCCGGCGGCTGCTGCGGGCTGGACTGCTTCGGGGTGCTGCTCCGGGGGGTCTGGCTGCCGCTGCCGGAGCTCTTGGTGGCGCTGGGCGCCCCGGAGCCGGTCCCGGTGCCTCCGCGGGCCGGGGAACCGCTGCTGGTGCGGCCGGACTTGGCCGCGGGCTCGGAGGGTGCGGCGGAGGGCGAGGCCTGCTTCGAGGGCTGCTGCCTGGCCGGTGCGGGCTGCTTGGCGGGGGCCTGCGGGAGCGGGCTGCCGGGGAGGTAGTTGCTCGGGGCCTGGCCGGGGCCGGGCACGGTGACGACGGTGGAGGAGCGGACGGCCCCGCCGAGGAGGGAGCCGATGAGCAGGGTGAGCCCGCAGACGACGGTGGCCATGACGGCGCCGCGGCGCAGGACGCGCCGGCGCAGCCGCCAGACCTCGGAGCGGGGGCCGAGCGTGCGCCAGGCCTCCCCCGCGAGGCGTCCGTCGAGGGAGTAGACGGGCGCGCCGGCGATGATCAGGGGGCTCCAGGCGGCCAGGTAGATGATGTCGGGCGCGTCGTAGGCGGGGACGGTCTTCCAGCTGACCGTCATCAGCAGGGCGGCGGAGAGCAGGGCGCCGATGCAGGCGGCGAAGCGCTGCCAGAGCCCGAAGACGGTCAGGACGCCGACGATCACCTGGAGGAAGGCGACGCTGAGGCCGGCTCCCACGGGGTGGGCGAGGGCGAAGTCGCGCAGGGGCTCGGCCAGGGCCCAGGGGTGCAGGGTCCGGAGCCAGGTGACCATGGAGCCGCGTTCGCCGCCGTCGAAGTAGACGGGGTCGCACAGTTTGCCCATGCCGGCGTAGATGGAGATGAAGCCGAGGAAGACGCGCAGCGGGAGCAGCACGACGCCGAGGTTCATCCGGCGGCCGGGGTAGTAGGAGGCCTGGGCGCGGGCGTCCTGGGCGGGGCGCCGGCCGTCGGCGCCGACCTCGGGGTCGGGGCCCGTGTAGGGGCCGTCGTACGGCCCGTGGGGTTCGTACGGCTGGTGGGGCCGGCGCGGGAGGTCGCGCACGGCGGCGAGGGAGCGGGTCTCGTCGGGGTCGCCGTAGGTGCGCTGGCCGATGACGGTGGGGGTGGCGAGGGTGTCGTCGCCCAGGTCGTGCGCCAGGTCGATGCGGGGGATGGTCTGGGTGGCGGCTCCACCGTCGTAGTCGTCGCCGCGGCGGGCCTCCCGTACGGCCTGGAGGAGTCCTCCCGTGGCCGCGGCGTCGTCGCCGGGGGCGGACTTGCCGCTCCAGACGACGGGCGCGCGGCGCCGGGCGGCTCCGGCGGCCGCCACGGCGGCGGCGCCGAGGACGGGCGCGCGGCCGGGGGCATTCGCGGGCTTGGAACGCGCGCTCGGGCTCGGTGCGAGCCGCACGCGGAAGCTGGCGTGGTTGACGATGACCTGTGCGGGGTCGCACGGCACCTTGACCATGCTCAGCGCGGGCTGGTCGTCGAACCCTGACGTTCTGGTGTCCACACTCATCTAACCGAGTGACGGGTGGTTAGGACACTGCCTTGACACGAGGGATCTGTCCGAGACCCGTCAAGATCAAGTCGCCCCGCCCGGAAGGGGCGGGGCGACACGCTCACGGGTCATGTCCCGTGGGCCGAGTGGATCAGGCGGGGCGGCCGGCGGGTGCGGCCGTCCGGGTCAGGCGCGGCCGCGCTGGTCCCGCTTGCGCGCGGCCTCGTACAGCACGACACCGGCGGCGACGCCGGCGTTCAGGGACTCGGCACCGCCCGGCATGGGGATGCGGACGAGGTAGTCGCAGTTCTCGCCGACGAGGCGGCCGAGGCCCTTGCCCTCGGAGCCGACGACGATGACGACCGGGCCGGAGAGGGCTTCGAGGTCGCCGACGGTGTGCGTGCCCTCGGCGGCCAGGCCGACGACGGCGATGCCGGCCTTCTTGTACTCCTGCAGGGCGCGGGTGAGGTTGGTGACGCGGGAGACCGGGGTACGGGCGGCGGTGCCGGCGGAGGTCTTCCAGGCGCCGGCGGTCATGCCGGCGGCGCGGCGCTCGGGGATGACCACGCCGTGCCCGCCGAAGGCGGAGACGGAGCGGACGATCGCGCCGAGGTTGCGCGGGTCGGTGACGCCGTCGAGGGCGACGATCAGCGGGTCCTCGCCGTTGTCGTACGCGGCGGCGGTGAGATCCTCCGGGTGCGCGTACTCGTACGGGGGGACCTGGAGGACCAGGCCCTGGTGGTTGAGCCCGTTGGTCATGCGGTCGAGCTCGGGGCGCGGGGCTTCCATCAGGTTGATGTTGCCGCGCTCGGCCGCGAGCTGGAGGGCTTCGCGGACGCGCTCGTCGTTGTCGATGAACTGCTGGACGTAGAGGGTGGTGGCGGGGACGCCGTCGCGCAGCGCCTCGAAGACCGGGTTGCGGCCGACGACCATCTCGCTGGTGCCCTTGGGGCCGCCGCGGCGGGGGGCGGGGCGGCGCTTGGCGGCCTGGCGGGCCATGGCGTTCGCGATCCGGTTCGCCTTGTGCTTCTTGCGGTCCTCGGCCTTGGGCGTGGGGCCCTTGCCCTCCAGGCCCTTGCGCCGCTGCCCGCCGCTGCCGACCGTGGCGCCCTTCTTGTTGGACGTGCGGCGGTTCCTGCGCTGGCTGTTCCCGGCCATGACCTCTACCTGTTTTCGTTGGTGCTGCGATATGTACGTATGAAGAGTGTGCCGCCCGGACGGCCGGGCGGCCACCACGTGCGTCCGGCGGTCAGCGGGGGCCGAGCGACCAGCGCGGGCCGGCCGGGCCGTCCTCGATGACCAGGCCGGACTGCTGGAGCTGGTCGCGGATGGCGTCGGCGGTCGCCCAGTCCTTGCGGGCGCGCGCGGACTCGCGCTGCTCCAGGACCAGCCGTACGAGGGTGTCGACGGCCCCGTGGAGGTCCTCGCCGCGGTCGGCCTCGCCCGCCCAGTGCGGGTCGAGCGGGTCCAGGCCGAGGACGCCGAGCATGGCCCGCACCTCCGACAGGCGGGCGATCGCCGCGTCCTTGTCGTCGGCGGCCAGCGCGCTGTTGCCCTGGCGGACCGTGGTGTGGACGATGGCCAGCGCCTGCGGGACGCCCAGGTCGTCGTCCATCGCCTCGGCGAAGGCCGGCGGGACCTCGGCGGCGGCCTCGACGGTGCCGCCCGCCTTCTCGATGACGCGCTGGTAGAAGCCCTCGATGCGGGCGAAGGCGGACTCCGCCTCGCGCAGCGCCTCCTCGCTGTACTCGATCATCGACCGGTAGTGCGGGGTGCCGAGGTAGTAGCGCAGGACGATGGGGCGCCACTGCCTGACCATCTCGGAGACGAGGACCGAGTTGCCGAGGGACTTCGACATCTTCTCGCCCGACATGGTGACCCAGGCGTTGTGCACCCAGTAGTGCGCGAACTCGTCGCCGTAGGCCTTGGCCTGGGCGATCTCGTTCTCGTGGTGCGGGAAGACCAGGTCGATGCCGCCGCCGTGGATGTCGAAGGCCGTGCCGAGGTACTTGTGCACCATCGCGGAGCACTCCAGGTGCCAGCCGGGGCGGCCGCGGCCCCAGGGGGTCTCCCAGGACGGCTCGCCGGGCTTGGCGGACTTCCACATGGCGAAGTCGCGGGGGTCGCGCTTGCCGGTCTCGCCGGTGGACTCCGGCTGGCGGATGTTGTCCAGCTCCTGGCGGGACAGCGCGAGGTAGCCGGGGTACGACTTCACGTCGAAGTAGACGTTGCCCTCGGACTCGTAGGCGTGGCCGCGCTCGATGAGCCCGCGCATCATCTCGACCATCTCGGTGACGTGTCCGGTCGCGCGGGGCTCGTAGGTGGGCGGCAGGCAGCCGAGGGCGCTGTAGCCCTCGTTGAAGGCGCGCTCGTTCTCGTAGCCGATGGACCACCAGGGGCGGCCCTGCTCGGCGGACTTCGCGATGATCTTGTCGTCGATGTCGGTGACGTTGCGGACGAAGGTGACGTCGTAGCCGCGGTAGGTGAACCAGCGGCGCATCATGTCGAAGTTGAGGCCGGAGCGGATGTGCCCGATGTGCGGGGCCGCCTGCACGGTCGCGCCACACAGGTAGATCGAGACGCAGCCCTGGACGAGCGGGACGAAGTCACGGATCTGCCGGGCGCTGGTGTCGTACAGGCGAATAGTCACGGCATCCAGGGTAGTGCGCCTGCGGCAGTGCCCCGCGACCGTTTGAGGCCACCCGGACGGTTTGTTGCCGAAGAGGTGACGTCCGGGCCCGCCCCCGCGTTCCCGTACGTCGTACTCAGCCCCGGTTCGTCCGGTAGACGAGGGCGGTGGCGATGGCGGCGAGCCCTTCGGCGCGGCCGGTGAGGCCGAGGCCGTCGGTGGTGGTGCCGGAGACGGAGACGGGGGCGCCCGCCGCCGCCGCGAGCGCCTTCTGTGCTTCCTCGCGCCGTTTGCCGATCTTCGGACGCACCCCGATCACCTGGACGGCGATGTTGCCGATCTCGAAGCCCTCGGCGCGCACGATCCGGGCGGCCTCCGCCAGGAGGGTGACCCCGGCGGCGCCGGACCACTCGGGGCGGGAGGTGCCGAAGTGCGCACCGAGGTCGCCGACGCCGGCGGCGGAGAAGAGGGCGTCGCAGGCGGCGTGGGCCGCGACGTCGCCGTCGGAGTGGCCGGCCAGGCCGTCCTCGCCCTCCCACAGCAGGCCGGCGCACCACAGTTCGCGGCCGGTCTCGAAGGCGTGCACGTCGGTGCCGATGCCGACGAGCGGGACGAGGGGCAGGTCAGTAGACATCGGTGGCCCTCCTGCGGGCGAGTACGGCTTCGGCGAGGACCAGGTCGAGCGGGCGGGTGACCTTGAAGGCCTCCTCGTGTCCGGGGACGGTCACCACGGTGACCCCGGTGCGCTCCACCATGCCCGCGTCGTCGGTGGCGCCCTCGCCGCTGACGGCGATGGCCTCGTGCGCGCGCAGCAGGGTGGCGAGGTCGAAGCCCTGCGGGGTCTGCACGGCGCGCAGCCGGGCCCGCTCGGGCGTGGCGACGACCGGCTCGGGCTCGCCGGGCGGGCCGGGCTCGACCTCCTTGACGGTGTCGGCCAGGGGCAGTGCGGGGACCACGGCGGGGGCTCCGCCGCGGACGGCTTCGACGACCGCGTCCACGGTGTCGACGGGGACCAGCGGGCGGGCCGCGTCGTGGATGAGGACGGAGGTGATGTCGGCCGGGAGGGCGTCCAGGCCGGCGCGCACGGACTCCTGGCGGGTGTCGCCGCCGGGGACGACCAGGACCTCGGTGCGGTCGGGCAGGGCGTGCTCGTCCAGGAGGTGGCGCACCTCGGCGGCGCCGTCGGGCGGGGCGACGACGACGACCAGGGCGACGGCGCGGGAGCGGGCCATGGCGCGGACGGCGTGGATCAGCATCGGGGTCCCGCCGAGGGCCCGCAGGGCCTTGGGGGCGCCGGGGCCGAGGCGTACCCCGCGGCCGGCGGCCGGGATCACCGCGGCGGTGCGGTGGGGGCGCGATTCGTCAGACATCAGGAGCTCCGAGCCAGGTTTCCGAGCCAGGTTTGTGACTTCGGGCGACATGGGTATGGCCTTGGGCGTGGCTGGTGGGCGCCGGGTGGACAGGACCGGTGGGCGGGGCCGGGTGCGGACGTCCGGGCGTGGCGGCCCGGGTGGATGCGGGGTCCGGGTGCGGCGTCCGGCGTGTTGCGGGTGTTGCGCGTGTTCACCAGCCGGGTGCGCGGTTAAGGGTGCGCGCGGCCGGGCAGGGGCAGGTGGTGGGAGCGGGTGCAGACATGCCGCAGCGCCCGGCAACGGCCCTCTCGTTGGGAGAGAGGGCGAGTCATCGGGCACCGCGGCACACTGTGGCCGGTTCGAGCGTCAGGACGCAAGAACCTCGTCGAGGAGGGCCTCAGCCTTGTCCTCGTTGGTGTTCTCGGCGAGCGCGAGCTCGCTCACCAGGATCTGACGCGCCTTCGCGAGCATGCGCTTCTCACCAGCGGAGAGACCGCGCTCGCGCTCACGACGCCACAGGTCACGCACTACTTCCGCGACCTTGATGACATCGCCAGAAGCGAGCTTCTCCAGATTCGCCTTGTAACGACGGGACCAGTTCGTGGGCTCTTCTGCGTACGGTGCGCGGAGCACCTCGAAGACCCGGTCCAGCCCGTCCTGGCCGACTACGTCGCGAACGCCGACGAACTCCGCATTGTCCGCAGGCACACGAACCGTCAGGTCGCCCTGGGCGACCTTGAGCACCAAGTAGGTCTTGTCCACGCCTTTGATCTGGCGAGTTTCGATGGCCTCGATCAGCGCGGCCCCGTGATGGGGATAGACCACGGTGTCGCCAACCTTGAACGTCATGTGACAGGTACCCCTTCCGTGGCTATCCAGGGTAACACGAGAACTGACTGTTATGAATGGCGTTTTCGCAGGTCAGGGCACATCTCGGGGCTTGACAACAGCGACACGAACGTGCTGCGGAAGGCTTCCGGAAGGGGGTATTCGCAGGTCGGAGGCGCTGTGCGGACCGGGCGAAACGGCCACGTTACACCTGGCGGTCACGGCCACGAGTGTGACGTACGTCCCGTTTTGCCGGGTTCCCGGACCGGAAACCGAAGTACTCCGTTCGACTGGCGGCCGCCCGTACGCAGTGGGTTCCGGCCCAATCTGGAATTGATCACGGACCGCGTTCGAGGGAATCCCGGAATTGATCACGCGGCGCTCCCGGACGGGATAGCGGAATGCAAGATCGCGGGGACGGCGCAGCGCGGTGCGCGCCCTGCGGAGGGTCGGGTGCGGGGGCGGGGCGGCGGCTCGGTAACCTAAGCCCGCTGACACACCCTTAGGGCGGCTTTACCTCAGCCGCTCTGAGTGCCTGTACCCGTCCCGTCCGTACGTCCAAGGAGTTGCCGCCGCCGTGAGCCGCAGCCTTCGACGCGGCGCTCTCGCCGCTACCGCCGTCGTGTTCTCGCTCGCCTCGCTCGCCGCGTGCGGCGCGGGCAACGACGCGCAGACTCTCGAGATCAAGCCGGACAACGCCGCTGTCACCAAGGGCGACATCAAGATCCAGAACGCCCTGGTGATCACCAAGGGCGAGAAGGACAAGAAGGGCCCGGCCGCCGTCTCGGCGACCGTGTTCAACGCCGGCAACAAGCCCCAGACCCTGGACGGGATCACCCTCGCGGGTGGCAAGTCCAAGGTCGTCCTGAAGCCCGCCGAGGGCTCCGGCAAGGTCACCGTGCCCGCCGGCGGCTCCGTGGTGCTGGGCGGCAAGGGCAACGCCTCCGCCGTGGTCGAGGGCGGCCGCGAGGCCGTCAAGAACGGCGACGTGCAGAAGGTCGTCTTCCAGCTGAGCAGCACGGGCGACGTGGAGATGGACGCGCTGGTCGTCCCGGCCGCCGGCATGTACGTCGGCTACGGCCCGACCGAGGCTCCGGTCGCGGCCCCCGGCGGCGCCCCGTCGGGCAGCCCCTCGGGTTCGCCCTCCCCGGCCGTCTCGGGCTCCCCCGCCCCGTCGGGCTCCCCGGCCGCCGGCGCCACCCCGTCGGGTGCCGCCTCGGGCTCGGCCTCCGCGTCGCCGTCGCGCAGCGCCGGCCACTGAGCGCCGTACCGCAGCCGTAAAGAGGGGAAGGGCCCCAGCCGCATCGCGGCTGGGGCCCTTCCCCGTGTGGCGTGAGGCCCGGCCGGGCCGCCGTCGGTCTACGGCCTATGGCCTACGGCTCGAACTTGTAGCCCAGGCCGCGGACGGTCACCAGGTAGCGCGGCGCGCCGGGATCGGGCTCGATCTTGGCGCGCAGGCGCTTGACGTGGACATCGAGGGTTTTGGTGTCGCCGACGTAGTCCGCGCCCCAGACCCGGTCGATCAGCTGCATGCGGGTCAGCACGCGTCCCGCGTTCCGCAGGAGCATCTCGAGCAGGTCGAACTCCTTCAGCGGGAGGTCCACCTTGGCCCCGCCGACGGTGACCACGTGCCGGTCCACGTCCATCCGTACGGGGCCCGCCTCCAGGGCCGCCGGGGTGACCTCCTCCGGCTCGCCGCGGCGGCGCAGCACCGCGCGGATGCGGGCGACCAGTTCCCGGGAGGAGAAGGGCTTCGTGACGTAGTCGTCGGCTCCTATCTCCAGGCCGACGACCTTGTCGATCTCGCTGTCCTTGGCGGTCACCATGATCACGGGGACGTTGGAGCGGCCGCGCAGCTGCCGGCAGACCTCGGTGCCCGGCAGACCGGGCAGCATCAGGTCCAGGAGGACGAGGTCGGCGCCGTTGCGCTCGAACTCGTCGAGCCCGTCGGGCCCCGTCGCGGCGATCGCGACCTCGAAGCCTTCCTTGCGGAGCATGTAGGACAGGGCGTCGCTGAAGGATTCCTCATCCTCGACGACGAGCACTCGGGTCACGGAAGGACCTCCGGGGCAGGAATGACTGGTTCTGGGTCAAGCAGGGGTCTGGCGGGTCCGGGGGCGGTCGCCGGGGCCGGCGCGGCCGCCTCGGGAAGGCGCAGGGTGAACGTGGAGCCCTGGCCCTCGGAGCTCCATACCGACACCTCCCCGCCGTGCGAGGCCGCCACGTGCTTCACGATGGCGAGGCCCAGTCCGGTTCCTCCCGTGGCGCGGGAGCGGGCCGGGTCGACGCGGTAGAAGCGCTCGAAGATCCGCTCGCGGTCCTTCTCCGGGATGCCGATGCCCTGGTCGGTCACGGCGATCTCGATCAAGTCTCCCCCCGGCGCGGTCACCCGGCGCGCGGCGATGCCGACGCGGGTGCGGGCGGGGCTGTAGTTGACGGCGTTCTCCACGAGGTTCCCGAGGGCGGCGGCCAGCTGGCCCCGGTTGCCCCAGACGCGCAGGTCGGCGGTGCCTCCCGCGGCCATGGTGATCTGCTTGGAGGTGGCCGTGTGGCGGCAGCGGTCGATGGCCTCCGCCACGAGCGTGTCCACGCGTACGGGCTCGGCGTCCTCCAGCGGGTCGTCGTTCTGCACCCGGGAGAGGTCGATGAGCTCCTGTACGAGGTTGATCAGGCGGGTGGCCTCGATCTGCATGCGGCCCGCGAAGCGGCTGACCGCCTCGGGGTCGTCGGCGGCGTCCATGACCGCCTCGGAGAGCAGGGAGATCGCGCCGACCGGGGTCTTCAGCTCGTGCGAGACGTTGGCGACGAAGTCGCGGCGGACCGCTTCGATGCGGCGCGCCTCGGTGAGGTCCTCGACCAGCAGGAGCACCAGGCGGGAGCCGAGGGGGGCGACGCGGGCGGAGACCGCGAGGGCCTCGCCCCGGCCGGTGCCGCGCCGGGGCAGGTCGAGCTCGACCTGGCGTATCTCGCCGTCGCGGCGGGTGTCGCGGGCCATGTGGAGCATGGGCTCCACGGCCAGCTTGCCGCCGCGGACCAGCCCGAGGGCGTACGCGGCCGAGCTGGCCTTGACCACGGCGTCGCCCTCGTCGAGGACGACGGCGGAGGAGCGGAGCACGGAGAGGACGGTGTCCACGCCGGGCGGGAGCACCGCGTTGATGTCGGGGCGCATGGAGCTCCGGGTGGGGCGGGCCTGGTCGCGCTCGCTCCAGCGGAACGCCAGCATGGCGATGACGCCGGTACAGAGACCGGCGATCGCCGCAGCTGCGGCGACCGCCGCGTTCACGTCCATGGATCCAGGTTAAGCAGGCCGGAGGACACTTCCACAGCCGTTCGGGTGGCACCTCGAACAGTCGTCGCCCAGAGTTCACCCTGACGACGGGGTTGATTCATGTGGGGTGCCGGAGTCGGACGCGTTGGCGACGGAACGTGCAACCGTGGGGATGACCGCCCACGCGACAGCAGTGACGAGCCGGCAAGCAGGCAAGAGAGGGACACCATGCGCGACGCGTACCACGAGGAACTGGACTCGATCGGAGAAAGCCTGGTCGAGATGGCCCGGCTCGTCGGTTCCGCGATCGGGCGGGCCACCACCTCCATGCTGGACGCCGACCTGAAGCTCGCGGAGAGCGTCATCGCCGCCGACCAGAAGGTGGACGACCTCCAGCACGACCTGGAGGCCCGGGCCATCGCGCTGCTGGCCCGCCAGCAGCCGGTCGCCACCGACCTGCGCATCGTGGTGACCTCGCTTCGGATGAGCGCCGACCTGGAGCGCTCGGGCGACCTGGCGCAGCACGTGGCGAAGCTGGCCCGGCTGCGCTTCCCGGACAGGGCGGTGCCGCGCGACCTGCACGCGACGATCCTGGAGATGGGGCAGCTGGCGCAGCGGCTGATGGCGAAGGCGGCCGAGGTCATCATCACCAAGGACGTGGACCTGGCGCTCCAGCTGGAGCAGGACGACGACGAGATGGACCAGCTCCACCGCACCCTCTTCCAGCACCTGATGGACGACCGCTGGAAGCACGGCATCGAGACGGCCGTCGACGTGACGCTGCTGGGCCGCTACTACGAGCGGTTCGCGGACCACGCGGTGTCGGTGGCCAAGCGCGTGGTGTACCTGGTGACGGGCGAGCACGCGGACGAGCTCCAGCACCCAACGCAGGTCGAGGGCGTCTGACCCCCTCGCGGCGGCACGCCCCAATGCGCCGTTGACGCGCCGGTGCGGCTGGGCATGAATGAGGCGAAGGCACCACGACTTCCCGTACGCCGCCTGCGAGGAGGCACCATGCCCGAAACCCCTGTCCCCATCACGCCCGACCAGGAGCCGCCGCCCCGTCCGGAGCCGCTGCGCCTGCCGCTGCTCGCGGCCTGCGGCTGCGGCTCGGGCTGCGGCTGCGGCTGCCAGTCCGGCGCCCCCTGCCAGTGCGGCGGCTGACCGGCCGCCGCCGAGGAGGGCCCCGTCCGTCCCGGACGGGGCCCTCTTCGTATGCGGGTTGCTCCGAGGGCGGGCGCGGTCAGTCCGCCCGGCGGACCAGGCCGGCCATCGGGGAGCGGGAGGTCCAGCCCAGGGCCTCGTACAGGGCCCTGCCGTCCGGCGTGGCCACCAGTACCCCGTCCCGCGCCCCGGCCTCCCGGGCGGTGTTCTGCAGCGTGCGCATCACCAGGGCGCCCAGGCCCCGGCGCCGCTGGTCCGCAGCGGTCTCGATCTGGTCCGGCACCGCGGTGCGGCCGGCCAGGCCCGCCTGGCCCCTCGCCGCCAGCCGCCCGTCCCCGGCCCGGACCAGGACCTTGATCACACCGCCTCGGGTCCAGGTCGTCACGGTGTACCCGGCCGGCGGCGGCCCGGCCGGCGCCGGGGCGAGCGGCAGGGTCATCAGGAAGCCGGGGACGTCCGTCTCCCATCCGTCCCCCGCCCAGGGCCGGACGACCTCGTCCGGGGCGAAGAGCTTGAGCCAGGTGGCCGCGGGGGCGGTGGCGGCGAGCTTGCGGACATCGGCCTCGGCGGGCACGGGCAGCACGTGCCGGACGACCTCCTTGGGCAGCCCGACGGCGACCGTCCACCCCCACGGTTCCCCGACCGGATCGGCCGCGCCGCGCGAAACGGTCCAGCCGTCGACCCACTGCTTCACCCAGCCGGTGATCTGCTCCTCGGACACGACTCCCCCTGCGTAATGATCCATTGCCAGCAGGGGCCATTACACCACCACCCCCGCCCCGCCGAAACAGCCAACGCCCCGCACACGACAACGCCCCCCACCGGCGCCGTACGCGCGGGGTGGGGGGCGTGCTCGCGAGAGGTGCTACTTCTTGCCCTGGTTCTTCACCGCTTCGATGGCGGCCGCGGCGGCGGTCGGGTCGAGGTAGGTGCCGCCCGGGGTGAGGGGCTTGAAGTCGGCGTCCAGCTCGTAGGCGAGCGGGATGCCGGTGGGGATGTTCAGGCCCGCGATGTCGGCGTCGGAGATGCCGTCCAGGTGCTTGACCAGGGCGCGGAGGCTGTTGCCGTGCGCGGCGACGAGGACCGTGCGGCCGTCCAGCAGGTCCGGGACGATCGCGTCGTACCAGTACGGCAGCATGCGGACGACGACGTCCTTGAGGCACTCGGTGCGCGGGCGCAGCTCCGGCGGGATCGAGGCGTAGCGCGGGTCGTCCGACTGGGAGAACTCCGTGCCGTCCTCGAGGGCCGGCGGCGGGGTGTCGTACGAGCGGCGCCACAGCATGAACTGCTCCTCGCCGAACTCGGCGAGCGTCTGGGCCTTGTCCTTGCCCTGGAGGGCACCGTAGTGGCGCTCGTTCAGGCGCCAGGAGCGGTGGACGGGGATCCAGTGGCGGTCGGCGGCCTCCAGCGCGAGCTGGGAGGTGCGGATCGCGCGCTTCTGGAGGGAGGTGTGCACGACATCGGGGAGCAGGCCGGCGTCCTTGAGCAGCTCACCGCCGCGGACCGCCTCCTTCTCGCCCTTCTCGTTGAGGTTGACGTCCACCCAGCCGGTGAACAGGTTCTTCGCGTTCCACTCGCTCTCGCCGTGGCGGAGGAGGATCAGCTTGTACGGTGCGTCGGCCATGCGTACGAGCCTAATGGACGCCGTGGGGCGCCCGTGGCCCCCGATTGACGGTCGGCGTCAATCCAGTGGACGGCGGCGGGCGGCGTTCGTAATGTGCCCAGGGAGCCAGGGGTACTTACATCATCGGGGGGAACCGCATGTCCGCTGCCAGTCTGAGACGGGCTGCCCGGGAGAGCGTGTCGGGTCTGCCGCGCGCGTTCTGGTGGCTGTGGGCCAGCACGCTGGTCAACCGGCTCGGGGCCTTCGTCGCGACCTTCATGACCTTGTACCTGACCCTGGACCGGGGCTACTCGGCGTCCTTCGCGGGACTCGTGGTCGCCCTGCACGGCCTGGGCGGGGTGGTGTCCTCGCTGGTGGCGGGTGTGATGGCCGACCGGCTGGGGCGGCGGCCGACGCTGTTGGCGGCGCAGGCCTCGACGGCGTTCTCGGTGGCGCTGCTGGGGTTCATGGAGCACCCGGCGGCGATCGCGGCGGTGGCGGGGCTGGTGGGGATGACCTCGAACGCCTCGCGCCCGGCGGTCTCGGCGATGATGGCGGACATCGTCCGGCCTGAGGACCGCGTACGGGCCTTCGCGCTGAACTACTGGGCCATCAACCTCGGCTTCGGGATCAGCTCGGTGATCGCCGGGGTGGTGGCGGAGTACAGCTACCTGGCCGGCTTCCTGGGCGAGGCCGCGCTGACGCTGCTGTGCGCGGTGCTGGTCTTCGTGAAGCTGCCGGAGTCGCGGCCCGTGAAGGAGGCGGCGGCCAAGGGGGCGGAGCCGGAGACCGGGCTGGGGACCGTGCTGCGCGACGGGCGGTTCATGGCGGTGGTCGGACTGTCCTTCCTGATCTCGCTGATCTTCACGCAGGGCTCGGTGGGCCTGCCGGTGGCGATGGGCCGGGCCGGCTTCTCGCCCGGCGACTACGGACTGGTCATCGCGGCGAACGGGCTGCTGATCGTGCTGCTCCAGATCCCGGTGACCCGTTTCATCGAGCACCGCGACCCGCGCCGGCTGCTGGTGGTCTCGGCGCTGCTGGCGGGGTACGGCTTCGCGATGACGGCCTTCGCCGGGGCGCTGTGGGCGTACGCGCTGACGGTGTGCGTGTGGACGCTGGCGGAGATCGTGAACTCGCCGACGCAGATGGGGCTGGTGGTGCGGTTGTCGCCGGTGCACGGTCGGGGCCGGTACCAGGGGATGTACACGATGTCGTGGTCGGTGGCGGCGCTGGTGGCTCCGCTGATGGCGGGGTTCGTGATCGACCGGTACGGCGCGGGGTGGCTGTGGGGTGTCACGGGCGCGCTGGGCACGGTGGCGGCGGCGGGGTACGGGCTGCTGATGCGGAAGCTCCCGGAGGGGGCGGGGGCGGCGGTGGCTGCGCCGGTGGCTGCGCCTGCGCCGGTACCGGTTGCGGAGCCGGTGGCGGTGGCGGTGGCTGCGCCGGTGGAGGTCGCGGAGCCGGCCGGTACGGCCGCGGCTCCGGGTGCGGTCGCCGCCGAGGCGTAGCCGGCCGTCTCCGGTGCCCGGTCGGGCGGGCCGCTGCGCGGAGCTGTCCCCTACCCGCCCTTCCCCCGTTCCCCGGGCTCTGCCCGGACCCGCGCCTCAAACGCCGGCGGGGCTGGGTGCGGCACGCAGCCGGACGGGCGCAGCCCCCGGAGAAGAGGCCAAGGACCGGACGCGGGACTGCCGCGCAGCGGCGAGGGGCGGCTCGGCACGGGGGCTGCCGTGCAGCGGCGAGAGCCGGCCCGGCACTGGGACTGCCGCGCAGCGGCGAGGGGCGGCCCGGCACGGGGACTGCCGGCGCGGCGGCGGGGCCCGGTCCGGGTCAGGGGGACGGGTGGGTCAGGTGTTTGAAGGCGTCCAGGTTGTGGGTCGGTTCGCCGCGCGAGACGCGCCATTCGTACTCGCGCCGGATCGCGCTCGCGAAGCCCAGCTCCAGCAGGGTGTTGAAGGCGCCGTCCGCCGCCTCCAGGACGGTGCCCAGCAGCCGGTCCAGGTCCTCCGGGGTGATCACCGACAGGGGGAGCCGGGCCGTGAGGTAGACGTCGCCGAGCGGGTCGACCGCGTACGCCAGCCCGTACAGCTTGAGGTTCCTTTCGAGCAGCCAGCGGTGGACGCCCGCCTCGTTCTCGTCGGGGTGGCGGATGACGAAGGCGTTGACCGACAGCGAGTGCCGGCCGATCCGCAGGGAGCAGGTGGTGCTCAGCTTGCGGGTGCCGGGGAGCTGGACGACGTACGAGCCCGGCTCGGGGCTCTCCCAGCTCAGCTCGGCGCCGGCCAGCGTGGACTCGATGATCGCGGCGGTGTCAGCGGCGGTGTCAGCCATGGTGGGAGCGTACGCGACGGCGATGATCATGCATGGCCGCGGTGTACACGTCGGCGGTGCCGCTGGCGGCGGTGTCCCAGCCGAAGAACTGCGCGTGCCGGGCGGCCTCGGCGCCCATCCGGTCGGTGAGACCGGGGTCGTCCACGAAGCGCCGCAGCTCACGGGCGTAGTCCACCGGGTCGTGTCCGGGTACGAGGATCCCCGTCACCCCGTCGTTGACGGCGACCGGCAGTCCGCCGACCTCCGCCGCGAGGACCGGCGTGCCCGTCGCCTGGGCTTCGATGGCGACGAGGCCGAAGGACTCGTTGTAGGACGGCATGACCAGCACGGACGCCGCCCGGAACCAGTCGGCGAGCCCGTCCTGGGCCACCGGCGGGTGGAAGTGGACGAGGTCGGTGATGCCGAGCTTCGCGGCGAGCTTCTGGAGCCCCTCGGGCTTGGCGAGGCCGCTGCCGCTGGGGCCGCCGACGACGGGGACGAAGAGGCGGCTGCGCAGCGAGGGGTCGCGGTCGACCAGCTCGGCGACGGCCCGCAGCAGGATGTCGGGGGCCTTCAGCGGCTGGATGCGGCCCGCGAACAGCGGGATCACCGCGTCCTGCGGCAGACCGAGGCGGGCGCGGGCGGCGGCGCGGCCGTCGCCGGTGGTGAAGCGGTCGAGGTTGACGCCGGGGTGGACGACGGCCACCTTGCCGGGGTCGGCCTCGTAGTGCCGTACGAGCTCCTCGGCCTCTTCGGCGGTGTTGGCGATGAGCCGGTCGGCGGCGGCGACGATCTGGGTCTCGCCGATGACGCGGGCGGCGGGCTCGGGGGTGTCGCCCTCGGCGAGCGCGGCGTTCTTGACCTTGGCCATGGTGTGCATGGCGTGTACCAGGGGCACGCCCCAGCGTTCGGCGGCGAGCCAGCCGACGTGGCCGGAGAGCCAGTAGTGGGAGTGGACGAGGTCGTAGTAGCCGGGGCGGTGGCCGGCCCAGGCCTGCATGACGCCGTGGGTGAAGGCGCACAGCTGGGCGGGCAGCTCCTCCTTGGCGAGTCCTTCGTACGGGCCCGCGTCCACGTGCCGTACGAGGACTCCGGGCGCGAGCTCGACCACGGGCGGCAGGCCTCCGGTGGTGGCGCGGGTGAAGACCTCGACCTCTATGTTGATCGCGGCGAGGCGCTTGGCGAGCTCGACGATGTAGACGTTCATGCCGCCGGCGTCGCCGGTGCCGGGCTGGTGCAGCGGTGAGGTGTGCACGCTGAGCATGGCCACGCGGCGGGGCTTGCGGTGGTGGCCGACGGCGGGCAGGCGCAGGCGGGGCGCGTCGGGGCGGGCGCCGCGCGCGGCGGCGATGCGGCCGCTGATGGTGCCGCCGAGGCGGGACACGTACTGGCTCAAAGGAGCAGTTCCTCTCGCTCGGACGACGGTCGACGGTCCTCTGCGACCCCGCGCTGGTGGGCGGGGTCGGCAGCGCCGGTGGGGCGGCATGGCTGCGGGAGCGCGGTCGGCGCCCTGCAAGGAGTGCAACCCGTGCGGCGGCCCGCCGCATTCCGGGGCCCGGAAGTTCCTGCGCGATTTCCGGATTTTTATCCTGGCCGCACCCTCCGCTTACGCTCGGCGCATGGTCTCCCGCAGCACCCCGCCGTCCCCGAGGCGCCCCGTCGGCACCGTGACGCGCGGGACGACGAACCCGAACCGGCTGCGCCGCATGGACCGCTGGATCGCCGCCGCGCACGGGGCCGCGCTGCGGCGGGCGGACGCGCCGGTGGCGGTAGACCTGGGGTACGGGGCCGCACCCTGGACGGCGGTGGAGCTGCTGGCGCGGCTGCGGCAGGCGGCGCCGGGGGTCCGGGTGGTCGGCATCGAGATCGAGCCGGCGCGGGTGGCGGGGGCGAAGCCGTACGAGCGGGAGGGGCTCACCTTCCGGCACGGCGGCTTCGAGGTGCCGCTGGACGGGACGGCCGGGGATCCGGCGGGGCACGCGGCGCTGATCCGCGCGGCGAACGTGTTGCGCCAGTACGACGAGGAGCAGGTCGCGGAGGTGTGGCAGCGGCTCTGCGCCCGGCTGGCCCCGGACGGGCTGCTGGTGGAGGGGACCTGCGACGAGATCGGCCGGCGGCACGTGTGGGTGGCGCTGGGGCCGGAGGGGCCGCGCACGGTGACCTTCGCGACCCGGCTGGGGTCACTGGAGCGGCCTTCGGACCTGGCGGAGCGGCTGCCGAAGGCACTGATCCACCGGAACGTGCCGGGTGAGCCGGTGCACGCGTTCCTGCGCGACTTCGACCGGGCGTGGGCGGCGGCGGCTCCGTACGCCTCGTACGGGGCGCGGCAGCGCTGGATCCGGACGGCGCGGGCGCTGTCCGCCGACTGGCCGCTGGCGGACGGTCCGGGGCGGTGGCGGCAGGGGGAACTGACGGTGCGCTGGGAGGCGTTGCGCCCGGCGGGGTGAACCTGGCGCCGCGGGGAACCGGCGCCGGAGGCGGCCCGTTGAGTCGGCTGGGACGGTCGGGGGTGGCCGGTCATGATCGGAGAGGCATCCGGAGGGTGTTGGAATTCACCGAGTCGTGGCACCATCCCGGAGACAGTGCCAAGTTACTGATGAATAGTCAGATCTGATGTCCGGTGACATCGATGTGACCCGGGGTGCCTGGGGGAGCCATGGGGACCGTTAAGCGTGCGTCGTCGCGTCGGCAGGGGGCGTCCGCCCTCACACTGCTGTGCGCCATGGCGATACTGGCGGCCCCCGGACTCGCGGGCACCGCGTTCGCGGCGCCGTCCGCACCTCCTGCCCCCTCGGCCCCCTCGGCCCCCGCCGCGCCCGCGCGCCCCGCGCCGGGCGGCAAGTCCCTGGAGCAGATCCGCAAGGAGATAGAGGACCTCTACCGCCAGGCCGGCACCGCCACCGACGCGTACAACCTCGCGGAGAGCGAGACCAAGGCGCAGTCCGAGCGGATCGTCCAGATCGCCAACCTGGTGGTGGCGGGCCAGGACCGCATCTCCTCCCTGAAGGACCGGGCCGGCGCCGCCGCCCGCGCCCAGTACCGCTCGGGCGGCCTGCCGCCGGGCGCGCGGCTGGCGTTGAGCGACAGTCCGGCCGACTTCCTGGACGGGACGGGCCGGTTGCGGCAGGGCGAGAAAGCCACCACGGACCTGCTGTCCGAACTGAACCGCACGCAGACCGACTTGGAGCGGTACGCCAAGGAAGCGGGCGCGCTGTGGCAGAAGATGGAGGACAACAGGGTCAAGAAGGAAGCCGCCAAGAAGGAGATCGAGGAGAAGATCAAGACGGCGGAGGCCCTGGAGAACAAGCTGGAGGCCGAGGATAAGGCCAGGCTGCTCCAGCTGGAGCAGGAAGCGCAGTACCAGGCGCAGACGGCCTGGCTGTCGGCCGGCGCCATGAAGGACGTCAAGGGCGCGGCCACGGACGCGGGCAGGCGGGCCGTGCAGTGGGCCACGGCACAGATCGGCGCGCCGTACGTATGGGGTGCCACGGGGCCGAACGCCTTCGACTGCTCCGGGCTGACCTCGCAGGCCTGGCTGGCGGCGGGCCGGGGGATCCCGCGCACCTCGCAGGAGCAGCTGCGGCTGCTGCCGAAGGTCCCGCTCAAGGACATGCGGCCGGGGGACCTGATCATCTACTTCGACGACGCGAGCCACGTGGGCATGTACGTCGGTGACGGCGCGATGGTCCACGCCCCGCGGCCGGGGCGCACGGTGACGATGGCGGGCGCGGGCTCGATGCCGATCAAGGCGGTGGTCCGCCCGGACGCGTAAGCCCTGGCCGGGCGGTGACCCGACCCCGGGGCCGCCGGTCCCGGTACCCCGGGGCCTCTCGCCCCGGCACCCCGGCGGGGACCCGAGCCCGGGGCCCTGCCAGCCCCGGCGGCTCCGGCCCAGGCCGCCGGTCTGGGCGCCCCGGGCGCGTGCGGCCCACTGCACGGCGCTACCGCGCCCGCGCCTCAAACGCCGGCGGGGCTGAAAGTGCGCTGCGCGCCCTCCAGCCCGCAAGGGTCCGGGCCGAGCCCGGGGTGATTCAGCCCCGCCGGCCTTGGAGGCACGGGTCCGGGCGATGGCGGGGCGAATCAGCCCCGCCGGCGTTTGAGGCGCGGGTCCGGGCGGAGCTCGGGGAACGGGCGAAGGGCGGGTAGGGGACCAGCCCCGCGCAGCGGCACACCCCGCCGACGCCCCGGCCCCGGCCCCGGCCCCGCACCACACCAGGCGCGGCCGGGCCGAGCACAGCCGGGGCACGGGCCAAGCGGAGCGCAGCGGTGACCGCAGCGGCGCTCCAGGGGTATCTCGGTGGGCGGGATGCGGAAGGGGCGCGCCGTGACGTTGGTCATCCCCGCGGCGCGGTTTTTCCCCGCGATAGGGGCATATGACGGCGGCCCTCCCACGGCCGCCATTCCGCTCGCCGGTACCCGCCCGCTAGGGTCTGCCGCATGAGCGCACCCTCGGGGGGAGGCAAGGAACCGGAGACGATGCCTGTACCCGTACCGCGGCAGAGGGACATCCCGGCCACGGACAGCGGCCCCGCCCCCCAGGCGTCGCTGACGCTGCTGGTGGTCGAAGACGACCCCGCCGGCGGCCTCACCGTCCCCGAGATCCTCGACGCCGACGGCCACCGCATCAGGATCCGCAGCGCCCGCAACCTCACCGAGGCCACCCGGCTGCTCACCCCCGACGTGCACTGCGTACTGCTCGACCTGGACCTGCCCGGGCCCGGCCCCGGCGAGGACGGCCTCGGAGCCCTGCGCGAGGTGCTGCGCATCGCCCCCCGCCACGCCGTCCTCGTCCTGACCGGCGAGGCCGACGCCGACCGCGCCGCCGAAGCCGTACGCGTGGGCGCCCAGGACTTCCTCTACCGCGACGAGCTCGACGGCCGGCTGCTGAGCCGCGCCATCCGCTACGCCGTGGAGAGAAAGCGGGCGGACATCGCCCAGTACAAGCTTGCAGAATCGAAACTGCGCGCCCAGGAGAACGCCCGCCTCGAACGCGGTCTGCTCCCCACGCCCCTCCTGGAGGGCTCCGACCTCCGCTTCGCCGCCCGCTACCGCCCCGGCCGCAGCCGGGCCCTGCTCGGCGGGGACTTCTACGACACCGTCCGCACCCCCGACGGCACCGTCCACGCGATGATCGGCGACGTGTGCGGTCACGGCCCCGACGAGGCGGCCCTCGGCGTCGAGCTGCGCATCGCCTGGCGCGCCCTGACCCTGGCCGGCCTGTGCGGGGACGACCTGCTCGCCACCCTCCAGGAGGTGCTGGAGGTGGAGCGCCCCTGCGAGGAGATCTTCGCGACGCTGTGCACGGTGGACATCTCCCCGGACGGTCGGCGCGCGGGCCTGTGCCTGGCCGGACACCCGGCCCCGCTGATCTCCCGGCCGGGCGGGCCGGCGCGGCTGCTGCCGTACGACGACAGCGGCCCGGCCCTCGGACTGCTGCCCCGGGCCCGCTGGCCCCGGCGCCAGGTCGACCTGGGCGGCAGCTGGAGCCTGATGCTCTACACCGACGGCCTGATCGAGGGCCGCATCGGCGAGGGCCGCGAGCGGCTCGGCCAGGACGGCATGGTGGAGATGATCAACCGGCACCTGGACCGCGGGCTGAGCGGCGAGGCGCTGCTGGAGGCGTCCGTCACCGAGGCCCGCCGGCTGAACGGCGGGGAGCTCACCGACGACGTGGCCGTCGTCCTGCTCTCCCGCGCGGCGGGCAGAACCCCGGCGGCCTGACCGGCGGACGGGGCTCAGCCCAGCGCACCCGAGAGGCCGAGACGGGGCCGCCCCGCGAGCCGGAACGGGTCAGCGGCCGCCGTTGTACGGTCCGTACGGGCCGTCGCTGCTGCTGCCACCGCGGCGCGGGCCGCCGCCCGAGACCTGCTTGAGGGCGGGGCGCACGTCGACGAGGAACACGATGGTCGCCACCAGGCCGGCGATCTGCAGGAAGAGCATCCCGAGGAAGAAGTCCACCAGGACGGTCACCCCGAGGATGACCAGCCAGAAGGTCTTCGTCTGCTTCTCGGCGGCCCGGTACGCGTCCTCCCGCGCCAGCAGCGCGAGCACGAAGGCCACGACGGCGAGCGCCAGCATGGCGTAGCCGAGCAACGGGAGGACCCCGTTATCGAACCCCTGCATCAGCATCGTCTCGCCCGCCCTCTCGCATCCGGCACCAGTGACTCCGACTCCACGCTACCGCCGCAGCTGCCCTCCCCCACGTCAACGAACCGGGCACCCGCGGGGTGCCCGGTCCGCAGCCGGGTCGTTCAGCTCTCGTCGCCGGGCGTGGCGGCGGCCTTCTTGGCGGTGCTGCGGCGCGCGGCGGACTTCTTCGCGGCGGGCTGCTCCGCGGCGGCGGCCCGAGCCGGCTCGGGCTCCTGCGCCGGGGCCGGGTCCTGCGCCGGCTCCACGGCCCCGGCGATGTCCACGATCTCGTCGGCCACCTCGCCGCGCCAGGCCCGTACGGCCTGCTCGCCGTGCTCGGCGACCTTGTCGTAGGTCTCCTTGGCCCGGACGGCGTACTCGGCGGCCACGCCGACACCGCGCAGCGCGAGGTCCTGGGCGGTCTCGCCGAGCTTCTTGGGGTCGATGGACCCGAAGACCTCGGTGACCTTGGCGGTGACGGCCTCCTGCACGGCCTTCGGGTCGGTGTTCTTCACGGCCTCGATGCGCGCGGGGGCCTCGGCGCGCAGCTGCTCGATGAGCGCGGGCACCTTCTTGGCCTGCTGGACGGCCAGGTCGGCCGTGCCGGCGGCGAAGTAGAGGGGGGTGGGGTCGGTGAGGGTCTTCTTCAGGTCATCGGCGATGGCCATGTGCGGGTCCTCCCGGATCACAGTCAGTTCGTAGGGGGCATCGCGGTGTCCGCGCCGGTGTTCTCGCCGCCGGAAGCCTCGTCGGCCTCCAGCGCGTTCTCCTTGCGGAACGCGTCGTAGATCTGGAGCAGCACCTGCTTCTGCCGCTCGCTGATCGACGGGTCGGAGAGGATGACGGCCCGCGTCTCCACCTCGTCCCGGTCCCGCTCGTCGAGAATCCCGGCCTGCACGTACAGCGTCTCCGCGGAGATCCGCAGCGCCTTGGCCAGCTGCTGGAGGATGTCCGCGCTCGGCTTGCGCAGCCCGCGCTCGATCTGGCTCAGGTACGGATTCGACACTCCCGCGGCGTCGGCGAGCTGCCGCAGCGAGAGCTGGGCCTGCCGCCGCTGCTCGCGGAGGTATTCGCCGAGGTTTCCGACGTTGAGCGATGCCATGCTCCGATCCTGCCGGACACTGCTAACTATTGCAAGCGCCTGCTTGCAGCAGCTCGCACTCTCCTTCCCCCGCACCAACGGTGCTAACTTGCGGGAATGGACGACTTCTCGCGGTCGTGGGTGGCGTTGCGGGCGGCGGTGGCCGGGCTCGAGGACCAGGATTTCGCGGCGGCGTCCGGGTGTGCCGGCTGGCTCGTGCGGGACCTGGTGTGCCACCTGGTCATCGACGCGCAGGACGTCCTGATCACCCTCGCCACCCCCGTGGACGCCGCGCCCACCCGGGACGCGGCGGGCTACTGGGAGGTCCTCGACGCCGCCCCGGACGGCGAGGACCCGCTCGACGCGCTGACCGTACGGCTCGCGGCCGCGTACGAGGAGCCCTGGCTGCTCACATTCCACCTGGAGGACGTCGGTTCCGCCGCCGGGCGGGCCGCCGATCTCGCGGACCGGGCCGGCCGCGTCAGCACCCGCGAACAGGTGCTGACCGTGGGCGACTACCTCGACGCGTACGTCCTGGAGTGGACGCTGCACCACCTCGACCTGACCGCCCGCCTCCCGCACGCGGAGCGGCCGCCCGCCGAGGGCCTGGCCCGCTCCCGCGCGCTGCTGGAGCGGATCGCGGGCGGCGCGTTCCCCGCGTCGTTCTCCGACGAGGACGCCCTGCTGATCGGCACCGGCCGCCGCGCCCCCGGCCCGGCCGAACAGGCCGCCCTCGCCGCCCGGGGAGGAATCGCGGCCCGACTGCCGCTCCACCTCGGCTAGACGGCCGGCCTCGGCCGGACGGCCGCCTCTTCCGGACAGCCGCCTCTTCCGGACAGCCGCCTCTTCCGGACAGCCGCCCTTCCCGACGGCCCGGTACCCACCTTTTTGTGGGTACTGGGCAGGCCGGCCCGCCCGGGTGAAGCTTGGGGGGTCGGGAGGAGGGGTCAGGAGGCCGGCCGGGCCTGCGCGAGCTTCTCCAGACGCCGGTGCCCCCAGTCGGACAGGGGCGCCACCGCCTCGGCGAGTTCCCGGCCGAACTCGGTGAGGGAGTACTCGGTCCTCAGCGGGAGCACGTCGTGCACCTCGCGGTGTACGAGCCCGTCGGCCTCCATCTCGCGGAGCGCCTGGGTCAGCACCTTCTCGCTCAGGCCCGGGGTCCGGCGCCGCAGCTCGCCCGGCCGCTGCGGACCGGATTCCAGCAGCCAGAGCAGGGTCGTCTTCCACTTGCCGTCGATCACCGCGATCGCGGCGGTGACCCCGCAGACGTTCGGGTCCAGGGCCCGGCTGCGCGTCATCCTCTCGTCCCCCTCCACACCACGTCCATGCCGATCATGCATGTTTTCACAGGAGTTGAGCCATGTCTTCGAACCCCGGACAGCCCGCCGTCACCGTACTCGGCCTCGGCCCGATGGGCCGGGCCCTGGCGGGCGCCTTCCTCGACGCCGGCGTGCGCACCACCGTCTGGAACCGCACCCCCGGCCGGGACCGGGACCTGGTCGCCCGGGGCGCGACCGGGGCGCCGTCCGCCGCCGAGGCCGTCGCCGCGAGCCCGCTGACCGTGGTCTGCGTGGTCAACTACGAGGCCGCGGACGCCGTCCTGCGGCCCGAGGCCGTCACCACCGCCCTCAAGGGCCGCACCGTCGTCAACCTGACCGCCGACACCCCGGGCCGGGCCCGGGAGAGCGGCGCGTGGGCGGCCGAGCACGGCATCCGCTACCTCGACGGCGCGATCATGACGCCGGCCACGACCATCGGAACAGCGGACGCGGTGTTCATCCACAGCGGCCCGCAGGACCTCTACCGCGAGCACCAGCCCGTGCTGGACGCCCTGGGCGGCACCCACACCCACCTCGGCGAGGACATCGGCCGGGCGGCGGCGTACGACATCGCGCTGCTCGACATCTTCTGGACCGCGATGGCGGGCTACGCGCACGCCCTGGCGGTGGCGAAGGCCGAGGGCGTCAGCGCCGGGGAACTGGCCCCGTTCGCACAGGGGATCGGCGCGATCCTGCCGCCGCTCTTCGCGGAGTTCGCGGGGGACGTGGACAGCGGCAGCTACTCCGGCGAGCTCAACCCGCTGACGTCGGCTGCCTCGTCCATCGCCCACATCATCCACACCTCCGAGGAACACGGCATCGACGCCGGCCTGATGCGCGCGACCGAGGGCCTGGCCCGCCGGGCGATCGCCCACGGCCACGGCGGGGACGGCTTCGTCCGCGTCGCCGAACTCCTCGGCCGCACGGCGGTGCCCGCGGGCACCGCGCACTCCTGCGGAAAATAGTTCCGGCGGGCTGTCACATCCGTGCGGGGCGGCGGGTCATAGGGGTGCCGGAGCAAACGAGATCCCCCGAAGGAGCCCCCGATGTCCACCACCGCCACCGTCATCACCCTGGTCGCCGCCCTCATGGCCGGGTACTCCGGCGCCTCGCTCTTCGCCCGCGCCAAGTACACCGTCGAGCCCCTCGTCCAGTACGGGGTCCCCCGCAGCTGGTGGAACCTGCTCGCCACCGCCAAGGTCGCCGGCGCGGTCGGCCTCCTCGCCGGGTTCGCCGTCCCGGCCATCGGGATCGCCGCCGGCATCGGCCTGGTGCTCTACTTCATCGGCGCCGTGATCGTCACCCTGCGGGCCCGGGACTACGCCCACGTCGTCTTCCCGGTGGTCTACGCCGCCCCGATGGCCGCCGCCCTCGTCCTGGTCGTCTGACCGGGGCGGGGCGGCGGCCCCGGCCTCCGGCCTCAGACCTCCAGGGCCGTCACGTCCAGCAGCTTCAGCCGCTCCGGGTCGGACAGCACGTCGATCGCGACGATCCTGCCGCCGACCACGGTGAAGGCCATCACCGACACCGCCCGGCCCTTGCGGACCACGACCACACCGGCCGCACCGTTGATCAGCGCCGGGCGCACGTACGGGGTGAGCACGCTGTACGTGACCGCCTGGCCCGCCACCGTCCGCGCACCGTGCAGGACCACGCTGAGCGCCCCGCCCGCGCCCCCGTCGGAGCGCAGCACCACGTCCGGGTCGAGCACCGCGACCAGTGCCTCGAACCGCCCGTCGCGCGCGGCGGCGAAGAAGGCGTCCACCGCCTCCCGCTGGCGGGCCAGGTCCGCGTCGGGAGCGGGGGCCTGCCCCTGCACCCTGCGGCGGGCCCGGCTGGCGAGCTGCCGCGTCGCGGCGGCCGACTTCTCGATCAGCGGGGCTATCTCGTCGAACGGCACCGCGAACATGTCGTGCAGGACGAACGCCAGCCGCTCCGCCGGAGCCAGCGACTCCATCACCACCATCAGCGCCAGCCCCACCGAGTCGGCGAGCAGCACCTCCTGCTCGGGGTCGATCCGCCGCTCCGGGCTGACGAGGGGGTCGGGGACCCGCGTCTCCAGCCGCTCCACCGGGTCCTCGCGCCGCTGCTCGCGCGAGCGCAGCAGGTTGAGGCAGATCCGCGACACCACGGTCGTCAGCCAGCCGCCGAGGTTCTGGATCTCGTCCGCGTCCGTCCGGTTCAGCCGCAGCCAGGTCTCCTGGACGGCGTCGTCGGCCTCGGCGAGCGAGCCGAGCATCCGGTAGGAGACCGCCCGCAGGTGGCTGCGGTGCTCCTCGAAGCGCTCGGTCAGTGAAGCCCTGTCGTCCTCGTCCACCCCTGGTGTCCCCTTCCCCTCAGGAAGCCGGCGCCGGCGCCCGGCCGATGACCACGGTCGCATACAGCTCCTCGGAGGTCACCGCCCGCACCACGAGACCGCCCCCGGTCAGCGCGGACGCCGTCAGCGGCGCCTGCCGGGCGCTGGTCTCGATCAGCAGGTGCCCGCCCGGCGCGAGCCACCGCAGGGCGTCCGCCGCGACCCGCCGGTGGACGTCCAGGCCGTCCGCACCCCCGTCGAGGGAGACCAGCGGCTCGTGGTCGCGGGCCTCGGACGGCATGAGCCCGATCTCCCCCGTCGGCACGTACGGGGCGTTGACCACCAGCACGTCCACCCGCCCCCGCAGCTCCGCGGGCAGCGCCGCGTACAGGTCGCCCTCCCACACGGAGCCGCCGTACGGGGCCACGTTGCGCCGCGCGTACTCCAGCGGTCCCGGGTCGATGTCGGCCACGTGCAGCTCGACCCCGCCCGGGACCTGGGCCGCCACCGCCGCTCCGAGGGCGCCGACCCCGCAGCACAGGTCGAGCACGACCGCGCCGGGCCGGGCCAGCCCCACCGCCTCCTGCACCAGGAACTCGGTGCGCCTGCGCGGTACGAAGGCCCCCGCGCCGACCTCCACGCGCAGCCCGCCGAACTCGGCCCAGCCCACGACGTGCTCCAGCGGTTCGCCGTCCACCCGGCGGGCGACCATGCCCTCCAGCTGCCCGTCGTCAGTGGCGGCCGCCGTCAGCAGGTCCGCCTCTTCCTCGGCGAAGACGCAGCCCGCAGCCCGCAGCCGTTCCACGATCGTCGTCACGTCACTCATTCCTCTTGTTTCCAGCCCTCAGAAGACGTCCGGGCACCACGGCCGGCGCGCGGTACGGAACACCGCGTCGGCCAGTGCGAGGGCCCCCGGCCGGTGTTCCGTCACCCGGCCCAGGGCGCCCAGCCGGACCGCTGAGGCGTCGCCCAGGTACAGGGAGCCCAGCGCGGACACGTCCAGCCGCAGGTCGGCCGGCTCCTGCGTACGGGAACACGTGCCGGCGCCCGCGTCCAGCCGGTAGCGGCCGCCCGCCGGGCCGGACGGGTCGTCGACGTCCAGGACGAGCACCCCGGGCACGGCGTACGTCCGCGCGCCCAGTGCTCGTTCGGCGTCCAGCACGCGCACCCACAGGAAGTCGGCGGCCGACACGGGCCGGGCCGCGCGCGCGTCGGGCAGCAGTTCCGGCAGCAGGTCGTCGGGGGCGCGGTTGCCGGTGCGGACCTTCAGCACCCAGTCGATGGAGCACAGGAAGTGCCACAGCGCCCGCTCGGCCTGCGGGGTGGCCGCGAGGAGGTCCCGGACCTGCACGGTGTTCAGCGGGGTCTTGGAGTCCGTCCAGTGGTCGTCGGCCCGGTAGGAGACCAGCCCGGCCACCTCACCGCCGGCGTCCCGGTACACGGCGTACATCCGCTCCTTGTACGGGCGGTGCGACATCTCCTCCTCACCGGTCTCCAGCCGCCACCAGCGCGCGTCGCGGTCGATGACGCCGTGCCGCCAGGCGCGCAGCCGCTCGTGCAGGGCGGGCCCCACGCGCCGGACCTCGGCCGCGTCCACCAGGTCGATGCGGCCGCCGTCGACCGGCGCGGGCCGGCTGCGGTCGATGCCGGTGCGGGCGACGTCGACCTCCCACTCGGCGTGCACGGTCGCGGGCCCGTAGCCGTAGCGCCCGTAGATCGGGTACTCGGCGGCGATCAAGGTGGACAGGACGTCACCGCGGGCGTGGGCGGCGGCCAGTTCGGCCTCCATCATCCGCGTCAGCAGGCCCTGTCGGCGGTGGGTGGGCAGCACGGTCACGTTGGAGACCGCGCTGCACCCGACGACGGCGCCGCCGGGCACGGTCAGTTCCTGGGCGAAGGAGCGGAAGGTGGCGACGCACTGCCCGGTGGCCTTGTCGAAGGCCCCCCGGATGCGCGCGAGATCGCTGTGCGCGGCGCGCTGGGCCACGTCGGATTCCGTCGGGGTGCCCGGAGTGAGGAAGCCCGTGTTCAGGGTGGTGAGCCAGGCGGGGAGTTCGGATGCGGCGATCGGCCGCACGTCAGCGCTCATGACCGGCCACGCTAACCGCCGTGCCCGGCCCCGGTCGCCCGATTTTCGCCGTCGGCTACGCCAGCAGGTCGTCCACCTGCGCCTCGCCCTCCCGGTAACGGCGGGTGATCTCCGCACTGGAGTCGTCGGCCATCCGCTGGAGCTGCTGGCGGCGCCGCGAGACCTGCTGCTCGAAGCCGACCAGCCGACCCATCGCGGCGTGCAGCTCGCCGTCCGTGCGCGCCTCCAGGTCGGACAGCTCCACGTCGGACAGCATCTCCGCCGCCAGCAGCCGGAACTCCTCGTTGTGCGGGGTGCCGAGCGTGACGTGCCGGGCGGAGGCGCTGCGGCTGGACGGTGCGTCGGCGAGGATCTCCGAGAGCCGGTCCACCACCGGCGCCTCGGGGTCCGTACGGCGGGCGAGCTCGGCGCGCAGGATGTCGATCCGGCCCTGCAGGAGTCTGCGTACGTAGCTCAGGTCGGCCTCGTCGCGCTGCGCGTCGCGCCGCAGCGCGCGCAGCTCGGGCAGGCCGAGGGCGGTGGCGGGGTTGGCCGTCCCCGCCGGCTCGCCGGTGCGCTGCGCGGGCGGCCATCCCGCGGCCGTGGTCATGGCCGTGGTCGCGGCCGGAGCGTCCGACCCGGGTGACGCGTGTGACGCGGGTGACGCGGGTGCAGGTGCGGAGGTACCAGAGGTGTTCATGCGTTCGTATCCGTCCCCTCGACCGGTGCTGGGGGCACCGCCTGCGTGCATGGTGCCACTCTCCGTGGTGTGCACGCAGTCCGGGACCACCCGATCGGCCCCGGACGGGTGCAGGGCTGGTACACAGGTGGTATGCGAGCAGTGGTGCAGAGGGTGGACGGCGCGAGCGTCGTCGTGGCCGGTGAGACGGTCGGCGAGATCGTCGGCGAGGGGCTGTGCGTGCTGGTGGGGGTGACCCACGACGACACCCCGGAGAAGGCGGCGCTGCTGGCGCGCAAGCTGTGGTCCGTGCGGATCCTGGAGGCGGAGAAGTCATGCAGCGACGTCGACGCGCCGCTGCTGGTGATCTCCCAGTTCACGCTGTACGGCGACGCGCGCAAGGGCCGCCGCCCCACGTGGAACGCGGCCGCGCCCGGCCCGGTGGCCGAGCCGCTGGTCGACGAGGTCGTGGCGCAGCTGCGGGCGCTGGGCGCGACGGTGGCGACGGGCCGGTTCGGCGCGGACATGCGGGTCTCGCTGACGAACCACGGCCCGTTCACCCTCGTCATCGACGTCTGAGGCGCGCGGCCGCGTCGTTCGGTACGGCCGTTACGGCGCTACGACGACCTCCTGGGCGGCGGCCGTCCCCCCGGCCAGCAGCGGGGCGTCGACGGGAACGTTCCGCTTGACCAGGGCGAGTGCGATCGGGCCGAGCTCGTGGTGGCGCACGGCGGTGGTGACGAAGCCGAGCTGGCGGCCGTCCTCCCCGTCCGCGGCGAGCCGTACGGGCGTGCCGTGCGCGGGGAGCAGCACCTCGGAGCCGTCCAGGTGCAGGAAGACCAGGCGGCGCGGGGGCTTCCCCAGGTTGTGGACGCGGGCCACCGTCTCCTGGCCCCGGTAGCAGCCCTTCTGCAGGTGCACCGCGGTGCCGATCCAGCCCAGCTCGTGCGGGATGGTCCGGTGGTCGGTCTCCAGACCGACGCGCGGCCGGTGGGCCTCGACGCGCAGCGCCTCGTAGGCGAGGAGCCCGGCGGCGGGGCCGTGGGCGGCGGCGAAGGCCTCCAGCTCGGCGCGGGGCAGGAAGACGTCCCGGCCGTGCCCGGTCTCGCGGACCACGTGCTCCTTGGCGACCTCGGCGATCGAGCCGGCCGGCAGGTGGACGACCGCGAAGTCGGCGGTGCGGTCGGCGACTTCGACGCGGTAGAAGAACTTCATCGACTCCAGGTAGCCGAGGAGCGCCTCCTGGGTCCCGGGCTCGACGTGCGCCCACACCGTCTCGCCGTCGTCCACGAGGTAGAGGGCGTGCTCGATGTGCCCGTTCGCGGAGAGGATCAGCGCCTCGGTGGCCTGCCCGGCCGGGAGGTCGCTGACGTGCTGGGTGAGCAGCAGGTGCAGCCAGCTCAGCCGGTCCGCGCCGGTGACGGTGA
Organism: Streptomyces sp. NPDC034085; assembly: GCF_055575555.1. Classification (NCBI taxonomy): domain Bacteria; kingdom Bacillati; phylum Actinomycetota; class Actinomycetes; order Kitasatosporales; family Streptomycetaceae; genus Streptomyces; species Streptomyces sp. NPDC034085. The sequence goes on along the minus strand of NZ_JBVISL010000011.1, from coordinate 20,315 downwards.
CGACCCCGCGGTGGGAGAGGTCCACGAAGCCGCGGCCGTCGGCCAGGGCGCGCTGTTCGCCGTAGAGCTCTCCGTAGTGGGCGGCAACGCCCTCGTCACGGCCTTCGGCCTCTACGGCGCCGGGGAGATGGAGCAAGGGGCTGCTGGTCATGGCACCAGCCTACGACCCCGCTAGGAGGAGCCGGCCCGGCGCTCGGCCGCCGCGCACGTCTTGCACAGTCCGAAGATCGCGAAGTGCTTCATGTCGGTCTCGAACCCGAAGGTGGCGCGCAGCTTCGCCGTGAACTCGTCGGCGATCTCCACGTCCGCCTCGATGACGCCAGTGCACGTGCGGCAGACGAGGTGGATGTGGTGGTGCCGGTCGGCGAGGTGGTACGTGGGGGCTCCGTGCCCGAGATGGGCGTGGGAGACCAGTCCGAGCTCCTCCAGGAGCTCCAGGGTCCGGTACACCGTGGAGATGTTCACCCCGGAGGCCGTCTTGCGGACCTCCACGAGGATCTCGTCGGGGCTGGCGTGCTCCAGGGCGTCGACCGCTTCGAGCACGAGCTGGCGCTGCGGTGTCAGCCGGTAGCCGCGCTGCCGCAGATCGCTCTTCCAGTCGGTGGTCACCACCCGGCCAGTGTAAGCGCGCGAAGGGGACCGCGGGCGGTCCCCTTCGTCAGTCCGCAGGACTGCGGCGTGCTCAGCGGAAGAACGCGATGCCGTCTTCCGGCAGCTCCGGGAGGTTGCGCGCCATGTCGGCGATCTCCTCCGGGGTGACGACCTTCTTGAGCTGGGCCGACATGTACGGGCGCAGTTCGACGTCCGGGGTGGCCTTCTCGCCGACCCACATGAGGTCGCTCTTCACGTAGCCGTAGAGCCGCTTGCCGCCGCTGTACGGGCCGGACGCGGCCGTACGGGCCACCGCGTCGGTGACCAGGTCGATCTGCGGCTTCTGGTCGGCGAGCTCGCCGTACCAGACCTCGACGACGCCCTGGTCGCGCACCATGACGATCTCGACCTTGCGGTCCTTGTCGATGCGCCAGTAGCCCGACTCGGACTCCAGCGGGCGCACCTTGGCGCCCTCGGCGTCGAGCACCCAGGTACGGGAGGTGTACTCCAGGAAGTCCCGGCCGTCGTGGCTGAAGACGACTTCCTGGCCGAAGTTGCACTTCTCCTCGCCGGGGAAGTCGAAGACGCCGGCGCCTTCCCAGGTGCCGAGGAGGAAGGCGAGGGGGACGAGGCCCGGGTTCAGGTCGGACGGGATCTGGATCATGGTTGGCTGCTCAGGCGATCTGTGGGAGGGGTTCCGGTGCGGTCGGCTGGGCGGATGCTCAGCGCTGACCCTGGTACAGCTTCTTGACGGCCAGGCCGGTGAAGGCGAGGACGCCGACGCAGACCAGGACCAGCAGGGAGGTGAAGACTGCCTCAAGCACGGGGTGCTCCTCGGAGGTTTCGGTGCGGTGTACGGGGCCGGTCCCCAAGCCTACTGGCCCGGGGACCGGCGCACGCTGCGAGGTGGGCCGTACCGGCCCCCGGGATTCAGCTCAGCAGCTGCTGCTGCAGGATCACCGCCTGATGGAGCGGGATGGCCTCGGCCTTGCCCTTGCGGGTCTGGAGGATCACGGCCCGGACGTCGCCCGACTGGACGCACCCGACCCTGATCTGCTCGTCGCCGAAGGGAACGGATTCCTCGAGGACGGTGACGCCGCCGGGATCCGGGGCCGGCTGGTCGAGGCGGGCCTTGGACCAGGCGGTGTCCGCCTCGATCCGGTTGACGCCGTTCAGGTTCATGTCGGGCCCGCAGCCGGTGAAGGTGTCCGCGAACCCGGACGCGTGGAAACGCAGCAGGTAGACCCGGGTGCGAGTGCCGTCGGGGGTGGTCCAGCCGCGGGCCGCGATCTGGCGCAGGCCGTTGTGGGTGAACCCCTGCTTCATCTTCTCGCGCGCGGAGCCCTCGTACTCCTCGAGGAAGGTGTCCACGCTCACCACCGAGTCCTTCTCCAGCTTCAGCCCGGTGTCCGGTGCCGAGCCGAGCGGAGCGGGGAGGAGGAGCTGGGTCAGGCCGGCGTAGTGGATGCCGTCCTCGTTGTCCGTGGCGAAGGGCAGCGCCGCGCCGGGCGGGAGGGTGGGCTTGACCAGGGCCGGGTACGACCAGCGGCCGTCGCCGCGGGTGGACAGGCCGGGGATGTCGGTGCGGTCCGGCTGGGTGATCCCGTACGCGGTCCCCGCGCCGGCGGCCCCGAAGACGAGGGCGGCGGCGGTCCAGCGCAGGAGGGCGCGGAGCGCGCGGCGGTCCCGGGGGACGGCGGGGGCGGCGGGGACCTCTACGGCTGCGGGCGCAGCCGGGGTGTCCACGGCTTCGGGCGCAGCCGGGGCCGGAGCCGGGGCGGCGGTGGTGTTCGGCTCGGTCACGCGGACTCCCCGGGGGACTTCAGACGGGACAGCTGGTTCTTGAGGAATCCGGTGGCTTCGATCTTCGAGAACCCGTCCTTGGGCCCGTACGCGCGGAGGCTGACCAGGACGTCGTTCTGAACGGCCACGCAGTAGACGGAGTCGACCTTCTCCTGCTTCTCCTCGCCCACGGCCAGCAGGGAGCACTTGGCGTCCGGGTAGCCGTCCACCTTGGGTGCGTCACGGTCGTCGCCGTTGAGTTCGAGGAGCTTCTTGGACACCTCCGAGAAGGCCCCCACGGCCCGCGGGTCGGCCTGCATGAGGCGGATCTCCACGACCATGCTGCCGCCGGCGGCGGCGTAACTGCGGCCCGCCAGACCCTTGAGCTTGAGCTCGGCCAGCATGTCGTCGCGCTTCTTGCGCTCCGAAGTGGACAGGCCCTTGCGGGCCTCCTTGAAGCCCTCGACCGCCTTCTCGCCGGAGACGGAGAAGTCGTTCCCGTCTGCCGCGAGGTCGGGCCCCGCCGCGAATTCGGAGGGGGCCGGGAGCAGCTTGGCGGAGAGGTCGTTCGCGGGCACGGGTGCGGGGTTCTCCGCCTCCGGGAGCTTGCCTCCCGCCGGGACCCAGTAGGCGGTCGGCGCGGTCCGGTCGGCGCCCGCGATGGCGGAGGAAGCCCAGATCCCGCCGCCCACGAGGAGGGCGACGGCAACGGCCCCCGCGGCCCGGGCGGCCGTCCTGCGGCGGCCCGCCGTACCCGCCGGCCCGGCCGGGGCCCGGGTCTGCGGGACCGGAGTGGTCCCGTCCTGCGGCTCGGTGCCGGGCGCGGTATGCGGCGCGGTCTGCGGCTCGGTCACAGTCGCTCCAGCTGTCGCTTGGCCAGGTCGAGGACATCGCTCTCGGCGATCCGGCGGCCGCGCTTGTCGACGTAATAGAGGTCCAGGACGACGTCGCCCCGGCGGATGAGGGCACGGCTCTCCCGGACCGGAAGGTAGCCGGGCTCCTCGTGGGCTTCCGAGGCGACCCAGACGTGCCCGAGGTCCGCGGGGACGCCGGGGACGGCCACGCCGTCGTTGCCCGCGTATCTCTTCTCGGGCATGTACGACGCCTGCTCCCCCTGGTACGCGTCCGCGCCGGAGAAGTCGCGGAACTGCACGAGCCGGACCATCACCAGGACGTCGCCCTGGGTCCAGACGCGCGTGGCGAGGCGCCGGAACCCGTCCTCCAGGAAGCCGCGCAGGACGACGTCCGGCTTCTCGAAGGTCGTCGCGAAGGAGTCGAGGGTGTCGTAACCGTCGGCCTCGACCTTGGCGCCGGCGGGCGCCTCGATCAGGAGCTGGGCAAGGTCGTCGTCGGTCTTGTACCAGCGGTTGGCGTTGACCGACTTGACCGTCGTCGCGTCGTCCGGCGCCAGCGCCTTCGGCGTGTCCGGCTTCTGCTGCGCCAGCGGAGGCAGGGCGGTCGGTTCGCGGTGGTACTGGATCGCATAACCGGTGACCGTGCCGGCGAGCGCGCCGAGGGCCAGGGCGGCGGCGATCAGGAGCGTCGTGCCCCCGCGGCGGCGCGGGCCACGGGCCGGAGCGGAGACGTCCGGAATCGCCGGATCAACGGGTGGAATCTCGGGAGTACCCGATTCCTGGTTCTCGTTTTCCAAAACGGGGTCCCCCCACAGGGCTGGAGCCGCGGGAACGTTCGCCCGCGCACATCCAAGACACCCTGGGCCGGGGAGCCGTTGTACGCATCTTTATTACGCTTTTATATAGGCGGGATTCAGTCCTCCGGGCGGCGCCGCTTCCCGTCCAGTTCGTCCCACCATTCGTCCGACTTCGGATCGCCGGAGGGGTCGTCCCACCAGCGGTCGTCCGGGCCCCGGCGGTTGGCGACCATCGCGGCGACGGGCGGGATGACCATGGCGACCACGCACAGCGCGACCGCGGCCTCGACCGAGAACAGGCGCACGAAGGACCAGGCGGAGACGAAGAGGAACAGGCATCCGCCCATCAGCAGGAAATAGGCCCGCCGGCGCCGCGCGTACATAGCACCAGCGTAGGGCCGCGGGCGGACGGCGCGAAGGGCCGCACCCCGTTCCAGTGGCGTCCAACCCCCTGGGGTGCGGCCCTCCGGCCGGTTCGCTGTCGGTCAGGCGATCAGACCGCGATGGCGACGTCCGTCACGCCGCCGGCCTCGGCGACCACGACGGCGCGGTCGGCCTGGGCACCCGGGACGAGCGCCCGCAGCGTCCAGGAGCCGGTGGCCGCGTAGAAGCGGAACTGGCCGGTCGCGGAGGTCGGGACCTCGGCGGTGAACTCGCCGGTCGAGTCCAGCAGGCGGACGTAGCCGCTGACGGGCTCGCCGTCCTTGGTCACCTGGCCCTGGATCGCGGTCTCACCGGGCTTGAGCGTCGCGAGGTCGGGCCCGCCGATCTGTGCTCCACACATGTTCTCTGTCCTGTCCTAGAGAGGTTCTGCTGCCTACGGGGCGGGCGTCGCGTGCCCGGCCGGGGTTACTTGTTGGGGCCGAGCTCGATCGGCACGCCGACGAGCGAGCCGTACTCGGTCCAGGAGCCGTCGTAGTTCTTGACGTTCTCCTGGCCCAGGAGCTCGTGCAGCACGAACCACGTGAGCGCGGAGCGCTCGCCGATGCGGCAGTAGGCGATGGTGTCCTTCGCCAGGTCGACCTGCTCGGCCTGGTAGAGGGCGGTCAGCTCCTCGTCGGACTTGAAGGTGCCGTCGTCGTTGGCGTTCTTCGACCACGGGATGTTGCGGGCGCTCGGCACGTGGCCGGGGCGCTGCGACTGCTCCTGCGGGAGGTGCGCCGGGGCGAGCAGCTTGCCGGAGAACTCGTCGGGCGAGCGGACGTCGACCAGGTTCTGGGCGCCGATCGCGGCGACGACGTCGTCGCGGAAGGCGCGGATCGAGGTGTCCTGCGGCTTGGCCTTGTACTGGGTGGCCGGGCGGTTCGGGACGTCCTTGCCGTCGACCAGGTCGCGGGAGTCGAGCTCCCACTTCTTGCGGCCGCCGTCGAGGAGGCGGACGTCCTGGTGGCCGTAGAGCTTGAAGTACCAGTAGGCGTAGGAGGCGAACCAGTTGTTGTTGCCGCCGTAGAGGACGACGGTGTCGTCGTTGGAGATGCCCTTGGCGGAGAGGAGCTTCTCGAAGCCCTCCTGGTCGACGAAGTCACGGCGGACCGGGTCCTGGAGGTCCTGCTTCCAGTCGATCCGGACGGCGTTGGTGATGTGGTTCTTGTCGTACGCGGACGTGTCCTCGTCCACCTCGACGATCACGACGTTGGCGTCGTTCAGGTGGGCCTCGACCCAGTCGGCGTCTACGAGGACGTCGCTGCGGCTCATGGTGTTCTCCTCCGGGGCAGTTGCGGCGGGGCTGTGCTGGGCTTCTGCGAAGCGGGCCGTGCTGGTGCGTGCCGGGTGCGGTGGGGCCACCGGGCCCTGCGCGGGGAGGCGTCAGGAGGACGGGAGGCCAGTGCCGTGCGGTGCGGTCACGCGGAATGAAGGGCCGTCGGTCCGGCCGGTGGAGCGGAAGGCTCACACCTCACATGGAGCGACAGAGCATGGCGGCGACGCGACACAGGTCTACTGCCCGCCGCTTCGTGAGGTCCGCCTGCTGATGCTTCATAGCCATGGATCGTAGGGACGAACCGGCCGCCCTGTCACCGGTGTGTCATATACCGAGACAGGATCGTCCATTTGTCGGGATGAGAAAGCCCCGGAGGCCCGCCTCGCGGCCCTCCGGGGCTCTTCGTGCGGCCCGTCCTCCTGCGGATCGGACCGCGCCGTCTCACGATCCGGCCAGCGACACGTCCGTCCCGCTCAGCGTGAGGTGGACACCCGACTCGTCCGAGGTCAGCGCGGACAGCTTGAGCCCGGCCGGCAGCCCGTCGTCGATCCGGCGGTCGAAGTCGGTCCGCTTGCGCACCGCGCTCTCGATCCCCGGGATGCCCTCGCCCGGCACGGAGTCCGCGCGCACCCGGACGACCTTGCCGCTGCCCGAGTCCACGAGGGCGACCGTCGAGATCACGCTGCGGGTGACCGACCTGCCGAGGAACTCCACCGTCGCGGTGACCTTCACCTTGTTCGGCGCCCCGCCGTACGTCAGGACCACGCCGTTCTGCGAGGCCTTGGTGAGGTCCTCGTACGAGATCAGCGCGGTGCCCTCCGCGCGCCTGGCGGTGCCGCCGCTGTAGTCGCCGTTCAGCTTCACCTCGTGGAACGAGGCGTCGAGCTGCGAGAGCCGCGTCTTGCGGCCGTCGGCGGTGGCGTCGATGCCGGTCAGCTTCAGGTCGACCTGCTCCAGGTCGTGGCTGAGCGCCTGGGTCAGGAAGGGGAAGCCGTGGATCTCCACCTCCGCGCTGCCCGCGAGGCCCTGGCGGGACTGCACGCGGTCGGCCAGCCGGTTCTCGGCGTAGCCGACCGCCCAGCGGTCGACGCCCACGAACAGCGCCCCCAGCACCACGCCGATGATCACCACGACACGTATGAAACGCACGTGCCCCTCCCCCTACTAGTCGGTACGTCGTTCTAGTGGACCATGACCGGCCGTGAGGACGAGGTCAGCGGCGCTCCTGCCCGGGCAGCCGCCGGCTAGCCCACCACCCGGCCCATCAGGTAGACGGCGGGCGCCGCGGCGGCCAGCGGCAGCGCGACACCGGCCGTCATGTGGACGAACTTCGACGGGTAGTCGTACGCCGCCACGCGCAGCCCGATCAGCGCGCACACGCCGGCGGCGAGGCCGACCAGCGCCCCGCCCGCACCGAGCCCGGTCAGCCCGCCGACCGCGACGCCCGCACCGGCCGCGGCCGCCAGCGAGACGCCGACGGAGGCCGGGGTGGGCAGCGGCAGGGCCCGCGCGAACACGGCGACCGCGACGGCGGCGGCGCCGGTGGCCACCGGCTGCCAGTCCGCCGCGAGGAAGCCGGCGCACACGATGGCCAGCGCGGCGGACGCCACCGACGCCATCAGCCCGTACATCCGCTCGTCCGGGTCCGCGTGGCTGCGCAGCTGGAGGACGAGCGTGAGCAGCACCCAGGCCCCGAGGGTGCCGATGATCGCGCCGGGGCCGTACGTACGGTCCACCGCGAGCACCGCCGCGTCGGCGACGAGGGCGCCGGCGAAGGCGAGGACGATGCCCTGGCGGGCCGGCCACATGCCGTTGAGGCGGAACCAGCCGGCCGCGGTGAGCCCCTGGAGGGCGATGAGCGGGACCAGCAGGGCGTACTGGCCGAGCGCCGCCGCACCGGCCATGAGCAGCCCGAGCACGGCGGTGAGTATGGCCGACTGCGGACCGGGGTCGATGATCGGCGACCGGCCCTCGGCGCGGGCCTGGGCGGGGTCGACGGCGCGCAGGGTGTTGCCGCCGAGGGTCGGCGGCGAGTACTCGGCGGCCGGCCCGGCCTGCTGCGGGAGCGGCTGCGGCTGCCGCGCGGGCTCCGGCTCCGCCGCCACCGGGGGCAGGTACGCCGTCTGCGCGGCGGCGTCGGCGTCGGCGGACCAGGCGCCCTGCGCGGGAGCCTCGTGCCGCACCGGCGGCAGGTACGCGGTCTGCTCGGCGGCGCCCGCGTCCTCCCGCACCGGCGGCAGGTACGCCGTCTGCGCGGCAGCGTCGGCGGGCCAAACACCCTGCGCGGGGGCCTCGGACCGCACCGGCGGCAGGTACGCGGTCTGCTCGGCGGCGCCCGCGTCCTCCCGCACCGGCGGCAGGTACGCCGTCTCGGCGGCCGCGGCGGCCGGGCCGTCCGACCAGGGCGCGGCCGGGGCCTGCGGCTGCCGCGGCTGCGCGGGCTCGTCACGGAACCAGCCGTCGGGCACGGCGGGCTGCTGCGGCTGATGCTGCGGCTGCTGCTGCTGGGACGGGACCGGCGGCAGGTACGCCGTCTGCGCGGCGTCGGCGGACCAGGCGCCCTGCGCCGGGGCCTGCGGCTGCTCGTCGCGGAACCACCCCTCGGGCGCCGCGGGCTGCTGCTGGGGCGGCACCGGCGGCAGGTACGCCGTCTCGGCGGCGGCCCCGCCGGGCCCGGAGGCGTCCGGCCACGGCGCACCGCCGCCCCCGGTCTGCCCCCACTGCCCCTGCGGGGCGGGGGCGGGTGCGGCCGGCTGCCCGGGCACCGAGCCGAGCGGCGGCTGCACCGGCTGGTAGCCGGTCTCCCAGGTGTCGGCCTGCCAGGTCTGCGTCGCGTACGGGTCCTGCGCGGCGGCCTGCTGCTGCCGCTGCTGCTGCTGTTGTTCGTCGGGAGTGCTCATCGGTTTCCGCTCACCCGCCCGCGAACGGCGGGAGCACCTCGACGGTGCCCCCCTCGGTCAGCAGGACGGCATCGTGCGGGCGCTTGCCCACGGGCTCGTCGTTCACGAGGAAGGAGCAGCGCTGCAGGACCCGGGTCAGTTCCCCCGGATGGCGGTCCCGCACCGCGTCGAGCGCCTCGGCCAGGGTGTGCGCCGAGTACGGCTCCTCCGCCGTCTCGGCGGCGGCCTTCGCCGCCGCCCAGTAGCGGATGGTTCCGGTTGCCACTGCTGCTCCTATCGGTCGGCTCCGTCGGCTCTCTACCGTCGGCCTCCATGATGACCCCTCCGGCCCGCCACCCCCGCGTGCCCCCGCGCGCCGTCCGTGCGCCCGGAGGCACCGCAGGACCCGTCGGCAGGCCGCTCGATCCGGTGAAACCAGGGCATACGCAGGAGGAAGGCGTGGCGCGAACCACAGAATGCGGTGCACGGCAGCCCTCGGCCCCCCAAGGGCCGGTGGGCTATTCTGGCGGCGTAGAGGATCCGGGCAACGTAGCCCCCGGGTCCTTTTGTGCTTTCAGCACGTTGAACGGACCGAGAACAGTGGTATCCATCCGGACCCCAGGGCGCGGGGGCCGCGGCGGATGCCGGGCAAGTCGTACGAAGCAGTACCACGCACTCCCCCAGCTACCGCTGGGAGGTACCCCCGGGACGGGCCGAGGAGGAACCGACGTGATGGACCAGCCAAGCAAACAGGAGCACGGCCGCCGGACCGGGGCAGGTGGCCGGGCATGAGCTCTCTACTCCTGCTGACCAATGCCCTCCAGCCGTCGACCGAGGTGCTGCCCGCCCTCGGCCTGCTGCTGCACAACGTCCGGGTGGCACCCGCCGAGGGCCCGGCCCTGGTGGACACCCCGGGCGCGGACGTGATCCTCGTGGACGGCCGCCGCGACCTGCCCCAGGTGCGGTCGCTGTGCCAGCTGCTGCGGTCCACCGGACCCGGCTGCCCGTTGATCCTCGTCGTCACGGAGGGCGGCCTCGCGGCGGTCACCGCCGACTGGGGCATCGACGACGTGCTCCTGGACACCGCCGGCCCCGCCGAGGTCGAGGCCCGGCTGCGGCTGGCCACCGGCCGCCAGCAGCTCGGCTCGGACGACTCCCCGATGGAGATCCGCAACGGCGACCTGTCGGTCGACGAGGCGACGTACAGCGCGAAGCTGAAGGGGCGGGTCCTGGACCTGACCTTCAAGGAGTTCGAGCTCCTCAAGTACCTGGCCCAGCACCCCGGCCGGGTCTTCACCCGCGCCCAGCTCCTCCAGGAGGTCTGGGGCTACGACTACTTCGGCGGCACCCGGACGGTGGACGTCCACGTACGGCGGCTGCGCGCCAAGCTCGGTCCCGAGCACGAGTCCCTGATCGGGACGGTCCGCAACGTCGGCTACCGCTTCGTCACCCCGGAGAAGGTGGAGCGGGCGGCCGCCGAGGCCGCCGCCAAGCAGGGTGCGGGAAAGCCGGCGGCACCGGCCGCGGACCGTACGACCGGATCCGTAGCCCGTTCGGAGGAAGCTCCTGTGAGCAGTCCGTCGGCCAAACACCCTGCCCAGAGGTAGGTCACCCCGCGTAGACTTCGCGCGTGGCCAAGGTGACGCGGGATGACGTGGCGCGACTTGCGGGTACTTCTACCGCCGTCGTGAGCTACGTCATCAACAACGGACCCCGGCCGGTCGCCCCGGCCACGCGCGAGCGTGTACTCGCCGCGATCAAGGACCTGGGCTACCGCCCGGACCGGGTCGCCCAGGCGATGGCCTCGCGGCGCACCGACCTCATAGGCATGATCGTCCCCGACGCCCGCCAGCCCTTCTTCGCGGAGATGGCGCACGCGGTCGAGCAGGCGGCCGCCGAGCGCGGAAAGATGGTCCTCGTCGGGAACTCCGACTACCGGGACGAGCGCGAGGTGCACTACCTGCGGGCCTTCCTCGGCATGCGGGTGTCGGGACTGATCCTGGTCAGCCAGGGCATGAGCGAGCGCGCCGCCTCGGAGATCGACGCCTGGGACGCGCGGGTGGTGCTGCTGCACGAGCGGCCCGAGGCGCTCGACGACGTCGCCGTGGTCACCGACGACATCGGCGGCGCCCAGCTCGCCACCCGCCACCTGCTGGAACACGGGCACGCGTACGTCGCCTGCATCGGCGGCATCGAGAACACCCCCTCGGTCGGCGACCCGGTCGCCGACCACGTCGAGGGCTGGCGCCGGGCCATGCTGGAGGCCGGGCGGCCGGTGGAGGGCCGGCTCATCGAGGCCCCGTACAACCGCTACGACGCGTACACGGTCGCCCTGGAGGTCCTGGCCCGGCCCGACCGGCCCACGGCGATCTTCTGCGCGACGGACGACCAGGCCATCGGCGTGCTGCGCGCCGCCCGAGAGCTGCGGATCGACGTCCCCGGCGAACTCGCCGTCGCGGGCTTCGACGACGTCAAGGAGGCGGCCCTCACGGACCCGCCGCTGACGACGATCGCCTCGGACCGCCCGGCGATGGCCCGCGCGGCGGTGGACCTCGTCCTGGACGACGCCCTGCGCGTGGCGGGCTCCCGCCGCGAACGCCTGAAGCAGTTCCCCTCGGCCCTGGTCATCCGCCGCAGCTGCGGCTGCCGGTAGCCGCGCGGGGCGGGCCGGCGGGCGGTGTCCCCCCGGGCGGCCTCAGAGCCGGTTCGGGGCTTCCCGTCAGTCCCGCCCCACGAGCCGGCGGGCCCGCAGCCGAGCCCGCACCCTCCCCCGCGTCAGCTCTCCGTGCGGTACATCAGGTCGATCTCGTGCGTCGTGAACCCCAGGCCCTCGTACACCGCCAGGGCCGCCGGGTTGTCCGCGTCGACGTACAGCATCGCCGTCGGCAGGCCCGCCTCCGCCAGGTGCCGCAGGCCGATCGCCGTCAGAGCCTTGCCCAGGCCGCCGCCCTGCGCGCCCGGGCGGACGCCGACCACGTACACCTCGCCCAGCTGCTCCTCGGCGTGGACCTTCGTCCAGTGGAAGCCGACCAGTTCGCCCTCCCGCTCCGCCAGGAAGAAGCCCTTCGCGTCGAACCACGGCTGCGCGATCCGGTCGTCCAGGTCCCGCTGCGTCAGCGCGCCCTGCTCCGGGTGGTGGGCGAAGGCGGCGGCGTTGGCGGCCAGCCAGGCGGCGTCGTCCTGCCCGGGCACGAAGGTGCGGACCGTCACGCCGGCCGGGAGTGCCGCGTCGGGCAGCGGCGGCGCGTCGGGGCCGAGGGGGCGGCGCAGCTGGCGCAGTTCGCGGAAGAGCGTCAGGCCGAGCACCTGCGCGAGGTGCCGCGCGGCGGACTTGCCGCCGTGCGCCCAGACCCGGATCCGCTTGCCGGAGGCGTGCAGCAGGGCGGTGCCCAGCGCCCGCCCGTGGCCGCGGCCGCGCAGGGCGGGGTGGATGACGAGCTCGGCGGCGGGGGCCTCCACCGGGTCGGTGTCCTCCAGTTGGCCGTAGCCGCACAGCCGGCCGCCGTCGGTGACGAGGAAGTGCCGGATCCCCTCGCGCGGTCCGCCGCGCAGCTGGAGACGGCCCTGCTCGGAGACGGCGGTGGTGCCGTCGGTGCGCGCCGCCTCCGCGATGAGCGCCAGTACGGCGCCGGCCTGCTCCTCCGTCAGTTCCTCAAGGGTCTCAATCTGCCGTCCCGGCTCCAGGGCCGCTGCTGCGTCAGTCATGTTCCGAGCCTACGGCGCCGTCGCCCGGGGGCCGTGCGTAACCAGCTCGCAACCCGCTACCCCCTGTCGTGCTACGCGCGTTGACCTTAGGCTGCGAGGCACCTCCCAACTTGTCTCGCTGTCCACAAAGGGGACTAAATGTCAGCGAAGCCACAACGGCACCGCACGGCCCGCCGGTTGACCTTCGGCGCTCTCGCCCTCACGGCGGGTGCCGGCGCGATGGTCGCCGCCGCGCTGCCGGCCGGCGCCGCGAGTGGTGGCAGTGCTGCTCCCAAGAGCCGCACCGTCGACGTACAGATGCTGTCGTTCAACGACTTCCACGGCACGCTGGAGCCCCCGCAGGGCTCCTCCGGCACCGTGAGCGAACGGCAGGCAGACGGCACCACCAAGGCCATACCCGCAGGTGGGGTCGAGTACCTCGCCACCAGCCTGCGCGAGGCCCGCAAGGGCCACCCGTACTCCGTCACGGCCGCGGCCGGCGACATGATCGGCGGCAGTCCGATGCTGTCCGGTCTCTTCCACGACGAGCCGACCGTCGAGGCGCTCAACAAGCTGGACCTCGACGTGTCGAGCGTCGGCAACCACGAGTTCGACGAGGGCAGGACCGAGCTGCGCCGGATGGCGTACGGCGGTTGTCACCCGGTGGAAGGCTGCTTCGAGTACGGCAAGACCTTCACCGGAGCGCAGTTCCAGTACCTGGCCGCGAACGTGACGGACGAGAAGACCAAGCGTCCGCTGATGTCGCCCACCTTCATCTGGAAGAAGGGGGACGTGAAGATCGGCTTCATCGGCGTCACCCTGGAGGGCACTCCGGACGTCGTGACCGCCGAGGGCGTCAAGGGCCTGAAGTTCGGCGACGAGGTCGAGACGATCAACAAGTACGCCGCCGAGCTGAACAAGCAGGGCGTGAAGTCGATCGTGGCGCTGATCCACGAGGGCGGTCTGCCCGCGAGCGGCGCGTACAACTACGACTGTGACGTCCCGGGCGCCGGCGCCGGCATCTCGGGTGCGATCGTCGACATCGCCAAGAACGTCGACCCGAAGGTCGACGCGCTGGTGACGGGCCACACGCACCAGGCGTACTCGTGCAACATCCCCGACCCGGCGGGCAACCCGCGCGCGGTCACCTCGGCCGCCTCCTACGGCCGGCTGTTCACGGACACCACGCTGACGTACGACCGGGCCACGAAGGACATCGTCCGTACGCCGGCCAGTGCGCCGAAGCCGGTGAACAAGCTGGTCGGCCGCGACCAGCCGAAGGCCCCGGACATGTCCGAGCTGATCACCCGCTGGAAGGAGCTCGCCGCCCCGGTGGCGAACCGTCCGATGGGCTACATCTCGGCCGACATCGCGGGCCGCGGCTCGGAGGCGCCCGAGAAGCCGCTCGGCGACCTCATCGCCGACGCGCAGCTGGAGGCCACCGCCGCGGCGGACAAGGGCGGCGCGCAGCTGGCGATCATGAACCCGGGCGGCATCCGTGCCGACCTGGCCTACAAGGCCGCGGGTGACGAGGGCGACGGTGTGGTGACGTACGGCGAGTCGTACACGGTCCAGCCGTTCAACAACCTGATGAACATCGTGGACCTGACCGGCGCTCAGCTGATCACCGCGCTCCAGCAGCAGGTCAGCGGTCCGGTCAACGGCGCGAGCCCGAAGATCCTCCAGGTGTCGAAGGGCTTCACCTACACCCTGGACATGACGAAGACGGGCGCGGACCGCGTCGTCGTGGACTCGGTGAAGCTGAACGGCGCGGCGATCGACCCGGCCAAGACCTACCGGGTCGTGATGAACGAGTTCCTCGCGGGCGGCGGCGACGGCTTCACCGTCCTGAAGGAGCACAAGAACAAGCTGGTGGGCGCGTCCGACCTGGACGCCTTCAACGCCTACCTGGCGAAGTCGACGGCGGCGGCCCCGATCGCCCCGCCGGCGGGGGACCGGATCACGGTCGTCAAGTAGCACCTGCGCGCCCTGCGCGCGAGCACGAGCACGTCCCCGAGGGGGCGGTGGGCCGGCCGGCCCGCCGCCCCCTCGGGCATTCCCCCGCATCCCCCGCACCCCCGTGGCGGAGGGTCGGGCCTCAGAGCGCGGCCAGGAACGTCCCGACGGCCGCGTGGAAGCCCTCCGGGTCCGTGAAGGGCACGAAGTGGTCCCCGTCCAGGGCGGTGTACGAGGTCCCCGGGCGCCGGGTGACCATGGCGTCGGCGGTGGCCCGCGTGAGCGCCTGGCTGCGGGTGGCGTGGATCAGCAGGGCCGGGCAGGTGCTCGCGAGCCAGGTGTCCCAGTGGTCGCCCCGGCAGGCGCGGATGGAGTCGAGCATGTCCTGCCCGTGGAAGGCGAGCCGCCAGCCGCTCCCGTCGGAGAGCGGGCGCACCCCGTCGGCGACGAACGGCAGGGCGGCCGGGTCGACGGCGGCGAGCAGCTCCTCGCGGGTGGGGGCGCTGTAGGGGAGGGCCCCGAGGAAGTCGAACCACTGCGGGCCGGCCGCGATGTCGATGTCGACCGTGGCGTCGACGCCGATCAGGGCGCCCACCCGGCCGGGGTGCGCGGCGGCCAGGTGGTAGGCGTTGAGCCCGCCGAGGGAGTAGCCGAGGACGGTGACGGGCTCGGTGAGGCCGAGGTGGTCGAGGAGGGCGACGGCGTCGGCGACGTACCCCTCGCGGCGGTGGTGCGGGGCCCGGTCGGAGTCGCCGTGGCCGCGCTGGTCGGGGGCGATGACCCGCCACGCGTCGCCGAGGGAGGCGGCCAGGCCCGTGAAGGCGGCGGCTTCGGACATCCCGCCGTGCAGGGCGAGCAGCGGGCGGCCGGTGCCGCCGAAGTCCAGGTACGACAGCGCCCGTCCGTCGATGTCCAGTGTGTTGCGCATGTGCGGATCTCCCCGTTCGTCGGCCCAGGTGGTGGTTGCGGGCACCACCCTGCCAGCGTTTGGGCAAGCGCGCAATACAAACGTCTTGCGCATCCGCCCAATACCGCGCGGCCGATACCATCCACGGCATGGGAAATCGCGAGGAGCTGCTGGCCGGAGCGCGCCGCTGCCTGGAGGAGAAGGGGTACGCGCGCACGACCGTGCGCGACATCGCCTCGGCCGCGCAGGTGAGCATGGCCGCGATCGGCTACCACTTCGGATCGCGCGAGGCGCTGCTCAACCAGGCGCTGTTCGCCGCGATGGACGAGTGGGCCGCCGGCTCCGGCCGGCTCACCGGGCAGGGCGCGACCGCGGCGGAGCGGTACGCCGACACCTGGGACCGCAAGGTCCGCGACTTCCTCGACATGCGCTGGCTGTGGACCGCCAACATCGAGGCCTTCGTGCACGCCCAGTCCTCGCCCGAACTCCTCGCGGTGCTCGCCGAGGGCCAGCGCCGGTCCCGGCGCATGGTGGCCGCCCACCTGGCGGGCGTGTCCGAGGAGGCGGTGGCGGAGGAGGACGTACGGGCCCTGGGGTCGCTGCACCTCGCACTGCTGAGCGGGGTCATGGTGCAGGCCCTGACCGACCCCGAGCAGGCCCCGACCGGCAGCGAGCTCACCCAAGGGCTGCGCAGGATGGTCGAGTTGCTGGAGAAGCCCGCCCCTACCGACGGGTAGTAAACGCCGCTTCCGCACGCCATAATCCCGTCCCATCACCGGGTCGGCGAAGGGGCGGGGCATGGCAGTGGACCGACGGGCGTTTCTGGTCGGGGCGACGGCGGCGGGCGCGGGCGCGCTCCAGGGTGTCGGGGCGGCGGCACCCGCCTCCGCGAGGACCCTCGGCACACAGGACTGGATGGCCGGCCTGGCCGACTCCACCGCCCTCCAGCGGATGACCATCCCCGGCACCCACGACTCCGGCGCCCGCCAGGGCGGGCTGTACGTCGCCTGCCAGAACACCTCGATCGCCGAACAGCTGGACTCCGGGATCCGCTTCCTGGACGTCCGCTGCCGGGTGACCGGCGGCTCCTTCGCCATCCACCACGGCGCGTTCTACCAGGACCTGATGTTCGGTGACGTCCTCGTCGCCTGCTGGAACTTCCTCGCCGCGCACCCCTCCGAGACGGTGCTGATGCGCGTCAAGCAGGAGTACTCCTCCGACAGCGACGCCACCTTCCGCGCCGTCTTCGACGACTACCTCGACCACCGCGGCTGGCGCCCGCTCTTCCGGATCGCCGACACCCTGCCCACCCTCGGGCAGGCCCGCGGCAAGGTCGTCCTCCTCGCCGACAACGCCGGACTGCCCGGCCTGCGCTACGGCGACGGAGCCGTCTTCGACATCCAGGACGACTACAACACCGAGCCCTTCGCCAAGCGCACCCGCATCGAGAACCACTTCCGCAAGGCCGTCCAGCAGCCCGGCAAGCTCTTCCTCAACTACGTCAGCACGGCCGCGTACATGCCCCCGCGGTGGAACTCCGACCGCCTCAACCCGCAGGTCCACGCCTTCGTCGACGGCGCCGAACTGGCCGGCCGCACCGGCCTCGGCATCGTCCCGATGGACTTCCCGAACACCCGCTCCGGGCTGGTCGCCTCACTGATCCGGCACAACTGACGGCTCCGGCGACGGCGGCGGGGCGGGGGCGCCCGGGATGCGCAGGACCGCCTCCGTGCCGCCCGCCCCGTCCGCGGCGGCCCGCAGCTCCGCGCTGCCGCCCGCGCGGGCCGCCGTACGGGCCACGATCGACAGGCCCAGCCCGCTGCCGGGCAGGGCGCGGGCCGAGGGGGAGCGCCAGAACCGCTCGAAGACGTGCGGGAGGTCATCGGCCGGGATGCCCGGGCCGTGGTCGCGTACGGTCAGCTCCCCCGCCCGCAGGGACACCTCGACCGCGCCGCCCGGGGGGCTGAACTTCACCGCGTTGTCCAGGACGTTGACCACCGCCCGCTCCAGCGCCGCCGCCTCGCCCCGCACGTACCAGGGCTCCAGGGCGGATTCGAAGCGCAGCTCCGGTCCGCGCAGCCGGGCCCGGGACAGGGCCGAGGCGGCGATCTCGTGCAGGGCCACCACCCCCAGCGGGGCGTGCGGGGCCGCGTCCGGGCGGGACAGCTCCTGGAGGTCGCCGATCAGCGCGGCCAGCTCCGTCATCTGCGCCTTGACGGAGGCGAGCAGCTCCCGCCGGTCCTCGGGCGGGATGGCGCGGCCGGTCTCCTCGCTGCGCGCGAGCAGCTCGATGTTGGTGCGGAGCGAGGTGAGCGGGGTCCGCAGCTCGTGCCCGGCGTCGGCGATCAGCTGGGCCTGGCGCTCCTGGGAGGAGGCGAGCGCGGCGGTCATGGAGTTGAAGGACCGTGACAGCCGGGCGATCTCGTCGTCGCCCTCCTCGGGGATCCGTACCGTCAGGTCCTCGGTCCGGGCGACGTGCTCGACGACCCCGGTCAGTTCGTCGACGGGCCGCAGCCCCGTGCGGGCCACCCACAGGCCGGCCGCGCCGGCGCCCACCACGCCGATGCCGGAGACCAGGAGCAGCACCCAGGCGAGGGTGGAGAGGGGCTTGTCGATGTCGGCGAGGGGCTTGGCGATGGAGATCGCGAACCGCTGTCCGCCGGGGAGGCTGGCGGACTTGGTGTAGACGCGCATGCCGGTGCCGTCGTCGGTCGTCACGTCGTGCAGCCGTCGGGCGTTCGGGGTCGCCGCGACCTCCAGGTCGGCCTGGGTGACCGGCAGGTCGCGCCGGCCGTCGACCAGGCAGCGGCCGCCGTCGGCGGTGACGATCTGGACCGTCGCGTTCAGTTCCTCGGCGATGCTGGGCGAGGTCTGGGCCGGCCGGGTCGCGCATCCCTCGCGCAGGGTGCGCAGCACCTGGTCGTTGGGGTTCGTGGCCATCAGGGACTGGTTGAGCTGGTCGTTCAGCTGGGCCCGGACCATCACCCAGGACACCCCCGCCACCGCCGCCACGGCCACCGCCACCGCCACGGTGACCAGCAGCGCGAGGCGCGAGCGCAGCGGCAGGGCGCGGAACCGGGCGGCCGGGCTCACTCGGGCCCGCCGTCGCCGGCGCGCAGGACGTAGCCGACCCCGCGCACGGTGTGCACCAGGCGCGGCTCGCCGCCCGCCTCGGTCTTGCGGCGCAGGTACATCACGTACACGTCCAGGGAGTTGGAGCTGGGCTCGAAGTCGAAGCCCCACACCGTCTTGAGGATCTGCTCGCGGGTCAGCACCTGGCGCGGGTGGGCGAGGAACATCTCCAGCAGCGTGAACTCCGTACGGGTCAGCTCCACCGGCCGCCCGCCGCGGGTGACCTCGCGGGTGGCGAGGTCCATGCGCAGGTCGCCGAAGGTGAGGGCGTCCCCGGCGGGTTCCGGCCCGGCCGCGGGGGCGGCGTAGGAGCTGCGGCGCAGCAGCGCGCGCACGCGGGCGAAGAGCTCGTCCAGCTCGAACGGCTTGACGAGGTAGTCGTCGGCGCCCGCGTCGAGGCCGGTGACGCGGTCGCCGACGGTGTCGCGGGCGGTCAGCATCAGCACCGGGGTGACGCTGCCGGAGGCACGCAGCCGGCGGGCCGCCGTCAGGCCGTCCATCCGCGGCATCTGGATGTCCAGGACGATCAGGTCCGGGCCGTACGAGGCCGCCTGGTCGAGGGCGTCGAGGCCGTCGACGGCGGTCGCCACGGCGTACCCCTCGAAGGCGAGGCTGCGGCGCAGGGCCTCACGTACGGCCGGCTCGTCGTCGACGACGAGGATCCGCTGCGGGTCGCCTTCGGCGGGATTCATGACGGGTCCCCCAGGGGTGGTGGTCGGTGCGCGGGACAGCCCCCAGGGTCTCAGAAGGAGGTGCCGAAGCCGGTGGCGCCGCTGTCGCCGCCGCCCTGGCCCGCGCCGCCCCGGCGGAGGGAGTCGAGGTCGGCCTTGACGGTGTTGACCGGGATGGCGAAGCCGAGGCCGACGCTGCCGGCGCCGGAGCTGTCGCCGGCGGGCGAGTAGATCGCGGAGGGCATGCCGACGATCTCGCCGTTCATGTTGACGAGGGCGCCCCCGGAGTTGCCCGGGTTGAGCGAGGCGTCCGTCTGGATGGCCTTGTAGGAGGTGGTGTCCGAGCCGGTCGTGCCGTTGAACTGCTGCCCGCCGTACGAGAACGGCCAGCCGCCGCCCTGCCGCTGCGGGGACTGCCGGCGGTCCTCGGACTTGGGCACGTTCACCTCGCGGTTCAGCGCCGAGACGATGCCGCTGGTGACGGTGCCGGTCAGGCGGTCGGGGGAGCCGATGGCGACGACCTCGTCGCCGACCTTGAGCCGGTCGGAGTCGCCGAGCCTGGCGGGCTTGAGGCCGCTCGCGCCCTGGAGCTTGATCAGGGCGAGGTCCTTGTCGGGATCGGTCCCGACGATCTTCGCCTCGTACTTCTTCCCGTCGCTCGTCGTCACCCCGATCTCGGAGGCGCCGGCGACGACGTGGTTGTTGGTGGCGATCTCGCCGTCGGCGGTGAGCACGAAGCCGGAACCGGTACCGGTGCCGCCCTGCGCGGAACCGGTGCGGGTGTCGATGCGGACGACGGACGGGCTGACCTGCTCGGAGACGCCGGCGACGGTGCCGGAGCCGGACTGCGAGACGTTGGTCCCGCTGAAGCCGCCGCCGGCGGCTCCGCCCTGCCCGAGGAACTGCTGCACGCCGACGGCCGTACCGCCGCCGACCAGGGCCGCCGCGAGGGCGACGGCGGTGATCAGCCCGACGGGGCGCCTGGCGCGGGCCGCGTGCGCGGGGCCGGCCGGGGCGGCCGCGGAGGCCACCGGCGGCTGGTGCGCCTCGTACCAGCCGGGGGCGCGGCCGTCCGCGCTGCCCGGCGGGTACGGGGGCGGCGGCGGATACCCGCCGGCCCCGGCATCCCGGGCCAGCCGCTCGCGGCCCCGCTGCCAGTCGTCCCCGAAGGGCGCGCCGTGGCGGTCCGGGCCGTTCTCCTGGTTCTGCTGCGGGTGGCCGCCATCGCGGCGGAAGCTGTCGGTCATGCCAGCGACTCTGTCCGCGGATGATGAAAGCATTCTGAATCCCGCCTGAGAAGCCCGACAGAACCCCGTAGGCCCGGCATAAGTCCCCCCTCGCCACCGGGGCGGGGGAAGGACGC